>NZ_JNXY01000021.1 GCF_000717135.1 Catenuloplanes japonicus
GGCGCAAGCCGTTCCCACTCCTGATCAGTCAGATCACCAGCCATGCAGTGACAACGATGGATCATCACCAAAGGTGATGATCCATCAAACACGGCCTAGGGCGGCTCCGCCCTAGATCGACCCGTGGTTGAATGCGTGGATGTCGTACAGCTTCGTGGTCGCGGCCCGGATCACCATCTCCGGGGAGGCCTTCGAGACCTGGCTCGACACACCGCTGCCGGCCACGGTGGTCATCGAGAATCCCGGCGACATGTTCGCCGGGTGGTATTGGGACGATCGCGAGCGGCCCGAGGACTGGAGCGATGCCGGCACCGGCATCACGCCCCGGGAACTCCTGGCCCTGCGCGACCCGGAGGACACGATCACGCTGGTCCGTCATCGGGACGGCGCGCTGGAGGCGTACCTGTGGACGCCCGCGCAGTCCGGTTCCTGGGCGACCGGTCAGCAGCGGTTGCTGTTGATGCTGGCGGGGGCCGGCGGCGACGGTGACGTGTTGTTCTGGGAGGAGACGGACGGTTCGCTGCCGTCCGAGGACTCACTGCTGGCGCTGCTGCGGGTGGACGCGCACGGCGCCCGTTTCGTCGAGGACGCCCTGCTCGGGCCGATCCTGACCGCGCTCAAGCCCGCCGAGGACGCGTTCTACGCGCTCATCGCGGACGCGGAAGACTGATGATCCGTACCCTTGCGATCGAGGGTTATCGCTCGCTGCGGGACCTCACCATCGAGCTGGCTCCGCATACGGTGGTGACCGGCGCCAACGGCAGCGGCAAGTCCAGCCTCTACCGCGCGCTGCGCCTGCTCACCGACGCCGCCCGCAACGGCGCGGTCGCGGCGCTGGCCCGCGAGGGCGGCCTGCGGTCCACGCTCTGGGCCGGAAAGGGCAGGACCGGCCCGGTGTCGCTGCGGCTCGGCTTCGCCGGCGACGACTTCGGCTACGCGATCGACCTCGGCATGCCGCCGCCCAGCTCGTCCATGTTCGGCGCGGACCCGGAGATCAAACGGGAGGCGCTCTGGTCCGGGCCGATCCTGCGCCCGTCCGCGCTGCTCGTCGACCGCGACGGACCGCTGATCTCGGTGCGCGACGGACGCGGCCGTCCGAAACCCGCGCTCGAGGCGGTGTCGCCGTTCGACAGCATGCTCAGCGAGTACCCGGAAGCGTGGCTGATCACGCTGCGGGAACGGATCAGGCGCTGGCGCTTCTACGACCATTTGCGCACGGACGCGGACGCGCCGGCCCGCCGCGACATGATCGGCACCCGTACGCCCGTGCTCGCCCACGACGGCGCCGACCTGGCCGCGGCGCTGCAGACGATCCTCGAGATCGGCGTGCCGGACGAGCTGCACGCCGCGATCGACGCCGCGTTCCCCGGCAGCGACATCATGATCACCGACGACCCGAGCGGCCGTCTCACGCTCCAGCTGCACCAGCCCGGCCTGCGCCGCCCGCTGGGCACGGCCGAGCTGTCCGACGGCACGCTGCGTTACCTACTCTGGGTCGCCGCGCTGCTCACGCCCCGACCGCCGGAGCTGCTCGTCCTCAACGAGCCGGAGACCAGCCTCCACCCGGACCTACTGCCGCCGCTCGCCGCACTGATCGCCACCGCCGCGACGCGCTCACAGGTCGTCGTGGTCACGCACGCGCCCCAGCTGGCGAAAGACGGCCAGGTCATCGAGCTGATCAAGGACAATGGCGAGACGCGGGTGGCGGGACTGGGCAGGTTCGAGGCACCCGCCTGGCAGTGGCCGAAACGCTGAACGCGAGGATGGGACACGATGGGCGCATGGGGCTCCGGGCCGTTCGAGAACGACATCGCGCTCGACTGGCGTGACGCCCTGCAACGCTCCGTCACCGGCGACCGCGCCGGACTGATCCGCAACGCGCTCGTCTCCCCCGACCTGCTGACCTACGGCGCCGCCGC
Source organism: Catenuloplanes japonicus (assembly GCF_000717135.1). Classification (GTDB taxonomy): domain Bacteria; phylum Actinomycetota; class Actinomycetes; order Mycobacteriales; family Micromonosporaceae; genus Catenuloplanes; species Catenuloplanes japonicus. The sequence continues at coordinate 1,920 of NZ_JNXY01000021.1, forward strand.
CGAGGCGATCGCGGCCGCCACCGTGGTCGCCGCGATCCTGCCCGGCGGCCAGGCCCTGTTCGACGCGTCCGGGCTGCCGGAGGAGGAGGCGCACCGCATCCCCACCACCGCGGACACGCCCGCGCTCGCGCTGCGGGCGCTCGACACCGTGGTGACGGACGAGTCGGAGTGGCGACGGCTGTGGTCCGAGTCCCCGTCGCTCTACGCGGAGGCCGTGGCCACGCTCCAGCAGGTGCGCGGGATTCTGACAGACGAATAGGGATTTCGCGGCCGAATGCGATGATCACGCCGTGAGCTGGGGAGACGTGTTCGCGGATGGACGGCGGCAGGCCGGGGCGTCGCCGGAGACGCTGGCGATCTTCGAGCGGCGGCTACGCGTGCCACCGGACAACGACGAGGTCGCGGCGATCCGGGCGATGAACGTGCCGGTCCCGGACCCGTCCGGCTGGCGATTGCCGGACCGGCCGCTGCCGGAGTCGTACCTGTCGCTGCTGCGCTACTCGGACGGCGGCGAGTGCGGCGGCGGCGAGCGCTGGTTCCAGCTGTTCCGGACCAGCGGCCCGGTCGGCGTCCGCGAGATGACGCTCTCCTACCACGTGCCGGTCTACATGCCGGGCGCGCTGCCGTTCGCGTTCAACGGCTCCGGCATCTTCTACCTGTTCGACATGCGCGGCCGCGCGGACGAATATCCGGTGATAGCGGCCTCGGCCGGCGCCCTCGGCTGGGAACCGGACGAATACGCGCTCGTCGCCCCCACGCTCGCCGAGGCCTGCCGCGGCACCACGAACATCGGCGACCTGCTCTACGGCTGACCTTCTCAAGAATCAAAAGCCGAAGGATTCTCACGCCCGCGAGGCGCCACCCGAAGGGGCAGGAGAACTCGGTAGAACGACGTGAGGGACGCCCTGATCATGGGGCTGGCGGCGGCATCACGCGTGCGGGATGACCACCACGGGATTGGGCGCGGAGTAACGTCGGTGCGACGCTGCGTGGATGAGACTGGTCGCCATCGCTGCCCTGTTGCTCACGCTGGTCACCGCCCCCGCCCCGGCGTTCGCCGGCCCGGCCGCCGGGCCTGACCCGGAGACGCTGCCCGGCACCGCGTGGTGGACCGATCCCGCGACCGGCACGCGCACGGTCTCGGCCGACGACACCGTGGCGCCCCGGGATCTCGCGCGGCTGTCCCGGACGGGCGCCACCGTGGTCCGCGAGCCCGGGACGCGCACGAAGCGGCTGGCCGGCGGCGACTCCATCTACCCGACCGGCGGCTACCGGTGCACGATCGGCTTCAACGCGCGCAGCACCTCCGCGCCGAAGGAGTACTACTTCATCACCTCCGGCCACTGCGTCGGCCCGGTCGGGAGCACGGTGCGGATCATCGCCAACGGCACGATCATCGGCACCGTGGTGCAGCGGCTGGAACCGCGGGACTTCGCGCTGGTCCGGTACGTATCCACGGTGACCGTCCCGCACCCGAGCGCGGTCAACCGCTACGACGGCACGCTGCAGCCGATCACCACGTTCGGCACCGCGACCGTCGGCCAGCAGGTGCAGCGCGCCGGCAGCACCACCGGCCTCTGGAACGGCACGGTCACCGCCGTCAACGTGACCGTGAACTACGCGGACGGCACCCGGATCTCCGGCCTGATCCGCACCAACCTCTGCTCCGAGCCGGGCGACAGCGGCGGCCCGCTCTTCTCCACCACGATCGGGCTCGGCCTGGCCAGCGGCGGCAGCGGCAACTGCACCAGCGGCGGCGTCACCTACTTCACCCCGGTCACCCCACTGGCCGCCGCCTGGTCCGTCGGCCCGTTCTAGCACCCGGCCACAACGCGGCACAGCCCGCGCGCCCACGGGGCAGGCAGGCCGCGCGCACAGGCGGGGTGGCGGGCCGCGCCGTCGGCCAGCGCGACGCCCAGACCCTGATCCCGGAAGGTCGGTACCGAGCTCGACCGTTCCCGCCCGGTCGGCGGCGCATTGCCGCCCACCGCCCGTCGCTCACGGCGCGGCCGTGATCGTGGTCAGGTCGCGGATCGCCTCCTCCACGGTGGCGGCCGGGAGCGCGCCGAGCGGGATGCGCGGCGCCCGTCCCCAGTGGAGCGTGTCGCGCTCGTCCGCCCACATCGTCAGGCGACCGTCCTGGACACCCACGGTCAGCGCCAGCCCGCCCGGAATGTCCCGCAGGAAACGGCCGAACCCGGCCGGTGACGAACGCCAGCCCCGCCGCATGAACGGGCCCAGCCGCGACGGATTGATCGCTGCCTCGGCAGGGCGGGACAGCACGGCCGCACCCCGCTCCTCCGGCGTGAGCGGGAAACGCAGGCGGGTGAGCTGCGCGAACGGCTGGCCGATGCCGTAGTCGGCGAGCAGCGCGGCCCACCGCGGCAGGTCCGCACCGAGGTCGGCCGGGTGTGCCACGCCGATCGGCGCGCCGGGGTCGAGCGCGACCGGGTGATCGTCCACGTCCGCGAGCGTGCCGTCCTCGCAGACCCGCACGATGTTCAGCGCGTGGCCGTCCGGCGTGTAGGACCCCCACAGCAGCCGTCGCGCGAACGGCCCGAACAGCGCGTGCCCGGTCAGGAAGCCGGTGAGTTCCGCGGCCGGCCACCGTACCCCCGAGATCATGGCTTGTTCCAGGCGTTTCGACTGCCGGGCGGCCTCGGGCCGCAGCTCGCGCCGGAGCTGGGCGAACTGCTCCCGGGCGATCGCGACCGCGACCTCGTCGTCGCGCTTCGTGGGGCGGGGCAGCGTACGCACGGGGCGGCCGTCGGGATCCAGCACGTACGCCTCGAGGCGCTCGCCGACGCCGGCCGTGATCCGGCGCGGGCCGTAGTCCAGCTCGATCCGCGCGAACGAGGGCGCGGCGCGGTGCGGGATCTGTTCCGGCGTCCAGCCGTGCGCGGCCGCGGCCGTCCGCAGGTAGGCGGTGGCGCGTTCGCGCAGCGACTGGGCCGGTTCGGCGGTGAGACGGTCCAGCTCCCACAGCGCGGCGCCGGGCGCCCGCACGGCGAGCGTGCCGAGCACGGCCACGGCGTCGCCGGCGCGCACGTGCCGGCCGCGGCCGGGCCACGGGCGGATCAGCGCGGCCAGGTTGCGGATCGCCTCGTCGTCGGCCAGGTGCACCTGCGCCAGCAGGATCCAGGCGTCGGAGGCGGGCATCTTCGCGTCCACCCACTTGGCCAGCAGGATCCCGCCGAACGCGGCCAGCGAGTTCGCCTCGCACAGCTCGCGCGCGGCCGCGATCACCGGTGCGCCGCCCGTGTCGAGCGCGATCAGCGGCTGCGGCGCGAACGCGGACTCCACCACGTCGGCGCGGCCGGTCGACGGGTCGTAGCCGCCGGGCGCGTGCGCGGGGAGGTCCGCGTAGCGGGTCAGGCTCAGCGCGGCGAGCAGCGTGGTCACGGAGGCGGGTGGGAGCTGTCCGCGTCCGTCGCGCATATAGATCGGCGGGAGCGTCTCGTGCGTGGCCCAGAGCGGCATCGTGGGGAGCGTCTCCCGCACCGGCCTTGACGGCACGGCCAAGGGACCCGCACCGGCCGAAGCAGACGGGGGATCCCCGTCTCCGCGCGGGCGAACCGACGGCACGCCGTGTTGGCCCGCTTCGGCCGAGAGGCCGCCAGAAGCGGGCTGCTCTCCGCCCGGCCGGACCGACGGCACGCCATCGCGGCCCGCTTCGGTGGGGAGGGCGGCCTGCCGGTCCAGGTGCCGCAACGCCCGTCGCGCCCGGTCCCGTTCCGCCCCCGGCTTCCCGGCCGCGATCGGGACCAGCGCCCGCGCCGCCGACTCGGCATGACGCCCCAGCCACAGCCGCGCCCAGAACCGTGCCGAACCGGTGTGCTCCAGCCAGCCCGCGATCACGGTCGCGACCCTGGGACCCTCGAACGGGAGCAGCAGCACGCCCATCACATCCGGCTGCTGGGCGGCCAGGCGCAGCGCCATCGGCAGCGCCTGCAGCCCGAACCGCGCCACCACCGCCTGCTCCAGATCGCTGCGCGCGCCGCGCGGCGGCTCCCAGCCGTCCAGATAGGACCGGTCGATCTCCACCGGCGCCAGCGACAGCCAGACCTCCCGCTCCCCCGGCAGCCACGACTCGCCGGTCTCCGCCACGCCGGACACCGGCCCCCAGGAAACCTCCTCCGTGGAAGTGGAAGCGGAAGCGGCAGTGGACAGCACCAGCGGCGGCAGCACGTCCTCCCCGACCGGCGCCGGCCGCAGCAGGTCGGCGAACTCCTCCGGCAGCGTGGCCGCGACCTCGGCCGCCAGCGCAGGATCGGCCTCGACCCGGTCCCGCAGCAGCGCCATGGCCTGCAGGCCCATGCCCTCGACCGCGAGCAGCCGCAGTGCCCGCCGGGGGACGCGGGCCGCCAGCTTCGCCAGCACGGATGCCACATCGGGCCGTTCCGCGCGCGCGGCGAGCAGCCGGAACGCGTCGTCGCCCGGGATGGCGGCCAGCGCGGTCAGCAGGTTGCGGTGCACTGTCCGGCCGCGGTCCTCGCGCTCCCGGTCGTACCAGTCGGCGAGCGGGGCGGCGGCGGCCTCCCGCAGCCCGTCGACGAACGTGGCGAGCAGCCTCGGATCGCGCCAGATCGCGGCCTGGTCCAGCCGGGGTCTCAGCACGCGCAGCTGCTCCGCGGTGCCGATCGACGCGGCCAGCGCCTCCACCGTGCCGTCGCGCGGCTCCGCGCAGTCCTCGTCGACCCAGTCGCGCCGGTGTGGCGCCATGAACGACGCGGCCAGCCGCTGCCACGGACCGGCCGCCCGGAGCTCCGCCAGCGCCGCCTCGGCCTCGGCACAGTCCGGCGCGGCCGCGATCGCCTCCCGCACCCGGATCTGGGCCCGGCTCAGCCGCCCGACCGGGTAGGCCGTAGTCGCCTCCGCCAGCCACACGCCTCTGACCTCCCACGCCCCGGACTCGGCGGCGGCCGCGGCCGCGAAGGCCAGACCGTGCGCCTCGATCCACGCGTCCACCACGCCGGCGGTCGTCTCGTCCCACCCGATGACCCAGTCCAGCGCCGCCAGCAGTACGCCTGCGCCGAACGCCGTGTGGTCCCGTCCGTCCAGCTGCGCGGTCGCGGCCCGGCGGGCCGCCTCCGGCGTCTCGGCGTGCGCGAGCAGCGCCCGGATCCGCGCCTCAGTGGACACCAGCAGATCATTCGAGGGGGCCCGCACCGGCGCTGTCACCGGACCGCGGTCGCGCCGGGCCAGCCGCACGGTCGCGAACCGCCCCGGCAGCCGGAACTTCTCTTCACCACGCACACCGGCACGCTAGCCGCACCCACCGACAGTTTCCCGGCCACTGTCTTCGGCCGCAGGCACACGCGCAGCGGACGGCGTCACCCGCGCGAAAATAGGATCGGCCTGAGGCACGCGCACCACGGGAGGAGGGCGACATGCCCGATGCGATCTTCGATGATCCCCGGCTGGCCGCGATCTACGACCTGTTCGACGGCGACCGGCGCGACCTCGACCCCTACCTGGGCATCGCGGCGGAGCTGGGCGCGCGGCGGGTGCTGGACGCCGGGTGCGGCACCGGGAACCTGGGTGTGCGGCTGGCGGACGCCGGTCTCACCGTGATGGGCGCGGATCCCGCCCCGGCCTCGCTCGGCATCGCGCGAGCCCGGGACGAGCGGGTCCGGTGGGTGTGCGCGGACGCGGCCCACCTGCCCCGCTGGGAGGCGGACCTGGTGACCATGACCGGGAACGTGGCGCAGGTGTTCGTCAGGGACGAGGAGTGGGCCGCAACGCTGGCGAGCATTCATCGGGCGTTGCGGCCGGGCGGGTGGCTGGTGTTCGAGACGCGGCGGCCGGAGGTCAGGGACTGGGAGAACTGGTCGACGGAGCCGGACACCCGGGACGGGATCGTGCAGCGGATGGAGCTGACCGAGGTCGCGCTGCCGTTGGTGTCGTTCCGGTTCACCTACCGATTTGCGGACGGCGCGGTGGTGACCTCGGATTCGACGCTCCGGTTCCGTACCCTCGATGAGCTTGAAAGATCTTTGAGGGCCGCGGGATTCACGGTACGGGACGTGCGCGACGCGCCGGACCGGCCGGGACTCGAGTGGGTGGTCATGGCACAGCGGTGAGCTGGTCGTCGTAGGTCTCCAGGTCGGCGAGCGGCCAGGACGTGTAGCCGGTCGGGCCGTCGGGCAGCTCGACCGCGCCGGCGCCGTAGTCGAGCGCGAGCTGCAGCGTCGCCTTCCAGAGCGCGGCCGGGCACGGTGACTGGTTCTCGCAGATCTTCGCGGCGGTGGCGGTCTGGTACGAGATCGGCGCCCCCTTTGCCGCGATATAGGAGTACATCTCGACGTAGGCGGCAGGCCGATCCGGATCCAGCGAGTTGTTCCCGAGCACGCACCGCGCCCCGAGCACGGTCCGGCAATAGTCGATCATCTTCTTGGTGAACGGCAGGTCCACACTCCCGGTCCACGTGGTCTCGTCGATCCGCTGGAACGGGTTGAACGCCAGGTAGGACCGCGTGTGCGCCCACACCTGATGCGCCTCGATCTCGTCCCGGTGGCACTCGTCGTCCGCCGCCGCCGTGTAGCCGGCAGCCTGCAGCCCCGGCCGGTTCAGCGCAAGCTGCCCGGTATGCCGGATATACGGCTCGGCGAACTCGGTCGTGCACCGCGACACCACGACCTCCCGCACCCGCGGATCGTCGTCGTAGACGTCCGCCAGCCGTTGCTGCAGGTCACGGTAGGCGGTGTCGAACGCGGGCTCCCAGAACCGGCCGATCGTGCCGATCTGTGCGCCGTCCGCGTACCACGGAAGCGGGTTGGCGCCCTTGAGCCACCCCGGCGCGTCGACGCCGGCGGTCACGCGCAGCCGGACCGACGTGCCACCGGCCAGCGCGGCGTCGATCACGGACGTGTTCAGCGTGCCGGGCGCGGACTGCAGCTGCGACCAGGGCACACGGATCACATATGCATCGACGACCGGCTGATAGGTGGTGGGCGCGGGCCCGTTGCGGTCGGTCAGCCCCTCGACCGGGTCCTTCAGATCGTCGACGGACGCGGGAACACCGAAAGCGAGCAGCGCGGCCGCCGCCGCTATTCTGATCAGCATCAATGCATTGTGCCCGCTGGGAGCGCTCCTCAGAAGACCGCGGGCCGACGTTCCAGAAAAGCGGTCACGCCCTCGGCACGGTCCGGGCTCGCCACGCCGGCCGCGTGCCAGTGCGCGACCACGGCCGGGTCGTCCGACTCGACGAACGCCTTCGCCGCAGCCAGCGACAACGGCGACCGGGACGCGACCGTGGCGGTGAACTCGGCCAGCCGCTCCGGCGTGGCTATCTCGTTGACCAGGCCCAGGCTCGCGGCCTTGACCGCATCGACCGGGTCGCCGGAGAAGATCAGGTACTTCGCCACGGCCGGGCCGACCAGCGCGGTCAGCCGGCGCGTGCTCGCTGACGGGTAGACGATGCCGAGCTTGCCCGGCGGCACGCCGAACGTCGCGTCCGGCGCGGAGAACCGCAGGTCGCAGGCGACCGCCAGCTGGCAGCCGCCGCCGATCGCATAGCCTTCGACGTAGGCGATCGTAGGGTGCGGGAACGCGGCCAGCGCCGCCTCCGCGCGCGTGACGATCGAATCCTCACCGCCGGGGTACGCCTCCGCGATGTTCGCCAGGTCCGCCCCGGCGCAGAACGTGCCCTCGGCACCGCGCAGCACCAGCACCCGCGTCCGGTCCCGGAGCCCGTCCAGCAGCGGCGGGAGCGCGCGCCACATGTCCGCGGTCATCGCGTTCCGCTTACGCACGTTGGTGATCGTGACGGTGACGACCGGGCCGTCCTGCGCGACCTCCAGCGAGCCGGTCATGCTTCGAACCGGGACGGGTCCCCGGCGCCGACCCGCAGCACCTCCGGCACGTCCTCGGACAGGTCCACCACGGTCGTCGGCACCACGCCGCACTCGCCGGCGTCCAGCACCGCGTCCAGCTGATGGTCCAGGCGCTCCTTGATCTCCCAGCCCTGCACCGGCGCCTCGTCCTCGCCCGGCAGCAGCAGCGTGGTGGACAGCAGCGGCTCCCCCAGCTCGGCCAGCAGCGCCTGGGTGACCGTGTGGGCCGGGACGCGCACGCCCACGGTCTTCTTCTTCGGGTGCAGCAGCCGCTTCGGCACCTCGCGCGTGGCCGGCAGGATGAACGTGAAGCTGCCCGGGATCGCGGCCTTCACGGATCGGAACACCGCGTTACTGATGTGCACGAACTGCCCGACCTGCGCGAAGTCGCGGCAGACCAGCGTGAAATGGTGCTTCTCGTCCAGCCCGCGGATCGCCCGGATCCGCTCCAGCCCCTCACGGTTCCCGACCAGGCACCCGAGCGCGAAGCACGAGTCCGTCGGATAGGCGATCACGCCGCCCTGCCTCAGGATCGCCACCACCTGCTGGATGGTCCTGGGCTGCGGATTGTCCGGATGCACGTCGAAGTACCTCGCCACCACGGCAGCCTACCGTCAGGCACTTTTCCCGGGCAGGCGGTTCCAGCGCGTTGACATCATGAGCGTTTCTCGCCTAGATTCCGTCCGCTGCGCATCGTCCAGGGTGGCCACAGCCCTTGGAAACACCGCACATTCGGGCTTGTTCCACGGGGGAAAAATTGAGTACGGACAGCGCTGTGTCCGCAGTGACGACGGAACTGCCCACCGTGACGAAGGAACCGGTCACCAGACCCGAACGCACCGGCCGGATCTACGCCCTCGACCTGCTGCGATTCAGCGCCGCGCTCATGGTGGTCTTCTACCACCTGATCGCCGACCTGGACCGGCGCGGCGCCTGGGGCGACGGCCGGAAGAACTTCGGCGCCGCCGTCGACCAGGTGACCAGTTACGGCTGGATCGGCGTCGAATTCTTCTTCGTCATCAGCGGCTTCGCGATCTGCATGAGCTGCTGGGGCCGATCCCTCTCCGACTTCTTCACCTCGCGCGTCAGCCGGCTCTTTCCCGCCTACCTGTTCGCGGTACTGATCACCGGCACGGTGCTGACGCTTTTCCCGGTCACGAAGTCGCCCGATCTCACCACGATCCTGGTCAACTTCACGATGCTGAACCAGTTCTTCGACATTCCCGGGATCGACGACGTCTACTGGACGCTGTTCCTGGAGCTGAAGTTCTACATCCTGTTCGCGTCCGTGGTGTGGTTCGGCGTGACGTACCGCCGCGTGGTCCTCTTCAACGTCATCTGGACCGTGCTCTACCTCTTCGCGTTCACCACCAAGTTCCAGCCGCTGATCTCGATCGTCGAGCCGCGCTGGGCGCCGTATTTCATCGCCGGGACCACGCTCTACCTCATCTACCGCTTCGGGCCGAACCTGCTGCTCTGGGGCATGCTCGGCGTTTCGATGGTGATGGCGGTGCCGTCACTGAAGAAACGCTTCGAGGGCATGGTCGAGGTGTTCCCGCTGTCCTATGGCGTGGTTCTCGCCATCATGGTGGTGCTGTTCGGGCTGCTGATTCTGCTCGCGCTCGGAAAACTCGACTGGCTGCGGTGGCCGGGCCTGATGACGGTCGGCGCGCTGACCTATCCGCTCTACCTGCTGCACCGGCAGCTCAGCTGGGTCGTGGTCGACCGGCTGCACGAGGCGATGCCGCGCTGGGTGCTGCTGGGGCTGGTGACGGTGGCGGTGATCGGGCTGGCGTGGGTCACGCAGCGGTTCGTCGAGCGGCCGTTGTCGCGGTGGATCCGGCAAGGGTTGAAGGCGAGCTTCGCGCAGTCGCGGGCAGCGGAGAACGCGTCGTAGAGGGCGCATCGCCGCGAATCCGGCTCCCGGAAGGGCGAAGATCAAGATCTGGGGCATTTCCCGCTTTGCGGGTGGTTGCGGTCCGCATGCTCCCGCGGGCACCGGTCGTCGCCCAGGGGCTCCTCCCTGCCAGGGCCGTGGGTGGTTGCGCTCAAGGCAATACCCCGTCGCTTGTTATCGCACGAGGTTCGGTTGCGATCCGCGCAGTCGGCGATGGGGTGTACTGGGTCGTTCCTGCTGCTGGCTGATCCCGCTGCCGGCCGATCCCGCCGATCCGGCCGATCCCGCCACCAGTCGATCCGGCCGATCCGGCCGCCGGCCGATCCCGCCGGACCGATCCCGCCGGACCGGGGCGCCCGTCGAATGTGCATCGGCGGGCGCCATTTGATGTGTTCTGGATTGGTCGGCTGGATGGCGCTGGTGAACGTGAAGGGATTGAGCGGCGCGGTTAGATTGCGGCCTGGGCGAGCAGTTCTTCGGCGCGGGCGGGGGTGCCGTGGGCCAGGTCGCGGGTGATGGCGTGGCGGGAGGTGAGCCACAGGATGGTGGCGGTGGCGAAGACCAGGGTCTCGGTGAGGGTCAGGGACCAGATGATGCCGGGGAGGCCGAACCAGAGGTTGCCGAGCAGGACGATCGGGATGAAAAGGACGCCCTGGGTCACGGACAGGACGGTCGCGGCCATGGCGCGGCCGGTGGCCTGGAAGAGGGAGGTGAGCAGGCCGGTGAAGCCGTTGGCGATCATGGCGACCAGTTGGGCGGTGAGGATGGTGACGCCGAGTGCGAGCACTGAGCGGTCGGCGACGAAAGCGGAGAAGACCTGGTCGCGGAAGAGGAAGACGGCGGCGGAGAAGGTGAGCGCGATGCCGCCGACGGCTATCGCGGAGCCGCGGAGGGCGGCGGTGAGACGGTGGCGGTCGCCCTTGCCGTAGGCGTAGGCGAACAGGGGGAGCACGCCGAGCGTCACGCCCATCACCAGGAACTCCGGGACCTGGGCGATGCGGACCGCGACGCCCATGGCGGCGAGGGGGCCGTCGCCGTACGCGGCGGCGAGGTTGTTGAGCACCAGCGCGGTCACGATCAGGAACGCGGACTGCAGCAGCGTGCTGACGCCGACGCCGAGGACCGGCTTCAGCACGTGCGGGGCGAGCGTGAACCAGCGCGGGGCAAGGCTCAGGTGCGCGCTGTTGCGGGTCAGCCAGATCGCGAAGTAGCCGACGGTGACCAGGTTCGCCAGGCCGACCGCGAGCGCGGCCCCGGCCACGCCCCAGCGCAGGACCAGGATGAACAGGACGTCGAAGGCCACGTTCGCGATCGTGGAGGCGATCAGGCCGGTCATCACCTGACGGGCGGCACCCTCGGCGCGGACCAGCTGTTCCAGGCAGACCGCGGCCGCGAGCACCGGGACGAAGGCCAGCATGACGGCTATGAACTGCGTGGTGGCGTGCATGGAGGTGGCGTCCGCGCCGAGCGCGGTGACGAGCGGGTGCAGGAAGAGCAGACCGGCGCCGCCGCAGAGCGCGCCGACGATGATCGCGCCCCAGAACGAGAACGACGTGACGTGCCGGATCTCGGCGGCCTTCCCGGGATCGTGTTCGGCGGCGCCGAGCAGGCGGGAGACGAGCGCGCCGCCGCCGACGCCGAACACGTTGCCGACGGCCATGACCAGGCCGAGGATCGGTGAGCCGAGCGTGACGGCGGCGAGCAGCGTGGTGTCGTGGAGCGCGCCGATGAAGCCCGCGTTGATCACGTTGTAGATCGCGGTCACGATCATCGCGGCGGCCATGGGCACGCAGAGGTGGATGAGTGCGCGGGTCATCGGGGCGGCGGAGAGGTACCAGCGGTTGGTGCCGGGTGCGTCGATGCTCATGACTGCTTCTTTCATGTTATTTCGTGGTATTTCGGGCAGGGTGAAGCGCGCGACGGCGTACCCCGGCGCGATTTGGATCGTGGTTCTGTTTTCGGGGCAGGGTGCCTCAGGGCACGGAAAACCCTGCTAGCGGGACGGGCGAGGAAGCTGTGCGGTCACCTTGGAGAGCAGCGCGTGCAGCGTCTCGCGCTCGGCACGGTCCAGGGGTGCCAGCAGCGTCTCCTCGATGCCGGCCATCGCGTCCTCGAAGCCGGCGATCAGCGCGGCCCCGTCCGGCGTCGCGTAGACGCGTTTGCTGCGCTCGTTGCCCGGCTCGGTCCGCCGTTCGACCAGGCCGCGCCGCTCCAGGCCCTGCAGCAGGCTGGACACGCTGGCCGCGCTGGTCCGGGTGATCTCCGCGATGTCCCGCTGGATCGCGCCCGGGTTCTGCACCAGATATCCGAGCGCGAAGCTCTGCTCGTGGGTGAGCTCGCGGTCGCGGATCCAGTCCTCCCCCGCCTTCCGCTGCGCCCACCCGACCCAGCGCAGCAGGTCCAGCGCGCTGGTGAACTCCGGCTCTCTCATACTTAGAAAGCTAACCGTTAGAGTTCTAACTGTCAACGCCGGGGGCGGACCGATCGGTCCGCCCCCGGCGTCTCAGGTCACGGCGCCCAGGGGGCCGCGATGTTCCAGCTGCTGTCCGCGGTCAGTGTCAGCGGGCGGTTGAAGTCGGCGCCGCCGCCGCTGGCGATGTGCGCCTGCCCGTTGAAGTGCCGCAGGAAGTTGCCCGGAATGTTGATCGATTCCAGGGTCACGCCGGCTCCGGAGAGGCCCGGCCGCGCGCAGAACGTGGCGTCCGCCGCGAACAGCGCCGAGCCGTCGTTCGCCGCGAGCCGGATCCGGCTGTCGGCGTGCCGCAGGTACTGGCCGGGGTAGTTCACCGACTCCAGGGTGTAGCAGGAGGAGTCGGCCAGCCCGCGCCGTACCGTGAACGTGGCATCGCTCTTGAGCATCGCGCTGCTGCCCGAGTTCACCACCTCGGTGTATCCGAGCCCGCCGGCGTGCCGCAGGTATCGGTCGGTGTAGTTCCAGGTGAGCACGCCCAGCGAGCGCCGGGCGTCCACGGGCAGCTGCACCGAGCTGCGCCACAGTGCCGGGGCGGACACGTTCCAGGTCGCGTCCGCGGCGAATCCGGACGCGGTGTCCCAGGCGTTCGGGCCGCCGCTGCGGGCCAGGTAGACCTCGCTGTTGTAGTGACGGAGGTAAGCCCCCGGGAAGTTGACCGACTCGAACGAGGTGCCGCCCGCGGCCAGGCCGGCGCGGGAACACCAGGTGGCGTCCGCGGCGAACGAGCCGCCGGTGTTCGCGTCGATCCGCACCCGGCTGTTCGCGTGCCGCAGGTAGCGTCCCGGCTGGTTGACCGCCTCGAACGAGTAGCAGCGCGGGTCGGACAGGCCCGCCACGGTACGGAACGAGGCGTCCTGCCGGGCGAGGTCCCCGGAGATGACGTCCGTCCTGGCCAGCGAGTCCGCGTGCCGCAGGTGACGGTCGGTGAGTCCGGCCGTGGTGACCTGGAACGACCGGGTGTGCCCGAGCGTGAGCGGCACCGTGGCGTTCAGGTTGCGGGACGCGTTGATCAGGTTGGTGTGCGCGGCCTTCACCTGTGCGGTGTCCACCTTCTGCACCTGCCGGTCGTACGTGTAGAGGCCGTTGTACTCGCCCTCCACATCGGTGATCTCGGTGTAGATCGACGCGGACAGCCCCTTGGTGACCATGAGCTGCTGCACGTCCCGGATCATGCCGGTGAACCGGTCGTTGAGCTGCGCATTGCTGTTGACCTGCTCGTACGCGAAGAACTGCCCGTTCGGGCTGTACTCGTGCCCCGGTGAGCGCAGCCCGATGCCGCCGAACTCGCCGAGCACCGAGATCCGGGTGCTGGACGGCAACGGCGCGTCCGGCCCGGTATACATGTGCCAGTCGATGATGTCGCCGGTGCCGGGGTCCCCCTTGGAGGCGCAGCAGTTGAAGCCGCTGTGCGGGTTCATCAGCCGAGTCGGGTCGTAGGACTCCAGGTCCCGGGTGACCCGCTGGGTGTCACCGAGCGCCCACTCGCCCCAGCCCTCGTTGAACGGCACGTAGGCGACGACGGACGGGAACGCGCGGTGTTCGTCGATGATCTCCCGCGCCTCGGTCTCGAACTGGGCGATCTGCGCGGCGGTCCGGTTCGCGTCGAACGGCGGCGTGGACGGGATGTCCTGCCAGACCAGCAGCCCCAGCCGGTCCGCATGGTAGTACCACCGGGCGGGCTCCACCTTGATGTGCTTGCGGACCATGTTGAAGCCGAGGTCCTTGTGCTTCTGGATGTCCGAGGCCAGCGCGGCGTCGGTCGGCGCGGTGTAGACGCCGTCCGGCCAGAAGCCCTGGTCGAGCGTGCCGACCTGGAACACGAACTCACCGTTGAGCGTCGGCCGGAGCACGCCGTTGACCATCTTCGTGCCGACCTCGCGCATGCCGAAGTAGCTGGTCACCTGGTCCACGCCGGAGCCCGAGGCATTGCGCAGCGTGACTCGCAGGTTGTAGAGGAAGGGGTCGTCCGGCGACCAGCGGCGCGCGTTCGGCACCGGGACGGTGAACTCGGTGAAGCCGCCGGTCGCGGAGCCCACCACCGTGGACCCGGACATCGCCTCGGCCAGCACGGTGTGCCCGGTGACGGCGCCGCGCGTGAAGACCCGCACCCGGGCGGTGTTCGCCGTGATGTTCGGGTAGATGTCGACCGAGTAGATCGACGAGGCCGCGGTCGGTTCCAGCCACACGGTCTGCCAGATGCCCGAGGTCGGCGTGTAGAAGATGCCGGACGGGTTGTTGGTCTGCTTGCCGACCGGCTGCTTCTCGCCGCGCCCGTCGGTCGGGTCGTACACCCGCACGACGATCTCGTTGCTGCCACCGTTCAGCGCGCCGGTGATGTCTGCCTCGAACCGGTCGTAGCCGCCCCGGTGCGTGGCCACCTGCTGCCCGTTGACCCAGACCGTGGCCTCGTAGTCGACGGCGCCGAAGTGGAGCTGCACCCGCCGCCCGGCCCAGCCGGACGGGACGGTGAACGTGCGGCGGTAGAACATCAGGTCGCGGTTGTCGTTGCGCATGATGCCGGAGAGCGCGGACTCCACCGGGTACGGCACGAGGATGCGCTCGGGCAGGGTCTGGCCGAGCGGCGGGGCCGCGGTGCGGTTGACGTTGCCGGCGCTGTCGGTCGCGGGATTGAGGAACTCCCACTCGCCGTTCAGCGTCTGCCAGTCCGGCCGGGTCATCTGCGGCCGCGGGTACTCCGGGAGCGGGTTGGTGGTGGAGACCTGACCGGTCCACGGTGTGGTCAGCGGCGGGGTCTTGGGGACGACGGCCGACGCCGGACCGGCGACGGCGACGATGCCGCCGGCGGCCAGAGCGCACGCGGCCAGCAGGCGAACGATGGGGAGACGCATCGGACTCCTTCGAAACGAGGAGGACGAACTGTGGGTGCCGTCACAGCTCACGATGCAACACATTCACGCACCATCGAACTTTTTCTGTCAATACATTGAGGAAAGTTAACGATTACCAGCCACAATCGACCGGCGGACCGGCTGCCCTCAGCGGTAGAAAGGATCCGGCGCGTCAGAAGACGGCGGCCTGGCCAGCGGGAGCGTGCTCAGAGCGCGGCCGAGCTGCGCGGCCGCGTTGTCCGTGACACGGCCGACCGGGACCGGCGGGACGGTCAGCGGCTCCGGCGAGACCAGCAGCATGGCCGGCGTGGGGAAGTTGCGGTCGCCGACGACGGAGACGGAGCCGAGGACCGCCTCGGTCGGCGCGTCCATCTCGAACTGGTGCCACTCGTCCGGGTGCGGCGCGGGACGTACCCCGTGATGGGCCTTTGATCTTCCCAGCCACGCGATGGAGGAGACGATCAGCGGGCCCTCCGGCGCGGACGTGGTGGCCTTCAGGCGTAGGTAGGGTGCGTCGACCTCGCACAGCACGCGCCACCAGGCCAGACCGCGGCTGGTCGCGGACGCGACATACGCGTAGAGGCGGTCCGGCGGCGCGGCCGGCATGGCACCGTTGCCCGGCGTCGGCGCGGGCACGGTCGGGCCGACGTCGGCGAACGCGCGCAGCAGCGGCGCCGGGTCCGGCACCCGGACGCGCACGTCCGAGACCGCGGGCGCCAGCGCGTCCGGATGACGCCTGACCAGGTCGCGCAGCACGCCGGCCACCGCGGGATGACGGGCGGCGGCGGAGGTCAGCTGGGTCAGCAGTCGTACCCGCTGATGGTGGGTGGCCCGTGGCACGAAGAGCGCGAGGTCGGTGGCCCGCAGCGGCGCGCCCGCGGGCAGCAGCGCGCGGACGACCAGCTCCTCCGCGACCAGGTCGGGACGGATCGGGCGCCAGTGGCCGCCACGCTCGGCCGGGTAGAGCTCGGCCAGCCAGGCGTCCACGTCGCCGGCGCCGTGATGGGGTCCGAGCAGCGTGCGGGCCTCGTCCTCGGTGGCGGCGCCGAAGAGCGTGGCGATCGCGACGAGGCGGGAGCGGGCCGCGCGGTTCGGTGCGATGCGGTGGCGGTCCGCGACCCGGTTGAGGTAGCGGTCCTCGTGGCGGAGCAGCGCGGCCAGCGGGTCGTGGTAGTAGCGGCCCGCGTCCGGCAGCGGCCGGCCGATCGCCCAGAGCAGCGCGGCGGCCTGCAGCGTCAGCGCGTGCGCGAACGCGGGCAGGCCCTCGGTCATCGGCCGCGGCGACTGCTCGACCACGGCGGTGTACGGACGGCCCGGCATGGTCCGGTCGAAGATCTCGGCGAACGCGCGGGCGGCCCGGCGCTGCTCGGCCGCGCGCATGGCCGGGTCGGGGTAGAGCGGGCCGAGCGGGAGCGTACGGATGCCCGCCAGCCGCGTCCGGTCGCTGAGCCCGGTCATCCACGCGCCCGCGGACCGCGACAGCATCAGCGCGCGGACCCGGGCCCGGCGGCCCATCGCGAGCCGGTCCAGCACCTCGGCCAGCAGCGCGGGCGGCCGGGACTCCGCGTCGTCCACGATGATCAGCGTGGGCGCGACCGGCCCGTCCACCGCGTCCAGCCCGGCGATCAGGCGGCGCAGGTCCCCGGCGACGCCGCCGAGCCAGCCCTGCGCGCGCAGCCGGGTGAGCAGCTCGGCCGCGAGCCGGGTCTTGCCCTCGCCGGACGGCGCGTGCATGAGCATGTGGACCGTGCGGTCCTCCGCGTTGCACCAGGCGGTGAGCTCGCGGATCTCCCGGACGCGGCCGCGGAACGGCACGACCGCGGCCTCGGCGGTGAGCAGCGGCGGGTACGGCCCCTCGGCCGCGCGCGTGACGATCCGGTCCGGGCCGGCGTAGGGGTCGACGAGCGCGTAGGCCAGCTCGACCGGTTCCGCGACCGCGGGCCGTTTCGCGAACCTGCCGACCGGGCGGGCGAACGTGCGGTCCCGGAGCAGCCGCCAGACCGGTGCCAGCGTGAGCGAGCGCCGGCCCGGCCGGTACGCGTCGTCCGTGACCACGCCGAGCAGCAGCCCGTTCGCGAAGACCGGCGCGCCGGCGAGGCCGGGCGGGAGCGGGTCCGCATCGAGTTCGAGCTGGTAGAGGCCGTCGGAGACGCGCACGCGGCCGGGGATCGCGACCGCCAGGTCCTCGTCGTCGTCCTCCGGCTCGTCCGGAGGCGGAGCGGCGGAATCCGACGGCGGCTGCAGCGACTCCAGTTTCCGGAGCGCGGAGATCGGGTCCGGCGGCCCGGTGACGATGCGCGTCTGCCGTGTGGGCCCGCTGGCCCACGCCGGACGCGGCTGGTGGCCGGGCGGCCGCGCGGTCCCGATCGGCCGCACGTTCTCGTCCGCGGGCGTGGGCGGGCGCTGCGCCGGGATGTCGGGCACCGGCGAGGCCAGCGCGAGCACGGACACGACCAGCTCGATCCCGGAGGACAGCACGCGGCCGAACCGGGTGGCCGGGCAGGCGGTCTCGCCGGTGCCGGCCGGCACCTCGACCAGCGCGACCTCCATCACCGGGTCGGACCAGATCAGGCGGCCCGGCGTGCTGGCGGGATGACCGGGGTAGCCCTCGACCTCGACCGCGTCGTCCAGCCGGCCGGGATGGTGTTCCGCGGTCAGCACGAGACCGTCCGCGATCACGTAGCCGAGCGGCCGGTCGGCCTCGCCACTGAGCGTCCGCTCGGCTTCACCGACGACGCGGACGAGGCGGCTGGGCTCCGCCACTAGACGCCCACCCCGGCACGCAACATTCCATCGTGGACTATTGCCGGGGCCACCATCAGTCCTCCCGCCGATCCACGCTCATCCGCCTACAACATTGTGATCCACCCGACCACGTTTCGCGCCCCGGACACAAGGGACGCTCGGCGGAATGTCCATCCGCTGAGTGCACGGAACACCTACAGTGCGTGTCATGGCACTCCTGAATGCGCGGACCCGTCGACCCTCCGCCCCGTTCAGCGTCACCGTCGACATCGTCGGGCCGGAGCGGTCGTCCACCGCGCCGGCGCCGTACGACGTCCCGGTGCCCACCGGCGCGGCCGTGCGCCACGTCCCGCTGCTGGCCGTGCTCAACTCCGGCGACGAGCGGCTGATCGTGATCGGCCATCTGCGCGTGGTGGTCCACTCCGACCTGCGCACGACGCTGGAGGCCGTGGTCCGCGGGCAGTGGCTCACCACGGCCGGCGACGGGCCGACCGGGCCGACCGCGTCCGGCTGGGAGGCGCGGACCGCCGACGAGCGGATGCCGGACCTGCTGGGCGCCATGCTGCGCGCCGTCCCGCACGGCCACCGCCCGGACCCGGAGGGGCTGGCCACCGAGATCGCGAAGGCGCAGGCCGAGGCGTCACGCAACACGGTGACGACGTTGCGCGCGTTCCGCTACGGGATGGAGCACCAGCTCGGCACCACGCTGCGCAGCGGCGGCACGCACCGGCTGGAGAACGTGCTGGCCGACGTGATCGAGCTGTCCACGCTGATCGGCCGCGTCGCGGACGAGGCGCGGACCGCGTGCCGGGGCGGCCTGGGCGCCTGGATCACCTACCCGGCCGTCTACCACGCGCACCGCCGCACGCTGGACCCGACGCTGCCGGTGCGTCCCGGTGCGCGCCGGGCCTCCCGCGAGGCGTGGTTCCCGATGCTGGACGCGGGCGTGCGTCAGTGCAAGGCGATGGAGGAGGAGGCCGCCGCGGAGGCGCCGCTGCTGCACAGCCTGCTCAACGCGACCTCCACGATCGCGGTGACCCGGGAGGCGCAGGCGCAGGAGACGTTCAACATGATCGCGGCCGTGGGCGGCGTCATGTTCGGCGTGCCCGCGCTGATCCTGGCGCTCTACGACGCGTCCGCGATCCTGCCGCTGCGGTTCGGCAACGCGATAGTGCTGGCGCCGCTGGCCGCGGCCGGGCTGCTGGCCGCGCTGCTCGCGGCGCTGCTGCCGGGCCGCAACCGCAGCGGCCGGATCCGCCGGTTCTCGGTCGCGCTGGCCGCGGTGCTGACCATCCTGATCATCCTGATCGCGGGCGGCGCGGTGGTGACACCTTAGGCCAGCGGCACCACTTCGGGTGCTCCCAGGCGGGTCGCGTCCGCGGTCTCGTCGTCCGGCTCCTCCTGGGACGCGCGCTCGGCCTCGACCCGCAGCCGGTAGTGCTCGATCTCGCGGCGGGTCTGCTCCTCGGTCCACCCCAGCGGCCCGGCCATCAGCGACGCCACCTCCGGCAGCGCCTCCAGCCCGCGGTCGAACGTCTCGATCGAGATGCGGGTGCGGCGGGTCAGCACGTCCTCGATGTGCCGGGCGCCCTCGGCCGCGACCGCGTAGACGACCTCCGCGCGCAGGTAGTCGTCCGCGCCGGCGAGCGGGTTCTTCAGCGACGGGTCGGCCGCGATCAGCGCCAGCACCTCGTGGATCAGCGATCCGTAGCGGCCGAGCAGGTGTTCGATCCGGGCGACGTGCAGGCCGGACGAGGCGGACAGGCCGCGGCGCTGGTTCCAGAGCGCGGCGTAGCCCTCCGCCCCCGCGAGTGGCACCCGGGCCGTCACCGACCGCGGTATCGCCCCGCCGAGATTGTGCGCGGCCGCGTTCACCGCATCCGCCGCCATGACCCTGTATGTCGTATATTTCCCGCCGGCGACCACGACCAGCCCCGGCTGCGGCGACGCCACCGTGTGCTCGCGCGACAGCTGCGACGTCGACTCCGACTCCCCGGACAGCAGCGGCCGCAGCCCGGCGTAGACGCCCTCCACGTCCGCGCGCGTCAACGGCCGCGCCAGCACGGCGTTGACCTGCGACAACAGGTAGTCTATGTCCTTGCGGGACGCTGCCGGGTGCGCCTTGCCGAGCGCCCAGTCGCTGTCCGTCGTGCCGATGATCCAGTGTCGTCCCCACGGGATCACGAACAGCACCGACGTCGCCGTGCGCAGGATCAGCCCGGTCGTCGACTGGATCCGGTCCCGCGGCACCACCAGGTGGATGCCCTTGGACGCGCGCACGTGGAACTGCCCGCGCTCCCCCACCAGGCCCTGCGTCTCGTCGGTCCACACGCCGGTCGCGTTGATCACCTGCCGGGCGCGGATGTCGAACGTCCGGTCGTACTCCAGGTCCCGCACGCGCACGCCGGTCACCCTGGCCCCCTCGCGCAGGAAGCCGACCACCCGGGTCCGCGACGCGACGTGAGCGCCGTAGGCGGCCGCGGTCCGGACCAGGAACATGGTGTGCCGCGCGTCGTCGATCTGCGCGTCCGAGTACTGCAGCGCGCCGACCAGGCTGTCCTTCTTCAGCGCCGCGCACGTGCGCAGCGCCTGCCGCCGGGTCAGGTGCCGGTGCGGCGGCAGCCCGCCCCGCCGCGCCATCAGGTCGTAGAGCAGCACGCCCGCGCCCGCGTAGGCCCGCTCCCAGGCGTGGTGCCGCAGCGGGTACAGGAACCGGACCGGCCGGGCCAGGTGCGGCGCCAGCACGGAGAGGATCAGCCCGCGCTCGCGCAGCGCCTCCCGCACCAGCCCGAAGTCCAGCATCTCCAGGTACCGCAGACCACCGTGGATGAGTTTGCTCGACCGGCTGGACGTGCCGCTGGCCCAGTCGCGCGCCTCCACCAGGCCCACGCTCAGCCCGCGCGTCACCGCGTCCAGCGCGCAACCGGCGCCGACCACGCCGCCGCCGATCACGACGACGTCGAGTTCACGGTCGCCGGCCAGCGCGTCCAGCGCGGCCACGCGTCCGGTGGGTGACAGATCCGACATGCTGCAACCACCAATCAAGATCAAAATCTTGCCACGGTACGCCGCTGTCCGCTCCCGATCGGCTCCGTGACCGACCGCCGTCCCCCTCGGGCCGGGGCGGATCCACGATGATCCGCCCCGGAGAACCGCGGGTCAGTCGACGTCGACCCAGCCGAGCGTGCGCTCGACCGCCTTCTTCCACCGGCCGTACCCCTGCTCGCGCCGCTCCTGGTCCCACGCGGGCTGCCAGCGCTGCGACTCGTTCCAGTTCGCGCGCAGCTCCTGGGTGTCCTTCCAGAAGCCGACCGCGAGCCCGGCCGCATAGGCCGCGCCGAGTGCGGTGGTCTCCGCGACCACCGGGCGGCTGACCGGCACGCCGAGCACGTCCGCCTGGAGCTGCATGCAGAGGTTGTTCGCGGTGACGCCGCCGTCCACCTTGAGCACGTCCAGCGTGACGCCGGAGTCCTCACGCATCGCCTCGACCACGTCCCGGCTCTGATAGCAGATCGATTCGAGCGTGGCGCGCGCGATGTGCGCGTTGGTGTTGTAGCGGGACAGGCCGACGATCGCACCGCGCGCGTCCGACCGCCAGTACGGTGCGAACAGCCCGGAGAACGCGGGCACGAAGTAGACGCCGCCGCTGTCCTCGACCTGCGCGGCCAGCGACTCGCTCTCCTGCGCGCTGCCGATGATCCGCAGCTGGTCGCGCAGCCACTGCACGGCCGACCCGGTGACCGCGATCGAGCCCTCCAGCGCGTAGACCGGCGCGGCGTCGCCGAGCTGGTACGCCACGGTGGTGAGCAGACCGTTGCTGGACCGGACCAGCTCCGTGCCGGTGTTGAGCAGCATGAAGTTGCCGGTGCCGTAGGTGTTCTTCGCCTCGCCGACGTTGAAGCACACCTGCCCGACCGTGGCCGCCTGCTGGTCGCCGAGGTCACCGGTGATCGGCACCTCGCCGCCGAGCGGCCCGGACACGCGGCACACGCCGAACCCGCCCGGGTCCGACGACGGCCGGATCTCCGGCAGCATCGCGCGCGGGATGTCGAAGAAGGACAGCAGCTCGTCGTCCCACTGCAAGGTTTCGAGGTTCATCAGCATGGTCCGCGACGCGTTCGTCACGTCCGTGACGTGCCTGCCGCCGTCCACGCCGCCGGTGAGGTTCCACAGAAGCCAGCTGTCCGTGTTGCCGAAGATCGCGTCGCCGCGCTCGGCCGCCTCGCGCACGCCGTCGACGTTCTCCAGGATCCACTGGATCTTGCCGCCGGAGAAGTAGGTGGCCGGTGGCAGGCCCGCCTTCTGCCGGATCACGTCGCCGCGGCCGTCCCGGTCCAGCGCGGACGCGATCCGGTCGGTGCGGGTGTCCTGCCAGACGATCGCGTTGTAGTAGGGACGGCCGGTGCGCCGGTCCCAGACCACGGTCGTCTCGCGCTGGTTCGTGATGCCGAGCGCGGCCAGGTCGGTCGCGCCGAGGTTGAGCTTGCCCATCGCGGTCCGGGCGACCGCGACCGTGCGCTCCCAGATCTCGATCGGGTTGTGCTCGACCCAGCCGGCCTGCGGCAGGATCTGCTCGTGCTCGAGCTGGTGGCGGCCGACCTCGTTACCGCCGTGGTCGAAGATCATGAAGCGGGTGCTGGTCGTCCCCTGGTCTATCGCGCCGACGAAGTCAGCCATGAGGTGCCCCTTCTTGTCGAAGCCGTCACGCGGGGGTGCGCTCCACGTCGTACCCCCGCATGATCTTGATTGTGGCCGTTAGACCGCCGTGCGCTGGGCCGGAATGTCCGGCTCCGCGACCGGCGCGGGCTGGGCGGGCAGGAACCGGCCGATCAGTGTCTGGTAGAGCCCTGCGCCGAGCACGCCGCCGATCAGCGGCCCGACGATGGGTATCCAGAAGTACAGATAGCCGGTCTGGTCCCGGAACGCGCCCTCGTAGCCGGTGAAGAACGACGCCAGCCGCGGGCCGAGGTCACGGGCCGGGTTGATCGCATAGCCCGCGTCCGTGCCCCAGGCCATGCCGATCGCGACCACGATGAGGCCGACCACGAACGGTGCCAGGTTCGCGGCCGGTGGCGTGTTCGCCACGTCCGTCACGGCCAGGATCAGGAACAGCAGGATCGCGGTGCCGATCACCTGGTCACGGAACGCGCCCCACTCGCCGACCGGCAACCCGCCGTTGCCCGGCAGCGTGGAGAACACGCCCTGGGACTTGATGGTCAGGCCGGGGTCGAACGCGTTGAGCACCTCTGAATAATTCCAGCGGACGATCAGCGCGGCGACGAACGCGCCGAGCAGCTGGGCCAGCGAGTACGGCCCGACCTTACGCCACGGGAAGCCCTTGAAGACCGCCAGCGCGACCGTGACCGCGGGGTTGAGGTGGGCGCCGGAGATCCGGCCCGCCACGTAGACGCCGAGCGTGACGCCGAGGCCCCACGCCCACGCGATGCTGTCGTGGTCGCCGATCCCGCCGGCGGCGACCTGTGCGACGACGCCGCACCCGAAGAGAATGAGGATCAAGGTCCCGGCGAACTCCGCGGCCAGCTCACCTGTCAGGCCACCGGGGATTCTGAATCGCTGTGCCATCCGGACTCCTTTACGGAGAGGTTGCACTGTCGTTACCGGTGATGACGCTATGGACGGTCAACATTGATCGTCAACGAAGGCGGTTCGGCATTGTCGAACCGTCGTCCATGGGTAAGTCTGTATGCATGCCGGGCCCGGTGCAGTCGATCGAGCGGGCGGCCGCGATGCTGCGACTGCTCGCGACCAGCCCTGGGCGGCGGCTCGGCATCGTGGAGATCGCCCGGTCGCTGGATCTGGCGAAGGGCACGGCGCACGGGATCATGCGCACGTTGCAGCGGGTCGGGTTCGTCGCGCAGGACGCGGACGGGAAATATCTGCTCGGGGACGCGCTCCTGCATCTCGGGACGTCCCACCTGGACGTGAACGAGCTGCGGTCCCGCGCGATCAACTGGGCGGATCCGCTGGCCGCACGCAGCGGCGAGGCGGTCCGGATCGGCACGGTGGCGGACGGGCGCGTGCTGGTCGTGCACCACGTGTTCCGGCCGGACGACACCCCGCAGCGGCTGGACACCGGGGCGCTGCTGCCGCTGCACGCGACCGCGCTGGGAAAAGTGCTGCTGGCGTACGACTCGTCGGCTTTTGCTTCTTTGCGCGCCCTGGATGCCTTCACCCGGCGGACGGTCGTCTCCACCCGCGACCTGGCGCTCTCGCTGCGGGCGGTGCGGGCGGCCGGGTGGGCGAGCGAGATCGGCGAGCTGACGCCGGGGGAAGCGTCGATCGCGGCGCCGATCAGGGACTACGGCGGGCTGGTCGTAGGCGCGATGGGCGTGTCGGGGGCGATCGAGCGGCTGTGCTCGGCATCGTTGCGGCCGGATCCGCGGCTCGTCGGCTACGTGCGGGACGCGGCGAACGCGATCTCCCGGGACCTGGGTGGCCGGTCATGAGTCTCTCGTCGATCGTGTCTCTCGCGGCCGGCTCACGTCTCGCGGTACTCGGGCGACTCGGAGGCCGATCATGACCGAGCGGTACGTGATCGCGATCGATCAGGGGACGACGTCGACGCGGTGCATCGTGTTCGACCGGCGCGGGCGGCTGCACGCGGTGGCGCAGCAGGAGCACCACCAGCACTATCCGCGGCCCGGCTGGGTCGAGCACGACGCCATGGAGATCTGGCACCACGTGCGGAAGACGGCCGCGGCCGCGCTGCAGTCGGCCGGGATCACGCTGGACCAGGTCGCCGCGCTCGGCATCACGAACCAGCGCGAGACCACGGTGCTGTGGGACCGGCACACCGGGCGGCCGGTCGCACGCGCCATCGTCTGGCAGGACACGCGCACGGACTCGCTGGTCACCGCGCTGGCCTCGGCGCCGGGGGCGGACCGGATCCCGGGGCGGAGCGGGCTGCCGCTGGCCACCTACTTCTCGGCGCCGCGGATCCGGTGGCTGCTGGACCACACGCCGGGACTGCGGGCGCGGGCACTCGCCGGGGACATCCTCTTCGGCACCATGGAAACCTGGCTGATCTGGAACCTTACCGGGGGTCTGCACGTCACCGACGTGACGAACGCGTCCCGTACCCTCCTGATGGATCTTCGATCGTTGTCCTGGGACCCCGATCTCTCCGCATTTTTCGGGATCCCTGCGGAAATGCTGCCGGAAATCCGGCCGTCGGTCGGCGTACTGGGGACGTGCACGGAGGTCTTCGAGGGCGTGCCGATCGCGGCCGCGCTCGGCGACCAGCAGGCCGCGCTGTTCGGCCAGACGTGCTTCACGCCGGGCGAGGCGAAATGCACCTACGGCACCGGCAGCTTCCTGCTGCTCAACACCGGGCTGTCCCCGGTCGCGTCCACGCACGGGCTGCTCAGCACCGTCGCCTACCAGCTGTCCGGCCAGGCGCCCGTCTACGCGCTCGAGGGCTCGATCGCGATCACCGGCTCGCTGGTGCAGTGGTTCCGCGACCAGCTCGGCCTGATCACCACCGCGCCCGAGATCGAGACGCTGGCCAGGACCGTCACGGACAACGGCGGCTGCTACATCGTCCCCGCGTTCTCCGGCCTCTACGCGCCGCACTGGCGCAGCGAGGCCCGCGGCGTGATCGTGGGCCTGACCAGCTACATCACCAAGGGGCACCTGGCCCGCGCCGTGCTGGAGGCGACCGGCTGGCAGACCCGCGAGGTCGTCGACGCCATGAACGCGGACTCCGGCCTGGCGCTGCGCACGCTCAAGGTCGACGGCGGCATGACCTCCGACAACCTGCTCATGCAGTTCGTCGCGGACGTGCTGGACGTGCCGGTCGTCCGCCCGATGGTCGCGGAGACCGTGTCGCTCGGCGCCGCCTACGCGGCCGGGCTCGCGGTCGGCTACTGGCCGGACCTGGCCGCGCTGCGCGAACTCTGGCACCGGGCCGGGCAGTGGCTGCCCGACATGAGCCCCTCGCTGCGCACGGCCGAATATTCCAACTGGCAACGTGCCGTGGCCCACACCTTCGACTGGATCCAGCCGTCGGGCGGCTGACAGACGCGGTCCATCGATCGGCATAGGGTTCGCACACAAGAGCCACAGTGGACGATCGTCGGGGGACGTGCCTGTGCTACGCGTGCATTTCACCGCTCAGGATCTGGCAAGAACAACGATCGCCGCCGGGCCGGATCCGCTCTGGGAGGTGCTGCTCAGCCTCCACCAGACCCAGACCCGCGACGGCCAGGCCACGCTCGGGAACTGGCGGCGGCGGGCCTCACGGACACCACGAGGGGACCTGGCGCTGCTGCGTGAGCTGGCGCCGCCGACCGGGTACTCGCCGGACTTCCTGACGCCGGGCGGGGACGGGCTCGGCGCCTCGCTCGACGCGCTCGCGTCCACACCGCCGGCGCGGCTGCAAACGGAGCTGGCCTACCTCGCCACCCGCACCGCCGCCTCGCCGTGGACGCGCGACCTGGGCACCGGCCGGGCCGAGGCGATACGGCAGCTGACCGGGGCCGTGCAGTCGTACTACGACACGGCGCTGCGACCGTACTGGCCGTCGATCCGCCGGCACATCGCCAACGACCGGGCACGGCGGGTGGACGAGATGAGCAGGACCGGTGTGGAGGGCGTGCTCTCCGGCCTGCACCCACACATCCGCTGGCGGGCACCGGTGCTGGAGATCCTCGACTTCGCGAACGCGGACCTCTACCTGGAGGGCCGCGGGCTGGTGCTGCAGCCGTCGTTCTTCTGCTGGGAAGCGCCGACGAAACTGCGCGACCCGTCGCTGCCGCAGACGCTGGTGTACTCGACGGCGCCACCACCAGGGGCCCTGGAGGCCTCCTCCGGTCCCGCCGGGCTCACAGCGCTGCTGGGAAGGACGCGGGCGGTGGCGCTGGAGGCGGTGGCCGGCGGATGCAGCACCAGCGAGCTGGCGCGGCGGTGCGGGGTGTCGCTCGCCTCGGCCAGTCAGCAGGCGACGATCCTGCGCGAGGCAGGCCTCATCACCACCCGCCGGGACGGTGCGGCCGTCCGCCACGAGATCACCGCGCTGGGTCTCCACCTGCTGAACGGCCGCTCTTTCTCCTCTCGACTCAGCTGAGCGCGTCGCAGATGTCCACGGTGACCCGGAAGTGCCCGGCTATCCTCCGGTATCCGTCGGGGCGCTGCTCGATGCGCCAGGACGGCCCGTCGATGATGTAGAGCCCGCGATCCAGGCTCCCCTCCCCGATCCCGACCAGGATCGGTCCGTGCGACCGGTAGAGGTGCGAGCCGTCGTCATACATGGTGTGCGAGCCGTGCCCGCCCGAGTCGAGGTCGATGGACGCGCCGGTCTCCACGTTGGTCACATGCTCGATCAGCGGACCCCAGGCGGCCACCGTCCGCGGCGTACCGTCCGGCTTGGTGCTTATCGTCTTCCAGTAGACCTCGTCGACGATCGCCTCGCCGTGCACCCCGAACTCGCATCGGGCGCCGGGCGCGGTGTCGAACGGCGGGGTCGGCACCCGCGTCCAGCCGTCACCGGGCGGCGTGGTCCCGGAGGCGGCCTGAGCGGGGGTGGTAAGGACGAGGGCCAGAAGTGCGCCGGCAGTCACGGCGCCGATGACACGATTCATGCCCGATAGGACGCGATGACCGTCGATCGAGGTTGTCATGGACCTTTCGGCCACACTCGAAACGATGGGGCGGCGGCGCCCGGCCGGGGAGGATGCCCGGTATGACTCTGCGAAGACTGTGGAGCGTGGCGGGGGCCGCGCTCCTGGGTCTCACCCTGGGCCTCACCGCCCTGCCCCCATCAGCAGCCCACGCCGGCACCTGCGCGCCGATCGGCTCCGGTGGTTCCGCCGCTGCCCGGCGCGCGATCGAGGCCGCCTGCGGCTTCGTCGGCCAGCACTACGCCTGGGCCGGGGGCCACGACGGTCTACCCGGACCCTCCCAGGGCGAGGTCGACGAATCCGACCCGATCGACAGCGCCCACGACCCCGAGTACTGGAGTTTCGACTGCTCCGGCCTGGTCCGCTACGCCTGGTACGCGGCCACCGGCGTCGACCTGCTCGGCCCGGGAACCGTGGAGGACCACTACCTCACCCAGTCCCGGAAGACGACGAACCAGGTGTTCAGCGCCGCCCAGGGCACTACGCCGCTACAGCCCGGCGACATCCTCTACTACGCCGATCTCGGCCACACCACGATCTATCTCGGCGGCGGCAAGATGGTCGAGGCGCGTGAGTCCGGCGACTTCGTGAAGGTCTCGGACTGGCGCGCGGACCGCTACTACGGCGCGATTCGCATCGGCGGGACGCAGCCTGATCCGCCGTACCGTCATCCGGGTCTGGGTTCGTCGTTCAAGACCTGGGGGTCGCCGGCCTACCGGACGACGCGGACCGGCGGCACGGCCACGTTCACCGGGACCGGGCACTCCGTGCTGGTGCGCGTGCTCTGCCAGGCGGACGGGCAGTCGGTCACGGCCGGCGGCTACACGAACCACATCTGGTCCTACCTGCCGGACTACCGGCTGTGGGTGAACAACGTCTTCATCCAGGGGCCGGCGGTGCTGCCGGGCGTTCCGGCGTGCACGCAATATCCGGAGATCGGCGGCGGTTACACGCCGCCGGGCGGGGGCGGGAACGGCTGCGTCGACGGCAGCGTCCCGGACGGCGCCGGTGCGCGCAGCCCGCGCACGGCCACGGTCCTGGGCCGCACGATCGAGCTGCGCTACAGCGACGCCACCGAGTGCGCGTGGGGCCGGATCACCAACGGCACGATCGGCGACCAGGTCTGGACCGACCGCAGCACGGACAACGGCGCGACCTGGACCGCGAAGCTGGGGCTGACCGCGATCACGTCCGGCACGGACGCGTTCACGACCCAGTGGAACGACTCCGGCGTCGTCATGCGCGCCTGCGGCCGCCCTGCCGGCCGTACCGACGAGGTCTGCACGTCCTGGTTCTGACCTCGGCCAGGGACCGGGCTCGGCAGCACGTCATCGGGGGCCGAGCCCGGTCCGGCCGTCGATCAGCTCGCGCACCGCGTCGAGGTGGCCGGCGTGGCGTGCGGTCTCCTCGATCACGTGCAGGATGATGCGGCGCAGGTCCGTGGTCTGGGCGGCCAGCCAGTCCACCGCGTGCCGCCCGGCCGGCGCGTCGGTGAGCGCGGACGCCTCGATGATCCCGTCCGAGATCCGGCATTGGGCGTCATAAAATTCCCAAGCCTCAGCGGGGGTACGGACCGGAGCGCGATCCTTCGGCGCAGCGCCCGAGAACACGGTCTGGAACCAGTGCCGTTCCGCGTCGCCGAGATGCGCGACCAGCCACAGTGGACTCCATCCGGACGGCAGCGCCACCGCCCGGCCCATCTGCGCGGCGTCGAGGCCGGCCAGCACATCCCGGATCACGCCCCGCTGGTGCCGCAGGAACTCGTGCAACGCCGCCTTCTCCGCATCCACCCACGCCACTCTATTGGATACCGAGACGCGCGTGCGCCCACTCCCGGAACGAGGTCAGCGGAATGCCGAGCGCCCGTGCGAAATCCGGCCGCGCCGGCTGACCGGCCGCCTGGAGAAACGCGTGCGACACGGCCGCGTACGGCGGCATGCCGGCCGCGAGCGCCTGCTCCTCCGCCATGTCCGGCGCGGTCACCTCGGTGCCGAGCGCGTCGGTGAGCACGGCCGCGATCTCGGCCATCGTCAGGTAGTCGCTGGCCAGTTCCAGCTCCACCCGGTGGAAACGGTCCGGCGCCCGGAAGGCCGCGGCCGCGGCGCGCCCGATGTCCTGGACCGCGACTAGGGACAGGTGGGTGGCGGGTTTGAGGACGGTGGCGAGGCCGCCCTCGACGCCGCGCGGGAAGAGGTAGGCGGTGGCGGGCAGTAGATTCTCCATGAAGAAGCCGGGCTTGAGCAGTGTCCACTGTGGGAAGCCGGCCTCGCGTACCGCCGTCTCCGCTCCGGTCTTGGGCTTGTAGACCGCCGCCATGCTCGCCCAGCGGCCCTCGTCCCAGCCCGGGGCCTGGGTGTGCCGGCCGGCGCCGGAGACGGACGTGTGCACGAACTGCGCCACGCCCGCGGCCTTCGCGGTCTCGATCAGGTTGAGCGCCTGG
The DNA here is from genome assembly GCF_000717135.1 of Catenuloplanes japonicus. Classification (GTDB taxonomy): domain Bacteria; phylum Actinomycetota; class Actinomycetes; order Mycobacteriales; family Micromonosporaceae; genus Catenuloplanes; species Catenuloplanes japonicus. The sequence continues at coordinate 31,797 of NZ_JNXY01000021.1, forward strand.
GTGAGCTCGCCGTCGAAGTCGGGGAAGCCGTCCGTGAACGCGGGCATCTGCACGGAGAAGACCGCGCGGGCGCCGTCCGCGGCCTCGGCCAGCGAGTCCCGGTCGTGCAGGTCCCCGGTGCGCAGTTCGGCGCCGCTGCGGGCGAGCGCGCGGGCGCGGTCGGAATCGGGGTCGCGGACCAGCGCCCGCACCGGGACGCCGGAGGCGAGCAGCTCACGGGCGGTGGCGCCGCCCTGCTGCCCGGTGGCACCGACTACCAGAACCGTCATGTGATGCTCCTTGAGACCAAACGGCGGGGTCCGCCGTTTTCGTTGAGGTTAAGATATGGCGGACCCCGCCGTTTGTGCAAGGAGGCACCCGTGACCGGTCAGCGCGCCGATGCGCGCCGCAACTACGCGCTGCTGCTCGCGGTCGCGTCCGAGGCGGTGGCCCGGGACGGCGCCGATGCGTCACTGGAGCAGATCGCGCGTACCGCCGGCGTCGGCTCCGGCACGGTCCGCCGCCACTTCCCCACCCGGCACGCGCTGCTCGCGGCCGTCTTCCACGACCGCATCGAGTCCCTGTGCGACCGGGCCCACGCGCTCGCCACCCGAGACCCCGCCCGGGAGGCGCTGCTGGAGTGGCTGTCCCTCTTCGCCGCCGACGCCGCTACGATCGGCGGCCTCGCCACCGCGCTCAACCGCGACCGCACCACCGGCCCGCCCGGCGACGTCTACTGCGCCACCGATCAACTCATCGCCGCCGGCACTCCCCTGGTCCGCCGCGCGTCCGGTGCGCTGACCCCCGGCATCACCATCACCGACCTGCTGGCCCTGGTCACCGGCATCGCCCTCGCCACCGAAGGCCACCCGGACCCGGCCGCGGAGGCCGACCGGCTGCTCGCACTGACGGTCGCGGGAATCAGTCCGGCGCACACGTGACCTCGGAGCAGCACCGGGGCGATGTTCCCGACGTGCACCCGAGATGTCGGCACATAGGCTCGCCGGGCCGCCCGCAGCCGCGCCCCGACGCCGAAGCTGTTCGGAAAGCACGCTTCGCCGCAGGCCCGCAGCTCAACGGTCTTTGCGGACGATCTCCGCGGCGTCGTCTCCGGCTCAGGTCCGGAACCTTGCGCATGCGCCGGGCAGCCACTCCGGTCTGACCGCGAACCGGGCCACCCCGGAGCCACGCCACCCCGGAGCCGCGCCACCCCGGAGCCGCGCCACCCCGGAGCCGCGCCACCCCGGAGCCGGGTCACCCAGGAGCCACGCCACCCCGGAGCCGGGCCGCGCTCCGGTCCCACCACGACGGGAATCGCGGCCTTGGGCCGACCCGCGCGAACCGGCTCCGACGGGGCGGGCAAAGCGGAGCGCAAGCGGAGTCTTTGCCCGCCCCGAGGTTTGCCCGCGGGAGCATGCGGGCCGGACCACGCCGGAAGCGGGAAAATGATCTTCCGGAATTTCGATCTTGAAGTCCGAGCCCGCACTTGATCAAGAGTCCGCACCCGCCTCGGCAGACCGGGCACTCCGCGCCCGAAATATCGCGACAAGGCGGCCGGCGGTGTTCGCAGGCGTTCTGGACGGACCGCCCGCACACACGTGTGGATCAATGACGTCGACGAAATGGCGGTCGGCGAGCGGATTTGACCGCCATTTCGCAGATGTCAATGATCCACTTGCGGTGATGGGACAGCCATCAGGAGGGAACGGCCCTGCCGTCCCGCAGCGGCAGCGCGGACCCTTCCGCCGCAGGGACGCGGTCAGCCTCATCACTCCGGCCCTCGGAACCGGCCGCCGCCTCACCCTGACACCAGAAGGCTATTAAATTATGAAATTTCGGGTGCACCGTGCCCGTCCCGGCCACGGAGTCAAGCACGCCGCACCGCTCACAGAACGGGAAGACGAACTGCGGGGTCAGTCAGTCAGGCGGCTGACGAGGTGACCGACTATGACGGCGGCGGTAAGCAGCAGCCCCGTGCCGACGACGTCGAGGACGTAGTGGTTGCCGGTGGTGAAGACCACGGCGGTCATGAGCAGGGGGAAGAGCCAGGCGAGCAGGGACAGGCGCGGATGAGTGGGGCGCAGTGTGGTCCAGACCGCGTAGGCGCACCACGCCGCCCAGCCGACGTGCATGCTGGGCATGGCCGTGAAGTTCTGCCCGGCCCCCTGGTCGCGAAAGGCGGTACTGCCGAACAGATCGTGCTCCGCGATGATGTCGACGACGCCGGGAATCGCGAACCGGGGTGGCGACATCGGCACCGCCCAGTACACCGGCAGCACCAGAATCAGCATGGCCAGCAGCGTGTTGCGCACTCGGCGATAGGTCGACGTGTGCCGCAGGTAGGCCCACAGCAGCACACCGAGCGGCACCAGGTAGTAGAGCCGATAGACGTAGACCGCCGGCTGTATGAACGCCGGATGCGCGACGAGCCAACGGTTCGCGGCCGGCTCGATGTCGAGATGCAGGAACCCCTCGATGGACTGAAGGCGCCGCGCGTTGGCGGTGGCGACGGCGCGGCTGTGCGCGACGGCCCCGTGCGCCCACGAGAACACCAGCAGCACGCCCGCCAGCAACGCCACCTCGAACAGCGGCGCGGGTCGCCTCCGGCTCATATCGCGACACCGTAGCGGATCCGTCGGCGACCAGGCTGCCCCCTGATCTATGACGGCGTTCCGCCGCTGGTCACGGAAACCCCTGTCCGTCACTGTGCCGCGGCGGCGGATACTCTGCGGGCGTCAGCGGAGGGGCGTACGCGCGATGAAGAAGAAGTGGGTCTTCGGCGGGGTCGCCGGGGTGCTGGTCGCCGCGGTGGTGGGGGCCGGGTTCTGGTTCGCGTCGCCGTTGCGGGCGGAGCCGGAGCGGTACGCCGAGGTCGCGTCGCTGGTCGAGGACGCGGGCGAGGGCCTGGTGCTTCGGCCCGCGACCGGCGCGACCGGAAGAGGGCTGCTGTTCGTCCCGGGCGCGCGTGTGCAGGCCGAGGCCTATGCCTGGACGTTCGCGCCGTTGCTCGCGGACGGCACCACCGTGGTCATCGCCCGGCCGACGCTGGGGTTCGCGATTCTGGATCGGCGCGGGATGGGCACGTTCACCGCGCTGGCGCCGGAGGTGACGGCCTGGCAGGTCGGCGGCCATTCGCTGGGCGGCGTGCGGGCCTGCCAATATGCGGCCGAGGAGCCTGTGGAACGGCTCGTCCTGTTCGGCTCCTACTGCGCCGACGATCTCTCCGCAGAGAACCTGCACGTGCTCAGCATCGGCGGCGAGATGGACGGCCTCAGCACGCCGCAGGACATCGCAGACAATGCTGGCAAACTTCCGACCAATGCCCGCTTTATCGAGATAAAAGGTATGTGTCATGCCCAGTTCGGTGCCTATGGTGAGCAGAGCGGCGACGGCACGCCCACGATCGACGACACCGCCGCCCGAGATGCCCTGATCAGCGCGCTGCGCTGAGGAACACGCTGTCGTCCGCGAACGCCCCGTCCCGCATGGAGATCACCCGGTCCGCGATCGCGGCGATGCGCGCGTCGTGCGTGACCACGACCAGCGTCTGACCGGCCGCCCGCAGCGTCTCGAACAGTCGCAGCACCTCCAGCGTGGCCGCGCTGTCCAGGTTCCCGGTCGGCTCGTCGGCCAGTACGACCTGCGGCTCGTTCGTGAGCGCCCGTGCGATCGCCACCCGCTGGCGTTGCCCGCCGGACAGTTCCGACGGCAGGTGCGTGGCCCGGTCCGCGAGGCCGACCTCGTCCAGCAGGTCCAGCGCACGGCGGCGGGCGTGCCGGGGTGCGGCGCCGGCCAGCAGCGCGGCCATCTCCACGTTCTCCACGGCGGTCAGCTCGTCCATCAGGTGGAACGACTGGAAGATCAGGCCGATGTGGTGACGGCGCAGCTTGGCCAGGCCGCGCTCGCTCATCGTGTCGATGCGCCGGCCGGCCACCCACAGCTCGCCCTCGGTGGGGCGTTGCAGGCCTCCGAGCAGGTGCAGCAGCGTGGACTTGCCGCAGCCGCTCGGGCCCATGATCGCCAGCGTCTGGCCGGCCGGGACCTCGAGGTCGACCGCGTCCACGGCGCGCACCAGGGAGTCGGCCCAGCCGTACCGTTTCGTCAGCCCACGGGCCAGCAACGCGCTCATGATTTCCGTCCCGTCCACAGGCGCTCGCACGCCTCCAGCCATTCCAGGTCGGCGCGCAGGCGCAGCACGACCCCTTCCAACAGCAGTCCGGCGATCGGGTCGACCGCACGGTCCAGCGCGGCGCGCTGCGCCTCGCGGATGCGGCGCATCACCTCGCGCCGCTGCGCGTCGACCAGGTCCACCGGGTCGGCGAGCCGGGCCGCCGCGGCCGCGACCAGCTTCAGGTGGAACTCGGTGATGTCCGGCTTCGGCCAGCTCACCTCCGTGATCCAGGCGGCCACGCGCTCGCGGCCGGCCGGCGTCAGGTCGTAGACGCGCCGGTCCGGGCGGTCCGGCAGCCCGTCGTCGTGCGACGCGACGACCAGCCCGGCCCTGGTGAGGCGCGTCAGCGTCACGTAGATCTGCCCGGCGTTCATCGACTCACCGAGCGGGCCGAGCGCGTCGCGCACGCGGGCGCGCAGCTCGTACCCGTGTGCGGGCTCCTTGGCCAGCATGGCCAGCACCACGTCCTGCACGCGCGGTCCCCCTTCCTGTAGACCGCCTATGGATAACCGTTAGCCAAATAAAAGTCAAATGCCGCCCCGGGGGTACGAAGGTCAGAACCCGAGCGCGGCCAACGATTCACCGGCCGGCGCGAACCACGCGGCCTCGCCACCGTGCAGCGTGGACTCGATGCGCAGCCGCTCGTAGTCGTTCAGCGGCGGCAGCGCGTCCGGCGCGTACCAGCCCACGGCCAGCGACTCGTCGTCCGCGACCCGCACGGTCCCGGACACCGGCCGGCAGCGGAACCACAGGTTCAGGTACTGGCAGCGGTCCCCGTTCGGATACTCGATCGGGTGCAGCGCCACGCCGGCCAGCCGCTCCACGGTCACGTGCAGGCCGGTCTCCTCCAGGATCTCGCGCACGATCGCGTCCGCCGGCTGCTCCCCCGGGTCGATCACGCCGGACGGCACGGACCAGCGCCCGTCGTCGCTACGGCGCTCCAGCAGCAGCTCTCCGGCGTCGTTGCACACGACGCCGGAGACGCTGGGCAGCATCAGCATGTCGTGACCGACCTGCTTGCGGAGACCGGCCAGATAATCGGACATTCCCATGATCAAACCTTAGCGAGGAACCCCCGCAGCGCCGACATGAACTCGGCCGGCCGGTCCAGGTTGACCATGTGCGCCGCGCCGTCCACCACGACCTGCTCCGCGCCGTGCGACGCCAGCTGGTCCGACACGCGCCGGATGTCCGTCGTGTCCAGCGCGCCGACCACGGTCAGCATCGGCGTCCGCAGCTCCGCCAGCCGGTCCACCGCGCCGAGCTCCAGCATCTGGCCGGACGACTCGCCGTACATGCGCACCAGCCCGCGCAGCATCTGCGCACACCGCGCCCGCAGCTCGGACGGGATGTCGCCGGGCGCGCGGTGCGGCCCGTCCACCCACGCCCGCAGCATGCCCTCGACGAACGCCTCCGCGTCGCCGCGCGCCGCCGCCTCCCCCTGCGCCCGCTGGCACTCCAGCGTGAACGGGTCCACGAACTCCATCCCGCTCACCCCGGTCGAGACCAGGACCAGGGCGGAGGGCACATCGGGGTACGCCAGCGCGAAGTCGATCGAGGTCCGCCCGCCCAGCGACAGCCCCACCAGGATCGGCCGCTCCGCCCCGACCTCCTTGAGCACCGCGGCCAGATCCTCGTAGGCCCGATAGTCCCCGTGCGGCGCCGTCGACCGCCCGTGCATCCGCGCGTCGAACCGGGTCACCCGACAGTCCGCGGACAGCGCCTCGAATTCCGCATCCCACATGGTCGAGTCGAGCCCGCCGCCGTGCAGCAGCACCAGGTCCCGCCCGGCCCCGTCACACTCGAAGTAGAGGTCCCCGTCGATCAGTCCACTCTGCATGGACGCAGCCAACCACGATCCGCCCCCGGCACGCCGCATCAACTCTGTCGTATTGAAGCAGCGCTCGGTAGCCTCGGGGGATGTTCTCGGCTGGCGGTCCGACGCTGCGTGAGTTGGCCGTGCAGGCGCTGTCGTCGGTGGAGCGGGGTTATGACCTGCTCGCGCCGAAGTTCGATCGCACCCCGTTCCGTACCCCCGAGAGGATTTTGACCGCGACGACGGACGTGCTGGCCGCGCGTGGCCCGTTCGAGAACGGGCTGGATGTGTGCACCGGGACCGGGGCGGGGCTGTCGGTGCTGGAAGGCGTGTGTCAAGGGGCGGTCACGGGGGTGGACTTCAGCGAGGGGATGCTGGCGCAGGCGCGGCGCGCGCATCCGGCGGCGACGCTGGTGCGGGCGGATGTGCGGGCGCTGCCGTTCGACGGCGGGTTCGATCTGGCGGTGAGTTTCGGCGCGCTCGGGCACTTCCTGCCGTCGGAGCGGCCGGCGCTGTTCGCGGGCGTGCATCGGGCGCTGCGGGCGGGTGGGCTGTTCGCGTTCGCGACCGGGACGCCGCCGCCGATGATCTCGCCGGCGCACTGGGTGACGCTCGGGTTCGACGCGGTCATGCGGGTGCGCAATGCGGTGCGGCGGCCGACGTTCGTCATGTATTACCGGACCACGGCTCCGGGGGCACTGCGGGACGATCTGACCGCGGCCGGGTTCGGCGTGGAGACCGTGCCGCTGGCCGAGCTGGGCACGCATCCGGACGGCAGCCCGCGCTGCCTGCTCTTCCTGGCACGCAAAAGCTAGCCGCGCATCTCGATGGCGATCTGGGAGGCGTCCAGGTTGGCCAGCGACCTCGTCAGGATCTCCGCGTCGAACGTGCCGTGGTCGCGCGCGTCGAGCAGGGCGGACCGCTGCGCGGCGATCACCTCGAGCCGGTGCTTCTTCGCGGCCGTGAATCCGTTGTCCGCGGCCGGCGCGACCGCCTCCGCGGACGACCTGAGCAGCTCGTTGATCTTCTCCTGCGCGTCGGTCGAGGCCGCCGCCGCGACGGGCGGGGCCACCAGCCGGAGCAGCGGCCCGATCGTGCCGCCCTGGACCAGCAGCGACATCGCCGCGACCGTGAACGCGATCAGCACCAGCACGGACCGCTGCGGCGTGTCCTCGGGGAGCGTCTGCGCGGCGGCCACGGTCACGGCGCCGCGCATCCCGGCCCAGACCACGGTCACGCCTTCCCGCCAGCCGAGCGGTTCGCGCAGGAAGTAGTCGATGTCGGCGAGCATGCGCGTCAGCCGGACCGAGAAGCGCTCGAGGTCGCGCGCCGACCGCACCCGGCCGCGCGGATTCACCTGCGCGTAGATCTCCGGCGTGTCCATCCGTTCCTTCATGGTCAGCACGTGGCTCTGCACCCGTGCCCCGTGCCGCGCGCGGCTGACCAGGACGGCGAGCAGCGGCGCCACGTACGCGGCCCGTACCAGAATCGTCAGCACCAGCGCGCCGGCCGCGATCAGCACCGCCGTGCCCACGCCGGCGTGGTCCTGTTCCACCCGCGCCACGATCGACTTGATCTGCAGGCCCATGGTCAGGAACACCGCGCCCTCCAGGACCAGCTCGACCGTGTGCCAGTTCTGCGCGTCGGACAGGCGGTTCTGCGGTGACAGGTCGCGTGGCGCCCGGATGCCGGCGATCAGCCCGGCGACCACGGCCGCTACCAGCCCGGACGCGCCGAGCAGCCCGGCCGGCACGGACGCCACGAACGGGACCGTGAACGACAGCACCGTGTTGACGGTCGGGTCGGTCACCCGCATCCGGACGAGCAGGTTGAGCCGGCCGACGAGCCAGCCGATGACGATCGCGACCACGACCGAGTAGACGAACGTGCCGGCCGCGCTCCACGCGGAGAACGCCGCGGCCGTGGCGACGGTCGCGGTCCGGAGCATGACCAGCGCGGTCGCGTCGTTGAGCAGGCTCTCGCCGTCGAGCAGCGCCACCACGCGGGTGGAGACGGAGGTCTGCTTGACGATCGAGGTGGCGACCGCGTCGGTCGGGCTGACGATCGCGCCGAGCGCCACGCCCCACGCGAACCCGAGGTCCGGGATCGCCAGCGAGAAGAACAGGCCGAGCAGCAGCGCGCTGGCCACGACCAGCAGCACGGACAGGCCGCTGATCGCGCCGAACTCGCGGCGGAAGTTCATGGCCGGCATCGACACCGCGGACGAGTAGAGCAGCGGCGGCAGAATGCCTTCGAGGATCCACTCCGGGTCGATGTGCACGGTCGCGAAGACCGGCAGGAACCCGGCCGCCACGCCGATCGCGACCAGCACGAGCGGCGCGGCGATCCCGAGGCGCGGGCCGAGCACGGTCGCGGCGGCGATGACCATGAGCGCGCTCACGATCACGACGAGCAGTTCGGTCACCTGTCCAGAATGTCAGGTTTTTTCGTTACAAAAGCCGTTCCTGGCGCGGGAGCGTCAGGCGCGCGGTCGTGATCGTGGCCGCCAGCGCGTCGTCGTTCAGGTCGCGGTCGACCACCTGCGCGTACGACCGGCCCTGGTTCTGGGTGTTGCGCATGCGGACCACGTTCGGGAACCGGCCGACCGCGCGCATGTCACCCAGGCCGGACAGGAAGATCAGCTGGATGCCGTTGGCGGCCGCGACCCGGCGCTGCAGGTCGAGGAACGCCACGTAGTTCGCGGTGCCGAGCGGGTTGTCCATCGGCAGCACGCCCAGGCCCGGCACGTCGGAGCCGCGGTTCGCGGCGCGCAGCCGGGCCAGCATGCAGAACAGCAGCAGGCTGATCGTGACCTTCTCACCGCCGGACCACTTGCTCATCAGCTCGACCGGCTGCCGCTCCTCGCCGAGCGTGGTCGACGGCTTGAGCACGCGCGCCACGAAGTTCCCCTTGCCGACCGCGGCGGACGTCGCCTCCCAGGCCAGCGTCATGCCGTCCGGGATCGGGTCCTTGCGCTCGACCAGCTTGTCCACCAGGCGTTCCACCCGCGAGCGCAGCACCGCGTCGCCGGTGTCCACGCTGGCGCGCGGGCCGACGTCGAGGAACCGGCGGTTGGACAGCTGCTCGCCGAGGCCACCGGGCAGCTGCGCGTGGTTCTGCGCACGCTGCAGCGTCTTCAGTGCCTCCCGGACCTCGGCGCACAGCGCGGTCACGACCAGGTGCTTGTCCTTGTCGATCGCGGACAGCTCGCCGCGCAGCCCCTCGCGGTAGTCGGTGAGCCGCGCCGCCAGCGCCTCCGCGTGCGGGGCCAGCTCGTCCACCGTGTTCTCGGTGCGGAACCGGTCCCGCACCTCCGGGCTGACCACGGCGAACCGTTCCTGCGCGGCCCACCGTCCCAGCCGATGGCCGCCGGCCGTGAGCGCGTTGCCCGCCGCGGTCAGCGCCTGCTCGGCCTCGTGCAGCGCGCGCCGGGCGGCCCGCACCTCGCGGTCCGGATCCTCGCCGGTGAAGGGCACGATCCCCGGTGGGTACGCCGTGTCGTCGTCGACCAGGTCGGCCGAGGCCCGGTCCAGGTTCTCGGCGCGGCGGATCGCGGCCTGCGCACGGTTCTCCGACTTCGCGGCCTCGGTCGCGTGCGCGTCCGCCTCGCGCTGCTGCCGGTCCAGCGCGGCGCGGACCTCGCGGGCGCGCAGGTCCGCCTCCACGGCCGTGTCCGGCGGGTCCAGCGGCACCTCACCCGGTTCCGGGCGGCGCGCGGTGGCGGCCGCCAGCACGCGCTCGGCCGACTGCAGGTCCGCCCGCGCGGTGCCGGACATGATCAGTGCCTCGTCGTGCGCGTCCTTGGCGATGCCGGTGGACCGCCGGACCCTGACCGGGTCCGCCGCCTCGGGCGTGTCCGCGAGCAGGTCGGCCGCGGCGCGCTCGGCCCGGCCGAACGAGTCGATCTGGTCGTCGAGCGCCGCCAGCCGGTTGTTGATCTCCGCGATCGTGGCCTCGAGGGCGGACTCCGACGCCTGCCGCAGATAGGCCTCGTCCGCCGCCTGATACCCCGCCTGCGCATCCGCCAGCGTCGTTTTGCCCGGATTTATCGTGAGGTTTCCTGCGATGCGGCGTAGCTCGTCCGCGCGCGAACGGTACTCGGCCGCCCGCGACTCCCGCTCCTCCGCCGCCCGGGTCGCCCGCCCGGCCGCGGCCGCGTGCGCCTGCTCCTCGTCGTGCGCCGTGGCCAGCGCCGCCTCCGCCTCGGCCCGCGCGGCCGGCAGCTCGTCCCGTTCCGCGCGCAGGCTTCCGTGGAGCGGCACCCGCTGGACGATGTCCGCCAGCACGCCCATCCGGATCGCCAGCGTGCGTCGTTCCGCCGCCAGCGCCTGACGGCGTTCCTGCAGCTCCGCGTGCGCGGTGTCGAGCGCGGTCCGCTCCTGCGCCAGCACGGCCGCGCGGGCGTCCGCCTCCCGCACACGCTCGTCGAGGCGCGCGATGCTCTCGTCCAGGTGCTCACGGTGCCCCGGCGGACAGCGGTCGACCAGGATCAGCAGCCGGTCCTTGAGCGTCTTGTCCCGGTCGCGGCCGTCCGTCAACTCCTGGATCTGCTCGCTGCGCGACCGCTGCCCGGCCCGCCGCCGCTCCGCCTCGGCCGCGCCCGCGGTCCGGTCGAACATGGCCTGTGCCGGCGCGATCACGAACCCGTCACCCGGCTCCGGCAGCTCGTCCACGACCCGCCGCAACGCGTCCACGGTCGACACGCGCACCGCGCTGGTCGGCCGCAACGCCGCCTTCGCCAGCGCGGCCCTCGCCAATTCAAGATCCCGCGCCGTGGGTACGAGGAGGCCGCCGACCAGGTCCGGCGCGGCCGCGATCGCCGGCGCCCATCGGCTCGGCGCCACCGCATCGGCCAGGTGATGCCACCCGGTGATCGCCGGGATGCGCGCCGCCGCCAGCACGTCCGCCGCCATCGCCAGGTCCAGCGCGGCCGGCAGCAGCCCGCGCGCCGACTCCAGCGCCTGCGACGCCCGGTGGTCCTCCACGTCCGCCACCGCGAGGTCGATCCGCCGCCGGTCCGCGGTCAGGATCTCCTCGGTCAGCAGGTCCGCCAGCCTGCGGTGCTCGCCGACCGGGTCGATCCGGTCCGCCTCGGCCAGCGCCAGCAGCCGATGCTCGGTGGCCAGCGCGTCGATCTCCGCCACCAGCGGCTCCCGCTCCGCGACCAGCCCGGCCCGGCGGTCGAGCGCGACGGCGCGGTCCTCGGCCAGCGTGGCGGCCTCGGCGTCGAGGTCCCGCCGGCGCGCGGCCAGCTCCTCGACGGCCGCGGGGAGCGTCAGCTCCAGCTCGTGCACGACGGCCGCGTCGGCGTCGCGCGCGGCCCGGTAGGCGTCCTCGATCTCGCGGTCGGTGATCCGCTCGGCGCGCGCGGCGGGGGTGACGTCCCGCCAGGTGGCGCTGCCCCCGGCTCGCTGGCCGGGCACGGATCGCGCGTCGTCACGGCCGGTGGCGTGCACGGCTCCGGCCCGCCCGGACGCGCCGTCGGCGGCCGTGCCGTGCCCGTTCGCATCCCGTGAGTCCGTGCCGGGCGCGTTCGCGCCGCGGGCGACAACGCCGTGGCCGGTCGTGACATCCCCGCCCGAGCCGCTACCGCTGGCATCGTGGCCGATCGCGGCGCTCTCATCCGTACCGTGGCCGATTGTGCTTTGTGGTTGTGGGCTGTCGCCGCTCGCGCCGTGGCCGATCGCGTCACTGCCGCCCGCACCGACCGCGATCTCGTCCAGGATCGCGTCGAAGTGACCGTCCGCGACCGCGGTCTCGATCGCGGTCACGAACGCCGCGATCTGCTCGTCGATGGTGCGCAGCCGGGCGTCCAGCCCGCCGAGCCGGCCCTGCAGCTCGCCCGCCGCCGCCCGCGCGACCGCGTGCTTCGCCGACGACTCGGCCGCGACCTCGCGATGCGCCGCGGCCTCGGTGTCCAGCGACTCCGCGACCGTCCGCAGCACCGCGACCAGCAGCGCCGCCGCCTCGGCGCGCGCGACGCGGGCCGGCTCCGCACCGGCCTCCGCCTCCTCCTGGCGCTGGACCGCGCTGGCGAGGCGGCGGCTCGCGGTCAGGTGCTCCGCGAGCAGCGGGACTATCTGCCAGGCCGCGTGTTCGAGCGCGGAGCGGCGCACGTCGTCGATCGCCTCCGCGTGCGCGCCGGTCGCCTCCGCGTGGCGCAGGTGGGCGGCCCACCACGCGTACTCCCGGATCTGGGCGTCGCTGGTCGCCACCTGCGCGAGCGCGTCCTGCTCGGAGGCGCGGCGCGCGGAGGCGGCGGCGGACTCGGCGGCCACCCGCGTGCGGGCCTCGGTCGCGGCCGCGCGCAGCGAGCCGGCGAGCGCGGCCGCGGCGTCCCGGCGCAGCGTGACCGTGCGTTCGGCGCCGGTGACCTCGTCGCGCGCGGTGGCGAGGCGTTCCAGCAGGCCGGTGGCCTCGTCGCAGAAGTCGACCTCGGCGCGCAGCCGGGGCTGGCGAGCGAGGCGGTCGCGGGTGGTGCGCAGGATCTCGGAGATCTTGCCGGCCGAGCCGGGGTCGGTGACCAGCGAGAGCAGGTACTGCACGAACTCGTCCGCGGTCTTGAACTTGAAGTGGTGCTCGATGCCGCCCTCGGTAGCGTTGATCTTGAGGATGGCGGTGAACAGGCCGGGGTCCAGGCCCCGGTCGGTGAGCGCGCCGGCCCACCGCTCCTGCTTGGTGACCACGACCGGGTCCAGGTCGAGCGGCAGCGCCTCCAGCTCCTTGACGAACTCCTTGAAGTCCGCCGGACGGCCGTCGCTCTTCATGAACGGCAGCGTCTCGATCTGGGTGGCCGTGTCCGTGGGGCTGAACGCGTACCAGCACTGACGCAGCCGGTCGTGCGCCGCGTTCGGGTCGGCGGGCTGCACCCGGTCGGCCCACTCGTAGACCGCGCCGGTGACAAGGCGGCGGCCGGTCGGGTCCACCCATTCGACCACCACGTGCGCGGTGTCCGCGCCGAGGATGCAGTCCTCCAGGTGACGGCCGGTGGTGGCGGTGGCCAGGAAGTCCCGCCGATCCGGCCGGATCAGCGCGCAGACCAGCGCGATCAGCGTGGACTTGCCGCCGCCGTTGCGCATCCAGAGGATGGTGTCCAGCGGTGCGCCGTCCCGCCCGGTCATCTCGATGGTGACGTCGCGGAAGCGGGCGGCGGGCGAGCCGATCCGGTCGAGGTGGATGCGGCGCATCTGCCAGAGGCGCGCGGGGGCCGCCATCAGGCCGCCTCCTGCCGGCGCCGGTTGCGCAGCGCGGCCAGCGCCTCACCACCGGCCACGTCCGCGACCAGAAGACGAAAACGATCGGTCAATTGGTACGACGTGGGCCCCATCTGCGGCATCACGCGCGCCGCCCCGCGCTCGACCAGCCAGCCGAGCACCTCCGCGATCGCGAACTGCGTGCACCCGCGCGCCGGTCCGGGCTGCCGGTCCTTGGGCTTGAACGACGGCATCCGCTCGTAGACCGTGGCCGCGATGCGCGCCTGCCCGTCGACCGTGTCCTCGTCGCCGGGCAGCGCCGCGACCTGCTCGATCGCGTCCCGCACGAACGCGTCCAGCGCCGCGACCTCGACCAGCTTCACGTCCGTGCTGTCCAGGTCGAGCTGGCGGGGGAACGCGTACGCCGCGAGCCCGAGCACGATCAGGCCGGCCACCAGCTTGTCGTCCGCGGTCATCGCGGTGCTGCGCAGATCGCTCATCCGGACCGCGAACACGCTGTGCGGCTGTGTGGTGAGCACGATGCCGCCGCGGCTGGGCGCGCCGAGCACGGAGAGCCCGAGCCCGCCCGCGACCGCCTCGACCGCGTCCCGGAACTCGGTGTTGCTGCGGAAACGCTCCAGCAGCACGCCGTACGGGTTCGCGTCCGTGGGCCGGGCGCCGGCGCGCAGCCCGAACGCGACCAGTTCCGCGGCCGCGCGCACGTCCTCCGGCGTCACCGGGTCTCCCTTTCCTCGAAACGCACCAGCAGGTCGTCACCCCAGGCGACCGGTGTGTCGATGGTGGCGCCGCTGTGTTCCACGGCCAGCGACGCGACCAGCGCGCTCAGGCCGCCGTCGTCCTCGTCGCCCGGCTTCTCCGCGGCACCGTCCGGTGCGTACGCCCACAAAGCGGACAACAAGATCAACTCTATCGCATCCTGCACATCGGTCCCGGAGAGGTGGTCCACCGCGGACACCAGCGACGACAGCGACGCGGGCTCATCACCGGCGGTGCGCAGGATCCGCTCCGCGGCCGCGATGACCACCGGAGGGTACGACTGCAGGTCCACCCCCTCGGTCTCGCCCGGCCGCTCCGGATCGAACTCCTCCGGCTCCGGCGCGCGCGGCGGCGCCAGCAGCGCGTCGACCAGGCTGTCCAGGTGCAGCAGCCGTGGCACGCGCAGGCCGAGCACGCGGTCCCCGAACGCCTCGGTCACCGGCGCCGCGTCCACGTCCGGCAGGCGCAGCACCGGGTGGAACAGCTCCTTCTCCGGGTCGAGCAGCCGCAGGTGGACCGGGCGCGCGAACACCTGGCTCAGCTGCGCCTGAATGAAGACGGTGTGCGCGGTGCCGACGCGGGCGGCCAGGTCCAGGTGCACCTGACGGATGCGGCGCAGCGTCTCGACCAGTTCGCCGGACGCCTGCCGGACGCCCGCGTCGGTCTCGGTGTCGATGCCGGCCGCGACGTGGTTGAGCACCTCCGCGTCCTCGGCCACGCGCGACTCCACATGCTCGCGGGCGCGCTCCAGCCGGCGCGGCACGTCGACGTTCCAGTCGACGGCGCGCACGTCCCGCCGGGTCGCCTCCATCAGGTCCGTCAACGACGCGGCCATCGCCACCGACACGCGCTCGGCCTGCGCGGCCGTCCGCCCGGCCGCCTCGAACCGCCGATCCCGCAACTGCCGCTGCAACACCACGGAGAACGCGGCCTCGGCGTCGTCCACGTCCAGGTCGAGCCCGCTCAGGTAGAGCATCACGGCCTGCGGCGACGCCTGCACGATCGCGCCGTCCGCGCTGTCCTGCAGCTGGAGCAGCTTGAACGAGAACTCCTCGCGCCGCCCGTCGTCGTCGGTGAACGGGTAGACGAACGCGCGCTGGCCCTCGGCGTCGTTGAGCAGGCCCTTGATCACCCACCGGGCCGCCTCCGCGCACGCTTCCCGGGGGGCCGTCGGCGCCATCCGGGCGGCCAGGTCCGCGATCGACTCCAGCAGCTCACCCAGCGTCACCTGCCTGGCGAAACCCATCGACGCGACCGCGATGTCGACGGCCGCGAGCGCGAGCTGGCGGAGGTCGAAGCGGCGGTCGTCCACGTTCGCGAAAGCCGCGTTCCGGACGAGCCGGGCCACCGGGTCGGTGAGCACCAACGCCCGCCACCGCGCGCGCATGGACGCCTCGGCCGACGGGGACTGACGTGCACCCGGGTCATGCTCCCCTGCCTCGACCTGCACAGACACCCGCCCTCGCCCCCGGTCACCTTCCGCGCCGGTGGACAAGGTTAGCCGAGGGCCTCCGCCACCCGATCAGCCGACACGGTCGAGCGAGGCTCGCCAGGCGCTTCCGTGCGACCGCGGGCACGTCCTCAGCATGGCCGGATGCGGAGCGTGACCAGGCAGCGGTCCGGCTGGGCGAACGGGGTGAGGCCGCTGATCGTGGCAGGAAGCCCGTCCATCGCGCTCTCCATCAGCCCCTCGTGCAGCGCGCAGATCATGCCGCCGTGCGTGTCCACCAGCTCGAGGAAAGGGCAGTGCCGCAGCCCGATCTCGCCGTCGCGGCCGGCCACGGACGGCTCCTCCGGCGCGAAGCCGAGGTCGTCGAGCATGTCGTGCAGCCAGACGATCGCGGGCTCGGTGCCGTCCGCGACGTGGACGTCCCCGGCGATCCGGGCGCCCCAGCGACGGCCGGCGTTCTGGGCGGCCTCGATCGGGTCGTCCGCGCCGGCCAGGTCGTCCGCCAGCAGCTCGGCCAGCACCCGGTAGTTGCGCGGCCCGCCGCGGTCCATCTCGTGGCGGGCCGCGAACAGCAGCGGTGGACGACCGGGACCGTCCGGCGTGCCGTGGACGCGGTCGGCGTGGCCGCCGCGGGCCAGCGTCTCGAGGTGGAAGCGGGCCGTGTTCGGATGGATGCCGAGGCGCTCCGCGACCACACCGATGCTGACCGGCCCGGACTCGGCGCGCAGCAACTCCAGCACCTCTCGCCGCCGCGCCGCGGGCTCACTCATGCCGCCATTCTCACACGTACCCACGCAGGTTTTTACAAGTGACTCTTGTATAAACTCGTTCGCATGGCTTACGTGATCGCGGAACCGTGCGTCGACGTCATGGACAAGGCGTGCGTCGAGGAGTGCCCGGTGGACTGCATCTACGAGGGCGGCCGGACGCTCTACATCCAGCCCGACGAGTGCGTGGACTGCGGCGCCTGCGAACCGGTCTGCCCCACCGAGGCGATCTTCTACGAGGACGACCTGCCGGACTCGATGACCGCGTACGCCACCGAGAACGCCGCGTTCTTCTCCGACCCGCTCCCCGGCCGCGACGCCCCGATCGGCTCGCCCGGCGGCGCCGCCAAGATCGGCGCGGTCCCGGCCGACACCGCGTTCATCACCGCGCTCCCGCCGCGGGAGTCCTGACAGCGGCCGGCAGGTCGTCCAGCGCTCGTCACCGTCCTCAGGGCAGCACGTATTCGGCCCCGCAGTCCTCGGCCAGCGATGACCCGAACAGCGTCGCCGGCGTGTACGCGCCCGGCCGCCCCTCCCCCGCCAGCAGCCGGCGCGCCACCTCGGCCGTGACCGTCCCGACCCACGGCTGCGCGTCGCCGAGGCGCAGCCAGCCCTCGCGCGTGGTGCCGTCCGCCCAGGTCACGACCGCGTGCCCCCAGGAGTGCTCGCGCGGTCGCGGCCGGGCCCCGAACGTCACCGCGGCCAGCCGGCGCGTCACGAACGCCCGTACCGCCCCGATCCCGAGCAGCGCCGACGCCAGCGGCAGCACCGCCCGCACGGCCGCCGACGACGGCGCCTCGCTGGACGCGGCGATCACGTCGGACGCGCCGCTGGCCCGCTGCGCCGCGAGCAGCTCGCCGAGCGGCATGCTCGCGGTGGTGACGGTCACGCCGTCCGGCAACGTCAGCCGGCGCGCGTGGCCGGCCAGCGGCGCCGGCACCACCCGCCCGCCCCGGAACTCACGCCCCTTGCGGAGGCCCGGAGCCGCGAACCCGTCCATGATCGTGGCGGCCAGCGCCTCACCGAACCGGCCCGCCTCGATCGAGAGCGACGGCACCATGTCCACCCGGACGCGCGCGGCCGGCGGCCGGTCCTCGCACAGCTTGACGATCACGCTCTCGGTCGCGGTCACGCCGAACCCGGAGCCGGTCACCACGGTGCGGCCGGCCGCGGCGGCCTCCGGATCGAGGGCCAGCGTCGACTCGAGCGCGCCGAGGTCGTTCGCGATGTCGACGTAGTGCCCGCCCGGCAGGCACGCGCGGATCAGCGCCGCGGTCGCGCCCGTGAACGGCCCGACCGTGTTGACCACCACGGCCGGCCGCTGCCGCCGGATCTCCGCCGCCATCTCGCCGACCGAGGCGGCGACGACCGTGCGGTCCCCGTCCGCCGCCGCGCGCAACCGGTCCGCGTCGCGGCCGACCAGCACCGGCCGGATGCCGTGCTGGCGCAGGCCGTCCGCGATCGCGCGCCCGCTTCGCCCGGTACCGCCCAGAATCCACACTTCGGCCATGACTGTTCCTTCACTTCGAGTGACGACATGCAGTGTCGTCACCGTACTCCCAATGACACGCGATGTCATCACTAGACTCGGGGTGTGAGCAGATGGCCAACGGACGCGCGCGAACGCCTGCGACAGGCGGCCCTCGCGCTCTTCGCCGAACAGGGATTCGCCGCGACCACGGTCCCCGAGATCACCGCGCGGGCCGGCCTGACCACACGCACGTTCTTCCGGCACTTCGCCGACAAACGCGCGGTCCTCTTCGTCGACGACGACGAGGTGACGTCGATGGTCGCCGTCCTCATGGCCGAGACGCCGGCCGAGGTCGAGCCCATGACCCTGATCCGGGAGGGGCTGCGGACGCTCGCCGAGACCCGCTTCGAGGGCCGCAGATCCGAACTGCGCGAACGCCGCACCCTGGTCAACTCCGACGAAAGCCTCCGCGAACGCGACCTGCGCAAACGCGCGACGATCGCGGAGTCGGTCCGCGCGGGGCTGGCGGCCCGGGGGCTCGCACCGGCGCGCGCGGCACTGCTGGGCGAGGTGTCCGCCGGCGTCCTGTCCCTCTCCATCGAGGAATGGCTGGACAGCAGCGACAACCGCACCCTCGACGCGATCATCCACGACATGTTCGAGACGCTGCGAGACGAGCTGGGCTGACGCGGCTCGACGGTCCGCTTCTCGAAGATCAAGATCAAATTCTTGATTTCCCGCTTCCGGCGTGGTCCGGCAGCGTTGCTCCCGCGGGCAAACCTCGCTGCGCGCCAAGACTCCGCTGGCGCTCCGCTTGCCGCTTCGCATCGGAGCCGGTCCCGCCGTGGCCGGGAAAGAGCACGCGATTCCGGCGTGCTCCCGTCGACCGAGGCGCGTCCCGCACCCAGCGCCGCCCGCCCCGCGCTCACAACCCGAGCCGGCAGCACCCATCCCCACGCCGACGAAATCTGACCCGGGCTCCGAAGATCCAGGTCACGGGCACTCCGTGCCCGAAATTTCATGTTATTGGTTACGTTGGGTGGGCAGGTCGCTGTTCTTGCCTTCGGCGGAATGGTCGCGCTGGCCCGGAAGCACGCCGCGCGCTCCGGCTCCGGGGCAGGATTCAACACCTTTCAGCCGCGCCGCACCCAGGTCCGCGGGTGGCTGGGTGCGTGCGGCCGTCTGCCCCGTTTCCCATCGACCCGGGACAAGCCGAGCAGCTCATCGGCAGGGCCACCAGCTTTGGTCCGGCGGGTGACGGCTTCGGGGTTCTCGCGTTTGGGTGGCCGCTTCTCGCTGATCGGCTGCGGTTCTCGGGTGGTCCGGTTTCGAGGGTGACGTATCGCGGCCCGCCGCCGGGTTCGTCGTGGCCAGGTTCAGGCTTGCGTGACGCTGTTTGCCGCCGGAGCGTTGGTGGCGACCCTGCCGATGATCCTGCACCCCTGCGGGCAGGTCCACGACAAAGACGACAAACAGGGCAGCCAGGCGGTCACTTCTGTGGATGCTTGCGCATTAAAGACAAAACACCCGCCTATCGGCGGGGGCTAAAAGGTGGCTCAAGATCCTTGCATACGCCACCGCTGTTATTTGGCCGGAATAACAGCGGTGGCGTATGCAAGGATCTTGGCTCCCGAATAATGGACGAGATCTCTCGGGATGTGGAAGCGGAGCCGGGACTGCAGCGGCGGACGCATGGCGCGCACCTTATTGAGGGGCCGTGCCGAGGTGGGGCACTGAGGGGCAGAACCTGCGGCGGGCCGCACGGGCGCTCGGCGCCCGAAATTTCGGGAAATAGTGGCCGCGGGAGAGCGGGAGAGTCAGCTCTGGGGCAGGGCGGCCAGCAGGCGCTGCATGGAGAGGATTGTGGAGCGGGTTTCCTGGAGGTAGCGGTCGGCAGCGGATGCGGAGGGGAGTTGCGGGGGTACGGCCAGCGCTGGGTCGAAGCCGATGGTCTCGATCTCGCAGTGGTGCGGCAGGCCGAGCATGCGGATCGCGTCGCAGTGCTGGAAGGGGACGTAGATGGGGGACGTCACGATCAGGAAGCGCTGGTGGGGGCGCAGGGGAAAGCGGCGGGCCCAGAAATCGTAGGTGTCGGGGGTGTGGGCGCGGCGTTTCTCGGGCTCGCTCGACGGGGCAGCCAGGACGTGGACGGTGCCGAAGGTACGGATCGACCAGGAATCGTGGCCGATCGGGCCGTCCTCGCAGGTGACCTCGGGGGCGGCGCTGAAGCCGAAGGAGGCGCGGACGGCGATCTCCATCGCGTCGACCTCGTGGGTGGCGTCGGTGAGGCCGGGCTCGGTGCGCTCGGTGGGAGAGAGCGGGCGGAAGCTGCCGAGCGCGGCCACGGAGGACGCGGTGAGGCCGGCGTGGATCAGGGCGGCGGTGTGGGCGACGCGCTGGAGGCAGGCGCGGCCCAGGCCGCCGAGGATGAGCACGTGGTCGTAGTGGGAGCGGGACGGTGGGCGCGCGGCGGCGAGGCCGAGGGCGGTGGCTGCGTCACGTACCGTGGCGATGGTTTCGGGGGTGAAGGTCTGGGGTGTGACCTGGTCGCGCTCGACGCCGGCGGCGCGGCGGAAGTCCCAGTGGGTGGCGGAGAAGTCGTCGAGCCAGTGGAGAAGCTTTTCCGGCGCGAGGTCCGGCAGGTCTCCGTCGAACGCGGCCACCAGCGCGCGCATCGGGTCCGCGGTGATCCATGCGTGCACCTGGCCGGTGATCAGGTCGGGGTCGCCGGACGGCAACGGCACGGGCGCGAAGCGGGGCACGCTTCTCCTTCACGGCAGGACGGCGGGCGGGTCAGACGACCCTAACGCGACGCCCCGACAGCAGCCGGATTGCGCCCAGCGTGACGACCGGCGGCTCCCATGTTATGCCGCTATTTCCTGAAATTTCGGGCACGAAGCGCCCCCGGAACCCGACCACAGTCAGAACCGGCCCGGGAATGACCCCGGGCCGGAACCGAACGCCTGGTCACATGCCGAGGCGGTTGCGCATCTGCGTGGCCATCGACGGGCGGCGGCCGGTCAGGCGGGCCATCATCGACGGCGGCTTGCGGGACGGCAGGCGCGACGACATGTCGGTCATCATCGCGCGCATCTTCTGCGTCCGCGTCTTCGGCTTGCGCATGGCGCGCATCCGCATCACCACCGCCGTCGCCCCGGCGAGGACCACCGCCGCGGCCGCGACCGGCGCGGGGTTGCGGCGCACGGCCTCGCCGGTCTTGCGAGCCGCCTCGGGCGTGGCGGCGACGGCCTCACTGACGCGACCCGTGCCGGCCTTCCCGTTCAGGACGGGAGTGTCGTGGACAAGGCTGCCGTTGCTGGTCATCACTTACCTCCACGGTGAGATGTGCTCTGCAAGAACCCTTTCCCGATCTCGCACGATCGAACCGTGAGGCAACCCTCAATCACGAACGTGTGGCCTCGATCGCCTCGCGGAACACGCGCGAGCGGTGCGCGAAGTTGTCGTATCGGCCGTAGCTCGCGGCCGCCGGGGACATCAGCACCACGCCGCCGGGCGCGGTGTGCGCGCGCCCGATCCGTACCGCGTCGTGCATGTCCTGGGCCTGGACGGTCGTGACGGTGGGGACGTCGGCGACGAGGGCGAGGATCATCGGGCCGCTGTCCGGGATGCCGATCAGCGTCGCGTTGATCTTGTTTTCCAGCAGGTAGTCGCGCAGCGGAGTGTAGTCGACGCCGCGATCGTCGCCACCCACGATCACGCTCAGCGGGCGGTCCGCGAAGTTCTCGATCGCGTGGATCGTGGACTGCGGGATCGTGGAGAGCGAGTCGTCGACGAACGTCAGGCCGGACGGGTCCGCGATCGGCTGGAGGCGGTGCTCCAGGCCGGCGAAGCCGCGCAGCGCGGCGGCCAGGTCGTCCCGCGCCGCGACGCAGTCGACGCCGAGCGCCTCCAGCGCGGCCAGCGCCACGCACAGGTTGCCCTCGTTGTGCCGGCCGAGCAGCGTCAGATCGGCGCGCGGGAACAGCGCCTCGCCCGCGCGGAAGAACCAGCGTTCCCCGTCCGGGCCGGGCGCGACGTGGAAGCCGTCGGGCAGCCCGGCCGCGATCAGCGGCAGCCCGTCCCGGCGCCCGAACTCGTCCGTCAGCCGCGTGTCGTGCCCGTTGTAGACGACCGCCTCGGCCCCGTGCATCGCAATGTTGAGCTTGCCCCGGAAGTAGGCCGCCTCGCCGCCGAACCAGTCGAGGTGTTCCGGGAACAGCGAGGTCACCACCGCGACGCGCGGAGAATCATCAAGATCTGCGCATTGGTACGCGCTGAGCTCCATCACGTAGGCCGGCGCCTCCGGCATGGCCAGCGCCGCGATGCCGATGTTGCCGCCCAGCGCGTTCGGCCGGCCCGCGCCGGTCAGCAGCGCGTGGATCAAGCTGGACGTGGTGCTCTTGCCCTTGCTGCCGGTCACGCCCACGGTCAGGTGCCGGTGCGCGGACATCCACAGCGCGGTCCCGCTCGTCACCACGCCGCCTTTGGCCCTATGAGCACTGATCCACGGGTGTACGTCCGGAATGCCCGGAGAACGCACGATCACGTCGATGTCCGCCAGCTCCCGGAGCGCGTCCTCGCCGGAGAAGAGCGGCGCGGCCTCGGCGAGCGTGCCCGTCCAGTTCGTGGCCAGGTAGTTCGCCGTGTCCTGCACCGTGATCAACCGCTCCGGCCCGGCCGGCGCGATCGCCTCCACCGCCGCGATGCCCTCACGCCCGGTCCCCCAGACCGCCACCCGGCGTCCCCGCAGCTCCCGCAGCTCCACGTCTCTCCCCAGCGCTCGTGCCCCGGCTCTCCCGGGCATCCCCGCTGAACATAGGACATGCCCCACCGGCCCTGCCGCACCAGGCCCTCAGCCGGCGGTGAGGAGCAGCGCCTCCGGGGTGAGCTTCAGGGCGGCGCCGGCCGCGGCGGAGGCGGAGACGGTGCCGTCGGAGACGGTGACCAGGGTAAGGGTGCTGCGGGAGATGCCCTCGGCGGCGAGCATCGTGGGGTTGCCGGGGTCGCCGGGCGAGGCGGTGGTGTCGCCGCCGCGGACGGCCACCTCGCCGGTACCGTCGCCCTGCGCGGTGACGCGCAGGAACGCGCCGCCGATGCGCTCCAGCGGGACGCCGGCCAGGCCGCCCGGCGGGACCACGGTGAGCGTCTCCCCCTCCGCGTCGACCTCGGCCTCACCGGCCGCGCCCGGGTCGAGTCCGGGAGCGCCCGACGGGTCGCTTCCGGCGGTGCTCAACGGGTCTCCACCGGGCGCGCCGGAAGAGCCACCGGAGGCGGTGGCGCGCGGGACCAGGACGATCAGGCCCTCGGCCGATGCGGGAGCCGCGTCGCCGGTGACGTAGCCGACCAGGTCGGCGCGCAGTTCCGTACCCGCCTCGTAGTGGATCGTGATCTTGTCGCCGTCGATCGGGACGAGCATCAGGCCGCCGCGGGTACGGTCCGCGCCCTTGGTAGCGGACCAGAAGAGCTCCTGCCGGTCCTCGTCGCCGGCGCGGACGAAACCGCCGTCCGTGCCCACGTCCGCCGCGACCTGGAGCAGCACGGCCGAGACGGACTGACCGGCGAGCTCGGGGACGGCGGATAGCGCGAGCTCCTTCTCGTGCCCTTCCGTGGCCTTGACCAGGCGGAACACCTCGCGGGACGGGACCGGGAGCACGCGCCCGGCGGACGAGGAGTTGGACGGCGCGAGCGTGCCGACCAGCTGGACCACCAGGCGTCCGCCGGCCTCGTCGCGGATGCGCAGCGCGCCGTCGCCCGCGACCGGGACGATGAGCGTGCTGCTGGTCTGGCCACCGGCCGCGGCCAGTCGGAACGCGGGGATCGCGCCCGCGGACGACGTCACGGTCACGGCGCCGGCCTGCGTCGCGTCCAGCGCGGAGAAGGCCAGGACCACGGCGGTGGCGGCCTCGGCCACGTCCAGCAGCGACACGTTGATCTCGGCGCCGGGTGCGAGCGGGTCGCCGGAGCGATTGTCGAAGAGCGACTGCGGGCCGGCGGGCGTGAGCCGGTTGGACGCGATCGCGCGGGCCGCGTTGGTCAGCGGCAGGTCCGGGTCGCGGTCGTTGTCGCGCTGGGCCGCCGGTGGCGTGCCGGCGGGCTCACGGTCGTCGGCGAGCAACAGGCGGGTGCCGGCCAGCACCACCCCCGCACCGACCAGCACCGCCACCCCCACCCCGAGGATCCGTACCGTCGCCCGTCGCGCCATGAGACCGCCTCCACATCGGCTTCCACGAACCCCGGACCCCCCGTGCGGTCCGGGACTCGCATACCCCGCCGCACTCAATACGGTGAAAATTCAAAGGCGGTTCTCAATAATCTGCGGGTACGGGCAAAGCCGTGCCATCCCCCGCACGGGTTCGCTGATTCCGACAGCGTCGTATGGTGGCTGGTGTGACCGATGCGGAGCGACCACCCGAGCCGGGGGCACGTCCTGACCTGCCCGGACCCGTCTTCGACATCGAGGACGAGGAACTTCCGGACTTCCCGGACGCGCCGCCGCCGTATCGTCTGCCGTCTCAGGCCCGGCCGCCGATCCCGGAATCCGAGCCGCCCTCCGTCCCGGATGCTGAGACGTACGGGGAGCCGGAGGCGCCGGAGTACTGGGTGGCGCCGCCGCGCGAGCGGGTCGAGTCCGAGCTGGAACAGGGCAGGGGACGCCGGGGCCGGAAGCGCGCCAAGAACCCGGCACAGGGCCTGCTGCCTCCGCTCCCGCCGCCACCCGGGATGCCGCAACCCGTCACGCCACCACCCGGGATGCCGCCGTCCGGCACGTTGCCGCCCGGCACGTTGCCGCCGACCGGCACACCGCCACCGATCGGCTATCTGCCTCAGACCGGGCCGGAGCAATCTGCCGGGCCGGACCCGTATGCCGGTCCCCCGCCTACCGGGCCGGAACTGTATGCAGGCCCGCCGCCTGCCGGGCCGATCCCGCCGACGGCAGCCATGCCGTCGACAGCAGCCATGCCGTCGACCGGACGACTGCCCTCGCCACCACCGCCGGGTCCGCCGCCGTCGCCGGATCCGGTGCCGCCCGTGGGCCCGGTGTCCACGCCGGGTGCACGGCATGCGGAGTCGCGCCACCTGCCCGTACCCTCTGATGGCCCTAGAGGTTCTCGGCGGCCGTGGGCGTTGCCGCTGGCCGCGCTGGCTGCGGCCGCCGCGCTCACCGCGGGGGTGCTCGTGGTCGACAGGGCGCTGACGCCGCCGGATCCGTTCCTGGAGGGCGGCACGGAGTATGCGGCGACCGGGGACGGCGGGGTCTCCGGGACGGTGCGGCTGGTGGCGACCGGGACCGGGACCGGCGTGGTGCTGGAGCCGGAGAACCTGCCTGCGGCCGAGGAGGGCAGCTACTACGCGGCGTGGCTGCAGGCGCCGGACGGGCGGGTCGCGCCGCTCGGGTCGTTCCACGAGCGGCGGACCGGCATCCCGATCTTTCTGTGGAGCGCGGTCGAGCCGGCCGATTTTCCCGAACTGCTGGTGACCGTGCAGTCCGAAAACGATCAGCCGGCCCCGACCGGCACGGTGGTGCTCACCGCGCGCCTGGGCTGATCACCAGGCGATGACGCCCTGACTGGACGGCTGGATCGTGCCGACCTCGAGCGCGGAGAGCGGCAGCTCGGGCACGGTCTGACTACCGCCCTCGACACCGGTGATCTTCGCGACGACCGGGGAACCGCCGCCCTCCGGCGCGACCGTGAGCGTGGTCACGACCGCGCATCCGGCGGCGGCCTTGTCGCAGTTCGTCCACTTGACGCCGGCGAACGCGCTCTCGCCCGGGTCCAGATCGGACGGTGTGGCCGGGCCGGGCTGCGGCACCTCCCGGACGGGCACGGTGAGCGCGCTGTTGTCGGCCGCGAGCAGCGTGAGCTTGGGCCAGCCGCTGATCCGGCACGCGGTCGTGGACGTGTTGGTGATCGCCAGCAGCGCGATGCCGGCCTTCATCAGCGTGGCGTCGACCTTGATGTCCTCGCCCGTGCAGGGGTCACCCGGCACGGCCGCGCCGGTGGCCGCCGTGCTGGATCCGGTGCTGGGCTCGGCCGGGGCAGCCGACTGCGTGGGGGCGGCCTCGTCCGGCGCCGGCCCACGGGGGTCCGAGCAGGCGGTGGCCGTGCACAGCAGCAGCGCCGCGGCCGCGATGATCCGGAGCTTCGTCATGCCCTATCTCTACCCGATCGACGCCAGAACTCCACGGATAAGATTCGTCGCTCGGGTGTCCGGTTTGGAATAGTCGGCGTGGTGCCGGTTCACGACATAGCCGAACGCTATGCCGGTCGACGGGTCGGCCCAGCCGATCGAGCCGCCGAGCCCGGGGAAGCCGAACGCGGTCGGCGAGTACCACGCGTCGGTCGGCATCGGCAGCCCGAAGCCGAGCCCGACCCGGTCCGGGATGCCGAGCACCCGGTCGAGGCCGGCCGCGTGCTCCGCGGTCGCGTCGCGCAGCGTGGCCGGGGACAGGATGTCCCCGCCGATCAGCGCGGCGTAGAAGCCGGCGAGCGCGCGGGCGGTGCAGACGCCGTTGCCGGACGGCCACTCGCCGGTGAGCGCGAGCGGCGCGTTGAAGTCGATCGGCTCGGTGCTCATGATCATGGCGCGGGCGAACAGCGAGTCCGGGTCCAGCGCGGCCAGCGTGGCGGCCTGGCCGGGCATCGGGATCACGGCCGCGCACCGGTCCAGTTCGGACGCGGGCAGGCCGAGGTGGAAATCGAGCCCGAGCGGCGCGGCGATCTCGTCCGCGAAGAACCGTCCGGGGGTACGGCCGTCAGCGCGCCGGATCACCTCACCGACCAGCCAGCCGAACGTGAGGCCGTGGTAGCCGTGCGCGGTGCCGGGCTCCCACTCCGGCCGGGCCTGCTCCAGCGCCGTGATCACCGGATCCCAGGCGAAGATGTCCGCCACCGGCATGCGGGGCAGCGTGACCACGCCTGACTGGTGGGTCAGCAGCCAGCGGACCGGGATGCCGGCCTTGCCGTGCGCGGCGAACTCCGGCCAGTAGTGCGCGACCGGCAGGTCCAGGTCGATGACGCCGCGCTCCGCCAGCAGGTTCGCGCAGGCGGCCGGGACGGCCTTGGTGGTGGAGAAGACGCACTGCAGCGTGTCCCGCCGCCACGGGCTGTTCGTCTCAGGTCGCGCGATGCCGGCCCAGAGGTCCACCACCGGCTCGCCGTGCCGGTAGACCGCGACGGCGGCGCCGGTCTCGTCCGTGAGATTCGCCGCGAATGCCGCCGCGACGCGGTCGTAGCCGGGCGCGACCGTACCCTCGATGATCGTCATGGGTCGTCAGGTTATCCTGACGCCATCCGTCAGGGAACCCTGACGGGCATAGAATTCGTGATCGTGCGGATCGAGATCGCCCTGCCGGGGCATGAGGGCACGATCGAATCGCGGGGCGCCTCGTGTCAGGCGGTCTGCACGTGCGGCTGGGCCGGCGCGGACGACCTGCCCGCGGACGAGACCGGGCGGATGCGGGCGAGTTCGGAGTGGCTGGCGCACATGCAGCCACACTTCGCGGCCGCGCCACCGGACTGGATGCTGGCCCGGTCCGACTCGCTGCGCGCCGCGATCGCGGAGCTGACCACGCGCTCGCCCCTGCAGTCACTGGGCGTGCTGGCGGACGTGGAACGCTGGCAGCGGGTACTGCTGGAGGAGGCGGTGGCGGCGGCACGGGCGGGCGGCGCATCCTGGGTGGAGATCGGGCAGGCGCTCGGGATCACCAAGCAGTCCGCACACGAGCGGTTCAGCAAGCGCTTGCGGTGAAATGCGCCGACGCGGGACGCCAGGCAGGGCGGCAAGGGCACGGCGAGCGGCGCGGGCACGGCGAGCGGCAAGGGATCCGGCCGGACTGACGCGGGTCGACACGGGTGGCCCGGCCCGGCCTGCGGCTGCGGCCGGGCCCGCGGCAGCGGCAGCGGCAACGCTGCGGCTGCGGCTGCGGCTGCGGTAAGTCGGATCACAGGGGCCGCCGGGCGTGGCGGATGCGGCGCATATGGGACCATGCGGCCTATGTCGCGCCCGCTCCTGGAAGTCATCGCGCTCGGCCCCGCCGACGCCCGCCGTGCCGCCGAAGGCGGTGCCGACCGGATCGAGCTGGTCAGCGACATGGACGCGTCCGGGCTCACGCCCGACCCGGCCACGGTCGAGGCGGTCCGCGCGGCCGTCGACATCCCGGTCCGCGTGATGCTCCGCGACCGCGACGGCTTCAGCCCTCGTGATCTGACCGCGTTGCGTCTGACCACGAAGACGCTGCGCGGGGCGGGGGCGACAGAGTTCGTGCTCGGCTTCCTCTCCCCCGGCGGCGGCGTCGACCTGCCCGCGGTCTGCGAGCTGCTGGACGTGCTGGACGGCGCATCCTGGACGTTCCATCGCGCGATCGACCACGCGGCCGATCGTGCGGAGGTGTGGTCGGCGCTGCGCGGTCTGCCGGGTCTGGACTGCGTGCTCACCGCAGGCGCGCCGTCCGGCGTGGCGGACGGGCTGGACGTGCTCGCGGCCGAGGCGGCGGCCGGCGTGCCGGTGCTGGCCGGCGGTGGGCTGCGTCCGGCCCATGTGGCGCCGTTGCGAGCGGCGGGCGTGACCGCATTCCACACCGGCGGCGCCGTGCGTCCGGAAGGCCGCTGGGACCTGCCGGTGGATCCTGCGCTGGTCGCGGAGTGGCGCGCGACGCTGGACTGATCACCGGACAGTCCGTGCCGGCTGGATCTAGCATCCGAGTGTGGCCTCTTTCGGGGGTTCGGCCTGGATCGACCTGGTTCCGGGCGCCCGCCCGGACCGGATTCTGGAGCTGATTCGCGCCCGTATGCCGGACGGCGACCCGGGCGACCTCTACGCAACCGTCGACGGCGACCGCATCGAGGTGTCCACGGGCGGCGACGGCGAGTATCCGGTCGTCGCCGCGCTGGCGGTCGCGGCGATGCGGGAGACCGGCACGGTGCGGCGCGCGCTCGTCGCACTGGACCACGACGAGTACGGCGGCGAATGGGCGGTCCTGTCCGGCGGCCGGCTGCTCCAGCACGTGCTCGTCTACCCCCGTTTCTGGTACGGCCTGCCCTACCGGGGCGCGGAGCCGGTGCAGATCGACCTGCCCGCGGGTGTCCGCTCGCGGGGCAGCCGGTGGTGGGGCCATCTGGTCGACGGCCCTGAGGCGTGGGCCGCGGTCGCGAAGGCCTACGGCGTGGACCCGCGCGAGGTGGAGCGGGCGGCCTACGCGGGGCGGACCGCGCACCCGGCGTTCGGACCGCCACCCGGCGTCGCCTGCACGGTTACCCGGACGAGGACTGAGGCGCCGCCTCGATCTCCACCAGCGGGCTCCCCTCGATCCAGCTCTCCAGGCTTTCGGCCCAGTCGAGGCACGGCACGATCTCGCCGAGCACGCGGGCCCGCTCGGCCGGGTCGGTCACGGGACGGGCGCGTACCGCCAGATCTGCGGTTGTGGTGTGCAGTGTGAACTCCGGGTGGGCGAGCAGGTTCGCATACCAGTCGCGGAGGCCGGGGCTGCCGGTCAGCCACCAGCGGCCCGCGGCCCGGTAGCGCCACGTCTCGATCCGGCGTGGGGCGCCGCTGCGCCGGCCGATCGTGGTGATTTCCACGGTGATCTCGTCGGTCATCCGCCCACCGTCCTGTCTGAAGCGGGCATGAAGTCAATACGCTGTGCGGCATCATGGCTTGTTTCGCTTGCGGAGGAACCGTCGCGCCGGACGGGAACTGCTGGGACTGCGGGCGCGCGCAGCCCGCCTACCGGGCCCGGATCGAGCTGTCCGGCCCGCGTGGCGCGACCGCGGTCAGCGACCGTGGCCTGCGGCGCGGCATCAACGCGGACGCGGTCACGCTCACCGGCGCGGGTCCGTGGACGGTCGCGGTCGTCTGTGACGGTGTCAGCATGACGGCGCGGTCCGAGCGTGCCGCCCAGGTCGCCGCGGACACCGCCACCGCCGTCATCATCGCCCGGCTGGATGCCGGCGATCTGCCCGAGGACGCGCTGACCACGGCCACGGTGCGGGCGGGACGCGCGGTCGCGGCGCTGGCCGAGTCGCCGGCCTGCACGCTGGTGGCCGCGGTCGCGGGCCCGGACGGCATCTTCGTCGCGTGGGTCGGCGACAGCCGCGCCTACTGGATCCCCGGCACGGGCACGCCGATCCCGCTCACCGTGGACGACGCGGACGCGCTCGGCGTGATGACCGCCTGGCTGGGCGGCGGCATGAATGACACCACACCGCAGATCCGCAGCCTGCGGCCGCGCGCACGGACACCTGCTGCTCTGCACGGACGGCCTCTGGCGGTACGGCATCCCGCCGCTCCCCCGCGACCGGGCTCACGGGCTGGTCGTGTTTGCGCTGGAGCAGGGCGGGCACGACAACATCACGGCGCTGCTGGTGCCGATTCTCGAAGGGAACCACCACGATGATCGCGGTCGCGGCGCAGGCGCTGCTCGGACTGATTCTGCTCGCGACCGGGACCGGGCATCTGACGGTGCTGCGTGAGGAGTTCCACGCGCAGGTGCCGACCTGGATCCCGCTGGACGCCGGCTTTGTCGTGATCGCCTCCGGCGTGGTGGAGGTGCTGCTCGGGCTGGCGTTGCTGACCGTGTGGCGGCAGCCCTACCGCGCGATCGTGGGTGCGGTCGTGGCGGCGTTCTT
Source organism: Catenuloplanes japonicus (assembly GCF_000717135.1). GTDB lineage: Bacteria > Actinomycetota > Actinomycetes > Mycobacteriales > Micromonosporaceae > Catenuloplanes > Catenuloplanes japonicus. The sequence goes on from NZ_JNXY01000021.1 coordinate 62,047, forward strand.
CGTGGCGATCTTCCCGGGCAACATCGCGCAGTTCACCGAGCACCGGGACGCGTTCGGCCTGGACTCGGACCTCGACCGCGGCGTGCGGCTGCTGTTCCAGCCGCTGCTGGTGGTGTGGGCGCTCGCGGCGACGCACGCCGTGAGAACCTACCGCCGGCGGGAGAGCCCGGCGTAGTCGTCCGCGTCGAACGGCACGCCCTTCAGCGACGCGATCGCGGACAGCACCTTGATCTACCCGTCCAGCCCGCCGCACCGGTAGACGCCGTCGGCGTCGACGCTGCGCACGTACTCGTGGAAATATCCCTTCGCGACGAACAGGTTGTTCGCCACGTGCCACAGCACCTCCGGCGCGGAGCGGAAGCGCTGCCCCGGCTCGTCGACCAGGTCCACGACCAGCAGCGGCAGGTCCGGCGACGCCATCGTCACGGTGTCGGCCAGCGCCACCATCTGATGGGCGGGCCGGCGCGGCACCAGCTCGATCGCGCTGACCGGGCTCAATCCGGTGTATCGCGGATCGTCCACGAACGTGAACGCGGCGGACACCAGGTCTCCGCCGGGCGGGTCGGCCACGGCGCTGCGCACCCGCTCCCACGCCCTCGCATCTGCGAAATCGGTACGCACGACCAGCGTGCTCTCGGTTACCGGCAGCATGAACGAAATCTAACAACCGCCTGTCCCCCGCCGGTGGGAAACGGACGACTCCGTCCGGCCCGGCAGTCGACGGGGCCCGGCGGGCATTCGTACCATCTGCGCCCATGAAGCTCTTCCTCAGCTGGTCGAAACCGGCTGGCCGTCGGGTGGCACTCGTTCTCCGGGAATGGCTGCCGATCCTGGTTCCCGGCACGCGGGCCTGGATGTTCGGCGACGAGATCGGGCCGGGACGTCCGTGGGGAGCGCGGCCGTGCGAGGCGGCGGAGAAAGCCGACCTCGGCATCGTCTGCGTCACCGCGGAGAACCTGGACGATCCCTGGCTCGGATTCGAGGCAGGCGCGTTGGCCGGCGCCTGCGGACCCCGGCTCCGGCTGGTGCTGGTGGGCGTGGAGCCGGACGCCCTGCCCGAGCCGCTCGCGCACCTCGGCACCGTGCTCCTCGCGGACTACGGCAGCACCTGGAAGCTGGTGAAGGAGCTCAACCGGGCCGCCGGGGAACCGGTCGCGCACGCGCACCTGATCGGTGCGTTCCAGAGCGCCTGGCCCGAATTCGAGGACGCGGTCGCGCGCACGCACAACGGCTCGATCACGGCGTCGTCGGAGCGATCCCACGGGCACAGCCGCCTCATCGAGCCGTCCGGGATCGTCGTCGACTTCGCCGACGTCGACGCGGTGCTCGGCGTGGTGAGATTTGAGCGGGCGGAGACGGTGGCGCTGCTGTTGAGCAGCGTTTACGGCACCATCGACGCCCACGTCCCGCCGTTCTCGTACGGGACCCGGTGGGAGCTCTACGATCTGCGCACCGGCACGCCACTCACGCGCCTGGGCTCCGCGTGGGCCGTCCCGAACGGCCGCAACGTGGACGATCGGGCGCCGGAGGCCGTGGGCCTGCACGACGGCCGCACGCTCGCCGCCCGCCTCCTCCCCGCGCACACGGGCTGACTCAGTCGAACGAGGCCGCGGCGTCGCGCTCGCGGTAGTAGTCGCCCGCGACCACCGGCGGGTAGTCCGTGCCGCCGCCGACCGGAGGAGCCAGCGGCACGACGGTCCGGTCCATGTCGGACTCGCAGAAGACGATGAGGCTGATCAGCTCCTCGTTCACGTCGGCGTCCGGCGGTGGCAGCACGCGGTGGCGGGTGGAGCGCCAGCGGTCGCCGGTCCAGCGGGCGAGCAGGTCGGCGATGTTGACCGTGAGCGCGCCCGGCACGTACGGCGCGTCCGCCCACGTTCCGTCGAGCGCCTGCACCTGAAGGCCGCCGTAGCCGGGCTGCCGGTCGAGAACGGTGAGGATGCCCCAGTCGGTGTGCGGGCCGACCCGGAACTGTCCCTCCAGCGGCGTGCCGGTGACCGACCGCGGCGGATAGCGGTTGATGTTGAACGTGTACGGCGCCTGCCTGGTCCGCGCCACGAAGTAGCCGGCCTCCAGGCCGAGCGCGACGGCCAGCACCTCCAGCAGCTCCCGGTAGAGCGCCTGCGTCAGGTCGGCGTACGCGGTCACCGGTGCGCGCAGGCCGGGCACCTCGGCCGGCCAGACGTTCGGCGTGAACCAGGCCGGGTCCCCGCCGGGAAGCTCCCGGCCGAGCGTGAAGGTCTCCTTGAGGTCCGGCTTGTCCGCGTCCGCGACCTCGCCGTAGAACGCGTTCACCTCCCGCCCGCAGGGGATCCAGCCGCGCCCGCCGACACCGGTCGCATAGGTGTCCTTGACCGTGCCGGGCAGCGTGAAGAACGTGCGGGCCTCGGCCCGGATCCGGTCCGTGAGCGAAGCGTCGATGCCGTGCCCGCTGACCAGGAAGAACCCGGAGTCGCGCATGGCCTGGTCGAGCCTGGCCGCGAGTGTGACGCGTTCCTGCTGCTCAGCGGCCCGCCATGTGCTCAGGTCGAAGAGGGGAATGTCCATGGCACACCACATCCCAGGTGAGGAGAAGAACCCGTCCTGACGGTACGCGAGGAGCTGTTATGCCGGTGGGGTGGCGCGCTGGGCCGGTGCGCGGTGTGGGCAGCGCGGTCCGGGTATCCGGATCATGCCCTGCCTGGGGAGCGGGAAGATCCAGAGGTGGTCTGGGTCTTCCCGCTCCCGGGGGTGGAGGCCGGGTCGTCAGTGACGCACCGACTCCGACGACGAGTCCGCCGGCGCCGTCTCCGGGGTCTCGGTGACGGTCGAGGGGACCGTGGACGGGACCGTGCGCTCCAGCGCCGCCCCCTCCACGTCCAGCACCGGCAGCCGGCTCAGCCAGGACGGCAGCCACCACGCCGCGCGCCCCATCAGACCGAGCGCGGCCGGCACCGCGATCATGCGCACGATGATGGCGTCGAACAGGATGCCGATGGCCAGCGCGAACGCGATCGGCTTGATCGTGTCGTTGCCCTCCGGGACGAAGCCGGCGAAGACCGCGAACATGATCGTCGCGGCCGCCACCACGACCGGCGCGGCCTGCTTGAAGCCGGTGATCACCGCGTCGCGCGGGGAGGCACCATGCGCGTGGGCCTCGTGCATGCGGGAGACCAGGAAGACCTGGTAGTCCATGGCGAGGCCGAACAGGATGCCGATGACGATGATCGGCGACAGGCTGAGCAGCGGCGCCTCGACGTCGGTGTTGACGATCTGGTTGAGCCAGCCCCACTGGAAGACCGCGGTGGTGGCGCCGAGCGCGGAGCCGATGGTGAGGAGGAAGCCGAGTACGCCGATGATCGGGACCAGCAGCGACCGGAAGACCAGGATCAGCAGGATGAGCGCGAGGCCGACGACCAGGATCAGGTAGCGCGGCAGTGCCTGGTCGAGCTTCTCGGAGACGTCGACGCTGACCGCGGTCTGGCCGGTCACGTAGATGGCGTCGTCGCCGCTGTCGTCCACGGCGTCGCGCAGCTTGTGCACCAGATCCTTGGTCTCCTGGCTGTCCGGTGCGGACTTGGCGATCACGGTGACCAGCGCGGCGGTGTCGTCGGGCCGGGCCCCGCCGAGCGCGGCCAGCGCCACGTCGTCGAGCCCCTGGAACGTACCGATCGCGGTGTTCGCCCGCGCGGTGGCGCCCGGACCGTCCACCAGCACCACCAGCGGGCCGGTGAAGCCGGGGCCGAACTTCGTGGAGATCAGCTCCTGCGCCTTCTCCTGCGTGCTGCCGGGCGGCGCGGGCTGGATGAGCGTGGTCTGCATGGAGAAGAACGGGATGGAGACCACGCCGAGCGCCACGACCGCGGCCAGCAGGCTCAGCGTGCGGAACCGGGTGACGACCGAAGCCCATGTGCGGTAAAGAGGCCGGCTCTGATCGTCAGCAACGACACCAACGGCCCGCAGCTTACGGGGCAGCGCCCGCCGGCCCACGAAACCCAGCACCGCCGGCACCAGCGTGATCGCGATCAGCACGGCCACGACGATGGTGGCGGCCGCGGCGATGCCCATCTCGGTCAGGAACGGGATGCCCGCGATCGCGAGACCCGCCAGCGCGATGACCACGGTGATGCCGGCCGTGACGACCGCGGATCCGGCCGTGCCGACCGCCATCGCGGTCGCGGCCTCCGGGGAGCGGCCGTGCAGCAGCTCGTGGCGGTAGCGGGTGACGATGAACAGCGTGTAGTCGATGCCGACCGCGAGGCCGAGCATGACCGCGAGGATCGGCGTGGTGGACTGCAGGTCGACGAAGCCGCTGAGCGTGGTGATGCCGAGCGCGCCGATGCCGACGCCGACGACCGCGGTGAGCAGGTTCATGCCGGCGGCGACGAGCGAGCCGTACGTGATGGCCAGCACGACCAGCGCCACGACCACGCCGATCGCCTCGGCCGGGCCGCCGATGTCCGCACCGCTCTCCTGGCTGGCCTCGCCGCTGACCTCGGTGTTCAGCCCGCCGTCCCGGGCCTCGGAGACGGCGTCGAGCAGCGCCTCGCGCTCCTCGACCGTGATCTCCGGCGCGGGCACCTCGTAGGTGACCGTGCTGTAGGCCGCGCTCAGGTCCGGCGAGACCGTGGGCTTCTGCGGGTCGAGCGGGTTGCTCGCGCTCTCCACGCCGGGCAGCGCGCCGAGCTTCTGCACGTACGCGGTGATCTGCGCGGCCACGGCCGGGTCGCTGACCTTGCCGCCCTCCGGCGCCGCGATGACGACCTGTGCGGTGCCGCCGGAGCCGCCGCCGAAGCGCTCGTCGATCAGGTCGAGCGCGGTGGTCGACTCCTGGCCGGGGATGCTGAACGACGTGGCCATGGTGCCGGCGAGCGTGGCCGCGCCGACGCCGGTGCCGATAAAGACCAGCAGCCAGACGATGGTGACCGCCCACCGGTGCCGGAACGAGCCCAGCCCGAGGCGATGCAGGAAGGTTGCCATGCCGATGGTTCCTCTCGATTGCGTCAGCGTGAGTGGCCGAGCGCGTCGTAACTGGCCGCGATCAGGTGTTCCCGGAGCTGGTCACGGGGTTCGACGTCGCTGAGCGCGACGACCGCGACCGCGATCCCGCCCAGCGCGGTGACGACCCGGGCCGCGCGCGCCAGGTCGCCGCCCTCCCGGTCGATGCCGAACGAGGCGAGGATCGGGTCCGCGATCGCGTCGCACTCCGCGTTGGCGGTGCGCGGGTCGCCGGCGCGGCTGAACACGGAGAGCGCGAGCGACATCAGGCCCGGCCGTTTCAGTCCGAGGTCGACGAGCCCGGCGACCATCAGCCGGTCCCGCTCCGGGCCGACCGGCACACCGTCCAGCCCCGCGATCTCGTGGATCGCGCCGGTGCAGTTGCCGATCGCGGCCTCCCAGAGCGATTCCTTGGTGGGGAAGCGATGCAGCAGGCCGGTCTTGGAGTAGCCGGCCGCGTCCGCGATCCGTTGCACGGACGTCTCGGCGAAGCCGTGCTGGGCGAAGAGCGCGGCCGCATGATCGAGGATCTCCTCGTCGATCTCTTCCTTGGTCTGTCGCGGCATGGGACCAACCTAGTCCGTCTCGGACCACTCTGGTCCACCACCGACCGTAATGGTCCTCACATTCCCCCGTGCATTTACCCGATTTATCCTCGCATTTCGGAAATCTCGTCGCGCTTTCTTTGCCCGAAGAAAGCGCACCGGCGCCGACCCATCAAGATCAAATGCCTAAAGATCCCCCAGCGGTACGACTCGGAACTCCCGAACCATCCGTGCGAGGAATTCCTGCTGCGCGCCGTTGAACGTCAGATCTCCATACGCCGCGAACAGCTCCTCCACCCGGGGCGCCTCCAGCGCCGGATAGTCGTCCGGCAACCCCTCCAGGACAGCTCGCCCGTCCGCCGCCATCCGGTCCACCTCCGCGGCCGGCGTGGATTCGTCGAGCGCGGCGAACCGGTTCGCCAGCGAGGTCAGCGCCTCCAGCAGCCCGGGACCGGACAGCACCGCCAGGAGCCCGGCCAGCTCATGCCGGCCGGGCTCGTCCAGCAGGTGATGGAACAGGATCGACAGCTCCCGGTCCACCCGCGCCGCCTCCGGCGTCACACCGTCCGCCGCCGGGATACCGGCCAGCTCCGGCGGCAGATCCGGGCGCGCACCGGCCGCCCGCAACCGCGCGATCACCGCCCGCCGGGCCGTGAGCCGCTCGATCTGCGCCGCCAGCTCCGCATCCAGCCGGTCCAGGACGTCGCCGGCCCGGTCGTCCGCGTCCAGCAGCGCCGGAATCTCGTCCAGCGACAGCCCCAGCTCGGCCAGACGCCGCACGCGCAGCAGCAGGATGAGGTCGCGCACCGTGTACTCGCGATAGCCGTTCCCGCGCCGAGCCGGCTCCGGCAGCACCCCGACCTGGTGGTAGTGCCGCAGCGTCCGCACACTCACCCCGGCCAGCCGCGCGATCTCACCGCTGTTCATGTGCCGCCACGCTACCCAGCCCGGAGCTGGTGGGGTCGCCCGTTGCGCAGGCGCCTCGCGGGCAGCCCGGCGGCGAGCAGCAGCGCGCCCCAGCCGGTGAGCGGGGCGTCCCCCACGTCGTCGGACCAACGTGGGGGGCGCCCCGATCCTGGAGAAGCGCGGCGCCCGTCGCACGTTGGCGGACAGCCCGCCGCATGCGGGCGCCCCACGGACGACACGGCGGCCGGCGGTGGCGGCCTTGCCTGAGCTTTCGGCGTCGAGGTCCGGACCCGACGTGATCAGCCGGGACGAGGACAACCGGGCACTGTCTGCCCGACATTTCGCGACATAGCGGCTTGTAGGCCGACAACAGCCTGTGGGCCGACAACGCCCTCACGCTGACACCGGCAACTCAACGGGTGCGGCCTGGTTACGCGCCTCCGTCGCGGTCAGGTTCCGCAGCGGTGGGGCCCACAGTGCGAATACACCCGCCACGACCCAGACCGCGGCCAGCCCGATCGCGGCCTCGCGGGCGCCCGCAGAATCGATGACCAGCGCGGTCACGCCGAAGCCGAGCGCGGGCGCGAGCGTGACGATCGTGTTCTGCGTGCTCATGATGCGGCCGCGCATCGCGTCCGGGATCCGCTCCACCATGAGCACGCCGAGCAGGCTGCCGAACAACCCGTTCCCGAGACCGACCACTGCCGCGGACGCGAGCACCAGCCACGGCGCGGCCAGTGACGACATCGCGGCGAAGCCGGCCACCGTGGTCAGCAGCCCGGCGACGAACCAGGCCCGGCGCGGGCCGCGGGTGCCGGCCACGGCGTAGAGGCCACCGCCGGCCAGCAGGCCGACCGCGAGCGCACTGAGCACGAGTCCGAGCAGCTCCGGGCGGTCGATCAGGGTGAAGTGGACCGGCAGCACCAGGCCCTGGAAGCCGCCGAGCACGAGCACCAGCGCGCCGCTGAGCGCGGTCGTGGTGAGCAGGAACGGGGATCGGGCGAGCGTGCGGAATCCGTCGCGGAGTCGTACCCCCGTGGGCTGTTTCCCCACCGCACCGGCCGTGCGCGGGATCAGCAGCGTGATCAGCGCGGACGTGGCCGACAGCGCCGCGGTGATCCACAGGATCTCGCTGCCGTCGAAGAACGCGATCATGGTGCCGGCCGCGCCGGGTCCGACCAGCAGCACGACCGCGCCGAGCGCCTCACGCAGGCCGAGCAGGCGTTCGACCGGGGTGCCGCCGATCCTGGCGATGCCGGGGAGCATGGCCTCGCGCGCGGTCAGGCCGGGCACGTCGCCGAACGAGCCGACCACCGCGGACAGCACGAACCAGCTCAGCGACAGGCCGACCGCGGAGTCCAGCAGCGGCAGCGCGGCGATCGAGGCGGCGGAGATCAGCTCGGTGAGCACGGACGCGGTACGCCGGTTGATCCGGTCGATCACCACGCCCATGAACAGGCCGGCGACCGCGGCCGGGAGCGCGGACGCGATCGCCACCGTGCCCGCGGCCAGCGCGCTGCCGGTGGTCTGCAGCACGATCAGCGGCAGCGCGACGCCGGCCACGGAGTTGCCGAGCAGGGACAGGACATACGAGGCGAGGTACGCCGTGGAGGTGCGGTTCACCCCACCATGGCAAACCATGACGTAGCGTCGGGGTCAAGCGCCGGTGCCGAGCAGTCGCGCGAGGCCGTGCGCGAAACGGGCGTCGAACGACTCCTCGGTCAGCGCGGGGAACAGGCGGCGCAGCGCGGGGCGGTCGCCTGGGTCGAGCGTGCCGGTCGCGCGCGCGGGCAGCGCCTGTTCCTCCTGGACCAGGCCGAGCACGAAGTAGACGATCGCCCACAGCGTCCAGCCGGCCTCCCGCTCGGCCATCCCGGCGTCGAGCAGCGCGGCGGCCAGCGCCTCGGCCAGGTCGAGCGTGGCGGGCTCGGCCGCGTAGGTGCCGGCGACCACGATCGCGCCGTCCCGGTGGGCGAGCAGCGCACGGCGGTAGCGGTGGGCGATCTCCACCGCGCGTTCCCGGCCGTCGTCCGGCAGTCCGTCCAGGCGCGCGCCGGCCACGATCGCGTCCGCCATCAGCTCCTCCAGGCGGGCCTTGGACTTGGCGTGCCAGACGACGGTGTTCATCCGGACGCCGAGCCGGGCCGCGATCGCGCGCATCGACACCCCGGCCGCACCCTCGTCGCGGAGCACCTCGAGTGCGGCGCGCACGACATCCTCTTGACTCTTGGTCACTGACCTAGTCTAGTCTCTTGGTCACTGACCAAGACATCGGAGGAGACATGGACGTCGTCATCGTGGGAGCCGGACCGACCGGGCTGTGGCTGGCCGGGGAACTGCGGCTCGGCGGGGCCACCGTCACCGTGCTGGAACGCCGCGAGGAACGGGACCGGCACTCGAAGGCGCTCACCGTGCACCCGCGCACGCTGGAGATCCTGGACACGCGCGGGCTCGCGGAACAGTTTCTGGCCGAGGGCCTGCGCGTGCCGAACGGGCACTTCGCCTCGCTGCCGGACCGGATGGACTTCTCGGTGCTGGACACGCCGTTCCCGTACACGCTGATCCTGGTCCAGGCCCGCACGGAGGAGCTGCTGGAGGAGCGGGCCCGCGCGCTCGGCGCCGTCATCCGGCGCGGCGTGCGGGTCGACGGGCTCGCACCCGGCGGCGTGCGGCTGGCGGACGGCAGCGTGGTCGAGGGCCGGTACGTGGTCGGCTGCGACGGCACCCGCAGCACCGTCCGCGAGGCGGCCGGCATCGACTTCCCCGGCACGGACGCGACCACCTGGGGCTGGCTGGCGGACGTGGTGCTGGACGCGCCACCGGCCCGCGGCGTGCTCACGCTCACCGGCGCGCGCGGCGGCCTGATGATCGTGCCGATGCCCGGCGGCCTGCACCGCCTGGTCGGCGCGGACGCGGAACCGGCCGGCACCGGCGAGCCCACGCTGGACGAGGTGCGTGCGACCGTCACCCGGATCGCCGGCACCGACTTCGGCCTGCGCGACCCGGACTGGCTGTCCCGCTTCGGCAACGCGACCCGGCAGGCGGCGCAGTATCGGAAGGGGACCGTGTTCGTGGCCGGGGACGCCGCGCACATGCACTTCCCGGCCGGCGGCGTCGGCATGAACGCGGGCATCGCGGACGCGCACAACCTCGGCTGGAAGCTGGCGGCGGTGGCGACCGGGCGCGCGCCGGAGTCCCTGTTGGACAGTTACCACGAGGAGCGGCACCCGGTCGGCGCGGACCTGCTGGCGCACACCCGGGCGCAGACCGCGCTGATGACCGCGTACTCGCCGGACGGCCAGGCGCTGCGCGGCGTGCTCAGCGAGATGATCGCCACCGTGCCGGACTTCTCGCGCCGGTTGGCCGAACGGCTGTCCGGGCTCGCGGTGACGTATCCGACCGGGCCGCGCGTGCCCGACCAGCCGCTGCCGGACGGCGGCACGCTCTTCGCCCGGCTCCGCGACGGCGGCCCGGTAAGGACCGCGGCCGGCCTGGTCCGCCCGGACGGCCATCCGGCGTAGGCGCCCGGCGTAGGCTTCCGGGATGCGGATCGGCGAGTTGTCCCAGCGTACGGGCGTGAGTCCGCGCTCCCTGCGGTACTACGAAGACCAGGGCCTGATGCACAGCTCACGCTCGGACGCGGGACAGCGGCACTACTCCGAGGCCGAGGTCGAGCGCGTGCTGCTCATCCGGAAGCTGTTCGACGCGGGCCTGTCCAGCAGGGTGATCGCGAACGTGCTGCCGTGCGTGGACCTCCCCGATTCCCTCGACGTCGCCGAGGAGACGTTCACCGCGATGGCGCGCGAGCGGGACCGGCTCAACGCCGAGATCGCGCACCTGGTCGAGTCCCGGGACGCGCTCGAGGTGCTGATGAGCGGCAACACGCGGCACCGGGAGGCGCTGTCCGGGCGGTGACCTGCACCTCAGCCGCTTGCCCCTTACATCGGTGTCAACGCCGAGGATGACCTCAGCGCCCGGGAGCACCCGGGCCGGTCAGGAGGCGGCAGAACATGGGACAGGCGTGGGGTTTCGGCAAGCATGGCGGGCCTGAGGTACAGGAGCTCTTCGATCGCCCGGACCCCGTCCCCGGCCCCGGCGAGGTGCTGATCCGGGTGCAGGTGGCCGGCGTGAACCCGATGGACTACCAGGTGCGCGCGGGCCTGGTCACCGGGCTCGACGGCGGGCGTCCGTTCCCGCGGGTGCTGGGCATGGACGCGGCCGGCGTGGTGCTCGCGCTCGGTGCGGACGTCGAGGGGCTCGAGGTGGGTGACGCGGTCTTCGGGTTCGCGCTGACCGGCGGTGGCACCTACGCCGAGACGACCGTGCTGTCCGCGCCGCACACCGCGCGCATCCCGGCCGGCCTGTCCGCGCTCGTGGCGGCGACGCTGCCGGTGGCCGGGACGAGCGCGGTGGACGCGCTCGACACGCTCGACGCCCCGGCCGGTGCGACGATCCTGGTCAACGGCGTCGGGGGCGGGGTCGGGCTCGCGGTCGCCCGGCTGGCGGCCGCGCGCGGGCTGCGGGTGGTCGGCACCGGGAGCACGGCCAAGCGCGAGGCCGCGGAGGCCGCCGGGGTGCGGTTCGTCGACTACACGGCCGGGGACGTCGTCGCCGCGGCCCGCGCGCTGGTGCCGGACGGCTTCGACGGGATCATCGACCTGGTCGGCGGCGACTCGCTGCGGACGGTCGCGCCGCTGGCCCGGGAGGCCCGCACCGTCATCGCCGTGAACGACATGTCGGTGGCCGAACTCGGCGGGCGGTTCGTCGCGCGCCGCCTCGACCGGGAGAACCTGGAGCGGGCCGCCCGGCTGGCCGTCGACGGCGTGCTGGCTCCCGCGATCACAGCGGTCCACCCGCTCGCCGACGCGCCGGCCGCGCTCGCCGCCGTCGAGAACGGCCACCCGACGGGCAAGGTCGTCATCACGGTGTCATGAGAAGTGCCGGGCCTGGGTGTGGAACGCGCCCAGGCCCACGCCCGGGGCGAAGGTTTCCTGCTCCCGTTGCGCTTCCGAGTCGTACCGCATGGGGCATTTGATCTTCAAAAGATGGTGGTGCCGGGGCGGCGGGCGATGACGGCCACGGCCGCGGCGCCGCACGCGGCGACGCGGTAAGGAGTCAAAAACCGCTCATGTCTTACAGATAGTCTGTGCGCATGCGCTTGGAACCGGTGACCGCGGCCAATTACGAAGCGGCGCTCGCACTCGCCGTCCGCGACGATCAGACCGACCTGGTGGCGCCGGTGGTGAAGTCGCTGGCCGAGGCGTACGTGTTCGGTGAGATGGCCTGGCCGCGGCTGGTCTACGACGGTGACGAGCCGGTCGGGTTCGTCATGGCGTTCGTGGACTACGAGTGGACGGGCGGCGACGATCCCGGCAGGCGTTCCGGGCTGTGGCGGCTGCTCATCGCGGCGGACAAGCAGGGGCGCGGCTACGGCCGGTTCGCGGTCGAGGCGGTCTGCGCGGAGCTGCGGGACCGGGGCTGGTCGCAGGCCTACGTGACGTTCGAGCCGCGCGACGGCGGCCCGGAGCCGTTCTACCTCGGACTCGGGTTCGTCAAGACCGGCGAAGTGAGCGACGGCCAGACGGTCGCCGTGCGTACGCTGCGTCCATGACGGACTTCAGCAACCGGGACATGTCCGGGACCCGTTTCCGGATGGTCCGGCTCGCGCGTTCGACGTTCCGGGACGTGGACTTCTTCGGGTCGGTCATGCGCGGCGTCTACCTGGTCGACACGGACATCAACGGCGAGATCAGCAACCTCACGATCAACGGCGTCGACGTGGCACCGCTGATCGAGGCCGAGCTGGACCGTCGTGACCCGCGGCGCGCGCTGATGCGCCCCACCACGCCCGAGGGCTTCGTCACCGCGTGGGAAACCGTGACCGAGATGTGGGAGCCGACCGTGGCGCGGGCCCGCACGCTCGACCCGGAACTGCTGCACGAGCGCGTCGACGACGAGTGGTCGTTCATCGAGACGCTGCGGCACCTGCTCTTCGCCACCGACGCGTGGATCCTGCGCGGGGTCCAGGGCAGCGCCGCGCCGTGGCACCCGCTCGACCTGCCGTGGGACGGCATGGAGCCGACGCCGGGCGTGCCGTGGGACCGGGAGGCGCGGCCGTCGCTTCCCGAGGTGCTGGAGCTGCGCCGGGACCGGATGGCCACGGTCCGCGCGGTGATCGGGACGCTGACGCCGGAGTCGCTGGCCGCGTCGACGCCGCCGGGCGTCGGTCCGGGCTGGCCGTCCGAGGGTGACAGCTATCCGGTCTCGGACTGCCTGCTGACCGTGCTCAACGAGGAGTGGTGTCACCGTCTGTACGCGGAGCGGGATCTGGACGCGCTAGAAACTCGCGGGCGCCCCGCAGCCTGACGGTGAGGCGTTCCTGAGTCCAGGCGCAGTCGAGTCTGAGCGCGAGCGGGCCGGGCGGGCCGGTCTCCGCGCGTCGGCCGGGCGTGAGTGCGGTCTCGTCCAGGCCGTCGCGGCGAGCGATGAGCGTGGCCAGTTCGAGGCGGTTGATGGCGTCGGGCCCGGCGATGTGGTGGACGCCCTGTGCGTTGCGCAGTTCCAGCAGCGCCGCCGCGAGGTCGGTGACATGGATGGGGCAACGGACATCATCCGTGAACAGCACTTTTTGTTGGACATTTCGGATATGGGAGACTTCGCCCTCGCCGATGATCAGCGAGGTGCGGGCGATGACCGCGTCCGGGACAAGGCCGCGGACCGCCAGCTCGGCCGCGGCCTTGGCGGCACCGTAGGGCGTGGTCGGATCCGGCACGCTGCGCTCGTCGTAGGTGACCGCGTTTCCGGAGAAGATCGCGTCGCTGGAGACGTGCACCAGGCGTGCTCCGATGTGCGCCGCCGCGGCCGCGACGTGCATCGCGCCGTCCGCGGTGATCGCCCAGTCGTGCTGCCGGTAGGCCGCGTTGATGATCACTCTTGGGCGAAGGTGCCGGACCAGATCCAGCACGGCGGCGCGGTCCCGGAGGTCCAGGCGGTGCCGGTTCTCCGTCTCCGGAGCGGCCCGATGGAACGTCGCGTGCGCTCCGGACTGCCGGACGATCTCGCCGCCCAGCAGCCCGCTGCCGCCCACCACCAGAAGATCGATCACGCCATCACGGTACGCGCCGCTCGTGCGGATGCCGGGCGGCGGCGCAGCGGCACCTCCGTGATCGAGGGCGGCGCGTAGGCCATGTCGAGCCGGCCGAGGTCCGTGCCCGGCGGGACGATCGTGTCGATCTCGTCCAGGATCTCGTCGTCGAGCGTGACCTCCGCGCTCGCCAGCAGGTCGTCCAGCTGCTCCATCGTGCGCGGGCCGATGATCGCCGAGGTCACACCCGGGTGCGCGATCGAGAACGCCATCGCCAGATGGGTGAGCGGGATCCCGGCCTTCTCCGCCAGCGGGATCAGCTGCTCGACCGCGTCGATCCGGCTCTCGTCGTGGATGTGCGTGAAGATCCGGGCCCGGCGCAGGTCGGTCTGCACGCCCTTCCGTACCCGGCCGGTCAACATGCCCTGCGCCAGCGGGCTCCAGACCAGCACGCCCATGCCGTACCGCTGCGCCACCGGCAGGATCTCCCGCTCGATCCCCCGGCTCAGGATCGAGTACGTCGGCTGCTCGGTGCGGAACCGCTCCAGCCCGCGCCGCTCCGCCACCCACTGCGCCTCCACCATGTCCGAGGCCGGCATTGTGGACGAGCCGATCGCCCGCACCTTCCCGCTGCGCACCAGGTCGGTCAGCGCGGACAGCGTCTCCTCGATGTCCGTCGACGGATCCGGCCGGTGGATCTGGTACAGGTCGAGGTAGTCGGTGCGCAGCCGCCGCAGCGAGTCCTCGACCTCCTTCATGATCCAGCGCCGGGAGAGCCCCCGCTGGTTCGGATCGCCGCCCATCACGCCGTTCACCTTGGTCGCGAGCACGATCCGGTCCCGCCGCCCCTGCAACGCCTTCCCGACGATCTCCTCGGACTCCCCGCGCGAGTACGCATCCGCCGTGTCCACAAAGTTGATGCCCGCGTCCAGCGCCCGGTGGATGATCCGGATCGACTCGTCATGGTCCGGATTCCCGATCGCGCCGAACATCATCGCGCCCAGCGCATAGGGGCTGACCTGGATGCCGGTGCGACCCAGCGTGCGGTAGTGCATGATCGTCCTCCAAAGCCCGTACCATTAACCGGAACGCTTTCTCACTTCCTGACGATACGGAACACCTTCTCACTTACGCAACCCTGGAGGCAGGCGTGACGTCCGACAAACCACCTCGGCGGGTACGCGCGGACGCCCAACGCAACGCCGAAGCCCTGATCACCGCCGCCCGCGAGGTCTTCCTCACCTCCGGCCTGGACGCGCCCGTCCGCGAGATCACCACCAGGGCCGGCGTCGGCCTGGCCACGTTCTACCGCCACTTCCCCGAGCGCTCCGACCTGATCAGCGCCGTCTTCCGCTCCGAGGTCGACGCCACCGCCGCCACCGCCGCCACGCTGGCCGCCACCCACGAGCCGCTGGAGGCGCTGACCCTCTGGCTCCAGCGCTTCACCGAGTTCGTCACCGTGAAGCGCGGCCTGGCCGCCGCCCTCCACTCCGGCAACCCCACCTTCACGCCGCTCCCCGGCTACTTCTCCCAGCGCTTCGAGCCCGCGCTCGGCGCGCTCCTCGACGCCGCCGCCACCGCCGGCGAGATCCGCGCCGACATCCCTCCCGCCCAACTGCTGACCGCCGTCTCCCGCCTCTGCTCCTCCGGCGACATGCCCGAGAACCTCCGCCTGGTCACGCTCCTCATCGACGGCCTGCGCTTCGGCGCCTGAGCCGGCCTCTCAGGGCTCCGCCGGAACGGTGGAGCCACCCGGCAGGCGGGCCGATGCCGATCGACGTGGCACACCACCGCGTACCGGTCCGGCGGCGCCGTCGCCAGCCACAACGAGGTCGCCCAGGTCGACGCGGGACAGCAGAAGGACGTCGACCGGCGGCCCGTCCGGCACCTCAAGCCCTGCCGACAGCGTGTGCACGACTGGGACCGCTCGCGCTGCCGCGGGCTGCGCCGCCCCAGCGCGGTGGCCAGGGACGCGGTGAGGACGACGGCGACGGCCGGTGCCAGCACCAGATGCGGCGGCCCGAACGGACACGCCCGCCCGTCGGAGACCATCGCGCCCCACTCCGGCGTCGGCGGCTGCACGCCCAGGCCGAGGAACGACAGCCCGGACACGCTCAGCAGCGTGCCGGCGAACCGCAGGCACGCGTGCGCGATCAGCGGCGAGGCGATGTTGGGCGCGATGTGCCGGTACGCGATCCGCACCGGCCCGGCGGGTCCGTGACGTAACGCACGGTCACCTTGGACGCGCCCGCGGCCGTGCCCCGGTAGGACGCGTTGCGGGTCAGCACGGCGGAGTCGGCGCCGTTGACGATGGACATCACGTACGGCCCGGTGCGGTCTTGATCACGGAATGAGCAGCACCCGCCCGAAAGCCTCGCGGTTCTCGATGAAGCGGTGCGCGTCCGCGGCCTCGGCCAGCGGGAACTCCCGATCCACCACCACGGTCAGCTCGCCCGCGGCGATCCGGGCGATGAGCGTGTCCACCATCGTGCGGACCCTGGCCGGGTCGTGCTGCATCTCCGCCGCCAGGTAGACGCCGTTCAGCGACGCGCTCTTGCCCATCAGCGGCCTGACCTGCGGCGAATACCCCTCGCGGCCGGCCTCGCCGATCCAGCTGATCCGCCCGCGGTACGCCAGCGCCTCGATGCTGCCCTCCAGCGTGCGCCCGCCGACCGGGTCGAGCACCAGGTCCGCGCCCCGGCCGCCGGTGAGTTCCCGGACCCGCGCGACGACGTCCTCGTCTCGGTAGTTGATGGCGTGGTCGAGTCCGTACCGCGCCAGCCGCCCCAGCTTCTCGTCGCTGGAGGCCGTGCCGATCACGGTCGCACCCGCGGCCTTGGCGAGCTGCACCGCCGCGAGCCCGACACCGCCGGCCGCGGCCTGGACCAGCACGGTCTCGCCCGCGCGCAGCCGGCCGAACTCGAACAGGCAGTCGTCCGCGGTGGCGAACTCGATGAGGATGCCGGCCGCGACCCGCGGGTCCATGTCGTCCGGCACGGCGTAGGCGTTGCGCGCCTTCACCGCGGCCAGCTCCGCGTGCGAGCCGGACGCCATGAACGCGACCACCCGCTGCCCCTCGCGCACGCCGGTCACGCCGTCGCCGAGCGCCACGATCGTGCCCGCGGCCTGGTAGCCGACGATGTGCGGCGCGTTCTGGACCGGGGCGAGCTGCCGGTGCAGCAGGTCGCCGCCCTGCA
Source organism: Catenuloplanes japonicus (assembly GCF_000717135.1). GTDB lineage: Bacteria > Actinomycetota > Actinomycetes > Mycobacteriales > Micromonosporaceae > Catenuloplanes > Catenuloplanes japonicus. The sequence goes on from NZ_JNXY01000021.1 coordinate 78,756, forward strand.
CGCCGATCGCCTCGATGCGCAGCAGCACCTCGCCGGCCTGTGCCACCGGGTCCGGGACCTCCTCGTACCGGAAGACCTCGGGTCCGCCGTTCTCGTAGTACACCGCTGCCTTCATGCCCACGCCTCCGTTGTTGATCAAGGTTTCAATCATCCGTTCTACCCCTGTGCTGCCGGACCACACGTCGGCGGGGCCCCCTTGAGCGATCGCTCAAATTGAGCTACGTTTTGAGCAACCGCTCAAACTTCGGGGAGTCGCCCATGAAACGCCTGCTCATAACGGCTGCCGCCCTGCTCGCGCTGGCCGGGTGCGGCACCGCCACCACGGCCGGCCCGGCGGCCCCCGACATCACCGAGGCCATCGCCGGCCAGGTGGAACGGCTCATGGTCGGGGACCGGGACCACCTGTGCGCCACCTACGGCGACTGCACCGGCCGCCCCTGCCGGACCATGATCGCCGCGTCGGCCGACGGCGGCGAGACCTGGACCCACCATCCACTGCCGCTGGACACCTATCCGGCACGGAGGCCGCACGTCAACGGCCTCATCTTCGACCTGATCGTCGTCACGCCCACCACGCTGCGGGTGCGGTCGTGGCACGAGGACCGGTCGTGGTTCAGCACCGACGCCGGCGCGACCTGGACCCGCGCACCGCGCGACGCAGCCGACCCGGTGCCGTCCGTCCCGGCCGGATTCGTACCACTCGACATCGCATTGCGCTCGGTCGGCGGCGTGGGCACGTTCCTCTGGGCGGCCGACCCGGTCACCGGCGAGGCCGTCCCGGTGAAGGTGCCCGACCGGGCCGACACTCAGCACAGCCTGCCCGGCAGACCCGCCGACGACATGTGGCTGAGCAGCCTCCACAGCGGGACCATGGACGTCTTCGCCAGCCACGACCGGGGCGTCTCCTGGCAGACCGCGACACTGCCGGTCGGCCCGAACGGCGCCACGATGACCGCAGGCCCGGACGGCACCGTGTACGTCCTGGCCGGCAACACGATCGCGGTCAACCGCAGCACGGACGGCGGCCGGCGCTGGGAGACGATCAGGCCGGCCGGATTCGCGAAGGGCGTGCTGATCGACGGCGCGATCGTGCTGCCACAGGGCGGGCTGCTGCTCTCCGCCAGACGGGCCGACCGCAGCCGCACCGGCTACCGCAGTGTCGACGGCGGACGGACGTTCCAGGAGCTACCGGACCTCGATCACGACCTCGACACCATCCCGGCCGGCGGATTCATCGACCGGATGCCCCGCACCTGGGAGTCACATCAGGACCGCCTGCTGCTCTCCGACGACGGGCTCACCTGGCACGAGGTGACGGCGCCGACCACACGCTAAGCTCTGCGGCGATGACGCTCAGCGCGCACGAGATCGACCTGTTCGAGCGCTCCCGGGGACGCCTGGAGGCGATCGCGTACCGGATGCTGGGCGGCGCGGGCGACGCCGAGGACGCGGTCCAGGACACGTTCCTGCGCTGGCAGGCCGCGGACCGGGCGCACATCGAGACACCGGAGGCGTGGCTGACCACCGCGCTCACCAACGTCTGCCTCAACCAGCTCACCTCCGCCCGGGTGCGCCGCGAGACCTACGTCGGCCAGTGGCTGCCCGAACCGCTCCTGGCCGGCGACCGCATGCTCGGCCCGGCCGAGACCGCGGAACAGCGCGAGTCCGTCTCGTTCGCGATGCTCACGCTGATGGAACGCCTCTCCCCCACCGAGCGCGTGGTCTACGTGCTGCGCGAGGCGTTCGGCTACCCGCACGGTGAGATCGCCCGCATGCTGCGTCTCACCGAGTCGAACTGTCAGCAGATCCACCACCGCGCCCGGCAGCACCTGACCGCGGGCCGGGTGCGTGTGCAGACGACCACGGCCGAGGCGGCGGAGATCGCGGCCACGTTCGTCCGGGCCTCGCTCAGCGGGGAGATCGCGCCGCTGGTCGCGCTGCTGACCGGCGACGCGATCAGCGTGGCCGACGGCGGCGGCCAGGTCCCGGCCCGCACCATGCCGATCGTGGGCGCGACCGCGATCGCCCGCTTCCTGCGCGGCCTGTTCAAGCCCGCCTCCCGCCGGCTCTTCGACGAGGACTTCGCGCTCTACACCGCCGTGGTCAACGGCGGCCCCGCCGTGCTGGCCGTGGCCGGTGAGGGCCGCGTCGCCGGCGTCATCACGCTCGACGTCACGCCGGACGGCATCGCCGCGCTCCGCGTCCAGGCCAGCCCGGCCAAACTCGTACGCCTCACCCGCGCGTGGGCGACCGCCGAGCACGGCGAGCCGCTCACCTGGTGACGCAGGCCACAACCCCGCCCTGTCAGGGATCGCGGCGCTGTCCGGTTCAGGTAGCGACCACACACCCGAGACGGGAGCTCACTCATGACGCACCGCATCGTCGTCCTCGGCGCCGGCTACACCGGCGTCCACGCGGCCGGCCGCCTCGCCCGCCGGCTGCACGCCGCCGACACGTCCATCACGCTGGTCAACCAGGACCCGGACTTCATCGAGCGGGTGCGCCTCCACCAGCTCGCCGCCGGCCAGGACCTGCCGCACCGCCCGCTGCGCGACGTCCTCGCCGGCACCCACGTCACGCTGCGGCCCGCCAGGGTCACCGCGCTGGACGTCACGCACCGCACGGTCACCACGGACACCGGCGACCTGCGCTACGACACGCTCGTCTACGCGCTGGGCAGCACGGTCGCCGCGCCCGGCCCGGACGTCGACCACGTCGGAAGCCGCCCGGCCGCGCTGCGCCTGCGATCCCGGCTGGAGGCCCTCACCCCCGGCGCCACCGTGCTGGTCGCGGGCGGCGGCCTGACCGCGATCGAGGCCGCCACCGAGATCGCCGAATCCCACCCGGCACTGTCCGTCGCGATCGCCGCCCGCGACGGCGTCGGCACCGCGCTCAGCCCGCGCGCGCAGGCCCATCTCCGTGCCGTGCTGGCGAAGCTCGGCATCACCGTCCACTCTGGAACATCGGTCGTCGCCGCCGACGGATCCGGCGCCACGCTCGCGGACGGCCGCCACCTCCCCGCCGACGTGACGGTCTGGACCACCGGCTTCGCCACCCATCCGCTCGCCGCCGCCAGCGGCCTGTCGACCGCCCCGGACGGCCGGATCATCGTCGACGCCACCATGCGCGCGGTCTCCCACCCCGACGTCTACGCGGTCGGCGACGCCGCACACGCCCCCGGCCCCGACGGCACCACGCTCCGCATGTCCTGCGCGTCCGGCCTCCCGTCCGCCTGGCAGGCCGCCGACGCGATCTCCGCCCGCCTCACCGGCCGTCCCGTCCCGACGACACCGGTCCGCTACTACGCCCAGTGCATCAGCCTCGGCCGCCACGACGGCATCATCCAGCTCGTCACCGCCGACGACCGCCCCCGCCCCACCGCCATCCTCGGCACCCCCGCCGCCCGCATCAAGGAGATGATCGCCGCCGGCGCCGCCTGGAGCATCTCCCACCCCACGCTCCTCCTCCCCACCCGCCGCCACCCCCTCACCCCCGCTCCGTCACCGGTCGCCTGACCCTGAACCAAGATCTGGTTCCTTTTCCCACTTCGCGGTGGTTGCGGTCCGCACGCTCCCGCGGGCACCGGTCGTCGCTGGCGCTCCTCCCTTCCGCTCCCGCGCCACACCGGCTTCACACCAAAACCCGCCCGCACCCACAACTCCAGGCACCCTTTCCATGATCGGTGCGTCCCCATGTCGCTACCGGGTCCTCCCGACACCCTTCCGCTGACGCCTCACAGACGTGAGAATCCGCTCCTCGCCGATCAGCCGAAAACCGGCGGCAACCCGCGAACCGGACCACCGCGCCAGCGGAACCGGGGTCTGGGGTCGCCCCCAGAGCAAGCTCAAGCGCCCGCGGGAGCAAACGGGCTGCACCACGCCGGAAGCGGGAAAGCTTATTGCCATGCTTTTGCAATTAGGCCATGCTGGTCTGAGCGTGAGCCACGGGAGAGGCGAGCGTGAGGGGGTGCCCCGGCATTGCGATGATCCACGCGCCGGGGCATTCCCCCTTTCCCGGGCATGATGGGGCGATGCGGATCGTGTCCCTGCTGCCGTCGGCCACCGAGATCGTCTATGCGCTCGGGCTGGGGGATGCGCTGGCCGGCGTCACGTTCGAGTGTGACGAGCCGGCGTCGGCACGCGTGGAGAAGGCCGTGGTGGTCGGCGGGCGGGACACGCGCGGGATGACGCCGGTGGAGATCGACCGGTACGTCAAGGAGCGGATGGCGGCCGGGGACGACCTCTATACGCTGCACGCGGACGCGCTGGCCGGGCTCGCGCCGGACCTCATTCTCACCCAGGATCTGTGCCGGGTGTGCGCGCTGCCGTCCGGGCATGTCGAGGACGCGCTCGACCATCTCGGCTGCCGGTCGGACGTGCTGTCGCTGGATCCGTACACGCTGGACGACGTGCTCGGCACGTTCCTGGCCGTCGGCGAGCGGGCGGGCGTGCCGGAGCGGGCGACCGCGCTGGTGGAGACGTCCCGGCAGCGGCTCGCGGCCGTCGCCGACCTGGTCGCGGACCGACCGGCACCGAGGGTGACCGTGGTGGCGTGGGTGGACCCGCCGTTCGGCGCGGGCCACTGGGTGCCGGACATGATCCGCGCCGCGGGCGGCGACCCGGTGGCCGCGAGGCCGGGCGCCCGTTCCGCCGAGACGACGTGGGAGGCACTGCGCGCGCCTGACCCGGAATTCGTGCTGGTCACGCCGTGCGGGTTCCACCTGGACGGCGCGGCGGAGCAGGCCGCCCGGGTCGTGCCGCACTTCCCGGGCGCGCAGGTGTGGGCGATCGACGGCGACGGCCTGGTGGTCCGCCCCGGCCCGCGCCTGATCGACGGCGTGGAGGCGATCGCGGCGATCCTGCACCCGGACGCGGTGCCGCGCCCGGGTCCGGGAGTGATCAGGCGAGTGGCGTGACCGGCGCCGCGGGCCGGGCGACGGCCGCGACCAGGATCGAGAGCAACAGGAGTACGCCCGCCACCGCGTAGAACTGGTCGAGGCCGGAGACCGAGCCCCGCAGTGGATGGACGAAGCGGGTCCGGGGTCAGGCCCGACGCCAGGTCCAGGTAGATCCGGCCGCACCGGCATATACCGTCAACCGCACTATCGGCCGCCCGGAGAAACGAGCCGCCGCTCCCAGGCCCAGGCCGCGATCTCGACCCGGTTCCGCGCGCCGAGCTTCGCCTGCACGCTGCTCAGATGTGTCTTCACGGTGCCGACCGAGATGAACAGCTGGGCGGCGATCTCCGCGTTCGTCCGGCCCTGGGCGGCCAGCCGGACCACGTCCAGCTCGCGGGGGGACAGGTCGCCGAGATCCTGGCGTACCGGCGCGGGCGGGGTCATGTGCTCCAGCAGTCGTACCGTGATGGAGGGGCTGATCAGGGCGTCTCCGGACGCGGCGGCGCGCACGGCCTCGATCAGCAACGCCGGGCCGGAGTCCTTGAGCAGGAACCCGCAGGCGCCGTTGCGCAGCGCGGCGTGCACGTATTCGTCGAGGTCGAACGTGGTCACCACGACCACGTTGACCGGGTCGGCGACGCCCTGGCCGGCCAGGCGGCGCAGCGCCTCGAGGCCGTCCATCCGCGGCATGCGGATGTCCATCAGCGCCACGTCCGGCCGCAGCCGGGTGGCCAGCTCCACGGCCTGGACGCCGTCCGCGGCCTCGCCGACCAGCTCCATGTCCGGCTGCGCACCGATGATCATGCCGAAACCGGTGCGGACCATCGCCTGATCGTCCGCGACCAGCACCCGGATCGTCACTGTCTCTCCTCACCCGCCGCGATCGGGAGCGCCGCGTCGACCACCCATCCTCCGTTGATGCCCGGACCGGCGCGCAGCCACCCGCCGACCGACGCTACGCGCTCCCCCAGACCGTCCAGTCCGTAACCCTTGCGGTCGGTGGCGCGCAGCGGCGCGGCGCCGTCGTTGGTCACCCGCACGAACAACCACTCGGGGGTACGCCGCAGCTGCACATGCGCACGGGTCGGCTCGACCGCGTGCCGCCGGACGTTGGTCAGCGCCTCCATCACCACGCGGTACGCGGACGTGCTCACATCCACCGGCAGACCGTCCAGCGGCCCCTCCACGAACAGCCGCGCCTTCGCACCGCCGGCCGCGGTGAACTGCTCCAGCAGCGGCTCCAGGTCCGCGACCCCGGCGAGCGGCGTCAGCGGGGCGGCCGCGTCGCCGCTGCGCAGCACGCCGACCATCCGGCGCATCGCGGCCATCGTCTCCGCGCCCGCGTGCTCGATCTGGTCCAGCGCGGTGATCACGCGCTGCGGGTCCTGCTCCGCGATGAACCGCGCGCCCTGCGCCTGCACGACGATGCCAGTCACGTGGTGGGCGATGAAATCGTGCAGGTCCCGGGCGAACTCGGCGCGCTGCTCCACCCGTACCAGGGCGATCTGCCTTTCCCGCTGACTCTCGGTGAACCTGTTCCAGACGCCGACCGCGGCGATGCTCGCGGCCAGGATCACCAGCAGCAGACCGATCGACAGCAGTTCGAAGCCGTTCTCGGCCCGCTGCGGCAGCACCACGATCGCGAACAGCAGGAAACCGGCGGAGACCCAGCCGAGCCGGGGATGACCGAACCGGGCCACCATGAACAGCACGACGATCAGGCCGAGCAGCTCGGCGAAGCCGATGCCGCCGCCGGTGGTGCCGCCGCTGCCGGCCACCAGCACGGTGACCGTGACGGACAGGAACCCGAACAGGATCGCGTAGATGGTCAGCCGGACGGACCCGCGCCGGGCCCGGGGCAGCCAGATCGCGGTGGCGCCCGCGGCCAGCGGCAGCGAGGGGAGCACCAGGAACTCGCCGACGGGGGACCCGGCGGTCGCGGCGGACAGGAGGAGGTCGAAGAGCGCCAGGATCACGGTGAGCAGCAGGACCGCGGTCTTCCGGAGGCCCATCCGGCGTTTGCGTGGGGAGGAGGTCGTCATCGCCTACCCAGCGTAGTGCGGGTGCCGGCCGGGCCGGGTCTGCCGTTCGACGGGCCGTCGCCTCTGACTTTCGGCCGAGTCCGGGTGGCCGATCTCCGGTCGCGGGTCGGATGTGAGGGATGCCCGGTTTCGGCAGGCTGTGCACAGCATTTTCCACCACCGAAGGGACTTCACCGATGATGCTCGCCTGCGAGGCTCGTGACCTGGTCAAGGTCTATGGGCGTGGCGACACCGCCGTGCGCGCGCTGGACGGCGTGTCGGTCGGCTTCGGCCGCGCCGAGTTCACCGCCATCATGGGCCCCTCGGGCTCCGGCAAGTCCACGCTCATGCACTGCCTCGCCGGCCTCGACCGCGCCACCAGCGGCGCCGTCCTCCTCGGCGACGTCGACCTCAGCAAGCAGAACGACCGCGTCCTGACGAAGGTGCGCCGCGAGCGGATCGGGTTCGTGTTCCAGGCGTTCAACCTCCTCCCGCAACTGACCGCGGCACAGAACATCACGCTCCCGCTGGACCTGTCCGGGAAGAAGCCCGACCCGGCACTGTTCGGCCGCCTCGTCGACGTCCTCGGCCTCCGCGACCGGCTCACGCACCGGCCCAGCGAACTGTCCGGCGGCCAGCAGCAACGGGTGGCACTGGCCCGCGCGCTGGTGTCCCGGCCGGAGGCGGTGTTCGCGGACGAGCCGACCGGCAACCTCGACTCCCGTACCGGCGCAGAAGTCCTGTCCTTCCTGCGCAACGCGGTCCGGGAGTACGGCCAGACCGTCGTCATGGTCACCCACGACCCCATCGCCGCGTCCTACGCCGACCGCGTGATCATGCTCGCGGACGGCCGGATCTCGGGGCAGCTGACCAACCCGACGCGCGAGTCCGTCGCCGACGCGCTCAACCAGCTGGCGGGCGCACGATGACCGTCCTGCGCACCCAACTCTCCGGCATCGCCCGCCGGCCCGCACGCCTCCTGCTCACCGGTCTGGCACTGATCGTGGCCGCCACCGTCGTCTTCGGCACCGTCCTCGCCCAGCGGATCACGACCCAGACCATTCTCAACACCTTCAGCGGTACGTCCGCAGCCGCCGACCTCGTGGTCGGCAGCAGGACCGGTGGCTCGCCGGAGGCGCTCGCCACCGTGCTGAAGACGCCCGGCGTGGACTCCGCGATCGCCCGCACCACCGCGTTCTACGAGGTGCCGACGCAAGGCGGATGGCTGGAGGTCGTCGCCGACCCGGGCACCGGGCCGCTCTCCGACGTGAAGCTGACCTCCGGGACGTTCCCCACCGCGGCGAACCAGATCGCGGTCACGCCGCGCACCGCCGAGCGGATGGGGCTCACGGTCGGCACCACGGTCTCGGCCCGCGCCGGCACCGAGTCGCCGAACCACACGTTCACCATCACCGGCATCGCCGAGCCGGCCAAGGGCGAGGGCTGGTCCGGCACCGGATACACGACCGGCGAGCAGGTGACCGCGCTGCTCGCGGCCGACTCCACGGCCGACCAGATCTACGCCTACACGCCGCGGATCGAGGTGCACCTGGAGCCCGGCGCGGACCCGGCCGAGGTCGCGCAGCGGCTCGGCCAGACACTCCCGAAGGTCGCGGAGCAGAGCGACGAGGCCACCCTGGTCCCGATCGACGTCGCGATCGGCGCGGACCTGCGCCGGCAGGAGGCGCTCGACGCCGCCAGCTCGCTCAACGAGGTCTTCTTCCTGATCGGCATCTTCGTCGCGATCGCGGCCGCCGCGGCCGCGCTGGTCGCCACGTCCACGTTCCGGATCGTCTTCGCACAGCGCATGCGGCAGCTCGCACTGCTGCGGGCCGTCGGCGCCGGACGCGGGCCGCTGACCCGCGCGCTGATCGTCGAGGGCGCGCTCACCGGCGCGATCGCGGGCGTCACCGGCGTGCTCATCGCGTACCTGCTCGGCCTCGCCGCCGGCCCGGCCGCCCGCGTCTTCCTGGACGCCGAGCTGGCCCCGCCCGGCCTGCCGATCCTGCCCGCGATCATCGTCGTGCTCGGCACCACGCTGATCGCCATGATCGCGGTGCTCTCCCCCGCGGTCACCGCGTCCCGGGTCTCGCCGCTGGAGGCGCTGCGCTCCGCGGCCGTCACCGGCGCCACCTCCGCGCTCGGCCCGGTCCGCTGGGTCTTCGGTTTGCTGCTCACGGCCGCCTCGGTGGCGCTGATCGCGGTCGCGGTCCTCAACCTGCCCGAGCCGAACACGCCGAACACCACCGGCGAAATGGTCATGCTGGCCACCGTGGGCGGCGGCACGCTCGCGTTCTTCGCGCTGGTCGTGCTCGGCCCGGCCGTGCTGCGCCCGGTCCTCTGGCTGGTCGGCCTGCCGCTGCGCGCGCTCGGCCCGACCGGGCGGCTCGCGGTCGGCGGCGTCGGCGGCGCCCCCAAGCGTGCCGCGTCGGTCAGCGTCGTGGTCGCGCTCGCGGTCACGCTGATCGCCGCCGCCGTGGTCGCGCTCTCCACCGTCCGCGTGGAGATGAACCAGCAGCTCGCGCTGATGGCCCCGGCCGACCTGCAGATCTCGGCCGAGGCCGGCACCACGCTGCCGGCCGGCGTCCTGGACGCGGCCAAGTCCAGCCCCGAGCTGAAGAACGTGCTGTCGTTCCGGACGGCCGACGTGGACCTGCCGGTCACGGCCGGCCCCGGCATGATGGTCGCGCCGGGCGAGGAGGCGCCTGACAAGATCACGGCGAAGGTCTCCGACCTGGCGCTGGGCTCGCTGAGCACCATCAAGGACATCCGGATCACCCAGGGCAGCCTGGACGCGATCGGGCCGGGCAAGGTCGTCGCGGTCGACTGGCTCGGCAGTGACAACGGCGGCAACTACGGCCTCGGGTACGGCGAGCAGACCACGCTCACCCGCGAGGGCAAGAAGATCACCGTCACCGTGGCCGCGACCGTCTCCGGCCTGCCCGGCGACGCGTGGGTGCTGGTCGACCCGGCCGACCTGACCACGCTCGGCGCCGCGCCCGAGCCGACCGGCCTGCTCGCCGACGCCGCCGGTGACCGCAACACCGCGCTCACCGCGGCCCGCGCGCTGGTGCCCGGCAGCGGCGTGCAGATGCTCGCCGACCAGCGCGACGACTTCGCGTCCGAGCTGCTGCTGCTGACCATCGTGGCGTTCGGCCTGGTCGGCATGACCGTGTCCGTCGCCGTGGTCGGCGTGGGCACCACCACCGCGCTGTCCGTGGTGGAGCGTCTCCGCGAGGCCGGTCTGCTCCGCGCAGTGGGCATGTCCCGCGGCCGGCTCCGGGCGACGCTGCTGCTGGAGGCCTCGCTCTACGGCGTGGTCGGCTCGCTGCTCGGGCTGGCACTGGCCATCCCGTTCGCGTCGCTGATGCTCTCCGCGGTGGGCCTGGACGGCCCGCTCGCGCTCCCCTGGGGCCAGCTCGCGCTGGTCATCGTGGTCCTCGGTCTGCTGACCGCCGCGTCCGGCGTCCTCCCCGCCCGGCGCGCCTCCCGCGTCAGCCCGACCGCGGCACTCGCGATGGACTGAGCCGGGGGGACGGAAACGGGGCCCGGCGATTCCGTCGGGCCCCGTTTTCCGTGCTTCCGTCGGTGATCCAGGCGTCGTTCAGGTCGTCGGGAGCGGCTAGAACGGCCAGGGGCCGCCCTTCTCCGAGATCCGGCGGCAGGGCTCGCGGGTGTCCTCGACCAGGTCCGTCACCAGGTCGGCGCCGGCCAGCGGACGCCCGGTCCCGACCGGCCTCCAGACCCGGCCCCGGTACCGCCGCCCCAGCGCGGACAGGTCGTCGTCGAGCGAGTCCTCCATCAGGCTCGTGATCTTGTCTGCCTCGAAGAACGTCACCGACGCGTAGTCCGCCTCCTGGACAACCCTCGCGATCCGCCAGCAGGCCTGCTTCCCGTCCTCGTCCTGCAGCACGGCGAACAGCAGCCCCACCATGTTCACCACGACCCCGGCCACGATCGCGGTCAGCACCCACGGCTTCCGCCACGGACTGCGCCGCGGCCCGGCCGCCGGTGGCACGACGGGCTGATAGTGCTGATGGTGCGGTGCGGGCGGATAGGGCGCCACCGGCTGGTACGGCGGGACAGGATGATGAGGCGGCGGCTCAGGCACGATCACTGCGGCATTATCAGCGATCCCCCCGCCCTCGTACAGCCCGTCCCGGCCGCCTCGCCCCGCCCATACACGATTACCGATCCGTACCCTCGGCATCGCCTTCTTCTGTTCTCCGGAACCGGGCAGTGAGATCGTCCTCTCGGCGGAGAACGACACTTTCGGCTGGTTCCCGGCGGAGCGGATTCCGGAGCTGGCGTTCGACGACGTCAGGCAGGCCGTCTCCGGCATTCTGGGGTTGACCGCGCGCGCGAAAAGGCCCCCGGGAGATCCCGGGGGCCTTTCAACGAGCTGCTTACTTGGTGAGCGCGGAGAGCGTCGGGTCGTTGGCGTACGCCTCGGCCGCGTTCGCCTTGGTGACGATCACCGGCGGGAGCAGGTAGGACGGGACGACCTTGACACCGTTGTTGTACGACTTGGTGTCGTTGACCTGCGGCGTCTGGCCCTGCTGGAGCGCCTTGGCCATGTCGATCGACGCCTTGACCAGGTTGCGGGTGTCCTTGTTGATGGTCGAGTACTGCTCGCCCGCCATGATGGACTTGACGGACTCGACCTCGGAGTCCTGGCCGGTCACGACCGGGATCGGCTTGCCGGCACCCTTGATCGAGGTGATGATCGCGCGGGCCAGCGTGTCGTTCGGGGAGAGCACGCCGTCCAGCGTCTTGTCACCGGTGTAGGTCGAGGTGAGCAGCGCGTCCATGCGACGCTGCGCGTTCTCGGCCTTCCAGCCGTCGGTCGCGGTCTGGTTCACCGCGGTCTGGCCGGAGCCGACGACGATCTCCTTGGAGTCGATCAGCGGCTGGAGCACGCTCATCGCGCCGTCGAAGAAGACGCCGGAGTTGTTGTCGTCCGAGGAGCCGGAGAACAGCTCGATGGTGTACGGGCCGGCCGGCTTCTTGGCCTTCATGCCCTCAAGCAGCGCCTGCGCCTGCAGCTCGCCGACCTTGAAGTTGTCGAACGCCACGTAGTAGTCGACGTTCGCGGTGCCCTTGATCAGGCGGTCGTAGGCGATGACCACGGCGCCGGCGGCGTGCGCGGCGTCCACCTGCGCGGAGAGCTGCGCGGCGTCGGTGGCACCGATGATGATGACCTTGGCCTGCTTGGTCGTCATGGCGGTGATCTGGTTCTGCTGGTCCGCCACCGTGGTGGAGGCACCGGCGTACTGCACGTCGGCCTTGAAGCCGGCGTCCGCGAGGCCCTTGGTGAACAGGTCACCGGCGAGGACCCAGTTCTCCGAGGTCTTGGCCGGCAGCGCCACGCCGATCAGCGAGTCGGCGGCGAAGCCACCGGTCGCGCCACCGCTGCTGCCGCCCGACGGCGTGGTGCCTTCACGCTCGGAGCCGCAGGCGGACACGGTCAGTGCCAGCAGAGCCGCGGCGCTGACCGCGACGCTCTTGGCGAAGTACTTACGCATGGTGGGAGGTGCCCTTCTTCATGGAGTTGGTACGGGGCGGGCGGACCTGCCCGCCCCGCGTCGAGGCGGACGGCGGTCAGCCGACCACCGGGGTCTGGACCTTCTGGGCCGGGGGCTCCGAAGGCGTGGAGGGACCGCTGCCACGGAATCCCTTGGTGATCGAGCCGATGACCGAGAACCGGCCCTGGCGCTTGTTGTAGACGTCCAGCGCGACCGCGAGCAGCAGAACGATGCCCTTGATCATCTGAATGCTGTCCGCACCGATGCCCTTGAGGATCAGGCCGTTGTTGAGAATCGCCATCACCAGGCCGCCGACGATGGAGCCGGAGACCGTGCCGAGGCCGCCGGAGACCGCGGCGCCACCGATGAAGACGGCGGCGATCGCGTCCAGCTCCCAGCCGATGCCGTCCTGCGGGCCGGAAGCGCGGGACCGGGCAACGAAGATCATGCCGGCCAGCGCGGCCAGGACGCCCATGTTCATCATGACCATGAAGTTGACCCGCTGGAGCTTCACACCGGACAGCTCCGCGGCGCGGGAGTTGCCGCCGACCGCGTAGATGTGCCGGCCGGCCGCGGTGTTACGGGTGTAGAACGAGTACGCCACGACCAGGACGCCGAGGATGATGCCGGAGATCGGGAAGCTGGTGCCGACCCGGCCGCCGGCGAACCGGAACGTGGCGAACAGGATGACCGCGATCAGCACGCCGACGCGGATGGCGGCCACCCAGAGCGGGGTCGGGTCCGCGTGCATCCGGGTGCGGGTACGGCGCAACTGCCACTCGCGGACGATCACCGCGACACAGACCGCGAAGCCGAGCAGCAGCGTCGGGTTGTTGAAGTTCGTGTTCGGCCCGATGTCGTCGAGGAAGCCGCCGCCGATGGTCTGGAAGCCCTCCGGCACCGCGATCGACTGCGACTTGCCGACCCACTGGTTGGCGCCGCGGAAGAGCAGCATGCCGGCCAGCGTGACGATGAACGCGGGCACACCGACGTAGGCGACCCAGAAGCCCTGCCATGCACCGACCAGCGCGCCGACGCCGAGGCCGATCAGCAGCGCCAGGAACCAGTGGATGCTGTGGTCCTGCATGAGCTTCGCGACCACGATGCCGGTGAACGCCGCGACCGAGCCGACCGACAGGTCGATGTGCCCGGCGACGATCACCATCAGCATGCCGATGGCCAGGATCAGGATGTACGAGTACTGGCTGACGACCGCGATCAGGTTGCCGGAGCTGAGTGTCAGGCCCTCGGTCCACACCTGGAAGAACAGCACGATCGCCACCAGGGCGAAGATCATGCCGAACTGGCGCGCGTTGCTTGTCGTACCCCCGAAGAGGTTCTTTTGAAGGTCCTTGAAACGGCTCATCGCGTCTGCATCTTCTTGTTGGAGGTCATCTGCTTCATGAGGTTTTCCTGGGTCGCGTCGGCCTTGTCGATGACGCCGGTGATCGCGCCCTCGAAGACGGTGTAGATGCGGTCGCACAGGCCGAGCAGCTCGGGCAGCTCCGAGGAGATGACGATGACGCCCTTACCCTGGTCGGCCAGTTGCTGGATGATGCCGTAGATCTCGTACTTCGCACCCACGTCGATGCCGCGCGTGGGCTCGTCGAGGATGAGCAGGTCCGGGTCGGTGAACATCCACTTCGCCAGGACGACCTTCTGCTGGTTGCCGCCGGAGAGCTTGTTGACGCCCTCGTCGACGGTGGGCGTCTTGATCCGCAGGCTCTTGCGGTAGCCCTCGGCCGCCTCGTACTCGGCGACCTCGTCCAGCTTGAAGAACTTGGTGATCTTCGACAGCTTGGCCGCGACCGTGGACGTCTTGATGTCGTCCAGCAGGTTGAGGCCGACCGCCTTGCGGTCCTCGCTGACGTAGGCGAGACCCTGCTCGATCGCCTCCGAGACGTTCCTGATCTCGATCCGCTTGCCGTCCTTGAAGATCTCGCCGCCCTCGAAGACGCCGTAGGAGCGGCCGAAGATGCTCATCGCCAGTTCGGTGCGGCCCGCGCCCATCAGGCCTGCGAAGCCGACGATCTCGCCGCGCCGGACCGTGAAGTTCGAGTGCTTGGCGACCAGGCGGTCCGCGGAGATCGGGTGACGCACGGTCCAGTCGCGGACCTCGAAGAAGACGTCGCCGATCTTCGGCGTGTGGTCCGGGTAGCGGTTGGTCAGCTCGCGGCCGACCATGCCCCGCACGATCCGGTCCTCGTCGACGCCGTCCGCCTTCACGTCCAGCGTCTCGACCGTCTTGCCGTCTCGGATGATCGTGATGGAGTCCGCGATCGCCTCGATCTCGTTCAGCTTGTGCGAGATGATGATCGAGGTGATGCCGCGCTCGCGGAACCCGCGCAGCAGGTCCAGCAGGTGCTGGGAGTCGTTCTCGTTGAGTGCCGCGGTCGGCTCGTCGAGGATGAGCAGCTTGACGTCCTTGGCGAACGCCTTGGCGATCTCGATGAGCTGCTGCTTGCCGACGCCGAGATCCTTGACTAGCGTGTCCGGGTCCTCCTCGAGGCCGACCCGGGCCATCAGGTCCAGCGCCTTGAGCTGCGCGCCGGTCCAGTCGATCGCGCCGTTCTTCTTCGGCTCGTTGCCCAGGAAGATGTTCTCGGTGATCGACATCAGCGGGAGCAGCGCGAGCTCCTGGTGGATGATCACGATGCCGGCGCGCTCGCTGGCCCGGATGTCACCGAACCTGACCTCGGAGCCCTGGTAGACGATCTGGCCGTCGTAGCTGCCGTACGGGTAGACGCCGCTCAGCACCTTCATCAGCGTCGACTTGCCGGCGCCGTTCTCACCGCAGATGGCGTGGATCTCGCCGGCCCTGACGCGCAGCGAGACATCAGAGAGCGCTTTCACACCAGGGAACTCCTTGGTGATGTTGCGCATCTCCAGCAGAACCGGGGCACTGCTCATGGCCGGGGCTCCCCGGCCCTGGACCGTACCGTGCACGGGCGGGATTCCCCGCGCCGTCTCACGACCGTCATGGTTGCCTCCGGGAGGAAGATCTACATCAGCTGACGTGCATTTGTTGCGGGGAAGAACTTATTTTAAGGCGAACACGTTTCGCAAGATCCTGCACGACGGACGGTTGTAACAATTCGGTAGTCGGCGTGTGCTATAGCCCTCGTCGTCACCCGTTAAAGCCCTAAAAATCAAGATATAACGGTACGAATCAGCGCACGCGAACTCACGCAAAGTGATCAACCTGAGGCCGTCCCGTGATCCACATCCTGTGGTCGCTCCCCCGCCCGGACGCCTGAGCCCGGAATCACGCCCCCTTTCCCCGTCTTGATCACGCACAAACCCGGGTCCGTTTGTTGCCCGGCCCACCCAAATCCGTCACTCTGCGCGCGCCCGCCCCGTCGGCGGCGTCTCGCCCCCACCCGTCGGCCCTGCCCCGCAGCTCCATCCCGCAAGCCGCCGCCAACCACTCGCCTCACCACGAACCACCACTGAAGCCATCCGCTCTCCGACACAGGGACCCGACGCCCAACTCCGGCTGGCGGACCCGGCGAACGATTCCGGCGGGCCGGCCGACGACTCCGGCAGGCGGCCCAGCCGGCAACTCCGGCAGGCGGGCCGGCGGCAACTCCGACAGGCGGGCCGGCGGCGACTCCGACAGACTGCCCAGCCGACGCCCCCGGCAGGCCGGCCGGCAGCGTCCCCGGCAGGCGGGCCGACCGGCGCCCCGGCAGGCGGGCCAACCGGCGACTCCGGCAGGCAGAGCAGCACCCTCGGCAGGCGGCCCGGCGTCCGAGTCCGGCTCCGTATGTGATCAGCGGGCGCTGTGCGCCCGAAATATCGGGAAATAACGCCCCTGGCGACCGCCGCAGCCTCACCCGAGCACCGGCTACTCAGCAGCACGCCGTGACGTGCGATCCGATCGTGAGCCGCGCCGCCACCCGGGAGAACGACGGGAATCGCGGCCTTGGGCCAACCCGCGCGAACCGGCTCCGACGGGGCGGGCAAAGCGAAGCGCCAGCGAAGTCTTTGCCCGCCCCGAGGTTTGCCCGCGGGAGCATGCGGGCCGGACCAATAGCAGCCCCTGGGTTGGCCACATCCTCACGCTGACGCCGAGTGCCCAGCGGCCAGGCGCGCCCGGCCCGAAATATCACGACAAGACGGCCGACGGGGCTCACGAGCGTTCCACGCAGGCAACCCGCACACGCGTGTGGATCATTGACGTCGACGAAATGGCGGTCGGCGAGCGGGCTTTGACAGCCATTTCGTCGACGTCAATGATCCACAGA
Organism: Catenuloplanes japonicus; assembly: GCF_000717135.1. Taxonomy (GTDB): domain Bacteria; phylum Actinomycetota; class Actinomycetes; order Mycobacteriales; family Micromonosporaceae; genus Catenuloplanes; species Catenuloplanes japonicus. The sequence goes on from NZ_JNXY01000021.1 coordinate 95,446, forward strand.
CGATGATGCGCCGGTCCGGCACGAACGAACGGACCCGGCCACCCGACAACCACCGAGCCTTCGGCGCCGGGGTGAGGCAGTCGCGGGCGACCGGACCGCTATTTCATGAAATTTCGGGCATTACGCGCCTGTCGATCGAGGCGAGTCTGAACCTCGATGTCAAAGCCCGGTACAGCGCGGACCCTTCCGGCACCGGAACGCGGTCAGCGCCGGCCGCAATCAGCGCCGGTCGCACCAGGTCGGCTGCGCTCCCCGGGCAAGCCAAAACCCCCGAAAGCGACTACGCGCTGCCCCGGACGGCCAGTTCCACCGGCAGCATGGCGCGGCCGGGAGTCTCGCCGGCCAGCAGGCGGGCGGCCTCCTCGACCGCGATCGCGCCCATCCGGCGCTTGTCCAGGTGGACGCTGGTCAGCGGCGGATCGACCAGCTCGCCGACCGGCAGTCCGTCGAAGCCGACGATCGCGCAGTCGCCGGGGATGGCGACGCCGAGGCGGCGGGCGGCCCGGTACGCGCCGAGCGCCAGCATGTCGTTGAACGTGAAGATCGCGGTGACCTCGGGATGCTCGTCCCGCAGCCGGGCGAACGCGGCATCCCCGGCGTCGACGGTCTGCGCCGCGTCCACGATCGCACCGGACGGGACGGTCAGGCCGTGTGCCGCGGCCGCGTCGACGAACGGCGGGCGGCGGTCCGCCTGGCCCGACTCGCCGCTGCAATCGATCATGCCGATGATCCGATGACCGCGGGCGGCCAGGTGGGCGACGGCCGCGTGCACGCCGGACGCGACGTCCGCCTCGACCGCGCCGAACGCGGGCTCGTGCACCGGCCGGCCCAGCACCACCAGCGGCAGCCCCTCCACGGCGGCGAGGAGCGTGGCGTCCGGTGAGCTGAGGTAGCCGACCAGCACGTCGACCTGGGCGGCGAGCGTACGGATCAGGTCCGGCTCGCGAGTTTCGTCGTCCTGGGTGCTGCTGATCAGGACCTGCCACCCGCGTTCCTCCGCGGCGGCGATGACGCCGGCGATCAGCTCGGGGAAGAACGGGTTCACCACGTCGGAGACGATCAGGCCGAGCGTGATGGCGCCGGGGCGGACCAGGCCGCGGCCGAAGCGGGACGGCCGGTAGTTCAGCTCGCGGGCGGCGTCGAGCACGCGGCGGCGGGTCTCCGGGTCGATCTCGCCCTTGTCGTTGATCGCCCGGGACACGGTCTGGTGGGAGACGCCGGCCAGCTTGGCCACGTCCTTCAGGGTCACGCGCCGGGGCGGCTGCTGCTGTTCGCTCACGATCGTCGCATCGTATCCGGCCCGCCGGAAAACCCTCTGGACACCTGCGACCCGACGCCGTTAACGTTAACGTGAACGCTCACGGGAACGTTAACGGAGGAGAGACGACGCCATGGATCTCGCTGCGCTCATACTCAGCGTCGAAGCGACAAAAAGGGCATCACGCTCGGCACTGCCGGACGCGCCCGTACGGAAGGAACGGAAACGGTGGCCGTTCACCACCAGGAAATGAGCCCTAGAGCGAGCCCCACCGCCCGGCCGCGACCAGCAGATGCGCGTGCACCGCCTCGGCCGACCGGTCGCCGTGCCCCTGCTTCATCACCAGATATCCGGTGTTCAGCGGCTCGATCACCGGCCGGTGCAGCTGCACCACGGACCCGGACGCGATCGCCGGATCCGCCAGATAGCGCGGCAGCACGGACACGCCGCACCCGGCCACCACCGCGGCCAGCACCGCGCGCAGGTCCGGCGCGGTCATCGAGACCGGGTTCGGCGGCCGGCGGGAGAACTCGGTGCGCCAGTACCGGCGCACGATCGGCAGGTCCGCGGCGTAGCCGACCAGCGGCAGGTGGGACAGCGCCCGCACCGGGTCCGCGACCAGCAGCGCCGCGTCCACGGTGCGGGCCATCGACGGCGTCCCGACCAGCACGAACTGCTCGTCGAAGAACGGCGTGACGCGCAGCGAGCGACCGGTCGGGCGCACCGCGGACACCACCAGATCGTGCTCGCACCGCTGCAGCGCGGCCAGCAGGTCGGCCGCGAGCCCGAACGTGGCGTGCACGACCAGCCCGCGCTCGATCAGCGGCGCCAGCGCGGGCAGCACGCGCGCGCTCATCAGCTCGGCCGGGCCGGCCAGGCGTACCTCGTCCAGCGGCGCGGGCGCCTCCGGCCCGTTCGCCCCGGCCACCGCGCGCAGGCCGTCCAGGTGCGGGGCGACGCGGCGGGCCAGCTCGTCCGCGCGCGCGGTGGGCACCACGCCGCGCGGTGTGCGGGTGAACAGCGGGGCGCCGACCTGGGCCTCCAGCCGGGCCAGGCGTCCGGAGACCGCGGGCTGGCTGACGCCGCCGGTGACCGCGGCCGCGGAGAGCGAGCCGCTGCGATAGACGTCCAGGAACGTGCCCAGCAGGTCCAGATCCATAAGGAATCTTATGGCCGATCAGGCGGCAGGCGATAGGTTCGGTTTGAACACACACGCTTCCATCGTTTGGAGAAGGATCATGCCTTCGGTGCTCATGGTCGTCACGGCCGCCGACTCGATCACGCTGGCCGACGGCAGCGCCCACCCCACCGGCTTCTGGGCGGAGGAGGTCGCGGCGTCGCACCGCATCCTGCGCGAGGGCGGCGTGGACGTGCGCCTCGCCACGCCCGGCGGCAGTCCGGCACCGGTCGACCCGATCAGCCTGGACCAGCGCGGCGGTGTCGGCGAGGCCGAGGCCACGGCGTTCCGCACCTACCTCGACACGATCGCGGACGAGCTGCGCGCTCCCCTGGCGCTGGCCGACGTGGTCACCGGCGACTACGACGCGGTCTACCTGCCCGGCGGCCACGGCCCGATGACCGACCTCGCCACCGACGCGGACCTGGCCCGCATCCTCACCGAGGCCGATGCGCGCGGCCTCACGGTCGCCGCGCTCTGCCACGGCCCGGCCGGCCTGCTCGCCGGCGTCCGCGAGGACGGCTCGTTCCTGTTCACCGGCCGCCGCCTCACCGTCTTCACGGACGAGGAGGAGCGCCAGGGCGGCCTCGGCGACGCCACGCCGTGGTGGGTCGAGACGCGCCTGCGCGAGCTCGGCGCGACCGTCGCGTCCGGCCCCGCGTGGTCCAGCACGGTCGTCGTCGACGGCAACCTGATCACCGGCCAGAACCCGCAGTCGAGTGTGGACACCGCGCGGACCGTGCTCGCCGCCCTGTCCAAGAGCGAATAAGCAGATCAAAAGCCTTTAAAAGCAAATATTCCCGCTTCCAGCGTGGTCCGGCAGCGTTGCTCCCGCGGGCACCGGTCCCGCGCCGCACCGGTGCAGAGCAAAGACCCGCCCGCCAGCCCAGGGGAACAGCACGTTCCCTGTCACATCACGCGGCACCGGACCTGACGACCATCCGCCGGCCACACCGTGATCGGGGCGTCATGCACGTCGGCATGACGCCCCGATCACCAGCGGTGGCCGCGGTCGCGGGCGCGCACGGCGTACCCGTGAAGGGGTTTCAGGCCTTTGACAGGGTTTCGACATCGTCGTCGGAGAGGGTGATCTGGGCGGCGGAGACGTTCTGCTCGAGGTGGCGCACGGAGGACGTGCCGGGGATGGGGAGGATCACCGGGGAGCGGCGGAGCAGCCAGGCCAGCGCGACCTGGGACGGCGTCGCGCCCAGACGCTTGGCCTGGTCCTCCAGCGGGCCGCCCGGACGGGCCAGACGACCGGTCGCCAGCGGGTGCCACGGGATGAACGCGATGTCGTTCGCCTCCGCGTACTCCAGCACGTCCTCGGACGCGCGATCGGCCACGTTGTAGCGGTTCTGCACGGAGACGATCGGCGCGATCGCGCGGGCGGCCTCGATCTGCGCGACGGACACCTCGGACAGGCCGATGTGCTGGATCTTGCCTTCCTGGCGGAGCGCGTCGAGCTCGCCGATCTGGTCCTCCAGCGGGACCTTGGCGTCGATGCGGTGCAGCTGGAGCAGCGGGATGCGCTCGAGGCCGAGGTTGCGGAGGTTCAGCTCGGTCTGCTGGCGCAGGTACTCGGGGCGGCCGACCGGCGTCCAGACGTGCGGGCCCTGGCGCGTGTGGCCGACCTTGGTGGCGATGACCAGATTGTCGCGGTACGGGTGGAGCGCCTTGCGCAGCAGCAGGTCCGCGGTGAACGGGCCGTACGCGTCCGCGGTGTCGATCAGCGTGATGCCCAGGTCGACGGTGCGGCGGAGCACGCGCAGCGCCTCGTCCGGGTCGGCCGGGTCACCCCAGACGCCGGGGCCGGTGAGCTGCATCGTCCCGTAGCCGAGCCGGGTGACGGGCAGGTCGCCGCCGATCGCGTAGGTGCCGGACGGCGTGGCGGACAGCAGGGTCTCGGACATGCGATGCCTTTCCTCAGGGGCGGTTCACCGCCCGGAACCATCATCGGGTACCCATCATTTCCCGTTACCGGTGTAACAAAAGTCATCCCATGTTTCTGGCGTGTATGGGTAGCGTGTCCACGTGCTCACCCCCTACCGCGAACTCCTGCGTGACCCGCGTGTCCGGACGCCGTTCGTGCTGGCCGTGATCGCCCGCCTGCCGTTCGCGATGGTGCCGCTCGGCCTGGTGGTGCTGATCGAGGAGATCCGGGGCGAGTACTCCACCGCGGGCCTGGTCACCGGCGCGTTCGCGCTGGCCACGGCCGCGGGCACGCCGGTGTGGGCGTCGATGCTGGACCGGTTCGGCCAGCCGCGCGTGGTGGCCGGGACCGCGCTCGCGTCGTCCGCGTTCCTGATCGCGCTGACGCTGCTGTCCGTGGGCGGCGCGCCCGACCCGGTGCTGGTGCTGATGGCCGCGCTGGTCGGCGTCACGTTCCCGCCGATGAATCCGGCGATGCGGGTGGCCTGGTCCGCCGTCATCCCGGAGCCGGCCCGGCGCGAGTCGGCCTGGGCGATGGACGCCGCGGCCGTGGAGACCATCTTCGTGGCCGGCCCGTTGCTGCTGACGCTGTTGCTGACCGGCCCCGCCGCGCTGCCGCTGCTGGTGACGGCCGGGCTGATGACCGCCGGCGCTTGCGGATATGTCCGGACTTTTGCGGCTAAATCCTGGCGGTCGGCGCCAGCGGCGGTGGGCAGCGCGCGCGGCCGCTTTCCGCTGCGCGCGCCCGGCGTGCTGCTGACCGTGATCACCGGCGCCGGTGTCTCGGTCGGTTTCGGGCACTTCGACGTGGGGCTCACCGCGACCGCGGAACGTATCTTCGAGTCGACCGGCATTCTCGGCGTGCTGTTCGCGTTCGTCGCCGGGGGCAGCGCGGCCGGCGGCCTGGTCTACGGCGCGCGGCGCTGGCCCGGTCAGGCACGCCACCGGCTGCCGCTGACCATCGCGGCCTACGGCGCCGGCACCGGACTGATCGCGCTGCTCATCGCGGCCACCGGGCACCCGCCGCTGCTGGTGCTGCTGCCGCTGCTCACGCTGACCGGCCTCACCATCGCGCCGAGCCTGATCATCCAGCAGTCGCTGGTCGACACGTTCACCGCGGCGGACCGGCGCAGCGAGGCGCAGGGCTGGCTCTCCACCGGCATCACGGCCGGGAACGCGGGCGGCATGGCGATCGCCGGCCCGCTCATCGACAACGCCGGGCCGGCCGCGGCGTTCGGCGGCGGCGCGGTCGCGCTGCTCACCACCGCACTGCTGGCGCTGGTGGCACAGCGCTGGTGGCAACCCGTCCCGCGCGAGAACCTCGCGCGGGACGGTGCCTGAGATCGCGGCCGCACGGCGCGGCAACGCCCGCGGGCCATGGGGGCTCGCAGCGCACGCGATCGGCGGGTCGCGGGCGCTGGGGACCTCAGCTGATCTCCTCCACCTTGATGCTCGGGCCACCCGGCAGGATGGTGACCGTGTCGTAGCCCCCGTCGGTCTGCTCCCGGTAGGTGACCTCGACCTCCGTGACGACCTGGGTGACGATGCCCTTCGGCGGGGTGATCGTCAGGTCGAGCAGCAGGTCGCGCGGGTTGAAGCCCTGCGGCGAGGTGCGCGAGAGCTTCACCGTGTATCCGGGCGTGGGCATCTGCAGGCGGCCCGTGACCTGCAGTGTGAACGGGCCGGGCGGCTGACGGTTGAAGAACGCCGTCCACTCCGCCTCGAGCGGCAGCGCGCTGCCGGGGTTGTCGAACACGTCGATCCGCTCCCGCGTGGTGGCGCCGACGACCTCGACGCCGATCGTGCCGAGCGTACTCGTGACCGGCAGCGACACCTCGTACGGCGTCTCGACCGGCAGGCCGACCGCGGACAGCGTGCCGACGACCTCGATCTCCCAGTACTCCGGCTGGCGCACGTAGACGAGCGGCACCAGGTCGACCTTCATGCTCGACCACGGCTTGGTGCCCTTGACGCGCAGGACGTACTGCGGCGGGAACGTCTTCAGCATGACCACGTCGGCCGATTCGAAGTCGATCAGCCGGCTGGTGCCGGCGGGCGGCGCCTCCTTGAAGCTCCGCAGCTGGGTCTCGTCCGGGCCCAGGTGGCTTTCGCTGGTCATCCAGCTCCTCCTTCTGTCTTGTATATAAGGAGGAGCCACCGATCGGCGGGCCGATACTGTCAGCGTTCTGTCGGACCCCTGTGACAACCTGAAGGCCATGACGACGTGGCGGGATGTGGAGCAGGCGGAGCCCGAGTTCGCCGCGCGGGTGCGGGCACTCTTCGACGCGCACAAGCACAAGACGATCGCCACGCTGCGCGCGGACGGCGGGCCGCGCATCTCCGGCATCGAGGCGTCGTTCGCGGACGGTGACCTGACGTTCGGCTCGATGACGCACGCGCTCAAGGGCGCCGACCTCCGCCGCGATCCGCGCTTCTCGCTGCACAGCGCGACGGTCGACCCGGTCGAGGGCGCGGAGGCGGCGTGGCCCGGCGAGGCCAAGCTCTCCGGCCTCGCCCACCATGCCGGCCCCATCGTCGGCGGACCGCCCGGAGATCTGTTCCGCGCCGACATCGTCTCGGTCACGCACACGCACCTCAACCCGGAGGCGACGCTGCTGGTCGTCGAGTGGTGGACACCGGCTCAGGGTCTGCGCCGCCGCGAGCGCGAATAGCCGCATTACGCAGGTTCGCCGACGATCACGTTACGGAGCATCACATCGCCGCAGGCCAGCGACGCTTTTTCGTGTGCAATTTCCACGCCTGGAAAACGACGTGCGCGAATGAACGTGATTCACGGAAGGTGAAAGGACTCCACCGTTCCGGGAAACGCGAACGACAGATGATAATCGATGGACGGACCGGTTTTAAAGGGTCTGACGACCGCGGGACCGGCAGGGAGGAGCACCGGCGCCGAGCGATGCCCGCGGGCCGCAACAACGACGGAAGTGGGAATATCCGCTTTTGATGGGTTTTGGTGATTGTCATGATCTATGCAACCGCCCACAGGTCCATCGATCCGCCGACACGGCAACCGCCGCCGCTCTTCCCGCAGGCCGCCGCGGCGACGCCCGCGCACACTCGGGTGATCTTCACCGGGTCTGCGGCGAATGTCCGTAAGCGCACGTCCGCAGCGCTTACCGTGATCGGGCCGGTCTTGATCAGCGCCATCCGGGAAGGCGTATCGCCTTCGGCCTTCCATATAGGACAGTGATGACATGGGTCGATCTTCGCTCACTGCCCTGGTGCCCCTGCTCCTCCTCGCCACCTCCGCCTGCGGGGTGGTCAGCCGTGACCCGGCTGCCACGCTGCCCGCCGGCACCGTCCGCGTGCTCCACTCGTCCTCGCTCGCCCAGCTTCCCGGCGGCAGACAGGCGCAGAGCGCGGGTCTGGTCGGCGGCCACGCGCTGCTGCACGTGCGCGAGACCGGCGTGGTCGCGCGCGTCGACCGGCTCACCGCGCAACGCTGGGGGCTGCCCGAGGAGGTGCGCGCGGACGACGGCCACGAGCTGGTCTGGGCGTCGCTGTCGCTCGGCGGCCGGCAGTGGCGCAACAGCGACCGGGACGTGGAGTGGGCCAGGATCGCGGTGGTGACCGGCGGCGTACGCACCACGCTGACCGTGCCGCTGACCGGCTCGACCGACCCGCAGGCCTACGCGGACGCGGTGCTGGTGAGCGTGCCCGAGGGCGAGCGCGTGCTGCTGCAGCTGACCGACGACGGCGTCACGCAGAGCATCGACGTCCGCCGGGGCACCCGGGTGGACGACGCGCGCGGCACCTACCCGCGGCCACTGCAGGAGCCCGGCTTCCGGTACGCCGGCAACGGTGACCTGAACGGCCCGGTCCGGTTCCAGGCGCTCGCGGACGGCTACTCGCTGGAGCCGTGGGCCCCCGGGCTCGGCTGGGCGCGGGACGGCCGTGCCTGGCTGGCGATCAAGCGGCTACGCGTCTCCGGCGGCCGACCGCAGGACGAGCTGACGCTGGACCCGTCGCGGGTGTTCTCCGTGCTGACGCCGGACGGCGAGGTCCACCTGGCCGACTCCGACCGGCTGCCGGTGGACCTGAGCAGCGGCATCGTGCCGCACGGCGTCTACATCGAGGTGCCGGCCACGTTCCGGTGGGGTGTGCTGCGGTTCGCCCCGTCCGGCCTGAAGCGCGGCCTTGATCCCTTGGAGTGGCAGCAGGCGCCCGCACCCGCGGACTTCCCCATAAGTCTCAGCTGAGGTCAAAGCACGCCGATTGGCCGATTGTGGGGTCTGTCGCGGGTGAGCCCCGGACCGAGGGACGTGGCACGCGCGACTGGGGGTCCGCGGTCACGAACACCTCGATCGTGCTGCTGGGCGTCTACCTGATCTGGTACGCGGCCGGCTGGGGCTCGAGCTGGACCCGCACCGTGGTGACGGACGCGGTCTACGTGCCGCTGTCGCTGGCCTTCACCGCGCTGGCCGTGCGGGCCGCGTGCTACCGGCGGCTGGACATCGTGGTCCGGCGCGCCTGGTGGTTGATCACCGGCGGGTTCGTCTGCCAGCTCATCGCGCACACGTCCTGGCTGATCGAGGAGACGGTCCTGCACCGGGACGTCTACCCGGCCGTGGCCGACTACTGGTTCCTCGCGTTCATCCCGGTGATGTTCGCCGGCCTGCTCATGCTGCCCGGCGCGAACCGGCGGCAGCGCGACCGCATCCGCCTGCTGCTGGACGTGCTCACGGTCGGCGCCGGCACGTTCATGGTCTTCTGGTACCTGGTCCTCGGCCCGGTCGTCGCCGCGAACGACATCAGCCTCGGCAGCAAGCTGCTGACCGTGGCGGTGCCGGTCGGCGATCTGGTGCTGGTGCTGGGCGTGAGCACGGTGGTGCTGCGCCGCGCGACCCGGTCCGTGCAGGGCCCGGCCACGGTGCTGGCGTCCGCGATCGGCCTGTTCGTGATCGCGGACATCAGCTACGTCTACATCCAGCTGCACAGCGGGTTCACCGGCGGCGACTGGCCGGACATGTTCTGGCTGGCCGGGTGCCTGCTGCTGGTGCTGGCCGCGGACCGGCAGTACCGCTGGGCGGAGAACCTGCAGATCCGCAAGGAACGGCGGGTGGTCGGCGCGCACCTGGTGCCCTACGGCGCGATCGTCATCGCGTACGGGCTGCTCGGCGTGGTGGCGGGGGCGGAGGGGGCGTACCCGTTCGGTGGCATGGTGGTCGGTTCGATCGCGCTGACCGGTCTGGTGCTGCTGCGGCAGGTCTACGCGCTCAAGGAGAACGAGGAGCTGGCCGTCACCGACCCGCTCACCGGCCTGGCGAACCGTTCCCTGCTCAACGACCGCCTGGCCGTGGTCACGGCGCAGCCGATCCGCGCGCACAAACGTACCGCCGTGCTGCTCATCGACCTCGACCGGTTCAAGCCGATCAACGACGGTTACGGGCACGAGGCCGGCGACGCGGTGCTGGTCGCGGTCGGCAGCGCGCTGCTGGCCTGCGTACGCCGTAAGGACACGGTGGGCCGGCTGGGCGGCGACGAGTTCGCCGTGATCCTGGAGGATCTGCGCGACCAGGCCGCGGCCGAGGCGACCGCGCAGCGCATCCTGGAGGCGCTGCGGATGCCGGTGCTCTTCGGCGAGCACCTGCTCAGCGTGGAGGCCAGCGTCGGCATCGCGTTCCGGAACAACCCGGGCACGGACGGCGACACGCTGCTGCACCAGGCGGACGTGGCCATGTATACCGCGAAACGCGCGGGCCGCGGCCGGTACGCGGTCTACGCGCCGGAGCTCGACGGCAGCTCTCGCGACGCCGGCCTGCGCCGCGCGATCGAGACCGGCCGGATGGTCCTGCACTACCAGCCCGAGTTCGCGCTCGCGGGCGGCCGCGTCACCGGCATCGAGGCGCTGGTCCGCTGGGACCATCCCACGCACGGCCTGCTGATGCCGGAGGACTTCATCGACCTCGCGGACGAGACCGGCGCCATCAAGCAGCTCGGCGACTGGGTGCTGCAGAAGGCCTGCCGCGACGCCCGCCACTTCCCGTGCGGCGTCGCGGTCAACGTCTCCAAGCGCCAGCTCGCCCAGCCGGACCTGGTCGCGACCGTCCGCCGCGTCCTGCGCGACACCGGCTTGCCCGGCACCCGCCTCACGCTGGAACTCGCCGAGGCCGCGCTGCTGCCCGCGGACGATCAGCTCCGCGCGCGCCTCGAGGACCTGCGCGCGCTCGGCGTCACGCTCACGGTCGACGACTTCGGCATCGGCCACGCCGCGCTCAACGTGCTGCGCCGCCTCCCGGTCTCCGCCTTCAAGATCCACGGCTCGCTCACGGCGGGCGTGCACACCTCGCCCGCGGATCGGGCGCTGGTCGCGGCGCTGGTGGCAGCCGGGCATGCGCTCGGCCTCGAGGCCGTCGCGGAGGCCACCGAGCATGAGGAACAGGTGTCCGCGCTGCGTGACATGGGGTGCGACCGCGCGCAGGGTTATGCGCTGTGCCCGCCGCTCGCCCGTGCGGAGCTGGAGGAGCGACTGGCGCCGCTCTCAAAAGATCAAGATCAGTACATGCCGAGTTGATCTCACATCACCTGCCGAGGCCGCCCGGCGGCACCGGTCGGCCGCAGGCGGCCCCCTGCCAGGTCCGTGGGCGCAAGGCCCGCCCGGTCAGCCCGCTGCCGGGAGAGACTCCAGCGCCATGGCGGTCTCGAAGGAGATCACGCGGCAGTTCTGCAGCGCGGCGACCTCCCAGCGGTCGTTCTGCCAGACCAGGGCGAGCAGCTGCATGACGTACCGGTGAGGGGGCGGTGTCTCCTCGCCCGGCATCTGGATGCCGACGCGGTGGTGGACGACGCCCCAGCCCGATGCCACGATCCGGGCGAACGGGACCTCGCTGCGCTCCAGCCGCGAACCCTTCATGACGGTGTCGAAGATGGGCTGCTGCGTCTCGATCAGCGTCGTGCGTCCCTTGAGGACGGTGCCCTCGAACTCGACGAAGTCGGCGTCGTCCGCGAAGTCCGCGAAGAAGGCGGTGGCGTCCCCGTCGTTCCAGGCCGCGACCAACCGCGCCGGGATCGCCCGCATCGCCTCGACTGACTGCTCCATGCGTCAAAACCTCTCTCTGCCTCTTGTGCGTCCCCCATCCTGTCGGCGCCGGTGCGGAAAGGCGTTGACCATGCGTGCACGGGTGCTGGATCTGCGTGCCGTTCCCGTTCCCGTCTCCCGGGCAGCGGGGCGGTCGCTGCCCGGGAAGCTGTTCTCAGGCGGCTTTCTCGAGAACGGCGAACTCGTCGTCGGTGAGCGTGATGTCGTTCGCCGCGAGGTTCTGCTCGAGGTGGGCGACGGAGGACGTGCCCGGGATCGGGAGCATGACCGGGGAGCGGCGCAGCAGCCAGGCCAGCGCGAGCTGGTTGATCGAGGCGCCGTGCCGGGCCGCGATCGCCGCGATCTCGCCGTCCGGGTCGGCCATGCCGGTGCCGGCCAGCGGGTACCACGGGATGAACGCGATGTTCTGCCGCTCCGCGTAGTCCACCACGTCCGACGCCGAGCGGTCGGTCAGGTTGAACAGGTTCTGGACGGACGCGATCGGTGTGACGGCCTGGGCGGCCCGGATCTGCGCGACCGTCACCTCGGAGAGGCCGATGTGCCGGATCTTGCCCTCGTCGCGGAGCGCCGCGAGCGTACCCACCTGGTCCTCGATCGGCACGTGAGGATCGACCCGGTGCAGCTGCAGCAGGTCGATGCGGTCGAGGCCGAGGACGCGGAGGCTGAGCTCGGTCTGCTGGCGCAGGTACTCCGGGCGGCCGACCGGGACCCACTCGCCGGCGCGGGGGCGGGTGACGCCCACCTTTGTGGCGATGACCAGATCACGCCGGTACGGGTGGAGCGCGCGGCGCACCAGCTCGTCCGTGACGAACGGGCCGTAGGCGTCCGCGGTGTCGATCAGCGTGACGCCGAGCTCGACCGCGCGGCGCAGCACCGTGATCGCGTTGTCCTGGTCCTCGGGGTAGCCGAAGAAGCCGGGCCCGGTGAGCTGCATGGCGCCGTAGCCGAGCCGTCCGACGTTGAGGTCCCCACCGATGGCGAACGTAGACATTTCTACCTTTTCCCGAAAAATGGAGGTATCCGGTGATGACCGGATCTCCACCGTGCGCCCCGGCGGCCGGGGGTGCCCAGACCCGCTGATGGGTACCCCCGGCAGGGTCAGGAAACAGGCCGCGGCCCGACGCATACTTGCCCGATGACCACCCGGCACATCGCCAGCACCCTGGGCGAATTCCTCCACACGCTCCGCGCCCGCATCACGCCCGAGCAGGCCGGACTGCATCTGTACGGCGACCGCCGGCGCGTCGACGGGCTGCGCCGCGAGGAACTGGCCATGCTCGCCGGGGTCAGCTCGTCCTACTACACGCGTCTGGAGCAGGGACAGTCCCGCAACGCGTCGCCGCAGGTGCTGGACGCGATCGCCCGCGCGCTCCAGCTCGACGAGACCGAACGCCGCCACCTGCACCGGCTGGCCGGCACGGAGCCTCGCACCCGGCTCACCGCGCGGCCCGAGCCGGACCACGCCAGCCCCGGCCTGCTCCAGTTGCTCGACGCGATGCCGACCGTGCCCGCGATGATCATCGGCCGTCGCAAGGACATCCTCGCCTGGAACCCACTCGGCCACGCGCTCTACGCCGGCCACCTGCCCGTCGACGCACCCGCCTCCCCTGCGACCCGGCCCAACGTGGCCCGCCTGGCCTTCCTCGACCCCGAGTTCCGCGCGCTCTTCGCCGACTGGGACGCCAAGGCCCGCGCCGACGTCGGCTGCCTGCGTCTCGTCGCCGGCATGTACCCCGACGACCCCGCCCTCATCGAGCTGGTCGGCACGCTGTCCGTCGCCAGCCCCGAGTTCGCCACCCTGTGGGCCGACCACCGCGTCCAGACCTGCACGTACAAGGTCCACGAGATGCGGCACCCGCTCGTCGGCCATCTCACCGTCACCGAGCAGTCCCTGAACCACACCGACTCCGTCGACCAACGCTTGATGACCTACACCGCCCCCGCCGGCTCCCCCTCCGCCGAGGCCCTCTCCCTCCTGGCCCAGCTGATCGGCTGACCTGCCGAAAGGCGGCACGCGGCACCTCCGACGCCGCATGCCGGATATCTCGGGCGGCCACCACCCGCCGCCGGCCGGCGCAGGCCGCCGCGGCAGATCTGAGCAGCAGCGGAACCCGCGGCTCTTCCCGGAGCACGGCGGAACCGGCCCCGATCGGCGTTCGGAAGCGGAGCGGCGGAGTCTTCCGAACGCCGGAGGTCGGCCCGCGGGAGCATGCGGATCGCCACCACGCCGGAAGCGGGAAAATCTGCTCTTGATGCTATTTCAGGCCGGTGGTGGCGATGCCTTTGACGAGGTATTTCTGGCCGGCGATGAAGAAGCCGATGACGGGGGCCAGCGAGACGAAGGACATGGCGAACATCTGGCCCCACTGGCTCTGGCCCTCGGAGTCCATGAATTGGCGGAGCGCGAGCGGGACGGTGTAGAGCTCGGAGTCGGTCAGGTACAGCAATGGGCCGAAGAATTCGTTCCAGACGGAGATGAAGGTGAAGATGGCGGTGGTGGCGAAGGCGGGGAGGGAGAGCGGCATGATGATTTTCCAGAAGGTGCGGAACGGGCCACAGCCGTCGATGCGGGCGGCGTCGTCCAATTCTGTCGGGAGGGCGCGCATGAACTGGACCATCAGGAAGATGTAGAACGCGTTGGTGGCCAGGAAGTTCGGGACGAGCAGGGGGTAGTACGTGTTGAGCCAGCCCAGCTTGGCGAAGACCACGTATTGCGGGACGAGCAGCACGTGGCCGGGGAGCATCATGGTGCCGAGCATCAGCGCGAAGAAGAGGCGGCGGCCGGTGAATCGCAGGCGGGCGAAGCCGTAGGCGGCCAGGGAGCAGGAGACCAGGTTGCCGATGATGCTCAGGATGACGATGACGAAGGAGTTTGCCAGATAGAGCGAGAACGGGTGCTCCAGCGCGGTCCAGCCGTCGGGGTAATTGGTGAGATCCCACGAGGCGGGCCACAGGCCGGGCTGGGTGAAGACGGTGGCGCCGGGTTTGAGCGAGCTGGAGAGCATCCAGAGCAGTGGGTACATCATGAGCGCGCCGGCCAGGCACAGTCCGATGTGGCGGATGCGGTTAGTCGTCATAGAACACCCAGTAGCGTGCGGCGAGGAAGTTGACGGCCGTCAGCATCGCGATCAGGACGAAGAGGACCCAGGCCATTGCGGAGGCGTATCCCATGTCGAATTGGGTGAACCCGCGCAGGTAGAGATAGAGGTTGTAGAAGAGGGTGGAGTCCGCGGGACCGCCGGTGCCGCCGCTCATCACGAAGCCCTGGGTGAACGTCTGCAGTGACGCGATCAGCGCCTGGACCAGGTTGAAGAAGATGATCGGGCTGAGCAGCGGCAGCGTGACGGAGATGAATCGGCGCCACGGCCCGGCGCCGTCCACGGACGCGGCCTCGTAGTAGGCGGCGGGGATCTGGCGCAGGCCGGCCAGAAAGATCACCATGGGTGAGCCGAACGTCCAGATGTGCAGGATGATCAGCGTGGTGAGCGCGTGTGACGGGTCGGTGGTCCAGGCGGGGCCGGTGATGCCGACCAGCGCCAGGCCCTTGTTGATCACGCCGTCCACGCCGAACAGGTAGCGCCACAGGATGACCACGGCGACGCTGGAGCCGAGCAGCGACGGCAGGTAGAACACGGCGCGGTAGACGGGCAGGCCGCGGATGCCGTGTTGCAGCAGCATGGCGACGCCGAGCGCGGCGGCCAGCGACAGCGGGACCGATACCACGGTGTAGATCACGGTGACCTTGAGCGACTGCATGAGCCGGTCGTCCGCGAGCATCTCGCGGACGTTGTCCAGGCCGACCCACTCCGGCGGGTTGAGCAGGTTGTAGTCGGTGAACGCCAGGTAGAGCGAGGCGAAGAACGGGATGATCGTGAAGAGCATGCCGATGAACCACGGCAATAAGAAGATATATCCGGATTTATCCTGGCGGCGATAACGCGCCACGCTCATTTCTGCAGCGCCTTCTGCGCCTCGGTGATGAACGCGGCCGCCCCCTCCGCCGCGGTCTGCCGCGTGAACTCCACCTCGGTCGCGATCGTCTCCAGCGCGGACGCGATCGCGCTCCCGCCCGGTGGGTAGACGAACGATCGCGGCAGCGTCTCTCCCTGCAGGCCGATCAGATAGTCCGTCGCGACCTGATCATCTTTCTCCAGGCCGGCCTTGATCGAGGCCGCGACCTGTTGATTCGGCGGCACGCCGCGGGTAGTGCCGGTCGCCTTGGACGCCTCGGGATCGTTCACCAGGAAGTCCAGCAGGCGCAGTGCCTCCTGCGGGTGCTTCGACTGCGCCGCGATCGACCACAGCGCGGGCGTGTCGATCGACTGCCCGCGACGCACCCCCTGGGTCTCGCCGGGCATCCGCAGCAACGCCAGGTTTCCGCCGGACGCGGCGTTGTAGGACAGGAAGTTGTTGGTCGGGATGATCTGCGAGGCGAGCTTGCCGGACGCGATGTAGGACTGCGCGGCGGACGCCCCGGCCTCGTCCATGAAGCCGGCCGGCGGCATGCCGCCCTGGTCACGCATGGTCTGCGCGAGCGCGAACCAGGCCTGCACGGTGCCGGCCGTGATGCCGAGCGTGCCCTGCGCGGTGAAGAAGTCCTCGCCGCGCTGCCGCGTCCAGACGAACAGATTGGCCAGCGTGAACAGGTCGAAGCCGGTGCCGTAGACCTTCCGCCCCGCGGCCTCGGTGACCTCGCGTGCGAACGTGCCGAGATCGTCCCAGCTCCAGGCGTCACCATCGGGGATCTTGACCCCGAACCTGTCCGTCAGCGTGCGGTTGACGACAAAACCGATGGCATTCAATCCGGAGGGTACGCCGTAGGTCTTGTCCCCCACGGTCGCGAGCGTGCGCGCGCTCTCGCCCAGGCCGTCAAGGTTGAGGCCGTTGAGCTCCAGCAGCGCGCCGCGGTCCGCGTACTCCCGGAGGCTGTCCATGCGCATCGCCATCAGGTCCGGCGGGTCACCGGCGGCGAACCGGGTGGCGAGTTTGTCCTTGTAGGGCGCGCTGTCCTGATATTCGGTCCGGACCGTGATGCCAGGGTTCCGGTTCTGGAAGATCTCGAGCGCGGCCGCGGTCCTCTGGGCGCGCGTGTTGTCGCCCCACCAGACCATGTTGAGCACGACCTCGCCGTCCGGCGCGTCGTCCCCGCCACCGCCGAATCCACGGCCGCAGGCGGAGAGCACGCCCAGCCCGGCCGCGGCGAGACCCGCGGCACGCAGCGCCGCGCGACGGTCCATCATCGATGCCTCCTCCGTCTACGTCGATCGATGGCCACTATGTTTTCTTGGACAAACTTTGTCAATACTCCAGACTAAGTGGTTAGTTGCATGGGTTGACTTAATGAGAAATGTCGATTTAGCGTGGCGGGCGTGAGCGCTCCCGTGTATCGCAATCCGGTCCTCGACGCCGACTGGTCCGACCCCGACGTGATCCGCGTGGGTGACGACTTCTACCTGACCGCATCAAGCTTTCACCGCGTACCGGGCCTGCCGGTCCTGCACTCGCGGGATCTGGTCGGCTGGTCGTTCGTGGGGCACGCGCTGCCCCGCCTCGTCCCGGAGGGCGACTTCGTCACGCCGCAGCTGGGCGGCGGGGTCTGGGCGCCCGCGCTGCGCCACCACGACGGCCTGTTCTGGATCTTCTACCCGGACCCGGACCGGGGCATCTTCGTGGTCACCGCACCGTCGCCGGCGGGACCGTGGAGCGATCCGTGGTGCATCAAACCCGGGCGCGGGCTGATCGACCCGTGTCCGCTGTGGGCGACGGACGGCAGTGCGTACCTGGTGCATGCGTGGGCGAAGAGCCGCGCCGGGATCAACAACGTGCTGACCGGGCACCGCATGCGGCCTGACGCGCGGGAGCTGCTGGACGACGGCGTCGTGATCATCGACGGGGAGGGGATCTGCACCGGGCTGGAGGGGCCGAAGGCGTACCAGCGCGACGGTGAGTTCTGGATCCTCGCCCCGGCCGGCGGCGTGGCGACCGGGTGGCAGATGGCGTTCCGGAGCAAGGACTTCTTCGGCCCCTACGAGCATCGGATCGTGCTGGCCACCGGCACGACGGACGTGAACGGTCCGCACCAGGGCGCCTGGGTCACGGCGCCGGACGACAGCGACTGGTTCGTGCACTTCCAGGACCGGGCCGCGCGCGGCCGGGTGGTGCACGTGCAGCCCATGCGGTGGGACGACGACGGCTGGCCGGTCATCGGCGCGGACGGCGAGCCGGTGCGCACGCACGCGATCCCGGTGCCGGGCCACGCGCTGACCGCGCCCGCCACGAGTGACGCCTTCGACGGCCCGGCCTTCGGGCCACAGTGGACCTGGCAGGCCAACCCCGAGCCCAGCTGGTACGAGATGCTGCACCCGGGCCTGCGGCTGTTCCTGCACGAGGACCCGGGCGACCTGCGGCGGCTGCCCACCGTGCTCGGCCAGCGGCTGCTCGCGCCGTCCGTGGTGAGCGTGGAGCTGCGACTCAGCGAGGACGGGCCGGCCCGCGCCGGGATCACGATCCTGGGCCGGGGGTACGCCTGGCTGGGCCTGGAACGCACGGACGAGGGCTCCTGGCTGGTGTGCCGCGCCACCGCGTCGCCGGAGTCCGAGGGCGTCGGCGGGTTCGACGCGTCCGCACCGGCCGGGCCGGAGCACGACCTCGTTCCCCCGGTGCCGTGCACGTCCGAGACCGTGACGCTGACCGTCCACATAGGCTCGGACACCGTCTGCCGTCTCGGAGAGGTGTCCTACACGCCCGCGCCCGGGTTCTGGACCGGCACGACGGTCGGGCTGTTCGCGACCGGCGCGGGCGGGCACGCGGACTTCGGGCCGGTACGGGTGGAGAGCCCGTGATCCTGGCCAGCGGAGGCACGCCGGTCGCGGAACACCACACCGGCGCGGGCCTGCCGTCCGGGCTGTCACCGCGACCGTTCCTGCACCCGGTCCGCACGCTCGCCGGCGTCGAGGTCACCGCGCTGATGCCCGGCGACCACCCGCACCACCTCGGCGTCAGCATCGCGGTCCCGGACCTGGCCGGGCACAACTTCTGGGGCGGGCGCACGTTCGTGCACGCGGCCGGGCCGCAACTGCTGGACAACCACGGCGTGCAGCGGCCGCTGCGGTGCCACGCCACGGACGGCACGATCGAGGCGGAGCTGAGCTGGGACGGCGCGGACGGCACCGCGCTGCTGCGGGAGCACCGGCGGATCGCGGTCCTGCCGCTGGCCGGGCGGCCGTGCTGGGCGCTGGACGTGACGTTCACGCTGGAGAACGCGACCACGGGCCCGCTGTCGTTCGCCAGCCCGGCCGTGAACGGGCGGCCCGGCGCCGGGTACGGCGGGTTCTTCTGGCGGGCGCCGGCCACCGCCACCGGGGTGGTGGCATTCGGGCCGGAACGCCGGGGTGTGCGGTGGGTGCACGGACGGGCGTCGGACTGGCTGGCGCTGTGCGGGCGCGGGCCGGGGCGTACCCGCTGGACCCTGCTCTTCATCGGGGCCGACGTGCGCACCCGGGCCGATCCGTGGTTCGTGCGGACCGGTGACTACGCGGGTGTCGGATCATGCCTCGCGTGGGAACGGCCGCTGGTCATGGGCACCGGAGAGGCGCTCTCCCGTCGTATCATCACGGTCGTCACCGACGGCGCGCTGGACGCAACCGAGGCGGCAGAGCTCTCGGCGGCCGCGCTGAGTGCCGCAGCGGGGTGAAAGGTGGTCCCATGCCAGGTGTGGATGCGGCACTGTCCCTCGCGCCCGGCAGCCCATCGGTCGCGGAGTACCACACCGGTGCCGGCCTGCCGTCCGGGCTCTCTCCGCGGCCGTACCTGCACCCGGTCCGCACGCTCGCCGGCACCGTGGTCACCGAGCTGCAACCGGCCTCGCACCGCCACCACCTCGGCGCCGGCATCGCGGTCCCGGACGTCGACGGGGCGAACTTCTGGGGCGGGCGCACGTTCGTGCCCGGCCACGGCCCGGTCTGGCTGGACAACCACGGCACGCAGCTGCACCTGGACTGGCTGCACGTGTCGCCGTCCTCGTTCACGCAGGCGCTGCAGTGGCTGCACATGGACGGGACCGCGTTGCTGGCCGAGCGCCGACGGATCTCCGCCCGCCCGCTGTCCGCCACGGCGTGGGCGCTGGAGATCACGTTCTCACTGGTCAACGTGTCCGGCCGGGAGGTGGCGGTGCGCAGCCCGGCCACGCTGGGGCGGGACGGGGCCGGCTACGGCGGGCTGTTCTGGCGGGCGCCGTCGCCGGCGCGGGCGTTCGGGCCGGTGCCGGTGCCGCACGGGGCCTCCGCGCCGTGGCTCGCGCTCGCCGGTCCATCGTGGACGCTCGTGTTCTCCGGCGGCGGCGAGGATCCGTGGTTCGTCCGGGTGCGCGACTACGCCGGGGTCGGGTCCGCGCTGGCCTGGCGGGAGCCGCTGGTGCTGGCACCGGTCGCGGAGGTGTCGCGATCGTTCACCGTGGTGGTCGCGGACGGGGTGCTGTCGGCGGAGGAGGCCGCCGCCGTGGCCGTGCCGGGATGACGCGGCCGGTGCGTCACTACGCCGGCGCTGATGCGCCCGTCCGCGCTGATTCGCCCGTCCGCGCTGATTCGCCCGTGCGGCAGGAGAGCCTGCGGGCGCACAACCTGGCGCTGGCGTTCCGGCAGATCGTGGCCTGCGGCGGGCGGCCGATCTCCCGCATCGAACTGGCCGATCAGACAGGACTGACCCGCCCGACGATCACCCGCATCGTCGACGAGCTGCTGACCGGGCGGCTGATCGCCGAATCGGGGACGACGCCGTATCGAGGGCCGGGACGGCCGCGCGTCGGTCTGGTGCTGTCCCGGCAGGGCCCGGCCGGGCTGGGGCTGGACATCCGCGCGGACCTCGTGGCCGCATGCCTGGTCGACCTGACCGGGACCGTACGGCATCTGGCGTTCCGGCCACGCGGTCCGGTGTCCGAGGTGATCGACGCGCTCGGCGTCCTGGCCGCGGAGGCGATGGCCGTGGCCGCCGCCGCGGACCTGCGGGTGGTGCGCGTGACGCTGGCCGTGCCGGGGGCGGTTTCGGAGGGCTCGCTGGTGCGCTTCGCGCCGCTGCTGGGGTGGCGCGAGATCGACGCGGGCGCGTTGCTGAGCGCACGCCTTTCTCCCCAACCCTTCGTGGGTACGACCGTGCGCGCGCCAGATCCCCCGGCCGGGCCGACGGCGGCAGGGACGACAGTGGATGCGCCGGAACTCCCGGTCCGATCGTCGGCCGCAGAGACCACAGTGGATGCGCCGGAACTCCCGGCCCGGCCGACCGCCGCAGGGACCACAGTGGATGCGGCGGGACTTCCGGCCCGGCCGAGGGGCGCGGGCAGCACTGCGGCCGCGCAAGGTCCCCTCGCCGGGCCGACAGCCGTGGGGAGCCGGGTGGCGGACGACGGGTCGGCACCACCCGGTCCGATCGGCTGGGCCGGACCGCACGCGGGAACCGTGCCGCCTGTCGGCGTGGACAACGAGGCGAATCTCGCCGCGCTGGCCGAGCTGTACTCGGGAGAGCACGCGGACTTCGCCTACGTCTCCGGTGCGCTCGATCTCGGGGCCGGGATCGTGCTGGACGGCCGCCTGCTGC
Organism: Catenuloplanes japonicus; assembly: GCF_000717135.1. Taxonomy (GTDB): domain Bacteria; phylum Actinomycetota; class Actinomycetes; order Mycobacteriales; family Micromonosporaceae; genus Catenuloplanes; species Catenuloplanes japonicus. Next base: position 116,458 of record NZ_JNXY01000021.1, read on the forward strand.
GCGGCGCGCGCGGGTGGAGCGGCGAGCTGGGGCACGTCACCGTGTATCCGGACGGGCGTCCGTGCGCGTGCGGCGCGCAGGGGTGCCTGCACGCCTACGCCGGTCTCGATGTGTTGCGCGCGGCGGCGTCGCGCTCCGGTCCGCCGGCCGCTGGACACGTGGACCCTCCGGCCGTCGACGCCGGGCGGGCGGGTCTTCCGGTCACCGCTCCCGGGGGTGTGGACCTCCTCGCCGCCGCGGATGCCGGATCGCCGGAGATGCTGGCGGCGCTGGAGACCGCCGGGACCGCGCTCGGGATCGCGTTGGCCGGGCTGGTCAACCTCGTCGACGTGGGCACGATCCTGCTGGGCGGCGGCTATGCGCTGCTCGCGTCGTGGCTGACCGCGCCGATCGAGGCGGAGCTGGGGCGGCGCGCGCTGAGCAGCCGGTGGGCGCCGATCGAGGTCCGGCCGGCTCAGCTCGGCCCGGACGCGGCCGTGATCGGCGCCGCGCTCACCTCGATCGAGGACGTCCGCCGCGATCCGTCATCCTGGCTAACCAAGGCCTGACCAGGAAAATCACGGCAACAAGTTTCCGCTACGTTTCCACAATGTTCGATGTTAGCGTTCACCTGCCCTGGACGAGACACATCGAAGCAGGTAACGATGAAGCTCCGCGCACTGGGCCTCACGGCCGTCCTCGCCGCCACCGGCCTGCCCGCTCCCGGTCAAGGCCCTCTCGCGCCGATCGCGCACTACACGTTCGACGGTGACGATCTCGGCGGCGTGATCACGGACAGCTCCGGCAACGGGCTGCACGGCACGCTGGTCAACGGCAAGACCGCGGCGCTGGAGGGTGGCGCGCTGGTCCTGCCCGGCGGCGCGCCGACGTCGGACGGTGCGTACGTGACGCTGCCGCGCGACCTCCTCGCCGGCCGCACCGATCTCACCGTCTCGGTGCGGCTGCGCTGGGACGGCACCACCGCGCCGTGGCAGTGGGCCTACGCGCTGGGCACGGACAACACGCGCTACCTGTTCTCCACGCCCTACAACGGCAACGGCCGGCTGCGTACCGCGGTCACCGTGTCCGGCGGTGGCGCGGAGGCGCAGGTCACCGGCGCCGCACCACTGCCGGCGAACGTCTGGAAGACGCTGACCGTCACGCTGGACACCGCGGCGGACCGGCTCACCACCTACCTCGACGGTGTGGCGGTGGCGAGCGCGCCGACCGCGATCACGGCAGGTGAGCTGCTCGCGGACTCGGCCACGGTCGCAGGCTACATCGGACGGTCGTTCTACCCGGACCCGCTCTTCGACGGCGCGGTGGACGACTTCCGGGTCTACGGTGCCGCGCTGACCGCGGAGCAGGTCGCGGCGGTGCACGGCGGCCCGCTGCCGACGCTGACCGGGCTGGAGCAGACCGCGTTCGCGGTGCGGACCGCGGCCGGGACCGCGCCCGCGCTGCCGGCCACCGTGACCGGCACGTTCTCCGACGGCTACGACCGGCAGGTGCCGATCACCTGGGCGGCCGTGGACCCGTCCGCCTATGCGCAACCGGGCACGTTCACCGTGACCGGTTCTCACGGCGTCACCGCCACCGTCACCGTCATCCGCGAGGGACAGCTGATCGTCGACCTCGATGCGGACACCGGCCCGTTCCACGGTGGCGCATCCGGATCGCTCTACGGGCTCTACGGGCCGGACGTGCCGACGAACAACCTGATCGAGGGCATGCGGCTGCGCACGGTGTCGACGAAGGCGCAGGACGGGCCGCAGCATCCGGGCGCGGACGCGCTCGAGGTGGTGAAGCCGCTCGCGGACAGCACGGACGGCGACGTCTACATCTACATGACGGACATCCACCGCGGGTTCCCGTACCAGTGGCCGGGGTCGACGCCCGCGGAGAAGATGGCGCTCTACACCGAGAAGATCTCGAAGCAGGTCGACCAGGTGCTCACGCTCGATGCGACCTATCGGGACAACATCGTGTTCGTGCCGTTCAACGAGCCCGAGGGCAACATGTTCGGCACCGGCGAGTGGTCCTACAACGGCGTCAGCTGGCTCACCGACCCGACCGACTATTTCCGGGCATGGGACGATATTTACCGGCTTATCAAGACGAGAATGCCGGACGCGCGGATCGCCGGGCCGAACACCAGCATCCTGTTCCCGCAGGTCCGCGGCTTCCTGGAACACACGAAGGCGGCCGGGACCGTGCCGGACGTGATGACCTGGCACGAGCTGAGCCACCCGGAGGCGGTGCGGACCAGCGTCGTCACCTATCGCGCGTGGGAGGCGGAGATCCTCGGCCGTCAACTGCCGATCAACATCAACGAGTACGCGTTCAACTACCACACCTCCGTGCCCGGTCAGATGATCCAGTGGATCTCCGCGATCGAGGAGTCCAAGGTGGACGCGGACATCGCGTACTGGAACATCGACGGCAACATCTCCGACTCCGCGGTCCGGTCGAACCGGGGCAACGGGCAGTGGTGGCTGTTCAACGCGTACGGCGGGATGACCGGCCACACCGTGCGCGTCTCGCCGCCGTACCCCGGCCAGAACTACACGCTGCAAGGCGTCGCCACGCTCGACCCGGCCCGCAAGCAGGCCCGGCTCATCCTCGGCGGCGCGAGCGGCAAGTCGTGGGTGCGGTTCGACAACGTGCGGCTCGGCCGGACCGTGCACGCGGAGGTGCGCGAGATCCCGTGGACCGGCCAGATCGGCGACTCCGCCCCGCCCCGCGTGATCGCCTCGACTGATCTGCCAGTCAGGGACGGCTCCGTGGTGCTGCCGTTCGGCGACACGCTCCCGGCCCTGACCGAGTCGTCGGCATACGAGGTCGTGCTCTCGCCCGGCCCCGCCCGCCCGACGCCGGTCACCGCGCTGTGGGAGAACAGCTTCGAGGCCGAGGACGCGGTCTACACCGGCGCCGGATACAGCCGCAACGGCCCGGAAGGCTCGCCGGCCGACGTCTCCAAGTTCTACACATCCGGTGGGTACGACGTGGGCGGCTTGCGGACCGGCTCGGACGGATCCCTGGCCTTCACGGTCGACGTGCCACGCGACGGTGACTACGACCTGAGCGTCTTCGCGAACTCGCTCAACACGTACCCCCTGGTCGCGGCGCAGGGCCCGACGAACGTGTTCCTGCGCGTGGACGGCGCGGCCGAGCAGGAGCTGTTCCTGCCGCTCGGCTACAAGTGGGTGGTGTGGGACCACACGGACACGCGCGTCACCCTGACCAAGGGACGGCACACCGTGACCCTGGCGGCGCGCAGCCTGGACGGCACGCGCACGACGACCGGCGACGCGATCATCGACCGGATCCGGCTGACGCTGGCCAACCCGGCCGTCCGCTCCGCCACCTACCGCGCGGAGTACGCGGACCTCACCCAGGCGACCGTCCGCGACCACGCCGTGGACCTGCGGCGCGGCGGCACGGCCACGTTCTGGGTCTACTCCCCCGGCGAGGACGAGGCCACGATCCGCGTGCACGGCGACGACGACGCCACGCTCACCGTCAACGGCCGCCCGGTGCTGCGCGACGGCCGGGCGATCACGGTCGCGCTGTCCGGCGGCATCAACAAGGTCACCGTGACCGGCCGGCTGACGCTGGACCGCATCGAGGTCACGCCGTCCTCGCTGCCCACGCAGGTCTACCAGGCCGAGGCCGCCGCGACGACCGGAAGCGCGGCACCGGTCGCGCTGAGCCTGGCGGACGGTGGTCACGCCGTCGACGGCATCGGCGGCCCGCCCGGCAACGGCAACACGCTCACGTTCACGGTCAGCGCGGCCCGCGCCGGCGTCTACGCCATGCGCATCCGATACGCCAACCCCGAACAGGCCGAGGCCACGCACTACAACCCGGACCCGCTGGTCCGGCACGCGGACGTCTCGGTCAACGGCGCCACCCCGAGCCGCGTCACGTTCCCGCACTCGTTCCACCGCAACAACTTCTGGGAGCTGACCGTGCCGGTCACGCTCCAGCGCGGCAGCAACACGATCACCTTCGCCGGCCAGGAGCTGCCGAACTTCGACGGCGTCACCTACGCCTCGGACACCTTCCCCGGCATCCTGCTCCGCGCCGCCCACGCCCCGATCGTCGACCGCATCGCCCTGACCCCGCTCACCGGCCCGCCGCTGCGGTAAATCGCCCTGCCCACCGGCGGCCACCCGCTCGGCGGCGCGTCCTCAGGCGCGCCGCCGGGCGGGTTTGATCTGCCTGACCACGTCGAATCCGGCAGGGAGCCCGCTGCCGCCCCGGCCACCCACCCCTGACCGGAGTAAACGCCCTACTCATGCGACGACCGGTGCCCGCGGGAGCAACGCTGCTGCACCACGCTGGAAGCGGGAACATGAACTGGATCTTCGCCTTTTGCTTTGAAAGGCTTTGTGTTCGCGAATCAGCCGATCCGCTGGTAGCCCTGATCGTCCGGGGCCGGGGCCGGGGCCACCTGCTCCTGCGGGGCCGCGGCCATGCCGACCGTCCAGGCGGTGTGGGCGCCGAGGAAGACCAGGAGGGAGAGCATGATGCCCTCGATCTGGAGTGCGGTCAGCGGCATCCCCTGGAACGGGACCAGCGCGTAGACCGCGATCAGCGCGTAGATCGGGAGGCCGAGCCAGCGAAGCAGGCGCGCGCCGCGACGGGTCATCTCGTTCTCGCGGACGACCTCGGGTGACAGCATCAGGATCGAGAGCACGCCGAGCACGCCGGCCAGGGAGAACGCGGTGCGCCAGAAGGCCTGGACCTCCGGGGCGACCTGGGCGAGCAGCGACAGCGCGCCGGGGATGAGGAACTGGAGCGAGACCGTGTAGGCCATGCGCCGCACGCGCGGGCCGCCCTCGCGGAGCTGACGGCGCTCCGTGACCGCGACCCACCAGAGTCCGAGAAGCGTGAAGTTGATGCCGGCTACCGCGGCATAGAACTGACCGACGTCCATGGCGCGCGACGTTAGCCCTCCGGAAAAACGGAAAGGCCCCGGGGTCGTCAACCCCGGGGCCACACGGATGCTCTAGAGGCTGCGACCTAATGCACCATGATCGGTGCGGCGGCCGGCTGGTCGTCGTCGAGGTGTGAGACCTCGCGGCGGCGCGGCAGGAAGAACGCCGGGACCAGCGTGAACAACACCAGGCCGAACGCGACCCAGAACGTGCTGCCGAACGAGTGCGCCGCGAAGTCCAGGCCGCGCTGGATGAGCGACGGGTCGACGCCCTGCGCGGACGCCGGGTTCAGGTTGGAGCCGATCGCGATCTGCGCCTCGGTGACCGTGCCACCGTCCGGTGTAGGAACGGTCGCGGAGTCGTCGAGGTGGCTGGTGAGCAGCACCGACATGATCGCGGTACCGACCGAGCCACCGATCTGCTGCAGGATGTTCACCAGCGTGGAGCCGCGCGCGACCTCGTGGCTGGTGAGCGTCTTCAGCGCGGACGTCATGATCGGCATCATCGTGCCGCCCATGCCCAGGCCCATCACGAACAGCGAGCCGCAGAGCAGCAGGTAGGACGTGTCCGCGTCCAGCTGGGTGAACGTGAACATGCCGAGCGCGATCAGGAGCAGCGCGAACGGCACGGTACGCCCGACCGGCACCCTGTCTGCGAGCGTGCCCGCGATCGGCATGGTGACCATCGCGCCCAGGCCCTGCGGCGCCATCAGCAGGCCGGCGTGCAGCGTGGACTCGCCGCGCACCTGCAGGAAGTAGCTCGGGAACAGCAGGCCCGCGCCCATGAACGCGATGATGAACACCGTGATCGTGACCGATGCGACCGCCAGGTTCCGGTTGCGGAACAGCCGCAGGTCGAGCAGCGGGTGCTTGGGCTTGAACGAGTACAGCACGAAGCCGATCACCAGCAGCGCGCCGACGACCATCGGCGCCCACACCTTCGCGGAGCTGATCGTGCGCTCCTCCGGCAGCGACGACAGGCCGAACAGCAGCGCGGCCAGGCCGGGCGACAGCATCAGCATGCCGAGGAAGTCGAACGACTCGGACGGCTCCGGGTTGTCCTTCGGCAGCACGACGCCGGCGTAGATCAGCGCGATGATGCCGATCGGCAGGTTGATCAGGAAGATCCAGTGCCAGGTGGCGATGTCGATCAGCCAGCCGCCCAGGATCGGGCCGCCGATCGGGCCGAGCAGCATCGGCACGCCGAGCACGGCCATCAGGCGGCCGATCCGCTCCGGGCCGGCCGCGCGCGTCATGATCGTCATGCCGAGCGGCATGAGCATGCCGCCGCCGAGGCCCTGCAGCACCCGGAACGCGATGAGCACGTTGATCGAGTCGGCCAGCGCGCAGAGCACGGAGCCGATCGTGAAGAGCGCGACCGCGGCCATGTAGAGCCGTTTGGTGCCGAACCGGTCCGCCGCCCAGCCGGTGAGCGGGATGACGGTGGCGAGCGCCAGCGTGTATCCCGTCATGGTCCAGGCGACGCGCGCGTAGGTGGCGCCGAACTCCTCCTGGAACGTCGGCAGCGCCACGCTGACGACGGTCACGTCCAGGATCGACATGATGGCGCCGAGGACCACGACCCCGGCAATTCTCAAGACCGCCCCATCAAGTTTCTGTGATGTTACGGGCGCTGACTGGCTACTCATGGGCTCCCCCCGGGACACATTCGGGGCCAAGCCTAATCATTACGCGGGCTCACCCGCACACGGGTTAAAAAGCCGAAGACCCCTTTGGGGGTACGCCGTGAGCTGCGCACCATACTCTCCGAGGCCGGCCGTGCTCCGCTTTTCACCGCTGGTCACGGCGGATTTTCCAGTGACACGTGTTGCCATTGTTCCGCTTTTCGTTCACCGTTCCGAAATGGAACGCCGGGGTCGTCGCCGAGACGATCGTCACTCACGGAATAAATGACGTCCGACGATTAGGTTACCGCCGCGTCGCATGCGGGGCCCGGCCCGGCGGCTCGCTCGGTGTTTTGTATCTCGTATCCCAAAATCCGGTCGCGCTACCCCGCCGAAACATGCGGGACGGAGACTCACGGCATGACCGCCTCCACAGCCCTCGACTGGTACGCCTGGCACGCGCCCTACGACGAGCTGGTCTCGCCGCTGACCCGCCGGCTGGCGCTGGTGCAGGACCGCGTGCGCGCGTTCCTCGACACCGCGCCGGACGGCGGCCTGCGCGTGGTCAGCCTCGCCGCCGGCCAGTCCCGTGACCTGCTCCCGCTGCTCATCGAGCACCCGCGCGGCGCCGACGTGCGCGCCCGCCTGGTCGAGCTCGACCCGCGCAACGCCGACTTCGCCGAGGGCGCCGCGCTCAGCGCCCGGCTGGCCGGCGTGGACATCGTTGTCGGCGACGCGGGCCTGGTCGGCGCGTTCACCGGCGCGCTCCCGGCCGGCCTTGTCCTGGCCTGCGGCCTGTTCGACACGATCTCCCCCGGCGACGTCCCCACCACCGTCGCCACGCTGCCGCAGCTCTGCGCGCCCGGTGCGACGCTGGTGTGGACGGCCGGCGCACTCCCCGCGCCGCTGACCGCCACGGTCCGCGAGCTGCTCGCCGAGGCCGGTTTCACCGAGGCGACGATCGACGCGGGCGCGGTCACCCCGGACGGCGCGGACGCGCCGGTCGAGTTCACCGTCGGCACCGCGATCCTGACCGGCCCGCCGGCGTCGCCGGTCGCGGAAACACGCATGTTCCAGCTGCGCTGAGCAGCCGGTTCACCCCCACGCCGGTCCGCTGCCGAGGACGCGCCGCTCAGCGCGAGCGGCGCGGGGGTCGCGTGGTTCTCCGGGACCAGCGGCGGAACCGGCTCCGATCGGCGTGCCGAAGCGGAGCGCAAGCGGAGTCTTCGGCACGCCGGAGGTTTGCCCGCGGGAGCATGCGGGCTGGGCCACGCCGGAAGCGGGAAGATCTGGCCCTGGAAGGGTTTCCGGGTTATGCCGGGTCGGCCGGGGTGTGGGCCTGGTGGCGGGCGAGGAGGTGGCGGCGCATCAGGAGGCTGGCCATCTCGCCGTCGGAGTCCAGGACCGCGCGGACGATGCTGGCGTGCTCGTCCCAGGAGAGGTCGGCCGCGGACTTCTTGCCGCCGACCAGGTGGTGCACCTGGTTGCGGACCGAGCGGAGCGTCTCGATCAGGACGCGGGAGCCGCTGCCGCGGGCCAGGATGTCGTGGAAGCGCTCGTTCAGCTCGTCGAGCTGGTCGTCGCGGCCCTCGCGGACCGCGGTGTCGCCGGCCGCGAGCGCGTCGCGCAGCTCGGTGAAGACGGCGGCGTCGGCGCGTTCGGTGGCGCGGCGGACCGCGATCAGTTCCAGCGCGATCCGGATCTCGTGGACGGTCTGGAGCTCGTCCGCGTCCGGGCGGACCACGCGTACCCCTCGGCGGGGTAGCGCTTCGAGCAGGCCCTCGGCCTCGAGTTTGCGGAACGCCTCGCGCACCGGGAGGCGGGAGACCGCGAGGCGCTCGGCGATCGCGGCCTCGGTCAGGTGCGTGCCGGCCTCCAGCTCGCCCTCCAGGATCAGGCGGCGCAGCTCGACGAGAACCTCCTCGCGCAGCGGGCGGTGCCGACTGCCGACGGACACGGGGCCTCCTTGGATACAAGAACCGGTCGCGAGCGTCTCGGACGGCGTGCGGCACATCATTCCACGCGTGCACAAGACTCGGAAAGCGGGCCAAGGCCGCGGGATTCGGGTCTTCCGGCCCTGGCGACCGCGGTGAGGGAGACGAAACCCGCTGGTTACGGCGACGATCTTTGGCGGCAATCGCTCTTGGGATACAACATCCCACATGACAGAGCCACGCACGCCCGTCGTCACGGTGCAGAACCTCGACCACATCGTTCTCCGCGTCGCCGACCCGGAGAAGTCGCTGGCCTGGTACACGGAGAAGTTCGGCTTCAAGGCGCACCGCGTGGACCTGTTCCGCGAGGGCAAGGTGCCGTTCCCGTCCGTGGAGATCAGCCCCGGCACCATCATCGACCTGGACGGACGCCGCGAGGCCACCGGCACGAACCTCTCCCACTTCGCGATCGTGATCGACCCGACCGACCTGAAGGAGCTGGCCGCGTCCGGCGAGTTCCCCGGTGCGGACGGCCCGTTCCGCCGCTGGGGCGCGCTCGGCCCCGCCGACCTGATCTACGTCAAGGATCCGGACGGCCACGTCATCGAGCTGCGGCACTACGGTCCCAGCCAGGTCTCGGACTGAGATCGTGGACGCCTCCCTCCTGGCCCGGCACGCGGTCGCCCAGGGCACGCTCGGCGCGGTCGCGGCCGGTTCCCGCGCGGCCGCCGCGATCGGCGTCAGCGTGCTGCACGACGGCGGCTCCGCGATCGACGCCGCCGTGGCCGCCGCGCTCGCGGAGACCGTGCTGCTGCCGCCCAAGTGCGGCCCGGCCGGCGACCTGATCGCGCTGATCCTCCCGGTCGGCGCGACCGCGCCGACCGCGCTCATCGCCATCGGTCCGGCCGCGGCCGGACTCCCGGATGCGGCCCGCGCCGCGTCGTGGTCGGTGCCGGCGACCGGGCCGCTGTCGGTGGGCGTGCCGGGTGCGCCGCGGGGGTACGCGGCGCTGGCCGCCCGCGGACGGCTCGGCCTGGCGGCGCTGGCCGCACCGGCGATCTCCTTGGCGTCCCGGGGCATCGTGTGGTCGCCGATCTGCGCGCGGCTGGCGTCCGAGGCCGCGGCGCTGCTGCGGCGGCACCAGCCGGAGGGGACCGTCTACTCGCCGCCGGCCGGACCGATCGCGAACGGCGAGCGGGTGCGGCTTCCCGGACTGGGAGCGGTGCTGGAAGAGCTGGTGCGCACGGACGGCGCTCTCTTCGACGGGCCGCTCGGCACGGTCGTCGCGGACTACGTGACCGATCGGGGCGGCGTGCTGACGCGCGAGGATCTGCGGTCCGCGGAGGCGTCCTTCGTACCGGCGGTGGCGGGCGAGGTGGAGGGGCATCGGGTGTGGGTGACGCCGGCGCCGACCTACGGGCCGGCGTTGCTGGATGCGCTGTCCAGCGGGATGGGGGCGTCGCCTACGGTATTGCGGGCGGCGTTGGATCGGCTGGCGGCGGGGTTGCCACCTGCGGGTTTCCCGGCTTCCGCCGGGAATGACGCGGCCGGTCTCGCGAGCGCCGGGAACCGCAGCGCCGATGCTTCCCCTCATGGTGCCGGCGACGGCGCGACAACCGGCACCGGCGCAGACGGCGCGGCCGGTGGCGGCGATACCGGCGCCGGTCCCTCTGCCGTTTCCGGCACCGACGGCGCCGGTGACACGGCGGCGGAGCCGCACCGGAACATCGCCGTGGGTGCCTGGCACGCGAACGCGGACGCCCTGGCCGGCGGCACGTCCGCGGTCGCGGCCGTCGACGCGGACGGGAACGCCGTGGTGATCGTGCACTCGAACTCGTTTCCGCAGTTCGGCAGCGGTCTCGTCGTGCCCGGCCTGGACCTGGTCCTCAGCAACCGCGCGGGCCGCGGCTTCACCTGGCAGGAGGGCCACCCGAACGCGCCCGCGCCCGGCCGCCGCCCGCGCACCACGCTGCACGCCTGGGCGATCGCGGACCCGGCCGGCCGTCCCGCGCTGCTCGGCGCCACGCCCGGCGGCGAGCAGCAGGTCCCGTGGAACGCGCAGCTGCTCGACGCGCTCCTCGCGGCCGGCGCGCCGTTCGCGGAGGATCCGCAGGCCACCGATGCCGCGCTCGGCGACGCGCTGACGGCCGCACGCTGGGAGTTCACCGCGGACGGCCGGATCTCGGCGGAGGAGCAGGCGGATCCGGCGCAGGCCCCGCTGCCGGCCGACGGCTACGGTCCGGCGTTCAGCGCGCGGAGTTCGCACGTGGCGGTCCGGCTCGCGCCACCTGACGGCGACGGCACGCTCTCGGCCGCCGCCGACCCCCGCCTCGGCGCCGCGGCGGTGTCCGCATGAGCAGCCCCGCGACCGGCCCCATCGGCATGACCAGCTCTGTCGGCACCACCGGCACGATCGGTCACGCTGCCGCCATCGTCTCCGAATCGGCCATCGCCGACGCGACCGTGACGTCCGCGACCAGCTCGCCTGCCCGCACGTGGGCTGCGGGCCCGGTAGCGATGTCGGCTGCGGACGCAAATCCGGGCACGGGCCCAGGCACGACGGGCAGCACCGGCACGACGACAGACGCTGCCAGAACGCTGCGGGTCGGGCTGATCGGCGCGGGCGCGCTCGGCGGCATGCTGCGGGAACGGCTCGCGGCCGGTGCGGTGCGCGGCTGCGGCCTGGGTGCGGTGCTGACCCGGGAGTCGCGCGGAACCACGGCCGACGCGGACGTGCTGGTCGAGGCCGCGGGCGTGGCCGCGGCGGTCGAACGGGTGCCACCGGCGCTCGCGGCCGGCACCGACGTGGTGCTGTGTTCGTGTGGCGCGCTTGCGGTCCCGGAGTTCGCGGCGGCTCTCGCCGCATTGCCGGAGGCCGCGGGGCGGCTGTTCGTCCCGGCGGGCGCGATCGGTGGGCTCGATCTGTTCCGGGCGGCCGTTCGCGGCAGCGAGAGCGCAGACGTGCTGCTCACGACCACGAAACAGGCGGCCGCCCTCGGCACCGGCGGCACGGCCCGGAACGGGACCGGAGGCCTGCAGGCCACGCCCGGCACCGGGGCCGGGCCGGCGGCCAGCAGCATGAACAGAACGACCAGCGAGAACGCGGACGGCAGCACGGCCACGGATGGCGGCGGCTCGATCGCAAGCGGAGCCGCCGAGGAGATCTTTCGCGGGTCGGCTCGCGAGGCCGCGCTCGCCTTCCCCAAAACGTCCAACGTCGCCGTCGCGCTCGCGCTGGCGACCGTGGGACTGGATCGGACCAGCGTCGTGGTCATCGCGGATCCCGGGGTGACCCGGACACGGCACGAGGTGCGAGTCCGGACGGATCTCGGTGACTATCGCCTCGAGGCGGAGAACGTGCTGGCCGCGGGCTCGGGCGGGCGCACCTCGGCGGTGACCGCCTGGTCGGTGGTCACGCTGCTGGAGGATCTCGCGGCGGGCCGCACCGGCGGCCTGTCCGTGCCGCTCGGCACACCGGAGCCGAAAGCCGGCAGGAGACACCCGGAAACCGGCGGAAATCAGGAAACCCGGGAAACCCGCCGGGTCAGGAACACGCGAAACCCGGGAAACGCGCCGGAACCGCAAATGTGAGAACTCCGTCGGCCGGGACACACGAAACCAGGCCCGCAGCCAGCCACAACGGACGCCGCGTCATGGCGTCGTAACGATCAACGCACTGAGACCGCAACGTCGTCGGGATACAACATCCGAGATGGTCAGCGGGATCGTCCGGAAGACCCGCCGCCACCTGTAAGGAGCCGCCCCGTGTCTCTCGCCACCCAGCCGCGCGAGCTCGTCAGCCTCCGCGACATCTGCATCGTTCACGGCCGTGGGCCGACAGCCACGATCGCGGTCGAGGGGCTGGACCTCGACATCGGCCGGCAGGAGTTCGTCTGCATCATCGGACCCTCCGGCTGCGGGAAGTCTACGCTGCTCAAGGCCGTTGCGGGACTGCTGCCGCCGGCCAGTGTGCAGGGCACGGTGACCGTGGACGGCGCCGGCGCGGACGAGGCCCGCAAGGCCAACAAGTTCGCCTTCGTCTTCCAGGAGCCCACGCTCGCACCGTGGCGCACCGCGCTGGAGAACGTCCGCCTGCCGCTGGAGGTGGCCGGACGGAGAAAGCCGCACAGATCACCCGAGGAGCTGCTCGACCTCGTCGGTCTCAAGGGTGCCGAGCACAAGCTCCCGCACCAGCTCTCCGGCGGCATGAAGCAGCGCGTCGCGATCGCCCGCGCGCTCACGCTCCAGCCGGACGTGCTGCTGATGGACGAGCCGTTCGGCGCGCTGGACGAGCTGACCCGCGACCGCATGCACGAGGAGCTGCTCAACATCTGGAGCGCGACCGAGACCTCGGTGATCCTGGTGACGCACTCGCTGATCGAGGCGGTCTTCATGGCCGACCGGGTCGTGGTCATGTCGCCGCGGCCGGGGCGGCTGACCGCCACGGTCGGCATCCCGTTCGACCGGCCGCGCGCGCACGCGCTGAAGAGCCGGGTCGACTTCCTGGACAAGGTCAACGAGGTGCGCACCGCGCTGGAGGCCACGCATGACGATCACCGCTGACGCGACGACGAAAACGCCGGTCAAGGCCGTCATCCCGCCGGATCATCGGTCCGCGCCGGCCATGAAGATCTTCCGTGCGACCCGCGTCTGGCTGGTCCTGGCCGCGGCCGCGGTGATCTGGGAGGTCGCGGTCACCGCGTTCGACGTGCCGAAATACCTGTTCCCGGCGCCGAGCGCGATCATCGCGGAGCTGCAGGCGAAGCCGGACCTCTACCTCGGCGCCACGCTGACCACCACGATCGAGGCGTTCCTCGGCTTCGTGGCCGCGGTCGTCATCGGCGTGATCTTCGCGGTGCTGATCGCGCGGGCGCCGCTCTTCGAGGAGCTGGTGTTCCCGTTCCTCAACATCATCCGGGTGACGCCGACCGTGGCGATCGCGCCGCTGCTGACCATCTGGTTCGGGCGCGGCATGGTCCCGGTGGTGATCGCGTCGTTCCTGATCGCGTTCTTCCCGATCATCGTGCAGACCGTGCTGGGCCTGAAGTCCGTCGACCGGGGCCTGATCGACCTGATGCGCATCTCCAACGCCTCCGAGCTGGCCATCCTCACCAAGATTCAGCTGCCGAACGCGCTGCCGTACCTCTTCTCCTCGTTCCGGGTCGCCGCGCCGGGTGCGGTGGTCGGCGCGTTGCTCGGCGAGTTCCTGGGCGCGTCGTCCGGCCTCGGTTACCTGATCACGGTGGCCAGCGGGCAGCTCAACACCGCGGCCGTCTTCCTGCTCGCGGCCCTCTCCTGCGTCCTCGGCATCGTCATCTTCAACCTGTGCGTCTTCGCCGAGAAGCGCCTGGTCAAGTGGCATCCGGCCGTGGAGCTCCAAGCCTGACATCAGCGCCCGCACCCGAGTCCGCCGGACACCCCGGCGACCTCGGGCGGGATCAGCACACCCAAAAACAAGATCAAAGACTTTCCACGGTACGGAGGAATAGTGAACACCAAGCTCAGAGCCCTTACCAGCGCCCTCGGGGCAGCCACCCTTCTCGCGCTCGCCGCCTGCGGCGGTGAGGACGACGCGGCTCAGGCCGGCGGTCTCACCGAGATCAAGCTCTCCTTCGAGTGGACGTGCGAGGGCAACTGGCCGATCGCGTTCACCGGCGAGCAGCAGGGCTTCTTCGCCCAGAACGGCGTGCGCGTCAACTACGTCCGCGGCCAGGGCGGCAGCACCACCACGCCGCTGGTCGGCGCCGGCGAGCAGGACATGGCCGTGCTCTCCGCACCGCCGGTCGTGCTCGGCGCCGGCCAGGGCCTGCCGATCACCGTGGTCGGCGTGGCCGCGAACGAGTCGCCGGTGGTGATCCTGGCGGACGCGTCCATCACCACGCCGCAGGGCCTGCTCGGCAAGAAGGTCGCGGTGCAGACCGACCAGTTCGAGGGCGCGGTGTGGGAGTCGTTCCTGGCCGCGACCGGCCTGGACGCGAAGCAGATCACGGTGGTGCCGTCCGATGATGCGGCGCAGGCGCAGTTCGTCGCCGGCCAGATCGACGCGATCGTCATCTTCTACCCGACGCCGGGCACGGTCGCGCTGCAGAACGGGCGGCCCGGTGAGGAGAGCGTGCTGCGGATGCAGGACTTCGTGCCGACCTACGGGCACACGATCGTGGCGAACAACCGGTTCCTGGACCGGAACAAGGACGCGGTCAAGGGCTTCGTGAAGGCGTGGGCCGAGTCGACGAAGTACGCGGTGGCGCACCCGGACGAGACGCTGAGCCTGCTGACCGGCAAGTGCCCGGAGCTGGACGCCGCGACCGCGAAGTTCACGCTCGACGCCTACCTGGAGGCCTACAACAGCGAGTACAGCCAGGCCAACGGATACCTGGCGTTCGAGCCGGCCGGGCTGGACGCGACCGAGAAGGTGCTGGTCGCGGGCAAGCTGATGACCGACACGGACCTGGCCGAGTTCTCCAGCCAGGACTACCTGCCGAACCCCGCGATCAAGCCGTAAGCGTCGAGGGTGGGGGCGCCGGCGCGCTCCCACCCGTACCCCCGAAAGGTTTTGATCATGAAGGACGGACTGGCGGTGCTGGCCGGCACGTTGATCACCGGTGACGAACGGCCACCGATCAAAAACGCGCTGGTGTTGGTGCGGGACGGCCGGATCACGAGCGTGGGGCGGCGCGCGGAGCGGGAGATCCCGGCGGACATGACCGTGGTCGACGCGTCGGACGGCTGGGTGACGCCGGGCCTGATCGAGGGCCACGCGCACCTGACCAGCTTCGCCTCGGCGGCCTACCACCCGGATGCCACCGGGCCCTACTACGACGCACCGCCGCTGCTGGACGAGTTCGCGAAGCACGGCGTGACGACGATCCGGGACACCGGCGGGCCGGAGCTGGGCGCGCTGCGCACACTCCAGACGCACGACCGGGACTGGCCGCGGCTGTTCGGCTCCGGGCCGAACCTGGACGGGCTGCCCGGCGGGCCGTGGAAGGGCATGTGGAAGACGGACTCCGTCGCGGAGGCGGTCGAGTTCGTGGCGCGCGAGGCGGACGCGGGCGTCGACTTCATCAAGGTGTACGCGTGGATGCCGCTGGACATGATGGCCGCGGTGGTGGAGGCGGCGCACCGGCGCGGGCTGCGGGTCGCGGCGCACGTGGGCGGGCAGCTGGTGACCGCGCGGGACGCGGTGCGGGTGGGCGTGGACGCGCTGGAGCACATCCGGATCGGCCCTGAGCTGCTGAATGACGATGGGCTCTCGAAATACGCAGCATTGGAGCAGCGCCCGCGGGACGCGATGGCTGACACCCGGTACTGGCGGTACATCGACCCGGACGGCGCCGAGGCCGACGACATGATCGCGTACCTGATCGCGCACGGCACCTATCTGACGCCGACGTTCGCGGTGCACGAGGCAATTTTGCGACAGGGAATCGACCATTCCCATGCGCCGGCCGAGGTCACCGCCGCGATCAACCTGCACCGCGACGCCACCTCGGCCAAGCCGGTCAAGACGCCGGAGGAGATCGCGCTGGGCAGGGTCGAGATGGCCGCCATGCTGCGGTTCGTCGGCCGCGCGCACGACGCCGGCGTGCGGATCTGCGCCGGGTCGGACACGCCGAGCGGCTCCGTCACGCCCGGCCTCGGCATCCACCTGGAGCTGGAGCTGCTGGTCGAGGCCGGTCTGTCGCCGCTGGACGCGCTCCGGGCCGGGACAGGCAGGACGGCCGCGCTGCTGGGCCGCGCCGCGGAGCTGGGCACCGTGACGAACGGCTGCCGGGCCGATCTGCTGGTGCTGGACGCGGACCCGCTCACGGACATCACGGCCACCCGGAAGATCCGCGGCGTCTTCCGCGACGGCCTTCGCATCGCCTAGTCTTTGGATACAAAATCCCGAAGGAGAATCATGACAACCCAGCTCGACTCCGGGGTGGTCGCGCGGGTCCGCGCGATCCTCGGCGACCTGGACCACTGCACCGACCCGGTCGCCACCGCCCGTCTGCTCCCGCGCGAGGTCTACACCAGCGAGGAGTTCTGGCGGTTCGAGAAGGAGGCGATCTTCTACCGGGAGTGGCTCTGCGTCGGGCACGTGCGGGAGGTTCCCGAGCCCGGCGACCAGCTGCCGCTGACCGTGGCCGGCGAGCCGGTGGTGCTGCTGCGCGACCTCTCCGGCGACGTGCGCGTGATGTCGGCCGTGTGCCAGCACCGCGGGCACCCGATCTTCGACGGCGTGGCGGAGAAGAAGACCGACACCGGCTGCCTGATCAAGAACAAGCGGATGGTCTGCCCGTACCACAACTGGCAGTACGAGCTGGACGGACGCCTGGTCGCGGCGCCGTCGATGACCGAGACCGTGCCGGTCAAGCGGCTGCGCGAGACGATCCGGCTGCCCCAGATCAAGACCGAGATCTTCCACGGCCTGGTGTTCATCAACTTTGACCCCGACGCGAAGCCGCTGGCACCCACGCTCGCACTGCTGGACGAGGAGCTGCAGACCTGGGGGCTGGACGAGCTGGTCCCGATGCCGTTCGACCTGCGCCGCGAGCTGGCCTGGAACTGGAAGCTGCACCACGACAACGCGCTGGAGCCGTACCACACCGCGTACGTGCACCGCGGCGTGCACGAGGCCGCGCCGGCGAAGAACGCGCGCTTCGGCGAGTGGACGCCCGGCGACGGCCAGGTCATGCACCCGACGTACCTGACCAGCGAGGACGCGAGCCTGGCCAGCGCGGACGGCGGCCGCAAGTCGATCATCATCCCGGGACTCGGCACGGAGCAGCGCAAGCGCGTCATGTTCGCGTCCGTGCCGCCGCTGCTGTTCGGCATCTTCCAGCCGACCATGGTGTCGCTGTCGATCCTGCTGCCGACCGGGCCCGGCACCATGGACCTGCGCCGGGTCAACCTGTACCCGAAGTCGGCCGTGGAGTCCGAGGGCTTCGACGAGGTCTACCGGATCTACAAGGAGCGTAAGCAGGTCGCCATCGACCAGGACGCGGCCACCACGGAGGCGTTGCAGCGGGGGTACGACTCGCGGTTCGCCCCGCGCGGCCCGCTGTCCTGGATGGAGGGCAACATCCCGCACCTCAACGCGTGGCTGATCGAGCGGTACACGCGCCTGCTGGAGGAGATCGCACAGTGATGGACGCGATCCTGCAACGCCTGGACCTGCTGGAGTCCAAGGCCGCGATCGAGCAGGTGATGGTCGCCTACATGGCCGCGGCGGACCGCAAGGCGGACAAGGGCCGCCACATCGCGGCGCTCTTCACGGACGACGGCACGTGGGAGTCGGTCGGGCCGCACGGCAACCCCGGCTGGTACGCCCAGGGGCACGACGCGCTGGTCACGAAGTTCGACCGGAACGTGGACCGGATGCCGTTCGCGGCCCACTTCCTGACCAACGGCAACGTCAGCGTGTCGGGCGACGAGGCCACCGGCGCGTGGATGTACTTCCAGGCCTGCACGTACCGCGGTGACCAGCCGCTCTGGATCGCCGGCTCGTACGCCAACGACTTCCGCCGGGTGGACGGGCAGTGGCTGCTGTCCCACCTGCGCGTCCACAACTTCTTCACCACGCCGTTCGACCAGGGCTGGGTGAAGGTCGAACACATGGAGACACCGTGAGCTACCGCCATCAGATCCTGCGGAACCTGGCGTTCGGCACGCTGCCGCGCTTCGTGGAGCTGCAGAAGGAGAAGAACGCGCTGCTGATCGGGAACGGCCTCACGCCGTACACCATCTGGGCCCCGGCCTTCGGAGGTCTGCACCACCTGGTGCTGGAGGCGGCTTTCCCGTCGATGGCCGCGTTCGAGCGCGAGCACCTGGCGCAGAAGGCGATCCCGGAGATGGCGAAGCTCAACGCCGGGCAGCTGGAGTGCGTGCTGCCCGGAACCGCCAGCGACCAGCTGCAACGCGTCACGCTTCCTGCCTGATCGATCAGTCCGACGAGTGGCGTCGCGGAAGACCGCGGCGCCACTCGTGCGTGTGACCTCCGTTAAAGAGGACTCGAAAATTCCTCTTTTATGCCTAGGGTGGGGCCGTGCGCTTGAACCGATCGACCGACATCGGGTTGCGGATCCTCATGCTGACCGCGGCCCGTGGCGGGCAGCAGACCATAGAGGAGGCCGCGGCCGCGCTCGACGTGCCCCGGCACCACCTGGCCAAGGTGGTGCAGCGCCTGCAACACCTCGGCCTGCTGGAGACCGTGCGCGGGCGCGGCGGCGGCGTGCGGCTCACCGCGGAGGCCGAGGAGACCACGATCGGCGGCATCGTCCGGTCGCTGGAGGACGAGGCCGAGGTGGTGGTCTGCGACGGCGCCACGCCGTGCCCGCTGCGCGGCGGCTGCCGTCTGCGGGGCGCGCTGGCCCGCGCACAGGAGGCGTTCTACGCGAGCCTCGACGAGGTCACGCTCGGTTCACTCACCGGCACGCCGACCGGACCGATCCTGCTGTCCCTCGGCAGATGAAGAACCCTGGAGGAACCATGCTCTCGGACGCGAACACGCCCATCATCCGGGCCACACTGCCCGTGGTCGGCGAGCACCTGGAGGCGATCACCGGCACGTTCTACGACACGATGCTCGGTGCGCACCCGGATCTGCTGAACCTGTTCAGCCGCAGCGCCCAGGCGACCGGCGAGCAGAAGCAGGCGCTGGCGGGCGCGGTGGCCGCGTACGGCGCGCACCTGGCCGGCGTCGGCGTGCTGCCGGAGTCCACCGTGGACCACATCGTGGAGCGGATCGCGCAGCGGCACGCCGCGCTCGGCATCCGCCCGGAGCAGTACACGCTGGTCGGGAAGTACCTGCTCGGCGCCGTCGGCACCGTGCTCGGCGACGCGGTCACGCCGGAGATCGCGGCCGCGTGGGACGAGGTCTACTGGCTGTTCGCGGTGCGGCTGATCGGCCGGGAGGCGCGGCTCTACGCCGGTGCGGGCGTCACCGACGCGGACCCGTTCCGCCAGGTGACCGTGCTGGCGCGCGAGCAGGCGGCCGCGGACACGGTGTCGTTCACGCTGTCGGACAGTACGGATTTCCAGCCCGGCCAGTACCTCAGCGTCGCCGCGGGCCTGCCGGACGGCACGCGCCAGATCCGGCAGTACTCGCTGTCCGGCGCGCCCGGGGAGCGGCTGCGCATCACGGTCCGGCACGTGCCGGGCGGCGCGGTCTCCGGCTGGCTGCACGCCTCCGTGCACGCGGGCGACACGCTGACGGTCAGCCCGCCGTACGGCGACCTCACGCTGCGGCCGGGCGTGGGACCGTTGCTGCTGGTCAGTGCCGGGGTGGGGATCACGCCGATCGCGTCGATCCTGGCGCACGTGGCGGCCACCCAGCCGGGCCGGTCGGTCACGGTCGCACACGCGGAGCGCACGGCGGAGCGGCACGCGCTGCGCGAGTGGATGGACACGCACGGCGCCCGGATCCCGGACTTCGACCACCGCGTCTGGTACGGCGACCGGATGGACCCGGAGACGCTGCCGGTCGCGCCGGAGACCGAGGCGTACCTGTGCGGGCCGGTGCCGTTCATGCGCGGGGTCCGGGCCGCGCTGATGGCCCGCGGCGTGCCGACCGAGCGCATCCGGTACGAGGTCTTCGGCTCCGATCAGTTCCGGACCGCACCCGTGCCACACGTGGTCCCGGCAGGCTGACCTCAGACCGGCGCGGTCTTCATCGCCGGTGACTTGTAGAGCGAGTTGACGCGGAAGCCGCCGAGCCAGTCCGTCAGGCGGGCGGCCTCCGCGTCCAGCATCGCGCGCTCCTCGGTGGACACGGCCTCGACCAGGCGCAGCTCGACCACGCCGGCCGGGTCCTGGGTCCAGACGCCCACCACCCGGCCGTTCGCCCAGGCGGTGGTGCCGGCGTTGCCGCGGGTGTCGAAGATGAGCTGCTTGTGCGGGCCGAGGTAGAAGTCGCGGCCCTGCCAGCCCATGATCGTCGGGTCGAGCACCGGGAGCAGCGCGGCCCACGGGCCCGGGTCCGGCACCTCGTCCACGTCGTCCGGGAGCAGCCAGCCGGTGCCGCCGCCGTCCAGCGAGACCTGCACGGCGCCGATCTCGGCGAGCGCGGCCCGGACCACCGCTTTCGTGGAGCCGAGCCACCAGACCAGGTCCGCCTCCGTGCCGGGGCCGAACGAGCGCAGCCAGCGCCGGACGATCTCGCGGTAGCCGTCGGCCGCGCCCGGCCACGGCGGCATCGCGCCGAGCCAGTCGCGCATCGGCGTCCAGCGCGGCCGGGACACGTGCCAGCCGCCGGTGTTCGTGCCGCGGACCAGGTCCGCGGTGAGGCCGAGGTGGGTGAGCACGCGGGACGCGGACCACAGCTCCGCGCCCTCCACCTTCACGTCGATGAACGGCACGGCCTTGCGGATCTCCTGGGCGGGCAGCCCGCCCGGCAGGCCGTCGAGCACGGCCAGCACCTCGGCCCGCGCCCGGTCCAGCCAGGCGTCACCGTCGGTGGTGATGCCGGTGAGGACCACGTCCTTCGCCATCCGGGCCCGTTCGGTCGCGGCGGCGCGCGCGGACGCGCTCGGCCACGCCGAGGGCAGCAGATCCCTGGGGAAGACGAAGAGGGTACGCCGCATCGCCAGCTGTTTGACCAGGCTGCGCGCGGTGTAGAGCGCGTCGTCCACGTCCGCCCGGGTGAGCCCGTCCACCCGCGCGTGACAGGAGAGGTAGACCGTGGGCGGCTCGGTCGCGTGCAGCACCGTGACCGCGCGCGTGGCCTCCTCCGCCGACCCGGCCCGGAACCCCGGTGCCAGCGCCTGCCTGACCCCGAGCCGCGCTCGCCGCTCCCCGTCCCCCACGTGCCGCATCGGAAAATCCTGTCACACCGCGGGTTTGCCCTTGCGCCCACGGACGGTGAGCCGCGGGAGCCGCGGAACCCGACCCGCCGGAAGCGGGAGATCCGCCCTTGAACTGATCAGCCGTTGACGATCTTGGAGAGGTTGGTGAGGCTGGTGACCAGCGCGGTGGTGTAGGTGAGGATGCGGCCGGCCCACTTCAGCACCGCGGCCACGATCTGCGCGGCGATGACCGGGATGGTGACGACGAAGATCGCCTCGACGGCCCAGACGATGACGCGGGCGACCAGGTCCGCGATGAGGTCGCGGACGATCTCGCGGGTGAACTGCACCAGGTTGCCGGCCGCGGTGGTGGCCGCGGCCATCGCGATCGAGACGCCGCCGAGCGCGCCCACCGCGGCCACGTTGTGGCCCATCAGCGACTGGTAGGCGTCGGCCGCGTGACCCGCCCAGTCCGGCACGTCGCCGGCCAGGTGCGACTCCAGGTCGACGGCCATCTGCTGCAGCGCCGTGGACATGTTCTCCCAGGTGCCCGCGTGCGAGGTGATCACGTCGGGCATGCCGGTGAGCGCGTCCAGCATCTCGCGGAGCGGCTCGAAATATTCCATCGCCCAGCCGAGGCCGTTGGCGAGCAGCGCGCTGAACGGGTCCAGCACGGTGGACGCCACGTCCAGGCCGAACGCGGCGCCGGCCAGCAGGCCGTCGACCCAGTGCTCGTCCGCGATGGCGCGGTGCAGGTCGACGTAGCCCTCGGCCAGCGACGAGCCGGTCCAGGCCTCGCGCGACGACTCGACCGGTGCGACCAGGGAATCGTCGCTCATTGGTACGTCGCCCCGAGTCGGCTGCCGATGCCCTTCATCGAGGACTCGGCGTCGGACTCGACGCCCTCGTAGCCGTCCGCGGTCTGCCGGAGCAGGTCGGCGGCGATGCGCAGGTTCTCCTCGACGTACGCGATGATCTCGTCCTGCGTGACGTGCCGGCCCTCCAGCAGCCCGGAGATCCAGCCGCAGAGCAGCCCGTACGCCTGGTCGTCCTGCCGGATGTGCGTGCTGGCGTCCTTGACCGCGCCGAACCGGTCCCGGATCGCGTCGATGTTGGCCGCGTGCGCGCGGATCTGGTCCGCGTCGGCCTCCCAGCCCTGAGCCATGCCCTACCCCCGCCAGCCGTGGCCGTCGTAACCGGACCCGGGCTGCCAGCCCGGATCCTCCGGCTCGGGCCGCAGCTGCCGGTCGACGCGCTCCGCGATCGCGCGCGCGGCCGGCGACTCGGTGCCCACCGTCTCCGCGATGATCTCCTGCGAGCGGTCCGCGACCTTGCCCTTGGCCAGCCGGATCGTGTCCATCACCGTGCGCGCGAGCACCTCCGGCGTGACCCGCTGGATCTGGCGGGTCAGCTTGAGGTCGAGCAGCGCGCCGGTGGAGTCGATCGTGACCTCGACGAGCCCGTGCTCGTCGGCGAGCGTCACCTTGAGGTCGCCCAGCCGATCGCTCATCGACTTCGTGTCGGACGCGAGCTTCTCGATCCGGCCCTTCCAGGCGCGCATCCGATCCATGGCGCCATCGGGATCCAGAATCCCGCCCCCGCCCAGAGCCCCGGTCTCCATGCGCCTCCTCTCACCTGCCCGCGATCGCCGCGGACATCGTATGTGCCGATCGCCAGTCCGGCGGCCGGTAGGGTCCCGGCCGTGAGCGCACACCATGACATGATCCGGACGAACTATGACACCGTGGCGGCGGGCTACGCCGACCTGCTCGCCGACCACCTGGCGGGCAACGCTGCCGACCGGGCGGTGCTCGGGCTGTTCGCCGAGCTCGCGGGCACCGGCGGCACCGTGGCCGACCTCGGCTGCGGCCCGGGACGCATCGCCACGTACCTCTACGGACTGGGGCTGACGGATCTGCTCGCCGTCGACCTCTCCCCCGCCATGATCGCGGAGGCGCGGCGGCGGTATCCGGGGCCGCGCTACGAGGTCGGCTCCATCGACCGGCTGGACGGCATCGCCGACGGCGGACTGGCCGCCGCGATGGCCTGGTACTCGATCATCCACACGCCGCGCGAGCTGGTCCCGGCGCTGCTGACGGAGTTCCGCCGGGTGGTGCGGCCGGGCGGCCCGCTGCTGCTGGCGTTCCAGTCCGCGGATCCGGGGCTGCCGGACCACCGGCACATCGAGAGCGCCTACGGGCACGACGGGCTCGCGCTGGACGCCTACCGCTGGGATGCCGGCGTGGTGACCGGGCTGCTGGCGGACGCCGGGTTCACGGTGCGGATCACCACGGTGCGGGAGCCGGAGGGGTTGGAGCCGCAGCGGCAGGTGTACCTCATCGCTGTCTGATTGCGGTGTTATGACCGCAAGAAGACGACGAGATTACGGAAAAGTCTTGCGGAGGGTCCTGCGTGCTTCGTAGGGTCGGGCGGCGCCGACCCATCGATGAATCGAGTCACACCATGGTCTCCTCGCGCCGCCGCGCGGGCCGGGTGATCGCGACCGCCGCGCTCCTCTCCGGTCTCGTCGCCGTCCCCGCCCCCGCATCCGCCGCTGTCACGCCGTCCCCGGTCACCCGCGCCGCACTCGACCCCGCCCTCACGGCCGGGCGCGGCGCGGACGTGCCGTTCCTGGAACAGGAGGCGGAACGCGCGGCCACGAACGGCACCGTGATCGGCCCGGGGCGGGACGCCTACACGCTGCCCGCGGAGGCGTCCGGGCGCAGCGCGGTCTCGCTCGCGCCCGGACAGTGGGTGGAGTTCACGCTGCCGCGCGCGGCGAACGCGATCACGGTGCGGTACAGCATCCCGGACTCGCCGGGCGGCGGCGGGATCACCGCGCCGCTGGCCGTCACCGTGAACGGGCGCGACGCCCGCACCATGACGCTGACCTCGGAATACTCGTGGCTCTACAACCAGTACCCGTTCACGAACGACCCGGGCGCGGACCTGCTGCACCCGGACTGGTGGATCACGGAGTGCGGGTGCGTGCCTTCTTCGACGGTGCCGGCGCCGGTGATCGAGAAGCCGTTCCGGCCGAGTCACTTCTATGACGAGCAGCGGATGCGGCTTTCCAGAACCTACGAACCAGGCGACAGGGTACGACTGACCGCGTCCGATTCCGCGGCCTGGACCGTGATCGACCTGCTCGACTCGGAGCTGGTCGGGGCGCCTCGGGTGTTGCTGAGGGCCGCGAACGTGCTGGCCTTCGGCGCGGATCCGACCGGGCGGCGGGATGCGGCGCCGGCGATCGAGCGGGCGATCGCGTTCGCCCGGGGTGCGCGGTTGCCGGTCTATCTGCCGCCGGGGACGTACCAGGTGAATCGGCACATCATCGTGGACGACGTGACGATCGAGGGTGCCGGGAACTGGTACACGATCGTCAAGGGCCGGTCGGTGGCGCTGCCGACGCCCGCACCGGACGGTTCCACGCACACCGGCGTCGGCTTTTACGGCAATAATTCGCGAAATGTCCAGCTCAAGCACTTCGCGATCGAGGGGGACGTGCGGGAGCGGATCGACAAGGACCAGGTCAACGGCGTCGGCGGGGCGATGAGCGACTCCACGATCGAGGGCCTGCACATCCGGCACACCAAGGTCGGCCTGTGGTTCGACGGCCCGATGACCGGCACGCGCGTGATCGGCAACATCATCGTCGACCAGATCGCGGACGGCCTGAACTTCCACGTCGGCGTGACCGATTCGCTGGTCAGGAACAACCTGGTGCGCAACTCCGGCGACGACGGCCTGGCCATGTGGTCCGAGACGACCGCGAACGCGCGCAACACGTTCGACCGCAACACCGTGCAGACGCCGGTGCTGGCCAACGGCATCGCGATCTACGGCGGCACGGACACCACGGTCTCCCGCAACCTGGTCGCGGACCCGATCCGCGAGGGCAGCGGCCTGCACGCGGGCTCCCGGTTCGGCGCGCTCCCGTTCGCCGGCACGCTGCACTTCACGGACAACACGACGGTACGGGCCGGCACGTTCGAGCTGAACTGGAAGGTCGGGCTCGGCGCGCTCTGGATCTACGCGCTGGAGAGCAGCATCTCCTCCGGCATCTCCGTCACCGGCAGCCACTTCCTGGACAGCACGTACAACGCGATCATGCTGGTCTCGGACTGGCCGGTGAAGGACCTCTACGCGATCACGAACGTGCACGTCTCGCACACGCGCGTGGACGGCACCGGCACATCCGTGCTGAGCGCGCGCGTCGCGGGCTCGATCACCATGTCCGACGTGGACGCGCGCAACGTCGGCGCGGTCGGCGTGAACAACTGCGGCAGCTTCAATTTCACCCCGCAGGGCTCCGAATTCTCCGTGACCGACGGCGGCGGCAACGACGGCGGCTGGCTCGCCCCGTGGATGCTGCCGAACACGATCACCTGCGACGACCGTCCCCCGGTGGTGGCCCCGCCGGCGCCGTCACCGTGGCGGTGAGCGCGGCCGGCGCGTGAGCGGAGCGGCAGTCCCGCCTCCGCGGGCGTGACCAGCTTACGCCGGGCCCGAAGGACGTCCCCGAGCGCGTTGTCCATCCACCCACGGCAGGTCACCGGCGATCACCCCTGCGGGGACCCCCTGCGTGACCGCAGGGGGTCCCCGTCCATCAGGTCACCTGGATGTAGTCGATCTCCGCGTAGCCGGTGCCGCCCGCGAAGAACGGGGAGCCCTTGGCCAGGCGGATCGCGTTGTAGCCGGCGCGGAGCGAGACCGTGGTGCTGACGGTCGCGCCGAACGTGCCCCAGGCGGAGGTCGGCGGGTAGCTGACCGTGGACCAGGCGCCGCCGTTGTAGGCGAGGCCGTGGGTGGCGGTGGCGCCGGTCGCGTTCGCGTAGCCGATCGTCATCGTGTAGGCGCGCGCGGCCGGCACGTTGACGATGAAGTCCAGGTAGCTGGCCGTACGCGGGTCACCGGTGTTGTCCAGCTGGCCCACGTAGGCCCCCTCGGACGCGGACGACGACGCGTGGATGTTGGCCCGGAAGATCGACGCGTTCTCCGCCTCGTACCGCTGCTGGTAGGCGGGCACGCCGCTGACCGGCTGCACCAGCAGGTGGTAGGCCCGGGTCGCGTCCATGCCGGAGACCGGCACCGAGATGGCACCGCCGCTGACCGTGTACGTCGACACCGAGTGCACGGTCGGCGCGCTCACCGCGGTGAACCTGCCCGACTGCGGCACGGACTCCAGCGTGACCGAAACCGTGCCGCCGAGCGCGCCCAGCCCGGTGAGCCGCACCGTGTTCGCGCCCGCCTCGTCGCCGAACACGACGTCGACGCGTTTGCGGGTGCTGTCGTAGGAGGCGAACCCGTCCATCCGGGTCTGCGACGGCGGTGTGGTGACGACCATGTTGCCGCTCATGTCGCCGTACCACTTGTACGGCCACCACGTGCCCGTCGGTTGCGTGTTGCCGGTGACCAGGCCGTTCACGGTGCCGTACTCGTACCAGAACGCCCGGTCCGCGGCCTCGACCCCGCCGCGTTCGAGCTTGGCGATGTAGCTGACCATCCGGCCCGGGTTGTCGACCTCGGTGGGCGTGCCGTACTCGTTGATGAAGATCTGCCGTGGTGAGATGCCGAGCGAGGACTCCATCGCGCGGTACTCCGCGATGTGGGCCGCGATGGCCCCCTGCCCCTGCAGCTCGTGCCAGACCACCAGGTCGGGCAGCACGTTGTTGTCCCGGGCCACGGTCAGGAACGAGCGCATCCGCTCCGGGAACCAGGCGGAGTCGCCGGGGCCGGCGATCGGCGTGAGCGTGTCCAGCGTGCGGATGCGCTGGACCGTGCGCACGTAGCCGGCGTTCCAGTCACCGGCGGCGGACGTGTTCCAGGTCCAGTCCGGCTCGTTCCAGATCTCCCAGGCCGCGACGTTGCTGACGCTGGTGGCGGCCAGCCTCGCCCGGACCATGGTGTCCACCTTGGACAGCCAGTCGTTCCAGCTGACCCACTTGTAGGGGAAGTCCGGGTAGATGTCCGGCATGCGGATCACCTGCGCGGCGCCGACGCGGTCCGCCTGCGGGGCCACCAGCAGCGCGTCACCGCCGGGCGGCTGGCCGTTCGGCTTCTGGCCCACACCGGGTGGCGGCTGGGTCAGCGTGTTCATCTTGATCGGCAGCAGCGTGGAGTCGGCGGGACGGCCGTTCTCCGCGAGCGCGTAGAGCCCGCCGGAGGCCACGTGCGTGACCGGGCGGAACGGTGAGCCGACCGCGACGGTCAGCGTGGCGCCGGCGGCCTGGGCCGGGGCCGCCGGCGAGCCAAGAAGCAGGACGGCGCCGGCGAGGACGAGCGCCGGCAACCTCTTTCTGTTCTGGGGCACGGGATGCACCTCAATCGTGTGGATGGTGTCGCCGGGCCCGCGGGGGCGGTGGGGCAGGCCCGGATGTTCCTACGGCGCCATCGGGATCCAGACCCGCATCGGTCCGGGGGCCCGGTTGGCCCACAGGAAGTAGGGGATGGCGGTGAGCGCGACGGCCGCTTCCGAGGCCGGCGTGAACACGGCGCGGTAGGGATCGCCGCCGGCCGGCGTGCGCACGCTGCCGGTGGTGACGAGCGTGGCGGGCGCGAAACCGTCCCGCCGGACCTCGATCGGCGCGCCCGCATCGAGGTGCAGATCCTCAAGAACGACGCCGGGGTGATCCGCGTGTTCGAGGCAGTAGACGACCGGGCCAC
Organism: Catenuloplanes japonicus; assembly: GCF_000717135.1. GTDB lineage: Bacteria > Actinomycetota > Actinomycetes > Mycobacteriales > Micromonosporaceae > Catenuloplanes > Catenuloplanes japonicus. The sequence goes on from NZ_JNXY01000021.1 coordinate 144,371, forward strand.
GCGCGAGGACGGCGGAGCCGCGCACGGCGTCGATGCGCGGGTGCGCTTGCAGAACCCGCGGCGGCATGTCCAGACTCAGCACCAGCCGGTCACCCGCAGACCACGCCTTTCGCACAGGAACAACACCGTCCTTCGCGGGTACGCCGTGCGCCTCCCCGTTGACGGTCAGCGCCCACGACGTGCACCAGGACGGGATGCGCAGCGAGATCGTCCGCTCCCCGCCCGGGGCCGCGGTGACGTCGATCGTGACCGTGCCGTCCCAGGGATAGTCGGTGGCGATCCGCAGCTTCAGGCCGGCCACTCCGACCTCCCCCGCGCCGTAGAGATGCAGCTCCACACCGCCCGCGGTCCCGGTCGCCGCATACGCCGGGAGTGAGGCCAGCAGCCGGGCCAGGTTCGGCGGGCAGCAGGCGCAGGAGTACCAGGGCAGCCGCTGCGTCGGCGCGTCCTCGTTGGACCCGTCATGCCCGGTCCGCAGCTGCAGCGGATTGGAGTAGAAGAACGTGACGCCGTCCGCGCCGGTGCTGCACGCGATGCCGTTGTAGAGCAGCCGTTCCATCTCGTCCGCGTACCGGGCGCGACCGGTCGCCAGCAGCAGCCGCCAGGACAGCTGGAAGCTCGCGATCGCGGCGCACGTCTCCGCATAGGCGCGGTCGGCCGGCAGCTCGTAGGGGTCGCCGAACGATTCGTCCCGGTGCCGGGAGCCCTGGCCGCCGGTCACGTAGGTCTTCGTGCCCAGCGCGGAGTCCCACAGCCGTTCGGCGGCGGCGAGCAGCGTGACATCGCCCGTCTCCACCGCCACGTCCACGGCGCCGGCCAGCAGGTAGAGCTGCCGTACCGCGTGGCCGGTGGCCTCGTCCGCGTCCCGTACCGGCGCATGGTCCTGGTAGTAACGGGGTCCCAGCTTGTCGTCGCCGAGCAGGCCGTGGCCGCGCAGGTCGACGAACCGGGTGGCGAGCGTCAGGTACGGCCGGTGCCCGGTCACCCGGTACAGCTCCACCAGCGCGGTCTCGATCTCCGGATGCCCGCAGACCGCGTCCTCACCGTCCACGCCGTAGCGCGTGACCAGCAGGTCCGCGAAGCGCCGGGCCACCTCCACGAGCCGCGGGGACGTGCCGGTGCGGGCTGCCGCGACCGCGGCCTGGATCAGGTGCCCGGCGCAGTACAGCTCGTGGCTGAACCGCAGCTCCTTCCACTGCCGGTCCCGGTGGTCGGTCTGGTAGTACGAGTTCAGGTAGCCGTCCGGATCCTGTGCGGTGGCCAGCAGCGCGGCCGTCTCGTCCGCAAAGGAGGCATGCGAGCCGTTCCAGGCCGCGGCCTCCAGCGTCTTGTAGATGTCCGAGTCGGCGAACCAGTACCCCGCGAACGGCGAGTCACCCGCGTCCCCGATGACGCGATGCAGGTTGGTCACGTTCCCGGCCTCGTCCAGCCGCGCGATGCTGTGCGGCAGCGTGGCGTCCGCGTTGCGGCGGTGCCACGCGCCGAGCAGGCCCCGCGCGTCGAGCCGCACCGCGCCGAGGCTCAGCGGGCGCAGCGCCGTGATCGCGTCCGCGGTGGGCACGGCCGGGGCGATGGGTTGTTCTGACATCGCTCTTCTTTCCTCGAAGGGTTCAATCCTTGACCGCGCCGGACGTGACGCCGGCGGCGACGTAGCGCTGCGCGATGACGAGCAGCGCGGTGGCGGGGATCGAGGCGACCACGGCGGTGGCCATGATGGCGTTCCACTGCTGGTTGTTGTTGCCGATGTACTGGTAGATGCCGAGCGTGATCGGCCGGTGGTCGCCGCCGCCGTCGAGCGTGGTGGCGAACACGAAGTCCGACCACGCCCACAGGAACGCGAACAGGCTCACCGTGACGATCGCGTTCCGGGACACCGGCAGCACCACGGAGACGAACGTGCGCCACCGGTTCGCGCCGTCGACCACGGCGGCCTGCAACAGCTCGTCCGGGATGCCGGACATGAACGCGGTGAAGATGAGCACGCCGAACGGCACCGCGATGGTGGAGTCGGCCAGGATCAGGCCGGGCACGGTGTTGAGCACGCCGGCGTTGAGGTAGATCGCGTAGAACCCCATCGCCATGATGATCCCCGGGATCATCTGCGCCATGAGCAGGATGAACGACAGCGCTCCCCCGCCGCGCGGCCGCAGTTTCGCGAGCGCGAACCCGGCGGGCGCGGACAGCGCGACGGTCAGCAGCACGGTGCCGAGGCCGACGACCAGGCTGGTCGAAAGGTACGGCAGCTGCTGGTCGAGCACCGCGCGGTAGCCCTCCAGCGTGCCGTTCACCGGGAACAGGTGCGGCGGGTCCGCGCGCATGTCCGTGTCCCGGGTGAGCGACACGTTGACCATCCAGTAGACCGGGAACAGCATGATCGCGGTCAGGATCAGGCCGGCCCCGGTGCGGAGGAAGCGCCTCACGACCCCGCCGCCTGCCGCCGCTGGATCCGGATGTAGATCAGGCCGAAGATCAGCGCGATCACGATGAGCAGGTTGCCGACCGCCGCCCCCGGGCCGAACTCCGGCAGCAGGTTGCCGAACCCCAGCTTGTACGACCAGGTGGCCAGCGTGATCGACGCGTCGGCCGGGCCGCCCTTCGTCATGATCCAGATCAGGTCGAACACCTTCAGCGTGTAGACCAGCCCGAGCAGCAGCGTGATCGCGGAGACCGGCCGCAGCAGCGGAAACGTGATCCGCCAGAACCGCTGCCAGCCGTTCACCCCGTCCAGCGCGGCCGCCTCGTAGATCTGCGCCGGGATCGCCTGCAGCCCGGAGTAGAGCACGACCAGGTTGAACGGGATGCCGATCCAGATGTTCGCGATGATCACCGACCAGAGCGCGTAGTCCGGTGAGGTCAGCCAGTTCACCGGGTCCACGCCGGCCAGCCCGAGCGCGGCGTTGACGATGCCGGACTCACTGTTGAGCATCCACGACCAGGTGCTCGCGGACACGATCAAGGGCAGCAGCCACGGTACGAGGAAGAGCGCGCGCAGCGTGGCCGAGAGCGGGAAGTGGTGGACGAAGAAGACCGCGAGCGCCATCCCGATGGTGAACTGGAAGACGATGGACACGCCGGTGAACAACAGCGTGTGCCCGAACGCGGGCCAGAACGTGTCGTGCCCGATCACCTCGCGATAGTTGTCCAGCCCGGCGAACGGCGCGCCGCCCTGCACGAACGAACGGACCGTGTACTCGCGCAGGCTCAGCTCGATGTTGCGGTAGAGCGGCCAGGCGTAGAACGCGATCAGATACACGGTGACCGGCGCCAGGAACGCCCAGGCCGACCATTGCCCGCGGTGTCTCCGGGACGCGCCCGGCTTCTCCGCACGGTGCCGGTTGCCGCCACGCCCGGGACCCCGTCCGGATGGGCCCCGCGAGACGGCGTCGGCCGCCGTTTCGCGGGACTCTCGTCGTACCGTCGTCATCTGCTCTGGTTATTTCGTCGCGGAAGCGGCGGTCTGCTGCGCGGCGGCGAGCGCCTCCTGCGGCGGTTTCGACCCGGACAGCGAGGCCTGGAACGCGGTCCACAGCGGCTCGGAGATCTTCGGGTACTTCGTGCCGAGGTTGTCGCTGGTCCGGCCCTTGGCCGCGTTGACCGCGTCGACCCAGACGGTCAGCGCCGCGTTCTGCGCGACCTGCTGCTGCTGAACCGCCGCCACCGGCGCGATGTAGGAGAGCGTCGTGTCCGTGGCCAGCAGGTTGTCGTTGCTGGTCAGACAGGAGACGAGCTTGCCGCTGACGTCGTAGCGCGCACTGTCGGACTGCACCGGCACGGAGACGAACTCGCCGCCGGTGGGCGCGGGCGCGACGCCACCGGCCTGCGACGGGATCGGGATGATGCCGACCTCGAAGCCGGTCTTCTTCGCGTTCTCCAGCTGCCAGGTGCCGTTCTCGCCGAACGCGAAGTCGCCGGTCGCGAACTCCTGCCAGCTCGTGGTCTGCGTGTTGTTGAGCACCGAGTTGGGCGCGAGGCCCTTGGTCACCCAGTCCGCCCACAGCTGCAGCGAGGCCACGGCCTGCGGCGAGTCGAGCTGGGTGAGCTGCGCGCCGGACCCCCAGTACCACGGCAGGAACTGGAAGCTGCCCTCCTCCGTGCCGATCGCGGAGAACGTGATGCCCTTCCTCCCCTTGGCCTTCACCTTCTCCAGCGCGGCGGTGAGCCCGGCCCAGTCCGTGATCGTCGCCGGGTCCACGCCGGCGTCCGCCAGGACCGCCTTGTTGTAGTAGAGCGCCAGCGTGTTCGCACCGATCGGCACGCCGAACGTCTTGCCCTCGATCTGGCCCGCGGCCAGGATGTTCGGCGCGATCGAGGCGGTGTCCAGCGACGTCACGCCGGTGTCCGTGAGCACGCCGGCCTCGGCCAGCGTGGAGACGACCGGGTTGTCCACGATCAGCACGTCCGGCGAGTTGCCCTGCTGCGCCGCGAGGAGTGCCTTGTTGGTCAGGTCGGTGGTGTCGTAGCCGGTGCGCTCCACGGTCACGCCGTTGTCGGTGCCGCATTTCTTCAGCAGCGTCACCCAGGCGGACGAGTCGTCGAACTGCGGATATGGATCCCAGATCGTGTAGCTGCCGCTCGCGGCGTCGCCGCCGCCGTTGTCGCCGCAGGCGGTCAGGCCCGCGGCCATGGTTATCGCCAGCAGCGCGGCGGTATAGGCCTTCATCAGGGGTGCCCCTTGGGTTTCGGCGTCGACTGCCACGTGCAACGCCACGGAAACGAAGGAAACCGGTTGCCTCGCACACGCTAGGTATCGATACTCGGGAGTGTCAAGAGGTGAGCACGGTTCTGGTACGGTTCTCGGAGGCCCGCACCAGGACCCCGGAGGAAACGTTGCGGAAAATCGAGCGACCGCCGACGATCACCGACGTCGCCGCGCTGGCCGGCGTCTCGGCCGGCACCGCCTCGAAGGCGCTGAACGGCCGCGGCGCACTCCGCCCGGAGACCCGGCAACGCGTCCACCAGGCCGCCGAGCAGCTCGGATTCACCGGCAACGCGGCCGCCCGCGCGCTCGGCACCGGTCGCACCTACACGGTCGGCATGATCACGACGGACAGCATCGGCCGGTTCAGCATCCCGCTGATGATGGGCGCGGAGGACGCGCTCGGCGCCGGCCGCGTCTCCGTGTTCCTGTGCGACGCCCGCGACGACCCGATCCGGGAGCAGTACTATCTGCGCACGCTGCTCAGCCGCAACGTCGACGGCCTGATCGTCACCGGCCGCCGCACCCAGGCCCGCCCGCCGATCGCCACGTCACTGCCGGTCCCGGTCGTCTACGCGTTCATCAGCTCGGACGACCCCGCGGACTGTTCCGTCGTCCCCGACGAGGCCGACGGCGCCGAGCGCGCGATCCGCCACCTGCTGTCCCTGGGCCGACGCCGCATCGCCCACGTCACCGGCCCCGAGCACCACCACTCCGCACGGGTACGCGCCGGGACCACCGAGGACACGCTCGCCGGCGAGGGACTGGCCCTGGTCGTGCCCACCATGTTCGGCGAGTGGAGCGAGGCCTGGGGGCGTCAGGCCGCCGGCATCCTGCTCTCCACCGCGACCGGCTTCGACGCGGTCTTCTGCGGCAGCGACCAGATCGCCCGCGGCGTCGCCGAGACGCTGCGCGCCGCCGGCCGCCACATCCCGCAGGACGTCGCGCTGGTCGGCTTCGACAACTGGGACGTCATGGTCGACGGCTGCCAGCCGCCCCTGACCAGCATCGACATGGACCTGGAGGGCATCGGCCGCACCGCCGCCGAGATGCTGCTCGACGCGATCAACGGCTCCCCCGTCCCCGGCCGCCACCGCCGCCCCTGCCGCCTCGTCCCCCGCACGTCCACCGCCGTCGGCTGACCTCACCCGCCCCGGCGCACGGCAGCGCTTCGTCATGGCCAGACTTCAGCCCACCCCCTCCCGAGCCCACCCCCCGTCTCCTGGGAACGACCCCGACCCCGCCACACGACGGTCCGCCCCCCGCCCGGCCCCGATGTCCGCGCCCATCAGAGAACCCCAAACCCCTCCCGCTTCCGGCCCGTTAACTCCCGTGGGCACGTGAACCCTCCTGGGCACGACCCCGATCCCGCTACGCGACGGTCCGCCCCACCCGGCCGGCCGGTATTCACACCCAATCAAAAAACGACCCCACCCCAGATCTTCCCGCTTCCGGCGTGGTCCGGCAGCGTTGCTCCCGCGGGCAAACCTCGCTGCGCGCCAAGCCTCCGCTGGCGCTCCGCTTGCCGCTTCGCATCGGAGCCGGTCCCGCGCGGGCCGGGAAAGAACACGCGATTCCCGCCGTGCTCGCGCAAGTCGAGGCGCCGTCGCGCCGCGAGCAGCGACCTCCCCATGATCGAGACGAGTCGAGGCGCCGTCGCGCCGCGAGCAGCGACCTCCCCATGATCGAGACTGGCTCGGCGAACGCGCGCCGGCATCTCACTCACAGCGATCGAGGCGCAGCCCTCGCCGACGGCGTGACGACCATCCCGATCATGGGGGCCGGCTCGGCGAACGGAACCGGGCCTCACCCGCCTGCCCGGCCGGGCCCGCGACCTCATCGCCGCCCGCACCCACCGCATCATCAACACCCTGAACACCGACACGCTCGCGGACTGGGCCACCAACCACGACGCGAAAGGATCATTGACCGGTGCGAAAAGGAGGTCAACTGCGCTAGTTGACCTCCTTTTCGCACCGGTCAATGATCCTTTCGGTTGCGACGGCCGCCTGCGGGCGGTGTCGCTTCTACGGTAGGCGGCTACAGCGGCTCCTTTATGGTGAAATTTCGGGCGCGCAGCGCCCTCGGGGTTCGGGCCGGCCAGCCGCGGCGAGATCGGCTACGTCACCGACCTCGCCGTGAGCCTGCGGCCGGGAATGCTGCTCCTGGCCGATCGGAACTTCGCCGCCGGCCATCTGCTCAAGACCGTCCTTGACCACCTACCCCGCAAGCCGCTATCTACCGAAATATCGGGCGCAGCGCGCCCGATATTTCGCGCCCGACCAGGCCCGACGTCGGAAGGTCAGTCATGCCTCCGTGCCAGGGTGAAGCCGCAGCAGGCTCGACGGGCTGCTATTTACTGAAATATCGGGCGCAGCGCGCCCGGCCCTCGCTTCCGGCCAGGCCCCGATGCCGGGTACACAGTCAGAACAACCGGCGCTCTGCACCGCCGGGCCTCGATCGAGGCGTCATTCAGGCTGCTGGAACAGCATCAATGACGCCTCGATCACGGGAGCAACGCCGATCCGCGCCCCATTGCCGGTCGCTCCAGGTGGCATTGGGCCAGTGCGGCGGCCCGGCCCGGACGCGCCCGGCCGGGCCGGCAGGATCCGCGGGAGCGTACGGGCCGTAACCACCCACCGCGGAGCGGCGCCACCAGCGCATTGCTCAATACACGCCGGACTCGCGACGACGGTCAGGATGCCAGTGCGATCCAGCTCTGCGGGCCGACCACGCCGTCCACCGACAGACCGCGGTCCGTCTGGAAGGCGCGGACCGCCGCCTCCGTGTTCGGGCCGAACTGGCCGTCGACGGAGACCGTGTAGCCGCGGCTGGCCAAAGAACTCTGCACCGCCTCGACCGCGGGCCCGGTGGAGCCGTTGCGGACCGTCACGATCAGGACGGGCCAGACCGGAGGCCCGAAGACGCCGTTGACGGCCAGGCCGTTGCGGGTCTGGAAGTCGCGGACCGCGGTCGCGGTGGCCGGGCCGAACGAGCCGTCGACCGTGATCGTCGCGCCGTGCTGGCGGAGCAGGTACTGAATCGTGCGCGCGTGCTGGCCGCTGGTGCCGGACGGGAACGTCGGCCACGGGTCCACGGTGACGCCCAGCCGTGCCGCCACGTCGTTGCGCAGCGTCGCCAGCCGCCCGTAGAGCACACCCCCGGGGCACTCGGTCGCGGCGAAGTCGCGGTGGCCGTAGATCTGGCGCGGGTTGAACGACCAGGCCTGGCAGATGTCCGCGCACAGCGCCACGAGCTGGCTGTAGAGCACCGCCGGCGGCGTGGCGCTCGTGTAGGTGCCCTCGTTCTCGATGCCGACGGCCTCGTTGTTCTGCCCGGTCGTGTGCGCGCTGGACACGTGCCCGCTCCCGGCCTGCAGCACCTCCAGGCTGCGGTGGCGGCCCTCCAGCACGTACCCGCCGCGGCTGATCGTGAAGTGCTGCCCGGTGTCGATGAAGCCGCGCGCCATGTGGTCGCGCTGTATCTCCCGGGCCAGCGACTCGGCCCGTGCGCGGCTGAGGTCCGTCGTGTTCGGGTGCGCGGTGTGATGGACGATGATCTTGTTGGGCGGCGTACTGAGCACCGTGATCGCCTCGCTCGGCGGCACCGCGCCCCACACGCCGGTCGGGATGATGTCGACGGTGACGAGGCTGGTCGCGCGCGCCGGACCACCGCTCAGCGGCACCCCGACGACGACCGCGGCCGCGCTCAGACCGGCGCCGAACAGCGTGCGCCGCGACAACGAATGTGACATGTGGACCTTCCCCCGTACCTGGCAACGACCCGCCGGACCCGACGGGCCACCGTCCACATTCGCCGAGGATGTGCACATCCGTCAATGCCAGAAACACGAACCCCCGCGTGGGTACGGGATGCGCTCCCCGTACCCACGCGGGGATCGGCTCAGTCGCCGTTGCGGCGGATGAGCGTGGCCAGCTCGGCCACGGCCGGGTCCGCGGTGCGGGTCGCGGCCGCGTCGGCGAGCGTGATCAGGTCGCCGCGACCGATCGCGTTCCCCTGGTCGCTGTGCCGGAGCTGTTCGGCGAACCAGGCGGCCACGTAGCAGACCTGCAGCCCCGTGGCGGACCGGTCGAACCCGCCCGCCAGCGTGGCCGCGGCGACGTCCGCGCCGGACTCCTGCGCCTGCCGGGTGCCCGGGTCCTGCCAGCGCAGCTGCGTGTGCGCGATCGTGCCGGACGCGCCGGGGCGGAGCCGGACCAGGTACAGCGCGGTCACGCTGTGCCCGGCCATCACCTCGCCTCCGTCCACGGTGTCGTCCCGGAACTCGCGCGCGTCCAGCAGCCGGTTGTCGTAGCCGATCAGGCGGTACCCGGCGACCGTGCCGGGGTCGAACGTCACCTGGACCTTGGCGTCCAGCGCGCGTACCGGCACCGCGGCGGGCAGCTGCTCCACGAACGTCTCCCGCGCGTCCGCGGAACCGGACACGTAGACCGTGAAACCGTCACCGTTGTCCGCCAGTTCCTCCATCAGGCGGTCGCCGTAGTCGTTGCCGACACCCACGCCGAGCAGCGTGATCTGCTTGGCGGCGGCCTCCCGGACCTGCGCCAGGATGTCCTCCGGCGCGGTGTTCCCGGAGTTGGCCAGCGCGTCGGAGACCAGCACGACGCGGTTCGTGGCGCCGGCGCGGAAGGCGGCGCGCGCCACCTCGTACCCCCTGGTCAGGCCCTTTTCGAGGTTGGTCCCGTTCGTGGCGCGGAGTCCGTCGATGGCGTCGAGCAGGCCGTTGCGCTCCCGGAGCGGGGACATCTCGCGGATCAGCTCGGCGTCGTCGCTGAACGTCACGATCGCGATCTCGTCGGTGGGCCGGGCGCGCTCGGCGAACGCGCGCAACGCCTCCTTGACCACGTCCAGCTTGCCCTGCTCGCCCATTGACCCGGACACGTCGACGACGAACGTGAGCCGCGCGTCCTGCCTGGTCGCGGCGTTGTCCGCGCTCGCCTGGAGCCCGACGCGGAGCAGCCGCACGTCGCCGCCCTCCGGCGTGACCCGGTGCCCGTCGGGCAGCCGCGCGCCGTCCATCGTGATGCTGAAACCGTCACCGTCCGGCTGCGGGTAGTCCTGCCGGAACGAGTTGATGAACTCCTCCGGCCGGATGCCGTCCGCGCCGGGCTCGAGGCCCTGCAGGATGAGGTTGCGGGCGTAGTCGTAGGAGGCCGTGTCCACGTCCATCGCGAACGTCGACTCCGGCGTGCGGGCCGGGTCGATCTCGGGCGCGGACTCCGGCCCCGCGGATTCCGCGGCCGCCGGCGGTACCGCTTGCGCCGCGGGCAGTCCCGCGTCGCTGACGGCGTTCTCGTTCGCGCCGCAGGCGCTGAGTGCGAGCATGATGACCAGTGCCGACGCCGGCAACCGGAGATATCGTCCCATCGCGTTTCCTCCCGTGAATGAAGCCTGGGAGTGAGACGCCGACACGCCGATCATGGTGCCGTCGGTAATCCTTACGTGACCGATCCAGTGCCGGGGCGTGACAATCGGAGCATGCTCGCCTGGGTTACCGCGTACCTCGACCGCCCCGCGGACCGTCTTCGCGAGGCGGTCGCGTTCTGGGAGTCCGTGACCGGCGCGATGGCCGTGCCGCAGCCGTTGCCGCAGTTCGTCGGCCTGCGCCCGGTCGCCGGCGATGTGACCGTCATGTTGCAGGGCATCGACGACGGGCCGGGCGGCGTGCACCTGGATCTGGCCGTGGCGGACGTGTCCGCGTTCTGCGCGCGGGCGCGGGCCACGGGCGCGACCGAGACCGAGGACCACGGCTCCTGGCGGGTGCTGCGCTCCCCCGCCGGACTGCGCTTCTGCGTGGACACCGCGGACGGCCGCGGCGTGCGCCCGAAACCGGCCGAGGGCGTGCTCCTCGACCAGGTGTCGCTGGACGTCGGACCGGCCGCCTACGACCCGGAGCTGGCGTTCTGGACCGCGCTGACCGGCTGGTCCCCGCGCCCCACCTCGCTGCCGGAGCTGCGCCGCCTGGTCCCGCCGCCCGGCTCGCCCGTCCAGCTGCTGCTCCAGCGCTGTGCCACGGAACAGCCCGCCGCCGCGCACGCGGATCTGGCCTGCGCCGACATCCCCGCGGTCCGTGTCCGGCACGAGGCGCTGGGCGCTGCCTTCGTCGCCGAGTTCCCCGGCTGGACCGTCATGCGTGACCCGGTCGGCGCCGTCTACTGCCTGACCAGCCGCCCGCCGGTCTGACAAAAGCAGCGGGGGTACGGGTGCGCGCGCACCCGTACCCCCGCCGGCTCTCGCACTTAAAGGGCTGCGGCCGCCACGCCGTCGGGGTTGCCGAAGCGGTGGGCGGTGATGCTGACGGCCTGTTCGCGGAGGAAGGGCAGCAGCTCGATGCGGCCGGACTCGGTGACCGGGCCGCCGTAGACCGCGAGGTCGGGGCGGCCGCCGGTGGCCACCACGACGTCGGAGACCGAGCCGCCGATCAGCCGGGCGCGGCCGGGGCCGAGACGCGAGGTCCAGGCGTCCAGCGGCTCGACCGTGTGCGTGATGCCGAGCGCGTCCGGCAGCGCGATCGCGGACGAGACCGTCAGGTCGGCCTCGGCGAGCGTGCCGGCCGCGACCAGGCGGACCAGTTCCGCGACCGAGCCGTCCGCCTCGAGGCGCAGGTCGACCGGGACCGGCAGGTAGCGCAGCACGTTGCGCTCGGCGGCGAGACCGGACACGTCGGAGGACGCGAACAGACCGGCCCACGCCTCTGCGTCGCTGCGCGCGGCGCGCTCGACGTAGGCCGCCTCGTCGCCGGACAGCGCCGCCTTGGCGCGGCCGAGCAGCGGCCGGACCCGGCCGGACGGCTCCACGACCGCGGTGGACGGGCGCGAGTCCCAGGAACCGAGGCCGACCAGGTAGTTCGGGCCGCCGGCCTTGGTGCCGGGGCCGACCGCGGAGCGCTTCCAGCCGCCGAACGGCTGCCGGCGCACGATCGCGCCGGTGGTGCCGCGGTTGACGTAGAGGTTGCCGGCCTGGACGCGGTCGAGCCAGCGGCGCAGCTCCGCCACGTCCAGCGAGTGGATGCCGGAGGTGAGGCCGTAGTCGACCTCGTTGACGATGCCGATCGCCTCGTCCAGCGTGTCCGCGGTCATGATGCCGAGGATCGGCCCGAAATACTCGGTGTGGTGGAACGCGGAACCGCGCCGCACGCCGTCCCGCACGCCGGGGCTCCACAGCTTCGCGTCCAGCTTTTTCGGGGCCAGCAGCCAGGACTCGCCCTCGCCGAGCGTGGTCAGGCCGTCGAGCAGCTTGCCCGCGGGCGGCTCGATGACCGGGCCGACCTGCGACGCCGGGTCCCACGGATAGCCGACCGTGAGCGAGGAGACCGCGTCCAGCAGCTGCGTACGGAACCGCTTCGAGCGGGCGACGGAGCCGACCAGCACCACCAGCGACGCGGCCGAGCACTTCTGGCCGGCGTGGCCGAACGCGGAGTGGACCACGTCCTTGACCGCGAGGTCCAGGTCCGCGCTGGGCGTCACGATGATGGCGTTCTTGCCGCTGGTCTCGGCCAGCAGCGGCAGGTCCGCGCGGAACGTGCGGAACAGCTCGGCGGTCTCGTACGCGCCGGTCAGGATGGTCCGGTCGACGCGCGGGTGCGCGATCAGCTCCGCGCCGAGCGTGCCCTCGTCGACCTGCACCAGCGTGACCAGGTCGCGCGAGACGCCCGCGTCGTCGAGCCCGGCCCAGATCGCCTCGGCCAGGATCGCGCCGCAGCGTTCCGCCGGGCCGGCCGGCTTGAGGACGGCGGCGGATCCGGCGGCGAGCGCGGCCAGCACGCCACCGGCCGGGATCGCGACCGGGAAGTTCCACGGCGGCGTGACCAGCGTGATCCCGGCCGGCGTGTAGACCGCGCCGTCCACGTGGTCGAGCTCGCGGGCCAGCTCCGCGTAGTAGTGCGCGAAGTCGACGGCCTCGGAGACCTCCGGGTCGGCCTGGTCCGCGGTCTTGCCGGTCTCCGCGGCCATCACCTCGATCAGGTCGGCGCGGTGGGCCTCGAGGCGTTCGCCGATCCGGTGCAGCACCTTGGCCCGGTCCTCGCCGGAGACGCCGGCCCAGCCGGTGGCGCCGGCCTTCTCGAGCAGGTCGTTGAGCGCGGACGTGCTGTCGATGCGCGCGGCGTCGATCGCCGCAACGCCGATATCCGACTTTTCGGCTTTTATCACTGCGGCGCGCATCCAGGACCGGTTGGCGACCACGGACGGGTCGGTGTCCGGCGTGTTCTCGAAGTGGCCGATGGTCGGCACCGGCACGACCGCGTGCCGGTCCGCGACCCGGTGCGCGGGCGGCACCTCGGTGTCCAGCGCCGCCAGCGAGGCCTCGAACCGCTTCTGCTCGCGATCGAACAGCTCCTGCGACGAGTTCAGCTCGAAGACCGCGGACATGAAGTTCTCGCTGCTCGCGCCCTCTTCCAGGCGGCGGATCAGGTAGGCGATCGCCACGTCGAACTGGGCCGGCTTCACCACCGGGGTGTAGAGCAGCAGGCCGCCGACCTCGCGCCGGACCGCCTCCGCCTGGCCCTGCGCCATGCCGAGCAGCATCTCGAACTCGATGCCCTCGCGGACGCCGCGCCGGCCGGCGAGCAGCCAGGCGTACGCCACGTCGAACAGGTTGTGCCCGGCTACCCCGAGCCGCACGTTGCCGATCCGGTCCGGGTGCAGCGCGTAGTCCAGCACGCGCTTGTAGTTCGTGTCCGACTCCTGCTTGCTGCCCCAGGTGGCCAGCGGCCAGCCGTGCACGGACGCCTCGACCTGCTCCATCGGCAGGTTCGCGCCCTTGACCAGGCGCACCTTGATGCCGGCGCCGCCACGGGCACGCCGGGCCGCGGACCACTCCTGCAACCGGATCATGGCGCTCAGCGCATCCGGGAGGTACGCCTGCAGCACGATCCCGGCTTCGAGACTCAGGAACTCGGGCCGGTCGAGCAGGCGGGTGAAGACCTCGATGGTCAGGTCGAGGTCCTTGTACTCCTCCATGTCGAGGTTGATGAACTTGCCCTCGTCGAGCGCGCGCGTGAACAGCGGCGTCAGCTCGGTCTCGATGTGCGCGACCGCCTCGTCGAACGCCCACGGGTTGTGCGGGGCGACGGTGGCGGACACCTTGATCGACACGTAGTCGACGTCCGGGCGGGCGAGCAGGCGCTCGGTCTCGGTCAGCCGGTGCTGCGCCTCCCCGCGGCCCAGCACGGCCTCGCCGAGGAGGTTGACGTTGAGTCGTACCCCCTGCTGCTTGATCTTGTTGATCGCCTTGCCGAGGCGCGCGTCGGTGGCGTCGACGATCAGGTGACCGACCATCTCGCGGAGCACGCGGCGCGCGATCGGCACGACCACGCCCGGCATGGTGGGCGCCAGCGCGCCGCCCAGCCGGACGGCCGCGCGCAGCGGCGCGGGCAGGAAGTCCGGCACGTCGCGGGCGAGCCGGCTGAGCGCGCGGGCGCTGACCTTGAGATCCTCCGGCCGCACGACACCGTCGACGAAGCCGACCGCGAACGCGAGGCCCTTCGGGTCGCGGAGCACGCCGGCGAGCTGCGCGGCGGAGCCGGAGACGGGGTAGGTCTCCGCTTCACGCAGCCAGCGCCGGACCAGGTCGACGGCCTCCGCGCTGAGCTCGGGATCGGTGGCGTTCATATGGGCGGTTCCCTCCATGCTTGTTGATGCCCAGTTTCGGACCACCCTTGCGTTAGGAAAAGCGACGGTTATTTACGGATACTCTTCAGCTGAGATTAACCGTCTCCCCGATTGTGGGATGAACACGGTTTTCGTTCTTTCCAAAGATCGTTCCGCTTTGATGAGTAGGGAGTGGACCCGTGCTGGAGATCAGGCGGCTGGTGCTGCTGCGGGAGCTGGCGATCCGGGGCACGATCGCGGCCGTCGCCGAGGCGCTCAACTTCTCGCCCAGCGCGGTCTCCCAGCAGCTCAGCCAGCTGGAGAAGGAGACCGGCATGGTGCTGCTGCGCAAGTCCGGCCGGCGCCTCCAGCTCACGCCGCAGGCCGAGGTGCTGGTCGCGTCCGCGGGCGAGGTGCTGGACTCGCTGGAGCGCGCCGAGGCCGCGCTGCAGGCCTCACTCACCCGGGTCAGCGGCCGCGTGCGGGTGGCCGTGTTCCAGTCCGCCGCGCTCGCGCTGATGCCGGCCGCGCTGCGCAGCATGTCCACCCACCACCCGGACGTCCGCGTCGAGATGGTGCAGCGCGAGCCGGAGGAGGCGCTGCGCGAGACCTGGGCGCGCGACTTCGACATGGTGGTCGCGGAGCAGTACCCGGCGCACGCGGCCCCGCACCACCCCGGCCTGGACCGCCGCGACCTGACCACGGACGCGATCCGCCTGGCGCTGCCCCCGGAAGCGCTCACGATCGCCTCGCTGCGGGACGCCCGGGAGATGCCGTGGGTGATGGAGCCGCACGGCACCGCGTCCCGGCACTTCGCGATGCAGCTGTGCCGGGTCGCGGGCTTCGAGCCGGACGTCCGCTACGAGACCGCGGACCTGCAGTCACAGATCCGGCTGGTGGAGACCGGCAACGCGGTCGCGCTCATCCCGGACCTGGTCTGGGCCGGCCGGACCACCTCGTGCCGCCTGGCAGAGCTGCCGTCCGCACCACGCCGGACGATCTTCACCGCGCAGCGGGTCGCCGGCGCGGCGTCACCGGCCGCGCGCGCGTTCCGCCAGACGCTGGAGCGCGCGGCGGCCGCTCACTCCGCCGGCGGGTAGAGCCACTCGACCTTGGTCACCTTGTTGTCCGGGCTGAACGTGAGCTCCAGCGCCTGGCCACGCGCCTCGGGATCGCGCGCGTTCAGGTCCCGCAGCAGCTCCTCGACGCTGGACGGCGACCGGTCCGCGCGGTAGACCTCGGCGGACTCGTCCACCGTGACCGTCACCCACGGGTCGGTGCCGTCGATGGTGGCGCCACCCTCGCCGTCCTCCAGCTCCGCCTCGCGCACGCTGATCAGCAGCGTGCCGTTGGCCCGGTCCTGGGTCGCGGCGTTGATCTGCATGACGAAATCGCCGTTCCAGCTGTTCTGCGCGCCGCCCGGCGTGCTGGTGCCGCCCCGGTCCGCGGCGAGGTAGGTCACGCCCCCGGCGATCCCGGCCGAGGCGATCAGGACCAGCGCCACGAACAGCACGCGGCGGCGGCCGGTCCGCTTCTTCCGCTTCACGTCCTTCGGCGGTTTCCGGACCGGGATCGCGGCCGCGGCGTACACCTTGGTGCGGTCCAGGGGTTTCTGGGACTTGACGGTCAGCTCCATGTCCGGGCCGCTGACGTCCTCGGCCGTGACCGCGCCCCGGGCAACCGCCAGCTCGCGCTTCTCCGCCGGCTGCGGCACAACGCCCAGCACGCGGTGCAGCATCGACGCGATCAGCGGGACCCGGGTGCCGCCGCCGACCAGGAACACGCCGCTCAGCGCCGCCGGCTCCACGCGCGCCTCCCGCAGCACCGCCTGCGCGGTCGCGGTGGTCCGCTCCACGACCGGGCGGGCCAGCGACTCGAACTGCTCGCGGCCCAGCGGCGTCTCCGCCTGCAGGATCGGCAGGTGGATGTGGGTGGACGGCGCGCGGGTCAGCGCCTCCTTGCCGGTCCGCACCGCGGTCCACAGCGCGCGGGTGGCCTGCCGGTCCGCGGGTGTGGCCGGCGCGACCAGCCGCTGCCAGGCGGCGCCGTTGCGCGGCGAGAAGACCGTGCCCAGGTAGGCGACGATCGCGGCGTCCAGGTCCAGGCCGCCGCCGTCGGTGAGGCCGGTCGAGGCCAGCACCTCGAAGCCGGTCGGCGTGCGGCGGACCACGGACACGTCGACCGTGCCCGCGCCCACGTCGCACACCAGCACGCTGCCGCCGGACGGGATGCTGACGTTGGCCTTCGCGTGCGTGGCGAAGTGGGCGGCGGCCGCGACCGGCTCGCTGACCAGGCGTACCGAGCCCAGGCCGGCGCGCGCGGCCGCCTCCCACAGCACCTCGCGACGCTGCGAGCCCCAGGCGGCCGGATGGGTCAGCGTCACGCGCTGTGGCGGTGCGGGCAGCTGCGCGACCACGCGGCGCAGCACGGCGGCGATCAGGTCCGCGACCGCGAATTCCACGCCGCCGAGCAGGACGGACTGCTCGTCGATGCGCTGTTTGGGGTTCGGCTCGTACCGTTCCGGCGAGGTCTGGGCCGCGTGCTCCGCGTCCGCGCCGGTCAGCAGTCGGCCGTTCGGATCCGCGCAGACGCCGGAGGGCAGCGACGGGGCGCCGTCGAAGAGCACGGGGCGTACGCCCTGGGGACCGGCCAGCACCGCAACCGTGCTGGACGTGCCGAAGTCGATGCAGAGGTGCGTCACCGCACCAAAATAGTGGCTCGGCTATACCTTTCACCGTGGGGTCGGATGCTCATTTTCTGCGAACCGTCGTCTCGTCGTCGCCCGCGCCGGCGACCGCGGTGGCCATCTTCAGCGCGGACGCGGTGCTGGGGCAGGTGGTGCACGGCGTCGCGGACCTGTCCACCGGCCGTCCGGTCGCTCCTGACGACTGGTGGGACCTGGCCAGCCTGACAAAAGTGCTGGTCACGCTGCCGGAGGTGCGCGCGCTCGGCCTGCCCCTCGACACGCGGCTCGAAGAGCTCTTTCCACCCGCACGGGGGTACGCCGTGGGCCGCGCGACGATCCGGTCACTGCTGACGCACACGGCCGGGCTGCCGGCCTCGGTCCCGTTCTTCCGGATCGTCTCCGGGCGGTCCGGGTCCGGGCTGTCCGGGTCGTCCGGGCTGTCCGGTCGGGAGGCGGTGGTGCGGGCCGCGCTGTCCGTGCCGCTCGGGCCGCCGGCCGAGGTCTACAGCGATCTCGGGTTTCTACTGCTCGGGTGCGTGGTGGAGTCACTGACCGGGCGGTCGTTGTCGTCGCTGGCGCGGACGCGGTCCGGGCTGCGGTTCGGGGCGCCGCCGCTGTCGTCCGTCGCCACCGAGTTCTGCCCGTGGCGCGGGCGGATGATCGTCGGAGAGGTGCACGACGAGAATGCGGCCGCGATGGGTGGCGTGGCCGGGCAGGCGGGCGCGTTCGGCACGTTGGCGCTGGTCACGGCCGCGGCGCAGGCGTTGCTGCGGTCCCCGGCGCCGGTGGCGGCACCGGGCGCGGGCTTCGCTCTGGGCTGGATGGTGACGCCACGGCCGGGTCTGGGCTCGCCACAGCTGCCCGGCTTCGGACATACCGGATTTGTCGGTAATCGCCTGTGGCTCTCGCCGGCCCGCGACCTCGGCGTGGTCATTCTCGGCAACCGCGTGCATCCACACCGCGAGGGCACCGCCGAGCCCTACGCCCGCTGGTGCGCCTCACTCTTCGAAGGCCTGGCCTGACAGACCGCCTGCGGTTTTTCGTGAGGGACGACGGGACCGGCTCCTCGCGACGAGCGGAGCACCAGCGGAGCCCGACGCGAGGTTGCCCGCGGGAGCAACGCCGCGTGACGGACCGCCCAGACGGGCACATCGTAATTTTGTGCTCTCAGGCGGCCGCAGGCTCCAACTGCTTGCGGGCGCGGGACTCGCCCGCCAGCACCACCGGCGCGAGCACGACCGCAGGGGCCACGACCGGGGACGGCGTGACGGCGGCTGCCGGAGCGGCGGAGACGGTGGCGGTACGGAGGCGGGCAACCAGGCGCACGGCCAGGACCACCACGCCGGGCAGGCTTGCGACCAGCGCGAACAGGCCGTAGACCACCGCCACGGTCAGGCCCTGTGTCGCGCCGAAACCGGCTGCGGTGAACGCCCAGGCGAGGAAGCCCTCGCGCGGCCCGAACCCGCCGATGCTGACCGGCAGCACCATCACCAGCAACGCCATGACCAGCAGCGGAAGCAGCGTCAGCGTGGGGGCGTGCGAGCCGGCGGCGCGGGCGGCCAGCAGGAACGTGCCGATGTGGCCGCCGAGCACCACGACGGACGCGAGCAGGATGCCGGGCCAGTTCCGGCGGGAGAGCAGGCCCTGGCGGACGTCCGCGGTCGCGGTGTTCCAGATCTGCCGCATGCGCGCCGGACGCACCTTCAACACGATGAACGCCAGCGCCGCCGTCAGCACCGCAGCGCCGACGCCCACGACCACCGGCGAGACCGTGACCACGCCGGAGACCGCGAGCACCAGCCCGGGGTTGGCCGCCAGCACGACCGCACCGACCGCGAACAGCATCAGCTGCCCGGCGGTCCGCTCCAGCACGACCGCCCGGACGCCGCGGCCGACGTCGCCGGTGTCGCGGCCGTTGCGGACCGCGCGGTCGACGTCGCCGAGCAGGCCGCCCGGCAGCGTGGCGTTGAGGAACAGCGCCTGGTAGTAGTCCGCGATCGCGCCACGCAGCGTGAGCCGGATGCCGAGGCCGCGCGCGGTCAGGCACCAGCGCCAGGCGCTGAACGCGGTGGTCAGCAGCCCGATGCCGGCGGCCGCGGCCAGTGTGGGCCAGGTCAGCACGCGCAGGCTGTCCAGGAACGCGACGGAGCCGAGGCGCCAGAACAGCAGCGCCAGGATCGCGGCGCCCGCGATCGGCTTCACCCAGGACAGGATCTTCTGCATCATCGCGGATCCCCCGGTCGTGCGAGCAGGTCGGTGTGGTGGACGGTGACCGTCAGCTCGCCGGCCTCGGCCTGGGCGAGACGGCGGCGGAGATATTCGTCGATCTCGTGCTCGACCGCGGCGTCCCGGCCGAGGCGGGTGGAGGCGGCGGTGACCCAGCCGCGCAGCCATTCCGCAATCAGTTCGCGATGATCCGATCCGAGGCGCCACAGGCTGGGTACGGCCTTGACCGTGGCCCCCCGCTCCGTGAACGCCGCCGCGACCGCGTCCGCCGCGTCCGCGCCGAGCAGCGTGCGCCCGGCCACGTGGTGTCGCAGGTGGTCGTTGAACGCGCTGTTCAGCGGCCCGTCCAGCGGCTCGGCCGGGGTCAGCTCCGCACGCCCGGCGACCGAGAGCGTGAGCAGCGCGGGCGTGCCGGACTCGACGCACGCTTCCGCAAGGCGGCCGGCGTCGTCCGTGTCCAGCAGGTCCAGCAGCGCGGACGCGGTGACCAGCGACACGCCGTCCAGGTCCGCCGCGGTCAGCGCCGTGATGTCGCCCTGCCGGGTCTCGACCGTGATCGCCGCGCCGGTGCCGATCATGCTGGCCGCCGCGAAGTCCAGCAGGTCCGCGTCGTGGTCCTGCATGATCCAGTGCTGTCGTCCGCCGAGCCGCGGCGCCAGCCACCGGGCCATCGAGCCGGTGCCGCAGCCGATGTCGAGGATCACCTGGTCCGGAACCGTCGGGAGCTCATCGACCAGCTCCGTCGCGCGGGCCGCGGCATCCGCGGGCTCACGCAGGTCCAGCCACGACGAGGCGTACCTCGGCGCTTCGGCGACACTCATCCGGGCCTCCACTGACGGTAACGGGCTGTTGCACGCCGCCCGGCCGGTCAAGATCCCCGGCCGTCGTCGTCACCAGGGAGTACGGATGTTTCCCGGATCCGGTTCGAAGATCCGATGAACCGTCTGGCGGAAGTTTTCGTGTTGACAGAACGCGACCGTCGGTGACCCGCCACGGTCCTCTGGTTTCGAGGAGCCCCAGTGACTGCAGGCGTTTGGACCGGCACGGTCAGTTCCCATCGCGGCCCCGCGGCCGGACTGCTGGCACAGTTCGCCGTGCTCGGCGGCCTCACCGCCGCCGTCGGGATCGGCCCGGCCGGGTGGATAACCGGCACGGTCTACGCCCTCGCGCTCTGCGCCCTGCTCAGCAACGCGATCCACCGCAACGGCCTGCGCGTCTTCGGCCCGGCGAACGCGGTGACGCTCTCCCGGGCGACGCTGGTCGGCGGCGTGACCGCGCTGGTCGCGGGCGTGACCAGCCACCGCGCTCCGGTCGCGGTCCTGGTCGTGCTCGCCTCCGTCGCGCTGGTCCTGGACGGCGTCGACGGGTTCGTGGCCCGCCGTACCGGCACCAGCTCGCCGTTCGGCGCCCGCTTCGACGGCGAGGTGGACGCGTTCCTGATCCTGGTCCTGAGCGTCTTCGTCTCACTGCAGCTCGGCTGGTGGGTCCTGGCGATCGGCGCGTTCCGTTACGTCTTCGTCGCGTTCGGCTGGCACTTCACCTGGCTCCAGAACGACCTGCCGGTCCGCTACTCCCGCAAGACCGTCGCCGCCGTCCAGGGCGTCGTCCTGGTGATCGCCGCCTCCGGCCTGCTCCCGCTCACGATCTCCACGGTGCTGGTGGCGGGCGCGCTGGCCGCGCTGATCTGGTCCTTCGGCCGCGACATCGCCTACCTCCACCGCACCCACGCCACCCCGGACAAGTGAGCCCGCCTTCCTGCTCGGCGGAGAACGGGCTTTGTTCTTTGTTCTGAGCCGGTGTGGCGCGGAAGCGGAAGGGAGGAGCGCCAGCGACGACCGGTGCCCGCGGGAGCGTGCGGACCGCAACCACCGCGAAGTGGGAAAATCTGCTTCTGGGTCTGTCATTGCCGTTTGTGCCGGCGGTGACCGGCGAGGCTCGGCGCGGGCGACCCGGCCGGGATCTCAGACGGCGTGGCGCCGGGCTGTGGGATCTCAGGCTGCGTGGTCCCGGGCTGTCGCCTCGGCCACGGCCTTTCGCACGTCGGTGACGATCTGGCGGGGGCGCTTGAAGACGTCGTCCGCGGTGAAGCGCAAGGCCGTCCATCCGGCGGCCTGCAACCGGTTGAAGCGCACGATGTCCTTGCGGAAGGTGGCCTGGTCCCGGTGGTGATCACCCTCGTACTCGATGGCGATCCGCAGGTGTGGGTAGGCGAGATCGACGCGTCCGACGACCGTGCCGCCCGCGGGCCTGACCTGGAACTGTGCCACCGGCCTCGGCAGCCCGCCGTCCACGATCACCAGCCGTAGCCGCGTCTCCATCGGCGACTCCGCACCCGGCTCGGCATCACGCAAGATGTCCCGAAATTTCATTATATTGAGCCATCCGGGATGGGCGTTGGCAGTCGCCTGTAACTCGGCGCGCGTCACCAGGCGCCGGTGCAGCATGGCGTCCACGGCGATCATGGCCTGCACACGATCACCGCCGCGGCCCAGGTCGAAGGCGGTCCGCGCCGGCGTGGTCACGGCCAGGCCGCCGAACGACTCCACATCACCTCGCGGCAACAGCCCGCGCGTGACCCGGAGCATCGGCTGCTCCCGTACCTTCCGCTGCTTCGGCACGATGATCGAGACCGGGTCTCCCCGCGCGAGAAGATCGACGCCCCAGAGGTAGGCCGCGCTCCGGCCCCCGATCGCGCCGCCTGGAGGCAGCAGAAGCTGCGCCGCAGTGCACCACATGCGGTGATTGTCCGGCTGATAGGCCGACCGTTCGATGTAGATGCCCCGATAGAGACGCTGCCAGTACGGACCCTCAAGCATCGCCGCCGTGATCAGACCCGCGCCGACCGCCTCTCGACGGCGGAACGGCGCGGACCGCAGCTGCCTGGGCACCGAATGATCCATTGGGCATGGGCCCTGCGGGCTCGGGATGATGCGGTCCGCATTATCGCGATATTTCGGGCGTGGAGCGCCCGCGGGCCGGCCCGCCGAGGTGAGGTGGGCGCGCGGCGAGGTAAGCAGGGCGGCAGGGCAGCGCGGCAGGGCAGCGACATGGACGGCGAGTCGACATAGGCGGTGGCAGGGCAACGGGGCGAGTCGGCCGCCGCGGCGGGCCGGCAACGTGAGGCAGCCGGTGCGGCGGGGTGGCGAGCGGGAGTGGGATGTGGCGTTGGACGCGGGGGTGGGGAAGGGAGCACGGGGCCTGGCATGATCGCGGGGTGCGGACGACGATCATCTCGGTGGGGGCGGTTCTGCTGGCGCTCCTGGTCGGGTTTCACCGGCTGGTGCCGAATGCGGGGCCGCGGCTCGGGAGTCTGATCGAGGCGTTCCTGCCGTGGTTCGGGCTGGGCGTGCCGTTGCTGCTGCTGGCGGCGTTGCTGGCCAAGTCGCGGATCGCGGCGGCGGTGACCGTGCTGCCGGTGCTCGCGTGGGCGGTCGTGTGCGGCGGGAAGCTGGTGCCGGGCAGCGATTCGCCGCGTGACCTGACCGTGGTGCAGCACAACCTGAGCGACGTCAACTCGGACCGGACCGGGACCGCGCGGGCGCTGCTGGACGCGGGCGCGGATCTGATCGGCGTGGAGGAGTTGCTGCCCGCGGTCACCGAGGAGTACGACGCCGTGCTCCGGGACGTCTATCCGCACCACGCCACGCACGGCACCGTCGGCCTGTGGTCGCGGTTCCCGATCATCGAGTCGCAGCTGGTCGGCATCCGGCCGTCGACAGTGGACGATCCTTTCTGGAACCGTGGCATGCGCGCGGTGGTGGAGACCCCGATCGGCCAGATCGCGGTGTACGTGGCGCACCTGCCGTCGATGCGGCTCGGGCAGGGCGGCTTCGCCAGCGAGCGCCGGGACGAGAGCGCGATCCTGCTGGGCAAACGCCTGGCCGCGGAGCCGATCGACCGCGTGATCCTGATCGGCGACCTGAACAGCACGCTGGAGGATCGGGCGCTGAAGCCGGTCAAGGACGTGGTGAGCACGACCGGCCGCGGCTTCGCGTTCTCCTGGCCGGCCCGGTTGCCGGTGGCCCGCATCGACCAGGTCATGGCGCGCTCGCTGACCGTGACGCGGGTGTGGACGCTCGACCGCACCGGCAGCGACCACCTGCCGATCGCGGCCCGGCTCAGGTACTGAGGCCGGCCAGCCATTCCAGCACGCGCGTGGCGGTCGCGGGCAGCACCGAGATGTGCCCCGC
The DNA here is from genome assembly GCF_000717135.1 of Catenuloplanes japonicus. Classification (GTDB taxonomy): domain Bacteria; phylum Actinomycetota; class Actinomycetes; order Mycobacteriales; family Micromonosporaceae; genus Catenuloplanes; species Catenuloplanes japonicus. The sequence goes on from NZ_JNXY01000021.1 coordinate 167,780, forward strand.
CCCCGGCGTGATCCACCGTTCCGCCGCCGGATGCACATGGCCGGCGTGCGCGGCGGGCACCACCCGGTCGTCCGCGCCGTGGGCCAGCAGCACCGGCACCGTGATGGTGGCGGGATCGAACCCCCACGGATTCACGTAGGCCCGGTCGTCCGCGATCTGCGGCTCCGGACCGTTTGCCAGCGCGGGCCGGACCACCTCGCCGAACCAGCCCCACTCCCCGTCGAGCGCGGCCCGGTCCGCAGCCGTGAAGTCCACATCAGACCCTGCCACGGTACGACCCGCGCGCGCTGCCCGCAGCGTGGCCACCCCGGACGGTCCCATGCCGCCGAACCAGTCCCACTCCTCGGAGAACGGCGCCAGCCCGGAGATCGACGCCACGGCCGTGACCCTTCCGGGCAGCAGTGCGGCGCAGGCCAGCGCGTGCGGTCCGCCGCCGGAGTGCCCGAGCACCGCGAACGTGCCGATCCCGAGCGCGTCCGCCACCGTGGCCGCGTCCCGGGCGGCGGACGCGATGTCCCGGCCGGGCAGCGGGCTGGAGCCGCCGTACCCGGGCCGGTCGTATCCGATCAGCCGCACCCCGAGCCGGTCCGCCGTGGCGAAGAGCGGCCGTGGCGGCGTCCCGATGTTCGGCGTGCCGTGATGCCACAGCACCACGCGCGACCCGGTGCCCCGGTCGTACACGTGCAGCGTGCGCCCGTCACCGGCTGATACGTCCCGCTCGTCCATGCCGTCCATGATCCCCTACCGGTGGTGGACGGGGACCGTCGCGAGGTGGACACCGCAGATCCGGCTGGCGACGGATGTGTGCCCCCACCAGCGGATATTACGCTCTGCCCATGACGATCTCGCTGGCTGAGGAACTGGTTCTGCTCGCCTACAACGACGACGGCGCCCCGCAGGGGACCAGCACCTGGATGGACTACGGCATCGCCGGCGCGCACCTGGTCGAGCTGGCGCTGACCGAGCGGATCGAGGTGCGCGACGGCACGGTCACGGTCGTCGACACCACGCCTACCGGCGCGGCGTCCGTGGACGCGGCGCTGGTCACGATCGCGGCCGACACCAAGCAGCGCAAGCCGAAGGACTGGATCTACCGGCTGTCCAAGCGGGCGCGCGGCCCGGTGCTGGACGGCCTGGTCGAAGCCGGTGTGCTGGAGCGCCGGGAGGACCGGGTCATGCGGATCTTCCCGGTGACCCGCTACCCCTCGCCGGACGGCACGCCGCCCGCGGCCGAGGTGGAGCGGCGACGGCTGATGCGCGAGGCGCTGGAGAACCCGGCGGACGCGGACGCCCGCACCATGGCGCTCTGCACGCTGGTCGAGGCGCTGGACTGGGTGAAGCCGGTCTTCCCGGACCTGCCGCAGCGCGAGACGAAGAAGCGGCTCAAGGAGCTGGGCGAGGCGCACTGGGCAGGCATCGCGGTGGGCGCGTTCATCAAGGACATTCAGGTCGCGCTCATCATGACGGCCGTGATCGCCACCACGGCCGCCTCATAGCGTCCGGCGCTCACGCCGGCCAGGTGTGACACACATGGTCGACGAACTGCTTCGCGGTCGTTCCGGCGGCCCTCGCCGGAACGGCTATCTCCAGGCGGCTCGCGGACAGGCCCTCGACCTCGCGGATCCGGAGACCGGGCAGCTCCGGGGCGGGCAGCGTGGAGCCGTGGATCAGCGCGATCGCGCGGCCCAGCACGACGGTGGAGAGCAGGTCGGTGACGCTGTGCACCTCGGGCCCGGACCGTCTCGGCCGGCGGTCGACGTCCGCGCCGGTCCAGTGCTCCGCGTACGCCGGCGACATGCCCGGCAGGTGCGGGAACACCTCGTCGCGCAGGTCGGACAGGCGCAGCGTCTCCGGGACGGCCGCCAGCGGATGCGCGGCCGCCAGCATGACCAGGCGTGGTTCGCGCGCGATCTCCTCGATCACCAGGTCGTGGCGGTCGAAGCCGTCCCGCATGATCGAGACGTCCACGTCGCCCGCGCGCAGCCGGTCCACCGGCGCCGTCCAGTCGTGCGGCCGGAGATCGACGCGCACGCCGGGGTTCTCCGCCTCGAAAGCCCTGCTGGCCGCCGCCACCGCCACCACGTCGCAGGCGGGAACGGTCACGGTGAGCGTCTCCACCGCGGACGTCGTGCCGCGCGCACGGGCCAGCGCGGACCGCGACCGTTCGAGCATCTCGTAGGCGTCGTCGAGCAACGCTCTCCCGGTTTCGGTGAGCCCGGTGGAGTGCGGCCCCCGCACCAGCAGCGGCACGCCGACCGTGCGTTCCAGCGACCGCAGCGCCCGCGACAGCGCCGGCTGCGAGATCAGCAGCCGCTGTGCCGCCCGCGTGATGCTCCCGGCCTCCGCCACCGCGATCAGATATCTGAGGTGCCGCAGTTCCAGATCGCCCATACCGCCGACGATAGGCCCGCTCAAAAATCCACACCCATCACGGGGGTACGCCGTGCGCGCGCTTCAGAAGGGTCGAGGCGTCCCCCGTGCTGCTCCGGGGACGCCTCGATCACCGAACGGGCGTCAGACGGCGACGTCCCAGCCGAGCAGGAGCGCGTCACCGGCGGTGTAGGCCGAGCGGCCGGTCAGCGTGAGGCCGGTCGGGAGGCGGGTGTCGCCGGGGGTCTCCGTGGTGGCGGAGATCGCCACGATCAGGCGGTCGGCCAGCCCGGACTCCAGCAGCGTGGTGATCAGCCGGGTGCCGCCCTCGACCAGGACGGACTGGACGCCGTTGCGGCGCAGCTCGGCCAGGACGGCCGGGAGGTCCACGCCGCCGGTCGGGGCGGCCGAGACCTCGCGGAGTCCCACGCCCGCGGCCTGGACCGCGTCGGCGCGCGCCGCGTCGGCGGACTTCGTGGTGAAGACCGTGGTGGCGGCCTCGCCGCCGAAGACGCGGGCGGTGAGCGGCAGTTCCAGGTCCGCGTCGAGGACGACGCGCAGCGGGTGGGCGCCGGGGACCAGCTCGACCGTGAGCGCCGGGTCGGTGCGGCGGACCGTGCCGGCGCCGACCAGGACCGCGTCGACGGCGGCGCGGAGCGCGTGCTCCTCGGCCGTGGGGATGCCGGGCTCGCGCTGGAGGCGGCCGTCGAGCGTCTGGGTGACGCGGACCATGACGTAGGGCCGGTCAGTGCGCGGGCGGATCTCGCCGATCAGGCCGCGGACGTCGATGCCGGCCTCGGGCACGCTGACCGGCTCGTCGCCGATCGGGGCGACGTGGCCCATCCGCGCGGCCTTGGTGGCCAGGTAGCCGGCGTTGCGCGCGTGAGCGGCGGTCTGCAGGCCGACCATGGTCTCGACCGCGAGGCCGCCGGCGCGCAGGCCCTCGACCTTGTCCGGGTTGTTGGACATCAGGTTGACGGACTCGACGCCGATCGCGCGGAGCACGGCCGCGGACTCGCCGTAGGTGCGGGCGTCCGCGGGGAGGCCGAGTCGCAGGTTCGCGTCGAGCGTGTCCGCGCCGTTGTCCTGCTCCACGTACGCCCGGAGCTTGTTGACCAGGCCGATGCCGCGGCCCTCGTGCCCGGTGATGTAGAGCACCACGCCCCGGCCGGCCGCGGCGACGGTGCGCATCGCGGTGCGCAGCTGCACGCCGCAGTCGCAGCGCAGCGAGCCGAGCGCGTCGCCGGTCAGGCACTCCGAGTGGAGGCGGGTGAGGACGGGCTCACTGCCGGTGACGTCGCCGCGGATCATCGCCAGGAGCGTGTGCCCGGCCGCGGTCTCGAACACGCGGGTCCGGAACTCTCCGTAGGGCGTGGGTATCACCACGGAACAGACCTCGACCGGCGCGGGCGCCGAGTCGCCCGTTCGCTGTGGCGTAAGAATCATGGCACCTTGCTACCACGTGGATCAGCCGGCGCCCACCGCCAGACCGATAAATGCCTAACGACGCTGATATTCCCATATGTCCATTAAAAAGATCTTTTGGAGTTGCCGGTGAACGCACGTGCGGTCCGATTCCTCGCCCCCCGCTCGGTCGCGGTCGAGGAGGTGGACGTTGCCGACCCCAAGACCGATGAGCTGCTGGTACGCACTGTCTACTCCGGAATCAGCGCGGGCACGGAACTGCTGGCCTACCGCGGCGAGCTGGACGCGGGCACGCCGCTGGACGAGACGCTCGGCGCGTTCGAGGGTGGCTTTCATTACCCGTTCGGGTACGGATACAGCTCGGTCGGCAGAACCCTTGACGGGACGGCCGTTTTCGCCTTCCATCCGCACCAGGACGTGTTCACGGTCCCGGCCGGCGACGCGCTGACGCTGCCGGACGGTCTGGATCTGCGGCTGGCGACGATGTTCCCGCTCGTGGAGACCGCGCTGCAGCTGAGCCTGGACGCAGGGCCGGTGCTGGGCGAGACGGTGCTGGTCACCGGCCTGGGCGCGGTCGGCCTGCTGACATCGTTGCTGCTCACCCGCGCGGGTGCGGACGTGGTGGCGCTGGAGCCGCAGGAGTGGCGCCGCTCGCTGGCTGCGGAAGTAGGAATTACCGCGCTAAGTCCCGAAAAATCGGACGATAGTGCTGCGCTCCTCGTCGAGACCTCCGGAGCGCCCCGCGCGCTCGCCGACGGCCTCGCCCGCCTCCGCCACGAGGGCACCGCGCTCGTCGGCTCCTGGTACGGCACCAAACCCGTACCCCTGCCGCTGGGTGGTGATTTTCACCGCCGCCGCCTGACCATCCGCTCCAGCCAGGTCTCCACGATCCCCGCCGCCCAGCAGGATCGCTGGACCCGGGACCGCCGCCGCGCCGCCGCCCTGGCCCTGATGCCCACGCTGCCGCTGCGCGCGCTCGCCACCACCGAGTTCGCGTTCGAGGACGCTCCCGCCGCCTACGAGAGCCTGGACCGGGGCGCACCCGGGGTCCTGCACGCGGCGCTGCGATATGAATAGGGGCATGTACGAAGTCGGCACCTCCCGAGAAGTCCGCGCTTATCACACGATGCCCGGAATGCCGCCGCCCGAGGGCGTGCGGCACTCCCACGACTACCGGCTCGACATCCGGGTCACGCGGCCCCGGCTGGACGAGCGGGACATGGTCGTCGACCTGGACGTGCTCAACGACGCGCTGCGTGGCGTCACGGACCGGCTGCACGAGGCCGATCTGGACGAGATCGTCGGCAAGGAGACCACCAAGGACGCGGTCACGGTCGAGGTGTTCTCGCAGTGGCTGCACGCGGTGCTGACCGACGCCGTGGGGCCGGTGCCGAGCGCCACGCTGCAGGTGCGCGTCTGGGAGGACCCGCAGATGTACGGCGGATACGAGGGTCCGCTCGGTGACTGAGTTCGCGGTCACGCTGCTCACGCTCGGTGACCCGGCGACGATGACCGGTGGGTACCTCTACCATCGGCGCGTCGCCGACCGGGCGCCCGCGTTCGGCGCCCGCATCGACTTCGTGTCGCTGCCCGCCTGGCGTTTCCCGCTGCCGGCGCTGGCCGGCGCCACCATGCTGCGCCGGATCCGCGCGAACAAGCCGGACGTGCTGCTGGTGGACAGCATCGTGGCCGGGCTGGCCGGGCCGTGGCTGGGCGCGCCCGGCCTCCCGCCGATCGCGGCGATCCTGCACCAGCCGCCGGGCGGCATCGATCACGCGTCCGTGCGGCAGCGCACCCAGGCTTCTCTCGATAAATCGCTTTATAAGCGGGCAAAGCGGATGCTGATCGCGTCCGAGGATCTAGCCTCGACGTTGCGCGCGCAGGGCTTCGACGCAGATCTGCTGGCCGTGGTCCCGCCGGGTCGCGACGCCGCGGACGAGCCGGTCGACCCGACCGGGGATCTCCGGCAGAACCGGCAGACCGCCATCCTCTCCGTCGGCAACTGGATGGCCCGCAAGGGGCTGCTCGACCTGCTCGAAGCGGTGTCGAATCTGCCCCCGAACGCCGCCACCCTCCACCTCGTCGGCGACGAGAACGTGGAACCCGCCTACGCCGCCCAGGTCCGTGCCCGCATCGCGCGCCCGGACCTGCACGACCGCGTCGTCACGCACGGCGTCGTCACGCCGGCCGAGGTCGCCGGCTTCTACCGCAGGGCCGACATCTTCGCGCTGGCCAGCACGAAGGAGCCCTACGGCACGGTCTACGGCGAGGCGATGGCCGCCGGGCTGCCGGTCGTCGGCTGGAACGCCGGCAACCTGCCCCACCTCGCGCAACACGGCGTCGAGGGCCTGGCCGTACCGCCCGGCGACCGCGTCGCGCTCACCGGCGCGCTGCTGCGCCTGGCCACGGACGACGCGTACCGGCTGGCCATGGCCGCGGCCGCGCGACGGAAGGCCGACACGTTCCCCACCTGGGACGACACGTCCCGCATGCTCTTCACCGAGCTCCGCACGCTGGCGGAGTCCACAGTCAGGGAGACGCAGTGAAGCGGTTCGAGGCCGTCCTGTTCGACGCGGGCGACACGCTCATCCGCCTCTCCGGCAGCGGCGAGACGCTGCTGCACAAGGCCGCGGCCGACCGGGGCGCCGGCCCGCTCGACCCCGGCGAGGTCGGCGCCGCCTGGCAGCGCGTGCTCGACCGCAGCAGCACCGCCGAGGAGATGGCCAAGGGCCGCGACCTCTCCCCCGACCGGCACCGCGAGGTCTGGACCGCGCTCTACACCGAGGCCGGCTGCGACAAACTGCTGCCCGGCCTCAGCGCCGGCCTCTACGCGCTCACCGTGGCCGCGGAATCCTGGGAGGCGTTCGAGGACACCCTCCCCACGCTGCGTGGCCTGCGCGAACGCGGCCTCAAGGTCGGCGTGGTCAGCGACACCGGCTTCGACCTGCGGCCCGCGCTCGACCGCCTGGGCCTCTCGCCGTACGTCGAGACGATCGTCATGTCCTTCGAGCACGGCGCCTGCAAACCGGCCGTCACCTGCTTCACGGCCGCGGCCGCGCAGCTCGGCGTGGCACCGGAACGCACGCTGATGGTCGGCGACAACCCGCTCACCGACTCGGGCGCGGTCGCGGCCGGCATGTTCGCCTTCCTCCTGCCCAAGCCGGCGCCGGCCGGTCCGCGAGGGCTGGGCCACGTGCTGAGCCTGGTCTGAGACACATCGGGACCGGTCACCCGGACCGGTCCCGATCCGTGCGTGCTCAGCAGATGCGCGCGCCGGTCGTGTAGGACGTGACCGCCCACTGTCGCAGCAAGAGGAGCGTTATCGGCCCGACCTGACCGTCGACGCCGATGCCCGCGCACCGTTGGAAGAGCGCAATACGCGCGCGAGTCTCCGTTCCGAGGTTGCCGTCCTCTCGGAGCGGGTCGGTCAGCCCGATGGTGAGGGCCCAGTTCAGGTAGCACTGCCACAGCCGGACGTCGGCCGGGTTCTGCTGACCCGGCGGGACGGGAACTCCCGGACCGGCGGGGTTGCATGGAACCTCTGCGGCGACGGCGGTCATTCCAGGACCGGCCGCCTGTGCCGGAGTCGCCGACGCGAACATGCCCAACGCGAGCAACGCCACGATGACGGTCGCGGTTCGCCGTACCCTGTGAATCATGGGTTGTGTCCTTTCGTTCTTGTGAGCCGGGCAGTGGGAACCGCGCCCCGGCCGGAGCCGGGGCGCGGTCGAGGCGGCGATCAGCAGATGACGTTGCCGGTGTCGTAGCCGTACTGGCCCCAGGCCCGCAGGACCGGGAGCGTCTGCGGTCCGACGCGCCCGTCCACCGCGAGCGAGTAGCCGCGGCTGTTCGCGCAGCTCTGGAACTTCTTCACGGCGCCGGTGGTGATCGGCCCGTAGTCGCCGTCCACTTCGATGACGTGGGGGTAAGCACCCCAGGAGAGCGTCCAGTTCAGCAGGCACTGCACCTCACGGACGCGCACGCCGGTGTTGCCCGGACCGATGTCGTAGACATCCGGCCCGCGCTCGCAGTTGGCCTCCATGACCCCGATGCCGGAGTCGGCACGGGAGGCGGTGTTGCTCGGGGCGGCGCTGGCCTGTCCCGGCATCGCCACGGCGAGCATCGCGAGCGCGATCAGCGCCGCGACGAGCGTCGCCGTGGATCGAATGACGTTACGGATCACGGTGTTTCCTTTCCCCCGTTCAGATATCGGCGGTTGCCGACGCGAACCAACCTCTCAGGGACGGGCCGCGAGGCGGGAAATCCCGAACGAATCCGAACGCGCCAGCCGGGCCAGTGCCGCGCGGTGCTCGGCCGGGCGGTCCTCGTCGTGTCCACGGCAGACCGCGAACGTGCGGACCAGGTCGTGCAGGGCGTAGCGGCCGGCGCCGTCGTACCGGATCAGGTGCTCGTCGCGCAGCAGGCGCAGGCCCGCGCCCGGCACGTCGCCGGTCAGCGCCGCGGCGGCCCATGCGTCGAAAGAACGGCCCGGGTGCAGCGCCAGCAGTCGCAGCATCCGGCGCGCCTCCGCGGGAAGCGCCAGATAGGACCCGCTGATCTCGCGCTCGACCTGGCACGGCAGTCGTCCGGTCCGGCGCCGGTCCTCCAGCCGGTCCGCGTGGTCGGTCATGGTCCAGCCGGTCGTGGCGCGCATCCAGGCCGCTACCTCGACGATCGCGAGCGGGAGACGCCCGCAGCAGGCGGCGATCCGGGCGGCCGCACCCGGGTCATGGCCGAGCGGGACGTCCGGTGCGGCCCGGTGCAGGAACCCGGCTGCCTCGTCCGCGCCGAGCACGTCGATCGGCACGGCCACGGCCCGGTCGAGGTCGTGGAGGCGGCGACGGCTGGTGATCAGCGCCGGGCAGCACGGCACGCCCGGCAGCAGCGGCCTGACCTGGTCCGCGCCGGCCGCGTTGTCCAGCACTACCAGCGTGCGGGTGCCGGCGAGCAGCCGCCGGTAGAGCGCGGCGCGGGCCCCGGCGCCGCGCGGCATCTCCTGGCCGCCGGCCAGCAGCAGGCGCAGGAACCCGTCCAGCACCGCGCCCGGATCGGCCGGCGGCTGCTCCGGGTGGAAACCGCGCAGGTCGACGAAGAGCACTCGTTCTATCTGCCGCCGCGTGGCGAGCAGGTGCGCGACCTGCGCCGCGAGCCTGGTCTTGCCCACCCCGGGCATCCCGGTGATCGCCGCGACCGGCCCGGGACCGCCACCGGCGATCGTCGCGAGGATGTCGCCGGCGCCGACCGGCGCAGGTCGCGCGCGGCGAGGGCCGGCCGGCCGAGCACACGCCGAGCCGCTGCCGGCCGGCGGTAGGACCGGCGCAGCACCGCCGAGGATCCGGCACAGCCGGGTCAGCTCGGCGCCGCGCCCGGTGAACCCCGGCGCCAGCTCCGGCAGTCCGGCCCGCACCCGGACCTGTGCCGCCGCCGTGTGCTCCCCCTCGATCACCCGGAGCTGCTGGCGCCACTGCGTCACGTACCCCTGATCGGGGTGCAAGGCCTGGACGAGTGCCGTCACCAGGTCGGCGTTGAGCCGTCGCCGACCGGCACGGAAACAGTCCACGACCGTGGTCTTGCCGACCCGCTCGTGCCGCGGCCGCCCGGCGACCGCCCAGATCTCGTTGACCCGATCCTTGAGCGCCTCGTAGGACGGACTGCCGGCCCAGGCCCGCAGCAGTCGCAAGCCCTCGGCCAGCCCGTCCAGTGTGATCGCCTGCCCGGGATCGGGCGGCCCTCCGCGCAGAATGCGCCTGTCGTCCCCGTTCGCAGCCATGGCCCCCGCCTCATATGTCCGCAGGCGAAGCCTATCAATATTCGCTATTCCCGGGCACTCCATAATGCGCAGTTGCGCAATTCCGAATGATCATTTATTCAGCAAAGACACAGTTTCAAATAACGCACATTGCAAAAGAGCTACATCAATACCCTTGCCGCGGGTACGACCTCCGCCGTCCACCGAGCGACCAGCGTCTCCACCGGGATGCCCGCGGACCTGAACGACGGGTGGTAGACGAACCCGCCCGCGTCCACCGACGCCAACTCCTCCGCCCACTGCGCCGCCGACCCGCCGAGCCAGGTGCCGTCCGCGTCGCGGGTGACCCGCAGCGGCTCGCGCGTGATCGGCCCGGCCACGTTGTAGATCGTGGCGATCTCGGACGGGTCCCGGCCCGCCGCGACCGCGACCGCGTCGATCACCGGGCGGGACTCGGCGACGCGACGGCTGCGCCAGTCCGCGGCGCGCCCGGGGACCCAGCCGTCCGCGAGCCGCCCGGTCACGGCCAGCGAGGCCGGGCCGCCGGAGCCGGTCCAGATCGGCGGGCACGAGAGCGGCGACGGCGCCAGATCCGTCACGGAGACGAACTCGCCGGTCAGCGTGACCGGCGGGCCGCCGCCGTGCAGCGCGCGGACCAGCGTGATCGCCTCGGCCATCGCGCGCACGGCCGCGCCGGGCGTCCGCCGGGGCAGGCCGAGACGCACGATGTCGTCCCAGAGGCCGCCCGCGCCGACGCCGAGCACGACACGTCCGCCGGACAACGCCGTCAGGGACGCGATCGTGCGGGCCAGCATCGGCGCGGGGCGGACCCCGAGGTTGGTGACGTTGACGCCGCCGCGGATCCGGGTCGTCCGGCCGAGCACGACGCCGAGCGCGGCGTACGCGTCCAGCCGGTCCGCGAAGTAGGGGTGGTCGGAGAGCGTGACCAGGTCGAGGCCGTCGCGGTCCGCACGGTCCGCGTGCGCGAGCAGCGCCGGGACCTCGGTCACGCCGGTCTCCAGGCCGAGTCCGAAGAGCACGTTCATGCCGCTCAGCCTGCCGCGTCGCCCACCCGGCGGGGAGGCCGTGCGGAAGGTGGTAGCCGTGGGGCCACGATGGCGGCTACGGTCGCCCGGTGACCGACAACGAGCTGGGTGTGTTCCTGCGCCTGCGGAGAGCCGCGCTCTCCCCCGCGGACGTCGGCCTGCCGGCCGGTGAGCGGCGGCGCACGGCCGGGCTGCGGCGGGCCGAGGTGGCGACGCTGTCCGGCGTGAGCGTGGAATACCTGACGCGCCTGGAGCAGGGCCGCGACCGCCGCCCGTCCGTGCAGGTGGTGAACTCGCTGTCCGGCGCGCTGCGGCTGAGCATGGCCGAGCGCGCGCACCTCTACCGGCTGACGAAGACCGCGGACGGCGCGTTCAGCTGCGTGGCCCAGTCGGACACGCCGTCGCGCGACGTGCGGGCCGGCGTGCGGGCCACGCTGGACCGGCTCGGACCGGGCCCGGCCGTGCTGCTGAACCGGCTGGGCGAGGTGCTGGCATATACGGAGGGTTACGGTCGGCTCATGGGTGAGGCCGGCGTGCTGGCCGGCGACCCGCCCAGCCTGCCCAGGTTCGTGTTCGGCTCACCGCGGGCGCGGACGGTCTTCCCGGACTGGGACGAGGTCGCGGACGAGCAGGTCGCCGCGCTGAAGCAGGGCCCGTTCCGGAACGACCCGGACGGCGCCGCGCTCGCGGACGAGCTGGAGCGCCTGGCCGGCGACGCGTTCACGAAGCGGGCCGAGACGCTGACCGGCCTCCCCCGGGCGCACGGCGTGCTGCGCATGGTCCACCCGCTGATGGGCCCGCTGCGGCTGCGGTACGAGACGCTGGACCTCTCCGAGGACGACCGCCAGCGCATCGTGGTCTACCTGCCGGAGGACGCGCCGGCCGAAGACGCGCTGGCCGCCCTGCTGAGCTAACGTTTCGCCTCGTCCCGCAGGTAGTGCAGGACGGCCGCGACCCGCCGGTCCGTCTGGTCGTCCGGGGACAGCTCCAGCTTGGAGAAGATGCTGCGGATGTGCTTGTGCACCGCGCCGTCCGTGACGAACAGCTTCTCCGCGATCGCCGCGTTGCCCAGGCCCTCCGCCATCAGCGCCAGCACGTCCCGTTCGCGCGGGCTGAGCCGTTCCAGCCGCGAGTCCGGCCGGGTGCGGGTGAGCAGCTGCGCCACCACCTCCGGGTCGATCGCGGTCCCGCCGCCGACCACCCGGTGCAGCACGTCCAGGAACTCCTCGATCCGGCCGACGCGCTCCTTGAGCATGTAGCCGAGCTTGCCGCTGCCCTGGGTGAACAGCTCGGTGGCGAACGCCTGCTCCACGTACGCGGACAGCACCAGCACCGCGATCCCGGGCTGGCGCCGCCGGGCCTCGACCGCGGCCTGGATGCCCTCGTCCGTGTGGGTGGGCGGCATCCGTACGTCCACGATCGCCACGTCCGGCGTGTGCTTGTCCACGGCCGCGAGGAACGTGACCGGGTTGTCCGTGGTCGCCACCACGTCCAGCCCCTCCGCGCGCAGCAGCAGCGCCAGTCCTTCGCGCAGCAGCGCGTCGTCCTCCGCGATCACAATCCGCACGGAAGAATCACCTCCACAGTGGTCGGACCGCCCACCGGGCTGGTCATGGTCACGGTGCCGTCGTGCGCCTCGGCCCGGCGGCGGATGCCGGTCAGGCCGGTCCCGCCGTCCGCGTCCGCGCCGCCCCGGCCGTCGTCCGTCACGGTCAGCCGCAGCGTGTCCGCCTGCCGGGTGACCACCACGGACGCGCGCGACGCACCGCTGTGCTTGGCGACGTTGGTCAGCGCCTCGGCCGCGACGAAGTACGCGGTCGCCTCCACGGACGCGGCGCAGCGGCCCGGCAGGTCGGCATCGACCGTCACCGGGACCGGGCAGGTCGCGGCCAGCGAGGCGATCGCGTCGGAGAGGCTTCGGTCGGTGAGCACCGGCGGCAGAATACTGCGCACCACCGCGCGCAGCTCCGCGAGGGCCAGCTCCGACGCGTCCTGCGCGCGGGCCAGGATGTCGTCCGCGGTCGACGGGTCGCGCTGGACCGCGCGCCGGGCCGCGCCGAGCAGCACGCTCACCGCGACGAGCCGGTTCTGGGTGCCGTCGTGCAGCGCGCGCTCGATCCGCCGCAGCTCGACCGCGTGCGCGTCCAGCGCGGCCGCGCGCGTCGCGGTCAGCTCCGCGATCCGCATCGCCATGTCCTCGCCCGGCCCGGGGCGCAGCAGCCGGCGTCCGGGCAGTTCCTGCAACCGGACCATCAGCGGTACGAGGTAGAGCGTGGCGAACAGGTAGCCGACACCCATCAGCCCGACCAGCCAGGCGCCGTTCTGCGTGCGGATCAGCGGCCAGCCGATCGCGGGCGTGGCGTCCGCGGCCGGGACGAACCGCCAGTAGAGCGGGAACAGGCCGTCGCGCACGATGTCGACCGCGATCGTCAGGCCGAACATGCCGATGAAGAACCCGACCGTGGCGTGCAGCAGCAGCCAGCGCACCTCCCGGCCGGTCGCGGGGTCGCCGGTCACGGCCCGCAGCGAGGTCTGCGGCGGCATCCCCGAGCGCAGGCCGAGGCGGCGGCGTTCCACGTCCGCGACCGCGCGCAGCCGGCCGAGCGCGAACGGGGCCGCCCTCGGCAGGACCACCGCGACGAGCATCGGCCAGCAGACCAGGCCGGCCAGGAACGACGTGTACCAGCCGGTCGCGACGCGTTCCACGGCTTCGATCCCGATGCGCAGACGCCTGCGGACGGCCTCGGCGACGGACATGGCGGTGCCTCCCGGTTCGGTCTTCACACGGCTTACCGGCGAACCGTAGGCCACCGGGCGGGCGGTCCGGCAAGGGCCACGGCCGGAAAGTACAGCCTGCTGTACCACGGGTGGGCAGGTGAGGGGATCGTTGCCGGCCCGCAGCGCCCATAGCGTCGTAGACATCGGGAAACGCCCCCTGAAGGAGTGATCGAGATGAACACCGACCCGTACCGACTGACCGATCAGACAACGCCGGAGCCGCGGCAGACCGGCACCCAACCGGCCCGCCTGGCGCTCTGGATCGCGCTCGTGGTCGCCGCCGGCCTGAACGCGGCGCTGTCGACCGTGAACGTGTGGCTCGGCACCGGATTCGGCGTGCTCGTGCTGGCGCTCGGCACCGCGCTGATCGTCAACTACCGCCGCAAGGCCGGCCACTGATGATCCCGACGCTGACCACGACGGCCGTCACGCTCGAGCACGTCTCCAAGATCTACCCCGGGGGCGTGCACGCGCTGAACGACGTCTCGCTGGCCGTGGAGGCCGGCACGTTCCTGGCCGTGATGGGCCCGTCCGGCTCCGGCAAGAGCACGCTGATGCACTGCGCGGCCGGGCTCGACACCCCCAGCAGCGGAAAGACCTTCATCGAGGGTACGGAGATCAGCCACCTCAACGAGACCAAGCGGACGATCCTGCGGCGCGGCCGGGTGGGCTTCATCTTCCAGCAGTACAACCTGCTGCCCTCGCTGTCGGTGGCGGACAACATCACGCTCCCGCTGCGCCTGGCCGGCGTCGCTCCGGACCACGCGTGGGTACGCACGCTGGTCGAGCGCGTCGGCCTGGCCGACCGGCTGCACCGTCGCCCGTCCGAACTCTCCGGCGGCCAGCAGCAGCGCGTCGCCGTGGCCAGGGCGCTGGTCACCCGGCCGGCCGTGGTCTTCGCGGACGAGCCGACCGGCGCGCTCGACCTCCGTACCGCCAGGGAAGTCCTTGATCTGCTCCGCACGCTCGTGGACGAGCTGGGCCAGACCGTCGTCATGGTCACCCACGACCCGGGTGCGGCGGCACGGGCCGATCTCGCGCTGGTGATGGCGGACGGCCGGATCGCCGACAGCATCCCCCACCCTGCCGCGGCCGTGCTGGCCCGGCGCCTCACCGAGCTGGAGACGGAGTAACACCATGCTCTACCTCGCCGTACGCATGGCCCGGCACCGCATCGCCGGGTTGATCGCGGTCGCCTGCGCCACCCTCGGCGGCGCCTCGCTCGTCGCCGCGATCGGTGTGGTCGCGGAGTCCGGGCTGCGCGGTCACCCCGAGCCCGGCCGGCTGGCGTCGGCGGACGTGGTGGTCTCCGCGCCGCAGACCTACCGGGTGCCCGAGGATCTGCCCATCACGCTGCCGGAACGCGCCGGCGTCCCGGTCGGGACGATCGCCCGGCTGGCCGCGCTGCCCGGCGTGACCGCCGCGATCGGCGACGTGACGATCGGCGCCGCGGTGATCGGCACGGACGGCCGGGTGACCCCGGTCGACGGGCACAACTGGTCCTCCCTGACGCTGACGTCCGGCACCGCGCCGGCCGATTCCACCAGCACCTCTCCGGCCGCTTCCACCGGTGCCTCTCCGGCCGCCGACCCGTCGCCGACGGCCTCGCAGGCGGCCGATCCGGCGCAGACCGGCAACCCGGCGCAGACCGGCGGCACCGAGGACGGCGGCCGGCCCACCGGCGTGCCGGACGGCGCCGACGAGGTGGCGCTGGACACGGCCACCGCGCGCGCGGCCGGCGTCACCACCGGCGGCACCGTGCGGATCTCCGCGGCGGGCAGCATCGCCGACTACCGCGTCACGGCCGTGCTCGACGACGCCGGCCCCGGCGCCTGGTTCGCCGACCAGGCCGCGATCACCCTGAGCGGTCGCACCGAGAACCGCGTAGACCTGGTCGCGCTGCGCACCGAGCCCGGTCGCGCCGACGAGGTCGCGGACGCGGCCCGCGCGCTCGGCGGCGGCCTGGCCGTCACCACCGGTGACGCGCGCGGCGACATCGCGGACCCGGCGACCGCCGCGGGCCGGAGCATGCTGCCGCTGATGGCCGGCTCGCTGTCCGGCGTGACGCTGCTGGTCATCGGCATCATCGTGGGCGGCGCGCTCGCGGTCTCGTTCTCCGGTCAGCGGCGTGAGCTGGCGCTGCTGCGCGCGGTCGGTGCCACGCCCCGGCAGATCCGCCGGCTCGCCACCCGCCAGGCGCTGATCGTCGCCGCGGTCAGCGCGGTGCCGGGCGCCGTGGCCGGGTACGCGCTGGCCGGCCGCTTCCGGGAACTGCTGGTCGCGCTCGGCATGGCCCCGGCCGGGCTGCCGCTGCAGTGGAGCCCGCTGCCCGGCCTGGCCGCGGTGCTGCTCATGACGCTGACCGCCTGGATCGCGGCGCTGTGCGCGGTCGCCACAATCTCCCGGATGCCCGCGACCGAAGCGGTGGCCGGATCGCGGGCGGAACCCCGTACCCCCTCTGCCTGGCGTTTCTCTTCCGGACTGGTCGTGCTGGCCGGCGCGAACGCGCTCGCGGTGACGCCGATGCTGGCCCGGAACGAGGCGGGCGCCGCGATGACCGCAATGGCCGGCATCCTCGCGGCCGTGGGCCTGGCACTGTCCGGACCGGGCCTGCTGTCCTTGGCCGGCCGCGTCATGGCGCGCCTGCTCCCGTCGCGCGCCGCGGCCTCGACCTGGCTCGCCGTCGCCAACACCAGGGGGTACGCGGTGCGGACCGCCGCGGCCGTCAGCACGCTCGCGGTGGCGGTCGTGTTCACGCTCACCTACGCACTCACCCAGACCACGGTGCTGGCCGGCTCCACCCGCGACCTCGCGGACGGCACCCACGCGCAGCTGGCGGTGACCGCGCCCGCGCTCGGCCGCGTCCCGTCCGAGCTGGCCGGCGCGGTCGCCCGGGTACCCGGCGTGACCGGCGCGGCCCTGGTCGGCGGCACGACCGTGATCTGGACCTACTCGATGCTCGGCGACCCGGTCGTGGAGGCGGCGTCCGCGATGGTGCTCGACCCGGCGGCGGCGTCCGTGTTCGACCTGGGCATCCGCGACGGCGACCTGTCCGGTTTGACCGGTGCCACGATCGCGGTGGACGCGGGTGCGGCGCGGGCCCGCAACGCCGGCGTCGGCGACACGATCGACCTGGCGCTCGGCGACGGAACGCCGGTGCAGGCGCGGATCGTGGCCACGTACGAGCGCGGGCTCGGCTTCGGCCCGGTGATCGTCTCCCGTGACCTGGCCGCCGGGCACGCGACCGGGCTCGACCAGCGGCTGCTGGTCGCGACGTCCGGGGATGCGGCGGTGGCCGCCGCGGTCTCGGAGCTGGCCGCCGCCCGGCCGGGCGTCGTCGCGGGCCCGGCCGACCCGGGGTCCGCCTCGGTCTCGCCGGAGCTGTGGCTCAATGTTGCGGTGCTGGGGGTGCTGCTCGGCTACCTGCTGCTCGGCATCGCGAACAAGCTGATCACCGCGACCGCACAGCGCCGGGACGAGATCACGCTGCTGCGGCTGGCCGGTGCCACTCCGGCCCAGATCCGCGCGATGCTGCGCCGGGAGGCGGCGCTGATCTGGACGTTCGCCACCGCGGGCGGGGTCGGGCTGGCCGTGCTGCCGCTGGTGTTCCTGTCGCTCGGCTTCCTCGGGCGTCCGTGGCCGGCCGGGCCGTGGTGGCTGGGGCCGGCCGTGGTCGGGGTGGTGGGCCTGATCGCCTTCCTCAGCATCGAGCTGCCGGGCCGCCGCGTGCTGCGCACCACCAGCGTCACGATCTGAGCCTCCCCTCCAAGATCGGGGCGTCCCCCATGTCGGACTCCGACATGGGGGACGCCCCGATCTTTGGCGCGGTGCCTGGGCGGGCCCGACGTTCCTGAGGGCGTTTGCGCCGGAAATATCGCCATTTACTGGGTCTTCCCGACACCTTCGGGTGATGTCTCGCGGGCGCGAAAACTTCTTGGCTTCTGGCCGCGGTGGGACCCATTTCCCGCTCAGCTTTCGGTGTCCGCACGCTCCACGGGCACTCCGTGCCCGAAATTTCACGAAATAGTAGTCCTTGCTATCGCGACAGACCTGCGCCGGTCGATCCGCGAGCAGGCCATGCTGGTCGCGGCGAACATGTGCCCTGACACGGAAGCCCAGCGCCGCGCGGGGAGACGATGACGCTGCCGTCAGTCCTCGATCGTGCCGGCCGCGCCCTCGCGCCAGTAGCCGCGCACCGACACCCGCTCCGCGTCCATGGTGCGGTCCTGGCGCAGATGCGTGCGGAGCCCACGCATCACGCCGGCCTCGCCCGCGCCCCACACGAACGATCCCGGGCCGATCGGCACCGCGGCCACGGCCTCGACCACGGCCTCGACCGGCACCGCGCCCAGCCAGCGAATATCCGCGTCCCGGCCGCCCCCGCCCAGCTCACGTGCCGGGCCGTCGGCCAGCACGAGCACCCGCACGACCGCCTCGGCCGGCAGCTCCTCCAGGAAGCGTTCGATCGCCGGCAGCCCGGTCTCGTCCGCGACCAGGAGATAGTCGTCGCAGTCGCCCGGGAAGACCTGGCTCCCGCGCGGCCCGATCACGCCCAGCAGCCCACCGGCCCGCACCGTCGACGCCCACCGCCCGGCCGGCCCGTGCGCGTGCAGCACGAAGTCGATCGCCAGCTCGCCCGCCCCCGCGTCGAAGCGGCGCGCCGTGTACTCGCGGGTCGACATCGCGTCGCGCCGTCCCGGCGCGGGCAGCGTCAGCTCGCCCGTCTCCTCGTCCGGCACCACGATCCGGACGCTGTCCGCGGCCGCCAGCGGCAGGAACGGGAAGTCCGCCTCCAGCTCCGGGCCGCCGAGCACGATCCGGCGCATGGTCGGCGTCAGCTCCTCGACGCGGAGCACCTCGAGCCGGCGGCGTCGCGCCTGGTGGGACACCCGTCGTACCAGACCGGCGCTCCGGCCCCCGCCACGTGCCGCCGAACTGCGGCTGATCGGTCCTGTCACCCTCCCATTCTCCGACGGGCGCGGTTGTCGATTGATGCAGGTCCCGCACTACCCACATAAGACTGTCCGCAGGGCGGCGCGTAAGTTATGTCCACTGCGGAGGGTGCGGGGTCACGAAGGGGGAACTCGGTGGAAACACGGAGGACATTCGTGGAGCGTGCCACGTCCGGCCCCGGCTATGTCGTGATCCTGCTGCTCACCGCGCTCGCGGTCGGCCTGATCGCGGCTTTTCTGGAGGGCTGGCGACCCTGGTCGTGAGATCCCGAGGTGTGCGCGCCCGGCACATCGGAAACATGAAGGACATGCGGAGAGAGCAGATGGAGCGCACCACCTCGGGCGCCGGGTACCTGGCGATCATCCTGACCACGGCCGCCGTCGTCGGCCTGGCCGTCGCGCTGCTGGAACTGTGGTGGCGCTGACCCCGCACGTCAGCCCCCGTCCAGCGCGGTGAGCAGGCGTCTGACCAGCTCGTGCATCCGCTGCCGGTCCGCGGCCGGCAGCGCCGGGTCGACGATCTCCGCGAGGCACGCGGCGTAGGTGCCGGTGGCCGCGTCGAGCGCGCTCCGGCCGGCCGCGGTGAGCGTCACCCGGCTGGCGCGGCGGTCGGTGGGGTCGGGCTCGCGGGCGAGCAGGCCGAGCGTGACCATGCGGTCGGTGACCTTGCTGGCGCCGCCGACCGTGATGCTCATCCGTTGTGCCAGGTCACCGACGCGCAGTGGCCCGTCGGCCAGCGCGTGCAGCGTCTGGAACCGGGCCAGCGGCAGGTCGTGCGCGGCCCGCAGTCGCGCGTCCACCCGCTCCCACAGCAGGATCTCCAGCCGGATCAGGTCGTTCAGCCACGTGATGCGCTCGCTCATCCGTACCCCCACTGTTTTATCTTCCTTGGAATATTATTCTGTGGAAGGAAGTTGGCGCCAGTCATGACCATGCGAGCGATCGTCCTGACCGGCCCCGGACCGGTCGAGAACCTCGAGTTGCAAGATCTTCCAATTCCAGAGCCGGAGCCAGGGTGGGTACGCATCCGCGTGCACGCCTTCGGCATCAACCGCTCCGAGCTGCACCTGCGCCTGGGGTACGCGGACAACGCCCGCTTCCCGATCGCGCCCGGCATCGAGGCCACCGGCGTGGTCGACGCCGCGCCCGGCACCGACCTGCGGCCCGGACAGCAGGTGGTGGCGATGATGGGCGGCATGGGCCGCGCGTTCGACGGCGGCTACGCCGAGTACACCGTGGTACCGCGCGCACAGGTCATCCCGTTCCGCTCCGCGCTGCCCTGGGACGTGCTCGGCGCGGTCCCGGAGACGCTGCAGACCGCGCACGGCGCACTGACCGTGGGCCTCGACCTCCGCCCCGGCCAGACGCTGCTGATCCGCGGTGGCACGTCCGCGCTCGGATACGCCACCGCGGCGCTGGCCGGCGACCTCGGCGCCACCGTGCTCGCCACCACCCGGCGGCGCGACCGCCTGGACGACCTCGCCGCCCACGGCGTCACCCACCCGCTCCTCGACGACCGCGACGTGGCCGCGCAGGTCCGCCGCATCGTCCCGGACGGCGTCGACGCCGCCCTGGAGCTGGTCGGCACGCCCACGCTCCCGGACACGCTCGCCGCCACCCGCGTCCACGGCACCGTCTGCATGGCCGGGATGCTGTCGAACGAGTGGATCGTCAAGGACTTCTATCCGATCGGCTATCTCCCGACCGGCGTGCGCCTGACCGCATACAGCGGTGACGCGTCGAACCTGCCGCCCGCGATCCTCCAGCGCACGCTCGACCGGCTCGCCGCCGGCACGCTCTCACTCGGCCCGATCACCACCTTTCCGCTCGAAGAGATCCGCGCAGCCCACCGGGCCGTCGAGGGCAACACGGTCAGCGGCAAGGTCGTCGTCCTCACCCGGGCCGGCGCGCCGGCTCACGGTCGAGAATAGGCAGGCACAGGCCCGCCGTCCACGAATTCTGCGCAATCGGTCACGCTGTTTCCGTTGACCTCTTATACACGTCTCATGTCGCATATGGCGCACCCCGGGAAAGCATTTCGGGGTCGCTGGAGAGACGCTTCCATGCCACCATTCAATAATGCGTCAGTTACAGATGTTCACGACCGCGGAGCTGGCCGTCATGCGCGACCGCACCGCGTCCCGTTCCTACTCCCCCGCGGCCGAGGAGTTCCGGCGAATACATGAGCACCACCGCGCGTGGGGCCTCGAGCGCCGCCACGCGGAGCGCCTCCGCAGGGCGCGCCGCGGCACAAATGATTAGCGGACCGATTCTCACGGAAGACCGGGAGGGAGAATGCGAATCAACCGCATCCCCCTCCCGGCGACGCCGAATCCCTCGCATTCTGCGAGCGATGAGCGGGTCTTCTAGAAATCGTCCAGAGTAGGGGATTCGCCGGCGTCGTGGGCTGCCAGCAGGGCGGCGAAACGGTCCGAGGGCATGATGCGCAGGCCCAATTCCTCCGCCTTCGCCGCCTTGGAGCCGGCACCGTCGCCGACCACCACCAGCTGGGTCTTCTTGGAGACGGATCCGGAGGACTTCCCGCCGAGGCGCTCGACGGCCTCGTTGCCCTCGTTGCGGGTCAGGCCGGGCACGGAGCCGGTGACCACCACGATCATCTGGCTGCCGTCCTCGTTGTGCAGCGGCAGGCGCTCGGACGGGTCCGTGGCCGCGGCGGCCGCGCGCTCGGAGGCCGGGACGATGCCGGGCTCGACCATGTTGACGCCGTGGCCGGCGAGTTTGGCGATGATCGGGGCCAGCTCGACGAGCTCGGCCGCGATAGTCGTGGCGCGCTCCGGGCCGACACCCTCCACGTTCTGCAGCTGCTCGACGGTGGCGCCGGTGAGCTCGTCCATGGTGCCGAAGTGGCGGGCCAGGCGGCGGGACATCGAGCGGCCGGTCATCCGCACGCCGAGGCCGGTGAGCACGCGGGACATCGGCTGCGCCTTGGACGCCTCGATGTTCGCCAGGAGCTTGCCGGCGGAGGTGGCGCCCATCCGGTCCAGCTGGGCGACGGCCTCCACGTCCAGGGTGAAGAGGTCGGCCGGGTCGGTGACCATGCCGGCCGCGATCAGCAGGCGGATCACCTTGTCGCCGAGACCCTCGATGTCCATCGAGTCACGCGCGGCGAAGTAGGCCAGCGACTCGCCCGCGCCGCACGCGCGGCCCTGCATGCACCGCCATCGCTTCTGCGAGCGGTCGATCTCGCCGCCGCAGCGCGGGCAGAACTCCGGCGGCGTGAAGGCCACTGCGTCGGCGGCGCGCTCGTCCAGCTTCGCCCCGGTGATCTCGGGGATGACCTCGCCGGCGCGGCGGACGAACACGGTGTCGCCCACGCGCACGTCACGGCGTACCAAATCGTCGAAGTTGTGCAGCGTGGCGGAGGTGACCACCACGCCGCCGACCTGGACCGGCGCGATCACCGCGACCGGGGTGATCACGCCGGTGCGGCCGACCTGCACCTCGATCGCGGTCAGCGTGCTGGTCCGCGTGTCCGCGGGAAACTTGAACGCGGTGGCCCAGCGCGGCGCGCGGCTGGACGAACCGGCCGCATCCCGATCCGCCGGCGCGTCCGCCTTGACGACCGCGCCGTCGATGTCGAAGCCGAGCTTCCCGCGCAGCGCGCCGAGCGCGGTGACGGCGGTGACCAGCTCGTCCACGGTCGTGCACTGCGGCATGCCGGCCGGCGAGCCCGCGGTGGTGGTGACGCCGAGGTCCGCGATCGCGGCCATGGCCGCGCTGTGCGTGAGCCCCTCGCCCTCCGGCAGGTCGTGCACGGCGTAGGCGAGGAAGGACAGCGGCGCCACGTAGGCCCGGTCCTGGGCGCGGAGCGTGCCGGCCGCGGCGTTGCGCGGGTTGGCGAACGGGGCGCCGCCGTGCGCGACACGCAACTCGTTAGCCTTCGTGAAGTCGTCGTCGGTCATGAAGACCTCGCCGCGCACCTCGACCGTGACGGGCCGCCGCAGCTCACCGGGCAGCCCGGCGACCGCGCGCGCCTGGGCGGTCACGTCCTCGCCCGCCTGCCCGTCGCCGCGCGTGGCGACCTGGACGAGCGTGCCGTCGACATATCGCGCGGCGATCGCCATGCCGTCGATCTTCGGCTCGACCGTGAAGCCGGCGACCGGGCGGCCGATCACCTTCTCCAGACGGGCGGCCCAGACGCGCAGCTCGTCCTCGTCGAAGACGTTGCCGAGGCTCAGCATCGGCGTGCTGTGCACGACGTCGCCGACCACGCCGCCACCGGCCGCGACCACCTCGGTCGGCGAGTCCGCCGCCGCCCAGTCCGGATGCACGGCCTCGGTCGCGGCGACGCGGGCGAACAGCGCGTCGTAGGTGGCATCGTCCATCACGATGTCCTCGCCCGCGTAGTAGGCCGCGGCGGCCGCCCGCATCCGCTCGATCGCCTCGCGATAGTCGTCGGTGCTCTCGAACGGCGCGGCGTGGGCCGCATCGACGACGGGGGCGATCTCACTCATGACGCTCTCGTTTCCTCAGGACTCCGTGACGATCATCTTCATACTCCAGGGGTACGACAAACCGCGCCCCACCCCGATCACGCTACGGAATATCCCGAGGTCGATGAGCACACCGGCACACGAAAATGGCGGCGCCGGACCGGCGCCGCCATGAGAAGAGGGGAAAGGTCAGTTGAAGGCGTCGACGTCCATGTGGCCGCGCAGCTTGACCAGCGCCTTGGTGAGCAGGCGGGACACGTGCATCTGGGAGATGCCGATCTGGTCCGCGATCTGCGACTGCGTCAGGTTGCCGTAGAAGCGCAGCGTGATGATCCGCTGCTCGCGCGCGTCGAGCATGGCCAGGGCCGGCCCGAGCGTGGCGCGCAGCTCGACCTCGGCGTACTCGTCGGTGTCGTCGCTGATCGTGTCGCCGAGCTCGGCGCTGCCGTCCGTGCCGAGCGGCGTGGAGAGGCTGGTGGTGTTGTAGGCGCGGGCGCCCTCCAGGCCCTCCAGCACCTCCTCCTCGGTGATGCCGAGGTAGGTGGCGATGTCCGCGACCAGCGGCGAGCGGCCGAGCTTGTGGGTCAGCGTGCTGTTGGCCTCGCTGATCGCGAGCCGCAGCTCCTGCAGCCGGCGCGGCACGCGGATGGACCAGGTGCGGTCGCGGAAGTGGCGCTTGATCTCGCCGACGATGGTCGGGATGGCGTAGCCGGAGAAGTCCACACCGCGCGAGGCGTCGAACCGGTCGACCGCCTTGATCAGGCCGACCATCGCGGTCTGCACGAGGTCGTCGGTGAGCTCGCCGCGGCCGGAGTAGCGCTTGGCGAGGTGGCGGGCCAGCGGCAGCCAGGCCTCGATGGTGCGGTCGCGGAGCGCGGCGCGGCGCGGGTCGTCGGACGGCATCGCGGCGAGCGCGACGATCAGGTCCGCGGCGGCGTCCGCGGCGCGACCGTCCGTCATCGTTTCGCGGTCGGTGGTGGTCGGCTGGGCGATGGTTATGGTCATGAGAGCGGTCCTTCGCTTTGTCCGGCCAGCCCGGATACCCGTTCGGCTTTCCCGACCATAGCCGAACGGCGGAGGAAGAGGATAGCCGAAAGTATGAGTTACTTTCGGTGTTCACTCGTTCGCAGTCGACAAACGATCAGGTTGGCGAGGCTTCTTCCCACGGCCTTCCGGGTTCAAACGCATCCCGCATACTTTTTCGCGAATCTTTCGTCGGCCGGTCTCCCGCGCCCGAGCGCCGATCGCGCGCGACCGGACGGCCGCGCGCGATCGAGCACGCCTACGGCGTGGTGAGCGGCGCGTCCGCCCCGGTCGTGGAGGTACGCGGCGTCAGCCGGACACCGGCCGGCACCGGGTTCGGGAAGCCGAGCACCGCCAGCCCGCCCTTGACCTGGTTGCCGGCCTCGCAGTCCTCGGTGCAGTTCGTCGGCGGGTTCGCGACCTCGGTGGCGTCCTCGCCGGTCACCATGCCGAGCCGGCCGCCGCTGGCCACGTCCCAGATGCTGGTGGCGCCGCAGTGGTCCGCGGTCTCGGCCAGCCCGAGCGTGTTCGTGAAGTCCGGCCCGCACTCGGACTGCTTGATGCGGGTGGCGACCTGCGCGCTGTCCCTCAGCACCAGCCGCGGCGCGATGTCCGAGCCGATGTTGACGCGCGGAGTGACGCGCACGCAGCGGTCGCCGGCCGGACCGGTCGCCGGGTTCACGCAGTCGTCCCCGAGGAATACGCCCAGCTGAGCGCGGAAGTTCGGGTTGTCGTAGTAGAACGCGCTGTCCGCGAGCGTGTGCGTGATCCGGGTCCGGGTCCCGTCGCCGCGCTCCACCTCCATCTGGAAGATGCCGCCCTGCGCGCAGTCCTTCGCCTGGATCTTCATCGTGAGGCCGTTCGGGCCGGTGCGGGACAGCGTCAGGTCCTCGTCGCGCAGCTCGACCGCGATGCCGCTGGTCAGCGTGAGCCCGCGGTGGTCCGGCACCTTGCTCGCGTAGACCGGGGTGAGCCGGCCGCCGGTCATGTCGCCGACGTTCGCGCGGCCGGTCCACGCGTAGTCGTAGATGCCGAACGTGGCCGGGTCGACCGTGAACTGGGTGAATCGGCCCTGCACCGTGAACCGGCCGGCCGGCGCCGCGATCGTGCCGCGGAAGCGCTTGTCCGTGCCGGTCTTGCCGAGCGTGGTGTAGCTGCCGCCCTCGCAGAACTTCGAGCTGGCCGCGGAGGCCTGCGGCGCGATCGCCACGACCGCGGCGAGCGGTGCGATGAGCACGGCGGCAAGCGCCAGGAGTCTCTTGCGTGACATGTGAAACGCCCTTCCGGAACGGTGATCGAGCCGCGTCAGCCTGCGCCGACGGCCGATAAGGGGGCGCTAGCCGATTGCTAAGGGAGGGTTAAGACCGGTCCTCAAAGGACACAAACACAGGATCGGCCGGGGGTACGCGTACCCCCGGCCGATCTTGGTGTTGCTTTCAGGAGATCTGGAAACTCGGGTGCGGCGGCTGGTTGTAGGCCGTGTTCTGCCAGGCCACGGCCTCGCGGTACATGCGGTCCTGCATCAGCGAGACGTGCGAGATGCTGGTCGCGTCCGTGGTCTGGTAGATGCGCAGCGCGGTGTTGTTCGTGGTCGGCCAGATGACCTCTTCGCGCCAGTCGCCGAGGATGTCGGCCTGGAGTGACGGCGTCGCCTTGGTGCCGTTGTTGGAGTGGACGCCGCTCGCGGTGAGCAGCGTGGTGTCGGCCGACGTGCCGTACTTCTTGATGCTGGTGGCGTCCAGCAGCTCACGCTGGCCGTCGCCGTCCCACCAGATGACGAAGTTGGTGGACGACGGCTTGCGGCCGATGTTCGCGTTGGTGGCGCTGCGCAGCCCGTCGACCGCGGACGACCAGGACTCCGCGCCGGCGCTGCCCGCGTAGATGTCGGCGGAGACGCCGCGGCCGTTGTCGCAGCCGCAGGACGGGGCGGACCAGATGATCGCGCCGGTGCGCGCGTCCGCCATGTAGTGCGCCAGCTTCGACGTGTCCTCGTCGACCTTGAACACCTCGAGGCCGGCGCGGCTCGGGATCAGGTCGCCGACGTGCAGCGCGTCGCCGTGGCCCTGACCGGTGCGCCACAGCCCGGCGCCGTTGTCGTCGATCGCGATCGCGCCGTAGATGATCTCGTCCTTGCCGTCCGCGTCCACGTCCGCGATCGACAGCTGGTGGTTGCCCTGCCCGGCCCACGCGGACCCGTTCGTGGACGAGTTGCTGTCGAACGTCCACTTCCTCGTGAGCGCGCCGTTCCGGAAGTCCCAGGCCGCCACGACGGTACGCGTGTAGTAGCCGCGCGCCATGATGATGCTCGGGTAGGAGCCGTTGATGTACGCGGTCCCGGCCAGGAACCGGTCCACCCGGTTGCCGTAGCTGTCACCCCAGCTGCTGACCGTCCCGCGCGCGGGCACGTAGTCCACGGTGGCCGCCGCGCGCCCGGTCTGTCCGTTGAAGACGGTCAGGAACTCCGGACCGCTGAGGATGTAGCCGGAGCTGTTCCGGTAGTCAGCGGTGGAGCTGCCGATGACCGTGCCGCCGCCGTCCTTCGTCCCGTCCGCGGTCTTCATCGCGACCTCGGCCTTGCCGTCACCGTCGTAGTCGAAGACCTGGAACTGGGTGTAGTGCGCGCCGGCCCGGATGTTACGGCCGAGGTCGATGCGCCACAGCCGGGTGCCGTTCAGCTTGTACGCGTCGATGAACACGTTGCCGGTGTAGCCGGACTGCGAGTTGTCCTTAGCGTTCGACGGGTCCCACTTCAGCACGATCTCGTACGCGCCGTCGCCGTCCAGATCACCCACAGAGGCGTCGTTCGCGGAGTAGGTGTAGGCGACGCCGTCCGGCGTGGTCCCGCCGGACGGCACCTGGATCGGCACGTCCTGCGAGGCCGCGAGCGTCTGCACCGGCTCGTCCGCTGCGAACGTCTCGATGCCGCCGGCGACCGGCCGGACCGTGTAGGTCGCGTTCGCGGGCGCGCCGGCGTCGGTGAAGTTCGTGACGGCGGCGGTGCTGACCTTGACGCCGTCGCGGTAGACGTTGAACGCGACGCCGGCCGGGTCGGCCGCGAGCAGCCGCCAGGAGAGGAAGTTGCCCTTGTCCGTGCGGATGCTGACCAGGCCGCGGTTGAGATTCTCGGTGGTGGCGGCCTGTGTTACGGGGGCGGCCGTCTCGGCCGCGTTCGCCACGGTGACGCCGCCGCCGGTGAGCAGCAGCGCGGTGGTGGTGGCGATCGCGTACCGTTTCTTGATACGTTTCATCTACGGGAGTCCAATGCCTTCGGGGTCACGGTCCACCTGTGCGCCGGTGCCAGGCGGTGGAGCCGGCACCGACCCAGGGCGCGGCGAACCACGGCCGTGCGGTCACTTCCCGGTGGAGGCGGAAAGCGTTTTCCCGGTGGTTAACCTAGGCGTAACATCGCAGCTTGTCAATGGCTGGTAGGGTTCTCCCCCGGTCGCGGGTCGGGGCTGCAGGAGTGTGCTTCCGCACGGATGAGACCAGGCTGGGCGCATGCGAATCGCCATCCGATGCGCGCTGGCGGCGGCACTTCTACTGACCGTCACCGCGGCCGCGCCCGGACAATCCCGGCTGCGGCGGGACGTGAACGCGTTACGGGCGCTCGGCGTCACCGGCGTCATGGCCCGGACCGACCATGAGACGGTCCACAGTGGCTTCCCGGACGATGATCCGTACATCAGGATCGGCAGCAGCACCAAGGCATTCGTCGCCGTGGTCGTGCTGCAACTGGTCGCGGAGGGCCGCCTGACGCTCGACCAGCCGGTCGTCCGTTCCGTGACCGTCCGTCAGCTGCTCCAGCACACGAGCGGCATCGCCGACTACACGGAAGACCTGATCCCGAACTACCTGACGCCGGTGAGCTACCGCCGGGAGCGCTGGCGGACGTACCCGCCGGAATCGCTTGTCGCTCTTGCCTTTCAACACCCCATCGCGGGTACGGAGTGGAGCTATTCAAATACGAACTACGTGATCCTCGGGCAGCTGATCTCGCAGGTGACCGGACGCTCGTGGGAGACGGAGGTGCATGATCGGATCCTGCGTCCGCTCGGGCTCCGGCGGACGATCACGCCGGGGACGTGGCCGTTCCTGCCCGCGCCGCACGCCCGCAACTATCTGCGGTTCGCGCCCGGGGCACCGCTCACCGACACGACGATCGCGGTGCGCGGCCTGGACAGCGGCGCGGACGGTTCGATGATCAGCACCGCGTCCGACCTGAACGTGTTCGTCCGGGCGCTGCTGGGCGGCCGCCTGCTCCCCGCGGCCCAGCTCACCGAGATGCGCACAATGGTGATCGTGCCCGACGGCTACGGCTACCCACCCGGCACCGGCGACGGCCTGGGCATCTTCTACCGCCCGCTCCCCTGCGGCGGCGGCTACTGGGGCCACGGCGGCAACGGCTTCGGCTACGAGGTCCTCCCGGTCATCGACGTCGCGCGCGACCGCGCCCTCACCGTCTCCCTCTTCACCCGCACCGCCGACCCGGCCGAACACGCCTCCTGGCAGGCCGCCCAGACCACGCTCATCACGAACGTCTTCTGCGGCTGACCGGCCGCTCGGCCCGCTCCGCCTGATCGATCAACTTGACTGGGTTCTCCATAGTGGCGGATGTGGTGGAGCGGGAGTACTTCGGGCCGTACGGGATCGCGGCACGGAACGCGGTGATCGCGTCGGTGCTGCTGGTGCTCGGCATCGTCGGCGTGGGCGGCGGGTTGCTGGCGGACGGGAACATCGCGGTCTGGGTGCGGGTCGTGCTGGCGGCGGGGCTGCTGGGCGGCGCCGGGCTGCTGGTCTGGCTGATGGCGTCGCGCACGATCGTCGACGCTGACGGGCTGGAGATCCGGGTGCTGTGGACCCGCAGGCGCATCCGCTGGTCCGAGCTGCAGGAGATCGATCTGGAGTACCGCCCGGAGCTGGAGGCGTTCGCGCCGGGCCCGATCGCGGCCGCGCACGCCTACGACTCGTCCGGTGGTCGGCGCACCCTACCGGGCCTGGAGCCGATGCAACTGGCCGCGCGCGGCATCGACGCGAACGACGAGGTGGCCGCACTGCGTGCGGCCTGGATCCGCCGGCGCGGACCGGACTGGACGCCGTCACCGGCCGCGCTCGCCCATCTGCTGGACCGTCGGGAGCACGGGGACCCGTGGTTGCGCGCGATCATCTCGGCCTTCGGGGGCGCGATCGCCGGGCTGGTGCTGGTGCTGGGCGGCCTGTTCCTTGACGTGCCGGTGACACCGTTGCTTCTGTGGCTCCTGCCGCTGGCCTTCTTCGCGGCACAGCTTGCGCGTGGTCTGGTGCGCCGGCGGCGCCGGATCGCAGCGGCCGGCCGGCTCTCTGGCGGCGATGCCTGATCGGGCCGCTTGCTGATGATCTCCGGGTTGGTTAGAAACGGTGGCATGACGCTGCCGGACCTGCGGACCGACGTGCCACACGCCGCCCGGATCTGGAACTACTGGATGGGCGGCACGGACAACTTCCCTGCGGACCGGGCCGCCGGTAACGCGGTTGTGCGGGTCTATCCGGAGATCGCGGCGATGGCCCGGTTGTCGCGCGGTTTCCTGATCCGCGTGGTGCGGTTCCTGGCCGCGGAGGCCGGCATCCGGCAGTTCCTGGACGTCGGCACCGGCCTGCCCACGATGCAGAACACGCACGAGGTGGCGCCGGGCGCGCGAGTGGTCTATGTGGACAACGACCCGCTGGTGCTGGCGCACGC
This sequence comes from Catenuloplanes japonicus, assembly GCF_000717135.1. Lineage (GTDB taxonomy): Bacteria > Actinomycetota > Actinomycetes > Mycobacteriales > Micromonosporaceae > Catenuloplanes > Catenuloplanes japonicus. The sequence continues at coordinate 197,293 of NZ_JNXY01000021.1, forward strand.
GCGCGCTCTGCTGACCGATGAATCAGTCAGGTACGTGCATGCGGACTACCACGAGCCGGAGACGATCCTGCGTGAGGCGGCGAGAACGCTGGACTTCCGGCAGCCGGTCGCGGTCATGTTCATGGGCGTGATGGGCTACGAGCCAGATCTTGAGGTGGTACGGACCATCGTCGCCCGGATGATGGCCGAGACGACGCCCGGCAGTCACCTGGTGTTCTGGGACGGCACGAACACCACGCCGGCGGTGGTCGAGGGGGCAAAGCGGCTGGCCGAGAGCGGCGGTGTGCCCTACATCCTGCGCAGCCCCTCGGATCTGGCCACCGTCTTCGCCGGTCTGTCCATGGTGGAGCCCGGTCTCACCCAGATCTCCGGCTGGCGGCCGGCCTCCCCCGAGGTCGAACCGATCGACGCCTACGGCGCGGTGGCGCGCAAGGACTGAGCGCGCTTGTCGCCCTCCACCATCCCGCGCAGGAAGCCGCCCATCAGCGTGGCGGCCTCGCGGTGCCGGGCCACGATCGCGGCGGCGCCGGGTGGCAGGCCGTCGCCGTCGGGGTGGGCGGTCAGCCAGGACGAGGCATCGCGCCAGGGCACGTCCAGGTGGTGGGTCAGGAGCCAGTGCACCAGGTGCGAGGCGGTGTAGATGCGGTCGTAGTCGCGGTGCTCCCGGTGGAAGGCGCGTTCCTCGGGCGACAGCGCGAAGCCGTCGTGCAGCGCGAGACCGAAGTCGGCAAGGTAGACACGCTCGCCGTCGGTCAGCACGTTGTGGAAGTGGGCGTCGAAGTGGATCAGCCCGTGCGCGGCCATGAAGGTGACGGCCTCGTGCAGCGCGTCGTCGGCCCACGCGTAGTCGGGGTGGTGCCGCAGCCAGGCGTCCAGCGTGTGCGGGACGTGCTCGAGGAAGAGCGTGAGCGCGGACGTGGCGCCGGCGAGTGCGGTGAGGCGGTCCCGGACCGCGGGATCGTCCGCCCAGTACGCGGTCCAGCGGTCGATCTCGGCCGGGTCGGCGGGGGACGACGCGTACGGCAGCACGCGGGCGTGGTGCAGCAGCGGGAAGCCGTCGAAGCTCCCGTCGCGTACCCACTCGGTGGTCATGGTGTGCACGGCCAGCTCGCGCCACGCGCCGAAGCCGGTGGAGCCCACACCGTACTGGTAGAAGAGCGGCAGGCCGAACAGGTTCGCGGTCGATCCGGGGCTGGCCAGCTCGCGCGCGGTCAGCGGCACGCGCTTGACGAAGACCGGCACGCCGTCGATCTCGATCGTGCCGGTCGCGCCGCCGATGCCTTCCGTCGATGCGGCGCCGGCCAGCGCGGCGATCTCCGCGTCGTCACGGGCCGCGAGCGACGCCGACAGCGCCCGGTGCCGTGCCAGCCGGCTCACCAGAACTTGCGGCGGTAGTGGCCCTTGTGCCGGTAGTGCCCCTTGTGACGGTAGTGCCCGCGATGCCGGTAGTGGCCGCGGAACCCGCCGCCGTGGTGGTAACCGGGCGGCGGCCCGTAAGGCTGGTGCCCGTAACCGCCGTGACCGTGGCCGCCGTGGTGTCCGTGCAGCCGCCGGTTGACCATGCCGAGCAGCCCGCTCGCGATCGGGTTGCCCCGATGCGCCCTGCGCTGCAGCTTCGACGCCACCATCGACAGCACGAACCGCTTGACGAATCCGCTCACCGCACCCCATCCCCTCGACGACCCCCACCCACGGTAAGCGATCATGTCCACACCACCCTGTGACCGCCCTGCCGGTTCCCTGTGAACCCGATGCGATGCCGGGTGACTCTGCCGCCGTCGCTAGGACGGCATTGCGGAGACCGGTTCGGTGGACCAGGAGACGGCCCAGCGGGCGAAGTCGTCGGCGGGGAGGGGGCGGCAGAAGAGGTAGCCCTGGGCGATCTCGCAGCCCATGTCGCCGATCATGGCGTGGGTGCGTTCGTCCTCGACGCCCTCGACGACGACCTGGAGGCCGAGCGCGTGGGCCAGGTCGACGATGGCGGTGACGATGGGGCGGCCGCGGCTGGTGGAGAGGATCTCGGTGGTGAACTGGCGGTCGATCTTGAGTTCGTCGAGCGGCATGACCTGGAGGTAGCTCATCGACGAGTAGCCGGTGCCGAAGTCGTCGATGGAGAGCAGCACGCCCCGGTCGCGCATGTCGCGCAGCGCGGCGGCCGCGCGGGCCGGGTCGTCGACCAGCGCGGACTCGGTGATCTCGATGGTGAGCTGGCCGGCGGCGGTGCCGTAGTGGTCCATGAGCGCGCCGACCCTCGCCGGGAAGGCCGGGTCGAGCAGGTTGGAGGCGCCGACGTTCACCGAGACCGGCGTCAGCAGGCCCTCGTGCCGCCAGCGCTGGTGCTGCGCGAGCGCCTCCTCCAGCACGGCCTCGGTGAGCGGGCGCATCAGGTCGCTCTGCTCCGCGCTCGGGATGAACAGGTGCGGGCCGAGCAGGCCGCGGGTCGGGTGCCGCCAGCGGACCAGCGCCTCCGCGCCGCAGAGCGCGCGGGTGCCGACGCGGACCTTCGGCTGGTAGTGCAGCTCCAGTTCGCCGTTCTCGATGGCGCGGCGCAGCTCGCCGAGCAGGGTGAGCTGCTCGAAGCTGTTCTGGTCGGCCTCCGGGTCGTACATGCTGATGCCGCTGTGCCCGCGTTTGGCCGCGTACATGGCGACGTCCGCGTGCTGGAGCAGCTCGGCCGCGCTGGTGCTGGGCGTGGGGTAGAACGCGACGCCGATGCTGCCGCTGATGTCGAGCGTGAGGCCTTCCAGCTCGGCCGGGCCGCAGAGTCCGGCCAGTATGCGCCGGCCGATCTCCATGACCTCGTCCGCGGACTGGACCTCGGAGAGCAGCACGGCGAACTCGTCGCCGCCGAGCCGGGCGACCACGTCCGTGCCGCGGGACGCGCCGGTGAGCCGCCGGGCGACCTCCTGGAGCAGCAGGTCGCCGGCGTGGTGGCCGAGCGTGTCGTTGACCTCCTTGAACCGGTTGAGGTCGATGAGGAGCAGGCCGACGCCGGGGCCGCCCGGGACCGTACGCGCGATGGCTTTCTCGATGCTCTCGGTGAGCAGGTTGCGGTTGGCGACGCCGGTGAGCCCGTCGTGGCTGGCCCGGTAGCGGCTCTCCGCGGCCTGGCGCTCGGTGCTGCGCTGGTAGACGAGCAGCACCACGGTGCAGAAGCCGACCAGCGCCAGGTCGGCGAGCGAGATGACGCCGACGGCCAGCTTGATCTGGCCGCTGTCCTGCTGCGCCTCGCGGAGCCGGTCGCCGATCTCCAGGTTGTTGCGGGCGATGTTGAGCGAGGCCTGCTTGCGGAGCGCGGCGGCGCTGAGCGCGGCCTGCCGGGCCTGCTGGACGACCAGCTCCGCGTCGGTGCCGCGGGTGGCGTCGACCAGGTTCCGCAGCGTGTAGCTGTAGCCGCCGTAGGTGTTCTGCAGCGCGCGGGCCTGGGCGCTGTCCTCCGGGCCGCCGTTGGCGTTGAGCCAGCGCAGGTTCACCTCGGCGGACCCGATCGAGCCGGTGAGCACGGCGCGGCCCTGGGCGCTCTGCTGGTCCAGGAAGTCGACCAGCAGCTCGTACTCAATATTGATCTTGAGGTAGATCTCGTTCCACTGCTGGCTGACCTGCTGCCGGGAGGCGACGCTGGCGGATGCCTGCGCGGTACTGCGCGCGCTGAAGAACGCCAGCCCGGCCAGCAGCGCAAGGCCGATCGTGAGGGCGACGATGGCGCTGCGCGCCACGGCACGGCGCTGCAACCAGTGACGCATCCAGCACCTCCCTCACCTGCGCACATCGACCGGAGTCCGGTTTCCTTGAGTGAATCCGGAACCGTGCCGATGAGATACGTATGCGGCTTCTCGGCGTGCTGCTCACGGCACTGCTCACGGTGACGCTGTCCGGCTGCTCCGGGAGCGGGCGGCGGCCGGGCGCGGTGGTGTTCCTGGTCGGGAGCCGGCAGTTCAACTTCGTGCAGGAGATGACGCTCGGGTTCGCGCACGGCGTGGAGGACATCGGCGGCGTCGCGCACTCCGAGTCCGGCCCGGGGGTCGCGGACAGCACGGCCGAGCTGAAGGAGTACGCGGACCTGCGGCGCGACCGGCCGGCCGGCCTGTCGGTCTTCACGCTCAGCCCGGAGCTGTTCGCGGACACGCTGGGCGCCACCGCCGCGGCCGGCCTGCCGGTGGTCGCGGTGCACGCGCCGCCCGCGCCCGGGTCCGGCGTGTCGTTGTTCATCGGTAACGACAACTACCGGCTCGGCGAGATGCTGGGCGAGGCGGTCGCGCACCGGCTGCCGCACAGCAGCGGCGGCGTGGTGGTGATCGGGTCGACCTCGCCGGGCGTGTCGTCGCTGGAACAGCGCGTCGACGGCGTGCGGGACGCGATCAGCCGGCTGCTGCCGAGCGTGGTCGTGGCCGGCCCGTTCGACACCAAGCAGGAGCCGTCCGCGAACCTGCGCGCCTGGCAGACGCTGCGGAACGCGAACCCGGGCGCGGTCGCGTTCGTCGGCGTCGGCGGCCGGGACGTCAGCTCCCTCGGGTCGCTGCGCGCCTACAGCAGCGAGCCGTGGGTGGCCGGCGCGTTCGGGTTCGACGACCAGTCGCTGGAGCTGACCCGGAAGGGGCGGATGGTGCTGGTGTCCACGGAGAGCTACCTGCAGGGTGACGTGACCGGGCGGCTGCAGGCGCTGTCCGCGAAGACCGGGCGGCCCCTGCCGATCGGCTGGATCCAGACGCCCGGCCTGCTGATCGACAACGTGAACGCGGCAGCGGTGATCGGCCGGCAGCTGTCCGAGACGCGTCGCGCGGAGTGGTTCGACGACACCGCGGACGCGATCGTCCGCTCCCCGGAGCAGTACCTGCGGCCGATCGGCGAGGCCAGCTAGTTGACGCCGAGGCTGGCGGCCAGCTTGCGGCCCTCCGCGACCGCGTCGCGCCAGGCCTCGGTCTCGGTCTTGTCGCCGCGCTCGTACGCCTCCAGCTGACTTACGTAGAGCTTGTGCACGTCGCCGTCGGCCGGTGCCTCGTAGACGCGGTGCGCACGCTGGGCCGAGTCGCCGAACACCTCGACCGTGACCTGCCCGCCGAAGTACGGGTCGGGCTCGCGCAGCGCCGCCATCGTGTACGTGGCCGGCGCGGCCGGGAACAGCGCGGCGTCGGTGAACGCACGGGCCTGGTTCTCCGGCGAGAGCAGCCAGGCGACGATCTCGTACGCCAGCGCCGGGTCCCGGCCGTTCTGCGGCAGCGACAGGAACGATCCGCCGTAGTTCGCACCGGACGCCGGCCCGGCCGCCACCCGCCACTTCCCGGCCCCGTCCGGCGCGCCGGCCTTGATGTCGTAGCCCAGCCAGGCCGCGCCCAGCTCGGTGGCGAGCGAGCCGTCGTTCATGCCGGCCTTCCAGGCCACCTCGTCGTGGACCGGGATCTTCGCGCTCCCGCCGGTGCTGACCAGCCGCACCGCGGTCTCCCAGGCCGCGCGCACGTGTGTGGCGTCGCCGACGAAGTGGTTGCCCTCGTCGATGAAGCGCTGCGCGCCCTGGCAGATCACGATGGTGAACAGCTCCCCCGCGTTGCGCAGCAGCTTCGCGCCGGGCACCTCGCGGCCGATCTGGATGCCGGCCTCGAAGTAGTCGTTCCAGGTGCTGAGCTTCTTCGCCACCTCGCCGGGCTCGACCGGCAGGCCGGCCTTCTCGAACACGTCCGCGCGGTAGTACATGGCGGTCGGGCCGATGTCGATCGGGAACCCGATCAGCCGGTTGTCCGGCGCGCTGGCCTGCTGCCACTTCCACGGCAGGTACTCGCCGGCGATGTCGTCCGCGCCGAGCGTGTGCAGGTCCGCGAACAGGTCCGCGCGCGGCAGGAACGACGCGATCTCCTCGCCCTTGAGCCCGGCGATCGACGGCACGCCCTCGGGCGGGCCGTTCAGCACGTCGGACAGCTGGGCGCGGAAGTCGCCCTCGATCAGCGTGGGTTTGAGCGTGGTCCGGTCCTTGAATCGGTCCACGGCCTCCTTGAGCAGCGTGTCGCTGAGGCCGCCCGGCCAGTACCAGAGCACGGTCTCCGCGTCGGCCGCGGCCGCGCCCTCGCCACCGCCGCATCCGGCCACGGACGCGAGCGCGAGGCCTGCGGCGGCACGCAGCACCCGCCGACGGGACACCGGCACGGCAGGGATCTCTTCTGCGATCTTCACGCTACTTTCTTAGCCCATTTTAGGAGCATTTATCGGTATGTTTCAGACACGATAGTGTCATGGCGGATCTTCAGGGATGGGTGGACGTGCCCGTACGCGTGGAGCCCGGCGGCGAGGCGACCGTGATCTCGGCCGAGGACCGGGCGCTGCGACTGCGGCGCGGGAGCGGCGACTGGACCGGCCTGCAGCCGTTCGACACCGTCTCGCTGGTCCGCGTCACCCCACTGGGCCGCTGGTGGGCCGCGGTCCGCGGCGTCGACGGCGCGGAGCTGCAGCTGGGCATCCCGCGGCCGACCGGCGCGGACCGCCGCCGCTACGCCCGCCAGTCGGTCGCCTCGACGATCACGGTGTGGTGGCCCGGCGCGGACGAGCCCGCGGCCGGCCGTACCACCGACATGTCCGTCGGCGGCTTCTCCGCCCAGCTCGACCGCGAGGTGCCGGCCGGTGTCACGATCGCGGCCCGGATCTCGCTCGGCGACTCGCCGATGACCTGCATCGCGGCCACGATCGACGGCCGGGTGGGGCGGGCCCGGTTCGCGTTCACCCACCTGCGCCCGGCGGACCGCGACATGGTCGCGGCGATCACCTGGACCACCGGCGCGGACGGCGCGAGCGTGCCCAGCGGGCCGGCCTGGCTGTGGGCGACCGCCGGCTCGGCGCAGGTCACGTTCGACGCGACCGCGCTCGGCGGCGCGGTCAGCGGCGAGGGGCTGAAGGTGCAGCGCGGCGAACGGGTCGTGGTCGCCATCGACGACAAATTGCTTCTGGCGCGCGTGGTATCACTCGCGGGCGGGCGGCCGCGTCTCGCATGGGACGACTGATGTCACTCGAATGACGGATAGCACTCCGTAGTCGACCCATTTCAGCAACCAAGCAATTACATTAAGTAACGCAGGAAAAGCGGTTAAGCGGTCACATCGCCTGGGGCCGGGACGGCGTCGCGGCGCCGGAGGGCACATAGACGCCGCGCCCCTGGTGACCCTGAAGTTCACCGAGGGTGTTGAGCATGCGGAGCGCCATCTTGACCGGTTCAGCACTGCACTCGTACGCCACGGTCAGCTCGGCGATGGAGGGCAGCTTGTCACCGGGCTTGAGCTCGCCGGAGGCGACCTTCGTGCGGATGTCAGCCATGATCTGCTGGTAGATGGGGGTGGCGGGCATGGTGAGGGACTCCCTTGGTCAGCGCCTGCCATGACATCACGCTCAACCTCGGATAACAAGCATCCCAAGAATCCTCAACGGACCCGGTTGACTTGGAATGAGAAGCATTCTAGGTTTTCGTGCCGAGGGTCCGCTCCTGTTTGCTCTTGGTCAGCAACTTTGGGTGACGACGGCGGGCCCTCCCCCTCGCCTTGAGGGCGGTCCGCGACCGCCCCGCACCGCGTTGCCGTAGGAGACCCCCCTCGCCGCACCCGCGGCCGCTCCGCGACAACTTAGAATGCTAGGAATTCCAGGAAGGGATGTTGCAGTGGCTTCACTGCTGAACCGGCCCCTGAGCCGCCGCGCGCTGCTGGCAGGCAGCGCCGTGGCGGGCGTCGGTCTGACCGGCCTGGCCGCCGGATGCACCTCGTCGGAGGAGACCCCGTCCGCGCAGACGCCCCCGGGTGAGCTGCGCAAGACCACCTACATGACCGCGTTCGGCCTGCCGGGCCGGGAGGCGGCCGGGGCGGTGGCGAAGGGCAAGGGCTTCTTCAAGGAGGCCGGGCTGGACGTCGAGATCATCGCCGGCGCGGCCGGTGAGAAGAACTACGCCGCGATGGAGTCCGGGAAGGTCGACTTCGGCGCGGTGGACTGGTCCGGAGCGGTCCCGCGGTACGCCAAGGGCGGCAAGGCCGTGAAGATCGTGGCCGCCATCCACGCCCAGACGCTGATCTCGATGGTCACGCTGCCCAGCGCCGGCATCACCAGCGCACGCCAGCTGATGGGCAAGAAGATCGGCGTCGGCGCCGGCGCGGCCCCGAAGTCGGTCTTCCCCGCCTACGCGTCCGCGTTCAACATCGACCAGGCGCAGCTCAACACCGTGCAGTGGCAGGAGGTCGCGCCGGACCAGGTGGCCGGCCTGCTGATCGCCGGTCAGGTGGACGCGATCGGCCTGTTCGTGGCCGGCACGCCCGGCGTGCGCAAGGCCGCGATCGGCAAGGGCCTGATCACCAAGGACCAGGACCTGGTGGTGCTCCCCTACAGCGACGGCCTCAACGACCTGATGGGCAACGTGCTCACCGCGCGCACCCAGCTCATCCAGGAGCAGCCGCAACTCGTCCGCGACTTCACGAACGCGCTGATGAAGGGCCTGGACTACGCGGTCAAGAACCCGGAGGAGTCCGCGAAGATCCTGGCCGAGCAGGTGCCGGAGACCGACCCCGAGGTGGCGGCCGCGGAGCTGACCATCATGAAGTCCTACGTCTACCCGCAGGACCCGGCGCAGCCGATCGGCTTCATCGACGTGAACCGGGCCGCGAAGGGCGCCGCGATCCTGGAGGGCGTGCTGCAGCTGCCGCCGGTGGACGTGGCCGACATGATCGACTTCAGCTTCGTTCCCGGTGGCACGCCCGCCGCGAACCCGTCCGCGGCGAAGTGACCGGATGACCGACATCCGGCCGTACCCGCTCAGCAACCTGCACGCGACGTCGAGCTCGCACCACGACGCGCTCAGCGACCTGCTCGACGACGACACCATGTACCGGATCACCGGCCTGATCGACCGGGAGACCTTCCCGGCGACCGGGCTGCCGTCCGGCACCTGGGCCGGCGCCCGCATGCTCGAGGTCGGCGCCGGCGCCGGCAGCGTGGCGCAGAAGATGCGTTACCTGGTCGGCGACTCCGGGCGGGTCGTCGCGCTGGACCTGCACCCCGCGATCGCACCGGACGGCAACCTCGACGTGGTGCAGCTGGACCTGCTCTCCGACGCGCCACTGCCGGAGGGGCCGTTCCACCTGATCCACGCGCGGCTCACGCTCGGTCACCTGCCGCCGCGCAAGGCCATCACGGCGCGGCTGATCGAGCGTCTCGTACCCGGTGGATGGCTGTGCCTGGAGGATTTCCGGGCGCGGCGGGAGAACATCGCCGTGGCCGGGGACGGCGCCGAGATCATCGAGGAGTTCCAGCGGACCGTCGGCATGAAGGTCTTCGACGCCCACGGTACGGATCGGGGCTGGGCGCCGGGCATCCACGCCACGCTCACCGGTCTCGGCATGACCGATGTGGAGACGAAGACGTTCAGCTCGTACTGGGGTGGCGGCAATGCGGGCGCACGCTTCGTGACCGCGATCCACGCGCAGACCTACGACAAGGTGCTCGCCGCCGGCATGGACAAGGCCCGACTGGACCGGGTGCCGGAGATCATGGCGCAACCCGCAACGCTGATCCACGGCCATGAGGTCTTCTCGGTCGTCGCTCAGCGCGCCTGAGTCCGTCACCGTGCCGGGCGTGCCCGAGCACACCGGGACCGCCATCTTCCCGGTGTGCCCGCGCACGCCCGGCACATCCTAAGTGGAGGCTCTTGTGACTCACCGCGCGGCCTTGCTGCCCGTCGCCGGCATCGTGGGCGTCGTGCTGGCCTGGTGGTCGTTCACCACGCTCGGCGACGTGCCGGAGTTCTTCCTGCCGTCGCCGCCGCAGATCTTCGACGCGTTCCTGGCCAAGCCGGACTACCTGCTCGGCGAGGCCTGGATCACGCTGATCGAGACGCTGGCCGGTTTCGCGATCGCGGCCGCGGCCGGGCTGCTCATCGGCGTGGCGCTGGCCGCGTCACGTACCGCCGACCGGGTGACGCTGCCGGTCTTCGTCGCGCTGAACGCGGTGCCGAAGGTCGCGCTCGCGCCGCTGCTGCTCTTCTGGCTCGGCTTCGGCCTGCCCCCGAAGATCACGCTGGTCGCGATCATGTGCTTCTTCCCGATCCTGCTCGCGGTGAAGCAGGGCCTGACGTCCGCGCCGATCGAGTCGCTGGAACTCGCCGCGTCGCTGTGCGCGTCCCGCGGCCAGACGTTCCTGAAGATCCGCATCCACTACGCGCTGCCGCAGATCTTCCTGGGCCTCAAGACCGCGATCAACCTGGCCGTGATCGGCGCCGTCGTCGCGGAACTCTCCAACCCCGAGCGCGGCCTCGGCACCGTGATCAGCCGCAGCACCTCCAACTTCGACACGCCCGCCGCGTTCGCCGCGATCGTGCTCCTCGCCGTGATCTCCGTGGCCCTGTTCTACGGCGTCGCCCTCATCGAACGCCTGCTGCTCCCCTGGGCCAGGGACACGAGCGGCTGACGCGCGAGCCCATTCCGCACACGCCCCGAAGGCGACAACCTCAAACCCGATCTTCCCGCTCCCAGCGGGGTACCGCCCGCATGCTCCCGCGGGCCAACCTCCGGGAATCGGAAGACTCCGCTGGCGCTCCGCTTCCGACCCCCGATCGGAGCCGGTTCCGCGTCACACGGTCAAGAGCGCCGCGAGCCGCGCCGCCACCACGTCCCGGCCGCGCGCACCGGCCCGCGATCCAGGCCGCTCTAGGTGGACGGTGGAAGGCCGGCCGCGTCCACGACCAGCGCGGCCACGCGTGCGAGGGCGCGCTGGTCGTCGGCGCTGAGGCCGACCGCGATGTCGGGCAGGCGCGTGGCGGTCTCGGCGAACACCGCCTCGGCGAGCACCTTCCCCGCGGGCGTGACGCCGAGCATGACGACCCGCCGGTCCTGCTCCGAGCTCACCCGGTTGACCAGGTCGCGCCGTTCGGTGCGGTCGACGAGCTGGCTCAGCGCATTCTTGGTCATGCCGAGCGACGTGGCGAGGTACGTCATCCGCTTCGGCTCGTTCCTGATCGCGCACAGCAGCGTGGCCTGCGTGGGGGTCAGGTCGAGCTCGGCGCAGATCTGCGCATATCTGCGCTGGATCAGGACCGAGAGCCAGAAGAGCGTGTCGCCGTGGTCCATGGCCGCCTGCCCTCGTCCGGTGCCGGGCGCCCAGTCTATCGCCGCCGGCCGAGGCGCTGTCCGCGGCGACGGGGCCGGCACACCGGCGGACCCTCAGCCGGGCAGCATGTAAGGGCTGCGGAGGTGCTGGCGGAGGGCACGCACGTCGAAGGCGACACGGTCACGGGCGTCGGGGTCGCGGATGGCCAGCACCATCAGGCCGGCGAGGCGGGCGACGTGCTGCTCGCCGAGGCCGGCGTGAACGGCCTCGGCGACGCCGAGACTGAGCGCGGGGACACCGCCGAAGCCGGGCAGGTCGTAGCGGATCTCGACGTCGATGCCGCCCGCCGCCAGGCGCTCACCGGCGATCGCGGCGTCCACGCCGACCGGCCGGGTGTCCACCCAGAGCTGATGACCGCCGGTGTAGCCGCGCTCGGCCGCCTGCGGGGTCAGCCCCTCGGCCGCGAGCGCGGCGCCGAGCGCGCGGGCCGTGTGCACGATCGCCCGCGCGTACCGCACGCCGGCCCGGGACTCGAACTCGGCCAGCGCGAACCCGAGCGCGCAGACCGAGGCCAGGTGGTGGGAGGCGACCAGGTCGCGTTCGGCCGCGAAGACCGCTTCCGCGACCGGCGCGGTCCGCATCGCGAGCAGCCCGTGCTGCGGGCCGGGGAACGCGGCGTGGGTGGCGCCGCCGATGCTGTCCGCGCCGAGGCCGAGCGGGCTGGGCAGCACGCCGCCGAAGATGAGCGGCATGGTGGCGGAGATGTCCACGTGCGTGCGGGCGCCCGCGGCCTCGGGCAGCAGCGCGGCCAGCGGCAGCGGGAACAGCCCGCCGTCCTCGAAGATCACCAGCGCCGGTCGGTGCGCCGTGACCGCGGCCGTGAGCGCGCCGGGATCCGGCCGGTACCAGTCCCGGTGCGTGAGGTGCACGGCCGTGAACCGCATCCGGCGCACCAGCCGCGACGTGCGGCAGGTGCCCTCGTGCGCCGCGTGCACCACGAGCACGGCCGTGCCCGGCGGCGCGCCGAGCGAGGCGAGCACGAGCGCGGTCGACTGCATGCCGGACAGCGGCCGGGCGGACACGTAGGACGCGCCGGTCACGTGGTGCAGCAGCGGCAGCGTCAGCTCGGTCTCGATCCGGGCGGCGTGCCGGCGGGACGGCAGCGTCCAGCCGTCCGGGTCACCGTCGATGTTGTAGAACGCGCGGGCCCCGGCGTCCGTGGCGTAGGCGCCCCGGGCCAGGCGGGAGCCCGCGTTCTCCGTCGGGACGAGGGAGATGACCCGGGCCGCGCGGCGCTGGTGGCTGGAGAGGGCGTCGAGTCCGGCGGTCAGCAGATCCTCAACGTCGACCACGGCTTGCACGGTCCTCCTCGGGGCACGGGTGCTGCGGGCCGCGGCAGCCTAGGGCGTGCAGAGAGGGACTCTACGTGAGTAATCGGATCGCCGCAGTCCGTGCTCATATCGTGCCGCACCGATCGGTGATATTGAAGGTATGCCACCTGCGAGTGCGGGATCGCAGTGGCATTCATCAACGCCTCGACTCTGCGTAAATTACCGTTTTCCCTGCTCAGCGGGTTTCACTTTGAATGGGAATTCCATCATGCGGGCGTCCCGCGAAACGTGAGTGAATCCAGTGTGGAGCATCGTTTCGCGCAGAACAGGCGTAGGTCTCCGTATATGTCTCGATGGACGGGGCGAACCGCGCTACGCGGATGGCCCCGGCGGCAATTCCCGGGAAAATGTCACCCGCCCGTCCGCGGTGCCGACGTGCCCGCGCGCGCCGAGCAGATCGCCCCCGTCGGGCGGGCCCGCGGCCACGAACCGCCGCCCGTCGCCGAGCCGCCCGATGATCACCGCGTCCTGCCCGGGTTTGCGGGTGTAGGTCTCCACGACGGCGGGCCCGGACGGGTCGTCGCACAGCGGCACCGGCGGCACCCGGCCGAGCCCGGCCTGGATCGCGGCGTCGGTGGAGTCCCGCCACGGCGCCGGCGCGGTCGAGTAGACGCCGGCGGAGTATTTGCTGAGGAACCCGCCGTTCGCCCCGACCAGCCCGAACGTGCCGGGCGCGCGCCGGACCCGCCGGACGACCTCCGCGATCGCGTGCAGCGCGTAGTTGTTGCCCGGCCCGCCGAAGAACGGCAGCCCGCCGGTGACGGTGAGCCCGCGCGGGTCGTCGACCGGCAGCCCGAGACCGTCGCAGACCGCGAACACCGCGATCGGGAAGCAGCTGTAGAGGTCGATCACGTCCAGGTCGGCGAGCCCGATCCCGGCCAGGCCGAGCGCGTGCCGGATCGCGGCGACCGCGGCCGGGTAGGCGGACAGGTCCGGGCGGTCGAGCACGTCGCGCTCGCGCAGGTCCGCGTGCCCGTGCAGGAACACCCACCGGTCCTGCGGCACGCCGAGCCGCCGGGCCTCGCCCACGGAGGCCAGCAGCACGGCCGCGCCCTGGTTGACCTTGTCGCGGGAGACCAGATAGCGGGGGTACGGCTCCGCGACCACCCGGTTCGACGGCGTGGGCGCGGTCAGCTCGGCCGCGGTGCGCACGGTCGGCGCGGCCGCGTGCGGGTGGGCCGCGGCCACGGTGGTGAACGGCGCGAAGAGCGCACCCATCGCGGCCGCGTAGTCCGCCCCGGACAGCCCGAGGCGGGCGCGGCGGGCGTGCTCGAACAACGCGTACTGCCCCGGCGGGTCGAGCAGCCCGTGCGCGGCCAGCTGCTTCGGCGCGAGCCCGTCCAGCCCGTAACCCCGGTCCTCCAGCTGTCCGTCGACGGTCTCGGTGAAGTCGGGCCGGTCGTCCGCGTGGGCGTAGGCGGCGGCCGTGGAGATCGCCTCGGCGCCGACGATCAGCGCGGTCTCGGCCCGCCCGGCCGCGATCTCCCCGGCCAGCTCCGCGACCAGCTTCTGCGGCGCCTGCCCGCCGGTGACCTCCAGGATCGCCCGCTGCGGATCGGCTCCCAGCCGGGCCGCGACCGCGCGGGGGAAGTTGTCCGCACGGCCGAGCGGCGCATGGGACCACGGCGTGGAGATCTCGAACTGCCGTACCCCCGCCATAATGTTGATCTTGATAGCGCCGGCCTCCCTGGCCGCGGCGGCCGCGAGATCCACCGCCGAGCGACGCCGGTAACCGGGCTCGCCCAGCCGCTCGGACGCCTCTCCCACCCCGATGATCACGGGCGTGCGGTCGTCGATCACAGCGCCTTCCCCAGCGCGGCGATCCGGGCCTCGCACTCCTCCGCCATGGTCCGGGTGATCTCCGCGGCGCCGCGGAGCTCCGTGAACGAGCCCACCACCTGGCCGATGAAGAACGACTCCAGCCGCAGCGCGCCCTCGTGGCCGGCCTCGGCCGCGTCGTCGATGCGCTGCCACGCCTCGCCGGTCAGCAGCGGCTGCAACGGCAACGGCAGCGGCGCGGGGCTGCCCGGCCGCTCCCACTCGTCGTGCCAGGCGCTGCGCAGCTGGCGGGCGGGCTTGCCGGTGCGGGTGGGTGAACGCAGCGTGTCCGCGCTGGTGGCGGCCAGGAACTTGGACTTGATCGCGGCGATCGCGACGTCCTCGTGGCTGGCCAGCCAGACCGAGCCGCACCAGACGCCGGCCGCACCGAGGGCGAGTGCGGCCGCCATCTGCCGTCCGTCCGCGATGCCGCCGGCCGCGAGGACCGGGAGGTCACCGGCCAGGTCGACGATCTCCGGCGTGAGGACCATGGTGGCGATCGTGCCGGTGTGGCCGCCCGCCTCGGTGCCCTGTGCGACGAGCAGGTCGACGCCGGCGGCGAGCTGACGGACCGCGTGCTTGGGCGCGCCGACCAGCGCCGCGACGACCACGCCGGCGGCCTTGCCGCGGGCCACCAGGTCGGGTGGCGGGGTGCCGAGCGCGTTCGCGATCAGCGCGATGCGGTGCGCGAACGCCACGTCGAGCAGCGCGGCCACGCCGGTCGGGCTGACACCGGCCGCGAACTCGTCCGCGATGTCGCGGGTGGCGGTCGCCGGGATGTCGTAACGGTCCAGCAGCTCCGCCACGAACGCGAGATGCTCGGCCGGGATCTGCGCGCGCAGGCTGGCGATCAGATCGTCCGGGTCGCCGGGCGCGAACCTCTCCGGGACGAGCAGATCCACACCGTACGGCCGGCCGCCGACCTGTTCCTCGATCCAGGTGAGCTGCGCGTCCAGCTCCTCCGGCGCGTAGGCGGACGCGGCCAGCACGCCGAACCCGCCCGCGTTCGTCACGGCCGCGACCACGGCCGGCGACCGGTTGAAGCCCACGATCGGATGCTGGACGCCGAGCAGGTCGGTGAAGGCGGTGCGCATCAGCGGTGTCCTCTCAGTCGCGGCCGAAGGCGGAGTCGATCTCCGCCCCGGTCAGGGAGCGTTCCCGGAACGTGGTGGTGCCGGGCCCGAGCAGCTCGAGTGCGGCGTCCCGGGCCGCGCCATATGCCGCCCAGGCCAGCGCGCCGCCGGTGGAGACGCGGCGGACGCCGAGCGCGGCCAGCTCCGGCACGGCGGGCGCGCCGCCGACCGCGAGCACGTTGACCGGCGCGCCGTCCACGGCCGCGACCACCCGGGCGATGTCGGCCGGATCACGCAGGCCGGGCGCGTAGAGCACGTCCGCCCCGGCCGCGCGGTAGGCGCGCAGCCGGGTGATGGTGTCGTCCAGATCGGCGTGGCCGTAGAGGTGGTTCTCCGCGCGGGCGGTGAGCACGATGCCGTGCCGGGCGCAGGCCCCGGCCGCGGTGGCGACCCGGGCCGCCGCGGTCTCCAACGGCTCGACGGCACCGGCGGCCGGGTCGTAGTCCTCGATGGAGATGCCGGACGCGCCCGCACCGGCCAGCGCGTCGACCGTGGCCGTGATGTCGTCGAAGCAGCGCTCCGCGTCCACGTTGAGCGGCACACCGACCGCGCCGGTGAGCGCGGCGACGTGCGCGACCAGCTCGTCCGCCGTGACCTGCTGATCCTGTTTGCCGAGCGTGGCGGCCAGCCCGGAGGACGTCGTGGCCAGCGCGGCGAAGCCGAGGCTCTCCAGCAGGCGGGCCGAGCCGGTGTCCCACGGATTCGGCAGCAGGAACGTGCCGGACTCGTGCAGCGCGCGGAAGCGGTCGCGAAGATCGGTCATGCGCACACCCTTACAGATCAGGCACGCACCGCGGTAAGGGCTTCGGCGAGGAAATTCAGCGAATCCTCGAACGCGGGCACGTCGCCCGGGTGGTTGAGGTGGCCGTGCAGCACGCCGCGGACCAGCAGCATGCCGACCGGCACGCCCAGCTCGTCCAGCTGCCGGGCCAGCAGCTCGCCGGACGGGCGCAGGTCGTCGTACTCGCCGAGCAGGATCGTGGCCGGTGGCAGCCCGTCCAGCGGCCCGTTGCCGGGCACGACGCCGTCCGGCAGGCCGGAGATCCGTCCGGTATAGGAGCGGTACATCTTCTCGACCGACGCCGGCGGGTGCCGGAAGCCCGGTGGCAGGCTCATCATCTCCACCCGGGTGACGTCGTCCAGCTCCGGGACCGGGAAGTGCACCACCGGGTACGCCAGCAGCAGCCCTCGCGCGTCGCCGGCACGCACGGCAGCGGCCAGCGCCAGGTTCGCACCCGCGGACGCGCCGCCGATCGCGGCCGGCAGGTCCTGGTGCTCGCGCCGCAGCCAGGCCCAGGCCGTGCCGAGGTCGTCCAGCCCGGCCGGGTAGTGGCCGAGCCGGTAGTCGACGCTGACCACGAGCGTGCCCGCGCGCCGGGCCAGCTCGCCCGCGACCGTGTGCGCCTCCGGCATGTCCAGGTCGCCGCGGGTGAATCCGCCGCCGTGCGCCCAGAGCAGCGCGCGCGTGAAGCCGTCGCGCGGGGTGTAGACGCGGAGGCGTACCCCCTCGGCCGTGGTTTCGG
Source organism: Catenuloplanes japonicus (assembly GCF_000717135.1). Taxonomy (GTDB): domain Bacteria; phylum Actinomycetota; class Actinomycetes; order Mycobacteriales; family Micromonosporaceae; genus Catenuloplanes; species Catenuloplanes japonicus. Next base: position 214,216 of record NZ_JNXY01000021.1, read on the forward strand.
TTGTCGACACCGCCGGATGCACCCAGGGCGGCAGCGGCGCGGCGGGCCCGGAGAGGTGGCGGGTGTAGTACGCATCGAGCGGCATGACACCCATCTAACCCGTGTCCGTCGATCGGTGGACAGACGATTCCGTCCGTCGGTCGTCCCGGCAGGCCCGCGACGGCCGAAGAATTCAGGGCATGGCAGTCATCGAGGTGCAGGGGCTACTGAAGCGGTACGGGCGGCACACCGCCGTCGACGGCATAGCGCTGGCCATCGCGCCCGGCGAGGTGTTCGGCCTGCTCGGCCCGAACGGCGCGGGCAAGACGACCACGGTGGAGATCCTGGAGGGCTACCGGCGGCGCGACGGCGGCGACGTGCGCGTGCTCGGCGAGGATCCGGACTCGGCGGGGCGGCGGTGGCGGTCCCGGCTGGGGATCGTGCCGCAGGGCGCGCAGGACGGCGCGGAGCTGACCGTGCGGGAGATGGTCCGGCACGTGGCGAGCTTCTACCCGGCGCCGCGGGACCCGGAGGAGGTGATCGCGCGGTGCGGCCTGGAGGAGAAGGCGGGCGCGCGGCTGCGCACGCTCTCCGGCGGGCAGCGGCGGCGGGTGGACGTGGCCTGCGGCATCGTGGGCGGGCCTGAGTTGCTGTTCCTGGACGAGCCGACGACCGGGTTCGACCCGGAGGCGCGGCGGGCGTTCTGGGCGCTGATCCGGGACCTGGCCGAGGACGGCACCACGATCGTGCTGACCAGCCACTACCTGGACGAGGTGGAGGCGCTGGCCACACGGCTGGCGGTGCTGTCCGGCGGGCGGATCGTGGCGGAGGGGACGCCGGGCACGATCGGCGGCCGCACCGCTGAGTCGATCATCAGCTGGCACGACGGGAACGGCGCGCAGCGGGTGGTGACGGACGAGCCGTTGCCGCTGCTGGCCGCGCTGACCGGCCGTGCGACGCCGGTGACCGACCTGCGGGTCCAGCCCCGCAGCCTGGAGGACGTCTACCTGGAACTGATCGGAGAGGCCAAATGACCGCGGTTGCCGAGAAAGCATTGCCGTCCACCCTGCGCATCGGCCTGTCCCGCGGCGGGGCCGAGGTACGCCAGTTCTTCCGCGAGCGCGACGCCGTGGTGTTCACGTTCGCGCTGCCCACGGTGATCCTGATCCTGCTCGGGTTCATCTTCGACGAGCCGCTGGACGGTGCGACGGACGTCCGGGTCAGCCAGGTGTTCGCGGCCGGGATGATCGCGTTCGGCATCCTGTCGACCGCGTTCATCAGCGTCGGCGTGGGCATCGCCGGGGACCGCGAGGACGGCACGCTGAAGCGGTTGCGCGGCACGCCGACCACGGCCTCCGCATATCTGATCGGGAAGATCGTGCTGGTCGCCGTGACCACGGTCGCGGAGGTCGCGCTGATGCTCACGGCCGGGGTGCTGCTGTTCGGCCTGGAGTTGCCGAGCGACACGGGGCGCTGGGTGACGTTCGGCTGGCTGCTGGCGCTGTCCGTGATCGTGTGCACGCTGCTCGGGATCGCGGCGAGCACGCTGGCCAGGTCCGCGCGCAGCGCCCCGGCCGTGATGAACCTGCCGGTCCTGGCGTTGCAGTTCACGTCCGGGATCTTCGTGCACGTGTCCGCGCTGCCGGATGCGATGCTGGCGGTGTCGTCGTGGTTCCCGGTGAAGTGGATGGGTCAGGGCTTCCGGTCGGTGTTCCTGCCGGACGCGGTGGCCTCGCAGGAGGTGGCGGGCTCGTGGGAGCACGGCAGGATCGCGCTGGTCCTGATCGCCTGGTGCCTGGTGGGCCTGGCGCTGTGCCTGGCGACGTTCCGGTGGACGGACCGGCGCACGCGGTGAGATGGCTCTGGCCGTGGGACGCGTTCCTCGTCACCGCGCTGCTGCTGGTGATCCTGATGGTCGCCCGGCACGAGGAGGCGTCCCCGGCCGCCCGCGCGGTGGCGGTGACCGCGCTCGCGCTGACCGTGGCCGCCTGGCTGTTCTGGGGCCGCCGGATCGCGCGGCGCGAGGGCGAGTACCCGGTCGGCGGGAACGCGTGGTTCGGGCTGGTCCTGGTCGGGCTGCTGGTGGTCGCGGTGACGGCGGACGAGATGAGCACGTTCGCGCTGTTCGGCCTGTGCCCGATGCCGTTCCTGTGCCTGCCGCACCGGCCCGCGCTGCTCACCGCCGCCGGGCTGAACCTCACGCCGCTGCCGGTCGACCTGATCACCCAGGCGGGCTGGGAGGAGCTGCGGCTCGACGCCGGCATCGCGGTGATCGGCCTGGCGTTCTCCGTGCTGATCGGCGGCACCACGAACCGGATCTCCCGGCAGAGCTGGGAACGCGCGCGGCTGATAGACCAGCTGGAGGCGTCCCGGGCGCAGGTCGCGGCGCTGTCGCACGACGCGGGCGTGGCGGCGGAACGGTCCCGGCTGGCCGCGGAGATCCACGACACGCTGGCGCAGGGCTTCACCAGCATCGTCACGCTCGCCCAGGCCATCGAGTCCGAACTGGACACGGACCGGGCCGCGGCCGACCGGCATCTGGCGCTGGTGCTGAGCACGGCGCGGGAGAACCTGGCCGAGGCGCGCGCGATGGTGACCGTGCTGGCCCCGGCCGACCTGAGCGGGCGCACGCTCGCGCAGGTGCTGTCCCGGCTGGCCGCCGCGCACGACGCCACCGTCTTCATCGACGCGGGCGAGTTCCCGACCGCGGTCGAGGTGGTGATCGTCCGCACGGTGCAGGAGGCGCTGACCAACATCCGCAAGCACGCGCACGCGTCCACGGTCACCATCGATCTGGTCGGCACCCACCTGACGATCAGCGACGACGGCGTGGGTTTCACAGATCAAGAGCACAGTGGGTACGGGTTGCGCGGCATGCGTTCCCGGGCCGCGCAGATCGGCGCCCGCCTCACGGTCACGTCCGCGCCAGGGGCCGGAACAACGATCGAACTGGACGTACCCGCTTGAACGAGCTTGCGAGCGAATCATCAGCTCAGCGCCGACCACGGCGAAACCGCAGCGTCGAGGAGTGTCCGGCATGATCAAGATTTTGCTGGTCGACGACCATCCGGTGGTCCGGGACGGGCTGCGCGGCATGCTGGGCGCGGAGCCGGACCTGGACGTGGTCGGCGAGGCCGGTTCCGGCGCGGAGGCGGTGACCGCCGCGCGGGCGCTGCGACCGGACGTGGTGCTGATGGACCTGCGCATGCCCGGCGTCGACGGGGCGACCGCGACCGGCCTGATCCTGGCCGAGTTGCCTTTGGTCAAGGTCGTGGTGCTGACCACCTACGACACGGATGCGGACATCCTGCGCGCGGTCGAGGCCGGCGCGTCCGGTTATCTGCTCAAGGACGCCAGCCGGGCGGATCTGACGGACGCGATCCGGGCGGCCGGGCGCGGTGAGACCGTGCTGGCGCCGTCCGTGGCCGGGCGGCTGGTCCGGCAGGTGCGGCAACCGGCGGCGCCGCAGCTGTCCGGGCGCGAGGTGGAGGTGCTGCGGCACGTGGCGCAGGGGCACACGAACGCGGAGATCGGCCGCCGCCTGCACATCAGCGAGGCGACCGTGAAGACGCACCTGCTGCGCGCGTTCGCGAAGCTGGACGTGTCGGACCGGACGGCCGCGGTCACCACCGCGATGTCACGCGGGTTGTTGTGACCGCGGCCGGTCCGGTCAGTAGCGGACGACGATCACGACCCGGCGGTTGAACTTCTGGCCCTTGCCCAGCCCGTCGACGCCGCCGGCGCCGATCGTGGTGATCGGGGCCTTGACGCCGAGCGTGCGCAGGTGGGCCCGGACCGCGTTGGCACGTTTGAGCGCGAGCTTCCTGTTGGCCTTGGCCGCGGCCTTGCCCTTGCTGTCCGTCTCCGTGTAGCCGGTGATCGTGATGTCCTTGGCCCCGGACAGCGCTCCCTTCAGGTCGTTGAGCGTGCGCAGCGCCTTGGGCCGCAGGGTGGCGGACAGGTGCGGGAACGTGAACGACTGCAGCACCACCGTGTTGTTCACCGGCGGCGCGATGTTCGAGATGCTCTTCGCCTTGCACGTGTCCGACAGGACGACGTAGCTGGAGTCCTCGACCGTGGCGCCGCCGGGTGCGACACCGGTCAGGACGAGCCGGTGCGAGCCGCCCTTCACACACGCCCTGGCCGGCACGGTGATGACCGCGTTGAACGCGCCGGCCGCGTTCGTGGTGCCGCGGGCCAGCTCGACCGGTGTGGAGTTGATGGTCAGCACGTAGGGCGATCCCGGTTGCAGGCCGCCGCCGCTGACCGTGGCCTTCGCGCCGTTGAGCGGTGCGTCCAGGGTCAGCGCAAGGTTGAGGTTGATCCGCGGCGGGTTCGGCGGCACGGGCACCGGCGTGGTGACGATCGGCGTCGGCACTGCGGTCGTCGGTGGTGCGATCGTCGGCGGTGCCGCGGTGGTGGCCGGTGCGGTCGACGGAGTCGTGGTGACCACCGGCGTGTCCGGGCCGGTGAACGGCGGGTCCGTCGTCGAGGAGGCCGACGGTGACGGCGGCCAGGTCCGGTCCAGCTTCGCGACCAGGTGGCTGCCGGCCAGCGCGACGTAGATCGCATCGCCCGGCCCGGCCTCCAGACCGGTCGCCGTCCCCAGGTAGGTGTCCAGCGCCGCCCCCTGCTGCACCGTGCCCGGGATGGTCCCTGCCCCGCCCACGATCTCGTGCGCGACACCGCCGATCCAGTCGACCTGCCGGATGTGGCCGTCGGCGCTGCCCGCGTAGAACCGCTCGTACGAGTCGATCATGATCGCGGTCGGGTCCGGGAAGGAGAACGCGTTGGTGAGCAGACCGCTCGGGATGATCTCCCAGATGAGGTCGCTGGTGGCGTCACCCACGTAGACGTAGCCGGTCCCGTTGACCGCGATGCTCGACGGGTTGTCGATCGAGGAGTCGGTCGCGTACTGGAACACCGTGGGCGGACCGCCACCGGGCAGCCCGTTGCCACCGAGGACCGTCATCTCGTTGAAGTCCAGGTCCACCTGCACGACCAGGTGCGCGGACGTGTCTCCGAAGTAGAGGAACGCGCCCTGCCCGACCATCTGCGCCGGCGTGCCGATCTGCCGGCTGGTCGCGGGCCCGTTCGACGGCGTGCCCTGCACACCGGTGCCGGCCACCGGCGTCAGCGTCCCGTTCGCGGCGACCCGGTAGATGTAGCCGTCGTCCGCCACGCCCGCGAAGAGCGAGCCGCTGGTCCAGGCGAGGCTGACCGGCTGGTCCAGCCCGGCCGGCGTGCAGTCGCCGACCGCGCCGGCGTAGATCGACAGCGCGCCCTGCGGGGTGATCTTCTCGATGACGCAGTTGCCGGTGTCGGCCACGTACAGATTGCCGTCCGGGTCGAACGCCATGTCGCGCGGCGAGGCGAGGTGCGTGGCGGTCGCCTGCGGTCCCGGCACCGGCGGGCCGCTCACCTGGTTGCCGGCCACGTACGACAGGTAGAACCCGGTGTTCGGCGCCGCGGCCGACGGCAGCACCGTGCCGGCCGCCGCCAGCAGCCCGGCTGCGACGGCCAGGACCACCCAGCCCTTGCGAGAAAGCCTCATCAGTCCCCCCGGGACAGGGCGGCAGCGTCGCCGCTGCCGCCCCCTGAATCACACCTACTAGTAGCGGACGACGATCACGACGCGCCGGTTGAACTTCTGGCCCTTGCCCAGCCCGTTGACGCCACCGGCGCCGACCGTGGAGATCGGGGCCTTCACACCGAGCTTGCGCAACTGGTCACGGACCGCGTTCGCGCGCTTCAGCGCCAGGCGCTTGTTGGCCTTGGTCGCGGCCTTGCCCTTGCTGTCCGTCTCCGTGTAGCCGGTGATCGTTCAGCACGTAGGGCGATTCCGGCTGCAGGCCGCCGCCGCTGACCGTCGCCTTCGCACCGGTCAGCGGTGCGTCGAGCGT
>NZ_JNXY01000022.1 GCF_000717135.1 Catenuloplanes japonicus
CAGACAATCCCTGGACCACAGCGCTACAGCACCGCCGTGTGCGACCAAGCCAGCAACCCTCGATCTACCCGTGCGCTCAAACCTCAACAGCGCACCCCGTAAAACCACTGCCCAGCGGCTACGCCAAGCCCCCAATACAAACTGCCACCGCCCCACCCAAAGTGACCACCGGAGGGGTTCGGGGCGTGGTGCCTCACTGAGGGATCAAGCCTGACCGCCCGAAGTGAGGCACCATGCCCCGAACCCCCACCCAACGCCACCCGCGCAGACCACGTCAGACGTCGCGGAAATCGCGTAAAACGCAACCACCCACAAGCTGAAAGCCCGCGGGAGCACGCCCAAAGCGGGAAAACAAAAAAACGGCGACGCGGGAAAACCCCCGCGCCGCCGTTCAAAAAAGTAAGGCCGTCAGCCGACAAGCTGCCCATGATCACGCTGCGACCGCAGCATGATCATGGCGTGCTCAACAACCGTGACCAGGACATTCTTCGTCGACTCGCGTTCACGAGCATCACAGAGAACGAGCGGAACATGGTTCGGAATGGCCAGCGCCTCCCGAACCTCCTCGATCTCGTACTGAGTAGCCCCGTCGAAGCGGTTGAGCGCCACAACGTACGGAAGCTTACGGTTTTCGAAGTAGTCCAGCGGTGCGAACGCATCGGAGATGCGACGGGTGTCGACCAGGACGGCCGCACCCACCGCACCCTTGATGATCTCGTCCCACATGAACCAGAAACGAGTCTGCCCGGGGGTGCCGAACAGGTAGAGGATCAGGTCATCGGCCATGGTGATACGGCCGAAGTCCATGGCGACGGTGGTGGTCTGCTTACCAGGCACCTTCGACGGGTCGTCGATCCCGACGCCCGCCGCCGTCATGACGGCCTCCGTGGTCAGTGGAGTGATCTCTGAGACGGCGCCGACAAGAGTGGTCTTGCCGACGCCAAATCCGCCGGCGATCACGATCTTGGCGGACGTTATCTCTTTTCGCCGCTCCGGGCCCCCCGCTCGGTCAAAGCCTGCGAAGTCCACTTAGCACCCTTTCAAGGAGATCCATCCGCTCCTCATACGCTTCAACGGGAGCGGCACTGTGCAGGGTCAGCAGACCGTCGACCACCATGTCGGCGACGATGACGCGTGCGACACCGAGCGGCAGGCGGGCGTACGCGGCGATCTCCGCCAGAGACATCGCATTACTCTCACAGAGAGAGGCGATGCGGTGCTTGTCGTGACCGGCGAAGCGCGCCTCCTGCACATTGGCGACGCTTGCCGTAAGGATCGCCTCGACGGCGATGTCTCGGCGCGCCTCTGTGCGGCCACGAGTGACCGCGTAAGGACGGACCAGTGACCCACGTGGATCATTATCTGGTTGCACCATGACGGTCACCTCCTAGTAGCGCACTGCCCCGTTATCAGAACCATCGATGATATTAACTGCTATCCGGCGTGGCCGGGGGGTCATACCGAGTGACCCACGGCCTCGCGTGGGAGCGGGCGGAGAGCCGCACCGACCCGCTCCACGAGAAGCGCCATCTCGTAGCCGACCTGGCCCACGTCGCAGCTGCGGGCGGCCAGGACGGCCATCGAGCTTCCGTCCGAGATGGACATCAGGAAGAGATATCCGCTGTCCATCTCGATGATGGTCTGCTGGACGCCGCCGCCGTGGAACATGCGGGCGGCGCCCTCGGTCAGGCTGACCACACCGGAGGTGATGGCCGCCAGCTGGTCCGCCCGGTCGTGCGGGAGGTCCCGCGACGACGCGAGCAGCAAGCCGTCCGCCGACACGGCCACCACGTGGGCGATACCGGCGACACTGTCGGCGAAGTTGGTCAAAAGCCAACCCATGTCCTGCATCGCAGCTTGGCGGGTCATCCGTTGGTCTCCTTGGGGTTGGACTCGGCGTCGCCTTCGGCACCGGCGCTGCGGCCCCGGTGCACGCCGCGGTGGTACGCGGACAGCAGGCCACGAACCTCGTCGGGGGTACGACGGGATCGCTCGGCAGGCTTCGTCTCGACCCCACCGGGGACGAGCTGAGCCTGCGGCACGCGCTTCGGCAGACCGGACCGGGTCTGACCGCTGACCGCCGGCTTGGCGGCCTCCTGGGCCCGCTTCCAGCCGTCGTCGGCCGCGGTCCGCCAGGCCTCGTCACCGGGGGCTGCCGCAGGGGCGGCCACCGGGGCGGGGGTGACGGGCGCCGCGGGCGCCGGAGCTGCGGGCGAGCCGAACGACGACGCCGACTCCGTGCCGTACGAGGTCGTACGGCTCTCGGTCCGGCGAGGGGCCGCCGGCTCGGGCGTGCGGACCGGCAGCACCGTGGTGTCCGCGGACAGCGCGGACGAGTGGGCCACCGGAGCCGGAAGGGCCGCGGCGGGCGCCGGGGCCGGAGCCGCCGTGGTCGTGCCACCACCGACCGGCGGCGGCGCGTAGCCGGCCGTCGGCATGGACCAGACCGCGGTGTCCGCCTGACCGTGCGTGCGGAACCAGACCGCCTCCATCTGCCGGAAGATCGGCGCTTCGGCCTGCTCTCCCGGGGCTCCACCGCGCTCGAACGGGGCCGTGCTGACCCCGCCCGCCGATGCGGACATCGGGTGGACGGTGGCGGAGATGGTCTGCGCCTCGGGCGCCGAGGCGACCGGGGGCACGATCGGCGCCTGCATCGGCGCGGGCGGTGCGACCGGCGGCGGGGCGATCGCGGGGGCCGAGGCCGGAGCGATCGCCGCGGGCTGGGTCTGCCGCTGGCTCGGGAACGCGGAGCCGCCGATGGTCGGCAGCTGCTGCGTGGCGCCGTGCTGCGGCCGCAACGGGCTCTGGCCGGCGACCGGGAGCGCCTGGGTGGCGCCACCGGCGTTGACCTGGAAGTCGCGCGGCTGCTGCGGTGCGGGTGCCGGGTCACGCGGCGGGGTGAGCGTCGCCGTGCGTGAAGGAGTGAACGACTCGCCCCACGCGGGCGGTGAGCTGACCGGCGCCGACGGGCCCTGCTCGACTGCGAGCGGGCTGCGCGGGCGCGGCAGGGCAGGCTCGCGCCCACGGGTGCGAGGAAGCACCACCACACCGTGCGGGAGTGTCACTTGTGCGACAGTACCACCCTCCACATTGGGTCTGAGCTCGACTCGGATCCCGTAGCGGGAGGCCAGACGGCCGACGACGGCCAGACCCATGAGGCGGAACGCGCCGACGTCCACCGTGGGCGGGCTCTCGAGCCGCTGGTTCAGCGACTCCATCTGCTCCTCGGTCATGCCGAGGCCGCGGTCCTCCACCTGGATGAGCACGTAGTCCCGGACGCGCCGGGCGTCCGCGACCACCACCGTGTTCGGCGGGGAGAAGCGGGTCGCGTTGTCGAGCAGCTCGGCGACGAGCCGGACGACGTCGTTGACCGCGTGCGCGGAGACCGAGATGTCCGTGTCGACCGTGCCGAACTCGATGCGGTTGTAGAGCTCGACCTCGGACTGCGAGGCCCGCAGCACGTCGATGAGGAGCGCGTCCTCGCGCCGCGGAGGCGCGGAGTCCGCACCGGCGAGGACCAGGAGGTTCTCGTCGTTACGGCGCATTCGGGTGGCGAGGTGGTCGAGCTGGAAGAGCTGGGCGAGGCGCTTGGGGTCCTCCTCACCTCGCTCGATCTTGTCGAGCTCACCGATCATGCGGTCGACCAGCGCCTGCGAGCGGCGGGCCAGGTTGAGGAACATCGCGGAGACGCTGGTACGCAGCGCGGCCTGCTCGGCCGCGATCCGGACCGCTTCGCGGTGGACCACGTTGAAGGCCTGGGCGACCTCACCGACCTCGTCACGCGTGTTGAGGCGGATCGGGTCGCGCAGTTCCTTGACGATCTCGTCCGCGCCGCCCTCACCGAGGCTGCGCACATCACGGAGCCGGGCGACCGCGTCGGGCAGGTCGTGGTTGGCCACCGTCATGGCACCCTCACGCAGCCGCCGGAGCGATGCGTTGAGCGAACGGGCGAGCAGGAACGCGAGCGCGATGGCGATCGCCAGCGCGATGAGGACGGCGGTGATCTCGATGACCACCTGACGGACGACCGTGCTCTGCTCGGTCTCCGCGTCCCTGATCAGCTGCGCCTCGATCCGGATCTCGGCGTGCCGCATCAGGTTCGCCACCGCGCCGATCGCGGCGGACGCGGCGTCCGCGGTGATCTCGGGTGCGTCCGTCGAGGAGGCCGTCGTGATGATCGTGTTCGCGACACGGTCGGCGAACGTGACGGCATCACCGGTAATGGTGGTGTTGACCACGTTCTTCAGCTCGGTGTTCTCGGACGATGCGACCGAGACCTGCGCCTCCTGCTGCTCCGCCATGGTGGCGAGGAACGACGCGAGCTGCTCCTGGCCGAGGTTCCGGTTGCCGAGCAGCGAGACGTACGCGACCGCCTGCTCCTCCGCGGTGGCGTTCTTCGCGTTGGAGAACGCGAAGGACGTGCGCAGGGAGTCGGCTAGGTCACCCTCGCCGGCGGTCTGGCTGATCACCTCCAGGTAGGCCATCAGGTCGTCCATCGCCACGCCGTAGCGCAGGACGGCCGCCTGGGGTGTGGTCTTGGCCTGCGACAGCACGTCCTGGCGGGTGGTTTCCAGCCGGTCGATGTTGTCGTCGATGGCGCTCAGCCTGGTCTCGACGTTCGCGGCACTGTCGGGCAGATCGAGATCTGCCCTGGAGGCCTTGTACTTCGCGATCCGCTGATCCGTCGACGCGGTCGCGGCCGTGAACGCGTTCGACGCGTCGGCGTTGTTCCCGGCTGCGAGCAGGCGAGCGGCTGCCATCCGCTCGCTGTGCAGATCATGGGAAAGCGCCGAAACATCGGTGCTGAGCGCGGTCAGTGACCGCACCAGCCCCGCGTCCGCGGCCCGGTTGGTGCTGTCCCAGAGCCGCATACTTGCGAGCACGAGGATGGCGGCCACCGGGACCACGAGGATCATGGCGAGCTTTGTACGGATCCGGGCGTCGCGAAGTCGCGGCAGTCCGGATCGACGCGCGGGACGCGCGAGGTTGCCCAAATTCGCTTTGGGGTGCGTGCTCACGAGACCTCCGTCGTTCTCGTCCACGCGCAACCCGCCTTCATGACGGCATGGGGGGTGGGGTTGTCACACGCGGCACGATCCGCGATTTCACCAGAAGAGCCAGCGAATGGGAAGCCTCAGGTAGGCAGGAATCGGTCGGGGAGGACCGAACAACCGCTAACACTCACCTTGTGTGGAGTCGGTCTCACCGCGTTGAACTGCACGAATGACTCGTTGCGTGCTATTTATCACCGCAAAGTTATGCCTAATGCACCCCACCCCCGTCCGCATCGTGGGACAAAGTGTCCACGAACGAGCGTCTACTCCGGCTTGACCAGTAGACCGCTAGGTTGGCACAGTTCTCGCGTTTGCCGCCTCGTTCGCGAGGCGCACGTGAGCGCGCGCAGCCGTCGCTGCGCCGCGAAGAGGAGGACTGACCCTTGAGGCCAACCCGCGCCACGCTCGCGGTGGTCACCTCGGCCGCACTGCTGGCATCGGCCGCCGGATGCGATTCAGCGACCACTGAGGACACCGCCGCAACAACTATTCTCATCGCCGCTGATCTGGAGCTGACCGGTTCCGCTGCATCGGTCGGCAACGCCTACCGGCAGGCGCTGGAGCTGAAGAGAGATCAGCTCAACGCGGCCGCGGGCCCGAACGGTCTCAGGATCGAACTGGACATTAAAGACAACCGCTCCGACAGCAAACTGTCTGCTCAGAACATCACCCAGTTTGCCAACAACTCGAGCGTTGCGGCGCTCATCACAGGCACGTGCGCCGAGTGCTTGACCGCATCCCTGGAGACGATCAAGCAACGGAAGCTTCCGACGATCTCTCTGTCACCGTCGTCCGATGTGGTGACGCCGCTCGACGACTCACGTCAATTCGTGTTCAAGATCGCGTCGAATCCGCTCGACAACGCGTCCGCACTGGTGTCCGAAATGGAGAGCGCGGCAATCGATCGCGTCGCACTCGTCTGGACCGAGGACGCGTACGGCAAGAATGCACGTGACGCGATCGTCGGTGAGACCGGGGCCGCGGACATCCGCATCGTAGCCAACCGGCAGATCACGCCGGGCGACGAGAAGGTGGACACCGCCGTCGGCCAGGCGATCGCGAGCAGCCCGAAGGCCCTGGTGGTCGCCGCGCTGCCGGACCGCGCGCAGGAGGTGGTGATCAGCGCCCGCAACGCCGGTTTCGAGGGCCAGATCTTCCTGGACGCGGCCGCGGCCGGCGACCTGTTCCTGTCCAAGGAGGGCCAGGCCGCGACGGACAACGCGACGCTCGTCTTCTCGCAGACGCTCAGCATCAACGGCGTGATCGCGAACACGCCGATCAAGGCGCTGCGCCAGGCCTGGGCCGCGGAGTACACCTCGCGGTACGGCACGTACTACGGCCCGTCCTCGTTCGCCGCGGACGCGATGCAGATCATCGCGAACTCGGTGGACCGTGCCGGTGGCACGAACGGTGACGCGCTGCGCGGTGCGATCGAGACGGCCCAGCTGGACGGCCTCACCGGCCCGATCCGCCTGACGCCGACGAACCACTCCGGTCTGATGCCGCAGACGCTGGTCACGCTGGTCGCGAACGGCGGCCGCTGGCAGCTCAAGGCCTGACGCCGTAGAACGCAGAAGGGGGCCCGCCGTCCGGCGGGCCCCCTTTCGCATGCGTGTCAGGCCGAGGTCTCGCTGGCCCACGGCAGCAGCAGCTTCTCCGCCCACACGATCAGGTAGTACGACAGCACGCTCATCAGCGCGAGCATGAAGATCCCGGCGAACGCCAGGTCCGTCGCCAGCTGACTGCGCGCCGAGATGATCACGTAGCCGATGCCCTCCGCGCCGCCGCCGATGAACTCACCGACCACCGCGCCGACGAACGCCAGCGAGATGCCGAGCTTGAGCCCGGTGAAGAACTGCGGGAGCGCCCACGGCACCCGGACCTTCAGGAACGTCTTGATCCGGGACGCGTCCATCGACTCGGTCAGCTCGATCAGCTCGGCCGGCACCGACTTCAGGCCCGCCATCGTGGACAGCACCACCGGGAAGAACGAGAGCAGCACCACCACCAGCACCTTCGACTCGTAGCCGAAGCCGAACCACATCACCAGCATCGGGCCGACGGCGATCTTCGGGATGGCGTTGAAGCCGACCAGGATCGGCGAGATCGCCTTGTCGAGCGTCCTGGAGCCGGTCAGCGCCAGCGCCAGCAACACACCGACCACGATGGCGATGCCGAAGCCGAGCCAGACCTCCCAGAGCGTGAAGAGCGACTGGTCGATCAGGTACTCGGCGAGCGTGCCGGTCAGTGCCTTCACGGCCAGCTCCGGCGACGGGACCACCGACTCCGGCACGTCCCAGATCCGGACCGAGGCGTACCAGCCGGCTATCAGAATCGCGAAGGCGATCAACGGCAACACGATGCCGCTGATCTGCGGCCGTTTGAAACGCCCTGCGGCCTGCGTGGTCATGGAAACTCCTCTGTGGAGCACGGGGGCGAGAAACACGCGATCATGTCAAATCATGAGATATGACGCTATGTACGGGTGAAGTAGGCAGGGACTAGCCTGTGCGCTCAGAGTGCTCGACGACCGCACAGGAGAGGGCAAATGATCCAGCTCAACAACGTCTCCCGGACGTTCCACGGACGCCGCGGCACCGTGGAGGCGCTGCGGGGCATCAACTTGCACATCCGCGAGGGCGAGTTCGTCGCCATCGTGGGACGCTCCGGCTGCGGGAAGTCCACGCTGCTGCGCCTGATCGCCGGCCTGCTGCCGGTGACCGACGGCAACATCGTGGTCGGCGGCACCACCGTCACCAAGGCCCGGCGCGAGACCGCCATGCAGTTCCAGCGCCCGGCGCTGCTGCCGTGGCGGACCGTGCTGGGCAACGTGCTGTTCCCGACCGAGATCTTCGGCTGGAAGCGGCGCCAGCACATCGACCGGGCCCGCCAGCTGCTGGCCACCGTGGGCCTGGAGGGCTTCGAGGACCGCATGCCGCACGAGCTCTCCGGCGGCATGCAGCAGCGCGTCTCGCTGTGCCGGTCGCTGATCCAGTCACCCAAGGTCATGCTGATGGACGAGCCGTTCTCCGCGCTCGACGCGCTCACCCGCGAGGAGATGAGCGTCGAGCTGCAGCGCATCCACATGGAGGAGCGGACCACCACGGTCTTCGTCACCCACTCGATCGACGAGGCGGTGCTGCTGGCCGACCGCGTGGTCGTGCTCAGCCCGCGGCCGGGCCGGATCAAGGAGGTCGTCGAGATCGACGTGCCGCGTCCCCGCTCGCTCGGCCGGAGCGTGCACCTGGAGACGCTGGCGCGCCACCAGGCCCGTCTGCACGAGCTGCTGATGCACAAGGACGAGCCGGTCGCCGCCTGACGACCTATGTGGACACACATTCGGCCGTGCCCCGCGAGGGACACGGCCGAATGCTTGTGCGGCATGGCTCGATCAGGCCTTGGGAGCCAGATCGATCTTCACGAAGTCCGCCGGGGTCTTGCCCGCCGGGATCTGGTTGGCGCTCTCGAGCAGCGCGACGACCTTGGCCACGCGGGCCTCGTCGACGACACCCAGCTTCGGCGCGTCACCGATGGTGTAGACCTTCATGATCTCCATCTCGGCGGCCGCGATGGTGGCGTTACCGGTCGGCACCGCCTTGAGCAGGATGTCGGCCGACTCCTTCGGGTTGCTGTTCGAGTACTCGAGGCCCTTGAGCAGCGCGCGGGTGAACTTCTGCGCCACCTCGGGGTTCTCGTTCGCCATCTTGTCCGAGGTCAGCAGGAAGTGACCGTAGAGGTCGGTCAGCACGTCCGAGAACGGCAGCGAGACCGCCTTGCGGCCGTCCTTGGCAGCGCCCTCGATCAGCGGCTTGCCCACGACGAACTGGCCGATCGCGTCGACCTTCTTCTGGGCGAGCGCGCCGGCCAGGACACCGGCCTCGGTCGGGACGATCGTGACCTTGCTGGCGTCGATGCCCGCCGCGCTGGCGTACAGCGGGAACAGGATGGTGGTGGTGGCACCGGCCTGGTCGCCCATCTTCTTGCCCTCGAGGTCCTTCGGCGTGGTGATGCCGGTGTCGTCGAGGGTCATGATGCCGACCATGGACCGCTGCTGGATCGCGGCGATCGCGGTGATGCCCTTGGTCTTGCCCGAGCCCTTGGTCAGCATGTAACCGGTGGAGTCCACCGGCGCGAAGTCGGCGGTGCCGGTCTCCACGGCGGTCATGTTCTCGCCGGAACCCTTGCCGACCTGGATGTCGACGTCCAGGCCCTCCTCTGCGAAGAAGCCCTTCTCCTTCGCGACGTACGCGTAGGCCTCACGGCCGAACGTGTTGAATGCGGTGAGGTACGTCACCTTCGTCAGCTCGCCCGAGGCGTTGCCGCCGTCAGACTCCTCCGAGTTGGTGCAACCGGCCACTGCCACCACTGCCATGGCAGCAACAGCCGCCGCGAGCCCGCGGAAAGCTCTCATGGGTTTCTTGCCCTTCCTCCAGCCACCCTGGCTAGGCCATCTAGGTCAGGTGTGAGCGTTCCGGGCAGCTGTGGCATCAATGAAGATCCCCCTGCCGACAACCCCCGGCGTAGCGGGCAACAGAGTACGAGACCATCCGTTACCGGTCACCGGGGCATCGCATTGCGAGACGGCAACGAATTGGACAGTGTTGGTTTAACCACTTCTAAGGTGCGAGAACACCGAGATAGGAGCTAACCTCTCCGGCCATGCGGGTCTGCGTGTTCACCGAGCCACACCGTGGCGCCACTTTCGATGAGCTGCTGCGCGCGGCCCAGCATGCCGAGGCGGCCGGTTACCACGGCTTCTTCCGCGCGGACCACTTCATGCCGATGCACAGGTCGGACGGCTTCCCCGGCCCGACGGACGCGTGGGTGACACTGGGCGCGATCGCCCGCGAAACACGCACGATCAGGCTCGGCACGCTTCTCACTTCCGCAACTTTCCGTCACCCTGCGATTACAGCGATAACAGTCGCGCAGGTCGACGAGATGAGCAACGGACGCATCGACTTCGGTCTCGGTGCCGGATGGTTCGGCGCCGAGCACACTGCGCTCGGTATTCCTTTCTACACACCGCGTGAACGATTCGAACGTCTCGACGAACAGCTCCAGATCATCACCGGCCTGTGGGCGACACCGCGCGGCGAGCGCTATTCGTTCGACGGCAAGCATTACCAGCTGCAGGACGCGCTCGCGCTGCCCAAGCCGGTGCAGACGCCCGGCCCGCCGGTCATCGTCGGCGGCCGCGGCGCGAAGAGCACCCCGCGGCTGGCCGCGCTCTACGCGGACGAGTACAACGTCCCGCCGGACTCCGTCGAGAAGTGCGCCACGCAGTACGCGCTGGTCCGCGAGGCCAGCGAGAAGCACGGCCGCACCAAGCCCCCGGTCGTGCTCGGCGCCAGCGTCGCGGTCGCGTGTGGACGGACGGACGCGGAGATCAAGGAACGTCACGCGCTGATGCAGCAGGTCTCCGCACTCCCGTCGGAGGACGCGATCTACGGCCCGCCGGACAAGGTGATCAAGGAGCTGACCCGGTTCGCCGAGGCAGGCGCCACCAAGCTCTACATCCGGCTGCGCGACCTGTCCGACCTCGACCACCTTGACCTTCTGGCCTCCGAGGTCATCCCGCACCTTCCGTAACGATGCCCACTTCCGTAACGTGCCCCACATGGCCATTCGGACCTGGGGAAGGGTGCTGCTGACGTCACTCGGCGTGAGCATCATGGCCGGTGCGGGTCAACTCGGCATCGCGTACGGCTTCGGCCTGGTCCGTTTCGGCCGCGCGTTCACCGGCGGCGTCGAGAACCAGTGGAATGCGCAGCTCACCTGGGTCGCCTGGTGCGCCGTCACCGCGGCCGTCGCCGGCGCCCTGGTCGCGGATCGCGCCGCCCGCCGCCTCGGCCACGACGGCGGCCCGCTCGCGCTCGCCGGCATCGCCGTCGCCTCATCCGCCGGCGCCGCCACAGTGGCGCTCATCACCATGCCCGCCGCCCGCACCGCCATCCTCACCGCCGACGCCGACCCGGTCTCCGCCGTCGGCACCGTCGCGCTGCTCGGCGCCGCCGCCGGCCTCCCACTCGCCGCGCTCGCGCTCTGGCAGCGCGCCTACGCCTGGACGCTGACCCCGGTCGCCACCGCGGCCTGGCTGCTCGCGGTCGGCTCGGCCGCCCCCTCGTTCGGCCCCGGCGACGCCCTGCAGCCCATCCGCCTCGGCGTGCTCGACCCGGCCGCGCTGAGCACCGGCACCGTGCAGCGCCTCGCCGTGGTGGTCATGCCGTCGCTCGCGCTGATCGCCGGCGCCACCGTCGGCGCGATCGCCCGCCGCCGCGAGCACCACCCCGTGATCGTCGCCACGACCGGCCTGCTCGGCCCCGCGCCGTTCGCCGCCGCCTACCTGATCGCCGGCCCCGGCACCGCCGCCGACGCCTACCAGGCCGCGCCGTACTGGGGCGCGCTCGTCGCCGTGGCCGCCGGCGCGCTCGGCTCGATGCTCGCGCTGGTCGTCCCCCGCTCCGGCGAGGCCACCCCCCAAGATCAAGATCAAACGCCTTCGCCGGTACGCCCGGAGCCCTCCACCCCCTCCGCTCCGAGCCCGTCCCGGCCGCCCGCCGTTTCCGGACTCCCCACCGCTCCCCAAACCTCCACAACCTCCGGCCCCACCGGACCCGCCGGCGCGGCCGGCCCCGCTGGAGCCTCCGCCGCATCCAGGTCCGCCCGCTCCTCCGGGGCCTCCTCCACGTCCGGGCCCGCCCGCGCTTCCGGGGCCTCCTCCGCACCCGTGCCCGCCCGCGACTCCGAAGCTGCCGGACCTGCCAGCGCGTCCCAGCCCTCGTCTACTGCCAGGTCTGCCCGCACTTCCGGGGCTTCCTCCGCGTCCGCCCCTGACCGTGCCTCCGAAGCTGCCGGGCCGGCCAGCACGTCCAAGCCCTCGACCGCTCCCCGACCTGCCCGCACTTCCGGCCGGTCGGGCACCTCCGGCACCTCGGACATTCCCGTCCCTTCGGACGCCTCCGGGTCCTCGGGCCCCGCCGCCACGGCCGGACCCGCACGCGCTTCCGGAGGCGCCACGGCTTCCGGGCGTTCCGGGCAGGGATCGCCGCGGGCCGGTGCCGCGGATGCCGAGCCCACGGGCACCGGAACCCCGGGTTCCCCGCGCCGGGCGCCCGCCAGAGGACGCCGGACCCGCTCAGGTGCTGACGCCATTCCCGACCCGGTGAGGCGCGAACCGTCCGATACTGGACCCGAGGCACACGACACGGCCCGGACCTCGGCGGATCCGCCTGATCCTCGTACTCCGATAAGCTCCATCGGCTCGACCGGCACGGACAATCCGGTCAGCACAGAAATATCGGCCACCTCAGGGAAGCCAGACAGCCCGGAAAAAGAAGGACGATGATCTTCCCGGCACGGAACCCCACGCGTCCCGAGCCGCACTCTTTGATCTCTCCGAAGCCGGACAACGTGTTGTCTCCCAAGGAACGCAAAACGCAGGAAGAGGGCGGGAGCGGCATGTTCACCCCCGAAACGAACGGCGGCAACCCCGACCGTCAGGGGCACCCGTCTCTGTGGGACGACGCTGCCCCCGTACCGGGCACCGAACCCCGCCCAGACCCCGATCCCGGCCTGGACCCCGAGGACCACCGCGAGCCCGGCCACCACCCGGAGCCCGGCCACCACCCGGGTTCCGACCCCGGCGCAGACCTCGAATATCGCCCGGACTCCGAGAGCGGCGCGGATTTCCCGCCCCGCTCGGAGGGCTCGGTCTGGCCGCGCCGGTCCGACGCCCGCTCGGTCGGCCGCAGCGGCCTGGAGCGCATCGAGGAGCGCCGGCCCGCCGTCGCCACCGACGCGCTCCGCGCCCCCACCGGCGCATTCCGCCAGGCCAACTGGTCCGCCGCGTTCGGTGCCAACCAGCCCTGGGAACTCGACGGCGCCGACCGCGAGCCCACCCCCTTCGAACTCGCCGACCGCGCCCGACGCGCCGACGCGGACCGCGCACTGGCAGCCGGCGAGGGCACCGACGCCGACCGCGCGCTGGTCGCCGGCGACCCCGCCTTCGCCCATCTCACCGCGGACCTCCCCGCCGACACCGACGCTCCCCCCACGCCGGGCCACGACGCCGCTCCGGCACCCGCCGCACCTCCCGCGTCCCCGCCCCTCGGCGACAACCGATTCTCCCCGCCTACCGCGAATTCAGACTTCCCGGGACAGTCCACCGAATCAACTCTTTCCGGCCTCCCGGCTACCAACGAGCCCCGCGAGCCGATCTCCAGCGCCCCGGCCACCGCCGATCTCGCCACACCGGCCTCCGCCGCCCCCGCTGCGCACGAGCCCCTCGCACCGATCTCCGGCGGCCCGGTCACGGGCCATCCCGTCACATCGGTCCCCGGCGGCCCGGTCACAGGCGAGGCCGTCGCATCGATCTCCGGCGACCCGGCCACGGGCCATCCCGTCACCCCGATCTCCGGCAGCCCGGTCACAGGCGAGGCCGTCGCGCCGATCTCCGGCAGCCCGGCCACGGGCTATCCCGTCACCCCGATCTCCGGTGGCCCAGTCGTGGGCGAGGCTGTCGCGCCGATCTCCGGCGGTCCGGGCGCGGGCGAGGCCTTGCAGGACACGTCCGTTTCATGGGACAGCGGGCAGGACAGCGGTTCGGCACCTCAGAACCCCGACGATCGCGATTCCTCCAGCGACACCGGCCACACCATCACGCTGGACTTCGCGCCGCACGCCACACCCGTGGCCGACGCGCCAACCGAGCCCATCACCGGCCTGATCCCCCGGATCGGTCCGACCGGTCTCCGGGCGGAGTTCGAGGCCGGCCGTCGCGCCGCTTCCGAGGAGGCAGCCGCTTCCCAGGAGACCGCCGGGACTCCCGCCACCGCGCCTGCCATCCCGCCACCGCCCGCGCCCGGCCCGCCGCCCCCGATCCCGCCAGCCACGGTCCCGCCGGCGTCCGGCGCCCCGGTCTCCGGCGCCTCGGTTCACGGCGCCCTGGTTCATGGCGACTCGGTCCAGGATGACCCGGCCCACGGCGGAACTGCCTCCCGCGGATTCGACCACGCCGGGCCGGACACGTCCCGATCTGACGTCTCCGAGCCGGTTTCCGGTGGTTCCGTCCCTCACGAGCCCACCAACCTCGAACCCGACTACGCCAGGCCGGACACCTCCGGCGGTCTCGTCGCCAACGGCCCCGGCCATACCCGCTCTGCCTCCGACGAGCCGATCACCGGTGCTCCGGTATCAGGCGCGCCCGTCTCCGGCGCGCCAGTGTCAGCTGTGCCGGTATCCGGTGTGCCGATCTCCGGTGTGCCGGTATCCGGTGTGCCGATCGTCGACACGCTGACCTCTGCGCCCTTCGGCGTGGCCGTGCCGGTCTCGGATGCTCAGATCTCCGAGGCGCCCATCTCCGGCGCACCGATCCCGGGAGCGCCTGTCTCAGGGGCGCCTGTCTCAGGAGTTCCGATTTCGGGAGCACCCACCTCCGGCGCGCCCGTCTCAGGCGTGCCCACCTCCGACGCACCGATCTTGAGCGCACCGGTAACGGGAACGCCTACCTCCGGTATGACGAGTTTCGGTGAGTCGAACTCGCCAAGCCAGGTCTCCGGAGTGCCGGCGCCAGGAACGTCGATCGCCGGCGAGGTAAGGCCGACAAGGGCGGTGTGGGACGAGCCGGTCGACCCCGGGGCTCAGCCGACCGCGGTCCTCCCCGTCGTGGCAGCCCCGCAGCCGGTCGCAGCCACACCGGTCGCGGCTACGCCGACTGCGGACACCACGGCAGCTGCCGTTCCCGCAGCGGACACAACGACCGCGGACACATCGGCATCGGACGCGCCGGCGTCGGACACGTCGGCAGTCCGCCCCACGTCCGGGGCGGGTGTGACGGGCAGCGGCGGCGAGGCCGGGACGTTCGCGGCGGAGGTGAAGCGGCCGGCGCCGCCGAAGATCGAGCCGGAGTTCCGGGTGGCTCCGCCGGAACCGCCGGCCGACGACTCCCCCACCGTCCCCACGTCGATCGTGAGCCCGCTGACCGGTCAGCCGATCACGGGGCTCAGCCTCGGTGAGCGCCTGATCGCCGCGCGGGCCGTCGAGTCCACCGGCTTCTTCACGCCGCACGCGCCGCTCGGCGCGGACCCCGCCCCGCCCAGCCGGGACGACGACCCGCTCTCCTCCAGCGCATCCGGCACGGCGGACTACGCCGGCCAGGCGATCCGTCCCGATCACTCGGGCCAGGCAGGCCACCCTGGCCGATCGGACCAGGCGGACTACGCCGGTCAGGCGGACTACGCCGGTCAGGCGGACTACGCCGGTCAGGCGGACTACACAGACCGACCCGCACGAGACCGAGCGGCATACGCCGACCAGGCCAACTCCCCAGACGGGCCCGCGCGAGACCAGGCGGCATACGCCAGTCAGACCGACTCCGCAGACCGACCCGCGCGAGACCAGGCGACATACGCCGGCCAGACGGACTCCGCGGGCCGGCCCGCACGCCCGGAGCACCTTGGCCACGCCGGGCAGAGCGGGCAGGAGCATGCTGACGAGCCGGGCTCGTGGGACGTTCCGGGTAGCGGTGCGCGGGAAAGCCATCTGCGGCTGGTTCCGCCGGTCCAGGATGACGGCTGGGCCTCGCCTCGGGAAACCGCGGGAGAGGACAGCCGCCCGGGGTCGCCGGATCGGGGTGGAGCGGGACGTACCCCCGAATCTGGCAGTGCTTCCACGGCCTATCCGGCGCGGGTCTTCCCGCGAATCTTCGAGCCGCTGGAGCCCCCGGCGGAGATGCCCGGCCTCTTCGAATCCAGGAAGCCCGCGGCACCGGCGCCGTCGCTCTTCGAGCCGGTCCAGCACCGGCTCAGCGAGCCGCCCGCCGAGCAGCACGACGTTCGTAGCGCGGCCGAGCGCCTGTCGGCCCCGCCGATGGACACGACCGCGCCGCGGTCCGGCGACGCCACTCCGTGGTCCGCCACCGGCTCGCGGCAGCACGACCCGGAAGCCTCCCGGCCCGGCAGCCAGCAGCACGACCCCCGGAACACCGGCTGGCAGCAGCCCGAGAGCGCGGCGTCGCAGTCGGTCGATCGGGAGCAGTACGACCAGCCGGGCCGGTCCACCGGCTGGCAGCAGCCCGCCGACCAGCAGCAGCCGTGGCAGGCTGACCGGCAGCAGTCCGAATCGCAGACTGCCGACCAGCAGCCGTGGCAGACCGACCGGCAACAGCCCGACTTCCGGTCGGCCGGCCAGGAGTCGTGGTCGGCAGAGCAGCAGCAGGCCGAACCGACGCTGCCTCAGGAGCGTCCGTTCCTGCCGCGCTTCGCGGTCAGCAAGCCGGAGAACACGCGGTTCCCTGCCACGCCGGAGGCCGACCCGCCGCAGGGTCTGATCACTCCGCGGTTCCCCACCGGCGGTCCTCCGCAGCCGGACGGCGCCGATCACCTGCCGGAAGCCGGCGTGTTCCCGCTGCCGGTGCGCCCGGCGGGGTCCGGATCCGCCGCCACCGGCGATGCCGCGGAGCAGGACACGACCGCATTCTCCCTGCCGACTCGCCCGGCGGCGGCCGGATCCCTCGGCACGGGCAGTGCCGCGGAGCAGAACACGCGCGCATTCTCACCGCCGGCGCGCCCGGCGGGGCCCGGCTCCACATCCACCGGCACCAGCAGCGGCGCAGATCAGGACACCAGCGCGTTCCCGCTGCCAGGGCACCCGGCGGCGGCCGGATCCACGTCCACCGGCGGCACCGGTCCGGTCGACGCACCCACGGCGGAGAACATCGTCACCTCGTCTGCCGGTACCGGAGCGGCGACGACCGGAGCGCAGCCGGACACCTCATGGCCGGCCTCGGGCGACGATTCATGGCAGCAGCGAAGCGCGACCGCAGGGCCGTCCTGGCAGCGCGCCGAGGACGCTCCCCCGACGACGACCGACACCTCCTGGCTGCAGCCGGACGCCGGCGCCGGATCGGTGGGCGCGGCCGAGCCGACCTGGCAGCGGGCCGAGGATCTGCCGCCGTTCCCCGCGCCGCCGACGACGACCGACACGCCCTGGGAGCGGCAGGACTTCGGCGGGTCGCTGTTCGGGTCCGATTCCGTGGCAGCCGTCCCGCAGCCGGATGCCTCCGCCGGTGACCCGGCCGTGGGCAGCGCCGATTCGTGGCCCGGCTCCGGCACGTCGCCGTTCACCGCCGATGCCCCCTGGCAGCAGCGGGACACGGCCACGCCGACGCCCACCGACCGGCAGCCGCCGGTCGCGACGCCCGCCGACGCTCCCTGGCAACAGCAGGCCACATCCCCGGGCGCGCCCTGGCAGCAGGAGACCGCACCGACGGACACGCCCTGGCAGCAGCAGAAGGCCGCGGACGCGCCCCGGCAGCAGCGGGATACGGCCGGATCTGGGCAGGATCCCTTCGCCGCGAGCCCCAAGGAGACCGGTTTCCCCTGGTCGGAAACCACTTCCGGCAGTACGGCCGGCAACGGTGCGAACGCGTCGGCTGCCGAGACCGTCCACGAGGGTGTGCTGCTGCCCCCGGAGGAGCCGCGGGCCGACCGGAACTCCTGGTCGACGCCGGGCTCCTGGGGTGCGGACGACGCCTGGGCGGCCACGGACGACTGGACGCCGACCGGGCCGCGGGCCGCGGGCCGCACCGCCGCACCGAACGAGGCCCGGCCCACGCCCGGCAGCGGCAACGACGCCCGGAGCACCGGCGGCGACGCCCGGACCGCACCCGGCGCCGGCAATGACGGCTGGGTCATGCCCGGCGCGGACGACGACGGCTGGAACGTCGGCGCCGTGCGGGCCGCCAAGCCCACCAGCCCGCCGCCTTCGGGCGCACCGGCCGCCGGGGACGACCAGCCGGACGAGCAGAAGCCGGAGAAGCGCCGTCGCGGTCTCTTCCGTCGGCGTAACCAGCCGCCGCAGGCCATTCCGGCCGAGCCGGTCCCGTTGCGCGACGAGGAGTACGTGGACTGGGTCAGCGGCCTCGGCGACCGATCCGCCGACGACTAGATCCGGACCTGAAGGGCCCGGTGGCGATCGTCGCTACCGGGCCCGAGCCGGTTCAGGGCGTGGTCAGCGGCAGGTACACCCGCCCGCCCGACGCGAGGAATTCCTCGGACTTCTCGTGCATGCCGCGCTCCGCGTACCCCCGGAGCTCTTGGCTGATCTTCATGCTGCAGAACTTGGGGCCGCACATCGAGCAGAAGTGCGCGGATTTGGCGGGCGTGGCGGGGAGGGTCGCGTCGTGGTACGACCGGGCCGTCTCCGGGTCGAGCGACAGGTTGAACTGGTCCTCCCAGCGGAATTCGAACCGTGCCTTGGAGAGCGCGTCGTCCCAGGCCTGCGCGCCCGGATGCCCCTTGGCCAGGTCCGCCGCGTGGGCCGCGATCTTGTAGGCGATCACGCCGGCCTTCACGTCGTCGCGGTCCGGCAGTCCGAGGTGTTCCTTGGGCGTGACGTAGCAGAGCATCGCCGTGCCGAACATGCCGATCATGGCGGCGCCGATCGCGGACGTGATGTGGTCGTACGCCGGCGCGATGTCCGTGGTCAGCGGCCCGAGCGTGTAGAACGGCGCCTCGTGGCACAGCTCCTGCTGAAGGTCCACGTTCTCCTTGATCTTGTGCATGGGCACGTGTCCCGGCCCTTCGATCATGACCTGGACGTCGTGCTCCCAGGCGATCGTGGTGAGCTCGCCGAGCGTGCGCAGCTCCGCGAACTGGGCCTCGTCGTTCGCGTCCGCGATGGACCCGGGCCGCAGCCCGTCACCGAGGGAGAATGTGACGTCGTAGCGGGCCAGGATCTCGCACAGCTCCGCGAAGTGCGTGTAGAGGAAGTTCTCCTCGTGGTGGGCGAGGCACCAGGCCGCCATGATCGAGCCGCCGCGCGAGACGATCCCGGTGACCCGGTCGACGGCGAGCGGCACGTAGGCGAGCCGCACCCCCGCGTGCACGGTCATGTAGTCGACGCCCTGTTCGGCTTGTTCGATCACGGTGTCCCGGTAGATCTCCCAGGTCAGCGCGACCGGATCGCCGCCGACCTTCTCCAGCGCCTGGTAGAGCGGCACCGTGCCGATCGGGACCGGCGAGTTCCGGACGATCGCCTCGCGCGTCTCGTGGATGCGTTTGCCGGTGGAGAGGTCCATGACCGTGTCCGCGCCCCAGCGCGTGGCCCAGCTCATCTTCTCCACCTCCTCCGCGATGGACGAGGTGACCGCGGACGTGCCGATGTTCGCGTTGACCTTCACCAGGAACGCCTTACCGATGATCATCGGCTCGATCTCCGGGTGGTTGATGTTGGCGGGCAGCACGGCGCGGCCGGCCGCGATCTCGTCCCGGACCAGCTCCGGCGCGACGCCCTCGCGGATCGCCACGAACTCCATCTCCGGCGTGACGGTGCCGGCCCGCGCGTAGGCGAGCTGGGTCGGCCTGGTCCCGGCCAGCGGCGTGCCGGGCCCGCGCACCGGGGCCACGTCGCCGCGTGCGGCGATCCACGGCCCGCGCAGTGCCGGCAGGCCGATCTCCGGGTCGCTGCCCGGCCCGGACGTGTCGTAGAGCCGCACCGGCTCCGTGCCGTCGGTCAGATCGACGCAGGCAAAGGGCACCCTGACGCCGGGGTTCTGACCGTCCACATAGGACTTACGTCGTACAGAGGTCATGGGGGTTCCTCCCGCAGAGAGTTAGGAAACGGACCAGCCGAAGTGATCGATCGGGCCGCGGCCGGCGCCGACCTTCCAGTCACGCGCGCCGCGCAGCCCCGTGGCCACGTACTTCTTCGCGACGGCCAGCGCCGCCGCCAGGTCGTCACCGTGCGCGAGCCGAGCCGCGACCGCGGCCGAGAACGTGCAGCCGGTGCCGTGGTCGTTGTCGGTCCGCACCCACGGCGACCGCAGGAACCGGATCTCGCCGCCGCTGCACAGCACGTCCACCGCGTGGCCGTCGGCCTCGCCGCCGGTCACCACCACGTGCCGCGCGCCGCCGGACGCGATCTCCCGCGCGGCCGCCGCCATCTCGTCCGGACCACGGACCGGCGCGCCGACCAGCGCGGACGCCTCGTCCCGGTTCGGCGTGACGAGCAGCGCGAACGGCAGCACGCGCTCCACCACGGCCAGCGCGCCGAGCCTGTGCCCGCTGGTCGCGTAGAGCACCGGGTCCAGCACCAGCTGCGGCAGCAGTCCGTCGCGGGCGCGCGCGGCCACCTCGGCCGCCACGCCGTCGCCGCCCAGCATGCCGACCTTCACGGCCGCGACCTGCATGTCGTCGTGCACGGCGTCGATCTGGGCGCCGACCACCGCGCCGGGCAGCGGGTGCACGTCCAGGACGCCGCGCGTGTTCTGCGCCGTGATCGCCGTGATCGCGGACGTGCCGAAGACGCGCAACGCCGCGAACGTCTTCAGGTCCGCCTGGATCCCGGCGCCACCGCCCGAGTCCGAGCCCGCGATCGTCATCGCCACCGGAGGCGTGCCCACGCCGTTCACGCGGACACCAGCTCGGCGACCAGGGCCGCGGGGTCGGACGCACGCATCACGGCACCCATCACGGCCACGCCGTCCGCGCCCGCGTCGAGACAGACCCGCACCTGCGCCCCGGTCTCGACACCCCCAAGGGCAAAAACCTTCGCGGGGGTACGCGAGGAGAGCCGCCTCAGCCCGGCCGGGCCGAGCTCCGGCCCGTACCCCGGCTTGGATCTGCTCGCGAAGACCGGCGACACGGTGACGTAGTCCTCCGTGGTCAGCCGCGACAGCTCGCCCTCGTCATGGCACGAGCGCCCGACCAGGGGGAACGCCGGTGGTGGAAACGGCCCGGCCGCGCTCAGGTGCACGGCGTCGCCGCCCAGCGGGTCAGGCCCGGCCACGATCAGCCGCCCGCCCGCCGGTGTCAGGATCGCCCTCAGCTCATCCGCCAGCCTCCTCCGTGTCGTCGCCGGCAGGTCCTTCTCCCGGAGCAGCACCCACCGCGCGCCGCCCCGGACCGACCCTTCCACGACCGACACCAGGTTGTCCCGGGCCTGCGCACGATCGGTCACGATGATGACCGCGCTCATAGGTCCGGCCGCCCCTCGTCCGGTGTGGAGGCGAGCGCGTGGAAGCGTCGCGGGATGCGGCCCGCGCGCGCGGCCAGGTATCCGGCCTCAACCGCCAGGCGCATCGCGGTGGCCATCCGCTCCGGGTCCTCCGCCCTGGTCACGGCGCTGGCCAGCAGCACCGCGTCGCAGCCGAGCTCCATCGCGAGCGCCGCGTCCGAGGCGGTTCCCAGCCCGGCGTCGAGGATCACCGGCACGTCCACGGCCTGGCGCAGCAGCCGCAGGTGGTGCGGGTTGCCGATGCCGAGCCCGGAGCCGATCGGCGAGCCGGCCGGCATGACCGCGGCGCACCCGGCGTCCGCGAGCCGGCGGGCCAGGATCGGGTCGTCGTTCGTGTACGGCAGCACCGTGAACCCGTCCGCGACCAGGCGTTCCGCGGCCGGGACCAGCTCCACGCCGTCCGGCAGCAGCGTCCGCTCGTCGCCGATCACCTCAAGCTTGATCCACGGCGTGCCGAACGCCTCGCGGGCCAGGTGCGCCAGCTTCACCGCCTCGGTCGCGGTACGGCAGCCGGCCGTGTTCGGCAGCAGCCGCACGCCGGTCCGCGCCACCACGTCCAGTAGCCCATCTGCTGATTTCTGCGCATTTATCCGGCGTAGCGCGACCGTCACCATCTCCGTGCCCGACGCCTTGACCGCGCGTTCCAGCACGTCCAGGTTTGCCGCGCCGCCGGTGCCCAGGATCAGCCGCGAACCGAACCGCTCGCCGCCCACCACCAGGTCATCCATGATCATCACCCGCCCTGCGCCGCGCTGAGCACCTCGATGCGGTCCCCGTCGGCCAGCGGCGTCTCCGCCCACTGCCCGCGCGGCACCACCTCACCGTTCACCGCGACCGCCACGCCCCGACGCAGCCCGGTCAGCTCCACCACCGCGTCCGCGACCGTCGTTCGTCCCGCGAGATCTCGGTCGTCGCCGTTCACCGTCACGCGCATGCCACCCTCCGTTCCGTGAATCTGGCCGCCTCGAACGCGTCCGGCAACGCCACGCCGTCCACCAGCAGCCCCGCGATCAGGTCAGCCGTGACCGGGGTCAGCAGGATCCCGTGCCGGTAGTGGCCGGTCGCCACCACCACCTCGCGCGAACCCGTCCGCCACCCGCCCAGGATCGGCCGGTTGTCCGGTGTGCCCGGTCGTGCGCCGGACTGCGCCTCCACCAGCGCGTACTCCTCGATCTCCGGGATCAGGTCCGCGGCCGCGCGCAGCAGCTCCAGCACGCCGCCCGCGGTCACGGCGCCGTCCGCCCGCTCGTGCGACGTCGCACCCAGCACCACCTCGCCGTCCCGCCTCGGCACCAGGTAGATCTCGCGGCCGTCCGCGTACCCCCTGATCACGTGCCGGAAGCCCGGGTCACCGCCGGGTGCGCGCAGCCGCAGCACCTCACCCCGGACCGGACGCACCGGCAGCCCGGTCAGCCGTGCCGCACCGCAGCCGGCCGCGACCACCACCCGGTCCGCATACACCTCGCACACGTCCGCAACGCGCCGGCGCACGAACCGCACGCCCGCACGCCCGGCCGCGATCCGCAGCGCGGACGTCAGCCGCCTCGGGTCGACCTGGTGATCGCCGGGCGCCAGCGCGCCGCCACGCACCCTCGGGCTCAGCACCGGCTCCAGTTCGCGCAGCGCCGACGGCGTCAGGCGGTCGATCCCCAGACCCAGATCGCGCTGGTACGCCGTGATCCGCACCGCCGCCGCCAGGTCATCCGCGGTGAGCGCCACGACCAGCGTGCCCTCGGCCCGGTATCCGACCTCCGCGCTCGCGGCCGCCTCCAGCTCCGCGGCGAACCCGGGCCAGCGCGCGGCGGAGTCGGTCAGCAGCGCGGTCAGCTCCGGCTCACCGAAGCAGGACTCCCCGACCGGCGCCAGCATGCCGGCCGCGACCTCCCACGCGCCGGTCCGTTCGCCGATCGCCTTCCGGGCCGGCGGCCGCTGCCCGTCCTCCGGCGTCGCGTCGTCGTAGACCGCCACGTCCAGGCCACGTTGCGCACACCGCCACGCGACGGCCAGCCCGATCGGCCCGCCGCCGACGATCCCGAGATCCACCCGCCCCGCCCGCCGTCCGATGCTCATGCCACGCCCCCTCGGCCGTCGTTCCGCACGACGCCGACGCGCTGCGGAACACCGGTGTCCTGCGGTGCGCCGTCCTTCTGCCGAACGCCGACGTTCGGTGCGGCAGCCACATTCGGTGCGGGAGCTGCATTCGGTGCGGCGGCGGCCAGCTCCTGGAGAAGCTCCGACACCGCCCGGCCCGGGTCCGCCGCGCCGCTGACCGCGCCGACCACCGCCACCCCGTGTGCGCCCGCCGCGACCAGCTCGGCCACCCGCTCCCGCGTCACACCCGCGATCGCAATCACCGGAATCGGCACCGCGGCCGCGACCAGCGCGAGCCCGCCCGGTCCGAGCGGCGTGGGCAGCCCGGTCTTCGTGCTGGTCAGATAGCAGGGGCCGACGCCCAGATAGGACGCTCCGTCCACCGCCGCGGCCAGCCCGGAGGCAGCCACCCGCGCGGTCGCGCCGAGGATCGCGTCCGGCCCGAGCACGCGCCGCGCCGCCGTGACCGGAAGGTCCAGCGCGCCCACGTGCCCGCCGGCCGCACCCGCCGCGACCGCCACGTGCAACCGGTCGTTGACCAGGCAGGTCGCACCGGCCGCCGCGCACAGCTCACGGACGCGGACCGCGAGGTCGTAGGCGTCGCGATCGGTCGCGTCGTCCTCCACGCGCACCTGCACGACGAGCGGCCCCGCCGTGGCACGGACGCGCTCGCCCGCGCTCGCATGGGCGGTCAGCGCGGCACGCACGCATCCGATCGGATCCCGTCCGGGACGTGTGTCGGTGATGAGATGCAGTCGTCCTAGGGTCGAGTCCACATCGTCCACTCCTCCCTGCGCCGGCATGACCCGGATCAGGTTCGACGGTCGGGGGCTGCAGCCCCCCTCTCAGCCCGGTGCACCGGACTCCCGTGGGGTTTGTTGTGTTCCGTGGCCGACCATACGCCGACGATTACGGAGACGTAAAGTCCCGTGACGCAGCGCTCAGAACCTTGCGCACGCCGGCCGGGCGCGGCCAGAATCGCGCGGGCGCGGTCAGGCCACGTCCCAGACCGGCTCCGGCGTCTCGACGACCTCGCCGTCCCCCTGGAACAGCACGAACCGGTCGAACGAGCGCGTGAACCAGCGGTCGTGCGTGACCGCCAGGACCGTGCCGTCGAACGCCTTCAGGCCCTCCTCCAGCGCCTCCGCGGACGCCAGGTCCAGGTTGTCCGTCGGCTCGTCGAGCAGCAGCAACGTGGCGCCGGACAGCTCCAGCAGCAGCACCAGGAAGCGCGCCTGCTGGCCGCCGGAGAGCGTGCCGAACCGCTGATCGCCCTGCGCGGCCAGCTCGTACCGGTTGAGCACCCGCATCGCGCCGTGCCGGTCCATGCCGGAACGGTGCTCGTCACCACGCCAGAGGATCTCGACCAGGGTACGTTCGCGCAGCTCAGGACGGTCGTGCGTCTGCGAGAAGTGGCCGGGCCGCACGCGGGCGCCGAGCCGGGCCACACCGCCGTGCGGGACCGGTTCCAGCGCCGTGCCGGAGATCGGCATGCTGTCCGGCTCCGGGTCGGTGCCGCCGCGCGCGAGCAGGCGCAGGAAGTGCGACTTCCCGGTGCCGTTCGCGCCGAGCACGGCCACCCGGTCGCCGTACCAGATCTCCAGGTCGAACGGGTACGTCAGCCCGTCCATCTCCAGCTGCTCGCAGACGATCGCGCGCTTGCCGGTGCGCCCGCCGCCGAGCCGCATCGCGATGTCCTGGTCCTTCGGCGGCAGCGGCGGCGCGCCCGCCTCCTCGAACTTGCGCAACCGGGTCTGCGCCGCCTGATAGCGCGACGCCAGCCCGTCGTTGAACGCGGCCTTGTTCTTCAGCGTCAGCACGAGTTCGCGCAGCTTGACGTGCTCCTCGTCCCAGCGCCGCCGGGCCTCCTCCATCCGCTCGTGCCGGGCGCCGCGCGCGGCGTGCCAGCTGGCGAACCCGCCCGGATGCGTCCACGCGCCGCCGCCCTCGACCGCGACCACCCGGTCCGCGGTCTGGGCCAGCAGTTCCCGGTCGTGCGAGACGTAGAGCACCGACTTGCCGGACTCGCGCAGCCGCGCCTCCAGCCAGCGTTTGCCGGGCACGTCGAGGAAGTTGTCCGGCTCGTCCAGCAGCAGCACCTCGTCCGTGCCACGCAGCAGCAACTCCAGCGCGAACCGCTTCTGCTGGCCGCCGGAGAGCGTGGCGACCGGGCGGTCACGGACGCCGTCCCACGGGAGCTTGAGCGCGGCGACGCTGGCGGTGTCGAACGTGACCTCGGCGTCGTATCCGCCGGCCTCGCCCCAGGCTGCCAGCGCGGAGGCGTACCCCATCTGGGTCTTCTCGATCGTGGCCTGTAACGCGCCGTCGCTCTCCGCGCGGTGCATGGCGGTCTCCGCCGTGGCCAGACGTGCGCCGGCCTCGCGCAGCGCCGGCGGGGAGAGCGACAGCGCCAGCCCGCCGAGCGTCGTCTCGTCCGCGATCATGCCGATGAACTGGCGCATCACGCCGAGGCCGCCGACCCGCGCGATCGCGCCCTCCTGCACCGCCAGGTCCCCGGCGATCATGCGCAGCAGCGTCGTCTTGCCGGCCCCGTTCGGCCCCACGAGCGCGATCTTGGCACCTTCGCCGACGCGGAACGAGACGTCCTCGAACAGCACCCGCCCATCGGCCAGCGTGTGTCCCGCTCCGGCCACGTCCACATATCCCACGGGCGGATAATCTCCGATTCAGTACGGCGTCGACCAGCGGTTTTTCTGTTACGGGCGGCTGACCCGCAGCACGCGGTAGCCCTTCTGGCTCGCGTGCCGCTCGACCTCCCAGCCGAGGTCCACCAGCCACTGGTGCAGCGAGTCGCCGCCCAGGTGCCGCGCGATGACCAGCCAGGCCACTCCGTGCGGCGCGAGCCGCGGCAGCCAGCGCGTGAGCATCTCGTGCAGCTCCGCCTTGCCGACGCGGATCGGCGGGTTGCTCCAGATCTGATCAAAAACCACATCAGGGGGTACGTCGTCAGGGGTGCCCACCCGGACCCGGTCCGACGCGCCGAGTCGCTTCGCGTTCTCGGCCGTGAGCTCGCGGGCGCGCGCGTTGACGTCCACCGCGTAGACGGTCGCGGACGGCACCTCGGCCGCCAGCACGGCCGTGATCGGGCCGAAGCCGCACCCGAGATCGAGGAACGATCCGGATGTGTCCGGTTCGGGGAGGAATGCCTTTTTGAGCAGAACGGCGGTTCCGGGGTCCAGCCGGGCCGCCGAGAACACGCCACGCGCTGCGACGAGGGCGTAGTCCCGCCCCTGGACGGTGAACGACACCTCGTGCCGCTCCGCGGGGGCGGCGGGCTCAGCGCTGAAGTAATGCTCGGCGGTCACGCCCCGCATTCTTCCCTCCCGCCCAAGACCATCTGAACCCACCCTCCACCGCCCGGATAGAGCAAATTGTCCAATCTGTCGACTGGCGCGCTATGTGGATAGAGGCGCGTGGGCCGGAATGTCCATTACCCTGTGCGACATGGCGTACGGGCAGCACGGCGAGGCGGAGGACGGCCGCCCACCCGCGGAACACGAACCCCGCTCGCGCCGCGCCGAGTGGTCCGCCCTCAACGCCCCCGGCCCCGACGTCAAACTCTGGGACACCGACCGTGGCGCGCCTCCCGGCCGCCGTGGTGCGGCCTCGGACTACTGGCCTTCGTACGACGATCCGGAGGCCGCCCCCGCCGGCGGTCGGCGGCGCGCGCCCGAGGCACCCGGCGGCCGCCGGCGCGCCGAGCCGTCCGGCGGTGGACTCGCCGGTGGCGATGCGGCTCCCGGGCTGATCGCCGGCCTCTCGGCGCCGTCAGGAGCGGGGCTTCCAGGGCTGTCACCGCAGAGTCCGGCGGGCACTCCGGCCGGGGAACAGGGTCCGCTCAGGGCCGAGCCTCCGGCAGGGCGCCGGGCCGCACCGGAGCCCGGGTCCGGGCCGAGGTCCGATTCAGGGCCGGGTTACGGTTCCGGGCCGGCAGGCCAGGGCACAGGGCGCCGGGCTGCGCCGGAATCGGCTTCCGCGCCGGCCGTCGGCGCCGGATCGGCCGGCCAGGGTGGTGCGGGGCGGCCGGCCGCGCCAGAGGTTCCGGGACACACCGTCACGCCGGTTCCGGCGCTCGGCGACCATCAGACGACCCGGGACGACGCCGCGGCCTTCATCCGGCAGGCAGCCGGAAACGGGCCGTCCGGGCGACGCGCCGCACCGGGAGACGCCGCTGCCGGCCTCGCCCGACCCGACGAAACGGCCCCCGCCGTTCGGCGCGGCATCTCGGACGGCGCCGTCGCCGCGGGCCGCCGCGCGCTGCCGGACCAGCCACTGACTGCGGTTCCCGGCGGGCGACGCGGGCTTCCCCTCACCACGGCCTCAGGCGACGCTGCCGCGGCAGGCCGCCGCGCACTACCGGACCAGCCGCACACGGCAGTTCCCGGCGATGCCGTCCCCGCCGGGCAACGTGGGTTCCCGGACAGGACGGCCCCGGCCGGGCGTCGCGGGTTCCCCGGGGAAGAGGGCTCCCCCGCTTTCCCCGGCACCTCCTCCGCGGACGGGCGCGCGCTGCCGGACAGGGCGATCCCCGCGGACCGGCTCGCTGTCCCGCGCGGGACCTCGGGTGAGTCGCCCATCGCCGCGCGCCGGGCGGCCTCCGAGGAGGCGGCTCCCGCAGGCCGGCGGGCGCGCCTGGACGATTCGGCCACGCCGGGGCGTCGCAGCGCGGACGAGCCGCCTGGCACTGCACGCCGCGCCGCGCCGGATGACGGGCCCGCCGGCCGCAGAGCCGCCCCGGACACCGCGTGGTCCTCGCCTCCCGGCGGACGCCGCACCGCGCCCGACCACGATCCGGAGCCGCCGAGGGGCCGGCGAGCAGCACCACAGGATCCTCCCCCGGCCGCGGGCCGACGCGCCGCCGACAGCGCTGCTACCGGCGGCGGGTGGCAGGGGTCGCCGGAGTCCTCCGGCAGCGCCCCGACCCAGGGCGGTCGGCGGGCGGCTCCGGACGAGAGCCGGACCGGCAGACGTGCGGCGCCCAATGACAGCGAGGCCGGATCCCCAAGCAGCTCGTGGCAGCTTTCGGCAGGCGATTCCGGTGGCAGCCGGAAGCCGAGCGGGCGGCGGGCGGCTCCGGACGAAGACCGGACCGGCAGACGCACGACACCCGACGACGGTGAGGCCGACGCCGCAAGCGGATCCTGGCAGCTCTCGCCTGGCGATTCCGGTGCGAACCGGACACCCGGTGGGCGACGGGCGGCTCCGGACGAAGACCGGACCGGCAGACGCGCGACACCCGACGACGCCGCAAGCGGATCCTGGCGGCTGTCGCCAGGCGATTCCGGTGGCAACCGGATGCCGGGCGGCCGTCGGGCTGCGTCGGAGAACGAGCCGACCGGGCGGCGCGCCGCCCGGGAGCCCGGCGCGAGCGGTCCGCACGCGTTGCCCTCGGCCGCGTCGGGCCGGCGCGCCGCACCGGAGCCGGACACGTCCGGCTCGCACACGCTGCCGGACGGA
Source organism: Catenuloplanes japonicus (assembly GCF_000717135.1). Classification (GTDB taxonomy): domain Bacteria; phylum Actinomycetota; class Actinomycetes; order Mycobacteriales; family Micromonosporaceae; genus Catenuloplanes; species Catenuloplanes japonicus. The sequence goes on from NZ_JNXY01000022.1 coordinate 28,641, forward strand.
CCGTCCGGGCGACGTGCCGCACCTGAGCCGGGCGCCAGCGGCTCGCACGCGCTGCCCGGGGCCGGGCCCGGCCGACGGGCGGCACCCGAGCCCGGGGCCAGCGGGTCCCATGCTCTGCCCGAAGCCGCGTCCGGCCGACGAGCAGCTCAGCCGCTCGGAGCGAGCGGGTCCCGCACCGAGGCCGAGGCCTCCTCCGGCCGCCGTGTCTCGCCGCCGCCCGGCGCGAGCGGTTCTCACACGCTGCCCGAGACCGCGTCCGGCCGACGCGCGGCGCCCGAGCCGGGAGCCAGCGGCTCGCACGCATTGCCCGACGCGGTATTCGGGGGCCGCACAAGCGGTGGACCGCACGCGCCGTCGCAGCCTGCGGCGGGCCGCCGAGCCGCGCCCGGATCGGGCGTATCCGACCCGCACCCGCTCCCCGGCACCGCACCCGGGCAGCGTGGATCTCAAGGATCCGGCCCATACCCGCTCTCCGGCGCCGCACCGGGACAGCGTGGAGCGCAGGAATCGAACTCGCCCTCCGGCGCCGCACCGGGACAGCATGGCCCTCAGGGACCCCACCCGCTCTCCGGCGCCGCGCCCGGACAGCGTGGAGCGCAGGATTCGGCTGCCGGCGGCCCAGAGACGATGTCCGGCCGCCGGGCCCTGCCTGAGGCTCCGGCCGGACGGCGGGCAGCAGAGGATGCCACCGGGCGACGCGCGGGCGACGACACCGCAGGACGACGCGCGGCTGCCGAATCTGCTGGTCGGCGCACGTCCGACGAGCCCGCGGGGCGCCGTGCGGCCGACGATCCGTCGGTGCGTCGTGCCGTCGGCGGGCCGCCGGGGCGGAGTGAGGCCGATACCGGCCATCGGACCGCCCGCACCGCTGGAGCCGCCGGGATGCCGGCCGCCTGGTCGGCGCCGCCGGGCCGGAGCGGCGGGCCGCAGGGACATGATCCGCGTGGGCGGTTCTCGGCCGCGGAGGAGCGGGCGCAGGGCGGCGACCAGGCCGACCGTGGCGCCGGACCGTGGAACAGTCCGCCCGTCGAGCGGCGTGGCAGCGGACCCGACTCGCTCGGCGACCGGAACGCGGCGGGACACCTGCGGCCGCGTGACGGGCGCGCCACCACGCCGCCCGGATCCGAGAACGATCACCGCGCGGGTCAGAACGGTCGTCCCGGACGGGCCGCGATCCCCTCGCAGGTACCGCACGACGTCGCCGGCCCGTCGGGCGCGCGTACCCCGCCACCGTCGGCCGACCGTCCTCAAAGCTCTCAGGGGTCCAAGAACACTCAGGGCCCACAGCACCCCGGACAGCCCGCCGATCGCCCGGCACAGGGCTCCGCAAGGCCGCCGCAGGGCGCGGCCGGCCGCATGTCCCCCGGTGCCGGACCGGCCGGCGGCAGCCCCGCGGTCTCCGGACAAGCCCACACAGCCGGGCACGGCCAAGCAGCCACACACAGCCAAGCAGCCGGGCACGCCCAAACGTCCGGGCCCGTCTCGGCCTCCGGGAACGCCCCCGTCTCCGGCGGCGCACCGGTTCCCCCCGCGCGCGGCGGAGCATCCGTCCCCGCGCGGCCCGAGCTACCAGGACGACCCGGTCAGGCCGGACGCGCTCAGCCGCCCGGCCGCGCGTCCGCCGCCGTCCGCGGCCCAGGCTCCCCGCCGCCCCCGCCGACCGGCGCAGCCCACCCGCCGGCAGTCCACCCACCGACCGGCGCAGTTCGCCCGGCCGACGGCCCGAACCCGGCGTTCCGCCCCGGCCAGCAGCGTCCCGAGACGACCGGCGGCATCCGGACCGGCAACGCCCAGGTCCCCGAGGCCTCCGGCAGCATCCGCCTCGGCGCTGCCCAGGGCCCGGACACTCACGGCCCGGACCCCTCCGGCGTCTACCGGCCCGGCCGTCGTCCCGAGGCCGCCACCGGTCACCCGGATGCCTCCGGCAGCCACCGCTCCGGCGCGCTCGCCATCGGCCCCGGCCCGGATCGCGCGCCCCGGCAGCACCCGGGCGACCTCGACGAACCGCAGACGCCCGGCACCGCGCTGGCCGGCCGCCCGCCGAGCACCGTGGCCAGGATCAAGGCGCCCTCGGTCGTACCCACGCAGCCTGAAAAGCCTGAAAGCCCGGCCCCGGCGGCACCGCAGCGGCCGACGGGCGGGGCCGAGGAGAAGGCCGCGCCGGCGGCGGAGCCGCGGAAGCCCTGGCAGGTGCTGGTCGGCGCGCTGGCCGTGCTGGTCCTGGTGGGCGTGTGCGGGCTGAGCTCGTTCTTCATCCTGGCGGATGAGCGGAACAACGGCCGCGGCGCGCAGGCGTCGAACGCGAATCCGCAGGCCACGGCGCAGCCCCGGGACATCACGTCGCGGAGCGTGGACGGTGAGCCGCTGAGTACGAACGAGGTGTTCCCCGGCGATTCGATCGCGATCACCGCGCAGGAGCAGCCCTACCGCGTGCTGAAGACCGAGCAGCTGGACGACTGCGGCAAGGCCGCGGCCGGCGAGATTCCGCAGCTGCTCATCGATCTGGGCTGCAATCAGGTGGTGCGCGGCACGATGCGCTCGCCGGACGACGGCTACCTGGTCACGGCCGGCGTGTTCAACCTTGAGGACGAGACCGGCGCGAAGTGGGCGCATGAGCAGATCAAGGCGATGGTCGACGGCCAGAAGGGCCGCTTCTCCGGCATGAACGCAGGTGCCGGCACGGAGGCGGTGGAGCTGTCGTCCGCCCAGGTCGGGTGGAACATCCGCGGCCACTACCTGGCGTACTGCGTGATCGCGCGCGCGGACGGCGAGAAGATCATCGATGGTGACCCGCAGGCGCGCCGGATCCTCTACGACATGGTCGAGCTGCACCTGCGCAACGGCGTGCTGGAGAAGCGGGCGACGCAGCCGATCACGAACTGAGGGTCCGGATCTTCCGCGTCGCGTCCGCGCGCGCCGCGAACTCGGAGGCGTCCGGGTAGCCGACCGCGACCAGCGTCAGCCCGTGCGCGGGCGCGACCGTGACCTCGCTCGACCGCGCCGTGAGCCGCAGCAGCGAGGCCGGCCACTCCGGCGGGCGGCGGCCGTCGCCGACGTGCAGCATCGCGCCGACCAGGCTGCGCACCATGGCCTGGCAGAACGCGTCCGCCTGCACGGTCGCGACCAGCACGCCGTCGAGGTCACGGCCCCACTCCAGGCGGTTGATCGCCCGTACCGTGGTGGCGTGCTCCTTGCGGCGGCAGAACGCGGCGAAGTCGTGCTCCCCGAGCAGCCCGGCCGCGGCCGCGTTGAGCAGCCCGGGGTCGAGCGTGCGCGGCCAGGCCAGCGTGTCGTGCCGGCGCAGCGGCTCCGCGCCGTGCACCGCGTCCGTGACCCGGTAGTGGTAGCGGCGGAACGTGGCCGAGAACCGCGCGTCGAACGTGTCCGGCACCTCGGTGGCCGCGTGCACGCGCACGTCGCCCGGGAGCAGCGCGGCGAGCCGCCGCAGCAGCGAGGGCTGCAGGTCGTGCCAGGACTCGGCGGGCAACTCGATGTGGCACACCTGCCCGGTCGCGTGGACGCCCGCGTCGGTCCGGCCGGCGACGACCATGCGGAAGTCGGTGACCTCGCCGAACAGCCGCCCCAGCGCCTCCAGCACCGCGCCGGCGACGGTCCGCCGGGACGGTTGCACCGCCCAGCCGGAGAAGTCGGTCCCGTCGTAGGCGACGTCCAGGCGTACCCGCGGCATCAAGAACTCCTGATCTAGAAGCAGGGCCCGGTCCCCATGACGGAGACCGGGCCCTGCGGAAAAACAGACTTACTTGTCGTCGCCCTCGGCCTGCGTGCCCGGACCGTCGGCGTCCTTGTCGCCGGACGCCGAAACCGGCGCCTCGGAGTCCTGGTCCGCGTCGGCGGACGCCACCGGGGCGTCGTCCTCGCGGGTCAGGGCCTCGACCTTGTCCTGCTGCTTCGCGGCCTTCTTGGCGGCCTTGGACGGGCCGGTGACGGCCGCGACCTCAAGCGCCTCGACAAGCTCGATGATCGCCATCGGAGCGGCGTCGCCACGGCGCAGCCCGGTCTTCACGATCCGGGTGTAGCCACCGGGGCGGTTCTCGAACCGCGGCGCGATCTTGTCGAACAGCTCGAAGACCACGTCCTTGTCGGTGACGACGGTCAGCACCCGGCGGCGGGAGTGAAGATCTCCGCGCTTGGCCTTGGTGATGAGCTGCTCGGCCAGCGGACGCAGCCGCCGGGCCTTGGCTTCGGTGGTCTTGATCTTCCCGTGCCGGAAGAGCTCCGTGGCCAGGTTGGCCAGGATGTGCTTCTCGTGCGCGGGGCCGCCGCCGAGGCGGGCTCCCTTGGTAGGCGAAGGCATTTCGGTGCTCCCGGATTCGCTTCAGATTCAAGCCGGCGATCGTCAGAGCCGGCGGGGAAAGTTACAGCTGCTCGGTCTCGCGGTAGTCGTCGCTGTCGTAGTCGACCTCGCCGAACGAGTCCACGACATTGGTCGGGTCGAAGGAGGGCGCGGAGTCCTTCAGGCCCAGGCCCATGCCGGCCAGCTTCATCTTGACCTCGTCGATGCTCTTCTGACCGAAATTCCTTATATCCAGAAGATCGGCTTCCGTGCGACCGATGAGTTCGCCGACGGTGTTGATGCCCTCGCGCTTGAGGCAGTTGTACGACCGGACCGTGAGGTCCAGCTCCTCGATCGGGAGCGCCAGGTCGGCCGCCAGCTGCGCGTCCTGCGGGGACGGCCCGATGTCGATGCCCTCGGCGGTCTCGTCCAGCTCACGGCAGAGACCGAACAGCTCGACCAGGGTCGAGCCGGCGGACGCGAGCGCCGTACGCGGAGAGATGGACGCCTTGGTCTCGACGTCGATGATCAGCCGGTCGAAGTCCGTGCGCTGCTCGACACGGGTGGCCTCGACGCGGTAGGTCACCTTCATCACCGGCGTGTAGATCGAGTCGACGGGGATCCGCCCGATCTCCGCACCGGCCTGCTTGTTCTGCGCGGCGGTGACGTAACCACGGCCCCGCTCGACGGTCAGCTCCATGTCGAGCCGGCCCTTGCCGTTCAGCGTGGCCAGCTTCAGGTCGGGGTTGTGCACCGAGACGCCAGCCGGGGGCTGGATGTCGCCCGCGGTGACGTCGCCCGGACCCTGCTTGCGCAGGTACATGCTGACGGGCTCGTCGTGCTCGGAGCTGACGCACAGCTCCTTGACGTTCATGACGAGCTCGACCACGTCCTCCTTGACGCCCGGGATCGTGGTGAACTCGTGCAGCACGCCGTCGACCTTGATGCTGGTGACGGCCGCACCCGGGATCGAGGAGAGCAGGGTACGCCGGAGCGAGTTGCCGAGCGTGTAGCCGAAGCCGGGCTCGAGCGGCTCGATGATGAACTTCGAGCGGGTCTCGCTGATCGGCTCTTCGGAGAGGGCCGGCCGCTGGGTGATAAGCACAGAACTTCTTCTTTCGTTCGGGGCAGCCGCTATTTGCTGCCCAAACTTGACGACCGGCGGCACCCCGCGAGAGGTGCCGCCGGACAACAGCCTTACTTCGAGTAAAGCTCGACGATCAGCTGCTCCTGGACCTGCGTGTCAATGACCTGCCGGCTCGGGAGCGAGTGGACCAGAACCTTGAACTGGCTCGGGATCGACTCCAGCCACGCCGGGATCGTGCGGGAGCCGGCCTGGGCCGACGCGACAACGAACGGGGTCATCTCGCGAGACTTCTCGCGGACCTCGATGATGTCGTGCTCCTTGATCCGGTACGACGGGATGTCGACCTTCTTGCCGTTCACCAGGAAGTGACCGTGCTTGACCAGCTGCCGCGCCATGTCTCGCGACGAGGCCCAGCCGGCCCGGTAGACGGCGTTGTCGAGACGGGTCTCCAGGATCTGGAGCAGGACCTCACCGGTCTTGCCCTTCTTGGAGACGGCCTCGTCGTAGTAGCCGCGGAACTGCTTCTCCAGCACGCCGTAGACGCGGCGGGCCTTCTGCTTCTCGCGGTGCTGGAGCAGGTACTCCGACTCCTTGGTCCGACCACGGCCGTGCTGGCCGGGCGGGAACGGACGGGACTCGAAGGGGCACTTCGGTCCGTCGCACTTGCTGCCCTTGAGGAACAGCTTCATCTTCTCCCGCCGGCAGCGGCGGCAGTCGGCACCCGTGTAACGAGCCATCTTCTTCCTCTACCTCTCAGACCCGGCGACGCTTGGGCGGACGGCATCCGTTGTGCGGCTGCGGCGTGACGTCGGAGATCTGTCCGACCTCGAGGCCGACGGCCTGCAGCGAACGGATGGCGGTCTCCCGGCCGGAGCCAGGGCCCTTCACGAACACGTCGACCTTGCGCATGCCGTGCTCCATCGCGCGACGCGCGGCGGCCTCGGCGGCCATCTGCGCGGCGAACGGAGTCGACTTGCGAGAGCCCTTGAAGCCCACCTGGCCGGCCGAGGCCCAGGAGATGACAGCACCGGTCGGGTCCGTGATGGACACGATGGTGTTGTTGAAGGTGCTCTTGATGTGCGCCTGCCCGTGGGCGACGTTCTTGCGTTCCTTGCGCCGGACCTTCTTGACTGCGGCCCCAGCGCGTGCCTTGGGTGGCATAAGTTCTCTGCGCTCCTATATGGGTGAGATCGGGACTTACTACTTCTTGCCGGGCTTCTTCTTGCCGGCGACGGTGCGCTTCGGACCCTTGCGGGTACGCGCGTTCGTCCTGGTCCGCTGTCCGCGGACCGGCAGACCCCGGCGGTGCCGGATGCCCTCGTAGCAGCCGATCTCGACCTTGCGGCGAATATCCGCGGCGACCTCGCGGCGCAGGTCGCCCTCTACCTTGAAGTTCCCCTCGATGTAGTCGCGCAGCTGCACGACTTCCTCATCGGTGAGGTCCTTGGCGCGCTTGTTCGGGTCGATGCCGGTGGCGGCGAGCGCCTCGACGGCGCGAGTCCGTCCGACCCCGAAGATGTAGGTGAGCGCGATCTCCATCCGCTTTTCGCGGGGGAGGTCGACGCCGACTAGACGTGCCATGTGCGGGCGTACTCCTCGTGTTCTATTCGCGGAGGTCTGCGCCGTTCCCTCCCCCGCACTGGCGCGTCAGCGCCTGCCCGGCGGGGCCCCGGCCTCCGACCGGGGGTGTGCCGCGACGGATCGCGGCGGGAACGGACTCAATCAAGTTGTGCTGCGGGGACGCGTCGAGCCCCTACCGCCAGAGATCAGCCCTGACGCTGCTTGTGGCGCGGGTCTTCACAAATGATCATGACCCGGCCGTGCCGGCGAATGACGCGGCACTTGTTGCAGATCTTCTTGACGCTCGGCTTGACCTTCACGGTGCGCCTTTACTGGTTCATCCGTGTTCCCCACGCGGCAAGAACAGCCGCCCGGCGAGGCACGGGTGACGGACACAGGGATTTCCCGAACCGTCGATCAGTCAGCGGTGGGCCCTACTTGTACCGATAGACGATGCGCCCACGAGTGAGATCGTATGGAGAGAGTTCCACCACGACCCGGTCCTCGGGCAGAATGCGGATGTAGTGCTGCCGCATCTTGCCGCTGATGTGAGCCAGCACCTTGTGACCGTTGGCGAGCTCCACCCGGAACATTGCGTTCGGCAGTGGCTCGATCACTCGGCCTTCGATCTCGATGGCTCCGTCTTTCTTCGGCATATCCTCCGCTACCTGACGTTCGGTTATGGGACTTGCACACAACGCCGTTTCGCAGGACCGTGGGGTCCTACGCCAGCCGCGGCTCCCTCGACCATCGAAGCGCTGATGGACACGACGGAGTGGACGCTGCGCGCCAATCAACGAGTGTACGCCGCACGTAACATCGACACCAAACCGAGGTCACGTATCCCGCGGTCGGGTGTGTCGCGGCACCCCTATAACCGGATTTAACGGTACGAATCACTCATCGTCATCACGAATCTCGCGCGCCTTCTCGCGGCGGCGAGCCTCCTTACGCGCCTGCTTCGCGGCCCAGCGCTGCGGCTCGCCGTTCACCAGGCCCGCGATCGTGCCGACCACCAGCACCGCGCCCCACGGCCCGCCGACCCACGCCGGCCAGAAGTACGTCAGGTCGGCCTGCGCAACCGCGGAGACCGCCCACACCGTCGACGTGATGCCGAACGTCGCGGCCCACGGCGTCCAGTTCTCCGCCAGCCAGCGGCGGGTCGCGGTGGGATAGCGCCCGTCCGGCCGCGGCGCCCACTCCACCGCACTGTCGGCCGGGACCGCCAGCTGCTGCGCCGACGGCGGCGTCACACCGGGCAGATCGGTCAGCAGCCCGTCCAGCTCGCCGTAGGTCTTCGCGCCGTACGCCCGCTGCAACCGCTCGTCGAACTCCGCCAGATCTATCCGGCCCTCGTTGAGCGCGGTCCGCAGCCGCTCCGCGACCATCTCGCGATCAGCGTCCGCCGCACGCATCTCCTCGCGCCCCATGCGTTCCAGCATGGCACCGCCCGACAAGCCAAATCAAGATCATCCGTGGGTACGCCCTGGGCACTGCCCCCGCCATCGCGGAGAACCCGGCCCGCGTGCGCGAAGAAGCGCCGGCGGCAGCCTCCGCGCCGGTCCGGCCGCGTCGCGCGCCGCCGGGTGGGGCCGTGGCCACCGAGGGTGCCGCCAGTCCTCGGGCCCGCCTGCCCGCCCGGACCTCAGAACGACCGGCGGCTGGCTGTGCACCCGCCCACCTCCCGGACCCAGAACGACCAGCGGCGGCAGGCCACGCAACGGGTGCCAGCTGCCGGCACAGCCGCTCTTAAGCCTCCGCGCCTCAGAACGACCTGCGGCAGGCTGCGCGCCCTTCGCATGACCCGGGGCGCTGCGCGCCCGAAATTTCGGCATTTACCGGTTTTTAGGCTTCGCGGTCTTGCCCGCCTCGATCAACGGGCACTCCGTGCCCGAAATTTCGTGACTTAGCGGCCTGCGCCGCGGCATCCGACCCTGTCGGCAAAAGCTCGCCAGGCCGAGAGGCGCCAGACCTCGGGGAACGGCAATTCAGACGGCCGCAGCGGGCTGTCGCGCGGTCACCAGGTCGCCCAGGCGCTCCCGGCCGCCGTCCACCGCGGTCAGCACCCAGATGCCGTCCTCCAGCAGCGCCATCGAGTGCTCGACGTGCGCGGCCACCGACCGGTCCCGGGTGATCACGGTCCAGCCGTCGGAGAGCTCCACCGACTTCGGCGAGCCGAGCGTGATCATCGGCTCGATCGCCAGGCACAGGCCGTTGGTGAGCGAGATGCCCCGCCCCGGCCGCCCGTAGTTCAGCACGTGCGGGTCCTGGTGCATCTCGGTGCCGATGCCGTGCCCGCCGTACCCCTCGACGATCCCGTAGCGGCCACCGGCGCGCACCGCGCGCTCCACCGCGTACGAGATGTCGGACAGCTTGCCCCGCCCGGACGCGGCACCACGGGCCGCGGCGGCCAGACCGGCCCACATCGCGTCCTCCGCGACCTGGGCCATCTTCAGCAGCTCCGGCCGCACCTCGCCGACGCCGACCGTGATCGCGGAGTCGCCGTGCCAGCCGTCCAGCACCGCGCCGCAGTCGATGGAGATCAGGTCCCCCTCCTGGAGGACCTGCTTCTCCGACGGGATCGCGTGCACGATCTGCTCGTTGACCGAGGAGCAGATCGAGGCCGGGTAACCGTGGTAGCCCTTGAAGGACGGCACGGCCCCGGCATCCCTGATCACGGACTCGGCGATCGCGTCCAGGTCTCCGGTGGAGACACCGGGCGCGACCGCCTGACGCATCCGCTCCAGCGCTTCGGCCACGACGAGCCCTGCGGCCCGCATCTTGACTATCTGGTCCGTGGTCTTCAGCTGAATCCTCAGCTGCTGGCGGCGCATGCGTACCCTCTTGCTCTCGTGCACGTGACGGCGCCGCTCAGCGACGCCCTGGGCCGGGCTAGGTCAGCCGCCGTAGGACCGCAGCGCGTCGATCGCGCGGACCGTGACGTCCTCGACCGGGCCGGTGGCGTCGATGCCCACCAGCTTGCCCTGCGCCCCGAAGTAGTCGACCAGCGGTGCGGTGTCACGGGCGTAGACCCGCAGCCGCTCCGCGATCGTCTCGGCCTTGTCGTCGTCGCGCTGGAACAGCTCGCCGCCGCACCGGTCGCAGATGTCCTCCCGCGACGGTGCGTCGAACTCGACGTGCCAGATCTTCCCGCAACCACGGCAGGTGCGCCGGCCGGACAGTCGCCGGATGACCTCGTCGTCGTCGACGACGAGCTCCAGCACGATGTCCAGGCCGGTGCCCAGGTCCGCCAGCAGCTTGTCCAGCGCGTTCGCCTGGGGCGTGGTGCGCGGGAACCCGTCCAGCAGGAAGCCGTCGGCCGAGTCGGGCTCGGCCAGCCGCTCCCGGACCATGTTGATCGTGACCTCGTCCGGGACGAGCTGGCCGGCGTCCATGTAGCGCTTGGCCTCTACGCCGAGCGGCGTGCCCTGAGCCACGTTCGCCCGGAAGATGTCACCGGTCGAGATCTTCGGCACCGCCAGGTGGGCGGCGATGAACTCGGCCTGGGTCCCTTTGCCCGCCCCGGGGGGACCAACCAGTACGAGTCTCACCTATGCGCCCCCCTGGCTCGCTCGCTCGTTTCGCCCGCCCACTAGCGCAGGAACCCTTCGTAGTTCCGCTGCATGAGCTGGCTCTCGATCTGCTTCACCGTCTCCAAGCCCACACCAACCATGATGAGCACCGCGGTGCCACCGAACGGGAAGTTCTGGAACTGGTTGTTGTCGAGCCAGATGAAGAAGAAGTTGGGCAGGATGGAGATCACACCAAGGTACAGCGAACCGGGCAGCGTGATCCGACTAAGGATGAAGTCAAGATAGTCCGCCGTCGGCTTCCCCGGGCGGATGCCCGGAACAAACCCGCCGTACTTCTTCATGTTCTCCGCAACCTCGGTGGGGTTGAACGTGATGGAGACGTAGAAGTACGTGAAGAAGATGATCAGCAGGAAGTAGATCACGATGTGGATCCACGACGCGGGGTCGACGATGTTGTTCTGCACCCAGGACTGGACCGGACCCGGATCGTTCTGATCGAAGAACTGCAGGATCAGCTGGGGCAGGTACAGCAGCGAGGACGCGAAGATCACCGGGATGACACCGGCCTGGTTGACCTTGAGCGGGATGTACGTCGACGTTCCGCCGTACATCTTGCGGCCGATCATGCGCTTCGCGTACTGCACCGGGATGCGGCGTTGTGCCTGCTCGATGAAGACGACCAGCGTGATGACCAGCAGGACCAGCGCCAGGACCGCGATGAACCAGGCCCAGCCGCGGGACTCCTTGATCGCCCAGCCCTCGCTGGGAAGGCGCGCCGCGATCGAGGTGAAGATCAGAACGGACATGCCGTTGCCGACGCCACGGTCGGTGATCAGCTCACCGAGCCACATCACCACACCGGTGCCGGCGGTCATCGTGATGACCAGGGCCACCAGCGTGATCCACATCGGCAGGCCGGTGTTCTCCGGCACGATGGGGAACTGGTCGCACTGGTTGCTGAACAGCTGGCCGGACCGCGCCAGGGCCACGAAGGCCGAGGACTGCAGGACTGCCAGGCCGAGCGTCAGATAGCGCGTGTACTGGGTGATCTTCGCCTGCCCGGACTGCCCCTCCTTGCGGAGCTGCTCCAGGCGCGGGATCACCACCGTCAGGAGCTGAAGGATGATCGACGCGGTGATGTAGGGCATGATGCCCAGCGCGAAGACCGAGAGCGATAGGAGCGCGCCACCCGAGAACAGGTTCAGCAGCGAGAAGACGCCGCTGGTAGCCCCGCTCTCCATGATGTCGATGCACTTCTGCACGTTGCTGAACGAGACGCCAGGGCTGGGGAGTGTGGCTCCGAGCCGGTAGACCGCGATGATGGCGACTGTAAACAGCAGCTTTTTGCGCAGGTCAGGCGTGCGGAACGCACTGAGAAAGGCGGAGAGCAACTTCTTCCTCCTGCGCGAGGTAGCCGCCACGGTGGCGGTCGGAGCGGGTCCCGGTTGCGACACCCGCGTATCCATGGGCTGGAAACGGACTCTAACAGTCGGCGACGTATCCGGTCAGCGTGGCCGGGCACATACACCGGCCCCGATATTAACGGCACGGCGTAGTCGAATCGACACCGCACCACCCCTTTTAACGGAGCGATGCCCCACCAGACACTACGACGAGGGTGCTGATCCGCCCACCAACGGCAGGCGAATTCAGCACCCTCGTACGCATGTCCGAACTACAGCTCGGTCGCCGACCCGCCGGCGGCCGCGATCCGCTCCTTGGCAGACGCGCTGAACGCATCCGCCTTGACCTGGAGCGCGACGCCGTTCAGGTCGCCAGTGCCGAGCACCTTGACCGGGTGGCCGCGGCGAACCGCGCCCGCCGCTGCCAGCTCGTCCGGGCCGACCTCGCCGCCGTTCGGGAACAGCTCGGCGAGGCGGTCCAGGTTCACGACCTGGAAGACGACCTTGTTCTTGTTCTTGAAGCCCTTCAGCTTCGGCAGGCGCATGTGGATGGGCATCTGCCCACCCTCGAACGCAGCCGAGATGTTCTTCCGGGCCTTGGAACCCTTGGTACCCCGACCGGCGGTCTTGCCCTTCGAGCCCTCACCGCGACCAACGCGGGTCTTGGCCTTCTTGGAGCCGGGCGCCGGCTGGAGGTCATGAATCCTGATGGCCATTTACTCCACCTCCTCGACCTTCACGAGGTGGTTCACGGCGAAGATCATGCCGCGAATCTCCGGCCGATCCTCCTTGACCACCACATCGTTGATCCGCTTCAGTCCAAGCGACCGCAGCGACTCGCGCTGGTTGTGCTTGCAACCGATCGTGGACCGGAGCTGCGTCACCTTGAGGCGTGCCATATCAGGCCCCCGCCCCGGCCCGCGTGGCGAGCATGGCGGCCGGAGCAACGTCCTCCACCGGCAGCCCACGACGCGCGGCGACAGCCTCGGGCGACTCGAGCATCTTCAGAGCCGCCACGGTCGCGTGCACGATGTTGATCGGGTTCGACGAGCCCAGCGACTTCGAGAGCACGTCGTGGATGCCCGCGCACTCCAGCACGGCACGCACCGGGCCACCGGCGATAACACCGGTACCGGCGGAGGCCGGCTTCAGGAGCACGACACCGGCGGCGTCCTCACCCTGCACCGGGTGCGGGATGGACGCGGCGATACGCGGCACCTTGAAGAAGTGCTTCTTGGCCTCCTCGACACCCTTGGCAATCGCCGCGGGCACCTCCTTGGCCTTGCCGTAGCCGACACCGACGGTTCCGTCGCCGTCGCCCACGATCACGAGCGCGGTGAAGCTGAAGCGACGACCGCCCTTGACGACCTTCGCAACACGGTTGATCGCGACGACCCGCTCGAGGTGCGGGGTCTTCTCGGCCGGAGCGTTGCCCCGGCCGCCGTCCCGGCCGCGGCCCTCGCGACGGCCGCCGCCACCTTCAGAGCCACCGGACCCGCCGCCTCGGCGCTGTTGACCTGGCATTGGTCTTCCTTCCTAGAACTCGAGTCCGGCTTCGCGGGCGGCCGACGCCAGAGCGGCGATGCGCCCGGCGTACTTGTTGCCGCCGCGGTCGAAGACGACCTTGCTGACACCCGCGGCCTTGGCCCGCTCGGCGAGGAGCGTGCCGACCTTGCCGGCCAGGGCGCTCTTGTCGCCCTCGCCGCCACGGATGGTGGCGTCCAGCGTCGAGGCCGACGCGAGGGTGTGCCCCTTGTTGTCGTCCACGACCTGGGCCGTGATGTGCCGCAGCGAGCGGGTGACGACCAGGCGAGGACGCTCCTCCGTGCCACGCACGACGGTGCGCAGCCGGAAGTGACGACGCGCACGGCCCACGGCCCGCTTCGCGGCGACTCCGCCGCCGTTGCGGCGCTTGAGCAGCTTGGCGCTCACTTCTTGCCTGCCTTTCCAGCCTTACGGCGGATGACCTCGCCCTGGTACTTCACACCCTTGCCCTTGTAGGGCTCCGGCGGACGGATCTTGCGGATGTTCGCGGAGACCTCGCCCACCAGCTGCTTGTCGATGCCGGCCACGTGGAACAGGGTCGGGCGCTCGACGGTGAAGCTGATGCCCGCGGGGGGCTGCACTACCACCGGGTGCGAGAAACCAAGAGCGAACTCAAGGTCGTTGCCCTTCGCGGTGACCCGGTAACCGGTGCCGTTGATCTCCAGCGACTTCCGGTATCCCTCGGTCACGCCGACGATCATGTTGGCGACGAGCGTCCGGCTGAGGCCGTGCAGCTCCTTCGCCTTGCGCTCGTCATTGGGCCGGCTGACCTCGATGGTGCCGTCGTCAGCGCGCTGGGCGGTGATCGGCTCGGCCAGGGTGTGCGACAGCTCACCCTTCGGGCCCTTCACGGTCACCACAGCGCCGTCGATCTTGACATCGACGTTGGCCGGCACGGAGATCGACTTACGTCCGATTCGCGACATTAGAGCTCTTCCTCACCAGACGTAGGCGAGGACTTCCCCGCCCACCCCTCGCTTGCGGGCCTGCCGGTCGGTGAGCAGCCCCTGGGACGTCGAGATGATCGCCACGCCGAGGCCGCCGAGCACGCGCGGCAGCTCCGGGGACTTGGCGTACACCCGCAGACCGGGCTTGGAGACCCGGCGGATACCGGCGAGGCTGCGCTCGCGGCTCGAGCCGTACTTCAGCTCGACCACCAGCTTCTTGCCGACGACGTCCTCTTCCGGGTTCTCAACGGACCAGCTGGCGATGTAACCCTCGGCCTGGAGGACCTCGGCGATGTTCGCCTTGATCTTCGAGTAGGGCATCGCCACCCGGTCGTGATACGCCTGGTTGGCGTTACGCAGACGCGTCAGCATGTCTGCGATCGGGTCAGTCATGGTCATTGGTTTGTCAGCCTTTCTCGCCGGGGTTCCCAGGCGATGTGCCGGGGCCTACGGCGAAGAGGTGCCACTGTCTTCTGTGAATTCGCAGCGTGGCGGATGGTTACCAGGAAGCCTTCGACACACCGGGCAGCTCGCCGCGGTGGGCCATCTCCCGGATGCAGACGCGGCACAGACCGAACTTGCGGTAGACGGCCTTCGGCCGGCCGCACCGCTGGCAACGGGTGTACGCGCGCACCGCGAACTTGGGCTTCGCGGCCGCCTTCAGGATCAGCGCCTTCTTGGCCATGTATCGCTCACTGCTCCTTGAACGGGAAGCCAAGGAGCTTCAGCAGCGCCCGGCCCTCATCGTCGGTCTTCGCCGAGGTCACCACGGTGATGTCCATGCCCCGGGTACGGTCGATCCGGTCCTGGTCGATCTCGTGGAACACCGACTGCTCGGTCAGACCGAACGTGTAGTTGCCGTTGCCGTCGAGCTTGCGCCCGTCGAGTCCGCGGAAGTCGCGGATACGCGGGAGCGCGATCGACAGCAGCCGGTCCAGGAACTCCCACATCCGGTCGCCCCGCAGGGTGACCTTCGCGCCGATCGGCATGCCCTCACGCAGCTTGAACTGCGCGATGGACTTGCGGGAGCGGCGGATCAGCGGCTTCTGGCCGGTGATCGTGGCCAGGTCGCGGACGGCACCGTCGATGAGCTTCGCGTCGCGGGCAGCCTCGCCGACACCCATGTTGACCACGATCTTCACCAGACCGGGGACCTGCATGGCGTTCGCGTACTGGTGCTGCTCACGCAGCTGCGCGATGATCTCGTTCCGGTACCGCGCCTTGAGACGCGGCTGGATCTTGGTTTCGGTAGCTGCCGTCATCACAGTTCCTTGCCGTTACGACGCGAGATACGGATCTTGGAACCGTTCTCGTCGATCCGGTAGCCCACACGGGTCCGGTTGCCGTCGGAGTCGACCACCATCACGTTGGACACGTGAATCGGGGCCTCCTGCGTAACGATGCCACCGGTCTTCGCGCCACGCTGAGTGGTCTGGATGCGCTCGTGCTTCTTGACTCGGTTCACGCCCTCGACCAGGACCTTGTCCAGGCGCGGGTAGGCGGCAATGACCTTGCCCCGAACGCCCTTGTCCTTCCCGGCGATGACCTCGACCGTGTCGCCCTTCTTGACCTTCACGGTCACAACACCTCCGGGGCGAGCGAAATGATCTTCATGAACCGCTTGTCCCGCAGCTCACGGCCCACCGGGCCGAAGATACGGGTACCACGGGGGTCACCGCCGTCCTTGATGATCACGGCGGCGTTCTCGTCGAAGCGGATGTACGACCCGTCGGGCCGGCGCCGCTCCTTCGCGGTGCGGACGACGACCGCCTTGACGACGTCGCCCTTCTTGACACCGGCGCCCGGGATCGCGTCCTTGACGGTGGCCACGATGACGTCGCCGATGCTCGCGTAGCGCCGACCCGAGCCGCCGAGCACCCGGATGCACAGGATCTCCCTGGCACCCGTGTTGTCGGCGACACGCAGTCGCGACTCCTGCTGGATCACGTCTATCTCCTATGTCTGCCAGTTCTCCGCCCGATGCTGGGGCGGAGCTTGGCGGAACCTGGTCCGCGCTAGGCGCGGGCTGATTTCCCGCACCGACACGTGCCGGGGCCGAAGCCCCGGTCGTGTCGGGCTACTTCGCCTTCTCGAGGATCTCGACGATCCGCCACCGCTTGGTGGCGGACAGCGGCCGGGTCTCCATCAGGGAGACACGGTCGCCGACGCCGGCGGCGTTCTGCTCGTCGTGGACCTTCAGCTTGCGCGTACGGCGGATGACCTTGCCGTACAGCGCGTGCTTGACGCGGTCCTCGACCTCGACAACGACGGTCTTGTCCATCTTGTCGCTGACCACCAGGCCCTCACGGACCTTGCGGCGGCCGCGGACCTCGGCGGTCTCGGCGGTGTTCTCACTCATCAGGCAGTCACCTCAGACGGCGCGGACGAGAGACCGAGCTCCCGCTCACGCAGAATCGTGTAGATCCGGGCAATCTCCCGGCGGACGACAGGCAGCCGCCGGTTGTTGTCCAGCTGACCCGTGGCGCCCTGCACCCGGAGGTTGAACAGCTCCGCCTTGGCCTCCTTGAGCTTCGCGATCAGCTCCTCCTCGGAGAGCTCACGGAACTCGGTAGCCTTGGTACCGGCTGCCATCACGCCTCACCCACTTCGCGCTTCACGATGCGGCACTTCATCGGCAGCTTGTGAATCGCGCGGCGCATCGCCTCGCGCGCGATCGCCTCGTTCGGGAAGGACATCTCGAACAGGACGCGGCCCGGCTTGATGTTCGCGACCCACCACTCCGGCGAACCCTTGCCGGAACCCATGCGGGTCTCGGCCGGCTTCTTCGTGAGCGCCTGGTCCGGGAAAATCGTGATCCAGACCTTGCCGCCACGCTTGATGTGGCGGGTCATCGCGATACGGGCCGACTCGATCTGACGGTTGGTGACGTAGGCCGGCTCCAGAGCCTGGATACCGAACTCACCGAACACCACCCGGTTGCCGCCCTTGCTCGAACCGTGACGGTCCGGGTGGTGCGGCTTGCGGAAGCCCTTCGGGGGCTTGCGCGGGATCAGCATCTGTCAGCCCTCCTGCTGCTTCTCTGCGGCGGCCGGCGCGGAGCTCTCCGCGGCCGGAGCCGACGAGGCCTCAGAGGCCTGCGCGGCGGCGGCCGCACGACCGGCCTCGGTGCCGCCCGCGGTGGTGCCGGACGAGCCGGACCGGCCACGACGCGGCCGCTCGGGCCGGTCGCCACGCTCACGGCGCGGACGGGACGGAGCCGTGTCCTGCGGGGCCTCGCGGCCCGGCACGGCGTCACCCTTGTAGATCCAGACCTTCACGCCGATACGGCCGAAGGTGGTACGGGCCTCGAAGAAGCCGTACTCGATGTTGGCCCGCAGCGTGTGCAGCGGAACGCGACCCTCACGGTAGAACTCCGTGCGGCTCATCTCGGCGCCGCCGAGGCGACCCGAGACCTGAACCCGAATGCCCTTGCAGACCGGGTTCTTCATCGCGGACTGCATCGCCTTGCGCATGGCCCGGCGGAAGCTGACGCGGCTGGACAGCTGCTCGGCAACGCCCTGGGCAACCAGCTGCGCGTCCGACTCGGGGTTCTTGACCTCGAGGATGTTCAGCTGCACCTGCTTGCCGGTGAGCTTCTCCAGCTCGCCCCGGATCCGGTCCGCCTCCGCGCCCTTACGGCCGATGACGATGCCCGGACGGGCGGTGTGGATGTCGACGCGAACCCGGTCACGGGTGCGCTCGATGTCCACCTTGGAGATGCCGGCACGCTCGAGGCCCTTGGACATCATGCGGCGGATCTTGACATCCTCGCCGATGTAGTCCTTGTAGAGCTTGTCCGCGAACCAGCGGGACTTCCAGTCGGTCGAGATGCCGAGTCGGAACCCGTGCGGGTGAACCTTCTGACCCATTACTCGGCCGCCTCCGTCTCGTTCTTGGGCTGCTCGGCCGCGGGAGCGGCCTTCTTGGCAGCGGCCTTCTTGGCGGGCCGCGCCTTCGGCGCCACTGCCTCGACGGCGATCGTGATGTGGCAGGTGCGCTTGCGGATGCGGTAAGCCCGACCCTGAGCGCGCGGCCGGAACCGCTTGAGCGTCGGGCCCTCGTCCACAAACGCCTCGGCGACCAGCAGCGCGTCAGGATCCAGCCGCTCGTTGTTCTCAGCGTTCGCGATCGCGCTGGCCAGCACCTTGTAGACCGGCTCGCTCGCCGACTGCGGTGCGAACTGCAGCACGGTGAGTGCCTCCTTCGCGGGCAGACCACGAACGAGGTCGACCACCCGACGCGCCTTCATCGGCGAGACGCGGACGTGCCGCGCCACCGCCCGCGCGCCCGGCAGCACCGGAGCGTCGCCTTTTCCTGGCATCGCTGTAACCCCTTGATCCTCTAATCCGTGACTTCTGCTCAGCGCCGGCGGCTCTTGCGGTCGTCCTTCTCGTGACCCTTGAACGTGCGGGTCAGAGCGAACTCACCGAGCTTGTGGCCGACCATCGCCTCGGAGATAAACACCGGGACGTGCTTGCGCCCGTCGTGCACGGCGATCGTGTGCCCGAGCATCTCGGGGATGATCGTCGAGCGACGCGACCAGGTCTTGATGACGTTCTTCGAGCCCTTGTCGTTCTGGACTTCCACCTTCTTGAGGAGGTGGTCGTCGATGAACGGGCCCTTCTTCAGGCTGCGAGGCATGTCTTCTCCAGTCCAGCTGTCTCTATCAGCCGCGCTTGCGGGTTGCGTAGCGGCGGCGGACGATCAGCTTGTCGCTCGCCTGGCCCTTGCGACGGGTACGGCCCTCGGGCTTACCAGCCGGGTTGACCGGGTGGCGACCACCGGAGGTCTTGCCCTCACCACCACCGTGCGGGTGGTCGACCGGGTTCATGGCGACACCGCGGACGGTCGGGCGCTTGCCCTTCCACCGCATACGGCCGGCCTTGCCCCAGTTGATGTTCGACTGATCGGCGTTGCCGATCTCGCCGACGGTGGCGCGGCAGCGCACGTCGACGCGCCGGATCTCACCGGACGGCATACGCAGGGTCGCGTACTGCTCCTCGCGGCCCAGCAGCTGAATGCCGACGCCGGCCGAACGGGCCAGCTTGGCACCGCCGCCCGGACGCAGCTCCACGGCGTGCACCTGGGTGCCGACCGGGATGTTGCGCAGCGGCAGGTTGTTGCCCGGCTTGATGTCGGCGCCGACACCGGCCTCGACCTTGTCGCCCTGCTTCAGGTCCTTCGGCGCGAGGATGTAGCGCTTCTCGCCGTCGACGTAGTGCAGCAGCGCGATACGGGCGGTGCGGTTCGGGTCGTACTCGATGTGAGCGACCTTGGCCGGGATGCCGTCCTTGTCCGCCCGCTTGAAGTCGATCAAGCGGTACTGGCGCTTGTGGCCACCACCCTGGTGACGGGTGGTGATCCGGCCGTGCGCGTTGCGGCCGCCCTTCTTGGGCAGCGGCACGAGCAGCGACTTCTCCGGGGTGGAGCGCGTGATCTCGGCGAAGTCCGAGACGGAGCCGCCACGGCGGCCCGGCGTCGTCGGCTTGTACTTACGAATAGGCATGTCCTACACCCCTCAGCTGACCGGGCCGCCGAAGGCCTCGATGCGGTCCCCGTCAGCCAGCTTCACCAGCGCGCGCTTGGTAGCCTTGCGCTGACCGAAACCGGTCTTGGTCCGCTTCCGCTTGCCCTCGCGGTTAGACGTGTTCACGGTCAGAACGCGCACGTTGAAGATCTGCTGGATAGCGATCTTGATGGCGGTCTTGTTCGCGTCCGGGTGGACCAGGAACGTGTACCAGTTCTGGTCGAGAACGCTGTAGCTCTTCTCAGAGACCACCGGCGCGACGATGATGTCGCGCGGATCCGAGATCGTGGTCACTTGTCACCCTCCTCGCTCTTGGAGCGGCCGCCCACGAACTGGTCGAGAGCGTCCTTGGTGAAGACCACCGCGAGGGAGTTCAGCACGTCGTACGTGTTGAGCTGCCCGACCTCGATCAGGTGCACGGTCGGCTCGTTGCGCAGCGAGAGCCAGTTGAGCTCGTCCTCGCTGGTCAGCACGACCAGGACCTTGGTCTCCCCGGTCACCTTGGCCAGCGTGGCCAGGGCGGCCTTCGTCGACGGCGTCTCGCCGGTGACGAACGCCTCGACCACGTGCAGCGCACCGTCGCGGGCCCGGTCGGAGAGGGCGCCACGCAGGGCGGCGGCCTTCATCTTCTTGGGGGTCCGCTGCGAGTAGTCGCGCGGCACGGGGCCGTGCACGACGCCACCGCCGGCGAACTGCGGCGCACGGGTCGAGCCCTGACGGGCGCGGCCGGTGCCCTTCTGCTTGTACGGCTTCCTGCCGCCGCCGGAGACCTCACCGCGGGTCTTCACCTTGTGCGTGCCCTGGCGGGCGGCCGCCAGCTGAGCCACCACGACCTGGTGCATCAGCGGGATGTTGGCCTGCACGTCGAAGATCTCCGCGGGCAGGTCGACAGAGCCGGCCTTCGCGCCCTCGGCGTTCAGCACGTCAATGGAGCTCACTTGACGGCACCCTTCTTCACCGGGGCCTTCGCGGCGGAACGCACCAGGATCAGCGCACCCTTGGGGCCAGGAATGGCACCACGGACGAGCAGCAGGTTGTTCTCCACGTCGACCGCCTGAACGGTCAGGTTCTGCACGGTGTAGCGCGCGCTGCCCATCCGGCCCGCCATGCGGACGCCCTTGAACACGCGACCAGGGGTCGCGCAGGCGCCGATCGAGCCCGGGGAGCGGTGCTTACGCTCGACACCGTGGCTCGCGCGGAGGCCGTGGAAGCCGTGCCGCTTCATGACACCGGCGAAGCCCTTGCCCTTGGTCCGGCCGGTCACGTCGACCGGAGAGCCCACCGGGAACGAGTCCACGGTGACTTCCTGACCGAGCGAGTACTCGCCCGCGTCGGAGGTCCGCAGCTCGACGATGTGACGGCGCGGAGCGACGTCGGCCTTGGCGAAGTGACCTGCCCGCGGCTTGTTGGCCTTGCGGGGGTCGATCGCACCGAACGCCAGCTGGACCGCGGAGTAGCCGTCCGTGTCAGCGGTGCGGACCTGGGTCACGACGCACGGGCCGGCCTGCACCACGGTCACCGGGACAACCTTGTTGTTGTCCCAGACCTGGGTCATGCCGAGCTTGGCGCCCAGGATGCCCTTCACTTGCCTGTCCATGAGTTCGCAGTCCCTACAGCTTGATCTCGATGTCGACGCCGGCCGGCAGGTCGAGGCGCATAAGCGAGTCGACCGTCTTCGGGGTCGGGTCGATGATGTCGATCAGACGCTTGTGCGTACGCATCTCGAAGTGCTCGCGCGAGTCCTTGTACTTGTGCGGCGAACGGATCACGCAGAAACGGTTGATCTCCGTGGGCAGCGGCACCGGTCCCGCGACCTGCGCCCCGGTGCGCGTCACCGTCTCGACGATCTTCCGCGCCGAGGAATCGACCACCTCGTGGTCGTAGGCCTTGAGCCGGATGCGGATCTTCTGTCCCGCCATGGTGGCTTCTGTTTCCTTCTCTCGATGCCGCTACCTGCCGAGTAGAACTCCTCGGCATGCCCCCGGATCAGACTCGGCCAAGTTGTTCACTCGGCCGGATTTGACCCGGGGCACAGGACCCTCGGCCCTGTGCTGTCCGACCCCCGCGGTCGGGCGTGTCGCGTTGTAACTTCACGCTCCGCCCCAGAATTCGGAGCGATTGCCCTGCACCCCCACAATCAGGGGCAGCCCTTCGTCAGAAGGACTCGTCCGCCGGGATCGGGGCGCTCAGGTAAAGATCAAACTTTCCCCGAACGCCGGGCGAGGGCGACTGGACGCGGCGTCACAAAGACACAGCACATCCAGCCGCCCCGCGCGGACGCAACCTGACTAGTATGCCGTATTACCCAACGGCAATGCTAATCGGGGTACCTGTTTACTTACTTGATGATCTTCGTGACCGTGCCGGCGCCGACGGTGCGGCCACCCTCACGGATCGCGAACTTCAGACCCTGGTCCATGGCGATGGGCTGGATCAGCTTGACGGCCATGGAGGTGCTGTCGCCCGGCATGACCATCTCGGTGCCCTCGGGGAGAGTCACGACGCCGGTCACGTCCGTGGTACGGAAGTAGAACTGCGGGCGGTAGTTCTGGAAGAACGGCGTGTGCCGGCCACCCTCCTCCTTGGAGAGGATGTAAACCTGGCCCTCGAACTCCGTGTGCGGAGTAGAGGTGCCCGGCTTCACGATGACCATGCCGCGCTCGACGTCCTCGCGCTTGATGCCGCGGAGGAGCAGACCGACGTTCTCGCCGGCGCGCGCCTCGTCCAGCACCTTGCGGAACATCTCGATACCGGTGCAGATCGTCTTGGTCGACTTCTCGCGGATGCCGACGATCTCCACCTCCTCGTTCGGCTTGAGGATGCCGCGCTCGGCGCGACCGGTCACCACGGTGCCACGACCGGTGATCGTGAAGACGTCCTCGATCGGCATGAGGAACGGCTTCTCGGTCTCGCGCTCGGGCTGCGGGATCGCGGTGTCGACCGCGTCCATCAGCTCGAGCAGCTTGCCGGTCCACTCCGGGTCGCCCTCAAGCGCCTTGAGCGCCGAGACGCGCACGACCGGCAGGTCGTCGCCCGGGAACTCGTAGGTGCTGAGCAGCTCGCGGACCTCGAGCTCGACGAGCTCCAGGAGCTCCTCGTCGTCGACCATGTCGCTCTTGTTGAGCGCCACGACGATGTACGGAACGCCGACCTGGCGGGCCAGGAGCACGTGCTCCTTGGTCTGCGGCATCGGGCCGTCGGTCGCCGCGACCACCAGGATCGCGCCGTCCATCTGCGCGGCACCGGTGATCATGTTCTTGATGTAGTCCGCGTGGCCGGGGCAGTCGACGTGCGCGTAGTGCCGCTTGTCGGTCTGGTACTCGACGTGCGCGATGGAGATCGTGATACCACGAGCCTTCTCCTCCGGCGCCTTGTCGATCTCGTCGAACGGCGTGTAGGGGTTCAGGTCCGGGTACTGGTCGTGCAGGACCTTCGTGATGGCCGCGGTCAGCGTCGTCTTACCGTGGTCGATGTGACCAATGGTGCCGATGTTGACGTGCGGCTTAGTCCGCTCGAACTTCGCCTTCGCCACTGGTGTCCTCCTGTGGACTGTGTTTCGTCATCCGCGATGCCGGCTGGGGCTCCGCGGACATTGTCGACTGTGCGCCACGGGCCGGATTCACATCCGACCCGTGACACTGCGGTCTTTGAGGCCGCTTCGGCCGTCAGGCCAGGTCTCACGCAGCCCGCCGGGGCGGGCCTGGGGAAGAACTACTCCCCGGTCGCCTTGGCGATGATCTCCTTCGCCACGCTGTTCGGAACCTCAGCGTAGGAGTCGAACTGCATGCTGTAGCTCGCCCGGCCCTGGGTCTTCGACCGCAGGTCGCCGACGTAGCCGAACATCTCCGACAGCGGCACCTGGGCGCGGACGACGCGAGCGCCGCTCCGCTCCTCCATGGCCTGGATCATGCCGCGGCGGGAGTTGAGGTCGCCGATGACGTCACCCATGTTCTCCTCAGGAGTGGTGACCTCCACGGCCATCATCGGCTCGAGCAGCGCCGGGTCGGCCTTGCGAGCCGCCTCCTTCAGCGCCATCGAGCCGGCGATCTTGAACGCCATCTCGGACGAGTCGACCTCGTGGTACTGACCGTCGAGCAGCGTCAGCTTCACGCCGACCAGCGGGTAGCCCGCGAGGATGCCGTACTGCATGGCGTCCTGTGCACCGGCGTCGACCGAAGGGATGAACTCCTTCGGGATGCGACCGCCGGAGACCGCGTTGACGAACTCGTACGTCGGGCCGTCGTTCGTCAGCGGCAGCGGCTCGATGCTCACGATGACGCGGGCGTACTGACCCGAACCACCGGTCTGCTTCTTGTGCGTGAACTCGACCTTCTCCACCTTGCGGCGAACGGTCTCGCGGTACGCCACCTGCGGCTTGCCGACGTTGGCCTCGACGTTGAACTCGCGGCGCATGCGGTCCACCAGGATGTCCAGGTGGAGCTCGCCCATGCCGGAGATGACCGTCTGACCGGTCTCCTCGTCGTTGCGGACGCGGAAGGTCGGGTCCTCCTCGGCCAGACGCTGGATCGCGGTGCCCAGCTTCTCCTGGTCGGACTTGGTCTTCGGCTCGATCGCCACCGAGATGACCGGCTCCGGGAACGTCATCGACTCGAGGATGACCGGGTTCGCCGGGTCGCACAGGGTGTCACCGGTGGTGGTCTGCTTCAGACCCTGGACGGCGATGATGTCGCCGGCCTGCGCTGTGGGGCGCTCCTCACGCTTGTTCGCGTGCATCTGGTAGATCTTGCCGATCCGCTCCTTGCGGTCCTTGGTGGAGTTGACCACCTGGGAACCGGAGTCGAGCGTGCCGGAGTAGACCCGGACGTACGTGAGCTTGCCGAGGTGCTTGTCGGTCTGGATCTTGAAGGCCAGACCGGAGAACGGCTCCGAGTTGGACGGCTTCCGCAGCAGCGGGGTCTCGCCGTCCGTCTTGGTGCCCTCGATGGCCGGGATGTCCAGCGGCGACGGCAGGTACTCCACCACGGCGTCGAGCATGGGCTGCACGCCCTTGTTCTTGAACGCCGAACCGGTGAGCACCGGGTTCGCCTTGCCGGCGATCGTGGCACGGCGGATGCCGGCCTTGATCTCCTCGATCGAGAGCTCCTCGCCCTCCAGATACTTCAGCATGATCTCGTCGTCGTTCTCGGCGAGCGTCTCCAGGAGCGTCGAGCGCCAGAGCTCGGCGTCGTCCTGCAGCTCGGCCGGGATCTCCTCGATCGCGTAGTCCTCACCCTTCTGGGTCTCACCGCGCCAGGTGAGAGCCTTCATGGTGATCAGGTCCACGACGCCGATGAAGTCGGACTCGTTGCCGATCGGAATCTGCAGCACCAGGGTGGTGGCGTTGAGCCGGTCCTTCATCATCTGCACGCAGCGGTAGAAGTCGGCGCCGGTGCGGTCGAGCTTGTTGACGAAGCACATACGCGGAACGTTGTACTTGTCGGCCTGCCGCCAGACGTTCTCGGTCTGGGGCTCCACGCCGGCGACGCCGTCGTAGACCGCCACCGCGCCGTCCAGGACCCGCAGCGACCGCTCGACCTCGACCGTGAAGTCGACGTGGCCGGGCGTGTCGATGATCTGGATCGTGTGGCCCTTCCACTCGCACTTCGTGGCGGCGGAGGTAATGGTGATGCCCCGCTCCTGCTCCTGCTCCATCCAGTCCATGACGGCGGCGCCCTCGTGGACCTCACCGATCTTGTACGTGATGCCGGTGTAGAACAGGATTCGCTCAGTAGTCGTGGTCTTACCAGCATCGATGTGCGCCATGATGCCGATGTTGCGTACGTTGGCGAGCGCGTCTGCGGCGGCCACTTTAATCCCTACTTCGTCTCGTCGGGTTGCTAGATCACCCGGCAGGCACCGGATGAGAGTGCGCCGGATGATCCAGCGGTGTGCCCGGCAACCGGTACGAGACCGGCGCCGGGCGGCTGATTACCAGCGGTAGTGCGCGAAGGCCTTGTTCGACTCGGCCATCTTGTGCGTGTCCTCACGCCGCTTGACCGCGGCGCCGAGGCCGTTGCTCGCGTCGAGCAGCTCGTTCTGCAGCCGCTCGATCATGGTCTTCTCACGACGCGCCTTGGAGTACGTCGTCAGCCAGCGCAGGCCCAGCGTGAGTGCGCGGGTCGGGCGGACCTCGACCGGCACCTGGTAGGTCGCGCCACCGACACGGCGGCTGCGGACCTCGAGGGTCGGCTTGACGTTGTCCATCGCGCGCTTCAGCGTGACGACCGGGTCAGTGCCGGTCTTCTCGCGGCAGCCCTCGAGAGCGCCGTACACGATGCGCTCGGCGAGCTGGCGCTTGCCGTCCGCCAGGATCTTGTTCACCAGCTGCGTGACGAGCGGCGAGTTGTAAACCGGGTCCGGCGTCAGCGGCCGACGGGGAGCGGGGCCCTTACGCGGCATGTCAGCTCTTCTCCTTCTTCGCGCCGTAACGGCTGCGCGCCTGCTTGCGGTTACGCACACCCTGGGTGTCGAGCGAACCGCGGATGATCTTGTAGCGAACGCCCGGAAGGTCCTTCACACGACCGCCACGCACGAGCACGATCGAGTGCTCCTGCAGGTTGTGACCCACACCGGGGATGTACGCGGTCACCTCGATCTGGCTGCTGAGCTTCACACGAGCGACCTTGCGCAGCGCCGAGTTGGGCTTCTTCGGGGTGGTGGTGTAGACGCGCGTGCAGACTCCGCGACGCTGGGGACTCCCCTTCAGCGCCGGCGTCTTGGTCTTACTCGTCTTCGCCTGGCGGCCCTTGCGGACCAGCTGCTGGATCGTGGGCACCGGGTACTCCGCTCCCTGTCCTATCCGGGCCTGCTTGCCTGGCCCGTTAAATTCCGTGGCGGCCGCCCTTGTGGCGACCGGACCGTCTGTCTTACCTGCCCGGCTGCGCCGGTCTTACCTGTTGCTCCGATCGGGGGGCCCGCGTTAGTAGGCCTCTCGACCCCCGCGGTCGGGCGTGTCGCCCGGCGCTACGGTCGCGCGGAGAAGACTCGCGCTGGTCTGCCATTGTCGTGGTGCGCATCGTTGAAACGGCGCACGCACAAGTTGCCCGAGCGAACCCGGGCACGAAGGGAAAGAGTACCCACCGTGAGGGCGTCGGTCAAAACCGGATGGCAAGGAGGAACTATCTCCCCACTGCATTGACTCCCAACGAATCTCCGGCTTTGGACCTTGCCTCAGGGAAAACCTGAAGCTGGCACCATCAGCGACGAACCACTCTGCAAAACAAGTGTACCCGGTCCCCAGGGACGCCATTCACTGACTCCCTACATGCCCGCGGCCTGCCGGGCAAGTACCTACGACAGGCTCAGGACCACGACGATCAGCAGGGACAGCAGCGCCACCGCGGCACCACCGCCACCGCAGGACAGACCCGCGATCGCCAGCCCGCGCCCACTGAACCGGATGGACGACGCCTCGGCCGGCCGGCGCACCTGACGCAGCGCGCCGAGACCCTGCACGGTCGCCCCCACGCCCGCGATCACGGCCAGCAACGCGAACGCACCGGCGACCAGCGCACCCCAGCCGCTCTCCGCGCCCAGCAGCCCGAAACACGCCACCGCGAACGACACCAGCAGCGCCGTGATGCCCGTGACCAGCGACCCGATCGCCAGCCCGGAGACCACGGACGGCACCTCCAGGTGCACCACCGCGAACGGCGTCTCCGGCACCGGCTCCACCCGCTCCGCGCGACCCCAGCCCTCCCGCGGCGGCGGAGGACCACCAAAACCATTCACACCCATCGGGGGGTACGGCGAGAGCGGCGGCCCGGCCGGCGCGGGCGCGGCGACCGCGGTCGCGTAGCCGTAGGCCTGCTGCGGCGCCGGATATCCCTGCTGCGGCATCGGCGCACCCGGGTAGCCCGCATACGCCCCCTGCTGCCCCTGATAACCCGGATACGCCCCTGGCTGCGCCGGGTGCCCCGGATACGCGCCCGGCTGCCCCGGATACCCCGGGTACCCTCCTGGCTGGACCTGATACGCCGCCGGCGGGCCGGGATGCCCCTGATACGCCCCGGGATACCCCGGGTACGCCGGCTGCTGCCCCGGATGTCCCTGGTAGGCCACAGGGTGCCCCGGATGCCCCGGGTACGCCTGCTGCCCCTGCGGTGCCGCGTACGGATACCCCGGGTACGGCTGACCACCGGCAGGCTGCCCCGGCGCGGGCGGATAGTCCGCCGGCCCGGCCACGTGCTGCGGCGCCGCCGGAGGCGTCCCGCCCGGTCCGTCCACAGGCGGTGTCACGCCCGGTCCGTCCACGGGCGGCTCGGACCCGGGCCGCTGCCACACGGAGTCGTAGCCCCCGCCCTGCGGCTGTTCGGTCACGCCTCTGTTCTCCTCCCACTGTCCCCGCGATCGCCGCGGGGCCACCCGTGCGTCGAGGGCGCCCGCCGAGCATGGCACAGCGGACCGCGCTCGTGTCAGTCGATGCCCGGCCCGAAGTCCTGCAGCGGCGCGGTGGCCACGTTGAAGATCGCGATGACCAGCGCCGCGACCAGCGCGCAGATCGCGAACGTGATGCCGATCCAGGCGAGCGCGGTGCCGCGGCGGATCCACAGTGCCCCGGTCAGGTAGCCGCCGGACGCATACGCCTCACGCTCCGCCTCCCGGGCCAGCATCAGCGCGATCACGCCCGGCACCAGGCCGCCGACCAGCGGGCCGGTGAACAGCGCGATCAGCCCGAGCGCGAACACGGTCGGCGCCTTGGTGGAGCGCACCGGCTCCGGGTCGAGCGGATGCCGCCCGGGGCCGACCGTCAACGGCTGAGGAAAGCTCATGGGTCCCATCATCCCTCGCGATCACCGTGCAAAACACCGAAGGCGGGGACGCGTGGTGCGTCCCCGCCTTCGGCGGTAGTTCAACTGACTAGATCAGCAGCTCAGCGGTACGACCCGAAGTCGAAGTCGTCGAGCGGCACGGCCTGCCCGCTGGCCGGCCCGAAACCGTAGTCGGTCTCCGGGTAACCGGTCATCGAGTAGACCTTGGCCTTCGCCTCCTCGGTCGGCTCGACCCGGACCGCGCGGTACTTGGAGATACCGGTACCGGCCGGGATGAGCTTACCGATGATCACGTTCTCCTTCAGGCCCACGAGCGAGTCGCTGCGCGAGTTGATCGCCGCGTCGGTGAGGACGCGGGTCGTCTCCTGGAAGGAGGCCGCCGACAGCCACGAGTCCGTGGCCAGCGACGCCTTCGTGATGCCCATGAGCTGGGGACGGCCGGCGGCCGGCTCCCCGCCCTCGGCGACCAGGCGGCGGTTCTCCGACTCGAAGAGCGCGCGGTCGACCAGCAGGCCCGGCAGGAACTCGGTGGAGCCCGAGTCGATGACGGTGACCCGCTTGAGCATCTGGCGAATGATGATCTCGATGTGCTTGTCGTGGATCAGCACACCCTGCGAGCGGTAGACCTCTTGGACCTCGGAGGTCAGGTGGACCTGGACCGCGCGCGGGCCGAGGATGCGGAGCAGCTCGTGCGGGTCGATGGTGCCCTCGGTGAGCTTCTCGCCGACCATCACGTGCTCGCCGTCCTGGCGACGGAGCTTCGACCGCTTCGAGATCTTGTCGTAGACGATCTCTTCGCTGCCGTCGTCCGGCACCACGATGATCTTGCGAACGCGCTCGCCGTCCTCGATCCGGACGCGACCGGGAGTGTCCGCGATCGGCGCCTTGCCCTTGGGCACGCGCGCCTCGAAGATCTCCTGGACACGCGGCAGACCCTGGGTGATGTCCTCACCCGCGACACCACCGGTGTGGAAGGTACGCATCGTCAGCTGCGTGCCGGGCTCACCGATGGACTGGGCCGCGATGATGCCGACGGCCTCGCCGACGTCCACGGTCTTGCCGGTCGGCAGCGAACGGCCGTAGCAGGCCGCGCAGACGCCCAGCTTCGACTCGCAGGTCAGCACGGAGCGCACCCGGACCGACTCGACGCCGGCCGCGTGCAGCTTGTCGACCATGATCGAGTTGATGTCCTCGCCGCGCGTGGCCACCACGGCGCCGTCCGGGCCGGTGATCGTGTCGGCCAGCGTACGGGCGTGCACACCGGTCTCGGCGTGCTCGTGGATGACCAGCGAGCCGTCCGGGAGCCGGTCGGAGACCTGCATCGGGATGGCGCGCTCGGTGCCGCAGTCCTCCTCGCGGATGATCACGTCCTGCGAGACGTCCACCAGACGACGGGTCAGGTAACCCGAGTCGGCGGTACGCAGGGCCGTGTCGGCGAGACCCTTGCGGGCACCGTGCGTGGAGATGAAGTACTCCAGCACGGACAGACCCTCACGGTACGAGGCCTTGATCGGGCGCGGGATGATCTCGCCCTTGGGGTTGGCCACCAGACCACGGATCGCGGCGATCTGCCGGAGCTGGAGCAGGTTACCGCGGGCACCCGAGTTGATCATGACCCAGAGCGGGTTGTCCTGCGGGAGTGCGGTGTCCATCTCCTTGGCGACCTCGTTGGTCGCCTTGGTCCAGATCTCGATCAGCTCGCCGCGGCGCTCCTCGGCGGTCATGAGACCACGCTGGTACTGCTTGTCGATCTGCGCGGCCTCCTTCTCGTACCGCTCCAGGATCGCCGGCTTGCCGGGCGGCGGGACGACGTCGCCCATACCGATGGTCACGCCGGACCAGGTCGCCCAGTGGAAACCGGACTCCTTCAGCGCGTCCAGCGTCGCCGCCAGCGTCACCTTCGGGAAGCGCTCGGCGAGGTCGTTGACGATCGCCGAGAGCTGACCCTTGCGGATCTCGTAGTTGACGTAGCGGTACCCCACCGGCAGCGTCTCGTTGAAGAGGACGCGGCCCAGCGTGGTCTCGACCAGCAGCTGCTGACCGGGCTCCCAGTCCTCCGGCGCGACCCACTTCTCGGCCTTGGCACCGTTGTCCACGCTGATCACGTCGTGCAGACGGATCCGGACCGGAGCGCCGAGCCCGAGCTCGCCGTTGTCGAAGGCCATCCGCGCCTCGGCGTCCGAGCTGAACACCCGGCCCGCACCCTTGCCCTCGGGGCGCAGGTGGGTCAGGTGGTACAGACCGATGACCATGTCCTGGGTGGGCATGGTGACCGGCTTGCCGTCGGACGGCTTGAGGATGTTGTTCGAGGACAGCATCAGGATCCGCGCCTCGGCCTGGGCCTCGGCGGACAGCGGCACGTGGACCGCCATCTGGTCACCGTCGAAGTCCGCGTTGAACGCGGTGCAGACGAGCGGGTGGATCTGGATGGCCTTGCCCTCGACCAGCCGCGGCTCGAAGGCCTGGATGCCGAGACGGTGCAGCGTCGGCGCACGGTTCAGCAGAACCGGGTGCTCCGTGATGACCTCGTCCAGCACGTCCCACACGACCGGGCGCTGACGCTCGACCATGCGCTTGGCCGACTTGATGTTCTGCGCGTGGTTCAGGTCCACCAGGCGCTTCATCACGAACGGCTTGAACAGCTCCAGCGCCATCATGCGCGGCAGGCCACACTGGTGCAGCTTGAGCTGCGGGCCCACGACGATGACGGAACGACCGGAGTAGTCCACGCGCTTGCCGAGCAGGTTCTGGCGGAACCGGCCCTGCTTGCCCTTGAGCATGTCGGACAGCGACTTCAGCGGGCGGTTACCCGGGCCGGTGACCGGCCGGCCGCGGCGGCCGTTGTCGAACAGCGCGTCGACGGCCTCCTGCAGCATCCGCTTCTCGTTGTTCACGATGATCTCGGGAGCGCCCAGGTCGATCAGGCGCTTGAGCCGGTTGTTCCGGTTGATCACGCGGCGGTACAGGTCGTTCAGGTCGGAGGTCGCGAAACGGCCACCGTCCAGCTGCACCATCGGACGCAGGTCCGGCGGAATGACCGGGACGCAGTCCAGCACCATGCCGAGCGGCGAGTTGCGGGTGTTCAGGAACGCCGCCACGACCTTGAGCCGCTTGAGCGCCCGGATCTTCCGCTGGCCCTTGCCGCTGCGGATGATCTCCCGCAGGTTCTCCGCCTCGGCGTCGAGGTCGAGACCCTCGAGGAGGGCCTTGATCGCCTCGGCGCCCATGCCGCCGGTGAAGTACTCACCGAAGCGGTCACGCAGCTCGCGGTAGAGCAGCTCGTCCGTGACCAGCTGCTTCTTGTCCAGCTTGCGGAAGGTGTCGAGCACCTCGTCCAGCCGGTCGATCTCACGCTGCGCACGGTCGCGGATCTGGCGCATCTCGCGCTCGCCGGACTCCTTGACCTTGCGGCGCACGTCGGCCTTGGCGCCCTCGGCCTCCAGCTCGGCCAGGTCCTGCTCGAGCTTGGCGGCGCGCTTCTCGATCTCCGAGTCGCGGCTGTTCTCCGACTGGCGCTTCTCCGCGAAGATCTCGTTCTCGATCGTCGAGAGGTCACGGTGACGCGCCTCGGTGTCGACGCTCGTGATCACGTACGACGCGAAGTAAATGATCTTCTCAAGGTCCTTCGGCGCCAGGTCCAGAAGGTAACCGAGCCGGCTCGGGACGCCCTTGAAGTACCAGATGTGGGTCACCGAAGCGGCCAGCTCGATGTGACCCATGCGCTCACGACGGACCTTGGACCGGGTCACCTCGACGCCGCAGCGCTCACAGATGATGCCCTTGAACCGGACCCGCTTGTACTTGCCGCAGTAGCACTCCCAGTCCCGCTGAGGACCGAAGATCTTCTCGCAGAAGAGTCCGTCCTTCTCGGGCTTCAGAGTGCGGTAGTTGATCGTCTCAGGCTTCTTGACCTCACCGTGCGACCACTGCCGGATGTCGTCGGCGGTGGCCAGCCCGATGCGGAGCTCGTCGAAGAAGTTGACGTCGAGCACGTTATATATCCCTCGTGTCGTGTCTTTAAGGCTAGTTGGGCTCCGGCCTGGGCCTCGGTTCGGCCGAGAGCGGTAGCTGAGTGGACCGGGGGCGGCGAACCGCCCCCGGTCCGGAACCTCAGACTTCCTCGACGCTGCTCGGCTCGCGCCGGGACAGGTCGATACCTAGCTCCTCCGCAGCGCGGAACACCTCGTCGTCCGTCTCACGCATCTCCAGGGCCACGCCATCGCTGGAGAGCACCTCGACGTTCAGGCACAGCGACTGCAGTTCCTTGAGAAGCACCTTGAAGGACTCCGGGATACCGGGCTCCGGGATGTTCTCGCCCTTGACGATGGCCTCGTAGACCTTCACGCGGCCGAGCACGTCGTCGGACTTGATCGTCAGCAGCTCCTGCAGGGCGTAAGCGGCCCCGTAGGCCTGCATGGCCCAGCACTCCATCTCGCCGAAACGCTGGCCACCGAACTGCGCCTTACCACCCAGCGGCTGCTGCGTGATCATCGAGTACGGGCCGGTCGAACGAGCGTGGATCTTGTCGTCGACCAGGTGGTTCAGCTTCAGGATGTAGACGTAGCCCACCGAGATGGCGTCCGGGATCGGCTCGCCGGAGCGGCCGTCGAACAGCTTCGCCTTGCCGGAGCTGCCGATCAGCTGCGTGCCGTCGCGGTTCGGCAGCGTGCTGGCGAGGAGACCGTGGATCTCGTCCTCGCGGGCACCGTCGAAGACCGGCGTCGCCACGTTCGTGTTCGGCTCGCTGACGTGCGCGTCGATCGAGCGCAGCTGGCGCTTCCACTCCGCGTCGTCGCCCTCGACCTTCCACCCGGTCTTGGCCACCCACCCGAGGTGGGTCTCCAGGACCTGGCCGATGTTCATACGCGACGGCACACCCAGCGGGTTGAGCACGATGTCGACCGGCGTGCCGTCCTCAAGGAACGGCATGTCCTCGACGGGCAGGATCTTGGAGATGACGCCCTTGTTGCCGTGCCGGCCCGCGAGCTTGTCACCGTCCTGGATCTTGCGCTTCTGGGCCACGTACACCCGGACCAGCTCGTTCACGCCCGGGGGCAGCTCGTCGCCGTCCTCACGCGAGAACGTGCGGACGCCGATGACCGTGCCGGTCTCGCCGTGCGGCACCTTCAGCGAGGTGTCCCGGACCTCCCGGGCCTTCTCACCGAAGATCGCACGGAGCAGGCGCTCCTCCGGCGTCAGCTCCGTCTCGCCCTTCGGCGTGACCTTGCCGACCAGGATGTCGCCGGGGACGACCTCGGCACCGATCCGGATGATGCCCCGCTCGTCCAGGTCCGCCAGCATTTCCTCGCTGACGTTCGGGATGTCGCGGGTGATCTCCTCCGGGCCGAGCTTGGTGTCCCGCGCGTCGACCTCGTGCTCCTCGATGTGGATCGAGGTGAGCACGTCCTGCTGCACGAGGCGCTGCGACAGGATGATCGCGTCCTCGTAGTTGTGACCCTCCCAGGTCATGAACGCGACCAGGAGGTTCCGGCCGAGGGCCATCTCGCCCTCGTCCGTGCACGGACCGTCCGCGATGACCTGGCCGGCCTCGACCCGGTCACCCTCGAACACGGTCGGCTTCTGGTTGACGCAGGAGCCGGCGTTCGAGCGACGGAACTTGTGCAGCAGGTAGGTGCGACGGTGACCGTCGTCCTGGTGGACCGTGATGTAGTCGGCGCACAGGTCCTCGACCAGACCGCCGACCTCGGCCACGACCACGTCGCCGGCGTCGACGGCGGCACGGAACTCCATGCCGGTGCCGACCAGCGGCGCCTCCGCCTTGACCAGCGGCACGGCCTGACGCTGCATGTTCGCACCCATGAGAGCGCGGTTCGCGTCGTCGTGCTCGAGGAACGGGATCATCGCGGTGGCGACCGAGGTCATCTGCCGCGGCGACACGTCCATGTAGTCGACGGCGGTGCCGATGACGTAGTCGACCTCACCGCCCTTACGACGGACGAGGACGCGCTCCTCGGCGAAGGTGCCGTCGCTGGAGAGCGGTGCGTTGGCCTGCGCCTTGACGTACCGGTCCTCCTCGTCGGCGGTCAGGTAGTCGATCTCGTCGGTGACGACGCCCTCGACAACCTTCCGGTACGGCGTCTCGATGAAGCCGAACGGGTTGACCCGCGCGAACGTGGAGAGCGCGCCGATCAGGCCGATGTTCGGGCCTTCCGGCGTCTCGATCGGGCACATCCGGCCGTAGTGGGACGGGTGCACGTCACGGACCTCGAAGCCGGCCCGCTCACGGGACAGACCACCCGGGCCCAGCGCCGAGAGGCGCCGGCGGTGGGTCAGACCCGCCAGGGGGTTGGTCTGGTCCATGAACTGGGACAGCTGCGACGTACCGAAGAACTCCTTGATCGCGGCCACCACGGGGCGGATGTTGATCAGGGTCTGCGGCGTGATCGCCTCGACGTCCTGGGTCGTCATCCGCTCGCGGACGACGCGCTCCATCCGGGACAGGCCCACGCGGACCTGGTTCTGGATAAGCTCGCCGACCGTGCGCAGACGCCGGTTGCCGAAGTGGTCGATGTCGTCGGCCTCGTAGCCGTCCTCACCCGCGTGCAGGCGGGCCAGGTATTCCACGGTGGAGACGATGTCGTCCTCGGTCAGCGTGCCCTTGATGATCGGGACGTCGATCTCGAGCTTCTTGTTGAACTTGTAACGGCCGACCTTTGCCACGTCGTACCTCTTCGGGTTGAAGAAGAGGTTGTCGAGCAGGGTCTGCGCGTTCTCCCGGGTCGGCGGCTCGCCGGGACGGAGCTTGCGGTAGATGTCGAGCAGGGCCTCGTCCTGCCCGGCGATGTGGTCCTTCTCCAGCGTCGTCATGAGCAGCTCGGACCAGCCGAACTTCTCACGGATCTGGTCGGCGGACCACCCGATCGCCTTGAGCAGGACCGTGACGGCCTGCCGGCGCTTGCGGTCGATGCGGACACCGACGGTGTCGCGCTTGTCGATGTCGAACTCCAGCCAGGCACCCCGGGACGGGATGACCTTGACGCTGGTGAGGTCGCGGTCGGACGTCTTGTCCGGCTGCTTGTCGAAGTAGACGCCGGGCGAACGGACCAGCTGGCTGACCACGACGCGCTCGGTGCCGTTGATGATGAACGTGCCCTTGGGGGTCATCATCGGGAAGTCACCCATGAACACCGTCTGGCTCTTGATCTCGCCAGTGGTGTTGTTGGTGAACTCCGCGGTCACGAACAGCGGGGCACAGTACGTGAGGTCCTTCTCCTTGCACTCCTCGATCGAGGCCTTGACCTCGTCGAAGCGCGGGGCGGAGAAGGAAAGGGACATGGTGCCGGAGAAGTCCTCGATGGGACTGATCTCGTCGAGAATCTCCGCAAGGCCCGAACGGGCGTTCGGGTCGTCAGCCGATCGGTTCTGCCAAGCGTCGTTGCCGACAAGCCAGTCAAAGGACTCGTTCTGGATTGCCAGGAGGTTCGGGACCTCAAGATGCTCGGTGATCCTGCCGAAAGAGATTCGGCGGGGCGCGAATGCGCTCGACGTACGACTGGTCTTCGCAGGGCGGGAAGCTGCCAAGATGCGTCCTTCCGAGGACCGGTGCTGCAAAACGGCCGTTATGCGCGCACCCCAACTGACCCCGCAATGGTGGAATGACCGGTCTGAGCATTCCAGGGCAGGGCTGTAGTGAGAAGGCAGCGCAAACTAGCAGTGTAGCCGCACGGCTAACCGCTGTCCAGTCCCCCACCACAGGTCGCTGCGGAACGCGCCCGGCACACCTGAACGGTGCTCGCCAGGCCGCTCGGAACGCGGCTGAACTCTGTCGGTTGATCCCCGGTGTTACCCGGGTCGGGGCCGTCGCAAGCGCGGAAGGTCTTGCTGCCGTTTAGCGTGCCTGCCCCCACAGCTCACGTCAAGAGTTGCGAGGCGGGTCGGAGCCCTGCGATCGGTCTCAGGTGTCCAAAACAGGCCCCAAAAGCCGTAATTCGGTCAATCAGCCCAGCAGATCGCACGCTTTGGTGATCACCTGACACGGTCCGCAATCGGACGATGCCGGACGGCATTCCCCCGGCGGCGGTACGGCCGAGCTGGAACGCCACCCCGGCGGAGCCTCGGAGACCCGGGCGGAAGCGCCGGACGAGCCCCACGGAGGCGTGACACCCGCCACAGGCCCCGGCATACAAGAAGGCGGGCGCCTCGACCGAGACGCCCGCCTTCTGGAAAAGCAGGAGATTACTTGAGGGAGACCTTGGCGCCTTCGCCCTCGAGCTTGGTCTTCGCCTTCTCGGCGGTCTCCTTGTTGACCTTCTCCAGGATGGCCTTCGGCGCCGCCTCGACGACGTCCTTGGCCTCCTTCAGGCCCAGGCCGGTCAGCTCACGCACGACCTTGATGACCTGGATCTTCTTGCCACCGTCAGCCTCGAGGACGACGTCGAACTCGTCCTGCTCCTCGACGGCCTCGGCGGCGGCGGCCGGGCCGGCCGGGCCGGCGATCGCAACCGGGGCGGCCGCGGTCACGTCGAACGTGGTCTCGAACTCCTTCACGAACTCAGAGAGCTCGATCAGGGTCATCTCCTTGAACGCGTCAAGCAGCTCGGCGGTGCTGAGCTTCGCCATGTTGGCGGTCCTTCCTTCTACTTCTGCAACACGCGAGCGTGCCCGCGGGTCAGGTCTGGGTGGGTATTACGAGCGCAGAGGGCCTCAGGCGGCCTCCGCGCCCTCCTTCTCACGCTTCTCCTGCAGCGCGGCCGCCGTGCGGGCGACCTTCGACAGCGGCGCCTGGAAGAGCGCAGCGGCCTTGCTGAGGTTGGCCTTCATGCCGCCGGCCAGCTTGGCCAGCAGCACCTCACGGGACTCGAGGTCGGCGAGCTTGTTGACCTCGGCGGCCGAGATGGCCTTGCCCTCGAAAACGCCGCCCTTGATGACGAGCGCGGGGTTGGCCTTCGCGAACTCACGAAGGCTCTTCGCCGCCTCGACGGGGTCGCCGGTAACGAAGGCGAGCGCGGTAGGACCGGTGAACAGCGTGTCGAGGCCCGAAATGCCCGCGTCCGTCGCAGCACGCTTCGCGAGCGTGTTCTTCGCGACCGCGTAGGTGGTCTCCCGACCCAGCGAGCGCCGCAGCTTGGTCAGCTGTGCGACCGTCAGGCCCCGGTACTCGGTGAGCACGGTGGCGCCCGAGCTCCGGAAGTGCTCGGTGAGCTCGGCGACGGCAGTGGCCTTGTCAGCCCGAACCGGCTTGTCCGCCATGTCCCTCCTCTCTCGATGCTTGCGGCTGGTCCGGCCCGCACAACGAGAAAGCCCCGGCGCAGGTAAGCGCACGGGGCTCGGACGCAACCTCGGGAGGTCACGGCGGAAGCGACGTTCAACGCTCGCCCTACGCGGGATGCCCGTCTAACGGGACCTTCGGCTGTGCCTTGGAGGGCACGGCAACCAGCGGTCTATGGGTGAAACTCAGCCCAGAGTAACGGTTTGAAGCGACATCGCCAAATCGCGCACGGACCAGATAAATTGCCGCCGTGCCCGCAAAGACTCCCACCGAACGCCCGGTCGCCGCCGACAAGGCCGACGTGCCGACGGCCGAGACGTCGCAGACCGACACGGCCTCGAAGAAACCGTCGTCCTGGCTGCCCGCGCTCCGCACCGGCGTCGCGGTCTGGGCCTCGTCGTACCTGGCCTGGGCCGTCGTCACGCTCTTCACCCAGTTCGGCCGACCGCCCGGCAAGCCGGTCGGGGTCGTCGACCTGCTGCGCACCAGCTGGTGGCAGTACGACGCGAAGATCTTCACCCGGATCGCGCAGGACGGCTACGCCACCAACCCGGTCGACCCCGCGTTCTTCCCGCTCTACCCGATGCTGGTCCGCGCGGCCGACCTGGTCCTGCCACTGGGGCCGAAGTTCACGCCGGTGTTCGTCTCCGCGGCCACGATGCTGCTGATGTACGTGCTGCTCTACCGCCTCACGGAGGTGGAGTTCGGCCGCGCGGTGGCGATCCGG
This sequence comes from Catenuloplanes japonicus, assembly GCF_000717135.1. Lineage (GTDB taxonomy): Bacteria > Actinomycetota > Actinomycetes > Mycobacteriales > Micromonosporaceae > Catenuloplanes > Catenuloplanes japonicus. Next base: position 67,264 of record NZ_JNXY01000022.1, read on the forward strand.
ACCAGTTGGGCGCTCGCGGCCTGGCCGGTCGCGTTCTTCCTCGGCATCGGCTACAACGCCTCGCTGTTCATCGCGCTGATGATCGGCGCGATCTACGCCATGCGCCGCGGCAACTGGTGGGTGGCCGGCGCGCTCGGCGGGCTCGCCTCCGCGACCCGCTCGGTCGGCGTGCTGCTGGCGATCGCGTTCGCCTACGAGTACCTGCGCCAGAACGGCTTCAAGTGGCGCTGGAACGTGCTGGCGGTCGGTCTGGTGCCGTCCGGCCTGGTCGCCTACATGGGCTACCTCTGGTGGAAGCTCGGCGACCCGCTGCTGTTCATGAGCGCGCAGGCGCCGTGGGGCCGCGAGCTGAGCCCGCCGTGGACCGGCTTCATCAAGGTCGCGAAGGTGCTGGCCACGCAGAACCTGGCGGAGAACAGCACGCTGCACAACCTGCTCGACCTGGTGTCCGTGATCGCCATGATCGTGCTGCTGACGCTCTGCTTCGTCGGCCCCTGGAAGATGCGCCGCGACCAGTGGGTGATGCCGCTGCTCGGCGTCGCGCTGCTGCTGTTCACGATCTCGTTCCCGGCCGGCGCGCACCGCAACCAGGCGCTGATGTCCGCGCCGCGGTTCGCGCTGGAGATCTTCCCGGCCTTCATGCTGCTCGGCCACCTGAAGCAGCTGCCGGTCCAGATCTACGCGGTGGTCGCGCTGATGCTCCAGGGCGTGCTGCTGGCCCACATGTCCGGCGGCGGCTGGGTCGGTTAAGACCGGAGCCGCCCAGGAGCCCGTCCCCGCCGGGGGCGGGCTTCTCTGCTTCAGGCGAGAGCACCGCCGGACCCGGCACCGCGGCTGAGCGGCCAGAGGGAGCACGGAGGAGCGCCACAGGGCTTCCGGGAAGCGCCACGGGGTCTTGGAGGGTGCCGGCCCCATTGGCCGGCGCCGGTTTTCGCGCTGAGGTGACCACCCACGGATCCCCAGGCCGCGGGAGCGCGCGGACGGTGACCACGCCGGAAGCGGGACATCTGCTTTGCGGGTTTCGCTCTGGGTATGAAAAACGCCCCCGGCCGCGTGGGCCGGGGGCGTTCGGAGCGTGCGAGTTACTCGGCGGCCGCGTCCAGGTTCTTCACCACGTTCGGGTCGACCGGGATGCCCGGACCCATGGTGGTGGTGAAGGTGACCTTCTTGAGGAACTTGCCCTTCGCGGCGGACGGCTTGCCCCGGAGGACCTCGTCCAGCGCCGCGGCGTAGTTCTCCACCAGCTGGGCCTCGGTGAAGGAGGCCTTGCCGATGATCAGGTGGAGGTTCGAGTGCTTGTCCACCCTGAAGGTGATCTTGCCGCCCTTGATCTCCGAGACCGCCTTGGTGACGTCCATGGTCACGGTGCCGGTCTTCGGGTTCGGCATCAGGCCGCGCGGGCCCAGGATCCGCGCGATGCGGCCGATCTTCGCCATCTGGTCGGGCGTCGCGATAGCGGCGTCGAAGTCCAGCCAACCACCCTGGATGCGCGCGACGAGCTCGTCGCTGCCCACGGCGTCGGCGCCGGCGGCCTCGGCCTCCTCGGCCTTCGGGCCGGTCGCGAAGACGATGACGCGGACCGTCTTGCCGGTGCCGTGCGGGAGGTTGACCGTGCCGCGGACCATCTGGTCCGCCTTGCGCGGGTCGACGCCGAGGCGCATCGCGACCTCGACGGTGGGGTCGAACTTCGTGGCGGTCGTCGACTTCGCGAGCTTGACCGCCTCGGCCGGCGTGTAGAGCTTCGACTGGTCGATCTGCTCTGCGGCCTTCTTGTATGCCTTGCTCAGTGCCATGTCCGGCGTACTCCTGTGGTTGTTGGCGGGTCACACCGTGGTGGTGCGCCCTCCCACGAATCGGGCCTGCTTAACGAGGGTGGAACGTCAGTCCTTGACCGTGATGCCCATCGAACGGGCGGTGCCCGCGATGATCTTCGCGGCCTGCTCGACGTCGTTCGCGTTCAGGTCGGACATCTTCTTCTCGGCGATCTCGAGCAGCTGCGCGCGGCTGACCGAACCGACCTTGGTCGCCTGCGGGACGCCCGAACCCTTCGGGACACCGGCGGCCTTGAGCAGCAGGCGCGCGGCCGGCGGCGTCTTGAGGATGAAGGTGAACGACCGGTCCTCGTACACGCTGATCTCGGCCGGGACGATGTCGCCACGGCTCGACTCGGTCTGCGCGTTGTAGGCCTTGACGAACTCCATGATGTTCACACCGTGCTGACCCAGCGCGGGGCCGACCGGCGGCGCCGGGGTGGCCTGGCCCGCCGGCAGCTGCAGCGTGAACGTCTTGACCAGCTTCTTCTTGGGAGGCATGTCTCTTCCTGGGCTTCGAATTGCGGCTCTGCTTCGTGATTTCGGCGCATCTGCCGCCGGGAATGCGCCGCTGCCGCCTCGCCTAAGGCGGCGCACCGATCCGCGGACACGCCGAAGCGCGCCCGCAGGCCGACGTTCAAGACTAGCGCAGACCGCTCCGCGCCAGTGCGGGGAGGCTAGATCTTCGAGACCTGGTTGAAGTTGAGCTCGACCGGCGTCTCACGACCGAAGATCGAAACCAGCACCTTGAGCTTCTGCTGGTCGGCGTTGATCTCACTGATCGTCGCGGGCAGCGAGGCGAACGCACCGTCGGTGACGGTGACGGAGTCGCCCTCCTCGAAGTCGAGGACCCGGATCTCGACCTTGGCCTTCTTCTCTTCCTTCTCCACCGCCGGGACGAGCCACTTCAGCACCTCGTCGAGGGAGAGCGGCGCGGGGCGGTCGACCCGGTCGGTCGCGCCGACGAAGCCGGTCACGCCCGGCGTGTTCCGGACACAGGAGTAGGACTCCGGCGAGAGGTCCATGCGGACCAGGATGTAGCCGGGGAAGACCTTGGCACTGATCTGCTGGCGCTTGCCGTTCTTGACCTCGACCTCCTCGCGGACCGGGACCTCCACCTGGTAGATGAAGTCCTCCATGTCCAGCGAGGTGATGCGGGTCTCGAGGTTCGTCTTGACCTTGTTCTCGTAGCCGGCGTACGAGTGCACGACGTACCAGTCGCCGGGCGCGTAACGCAGTTTCTGGCGCAGCTCGGCAACCGGGTCGTACTCTTCGTCGTCCTCGGCCGGGGCGGCCGCGACCGGCGCGGACTCGTCCTCCGGCTCGCTGGCGGCCTCGGCCGACTCGTCGTTGGCCGTGGCAACCGACGACTGCTCGTCGACGCCGTCGGCGGTCTCGTCGTACTCAGGCACGCTTGCTCACTTCCATAAACAATCGAACTGGCTCCGGCATCGGCCGGCGCAGGGCCAGGATCAGCCGAAGATGGCCAGGACGCCCTTGGCGAAGCCGAAGTCCAGCAGCGCCACGACCGTCATCATGACCGCGACGAACACGATCACGACCGCGGTGTACGTCAGCAGCTCGTTCCGCGTCGGCCAGATGACCTTACGAAGCTCGGCCACCACCTCGCGGAAGAAACGGCCGATGCGCGCGAACGGACCGCGACCCGGCTTCTTCTCCTTGGCGGGACTGTCGGCCGCCTCGGCCTTGGCCTTGGACAGCGTGGCGGTGCCGCCACGCGAGACCGGCTCATCCGCGACGTCATCGTCCTCAGCGTCGACGGTGTCCTCGAACGTCTCGTCGTTCAGGTTGTCGTCAGCGGGGTCCTCGCCGCGTCGCTTGCGCTCGGCCACTTCGCCCTCTTCCATCGCGGGGTCGTTGGTCAGACGTGAACGTGTGAACGTCGACGCCCTTTCACGCCCGCCGCCCGACGGTCCGGGTGCTGGCGGCGTACCGGCTACCACCGCGGCCGTCCCTCGGCGAATCTGCCGCAAACACCACCAGCGGGGCTGCCGCCGTCGAACGGCGCAACCCCCCGGGCCGGTTAGGCCTTAGGCGCAGGGGTGACAGGACTTGAACCTGCAGCCTGCGGTTTTGGAGACCGCTGCTCTGCCAATTGAGCTACACCCCTCGGAGGGAGTCGTTTCCTGTGCGTGAAGCGCCTGCACAGGGCGTTACTACCCCACGGCGCACCAGTGTACGGGTAGCCAGCGGACTTTCCCAACCGGCCACCCCCATAACTCGTCAGGGTCGCTTGATAATGGCCTTGGCCTGCGCCAACACCTTCACACCGAGGCAGGTCGCGGTGAGGTCGAGCCGGACCAGGGCCGGGTCGTCCGTGTCCTTGGCGACGGCGGAGACCTCGATCTCCGTCCCCTCCTCGGTGTCCGGGACCTCGACCGGGCGGGTGAAGCGGACGCCGTACTCCACCACCGCGTCCGGCCGGCCCGCCCATGTGGTGACCGCGCGGCCGACCAGCGCCATCGTGAACATGCCGTGCGCGATCACGCCCGGGAGGCCGACCTTGACCGCGGTGCTCTCGCTCCAGTGGATCGGGTTGAAGTCGCCGGAGGCGCCCGCGTAGCGGACCAGGTCCGCCCGGGTCACCCGGTAACGCTGCACCGGAAGCTCCATGGCGCTCATCCCTCCTCGCCGCGGACCACGTACATCGTCCAGACCTTCACGACGGGCTCGCCCGCGCTGGTGCCGATCTCGCTGCGGATCGTCAGGAAGTCGTTCCCGACCCGCGCGTTGATGCTCTCGATCGTGCTCACGCACACCAGCTCGTCGCCGGCGACCACGGGACGGGTGTAGACGAACTTCTGGTCGCCGTGCACCACCCGGCTGTAGTCGACGCCGAGCGCCGGGTCCCCGACGATCTGGGCGCTGTCCGCCATGCTCAGCGCGATCGGGAAGGTCGGCGGCGCGATCACGTCCGCGTGGCCGAGCGCCCGCGCGGCCTCCGGATCGTGGCTGGCCGCGTCCGTGGCACCGATCGCCCTCGCGAACTCACGAATCTTCTCGCGCCCCACCTGGTAGGGCGCGCTGGGCGGGTAACTGCGTCCCGCAAACGACTGGTCCAACCCCATGGGGGCACACCCTACAGAGACGCACGAAAGGCGCCCCCGGAGTGTCCGGGAGGCGCCTTTCGGGAAGCTGTGACCGCGGTCAGCGGGTCTCGCGGTGGAGCGTGTGCTTGCCGTCCCGGGGGCAGAACTTCTTGAACTCGATGCGGTCCGGGTCGTTACGACGGTTCTTACGCGTGATGTAGTTGCGCTCCTTGCACTCCACACACGCCAAGGTGATCTTGGGACGGACGTCGGTCGCCTTAGCCACGGCGGGGTGCCTTCCTCGAAACGCGGGGTGAAATCCCTACGACCTGAATACTACGACGTACCAGCGTAGGAGACTGACCACGCGGTACGCAAAGTGGGGGTCATGTTCGTGGTGCAACCCCCGGTGCCGGGGATCAGGACCCCGGACGAAAAGTAGCGGTGGCCGGACTTGAACCGGCGACACAGCGATTATGAGCCGCTTGCTCTGCCATCTGAGCTACACCGCCGCGAGTCAGGCCGCGCGCCCTGCATCGGCAGGGTGGCGCCTGAAGGGTCGGTTGTCACTCCGACCGAAGAGCCCCCTTACGGAATCGAACCGTAGACCTTCTCCTTACCATGGAGACGCTCTGCCGACTGAGCTAAGGGGGCCTTGCTCATCTTGCTTAAGATCGCTTCTTGCGATCCCTCGCTCGACGTGCAGGCATAAGCGTACACGGCCCCTTTCCCCAGGCGAAATCGGATACCCCCTGGCGGGTCGCGTGTCGTGTCGGCGCTGCTCACGGCACGGCGCGGAGCCTCCGGAACTCGCCCGAGGCGGTCGCCTCCACCTCGGTCTGGGCCCAGTACCAGGTCTCCAGCCGCTCGTACGGCAACGGCCGGCTGAACAGGAAACCCTGCCCGATCTCGCACCCCATGTCGGTGAGCAGATCCAGCGTGAGCTCGCTCTCCACGCCCTCGGCCACCGCGGTCAGTCCGAACTGGCGGGCCAGCATCACGGCGGAGCGCACCACCGCCAGGTCGCCCGGGTCCGTCGCCATTCCCTGCACGAACCGGCGGTCCACCTTCAGCTCCACGATGGGCAGCCGCTGCAGGTACGCGAAGGACGACGCGCCCACGCCGAAGTCGTCCATCGAGATCCGCACGCCGAGGTCCCGCAGCCGGCGCAGCACCGGCAGCGGCCGTTCGTTCTCCGTCACCAGCGCGGGCTGAGCGACCTCCAGCGTGAGCCGGTCCGCCGCCACGCCGTAGTGCTCCAGCAGCTGCCTCACCTGGGTGGGGAAGGCCGGCTCGTCGAGCAGGCGGGCGGAGACGTTCACCGCGATGGAGAGCGGGTCCTCCCGGTCCGGCCAGTCCCGGCAGCGCTGCAGTCCGGCCCGGAGCACGGCCTCGGTGAGCGCGCCGATCTGCCCCGTGTTCTCCGCCACGGCCACGAAGTCCTCGGGCGTGACGGAGCCGAGCACCGGATGGTCCCACCGGGCCAGGCACTCCACACCGATCAGGCGCCGATCGGCCAGTGTGACCTTGGGCTGGAAGTAGACCTCGATCTCGCCCCGCTCCAGCGCCTGCCGGAGGTCGTCCGCGAGCCCGAGCCGCCGGGTCACCCTGGACTCCAGGCCCTGGTGGAACAGCTGCACGCCGGACGGGGAGACCCGGTCCGCCGCCGCGGCCGCGAGCCGGGCGCGGCGCAACAGCCGGTCCGCCTTCTCCTCATGGGTGAAGACGCCGCGGCTGTCCTCCGGGTGCACCGCGATGCCCACGGCCACGTCCAGCACCGGCGTCAGGTTGTCGAGGACTATCGGGCCGCGGATGGCGTCGCGCATCGAGGTGGCCAGCCGGACCGCCTCTTCCGCGGTCGGCAGCCGCAGCGTGACCACGAACTCGTCACCGCCGGCGCGGCCGACCAGCGCGGCGGGCGGCGCGGCGGCGCGCAGCCGGTCGGCCACCTCGACCAGCAGCCGGTCGCCCGCGCTGTGGCCGAGCGACTCGTTCACCTCGTGCAGGTGGTCGACGTCGAAGAGCAGGACCGCGATCACCTCGTCCGGCGGGTTGACCGTGACCGACTCCGCGATCGCCTCGGAGAGCCGTCGCCGGTTCGGCAGTTTGGTCATGCCGTCGTGGTACGCATCGTGGCGCAGCCGGTCGACCAGCCGCGAATTCTCCACCGCGACCGCGGCGTGCGCGGCCACGGCCTCCAGCAGCGCGACCGCGGCCGCGTCGAAGTGGGCGTGCCGGTTACGCTCGCCGGCCACCTCCAGCGTGCCGATCGGCACCGAGCCGGAGAAGAGCGGCACCACCATCGCCTCGCGCGGGCCCTGCGGCGGGAGCAGCTCGCGCAACTCCGGGCCGCCGGACCGGCCGGTGACCAGCACGCTCTGACCGGTCTCCAGCGCGCGGCGGCGCAGCACCTCCGGCGTGATGACCATGTCGATCAGGCCGCGCTCGCCGTGCCGCGCGCTGAGCAGCACCTCCAGATGCCGGGGCGTGGCCGGCAGCCAGAGCGTGGCCCACTGCGCGTGGCTGAGCGCCAGCACGCGCTGGAGCAGCACGTCCGGCAGGGCGCGGTCCTGGACCGTGCCCTTGAGGTCCCGCACCAGGTCGTAGAGTTCCGCGAGCTTGCGGTGCTGCTCGGTGAACTGTGAATAGGACCGGTACGCCAGCGTGAGGCAGAGCACCAGCGCGCCGATGATCGTCAGGCCCCACGCCGTCTGCTCGACGATCAGCAGGATCGCCAGGCCGAGCATGATGTTGACGATCGCCAGGAAGAAGCCGGGCACCGCGGTCTGCACCAGCGTGCGGGTCGAGACGTTCCCCTCGACCAGGATCAGCACCATGACCACCGCGATCAGGCTGACCACGACCGCGCCCATCACGGCGACGATCAGCACGAGCCAGGTGCGGGGGCCGACGTCGCCCCGCAGGCCGCCCAGCGCGCGCATGAGCGCGTAGGCGAACGCGGCCTGCGCGACCGCGACCGCGACGTTGAACCAGAGGCGGGCCGGCATCTCGCGCCGGTAGAGACCCACCACGATGCGTTCGCCCGCGCGCAACGCGACCAGGACGAGCGGTGAGACGTAGAAGAGCGCGAGCAGCAGGACGACGTCGGTGAGCGTGACGTTGAAGCCCTGACGGCGCGAGGTGAACCACAGCGTGGTCGAGTCGGCGAGGAAGTAGAGCGCCAGGAACGCCGGGGCCAGGTAGAGGCTGCTCGCCGAAATCTCTTGATCGATCTGTGCGACGATCGTGAGAATCACGGCGAGCGCCGCTAGGGGGCCGGTGACGTACCAGGCTCGCTGCGGAGAGGGCTTCCCAGCGGTCAACGACCGCAGCACGGCGCCCTCCCTTGCGGGCTGGTTACATCACAGAGCTAGAGCTGAGGGTTGGTTACTGCCTGCCGCCGGCTGCGCGCCGGCGACTCACCACTCGTAGCTGCCGTCGGCGACGACGACATCACCGGAGTTGCTCTCGCCGCTCGCAGAGGAACCACCGAAGGCGGTGCTCTGCATGCCGGCTGCGAGGAACAGACCCACGGCGATCGCCGCGACAATCAGGGCCATTGTGGCAAAACGCTGCTGAAGCTTGCCACCAACAAAGCCTGCTGGCATCGAGGGACTCCATTCACGCCAATTGAGCACCCCATCGCGGTTGGGGCGTTTAGATCGTCCCACACCGGATGGGGGCGTCAAAACCCGCAACCATTGGTCGTACGCAAGTACCACCGAAGTCTGTCCGTAAGTATGAGCATCCGCAACCGAATGGCGCTATCACACCGCGACGTCGTCCGGCTCGTCCACCATGCGTGCGCTCCACCCGCATTGTCCGTTGCCAAGTCGCGCTTCATGGCCATAATGCCTCCAAGTCGCACGGCATCGGGCCAAAGCGACAAAGGTCAGCAGTAGGAGGAAAAAGCGAATGAAGCTCACTTTCATCCGCAAAACGGTACTGTCGGGCAACACGAACTGCCCGTCGCTCTACCGGACGGACCGCGACACGTTCATCGTGCAGGGCTGGCGCGTCACGGACACCGAGGCGCTCGGCCAGCTGGAGATCCCGTCACACGAGACGGTGGTCGAAGTTCCGGTGGACGTTCTCGCGGAGATGCTGACGGCGAACGCCGCCTGACCCGCCCGCTTCTCTCCCCCACGGCCCTGCCGCTAGCCGGTACGCCCTGCGGCCGCTAACCCAGCGAGCCGGGCCGTTCACGCCGAGGAAACATCGGAAGAACACCTCGGCCCCTGACCGGTACATTTCGGTCAGGGGCCGGCGAGCTTTCTCGTACCGCCGGTTGTGCATTTGCACGTGCATTTTAATTTGCTGACTTTCCGATCAGCCTCGGGCCGAGGAATGCAAGCGCGAAAGCGGCGCACATAAGGTGAACGGGCCCTCCCCGCCCCCGCACTGGAGCCCGTGTTGACCGACAAGCCGCTGCGCGCCGACGCCGCCCGCAACCGCGCCCGCATCCTCGCGACCGCCACGGAGGTCTTCGCCGCCAAGGGCCCCGCGGCCAGCACCGAGGAGATCGCGGCCCGCGCCGGCGTCGCCATCGGCACCGTCTTCCGCCACTTCCCCACCAAGGACGCGCTGCTCGCGGCCATCATGAAGGACGTCCGCGACCGCCTCGCCGCCCGCGCCGCCACCGCGGAGACGCTGGAGGCGTTCTTCACCGCCGTCGTCGCCGAGGCCGCCGCCGTCCACACCGTCGTCACACTGCTCTCCGTCGACGTCAGCGGCGCGCTCGAAACGCTCACCGGCGCGATCGCCACGCTCCTAGAGCAAGATCAAGAGCATCAGCGGGTACGCCGTGACGTGCGCATCGACGAGGTCATGGCACTGCTCACCGCCGCCAGCCGGGGCGCGCTCGCCGCCGCCTGGCCCCCCGACCTCCAGGCCCGCACGCTCGCCGTCATCTTCGCCGGCCTGCGCCCGTGACCCCGGTCCGCCGCCGCCTGCGCACGCTCGCCACGCTGGAACTGATCAACATCCCGCTCTTCGCGTGGGTCATCTTCGGCGTGCTCGACCGGCCCCCGGCCGTACCCACGCTGCTCGGTTTCGGGATGTTCGCGCTGCTGCTGGTGGAAGGCGCCGCATACTGGACGGCAAAGCTGCGCCGGACCGGCCGGCCTCTCCCCGGCCTCGGGCTCTTCCGCGCCGCCCGCCTCCTCAACCCGGTGCTGCTGGCGGCGACGCTGATCGTCACGGTCGGGACGGGCGCCTGGCTCGGCGCGGGGCTGACGGTGTTCGCCGTCCTGGAATACGTGAACTACTTCCACGTCCAGCTCATGCACGACACCCGCGCCGACCTCCACCGCCTCTTCACCCGCGGCTTCCGCCGCTCCCACCTCGCCCGCGATCTCGCCAGATGGACGGTTCGCTCCCGCGCGGCGTGATCAACCCTGTGATCAACACCGGCGCAGGGTCCGAAGATGTGCGGAGTGTGCTCGCATGAGGACGGTGGAGAGGGCAGGATGACGGGCATGGCTGTGCCCGGTGAGGGGTTGGCGAAGGGGCTTGCCGTCACCCTCAAGACGATGACCCGACGCGCGACGACGCAGCAGTACCCGGATGTGCCGCCGGAGCTGCCGCCCAGGTCGCGGGGGGTGATCGCGCTCCTGGAGGAGAACTGCACGGTCTGCATGCTGTGCGCTCGGGAGTGTCCTGACTGGTGCATCTACATCGATTCGCACAAGGAGGAGGTGGTGGTGCCGGGCGCGGCCCGGCCCCGGCAGCGGAACGTGCTGGACCGGTTCGACATCGACTTCTCGCTGTGCATGTACTGCGGGATCTGCATCGAGGTGTGCCCGTTCGACGCGCTGCACTGGACGCCCGAGTTCGAGTACGCCGAGTACGACCTCAAGGATCTGCTGCACGACAAGGGCCGGCTCGGCGAGTGGATGGAGACGGTCCCGCCGCCGCCCGCGCACGATCCGAACGGCGAGCCGTCCAAGGAGGAGTCGACCGTCGCGAAGAAGGCCGGGGCGTGACCGGGGCGGACGTGCTGCTGCTCGCGCTCGGCGCGGTCGCGGTGGGCTCGGGCGCGCTGGTGGTGCTGACCGATCATCTGGTGCGGGCCGGCCTCTACCTGGTGGTCTGCCTGGGCGCGGTCGCCGGGCTCTACCTGGTGCTCGCGGCCGAGCTGGTCGCCTGGGTGCAGGTGCTGATCTACGTGGGCGCGGTCGTGGTGCTGCTGCTCTTCGCCGTGATGCTGACGCGCGCGCCGATCGGCCGCTCCGAGGATCTGAACCGTCCCGCCTGGCCGGCCGCGATCATCGGCGGCGGCGCGGGAGTGGGCCTGGCGGTGCTGCTGGCCGACGCGTATCGCTGGGTAGAAGTCGCACAGGGGCCCCCGGGCACCGCGGAGCTGATCGGCGAGGCCGTCTTCCGGACCTGGGTGCTGCCGTTCGAGGTGCTGTCGATCCTGCTGCTGTCCGCGCTGGTCGGCGCGATCGTGGTAAGCCGGGGGCAGCGCTGATGCACCCCACGATTCCGTACGTGATCGCCGCCCTCCTGTTCGGCCTGGGCGTCTTCGGTGTGCTCCGCCGTCGCAACGCGATCCTGCTGCTGATGGCCGTCGAGCTGATGCTGAACGCGGTCAACCTGGTCCTGATCACAGCCGGAGGCACCCACGGCCAGACGTTCGCGCTGTTCGTGATCGTGCTGGCCGCGGCCGAGGTCGGCGTGGGACTGGCGCTGATCCTGCAGCTCTACCGCGTGAAAACGTCGGTCGCGGTGGACGAGATCGACCTGGCGGAGAAGAGCTGATGGCGCTGGTCACGTTCATGATCGCGGCCCCGCTGCTGGTCGGGCTGGGCGGACTGCTGCTGCCGTCGACCAGCAAAGCACGCTTCCCGGCCGCCGCGTTCGGCATCGCCGCGGCCGCGATCTCGCTGCTCTGTGCGCTCACGCTGCTGGCCACCACGAGCCGGCCGATCTCGGTGGGGACCACGTGGATCAGCTTCGGCGACCTGACCGTGACGCTGGGCCTGCGCGCGGATCTGACCGCGATCCAGGTGGCCGTGGCCGTGACCGCGGTGGCGCTGGCCGTGCAGGTCTACTCGGTCGGCTACCTGCACCGCGACGAGCGGTACGCGCCGTACGCTGCCCAGGTCAGCCTGTTCACGGCCGCGATGCTGCTGGTGGTGTGCGCGGACGACCTGATCCTGCTGCTGATCGGCTGGGAGGTGATGGGCGCCTGCTCGTACCTGCTGATCGGGCACGACCGCTCGCTTCCCGAGGCGCCGGCCGCCGCGGTGAAGGCGTTCCTGGTCACCCGCGCCGGCGACGTGGGCTTCCTGCTCGGCATCGCGTTCCTGGCCGTGCACGCCGGTTCGTTCGAGATCGGGACGGTGCTCGCCGGGTCGTACCCCTCCTGGATCGCACTGCTTCTGCTGGCCGGGGTCGCGGGCAAGAGCGCGCAGTTCCCGCTGCACACCTGGCTGCCGGACGCGATGGCCGGTCCGACGCCGGTCTCCGCGCTGATCCACGCCGCGACCATGGTGGCGTCCGGCATCTACGTGGTGGCTCGCCTCTACCCGGTGTTCGTGCAGTCGCCGCTCGCGCTGAGCGTGCTGGGCCTGGTCGCGGCCGTGACGCTGCTGCTCGGCGCGCTGGCCGCGACCGCGCAGGACGACATCAAGCGCGTGCTGGCCTGGTCGACCGTGTCGCAGATCGGCTACATGGCGGCCGCGCTGGCGATCGGCGCGCCCGGCGCCGCGATCTTCCACCTGCTCACGCACGCCGCGTTCAAGGCGCTGCTCTTCCTGGCCGCCGGCTGTGTGATCCACGCGGTCGGCAGCAACCTGATGTCGCGGATGGGCGGCCTGCGGCGGAACATGCCGGACGTCTTCTGGTGCACCGTGATCGGCCTGGGCGCGCTGGCCGGTCTGCCGCCGCTGTCCGGTTTCTGGAGCAAGGAGGGCGTGATCGCGGCCGCGGCCGAGGCACGCGACGGGCACGGGCAGGTGCCGTCCTGGATCGCGCTGGTCGTCTGGGTCGCGGCGCTGCTCGGCGTGGCGCTGACCGCCTGGTACTCGACGCGTCTGCTGCTGCGCGTGTTCTTCGGCCCGGTCCCGGCGGTCCGCGCGCACGAGCCGGATGCCGTGCCGGAGAAGCCCGCGCCGGTCGGTCCCGCGTTCGTCGGCAAGCCCACCTACCTGGAGCTGGAGGCCGCGCGCAGGGCGAAGGCGCTGGCCAAGACCGCAGTCGCGGACGAACCGGACACGCAGTCGGAGCTTCCCGCGCCGCGCCCGCTCGATCCGCCCGCGTTGATGCACTGGCCGGTGATGGCGCTGGCGGTGCCGAGCGCGCTGCTGGGCCTGGTCGCGCTGCTGCCGGACGCGCGGGCGGACCTCGCGCTCGCGGCGCCGCACGTGTCGCTGTCCTTGATCCTGGCGATCGCGCTGCTGGTCGCGGGCGCGGTGCCGGCCTGGTGGCTGTGGCGGCGCCGGCCGGATTCGGACCCGGCGGGCGCGCTCGGCCGGTTCCGCCCACTGCTGGCCAACGCGTTCTATCTAGATCAAATTCAAGATCATTTGACGGTACGCCCCGTCCGCGCGATCGCCGCGGCCGTGCGCCGCCTCGACGAGTCGGTGGTGGACGGCGCGGTGGAGGGCACCGGGCGCGGCGCCACCGGACTCGGCGCGCTGCTCGCCCGCGCCCACCGCGCCCCACTCCCGCGCGCCGCGACCGCACTCCTGGCCGGCGCGCTCCTGCTCGGCCTCGCGGCCGCGATCCTGGGCGGTGCCGCATGATCTCCCGATCTCCCCTCCGCCCGCCACTCGGTCCCTGGCGGCGCACCGCGCGTACTCGCGATCGGCGTCACCGCGACCCGGGCGGTCGTCCTCGCCACCCTGACCTCTCCTCCGGGATCTGCAGCAGGTGCGGCACGCGTGCCGCCCCCTTCTCCCGGCCGTGCGGCACGCGTGCTGACCTGTTCTCCGCGATCCGCGGTGGTGTGGCATGAGCGCCGATCTCTCCTCCGCGCTGCTCGTCGCCGTGCTCGCGCTGCCCGTGCTCGGCGCGCTCGCGGTCGCGCTGCTGCCGGCCGCCCGCGACCGGCAGGCCCGCGTGCTCGCCACCGTGATCGCCGCGTTGACGCTGGTCGTGGCCGTGCCGCTGCGCTGGGGGACCGCGGAGTCCGGCTGGTTCGGCGACGGTCCGCCGGTGGCCGGGCCGTGGGCGCTGCTGGACCTGCCGTGGGTGCCCGCGCTGGATCTGCGCTTTCAGCTGGGTGTGGACTCCATCTCGTACCCACTGGTGGTCCTGACCTCGCTCTTGACGTTGTTGTGCTGCGGTTACACGATCTGGCGGGTGCCGCCGGGCGGGCCAGGACGACTGCTGAGCGCGCTGCTGCTGGTGATCGAGTTCGGGATCCTCGGCACGTTCCTCGCGTTCGATCTGGTGCTGTTCTTCGTGTTCTTCGAGGTCGTGCTGCTCCCGATGTACGCGGTGATCGCGGTCTGGGGCGGCACCCACTACGGCCCGGACTCCGCCGAGCGGGAGCCGCAACGGGCGGCCGCGCGGAAGTTCGCGCTCTACACGCTCTTCGGCTCCGTGCTGCTGCTGGTCGGCGTGCTGGTGCTGGTGACCGCGGCCGGCACGTCGTCCATGATCGGGTTCCCGCGGCTCGACCGCGGCACCCAGGTTTTCGCGTTCACGCTGCTCCTGGTCGCGTTCGCGGTGAAGAGCCCGCTCTGGCCGCTGCACACCTGGCTGCCGGACGCGCACACCCAGGCCCCGACCGTGGGCAGCGTGATCCTGGCCGGCGTACTGCTCAAGATGGGCACGTACGGGCTGGTCAGGGTCGGTCTCGGCGCGGCGCCGCAGGGGGCGGAGGTGCTGTCCGGCGCGCTCGGCGTGCTGGCCGTCGCCGCGATCCTGATCGGCTCGCTGGTCTGCCTGGCCCAGACCGAGCTGAAGCGGCTGATCGCGTACTCCTCCGTCGGCCACATGGGCTTCGTCCTGCTCGGCATCGCCACGATGACCGCGACCGGCATCCAGGCCGCGCTGCTCGGCAACATCGCGCACGGCGTCATCACCGGACTCCTGTTCTTCCTGGCCGGCGCCGTGAAGGACCGTGCGCACACCGGCAGCCTGGACGAACTCGGCGGGCTCCGGGAGAACGCGCCCCGGCTGGCCGGTCTGCTCGGCTTCGCCGCGATCGCGTCGCTCGGGCTGCCCGGTCTGGCCGGGTTCTGGGGTGAGGCGTTCGCGGTGGTCGCGTCCGTGCAGCGCGGGGGCGGGCTGTGGACCACGCTGGGCGCGCTGGCCGCGTTCGGCGGGGCGCTGACCGCGGCCTACCTGCTGCGATTGCTGCGGCGGGTGACGCACGGGCCGGCGAGCCCGGCGGTGTCGCTGCTGGTGCCGTCGTGGTCGGTGGCAGGGGCGCTGTCCGCGGCAGTGACGGCTTCTCAGCCCGGGTCCGGTGCGGGTTCCGACAGCGGCGCGGAGAAGCCGGCGGTGGCCGGGCTGCCGGAGCGGCTGGTGCCCGGCTGGCCGACCGCGGCCGAGCTGCTGGCCTGGTCGCCGCTGGTGATCCTGGCGCTGCTGCTCGGCGTGTGGCCCGCGCTGGTGCTGTCCGGCACCGACGCCCCGATCAACGACCTCCTGGAGATGGTGCGCCCGTGATCATCGACCGGACCGGGGTGCGTCCGTGATCATTGACCAGATGGCGCTGCTCCCGGCGTACGTCGCCGCCGCGTTCGCCGTGATCGTGCTGCTCACCGACCTGTTCGCCGGCCCGCGCGCGGTCGTCGTGGCCACCGCGGGCGGTGCCGTGCTCACCGCGGTCGCGGCCGTGCTCGTCGGTGCGGGCCCGGACCGCCGGTCGTTCTGCGCCGGGGACGCCTGCTCGTACCTGGCCACCGACCGGTCCGCGCTGGTCGCCGTGCTGTTCGCGCTGCTCGCGCTGGCCGTGCTGGCACTCTCCGCGCCGATGCTGCACGCGGGCGCGGTCCCGGCCGGGGAGTACTGCTTCCTGCTCGCCTGCTCGATGACCGGCGGCGTGGTGCTCGGCGCGGCCGGCGACCTGATCACGCTGATCGTGGCGCTGGAGACGCTGACGCTGCCGCTCTACCTGCTGGTCGGGCTGCGCCGCGTCGCCTCGCCGCGCGCGGTCTTCACCGGCGTGGGCGCGCCGCGCTACCCCGAGCCGCCCCCGGAGGACGGCGACGTCCGGCTGCACGCGGAGCAGGACGTCGCGGCCGAGCAGGTGCGGATGGAGCGCACCGGTGCGGAGTCCGCGGTGACGTTCTTCGTGGTCAGCGTGGTGGCGACCTCGGTGACGCTGCTCGGCGCCGCGCTCCTCTACGCCGCCACCGGCGCGCTTCACCTGACCGCGCTGGCGGGCGTGCTCGACCAGGGCGGTGCCGCCGGCAACCTCGCGCCGCTGATCGGGGCGGGGTGCGCGCTGCTGGTCGGCGGGCTCGCGTTCAAGGTCGCGGCCGTGCCGTTCCACGCGTGGGCCCCGGCCACCTACGACGGCGCGCCGCTCCCGGTCGCCGCCTACCTCTCCACCGCGTCCAAGCTCGGCGGCGTGGTGGCGCTGCTCGCGGTCGTGCACGACGTGCTGCCGGCCGGGGAGACGAGCGGGGTGCTGGCCGTGCTCGCGGTGCTGACCATGACGGTCGGCAACGTGGTGGCGCTGCGGCAGACCCGTACCGTCCGGCTGCTGGCCTGGTCGTCCGTGGCCCAGGCCGGCTACATCCTGGCCCCGCTCGGCGCGTCCGCGTTCACGTCCTCACCCCGGGACCCGCTGGTCGCCGCCACGCTCGCCTACGCCGCGTTCTTCGTGCTGCTGGAGCTGGCCGCGTTCGCCGCCGTGGTGGCACTGCGCCCGGTCGCCGCGGACGGCGGCGAGCTGGCCGACTACCGGGGCGTGGCACGGCGGGCGCCGTGGGTCGGCGGCATGCTGGCGTTCGCGCTGATCGGCCTGGCCGGACTGCCGCCCGCGCTGGCCGGACTGTTCGCGAAGGTGACCGTGGTCCGTGCGCTGGTCGACGGCGGCGCGAGCTGGCTGGCCCTGATCGTCGCCCTGAACGCCGTCATCGGCCTGGCGTACTACGTGCGCGTCGTCGCACTGCTCTACGGCCCGCCGACGCGGGACGGTTCGGCCGGCACCGGCTGGACACACGTGCCCTGGCCGGTCGGCACGGTCCTGGTGGCGGCGACGGTGCTGGCCGTGGTGCTCGGCTTCGCTCCGGAACCGCTGCTGCGACTGACCGCGCTCTAGCGTTCCCGGCACCTGCCGGTGATCGGGGCGCCCCGGATCACGAAGCGAAAGCATCCTGACTTTCGGTGACGACAGCGAAACCGGCGGCGATCCGCGAAGCGGAAGCGTCCTGGTTCTCGGTAACCATGGCGGAACCGGCTCCGATCGGCGGACCGAAGCGGAGCGCCAGCGGAGTCTTCGGGTAGCCGGAGGTTTGCCCGCGGGAGCATGCGGGCCGCACCACGCTGGAAGCGGGAAGATGAACTGGATCTTGATCTTGTGCCTCTCTGCCTGCAGGGCGGCGTTCGTTCAGGTCAGGGGCGTGCGGACGTGAAGCGGCCCCCGCCACGGGGAAGGCGGGGGCCGCGAGAGGAAAGATCAGTACGCGCGGGCGGCCATCTCCTCGAGCCGCCGGACCCGCTCCGCCATCGGCGGGTGCGTCGAGAAGAGTGCGGACAGTCCGCCACCGCTCAGCGGGTTCGCGATCATGAGGTGCGCGGACGACGCGACCTTCGCGTCCGCCGGCAGCGGCACGCGCTGTGCGCCGTAGGAGATCTTGCGTAGTGCCTCGGCCAGCGCCAGCGGATCACGGGTCAGTCGCGCGCCGGACGCGTCCGCCTCGAACTCGCGGTTCCGGCTGATCGCCAGCTGCACCACGCTCGCCGCGATCGGGCCGAGGATGAGCATGAGCAGCAGTACCGCGGGGTTGGGCGCGTCATCGTCGTCCCCGCCGCCCAGCGGCAGGAACAGCGCCAGGTTCGCCAGCATCGTGATAATTCCGGCGAGCCCGGCAGCGACGCTGGAGATCAGGATGTCGCGGTTGTAGACGTGCGAGAGCTCGTGGCCGATCACGGCGCGCAGCTCGCGGTAGTCGAGCAGCCGGGTGATCCCGACCGTGACCGCCACGGCCGCGTGCTGCGGGTTCCGG
The DNA here is from genome assembly GCF_000717135.1 of Catenuloplanes japonicus. Lineage (GTDB taxonomy): Bacteria > Actinomycetota > Actinomycetes > Mycobacteriales > Micromonosporaceae > Catenuloplanes > Catenuloplanes japonicus. Next base: position 85,261 of record NZ_JNXY01000022.1, read on the forward strand.
CCGGTCGCGAACGCGTTCGGCTGCATGGCCGGGCTCACGTAGAGCCGCGGCATCGGCTGCCCCGCCTCGACCGACAACTCCCGGACCATCCGGTAGAGCGCCGGGAACTCCGCCTCGCCGACCGGCCGCGCGTTCATCGAGCGGAGCGCGATCCGGTCGCTCCAGAAATAGCCGGCCGCGTTCATCCCGAGCGAGAGCAGGACGGCGACGACCAGTCCGGTACTGCCGCCGAACCAGTACCCCACGCCCAGGATCATGGCCGTGAGCAGGCCCAGAAGGGCGGCCGTCTTGAGACCGTTGTGGTGGCTGTGCACGGTGACTCCTTCATCGAGTGGGCTCGCGGCCCACAGAAGGTCAAACACGCTCCCTTCCCCGAATCATCCGCGCCCACCTGTGACATCACTGAGCACTCACTCAGCACACGCTGAAAACCTCAAGGTCAAACCCTTGATCTTCCCGCTTCCAGCGCGGTCCAGCCCGTTTGCTCCCGCGGGCGAACTCCGCGACGTGCTCCGCCGGCGCTCCGCTCGCCGCTCCGAGCCGGTTGCGCCGCCGGTCCCGGAACACCCGCACGGATCTTCGGTGCGTGGGTGGGGTGCGGTGCCCATTGGTGGTGGGCGAGCTGCGCGGGAGGCGCGAGCTGCGCGGGCCGGGTGGCCCGCGCAGCTCGTCGGTTGGGCGCTCCGCGCCCGAAATTTCGGCCTATTCCACTATTCGCGCCTTGGGATCGGCGGCAGACTCGCGGGGCGAGATCTAGCGGTAGTTCGTGAACTGCAGCGCCACGCCGAAGTCCTCGCCCTTGAGCAGCGTGATCACGGCCTGCAGATCGTCCTTCTTCTTGCCGGTGACCCGCAGCGAGTCGCCCTGGATCTGCGCCTGGACGCCCTTCGGGCCCTCGTCGCGGATCTTCTTGCTGATCTGCTTCGCCTTGTCCGACTCGATGCCCTGAATGATCTTGCAGTCGATCTTGTGCGTCTTGCCCGACTGCCGCGGCTCACCGGCGTCCAGCGACTTCAGCGAGATGTTCCGCTTGATCAGCTTCTCCTTGAAGACCTCCAGGGCCGCACTCACCCGGGCCTCGGTCTCCGCCGTGAGCGTGATGCCCTCCTCGCCGACCCAGGCGATCTCCGCCCCCGTGCCCCGGAAGTCGAACCGCGTACCCAGCTCCTTCTCGGTCTGACGGAGTGCGTTGTCCACCTCCTGGTGCTCCACCTTGCTGACGATGTCGAACGACGGGTTGGCTGCCATGCCTCTGCTCCTGCTGTTCCTGCTGGGACGTATGAAGATGTCTCGGTCGGGCCCGCTTCCGGCCCCGCCCACCTGCCGACCGTACCCGGTTGCAAGCCCCCCGAGGGCTACGGCTATTCTGGCTTCCGCCAGCGCGTCACCACGCGGTGGCACGCCTTGGCGGGTTGCCCGAGCGGCCAATGGGAGCGGACTGTAAATCCGTCGCGAAAGCTACAGAGGTTCGAATCCTCTACCCGCCACCAGGCAGTAGCGAAGCCCTCGAACTGCGGAAACGTAGGTCGGGGGCTTTTCTCTTGTGGCGTTCGGTAGATCTGGCCTAAAAAAAAATACAGGTGCGTCATGATTTCTGCCGGGCGCGGGCTTCGAGCACTACAGAGCCGGCTGGCCCTGCGGCACGGCTTTCTTGTCGGAGGGTGTTTCTAGGCTGTCCTGGTGACCCTGGTCGAGGTAACCCGCGACGCTGTTCTGGCTGCCATCAAGGAGTACGACGACGGTGGCAGACGGACATTTCTCCACAAGTACGGCTTCGGTGAGGCGCGGGAATACGAGCTGCTGCATGACGGCCGCCGCTACGACTCGAAGGCGATCGTCGGGGTGGCGCATCGCTATGCCACCGGTGTCGCCCTCCGGTCCGGGGAGTTCACCGGCGGCGTGCAGAGCGTGGTACGGCTACTCGAGCGGCTTGGGTTTGAGGTCGTTCAGCGCTCCAGCGATCTGACGGACCTCGGTGATGGACGCCTCAGCGCGTCCTTGGAGCGTGTACTCCAGGCCGCGTCGGCCTACAGCAGCACAGACACCCCGGCGATGACGGCCCGGACGGCGGCTGCCCGGGACTGCGCCGAGGTGATCCGTGAGTCCCTGTCGGCACTGACGGGGCCGCTGGACAAGCCCGACCTGTACTGGCGGACCGAAGTTGGCGGGCGGCGCGCGGACTACAGCCCGGTGCCCTGGATCCGGATCTCCTCGCCCGATCACTCGCCCCATGCCACCGAAGGCTTCTACCTGGTGTACCTGTTCGCCGCGGACGGGAGCCGGGTCTACCTGTCACTCAATCAGGGGACAAGCGAGTTCCGGGCCGGCAAAATGCGCCCGGTCAATGATGCCCGGCGTCTGGAGGGCAAGGCGGCACAGGCCCGCCGCAGCCTGGACGACATGGACCTCGGCGTGGTGGCGGCCGGGCACATCGCGATTGACCTGCACGGCCCGAGTCAGCCGGTCGGCGCGGAGAGTCTCAGGCGGATCAGGAACTATCAACACGCCAACGTCTGGTCGCTTGAGTACCTCGCCGGAACAATCCCCGACGACGCACGGCTCCTCGCGGACCTGTCGGCGATGCTGCCCCTGTTGAGCCGGCTCTACGGCAACCCGCCCCCGACCGGTAAGGACGCTCAGCCGACCGGAGATCCACGACAGCCGGCGGCCGGGAACCCGCCACGTGGGGGCGGCAACCGCCAGGGTCGCCAGCTCGACGCGGCGACACGGACCGCCATCGAGAAGTTCGCCGAGGACCAGGCCGAGGCGTACTGGCGCGGCCGCGGATGGGAGGTGACGCGCGTCGGTCACCTCAAGCGCGGATATGACCTGGAGTGCGGGCACCCCGAGCACGGCGAACTGCATGTCGAGGTGAAGGGCACCCAGACCGCCGGCGAGGAGGTGGTGCTGACGCCGAACGAGGTACGCCACAACCAGCCAGAGAACGACTGCCCCGCTCAGCACGCGCTGTTCGTGGTCACCCATATCGCGGTGGAGCGGGAAGATGTCCCGCGATGTTCCGGAGGGCGGCGACAGGTTTTCTGGCCTTGGACGATCGCCGCGGAGGCACTGACGCCGACGGAGTACGCCTACCGGCTACCAACCCCCTCTGACACCAGGTAGTGCACCAGCCCTCGATCCACAACACGCGGATCGGGGGCTTCTCGTTATCGACGCCCGTAACCGCAGGGCTTGACTGTGCCCTAAGGGCATGGGGTCGCATGGGGTGGGAGCGGAGAAAACGGACGAAAGACGGGAGGCTGGGGCGTGGACTGGAAGCGGAGTGTGGTGCTGGGGCTGGCGGGGGTGCTGGTCTCGGGGGTGCCGGCGGTGGCGCGGGAGGAGACGGCGTGGGGAGCCTGTCCGGCGGATGTCGTCGTGGACGCGGCGCTGGGGGTGCAGTGCGCAACCGTCGAGGTGCCGCTGGACTACCGGGAACCCGATAAGGCGCAGATCGAGATCATGGTGTCGCGGCTGGCCAGTGCGAAGCCGGAGAAGCGGCGCGGGGTGCTGCTGCTGAATCCGGGCGGGCCGGGTGGGACGGGGCTGGATCAGGGGGCGTTCCTGGTCGGGAAAGGGTTGCCGGCGAGCGTGCGGGACGCCTATGACCTGATCGGGATGGATACGCGCGGGGTGGGGCATTCGACGCCGGTGGGGTGCGGGTTCACGACGGACGATGCGTACTGGGCGAACGTGCCGCCGTACGCGGTGGACGACGCGGCGGTGGTCCGGCAGGCGGGGATCGTGGAGGAGGTCGCGCAGCGGTGTGCGGCCAGCAACACGGACGGGCGGCTGCAGCACCTGACGACGGCGAACATGGCGCGGGACCTGGACCGGATCCGGGTGGCGCTCGGGGAGGAGAAGGCGTCCTTCTACGGCGCGTCGTACGGGTCGGCGCTGGGGGCGGCGTACGTGTCGATGTTCCCGGAGACCGCGGACCGGGTCGTGGTGGACAGCAACGTGGGTGACACGCATCTGGACCGGGACGGGCTGCGGCGGTACGCCGAGGGGGTCGAGGACACGTTCCCCGGCTTCGCCGGGTGGGCGGCCCGGCGGCACGAGTCGTACGGGCTGGGTCGGACGCCGGAGCAGGTGCGGAAGACCTACTTCACGATCGCGGAGAAGTTGGACCGGACGCCGGCGGCGGACGGGACGGACGGGGCGATGTTCCGGTTCCTGACGTTCTTCACGCTCTACAACGAGGGCAGCTACGGGCGGACGGCCGGGTACTGGCAGATGTACCTGAACGCGACGAGCGCAGCACCCCGGAAGAAAGAACAGGCACCCAACCCCGCCGACAACGCGCTGACCGTCTATCTCGCCGTCACCTGCAATGACATCGACTGGCCCGAGGACGTCGACACCTACCGGCGGGCGGTCGCGGAGGATCGGAAGCGTCATCCGCTGTTCGGCGCGGCGGCGGCCAACATCATCCCGTGCGCGTTCTGGGCGTACGAGCCGTACGAACCGCCGGCGAAGATCACCAAGGACGGGCCGGAGGTGCTGATCCTGCAGAACCGGTACGACCCGGTCACGCCGTACGCGGGCGGGAAGCTGCTGCGCGAGAAGTTCGGCGACCGGGCCCGGCTGGTGACGGCGGAGGGCAGCGGCCACGGCGTCTACGTGCTCGGCGGGAACGCCTGCGCGCTCAACCTCACCACGTCCTACCTGGTCGACGGCGTGCTGCCGGCCGAGGACACGACCTGTCGGGCCTGAAAGCGACAATGAATCCATGACGGTCGGCTGGAGCACGCGTGAGCTGGCGGAGATCGCCGGCACGACGTTGAAGACGGTGCGGCACTACCATCGGGTCGGGCTGCTGGACGAGCCGGAGCGCGCGCCGAACGGGTACAAGCGGTACCGGATCGCGCACCTGGTCCGGCTGCTGCGGATCCGCCGCCTGGCCGACCTGGGCATGCCGCTGGCCGACATCGCCGCCATGGAGGAGTCGGACGAGGGCGCGGAGGAGATCCTCCGCGCCCTCGACGCCGAGCTGGCCGACAGCATCGCGCGTCAGCAGCGCATCCGGGAGGATCTGGCCGCGATCCTGCAGCATCGCAGGCTCGCGGAGCTGCCGCCGGGGTTCGCCGCGATCGCGGGTGACCTGTCCGAGGCGGACCGCGCGTTCCTGCTGCTGTCGTCGCGGATCTTCGACCCGGCGCTGATGGACGTGCTGCGGCGGCAGCACACGACGCCGCGCTCCGCGGCCGGGCTGGAGTTCGACGCGCTGACCGATGACTCCACCGACGAGGAACGGCAGAGCCTGGCCGAGCGATATGCCCCGGAGATGCGCCGCGAGCTGCAGGAACCCCGTTTGCAGGAATTCACGGACCAGGTCGTCGCGGGTACGGTCGAGCCGCGCGCCTGGTCGGTCCTGCTGCAGGGCATCGCGGAGCTGCACAACGCCGCCCAGATCGACGTGCTCCAGCGCGCGAACGCCCTTCTGGGTCTGTGATCTGGACGCGACCACCCGCGGCACCGGCAGGAAGGAGCGCCGGCGACGACCGGTGCCCGCGGGAGCAACGCTGCCGGACCACGGCGTAAGCGGGAAGATGAATTTGATCTTGATGGGTGTTCAGAGAACCAGCCTGACCGCCGCCGTCAGCACCAACTGCCCCAGTGAGACCGGCACCAGGATCAGCCAGCAGAGGCGTTGCAGCTGGTCCTCGCGCAGGCGGGGGTAGGAGACGCGGAGCCAGATGATGACGAACGCGACCGCGAAAACCTTGATCAGCGTCCAGAGCCAGCCGAGCGTGTCGTCCGCGAACGGGCCGTGCCAGCCGCCGAGGAAGAGCACGGTGGTGAGCGCGGAGATGACGACGATACCGACGTACTCGGCGAGCAGGAAGAACGCGAACCGCAGACCGGTGTATTCGGTCAGGTAGCCGAAGACCAGCTCGGAGTCGGCGATCGGCATGTCGAACGGCGGGCGGCGGATCTCGGCGAGCGCGGCGATGAAGAAGACCGCGAGCGCGGGCGCCTGCCAGAGCAGCCACCAGGGACGCCAGGCCTCGACGATGCCGGGCAGCGAGAGCGTGCCGGCGGCCATGGCCACGCTGGCGGCGGACAGGACCAGCGGGAGCTCGTATCCGAGCAGCTGGGCGGCGCCGCGCAGGCCGCCGAGCAGCGCGTACTTGTTGGCGGAGGCCCAGGCGGACATCAGGACCGCGACCACGCCGACGCCGACCACGGCGAGCACGAAGAACAGGCCGATGTCGAGCGGCTGCGCGACCAGGTTGTCCCCGGGGCCGATCGGGATGACCAGGAGCACCAGGAGGTACGGCAGAAGTGCGATGATCGGCGCAAGTTTGAAGACCGGGCCGTCGGCGGCGCGCGGCGTGACGTCCTCCTTCTGCACGAACTTGACGCCGTCCGCGACGAGCTGCGCCCAGCCGTGGAACGCGCCGGCGTACATCGGACCGAGCCGGCCCTGCATGTGCGCCATGACCTTGTGCTCGACCTGCCCGACGATGAGCGGCAGCGTGAGGAACGCGACGGCGACGGCCACGATGCGGACGAGGAGTTCCAGCCAGAGCGGCATCAGGCACCGTCCCCATCGGGCTCGGGCTCGGGCACCGGCATGGTGCCGGTGGCGCCCGGGGCGGGGCGAGGTGGCCGCGCCGGCCGTTCCACGCGCGGAGCCGGCGCCTGCCCCGCCTGCGGCCCCCACTCGTTCGGGTCCGGCACGCCCGGCGGCCGCGCCGGCGCACGCTTCCCGGTCCCGGCCGCGGCCTCGCCCGGTTCCTTCGCGCCCGGCCACGGCTTCGCCACCCGGGACGCCAGCACGAAGTCCTTCCGCAGCGGATGCCCCTCGAACTCCGGCGGCAGCAGCAGCGGTTTCAGGTCGTCGTGCCCGGTGAACCCGATCCCGAACATCTCGAACGTCTCGCGCTCGTGCCACGCCGCGCCCGGGTAGAGCCCGACGATCGACTCCAGCTCCGGCGCGTCGCGCGGCACCCGCGTGCGGATCAGCACGCCCTCGCGGCGGCGCGTCGACCACAGGTGCGCGACGACCGCGAACCCACCGTCGAGCTCGTCCACCGCGGAGAGCCAGTCGAAGAAGTCGCAGGCCAGCCCGGCCTGGGTCTGTGCGGCCTGCATCGCGGCCCACCAGCGGCCGGGCGGCACGTCCACGGTGGCGCGCGCGAACCCGTCACCGCCCGCGGACACGCTCGCCTGCACGTCGTCGCCGCTGAGCTGACTGACCAGCCGGGTACCGACCTCTTCGGGCGTCATAAGGACAGATCCTAGAGATTCCGGGGGTACGCGTCAGAGCGTCAGCGACCAGGTTTCCTCAACGAGGTCGCGGCCGTGGGCCCGGACCGGCGCGGCGGAGTCCAGCACGAACCCGGCCCGCGTGTAGATGCGGCGGGCCGCCTCCATCGCGCTGTACGTGCCGAGCACCATCCGGGTGTAGCCGGCCGCGCGCGCGAACCGAAGGCATTCGCCGACCAGCCGTCCGCCGACGCCGAGCCCGCGCGCGGACGACTCGACGAGCAGCACGCGCAGCTTGGCCGTGGTGTCGTCGGCCCGCACACACATGATCGACCCGGCGGGCGCGCCGTCCACCTCCGCGATCCACACCGCCTCGCGTGCCGGATCGTGCGCGGTCGCGTAGTCCGCGATGATCCGGGCCACCCAGGCCTCGAACGTGTCGTCGAAGCCGTGCTCCGTCGCGTAGACCGCGCCGTGCCGCTGCACGATCCAGCCGAGCTCGCCGGGGAGCGGCCCCCGGATCACCACATCGGACATGTCTCGAAGGCTACAGACCAGGGAGTTTGCCGTTGCGGAAGAGGTCGACGAATTCCTGGTGGTCCTCGCGGGCGCGGTCGCCGTACGCGTGGGCGAACTCGACCAGGTGGCGGATGAAGCCGGCCTCGTCCCGGTCGACCTCCTCGACGATCGACTCCTCGGTGGAGAAGTCGACCAGGTCGTGGGCGGACTCGTCGTCCGCGACCGAGTGCATGCGCGCCACGGCCCGGCCCAGGTCCGCGACCACGCCGGTCAGCTCGTCGTGCTCGTTGACGTCGGACCAGTCGAGGTCCGCGGCGTACGGCGAGACCTCGGCCACCAGCTGGCCCACGCCGTCGATCTCGGTGAAGCCCAGCCACGGGTCCGCGTGCGCCTGGAGCGCGCGCTGCGACTCGGAGGTCCGGTGCCCCTGGTGCCGGAAGTAGCCGCGCACGTTCGCGTCGTCGATGTGCCGCGCGACGGCCGGGACCTGCGCCTGCTTCATGTAGATGACGACGTCGTTCTCCAGCGCCTGCGTGTGGCCCTCCAGCAGGATGTTGTACGACGGCAGCCCCGCCGACCCGATCCCCACGCCCTTGCGCAGCACGATGTCCTTGATGTGCTGCGCCACCGTGGGCTGCTTCGGGAGGGTGGTCAGGTATTTCTCGAAGGCCGCGGTGACCGTCGCCCGCGCCTCGTCGTCGATCTCGTAGACGCCGTCCGCGAGCGTGAACCGCCGCTCGTAGTTGTCGATCGTGGTCTGCTCCGCGAGCAGGTCGACGCGCGTGTTGAGCCGGGCCTGCTGCAGCACCTTGAGCAGCACGCCGGTCGCGTTGGACAGCGTGATCGAGCCGATCGCGTCGTCGCCGCCGTGCGCGATGGCCCGGAGCTCGGTCAGGTACGCCCGCGCGAACACCGTGACCAGGTCGCCGATCACGTCGTCGGAGAGCGCCTTGGCGTACCCGAGGAGCGCGACGCTGGCGGAGAAGCGCTTGAGGTCCCAGGAGAACGGCCCCACGTACGCCTCGTCGAAGTCGTTGACGTTGAAGACCAGCTCGCCGGAGGAGTTCATGTACGTCCCGAAGTTCTCCGCGTGCAGGTCACCGTGTATCCACACCCGGCTGGTCCGGTCGTTCAGGAACCGGTCGTCCGCGAAGTCCCCGGTCATGTCCGCGTAGAACAGCGAGGCGCTGCCCCGGTAGAACGCGAACGGCGACGCCGCCATCTTCCGGAACTTGCGGCGGAACGCGGCCGGGTCGATGGCGATCAGCTCGCCGAACTCCCGCATCAGAACGTCGACGATATGACTCGCACGCTGCTCACTTCCCATGGTCGCGAGGCTATCCCCGCCGCGCCAACTACAAGCTGTAATGCTCGCTATTGCTGTGGGGGCGCCACGATCGGGGCGGTGAGTGCGCGCGGGTCGGGGCGGGAGACGCCGCCGAGGCCGGACTCCTCGGCCGCGATCTTCTCCTGGAGGCGGAGGATCGCGTGCAGCAGCGCCTCGGGCCGGGGCGGGCAGCCGGGCACGTAGACGTCGACCGGGATGAGCTGGTCGACGCCCTTGGTGACGGAGTAGGAGTCCCAGTACGGCCCGCCGCAGTTGGAGCAGGAGCCGAACGAGATCACGTACTTCGGCTCGGGCATCTGGTCGTAGAGGCGCTTGATCGCGGGCGCCATCTTGTCCGTGACCGTGCCCGAGACGACCATCAGGTCGGCCTGTCTCGGGCTGTGCGCGAACGGGATGACGCCGAGCCGCATGAAGTCGTGCCGGCCCATGCTGGCCGCGATGAACTCGATGGCGCAGCAGGCCAGGCCGAAGTTGAACACCCAGAGCGAGTAACGCCGCCCCCAGTTCAGCACGAACTTGATGGGCTCGCCGAGAACCTGCGGAAGACCGGCCACACTGGCACTCTAGCCCGCGACGACCGCCGCTTCCTCCTCCTCGACGCGCCGGTTCCACTCAGCCTTGGACGACTGCCAGCCGTCCTCGTCGGTGCCGCGGCGCCAGTAGCCGGAGATGGAGAGGCGCTCCATCGGCACGCCCAGCTCCACCTTGAGCAGCCGGCGGAACTCCTTCACGAACGTGGCCTCGCCGTGCACGAACGCCTGCAGCTCACCGGCAGGGAAGGCCGGGACGGCCGCACGCACGGCCTCCAGCAGCTTCTCGCCGACGACGGCCTCGCCGCGGTGGATCCAGACGATCTCGGCGAGCGAGTCCGTGGCCAGCTTCTGCTCCTCTTCGGGGCCGCTGACCTCGATGAACACGCGGGCCTGGGCGCCGAGCGGAATGCGCTCCAGCGACGCGCCGATGGCCGGCAGCGCGCTCTCGTCGCCGATCAGCAGGTGCCAGCCCGCGGCCGGGTCGGGCAGGTAGCCGCCGCCGGGGCCGAGCATGGTGAGCGTGTCGCCGGGCCGGGCCGCGTCGGCCCACGGGCCCGCGATGCCCTCGTCTCCGTGGTGCACGAAGTCGATGGCCAGCTCGAGCGTCTCCGGATTCCACGACCGGACCGTGTAGGTCCGCACCCGCGGCCACAGCTCGCGCGGCATGGTCTGCCGGACGGCGCCCATGTCGAGCGGCTCGGGATATTCCACACCGGCCTGGGGGAAGCAGAGCTTCACGTAGTGGTCGGAGAACTCGCCCGCCCCGAAGCCGGCGAGTTCGTCGCCGGTCAGCCAGACACGGATCATGTGCGGGGTGATCCGCTCGGTGCGGGTCACGGTCGCGGTCCGCGCCTGGGGCGTGCGCCGGGGTCCAGGCATTCCGGTCCTCCCAAATAAAAGATGGCTAACTAAGGCTAGCCTAACCACAAGGCGCCCTTGCTTGGCTACCTCTGACCGGCGCAATTTTCCGCACACCGGTTCCCCACCCGTGTTCCCTGGTCAGGCCCTGGTTCCCCGCCTCGCCCGCAATACACGTCACAAAGGCAAGATCAATTCCGCGGGGGTACGGATGGGCGCTGCAACAGACCGAGGAATTCGATCAGGAACTGTTCCCGGAGTCGCGGTGGCGCCACGTTCAGCAACGCGTTCACGGTCGCGCCCGGCACGCCCCCACCGGCCACGCCCAGCGACTCGGCCAGGCCCGCGACCAGCTCCGGGGTCAGCGCGTCCGGCGTCAGCGTACGGGTCAGCGCGACCAGCTCGTCCGGGAGCACGACCGGGCCGCGTGCGCGGGCCGCGGCCACGGCGTCGGTGAGCGCGGGCGCGAAGTCCGCGGCCGTGGCGGCCACCGCGGCGGTGACGGTCAGGTGGATGGTCGGCGGGATGTCGCCGTACGCCAGCTGCGGCTGCGTGTGCCACCCGCGCGCTGCCAGCGCCTCCGCCAGCACGAACACGTCCAGCCCGGCATCGTCCGAGGTCAGGCACACCACGGTGGTCTCCGGCGGGACCAGCAGCCGCAGGCCGTCCACGGACCGGACCGCCTCGGCCAGCGCCCGGACCGCGCCGAGCGTACGGGCCGCCAGCCGCCGGTAGCCCGACTCGCCGAGGTGCCGCAGCGTGGCGTAGGCGGCCGCGATCGGGCCGCCGGACCGCGTGGACGCGATTCCCGGGTTGAGCATGGTGTAGCCGGGCCAGTCCGCGGACGCGAAGTACTGCGGGCGGCGCAGCGCCGCGGACGCGTGCAGCAGCACGGAGACGCCCTTCGGCGCGTACGCGTACTTGTGCAGGTCCACCGAGATCGACGTGACGCCCGGCACTGCCAGGTCGAACGCGGGGATCGGCAGGCCGAGCCGCCGCAGGTAGGGCAGCGTCCAGCCGCCGAAGCAGGCGTCCACGTGGCAGCGCACGCCGGCCTCCGCCGCGACGGCGGCGATCTCCTCCACCGGGTCGATCACGCCGTGCGCGTAGGAGGGCGCGGAGCAGGCGACCAGCACGGTGTCCTTCGTGACCGCCGCCTTGATCTTCTTGGGCGAGGCCTTCAGCGTGACCGGGTCGACCGGCACGCGGTCCACCTCGACCCGCAGGTAGTGCGCCGCCTTCAGGAACGCGGCGTGCGCGGTCTCCGGGATCACCAGCCGGGGCGCGGCGATCTCCGGGTGCGCGTCGCGGGCCGCCTTCACGGCCAGGATCAGCGACTCGGTGCCGCCGCCGGTGACCGTGCCGACCGTGTCCGGCCCGCCGCCGAGCAGCCGCGCGGCGGCGCCGACCAGCGCGTTCTCCGTGGCCAGCAGCGACGGGAACGCGGTCGGGTCGAGGCCGTTGACGTGCGCGGCCAGCGCGTGCGCGCTCGCGGTCAGCGCGTCCAGGCCCTCGACCGCCGGGTCGTAGACGTAGGCGAAGAGCCGGCCGCCGTGCGTCGGCAGGTCGGCGTCCCGCAACGCGCCCAGCTCGGCGAGAATCTCGGCGGCCGGGACGCCCTCCTCCGGCAATGCTTCGATCACCACGCGATCAGCTTCGCAGACGCACCCTGCCCATCAGGAGCGCAAATGCGCATCGCCGGTGACGACATACTTGGTCGACGTCAGCTCCGGCAGCCCCATCGGGCCGCGCGCGTGCAGCTTCTGGGTGGAGATGCCGATCTCCGCGCCGAACCCGAACTCGCCGCCGTCCGTGAACCGGGTGGAGGCGTTGATCATGATGGCCGCCGCGTCGACCCGCGCGGTGAACTCCCGCGACGCGACCACGGAGTCCGTCACGATCGCCTCGGTGTGGCCGGTGGAGTAGCGCGCGATGTGCGCGATCGCGGCGTCCAGCGAGTCGACCACGGCCACCGAGATGTCCGCGGACAGGTACTCGGTGGCGAAGTCCTCCTCGGTCGCTTTCACCGCCCGCGAGTCGTAGGAGCAGGTCCGGTCGTCGCCGTGCACGGTCACGCCCGCCTCCGCGAACGCGGCCAGCACGGACGGCAGGAACGCGTCCGCCACGTCCGCGTGCACCAGCAGCGACTCGGCCGTGTTGCAGGTGGAGAGCCGCTGGGTCTTCGAGTTCAGCGTGATCGCGAGCGCCTTGGCCAGGTCCGCGTGCTTGTCCACGTAGACGTGGCAGTTGCCGACGCCGGTCTCGATCACCGGCACCGTGGACTCCTCGACCACGGCCTTGATCAGCGAGGCGCCACCGCGCGGGATCAGCACATCGACCAGGCCGCGCGCCCGCATCAGCGCCTTCACGGAGTCGCGGGTGGCGGAGTCCAGCAGCTGCACCGCGTCCGCCGGCAGCCCCTGCGACTCGACCGCGTCCCGCAGCACCGCCACGATCGCGGCGTTCGAGTGCGCCGCCGAGCCGGACCCGCGCAGCAGCGCCGCGTTCCCCGACTTCAGGCAGATGCCCGCGGCGTCCGCGGTCACGTTCGGCCGCCCCTCGTAGATGATGCCGACCACGCCGAACGGCACCCGGATCTGCCGCAGCTCCAGCCCGTTCGGCAACGTGGACCCGCGCACCACCTCACCGACCGGATCCGGCAGCCCCGCCATCTGCCGCAGCCCGGCCGCCATCCCCTCGACGCGCTTCCCGTCCAGCGCAAGCCGATCGATGATCGCGTCGCTGAGGCCGGCCGCACGCCCCGCCTCGACATCCTTCACATTCGCCGCGACGATCTCGCCGGCGCGCGCCACCAGCGCATCCGCCATCGCGACGAGCGCCGCATCCTTCACCTTGCGCGACGCCGTGGCCAGCGCCGCAGCAGCCGCCCGCGCCCGTCCCGCCTGCTCGTTCACGGTCGACATCACAGAACCCCTTCTCGAAAACCTGAAATCTTTCTTCCCGCCTCCGGCGCGGCCCGGCAGCGCTGCTCCCGCGGGCGCTGGAACCAACCTGGGGACGACCCCAGACCCCGAGCCCGCTCACGCGACAGCCCCGCCCGCGCTCCACCGCCGGAATCCGCTCCAGCCAAGAGGCGACAACCCAGATCAAAACCTTGCTTGCCCACTTCCGGCGTGGTCCGGCGGCGCTGCTCCCGCGGGCAAACCTCGCGTCGGGCTCCGCCGGCGCTCCGCACGACGCGAGGAGCCGGTCCCGTCGTGGTCCGGCAAACCCTGTCGGGCCGGGGTAAGCGGCTGCTTCCACACGAGCGGCGCAGCGCTGGTGGATGCGGTGCGGTGCGATGTGCGCGGGCACTTTGTGCCCAAAATTTCGGTATTTAGCGGTCGGGCGGGTTTTCCGGCCCCGCGCGGAACCGGCAGGGAGGAGCGCCAGCGACGACCGGTGCCCGCGGGAGCAGCGCTGCCGGACCACGCCGGAAGCGGGAAAATGAACTGGATCTTGATCTTGGTCTTCGGGCATGGCCTAGAGGAGCACCAGGTCGTCGCGGTGGACGACCTCGCGCTGGTGGGAAGGGCCGAGGGATCGGGTGGAGCGGCCGAGGAGGTCGGGGAGTTCGACGGCGTCGTAGTTGCAGAGGCCGCGGGCCACGGAGACGCCGGAGGTGGCGTCGATGAGGTCGACGGGGTCGCCGGCGGCGAAGGAGCCGTCGACGGCGGTGATGCCGGCCGGGAGCAGGGACTTGCGGCGGACCACGATGGCCTGGACGGCGCCGGGGTCCAGGTGGAGGCGGCCGCGAGGGGCGGTCGCGTGCGCCAGCCAATGCAGGCGGGCGGCGGGTTTGTGCAGGTCGCGGTGGAAGAGCGTGCCGATCGGCTCGCCGGCCAGCGCCTGGGCGGCCAGCGGGGCGGCGGTGAGCACGACGGGGATGCCGGCGCCGGTGGCGATGCGGGCGGCCTCGACCTTGGTGACCATGCCGCCGGTGCCCACCCCCGCCTTGCCGGCCTTGCCGATCGTGACGCCGGCCAGGTCCTCCTCGCCGCGCACCTCGTCGATGCGGCGTGACTCGGGGTTGGCGGGGTCGCCGGTGTAGAGCGCGTCCACGTCGGAGAGCAGGACCAGCAGGTCGGCCTCGACGAGCGCGGCGACCAGCGCGGCCAGGCGGTCGTTGTCGCCGAAGCGGATCTCGTCCGTGGCGACGGTGTCGTTCTCGTTCACGATCGGGACGGCGTGCAGGTCCAGGAGTTTGCGGAGCGTCCGGTACGCGTTCCGGTAGTGGACGCGGCGGGTCACGTCGTCCGCGGTGAGCAGCACCTGGCCGACCGTGCGGCCGAACCGGGCGAAGCTGGTCGCGTAGTGCCCGATCAGCAGGCCCTGGCCCACGCTCGCGGCCGCCTGCTGGGTGGCCAGGTCACGCGGTCGCCGGCGCAGGCCGAGCGGCGCGAGCCCGGCCGCGATCGCGCCGGACGAGACGAGCACCACCTCGCGGCCGTCCTCGATCAGCTTGGCCAGCGCGTCGACCAGCGACGACACCCGCTCCCCGTCGATCCCGCCGGCGGCGGTGGTCAGTGAGGAGGAGCCGACCTTGACCACGATCCGCTTCGCTCCGGTTACCGCTTCACGCACCCGACCATTCTGCGCGCCCTCACTCGCCGGGCCCGTCCCAGATCCCATATCGTGGCGTGCCATGACACCGGAGGAGTACGTCGAGGCCGTGCTCAGCCTGGTCGAGCGGATCCCGCCGGGCCGGGTGATGTCGTACGGCGCGATCGCGGACGCGCTCTACGACCGGTCCGGGCGCGCGTCCGCCCGGCTGGTCGGCACGATCATGGCGCGGCACGGCGGCGCGGTCCCGTGGTACCGCGTGGTGAACAGCGTCGGGCGGCTCCCACCCGGCCACGAGCAGCGCGCCCGGGAATCGCTCGCGGCCGAGGGGCTGATCTTCACGGGAGAGCGGGTGCCGCTCCGGGAGTTCGCGTGGAATCCGCCGGACTGAGCTGCCAGCCGCGCATCAGCAGCAGCGGGAGCGCCACGATCGCGGCGGGCAGCACGGTGAAGCCGAGCAGCACGCCCAGCTTCGCGGAATCGGTCTGCGCGGCGGCGTGGCCGGTGTCCGACGAGACGTACCCGAACAGCTGCAGGACCAGCGCGAACACGCCCGGTCCGAGCGCGAGGCCGAGCGTCTCGCCGGCGGTCCAGAGGCCGGTGAACACGCCCGCCTGACGCCGGCCGGTGCGCGCCTCGTCGTCCGCGATGCAGTCCGGCAGCAGCGCCATCGCGAAGACCTGCTCGCCCGCGTACCCGACGCCGATCACGGCCACGATCAGGTAGACCACGACCGGCGGCAGTACCGGCGCCGCGACCAGCGCCAGCGCCCCGGCCGCGAACAGCAGCGATGCGACGACGAACGCGCGCGGCTTGCCGACCCGGGCGCCCACCCGCCGCCAGATCGGCATCACCAGCAGCGCCGGGCCGACGAAGCAGGCGAACAGCAGCGTGGGCCCGTCGTCCGGGCGTTCCAGGATCTGGTCCGCGAAGTAGTTGACGCCGGCCAGCACCGTGGCGATGCCCGCGGCCTGCACCACGAAACAGATCAGGAGCAGCAGGAACGGCCGGTTCGCGGTGGCCACGCGCAGCTGTGCGCGCAGGCTCGGCTCGCTCTCCCGCACGTGCCCGGTGGGCGCGCCCGCGGTGCCGAGGAACGCGCCGACCGCGCCGGCCACGATCAGCGCGCCGACGAACACGCCCATCCAGCGATGCCCGGGAATGCCGCCGCCGGTCGCGGACACCACCAGCGGCGCGACCGCGCCGGAGACCAGGATGGCCAGCGCCAGCACCGCGATCCGCCAGGTCATCAGCCGGGTCCGCTCCGCGTGGTCCTCGGTCAGCTCGGCCGGCATCGCCACGTAGGGGACCTGGAAGAACGCGTACGCGGTCGCGGTCGCCAGGAACGCCACCGCGGTGTAGGCGCCGTTCCCTTCCGGGAACGGCGCGGCGAAGATCGACGCGAAGAGCAGAGCCACCCCCAGACCCGCGATCAGGAGGTACGGCCGGCGCGCCCCCCACCGCGACACGGTGCGATCCGAGATCCGCCCGGCCAGCGGGTTGATCAGCACGTCCCACGCCTTGGGCAACAGCACCAGCAGGCCCGCCAGACCCGCGGCCACGCCCAGCGTGTTCGTCAGGTACGGCAGAAGCAGCAGGCCGGGAACGGTGCCGAACGCGCCGGTCGCCAGCGACCCCAGCGCATAACCCGCGTGCACCCTGCGGGGTAATGGACCATCCGTTGCCTGCCTCATGTGGGCGGATGTTAACCATCACCACCCGATCTCGGATAGAGCGGTTTACGCTGCCGCCGGTGACGACTACGCAACGCACCACCATTCCGCCCGGAGTCGCCGCCGGGCACCCCGCCACCGCCGAGGCCGGGCTGCGCGCGCTCGCCGCCGGAGGCACCGCCGCGGACGCCGCCGTCGCCGCGGTGCTGGCGAGCGCCGCATCGGAGAGCATCTTCACCGGGCTGGGCGGTGGCGGCTTCGCCGTCTATTACGACGCCGCCACCCGCGAGGTGACCTGCCTGGACTTCTTCTGCGCGGCCCCCGGCCTGGACGGCGACGTCACGGCCGGCGAGATGGTGCCGATAGAGGTCGCGTTCGGCGAGGTGCCGGTGACGTACTCGATCGGCGGCGCCAGCGTGGCCGTCCCCGGCGTACCCGCCGGCTGCGGCGAGGTCCACCGGCGCTGGGGCGCACTGCCGTGGGAGCGCGTGGTCGAGCCCGCGATGCTGCTCGCACGCACCGGCGTGGTGCTGCCCGCCGAGCACGCGCGCACGCTCGGCGGTGTCGGCCCCGCACTGGCCTACGGCGACGGCGACGTGGTCTACCGGACACAGGGCCGCTACCTGACCGGCGGCGAGCGCCTGTTCCACCCCGGCCTGGAGAACGCGATGGCCGGCCTCGCCGAGGAAGGCCCGTCCGTGTTCTACACCGGACGGTTCGGCAAAATGACGGTCGACGCGGTCCGCGCCACCGGCGGCACGCTCGGACCCGCCGACCTCGCCGCCTACCGGGTGATCGAACTCCCGCTCGCCGAGGCCACGCTGGCCGGCCACCGGGTCCTGGCCCGCCACGACCTCAACGCCCTGATCACCACGATCGCCGCACTCCCGCCCACGCTGGCCACGATGCCCCGCCCCGCGCGCGCCGTGGCCGTGGCCCGCACGCTCGCCGACCCCCACGCCCAGCGCCTCGGCGACACCACGAACGTCTCCGCCGTCGACGCCCACGGCAACGCCTGCGTCATCACCACCACCCTCGGCCTCAGCGCCGGCGTCTGGCTCCCCGGCCTCGGCGTCAACCTCAACTCCATGCTCGGCGAAACCGAACTGATCACGGACGACCTCGCCCCCGGCCGCCGCGTGTCATCGATGATGTGCCCGCTGGTCGTGCTGGACCCCGACCACTCCCTGGTCCTGGCCGCCGGTTCCGCCGGCGCGAGCCGCATCCGGACCGCGCTCGTCCACACGCTGATCGCCACCCTGATCGACAACCTGGACATGCCCGCCGCGATCGCGCGCCCCCGCTTCCACCTGGTCGGCGACGACGTGCACGCGGAAGACGGCGTACCCGAGGACGAGTTGGAGGCCCTGACCGCCGCCGGTTTCGCGGTGAACCGCTGGGACCACACCAGCCACTACTTCGGCGGCGTCTCCGCGGTCGGCCGTTCCGGCGTCGCCGCCGACCCCCGCCGAGGCGGCGGTGCCGCACTGCTCTGACCGCAGTCCACCCTGGGCATGCTTTGAACGGAAATATCCACTATTAGTGGACATGCGTAGCGAGCTCAAGAAGCGGCGGCGCCCCGAGGGCGGAAGGAAGTGGCGACACCCGACCTAACCTGCGGGGTTCGGACGCGCAGCCTCCGCACCATTCCGACATCCGGGACCCAAGATCCTTGCGTCTCCGGTGGCTCTTTCACGGGCCGGGAAAGGGCCACCGGAGACGCAAGGATCTTGACCCGCGCTTCCGGCGGCTCTTTGCCTCTTATGCGCAAGCAGCCACAGAGGTGACCGCCTGGCTGCCCCGTATGCCGTCGACCCGCCCGCAGGGGTGCAGATCATCGGCAGGGCCGCCACCAGCACAACCGGCAGCAAACAGCGCGGCTCACGCCTGAACCCGACCACGACGCCGACCGGCAGCAGCCGCCCGGCGCAACCATCAAAGACCGACCAGCCACGGACCCGCCACCGGGCAGCGGAAAGGCCCACCCAAACGCGAGAACCGGCCAGCCGCCGCACGACAGACCAAAGCCGGCGGCCCTGCCGATGATCTGCTCGGCTTGCCCCGGGTCGATGGCATACGGGGCGGACAGGCCGCACGCAAACCCAGCCACCCGGGATCTTGGGCATCGCAGTTGACGTTGCCTTTCCGCTGCACCGGTGTCGGAGGCTCCCGCCGGAGGCAAGAGCCGCAGCCAGGCCGACCAGACCGTTACTGACTCTTTCGGCGTAGAGGTTCGGACCCGCCGTGATCAAGCGGGCACTCTGTGCCCGAAATTTCGTGAAATAGCGTCCTAAAGGCCCGCTGCATCCTCGCTCTGACGCCGGAAGCTGACCGGAGATAGGCACCGCCGCGGACCAAGGCCGAAAGACTTTCACGCCCGCGAGGCGTCATACAAGGGTGCCAGATGGACTCAGTAAAGGTGCCGCCACAGACGCCTACTGCCGAACCGGCACCCTGCCCAGGCGACCGCCATAGCTAAAGGATCATTGGGCGCCGCAAAAACCAGGTCAACAGCCCGAGTTGATCTGGTTTTTGCGGCACCGAATGATCCTTTCCGGCCGGGCGTCGACGCGGTGCCGGATCCAGGCTGGCCGCGGGGTGCTCTGCGCCCGAAATTTCATGACATAGCGGCGGCGGGCCCGGCCATCTCACGACCTCGACAGCGCCGGTCAGCTATGAGAACGGCCAATCACGACCCGGGGGCGGCCGCCGGGCCCGGCGCAGGCCGCCTCCGAGCGCATTGCACCCGAAATTTCGGCATATCGTCGACAGGGAGGGACGGGCAGAGATCGTTGTTGCGCTCACTGCTCTTTCCGGCGGGTTAAAAGAGCAGTGAGCGCAACAACGATCTTTTACCCACCGCACGAGCGGCACGGACCACCGACCTCGGCCAGCTATTTCATGAAATTTCGGGCGCGGCCTGGACCCTGCGGAGCGTGCACGCGATCGCGCTGAGCCGACCCCTGACGGCGAAAGGTCAGTAAAGCATGAAATTTCGGGCCCGGAGCGCCCGGACCACTCTGATCGTGGCCGAGCCGCGGGTTACCGCCGCACGGCAGATCACGACCAACCGGACAGGCCGCAGACGGACTCCAGGCGCCCAGACCACGGCCCATCGCCGCCGGTTCATAAAATGGCCCGCCCACCACCGTCCGGTTTTCTCCGGCGCCACCGCGAAACCGGCAGGGAGGAGCGCCAGCGACGACCGGTGCCCGCGGGAGCAACGCTGCCGGACCACGCCGGAAGCGGGAATATCCAGATTTTGATCTTCACTGAGGCCCCGGCCGAGAGCACCACAACGTCAGGGCCGCGCCGCCCGTAACGCCAGCAGCGTCGTGTGCACGTCGAACGCATCCCCGTCATCGCTGGGCCAGCCGCCGTCCGTGCGCTGGGTCTCCGCCAGACGTGCACGCGCTGCCTGCGGAAGCGCATCGTCGTCCGGCACTCCCGCGCGGCGCAGCGTCGCCGCCAGCGAGGCAGTGTCCCCGGCGCTGAGCTTGGGCAGCCGGTCCGCCAGCACCAGTTGCATGCGCGCCGATTCGTAGAACATGTCCTGCCGGTACAGAACCGCGGCTCCTAGCCAGCCGGCGATCAGGAAGGACGGCCAGGAGCCGTCCGGGCGCAGCGCGCCGGCGATCGCCTGGGCGGCGGACCGTGCGACCCCGGCGTAGACCCCGCCGTGGCGGGGGTCGAAGTGGCCGGACCGCACGGAGTCCTGCCCGCCGCCGATGATCAGCCAGTACGACGCGAGCGCGGTCAGGTACAGCCGCGCCTCCGGGTCGCCGGGCCGGGCCCAGGGTGGCGCGTCCTGGGCGTAGGAGGCGTCCTCCTCCCAGGTGCCGTCCGGGCGCTGGCGACCGGCAAGCCAGTCGAGTGCCTTGTGGGCGGCGGGGCGGCCGAGTGCGCCCAGGTCGTCGAGCTCGGCGAGGCGGAAGCAGGTGGCGTCGATCGACGCGACCTCGCCGCCCCAGGTGGCGGGCCAGCCGCCCTCGGGTGCCTGCCCCATCTCGGTGCGGGCGATCGCGTCCTCGGGTGCGGGTGCACCGGTGCGCAGGTAGGAGAGCCGGGCTCGATCCACTTGATCACCCCGGGCGACCACGAAACCTATCGCCGCATCCATGTCGACCACCGCGCAAGGCTACCGCCGGTGTGGGGAATTCGCTCTCGTCGAGTCAGCCAGGGACGACCATCCGTGAGGGGGATCTCTGCTTTTGGAAAAGCAAAATGCCCGCCTCCGGGAGGAAGCGGGCATTTCGGAAGGGCCTAGTACTCCGGCAGCGACGGGTCGATGTTCTTGACCCAGGAGACCACGCCGCCCTGCACGTGGACCGCGTCCTTGAACCCGGCCGCCTTGAGCGCGGCCAGCGCCTCGGCCGAGCGCACACCGGACTTGCAGTGCAGCACGATCTGCTTGTCCTGCGGCAGCGTCGCGAGCGCCTCGCCGTTCAGGATGTCGCCCTTGGGGATGAGCGTGGAGCCGGGGATGCGAACGATCTCGTACTCCGCGGGCTCGCGCACGTCGACCAGGAAGAAGTCCTTGCCGGCGTCCTGCCACTCCTTGAGCTCGTGGACCGTGATGGTCGAGCCCAGCGTCGCCTCCTGCGCCTCCTCGGAGACCGCGCCGCAGAAGTCGTCGTAGTCGATGAGGCCGGTGATCGGCTCCGCGTTCGGGTCCTTGCGAATCTTGATGGTGCGGTACGACATCTCCAGCGCGTCGTAGACCATCAGGCGGCCGAGCAGCGAGTCGCCGATGCCGGTGATCAGCTTGATCGCCTCGGTGACCTGCACGGCGCCGATCGACGCGCACAGCACGCCGAGCACGCCGCCCTCGGCGCAGGACGGGACCATGCCGGGCGGCGGGGGCTCCGGGTAGAGGTCGCGGTAGTTCGGTCCGTACTGGTCCCAGAACACGCTGACCTGGCCGTCGAAGCGGTAGATCGAGCCCCACACGTACGGCTTGCCGAGCAGCACGCAGGCGTCGTTCACCAGGTAGCGCGTGGCGAAGTTGTCGGTGCCGTCGACGATCAGGTCGTACTGCCCGAAGATCTCGAACACGTTGTCGTTGTCCAGCGACGTGTTGTGGATCTGAACCTTCACGTACGGGTTGATCTCGCGCACGGACGCGGCCGCGGACTCCGCCTTCGGCTTTCCGATGTCGGACTGGCCGTGGATGATCTGACGCTGCAGGTTGGACTCGTCCACCGTGTCGAAGTCGACGATGCCGAGCGTGCCGACGCCGGCCGCCGCGAGATACATCAGCGCGGGAGAACCGAGGCCGCCGGCCCCCACACACAGCACCCTGGCGTTCTTGAGGCGCTTCTGCCCCTCCACCCCGACGTCCGGGATGATCAGGTGGCGCGAATAGCGACGGATCTCGTCAACGGTGAGCTCGGCGGCGGGCTCGACGAGCGGGGGTAGGGCCACGATTGACTCCCCGGATCGATTGGGTTTGCAGAGGCCATTGTTGCGCGCGTGTCCGCGACGCTGCCATGAGTAGCGACACGCGCCCGCACTGCGGGACGGGGAATAGATTCACTCGACGGCCTTGCCCTCGTAACGGCGTCCGGTGAGGTAGGGCCACGCGTTGGCGAGGCATCCACGGAGGCCGTACGTCTGCTGCTGCATCACGGGCGCGGGCGATCCGGCGCCGGGACAGGCCTCGTGCCCGTGTCCGAACTGGTGGCCGACCTCATGGTTGATGGCGTAGGCCCGGTACGCGGACAGCGGCGCGCCGTAGTCCGGGATCGCGGTCTGCCAGCGTGCAACGTTGATGATGACCTTGCCGACCAGTCGGCAGGAGGTGTAACCGGAGGTGGCGAGGCCGCCCTCCGCGCACATTCGCTCCGACGTCTTCGGCGTCGCCAGGTAGACGGTGAACTCCGCGCCCTGCCCCTGCGCCACCCGCTGCAGGCGCACCTGGCCGGACGCGATCCAGCTGCGCTGATCCCCGAGGATCCGGTCCACCTCGGCCGCGAACGGGTCCGCGCCCACCCCGGCGCCCGCCTCGGTGACCACGTGGAAACGCCGCAGCGTGCCGGCGCGGCCGAGGATCGGTCCGGGGCCGGCGGCGTAGGCGAAGCGGCCGCTGCCCTGAGTGGCGAAGGTGCTGGTCGCCTCCGGGGTGGCCGGTGCCGGCGCCGCTTCGCCGCCGGGCGGGGGCGGGGCCGGGGCCGCGGTCGTGGGCACCGGGGCCGGAGGCGTCTGCGCCGGTGCCGGGCCGGCACGGTGGCGGCCTTCCGCCGATCTGGTGGGGGGCTCGTGAGAGACGACCGCGGCGGATTCCACGCCCGGCGCGCTGACCGGGCGATAGTCCGCGCCCCTGACCAGGTCCACTCCGACCAGAGCGGCTGCGGAGAGCAGAAGAGCGATCACGCCGGTACGCCGTCGGCGGCGCCGCATCCGGTGGATCGGCTCGGGTGGAGGTGACACCGGGCGGGGCGGTCGGACAGGACCGGCCATCCGCGCCGAACCGGCGTCGCTCCCCCGGCGCGTCCTGGATCCGGCCTCCGCACGGGCCGACCCGCTCTCGCCGCGGGCCGATCTGCCCTCGACACGGGCCGATTTTCCCTCGGCACGCGTCGCGGCCAGGGCGCGGGACATCGGCGCGCCCGGTAGCCCGAAGTTCTCCCGCCGTTCGCGACGGCGTTCCTCCGGGTCGAGGCGGACACGCCGGATGGCGGCAGCGGCGGCCGCCCTCTCCTCGAAGGTGCGGTCGCGGGCGGACGTTCGGTTACCCGGAGTAGCCATTGCCTATCCAGATTGCCACCAAAAACGGCGTAAAACGGCTTAACCCGCCCGAGAGGCCACGGACGCCTCGTCCATCAGCCCCAGAATCGCGCGAGCGCAGGTCTCCGGCATCTCCATCATCGGCACGTGCCCGACGCCCTCCAGCATCAGCAGCCGGGCGTCCGGGATGGCCCGCGCCACCTGCGCCGGGACCCGTGTGTCCACCAGCCGGTCCCGGTCGCCGCCGATCACCAGCGTGGGCACGGTGATCGCGCGGGCCAGCCGCCAGAGCGAGTTCGCGCCCGGCAGGTAGGCCCGGACGAAACTGGAGACCAGCCCGCGCATCGTGCCCACCCACGCGCTGGCGTAGTGCGGGGAGAAGCGCAGCTCCGACTCGGCCACCGCCTCCAGCCAGCGCTGCTCCGACATCCGGTTCGGGTCGCCGTAGCAGGTGCGCAGGATGTGCCGGGCCATCGCGGTCGGCCGCAGCCGGGCGAACCGGCGCGCGGCCAGCAGGTCCGCCCTGGGCAGTGCCAGGAACGGCACGACCGGCGCCTGCAGCGTGCGGCGCGGGTCCAGGAACGGCATCGCGGGCGTGATCAGCGTCAGTGTGCGGACCAGGTCCGGCCGGAGCGCGGCGGCCCGCACCGAGATGACGCCGCCGAGCGAGTTGCCGATCAGGTGCACCGGGCCGCGGCCGGTCTCCGCGATCAGCCGGATCAGCAGGTCGGCGAGCGCGGTGATCGAGTAGCGCGGCGCCGGGTCGCTGTAGCCGAAGCCGGGCAGGTCCAGCGCCAGGCCGTCGAGCCGGTCGGCGAGCAGGCCGGCCAGATCCGTGAAGTTCTGCGCCGAGCCGCCGAGGCCGTGGACGTAGAGCGCGGGCTCGGCGCGGCCCGACGTGCCGGGCGTGGCCCTGACCTGCACGGACCGCCCGCCCAGGCGAATCTGCCGGGCGGGCCAGGGTGGTGGGGGTTCCGTGCGGGACAGCGCGGACTCGTCCGCGAGCAACGCAGCCTTCATGAACAGCAGTCTGCCCGCACACCAGGCCGATGTGCGGGCAGATCGATCATCAGGAGGGCAGCAGACCTTCCAGCCGCCGGTTGACGGCCGCGAGCGTGGCACGCACGACGGCCTGCCGGCGGTCGCTTCCCACCACGGCCGAGCCACTGAGCTGCTCCACCCAGCCGTCGCAGGCCAGCAGCAGCACGACCACCGCGACCTCGGTGGTGCCGAACGGGACCACGGCCGCGTGCTCCACATAGCAGCGGCCGGGCTCCTCGCCCTTCTCGTCGGAGCGCAGCAGCTCGTCGACGGCGGACGCGGCCGCGACCGAGCAGAGGCGCAGCACGTAACCGTCGACGGCCGGGCCGGTGGCGACGCCGGTGGCGACCTGCTCGCCCACGGCCAGCTCCACCTCGACCGTGACGTCCAGGCCGAACGTGCGCGTCTGCACGTGCTCTATCAGCACGCGCGGGCCGGGACGGCCGCCCGGGTCGAGCGCGGGCGGGCCGACCACCGCGGCGGTCGGCTGGCCCGGGAGGTAGCCGGTGCTCGCCGGGTCGCCGGACTCGTCGGCCGCGGGCGCGACCGGCAGGGTCTCGGCGGGTGGCTGCGGACGGCGGCGGCGCGGCTCGTCACCGGGCGCGGGCGGCGCGGGCAGGGACGGCACCGCGGGCACGGTCGGCAGCACCGCGGGCGGCGCGGACGACACCGGCGCCGGCGGGGCGGACGACACGGACTGGCCGGGACGCACGCCCGGCTGGATCGGCACGTGCGCGGACGCGGCGGACGGCTCCGGTTTCGGCGCGACGCCGGGCCGGGGCAGGTAGCTGACGCCGCTGCGGGTCTGCGGGCGGGACGGCTGCTCGGTCACCGGCGGCGCGGTCTCGACGCCCGGCCGGATCGGCGTGACCGAGGCCGGGGTCAGCGCCTCCGCGCCGATCAGGCCCTCGTGCGAGGACGCGGCCAGACCCATCCGCTCCTGCAGCAGGCGGGCCACCATGCGGGAGACCTCGGCCGGGTCGGCGCCGTCCGTCAGGTCGAGCCGCAGCTTGTGCGCGCCGCTCTCGGTGATGTGCACGGTCGCGTGCCGCACGCCGGCGACCTCGCGCACGGCGAGCTGGATCGCGTCCACGTCGAACCCGTCCGGGCGCTGCTCCGGCGGCGAGTCCTCGCGGCGCAGGCCCTCGCGGATCCGGGCCAGGTCCGGCACCTCGGCGGCCGGCGGACCGGCGACCGGGGCCGCGGGTATCAGCGGCACGTCGTCGGACGGGACCCGCTTCGGCAGCACGCCGGAACCCCGGCGGGGCTCGGGCTCGGGGCGTGGCTCCGGCGCGCGGCGGAAGTCGTCGAACTCGTCGCGGCCCGGGGGCAGCAGGCCGGGCGGCGGCGGGTACGCCGGATAACCGCCGGAGTACGACGGCTGCTGACGGAACGTGGGCTCGTCCAAGGGGTCGGGCACGGACGGGAAGCCAGGCGGCTGCTCGTGGCGGTTGTCCGCCTCCAGCGGCCGGAACTCACGGCGACCGGCCGAGCGCGGCGCGGCGGCCGGCGGCGCGATCGGCTCCCCGCCGGACTCCTCCGGGCGGGCGGACCGGCGCGGCGGCAGCTCGTCGGCCTGGTCGCGGCCCTCGCTGGACCGGCGCGGCTCGTAGGCCAGGCGGCCCGGACGGACCGGCTCGTCCGCCGGCGGCTCGGGGGCGGCGGGCACCTCCGGCGTGTCCGCACGGTCGCGGCCGAAGCCGCGGCCGAACTCCGGCGAGCGGCGGCGCATGCCCTCCAGCAGACGACCGCCGGACTCGCCCTTCTCCCGGCCCTGGCGCAGCGGCAGGCCCTCCGGGGTGTCGATCAGGCGCGGGCCGTTGACCTCGGTGTCGGCCGGCTCGGCCCGGGGCTGCTCGCGGCCCTCGCGGGACAGACCGCCGTCGATCGCGCGCAGGCCGCCGGTCGGGCTGTCGCCCCGGCGGCCGAAGCGCGGCTCCTCACGCACCGGCTCGGGCTGGCGCGAGCCGACCGGGCGCAGCGGCTCGACCACGCGCGGGCCGCTGACCGGCCGCGGGGTCACGGAGCGCTGATTGCCGATCGGGCGCGGGCCACCGAACCGGTCGGCACCGTCCGGATCCTCGGCGTACCCCCAACCGGTGTCACCCGCCGAGTGCCGGGAGTCACGAAGGTCACCCCGGGGTGTGATCTCGGACTCGGCATCTCCCGGGTAGGACGAGCGCGGAAGCAGGCCCGCGTCCTCCAGGTCACCTTCGTACGGGTACGGGGGCGCGCTGGCCGGCACCTGAGCGGCTGGCAGCGGAGATTGCGGCTCTACCGGGTGCTCCTCGTGATCATGGCCGTTGACCGGCCGACGCTGATTACGGCCGTTCGTGGCCTGCGGGGACGGGGACAGCTGCGCCATCAGGTCCGCGTAACGGGCCTGCGGATCTATCCACGCGGCCGCATCCCGGTCCCTCGACTGACGCCAGGCCGGCGGCATCGGCTCCGGCTCGAGGGAGGGACCCGCATTCGACCATGCGGAATCGACCGGCGCCCAGCCGTTCGGCCGGGCGCGGTCGTCACGCGGAACCGCACCGTTAAGGTTTTCACCCGGCGTGGCGTCGTCCGCTTCCCTCGATTCGTCCACCGTGCGCTCCTCCGTCGCCCCCGCTGAGGCTACCGTGTGCTGACAGCAGCGATAAGTTGTCACGTCGGGCTAATTCGGCGACCGGGCGGGTGACGGTGGTATGGCACACGTCGCGCCGGATACTTGAGCCCATGGCGCGAGCGGCGCGAATGTCCGCTCGCCAGCGAGGAGGTAATGCGATGACCGCAGCGTCGGGGGGCGCCCAAACGGCGGGACGGCCGACGCGTCTGCCGCGCTCCGCGCGCCGCAAGCAGTTGCTCGCCGCCGCGCAGGAGGTCTTCGTCGCGCAGGGTTACCACTCGGCCGCGATGGACGACATCGCGGAACGGGCCGGGGTCTCCAAGCCGGTGCTCTATCAGCACTTCCCGGGCAAGCTCGAGCTCTATCTCGCACTGCTCGACACGCACTGCGAGGCGATCGTCGCCAAGGTCCAGGCCGCCATGCGCGCGACGCCGGACAACAAGGAGCGGGTCCGGGGCGCCGTGACCGCGTACTTCGACTTCGTCGACCACGAGAGCGAGGCGTTCCGCCTGGTCTTCGCGTCGGACCTGCGCAACGAGCCGGCCGTGCGGGAGCGGGTGGACCGGGTCGAGAAGGGCTGCATCGCGGCGCTGACCGACACCATCATCTCGGACACCGGCGTGAACCGGGCCAACGCGGAGCTGCTCGCGTCCGGCCTGGTCGGCGCCGCGGAGACCGCCGCGCAGTTCTGGCTGGCCAACGGCCGCCAGGTGCCGAAGACCGATGCCGAGTCGCTGCTGACCACGCTGCTCTGGCGCGGCATCGCGAGCTTCCCGCTGCAGGGAGACCCCACGCCGTAGCGCCGGCACAAATTCAGCTCTGCGCGAGCACGGCGGTTGAGCTGCCGATCCGGCCTCCGGATCGGCTAGCCTTCGAAACGGAACATCTTCGTCCCATGAGGAGGACCCGTGGAGGTCAAGATCGGCGTCCAGTACGCGCCGCGCGAGCTCGTGCTGGAGAGCGGACAGACGCCGGACGAGGTCGAAAAGGTCGTGACCGAGGCGATCAACGGCGACGGCGTCCTGACCCTCACCGACGAGAAGGGCCGCAAGGTCATTGTCCCGGTGACGAAGGTCGCCTACGTGGAGATCGCAGAGGCCACCCAGCGTTCGGTCGGCTTCACCGGCTTCACCGCCCGCTGAGTCACATTTTTCCCAGCTGAGCCGCCGGCTCCCCGCACAGGGGGGCCGGCGGCTCAGTTGTTCAGGTCGAGCGCGTTCATCCGGGCCGCGTGCGCGGTGGTGAGCCGCTGGAAGAGCTTCTGCACGCCGTTGTCGGCCACGACCAGCGCGGTCAGCGGTGCCCGCTCGGCGGCCACGCGCTGCGCGTGCGAGAGCGTCTCGCCGACCAGGCGTCGCGCCCACATGGAGAGCCGGTTCGCCACCTTCGGGTCCTCCGCGATCGCGTCCCGCAGCTCCGCCTCGGCGAACGAGGCGTACCGGCTGTCGTGCAGCACGCGCCGGACCAGGTCGCCGTCGGGCGCGTCGAGCAGCGCCGCCACCTCGGCCAGGAAGTCGTCCGCGATCCGGTCGCCGACGTAGACCTTGGTCAGCGCCTCCAGCCAGTCCTTCGGCTCGGTGGCGTCGTGGTACTCCTCGACCGGTCCCACGTACGGCGCCATCGCGTCCTGCGGGTCCACGCCGAGTTCGGCGAGCCGGGCCGCGACCCGGCGGTACCCGTCCACCTCCACCGCGGCCAGCTCGCCCAGCATGGCGCGTCGTCGCAGGTCGGGTGCGAGCGCGGCGTCACGGGCCATCCGCTCGAACGCGAGCATCTCGCCGAACGCCACCAGGCCGAGCAGCTCCACCACGGGCGCGTGAAGATCTTGCGGTCGTGAATCGTCTCCGGACACGAGCGCAGGCTACCGCTCCTGATCGCGCGCGGCAGCGAACGGCCGTGACCAGCATGACAAAACCGCACTGTGACGCACGCCACTTCCGAGCACCCCTCCCGAATCGAGATATTCCACCTGAGGTGCCGTTCATGCTGGTCGGGTATGCTGGCTGCAGATCAGGCGCAGGTATCGATTTCATAGCGAAACGTTGAGCAGTGCGGCTTCAAAGCTGTGCGACGCATCAGACCGACGTTCGCCGATGGACCCAAGCCCTGCGACGGCGTGCGGGCCCGCGGCCGTCTTCTCGACGACCGCGCGCGGCCCGCGCCTCACCCACACGCGCCCTCGAACGAAGCGGGGCGCACCACGAGAGGGCACCCCCAAAACTTTATGAGCGACATCGACGAGCAGGAGAACGCTCCCACCCGAGCACCCGTCATCAACGACAAGCCCACCTTCGCCGAGCTCGGCGTCCGCGACGAGACCGTCGCCGCGCTGGCCGCCGCCGGCATCGAGCGCGCCTTCGCCATCCAGGAATATGCGCTGCCCATCGCGCTGCGCGGCTCCGACATGATCGGCCAGGCCCCCACCGGCACCGGCAAGACGTTCGCGTTCGGCCTGCCGCTCGTCGACCGGGTGTTCGCGCCGGCCGAGGGCGGCGACGGCGTGCCGCAGGCGCTGGTCGTGGTCCCGACCCGTGAGCTCGGCCTCCAGGTCGCGAAGGACCTCGCGCTGGCCGGCAAGGGCCGCGGCGTGCGGGTGCTGCCGATCTACGGCGGCGTCGCCTACGAGCAGCAGACGGACGCGTTGAAGGCCGGCGTCGAGATCCTGGTCGGCACGCCCGGCCGTCTGATGGACCTGGCGAAGCAGAAGAAGCTGCGTCTCGACCGGGTCCGCGCGCTGGTGCTGGACGAGGCCGACCGCATGCTCGACCTCGGCTTCCTGGACGACGTGGAGAAGATCCTCGCCATGCTGCCGGAGGACCGGCAGACCATGCTGTTCTCCGCCACCATGCCGGACCCGATCGTCACGCTGGCCCGCCGCTTCCTGCGGCACCCGGTGACCGTGCACGCGGGTCACACCGTGGAGACCGGCCCGTCGCCGCAGACGCTCCAGGTGGCGTACCGGACGCATCCGATGAACAAGATCGAGATGGTGGCCCGCATCCTGCAGGCGCGCGGTCGCGGTCTGACCATGATCTTCACGCGGACCAAGCGGGCCGCGGACCGGCTCTCCGAGGATCTCGACTTCCGCGGCTTCGCGGTCGCGGCGGTCCACGGCGACCTCGGGCAGGGCGCGCGCGAGCGGGCGCTGCGCGCGTTCCGGGCCGGCAAGATCGACGTGCTGGTCGCCACCGACGTCGCGGCCCGTGGTCTGGACGTCTCCGGCGTCACCCACGTGATCAACTACGACTGTCCCGAGGACCCGGACACGTACACGCACCGCATCGGCCGCACCGGCCGGGCCGGCGCCACCGGCGTCGCGGTCACGTTCGTGGACTGGGAGGACATGCCGCGCTGGCACCTGATCGACAAGTCGATCGGGCTGGACATGCGGGAGCCTCCGGAGACCTACCACACCTCGCCCTACCTCTTCACCGACCTGGACATCCCGACCGACGTGGCCGCGGCGCTCCCGTCCGCGGACCGCACCCGGGCCGGGCTCTCCGCCGAGGTGGAGGAGGACCTGGGCGGCCGTCCCCGGCGCACCGGCGGGCGTCGTGGCGACAGCCGTGGCGCCGACCGGGCCGCGGCCCCGGCGCAGCGCACGCCGCGCACCCGGAAGCGGACCCGGCGCACCGAGCCGGCCGTCGGCGACGACGCTCCGGCCACCACTGCTCCGGCCGCGGTCGACGACGACACCGTGGTCAAGCCGCGGCGCCGTCGCCGCCGTGCCGGTGAGGCCGGCACCGGTGACGTGGTGACCACGGAGATCACGGCGGAGCCGACGCAGGCCCGGGACGATGACGGCGACGGCAGCGGCCTCGCCGAGGCGGCGGACGGGCCCAAGCGGCGTCGTCGTCGCCGTGGCGGTCGCGGTGGCCGTGGCACGGGCGACGGTGCCGAGGGCGGCGACGGCGGCGGCGACAGCACCGACGACTGACCTCGACGACAAGGTCAAGGGCGGATTCCCCGGGTACGGGGGTCCGCCCTTCCTCGTGCCCGGCCGCGCGCACGGCGTACCCCCGTGGCCTGGGTTGTGATCTGGTTTTTGCCTCAGGGCCGGGGGCGTCCCGCCGAATTCGTGTTCCTGCGAGCCACGGACGGCTTCGCACTCGCGAGAAACGGAATTCTCGCGTGCGCCACGGACGGTGAAGGGCGGGTGTACCGATGGATCGGCAGGCGATGGGGCTCACCCTCACCGCCAACGGCTTCGTGCCCGCGGTACGTCCGGGAGCGCTCGCCACGGCGACCGCGCGTCCGGCGATCCGCGGGCACGTCGCGCTCACCTTCGACGACGGGCCGAGCGCGGGGACCGGGGTGGTGCTCAGCATCCTGGCCGAAGCCCAGGCGCGGGCCACGTTCTTCTTCGTGGGCGGCGGCGTGGAGGCGGACTGGCGCTTTGCGAGCCGGGCCGCGCTGGCCGGGCACGCGATCGGCAACCACAGTTACAGCCATCCGGACCTGTCCGCGGTCCCGCTCAAGGACGCGGCCGTGGAGCTGGGGCGGACCCAGGCGGCGATCACCCGGTACACCGGGGCCGTGCCGACCATCGGGCGGCCGCCGTTCGGCAGCGCGAACGCGGACGTGGTGACGCTGTTCCGGGAGTACGGCATGGAGCCCGTGCTGTGGGCCTTCAACCCGGAGGACAGCGCCGGTCAGGCCGCGGCCGCGATCGGCGCCGCGATCCTCGGCGCGGTGCGGGACGGCGACATCGTGCTGCTGCACTGCGCGCAGCGGGAGACGCAGCGGATGCTGCCGGAACTGATCAGCGGGCTGCGCGCCCGGGGGCTGGAACCGGGCCGGATCGAGATCACCGGCGAGTACCAGGAGCGGAACCACAGTTACGCGCGTGCCGTGTCCTGGTGATTCGGAAGACGAAGAGCCGCCCTCCCCGCGCGCTGCAATTCGCGGGAAGGGCGGCTCTGGCTGTGTGGGCGATCAGGCCACGGTGCAGGGTGCCAGGTTCGCGACGTCCAGCTGGGGCTTGTCGGCGTTGCGGCCGATCGCGGTCGCGATCCGGTTGATCGCGGCGACGCGCTTGTCCTCCAGCGGGCCGTTGATCGCGTTCTGCACGAAGTTCGCGCCGCCCTGACCGGCCGAGTTCGCCAGACGGGTCTCCGCCTCCTGGATCTGCTTCTCCAGCAGCGCCAGGTTGCTCTCCACCTCGGCGAGCTGCTGGTTCGGGATGGCCGGGAGCTGGTCCGCGACGGTCGGGCAGATGAACGCGCCGTTCGAGCCGCCGTCGTTCGCCTCGTTGATCACCAGCTGGGTGAAGCCGGCGCCGGCGTTGTTGTTGCCGCCCTCGTTGTTGCCGCCCTCGGCCGGGTCCGCGACCGGGATCTCGGACTCGTTCAGCTCGCACGGGGCCAGCGTCGCGACGTCCAGGTCGGGGCGCTCCGCGTTACGGCCGATCGCGGTGGCGATGCGGTTGATCGTGGCGACGCGCTTGTCCTCCAGCGGGCCGAGGATCGCGTTCTGCACGAAGTTCGCACCACCCTGGCCGACGGTGTCGACCAGGCGCTGGTTGGCCTCGGCGATCTGCGTGTCGAGCAGCTCCAGGTTCCGGGTCACCTCGGCCTGGGCCTGCGCCGGGATCGTGGGCAGCTCACCGGCCACGTCGGGGCAGGAGATGGCGCCGGTCCCGCCCGCCTGGTTGTCGTCGCCGCCGGCCTCCTCGCCGCCGTCCTGCTCACCACCGCCGGCCTGCTCACCGCCGCCCCCGCCTGCGCTGAGCGAGCACTGGTCGAGGCCGCCGAGGTTCGTCGGCTTCTCCGCGGTGCGCCCGATCGCGATCGCGATCCGGTCGATCGTGGAGGCCCGCTTGCCGGCCAGCGGGCCGAGGATCGCGTTCTGCACGAAGTTCGCCCCGCCCTCACCGGCGGACGTGGCGAGGCGGTTGTTCGCCTCCTGGATCTGCGTCTCCAGCAGCGCCAGGTTGCGATCCACCTCCGCCTGGGCGCTGGCCGGGATGGCGGGCAGTTTGTCGGCCACGGTCGGGCACACGATGGTCTGCCCGCTCGCGCTCGACGACCCGGTGCCGGCCAGCGCCACGCCGAGGCCGCCACCGATCAGGGTGAGCGTGCCCACCGCGATCATGCCCGGCACCTTGTAGCGACGCCAGTCACGCCATCCGGTCTTCTCTTCGTCCCAGCTCGGTGCCATCGCGCCTAACCCAACCCTTCGGGATCTGTGGCCGATAGCCTGCGTCGCTCGTCGCGGGCGTACCGGTGAGCCTTGTGCGCTCCAGCCCCGCCGTTCCGTCCGAGCGAGGACGGTCCGGCAGGGCTCCGGAAGTAGTCGAGGCTTACCGCCTCGCCCGGTCCTACGGTGCCGGGAGGCGCTGGGGTTCAACGGTTTTCAGCTATTCGGAGAGGAGTTCGGACCGATCTTTAGGGAACCTTTAAGGGAGCATGGGGCATCGATTAGATTCGCCGTTTCGACGCCGATTTCGACAGTTTTCCGGCTCAGGCGCGCGGTGTGACGCCCAGCACAGCGCAGGCCTCGTGGTACATCCGCGCGGCCTCGCCGCGGACCTGACGGCGCTCGGTCAGCCGCTCCGAGAACGGGACCCGCACCGGCACCTCGGCGCCGTCCACGACCGCGACGAAGTCCATGCCGTCCTCGTCCATTCCGGACATGCGTGCCGCGGTGGTGCCGGGCTGCCCGCCGAGGCCGCGCGCGATGAGGACGTTGTCGTCCGCGTGGTCGTCGTTCATGTGGCGCATGATCTGCGCCACCACGTCCGGGGTGAAGACGGTGTCAGCCATGCCAGGCAGCGTAGGTGATGGCCGGCGCGCGAATCGATGTTCGCGCGATCACTGCCGTCCCGGCCCGGTCCCGGCCGTGCGGGTCTCTACGCTGGAGGAATGCCCGAATCACTTTCCGACGCCCTCGCCGAGGTGCGCTCGCTGCTGCTCCGCCCCGACCTGACCCGGGCGGTGGCCGCCGGTCGCCGCAAGGGGCAGACACCCTCCGTGGTCCGGGCCGAGCTGCGCACGGTCTCGCTCAAGAGCGGGCCGAAGCTGCAGATCGTCACGAACGACGGCGCGCGGCCGTTCACCCGCAACGTCGCGGCCGGCGACGAGGCCGCGGCGGCGGTGGACGCGCTGCTGGCCGAGCCGTTCGGGAACTGGCACGTGGAGTCCGCGTCCGGGACCGTCCAGCTGCGGGTGACGAAGAAGGGCGACGCGCAGATCCATCGCGCCGCTGCTGAGGCTCCGGCCCCGGCACCGGACGCGCACGACCGCGTCAAGGAGCACCTGCTCGACCCCGGGGACCCGCTCTTCGCGGAGATCGGCGGCGGCGCGGCCAAGCGCCGGCAGGTCGACGCGTTCCTCCGCGCGCTCGCGGCCACGCTGCCGGACGAGCTGCCCGCGTCGCTGCGCGTGGTGGACCTGGGCTGCGGCAACGCCTACCTGACGTTCGCGGCGTACCGGTACCTCGCGTCCCGGGGCGTGGCGCTGGACGTGGTCGGGGTGGACGTGCGCGAGGACCAGCGGGTACGCAACACCGCGCTCGCCGAGCGGCTGGGCTGCGCCGACGAGGTCCGGTTCGTGGCCGGCACCATCCTGGACGCGGACGTCGACCGCGCCGACGTGGTGCTCGCGCTGCACGCCTGCGACACCGCCACCGACGAGGCGCTGGCCCGCGCCGTGCAGTGGGAGGCGCGCTGGGTGCTGGCCGCGCCCTGCTGCCACCACGACCTCGCGGCCCAGCTCCGCAAGCAGCAGGTCCCGTCGCCGTTCGAGGGGCTCGGCCGGCACGGCATCCTGCGTGAGCGGTTCGCGGACGTGCTCACCGACACGGTCCGGGCCTCGCTGCTGCGCCTGCACGGTTACCGCGTCGAGGTGGTCGAGTTCATCGACTCCGCGCACACGCCGCGCAACCTGCTGATCCGCGCGCGGCACACCGGCGCGGCGCCGACGCCGGCCGCGCGGGACGAGTACACGGCGCTGACCGGCGGATTCCACATCGAGCCCGCGCTGGAGAAGCTGCTCAGCCGATCGTGACCGTGTACGCCGCGGTGTGCACCGCACCGTCCACCTGGAAGTCGAAGAACGCCCGGTAGCGCCCCTTGCTCGGCGCGGCCAGCCAGAACTTCACCGCGCCGTCCACGGTGAGCTGGTCCTCCGGGTGGACGTGCACGTAACCGAGGTCGCCCTCGCGCAGCACCACCAGGTGACCGTAGGCGCCCAGGTATCGCTCCGGCGTGACGACCGCACCACCGCGCCGGATCGTGAAGATCATCGGCTGGACCGATCCGAGCGCGGGTGTGCCGGCCAGCTCCACGCCGAAGCCACCGGCCTGGACCGTGGACACCGGCACGGGCAGTGCCTCGGCCGCGTAGGCGCCGCCGACCGACAGGTCCACGCCGAGCGTGGTCGCGGACTGGGTGCCGGCCGCGGTGGTGGCGGTGAAGTCCGCGTAGGCGCGCCAGGTGCCCGCGGCCGGCAGCGCCAGGTCGGTGCTCCAGGTGCCGTCCGGCGCGAGCTCCGGATGCACGTGCTGGTAGCCGGAGAGATCACGCCGGACCACGATCAGGTGCAGGCGTTTGTCGTGCACCACGGCGAAGTCGGTCACCGGCGCGCCGTCCGCGGCCTGGATCGTGAACCGGAACGGCACGCGGGCGGACGGCGCCGGGAACGCGGTCTCGGCCGGGACCAGCCGGAAGTCGGCGGAGCTGACCACCAGGCCGCCGACGTCACCCGCGGCCGGGTTGCCCCCGACCGTGACTCCGGTCCCGCCGCCGCTGGAGCCGCCGCTCGTGCCGCCGTGGACGTGGGCGGCGACGCCGGGCGCGTCCGTGTGCACCGCGTTCGCGCCGGTCGCGGCCGGGAGCGGGGCAGCCCCGTCCGGCCCGCCGGAGGTGATCCGGCCCAGGCCGAAGCCGGCCAGCACGGCCAGCACGATGCCGCCGACCACGCCGAGCAGGCGCATGGAGGCCCGCTCGTGCGTCGTCGCTATCTCGGAGTCGGACGTGTCAGGCATCGGCCGCGGCCAGCGCGTAGCCGGCCTCGTCCACTGCCGTGCGAACCTCGTCGATGGGGAGCGGGCCGTCGCTGGTGACGGTCACGGTGCCGGTCGGCAGGTCCACGCTCACGTCGTGCACGCCGGGCAGCTGGGTCAGCTCACCGGTGACCGCCTGCACGCAGTGCCCGCAGGTCATCCCGGTGACGGCGTAGGTATTGGTGACGGACATGGCGCACCCTCCCTGTGGTTCGACGGCACCGACTATACCCCCGGGTGGTATACGAGCCTCCGTGCCGGGGACGGTCGTTGATCCGGTGTGTCCTCCTCCGCCGTCTCGCGTGCCGCTGTCCGGGGTGCCGCTGTCCCGGGTGCCGCCGTCTCGGGTGCCGCCCGGATCACGCTGGCCGTCGCGGTCCTGATCGGCGCGCTCGCGGTCACCTTCGCGGCACCGGCACCGGCCTCGGCCGATCCGGACGCGCCACCGTCGATGCAGGAACTGCGGCAACGGCTCGCGGCCGCGGCGCACCAGCTGGAGGTGGTCATCGAGGAGCACAACGCGCTCCGCGAGGACGTCGCCGCCACGGAACGCCGGCGGCGGGAGATCGGCGTGCGGAAGGCGCCGGTCGAGTTCGCCGTGACGGAGCGGCGGGAGCGGATCGGGATCCTGGCCGCGTCCGCGTACCGCTCGTCCGGCAACGCCCGCGCGCTCATGATCGCGGCCGGTGGCGGCTCCGACATGGTGGAACGGCTGCTCACCCTGGACGTGCTGGCCCGTGAGCAGAACCAGGAGCTGCACGCGCTGACCGAGTCGCAGGCCCGGTTCGCCGCGATGGAACGCGAGGCCGACGAGCTCGCCGAGAAGCAGCGCGAGCAGCAGGTGGAGCTGGCGGTCCGCAAGGCCGGGATCGAGAAGGAGATCGAGCGGCTGCGGCGGATGCGGCTCGCCTCCGGTGACCGGGTGCGCCCGCTCGACCTCGCTCCCCCGCCGCCACCGTCCGGCCTGGCCGGCAACGCGATCCGGTTCGCCTACGAGCAGCTGGGCAAGCCGTACCGCTGGGGCGCGGACGGCCCCGGATCATTCGACTGCTCCGGCCTGACCATGGCCGCCTGGGAACACGCCGGCACGCCGCTGCCGCACAACGCGGCCCGCCAGTGGCAGACCGTGCAGCGCATCGGCCGCGACGACCTGCGCCCCGGCGACCTGGTCTTCTACTACGGCGGCATCAGCCACGTCGCCCTCTACGTCGGCGACGGCAAGATGATCCACGCCCCCACCATCGGCGAGAACGTCCGCATCGACTCGGTCGCCTACCAGCCCGTCCACGGCTACGGCCGCGTCGTGGACGGCCACTGACCGAAGATCAAATTCAAGTTCCAGTTCCTTTTCCCACTTCGCGGTGGTTGCGGTCCGCACGCTCCCGCGGGCACCGGTCGTCGCTGGCGCTCCTCCCTTCCGCTGCCGCGGGTGGCTGAGCTCACACCCTCGATCGACGCAAGCACGGCGAGAGCCGCGTACTCTTCCCGTGGCGCGGCACCGGCTCCGACGACGCGACCCGGGCCCGCTCCACCGACTCCCGTCATCCGCAGCAGCGTGCCACCGCCCGCCGGGAGGCGAGCGAAGCACCACCAGCGGAGACGTGGTGCACGGCAAGGTTGCCCGCGGGAGCGGCTCCGCTGCCCATAGGAGCGACCCTGTTCCCCACTCGCGACGAGCACTGGTGAACGGTGAGGTCCGCATGGTCGCCGCGCGAGGCCCCGAGCGCCTGATGCCGGATATTTCATCTCATGGCACCCAGACACGGAACGCAACCGGCCTTGATCAACGGTCGTCTGTACGTTTTCCACGGTCTCAGGCAGCCAAAGCGTAGAAAACGGACAGACGACCGTTGATCACGATCGGAAGCCACTGCCGACCCGTGGCCCAAAAGCGACAAGACGGACTCCCCACCCGCGGGAACACCCGAAGAGTGCATCAGGAAGCCTCGTCCTCGGCCAGAAGCCGCAGCGGTCTCGGATTAGCGACTTACATACCGAAATTTCGGGCGCGAAGCGCCCGGCCTCCCGTCCGGACGGACTGGGCGTCGCGACGGCGCCGGCCTCGCCGCCATGCGCGCACCGCACAGCCTGGGCGTGCCGCGCAACCTGGGCACACCGCACAGCCTGGACGCGCCGCGCAACCTGGACGCGCCGCACAGCCTGGACGCGCCGCGCAACCTGGACGCGCCGCACAGCCTGGACGCGCCGCGCAACCTGGACGCGCCGCACAGCCTGGACGCGCCGCACAGCCTGGACGCGCCGCGCAACCTGGACGCGCCGCACAACCATCGCGATCAATCGCACCGAACGGGAATGGGCCACGGAGCCCGGAGCGTGCGGAACCGCAACCCGCTGGAAGCAAGAAAATCGGGGCCTGGGTCCGTCCTTGTGGGCCGCCCCCGGGCCCACCCTCCGGTGATCCAGGCGTCCTTCACCTCGTTAGAACGACGTGAAGGACGCCTGGATCACGGTCGTGGTCCGGGTGAATGTTGGTGGACACCGCAATAGGCAAGCTCAAGCGCCCGCAAGAGCACATGGACCGCCACCACGCCGGGACTTGATCTTTGCGAGCCGGGGCGAAGCGCGGCCAAGGGTGGCTCAGCCCGCGACCGCCAGGGCGAGGGGCAGGACCGCGGGGGCGCCGGCGCGGCGGAGGAGGCGGGCGGCGAGGGTCATGGTCCAGCCGGAGTCGAGCAGGTCGTCGACGAGGAGGACCGGGCCGTCCAGCGGGGCGGTGGCGTCGAGGGTGAAGGCGTCGTGGAGGAGGCGGACGCGCTGAGCGCTGTTGGTGCGGGACGGCTCGGGGCCGCCGTCGTCGCGGCGGGTGATCGTGCCGAGGACGGGGAGGCGGCCGACGGTGGCGATGCGGTCGGCCAGGCTGCGGGTGAGCTGCGGGCGGCGACGGGACAGGATCGGGACCACGCCGACCGGGCGGGACGCCCACTGCTCCGGGCCGTGCGACCAGTCCTTCAGCACCTCGACCACGGCGGCGAGCAGATCGTCCGGCAACGGGCGGTCGGGGGCGTCGTCGGCCAGCAGCGCGCGCAGGCGGTCGCCCCAGCCGAGGTCGGAGAGGCGGCCCACGGCGCGGCCGGCCGCGGCCTGCTCGCCGGCGGGAATGCGGCCCTTGAGCGGGACGCCGACCGACTCCAGACCGGTCGGCCACATCGCCTTCGGCGGGAGGTCGAGGCCGGGGCGGCCGAGAAACGCGTGCGCCGCGGCCAGCGCGGGGCCGGAGACGTCGGACGGCAGCACCGGGCCGGCGCACAGGTCGCAGCGGCCGCAGGGGGCGGCCTCGGGATCGTCCAGCCGCTCGCGCAGGAACATCAGGCGGCAGCCGGTGGTCAACGCCGCGTATTCGCGCATGGAGCGCTGCTCGGCCTCGCGGGCCTCGGCGACGCGGCGCAGGCGGGGAGCGTCGTAGGCCCACGGCTCGCCGGTGGAGATCCAGCCGCCCTTGACCCGGCGGACCGCACCGTCCACATCCAGCACCTTGAGCATCAGCTCCAGTCGGCTGCGGCGCAGGTCGACGAGCGGCTCCAGCGCGGGCACCGAGATCGGCCGGTCGGAGAGCGCGGCCAGCACGGACCGGACCTGCTCCTCCGGCGGGAACGCCAGCGACGCGAAGTATCGCCAGATGGCCGCATCCTCCGGGCCGGGGAGCAGCAGCACCTCGGCGTGGTCGACGCCGCGGCCGGCGCGGCCGACCTGCTGGTAGTACGCAATAGGGGACGGGGGCGCGCCCAGGTGCACCACGAAGCCGAGGTCGGGTTTGTCGAAGCCCATGCCGAGCGCGGACGTGGCGATCAACGCCTTGATCTTGTTGTCCAGCAGGTCCTGCTCGGCGGCGCGGCGATCCGCGTCCTCGGTCTGGCCGGAGTAGGACGCGACGGCGAAGCCCCGCGAGCGCAGGAACTCCGTCGCCTCGGTCGCGGCCGCCACGGTCAGCGTGTAGACGATGCCGGAGCCGGGCAACGCGTCCAGATGGTCGGCGAGCCAGGCCAGCCGGTGCGCGGCGGACGGCAGCTGGTGCACGGCCATCCGCAGCGACTCACGGTCCAGCGAGCCGCGCAGCACCAGCGCACCGGCGCCCAGCTGCTCCGCCACGTCTGCGGTGACGCGCGCGTTGGCGGTGGCGGTGGTGGCGAGCACGGGCGTGTGGTCGGGCAGGCCGGCCAGGAACGTGCGCAGCCGCCGATAGTCCGGCCGGAAGTCGTGGCCCCAGTCGGAGACACAGTGTGCCTCGTCCACCACGAGCAGGCCGGTGGTGGCCGCGAGCTCGGGCAGCACGTTGTCACGGAAATCCGGATTGTTCAGCCGCTCGGGGCTGATCAGCAGCACGTCGACCGCGCCGGACGCGACCTCAGCCGTGATCTTGCCCCACTCCTCCAGGTTGGCCGAATTGATCGTGCGGGCGGTGATGCCGGCCCGCGCCGCGGCCTCGACCTGGTTGCGCATCAGCGCCAGCAGCGGCGAGACGATCACGGTCGGGCCGGCGCCCTGCTCGCGGAGCAGCGCGGTCGCCACGAAGTAGACCGCGGACTTGCCCCAGCCGGTGCGCTGGACGCAGAGCACCCGCTGGAACGTGACGACCAGCGCCTCGATCGCCCGCCACTGGTCCTCACGGAGGCGGGCCTGATCGCCCGCCAGCCGCCGTAGGACCGCTTCCGCCTGCTCCCGCACCTGTGCCACCCGACCTGTCTACCACCGGGCACCGACAGACGCGGCCAAGCCTGTGGATAACTGTGGACAGCGAGGTCACAGACCCGTGCGCGCCGCCACCGCCGTGTCCGGGTGGTCGGAGAACACGCCGTCCAGCCCGAGCGAG
The DNA here is from genome assembly GCF_000717135.1 of Catenuloplanes japonicus. Classification (GTDB taxonomy): domain Bacteria; phylum Actinomycetota; class Actinomycetes; order Mycobacteriales; family Micromonosporaceae; genus Catenuloplanes; species Catenuloplanes japonicus. Next base: position 126,179 of record NZ_JNXY01000022.1, read on the forward strand.
TAGAACAGCTCGTACTCGGCCGTGATGTCGCCGCGCGCGTTCGGGTCCGCGCCGATCCGGAAGTCCGTCGGCAGGAACTGGTTCTCCGCCCGGAACGTCCACGCGTGCACCACCATGCCGAGCCGGTGCGCGTCCCGGACCAGGTTCGTCGGCGTCAGCAGCTTCCCGGCGGCGTCCCGCGGCACGATCAGGTTCTTGTTCGCACCCACCCCGTCCGCATACCGCGCGACCCAGGTGAGCCCATCACAAGTGGCCAGATCCGCATAAGTCCGTGTGTCGCCCGCGGCGGTGAAGTCGTACGGACGCCCGGCGGCGTCCATCAGCTGTGCCAGTCGCACCTCGGTCTTACCGCGCAGCGCCCGCAGATTCGCTGTCTCGAACGACTGGATGATCACCGGGTCCCGCTGCGACCGCCACCCGGCCGCACGCAGCGTCCGCACCAGCGGCTCCTCCAGCGCCAGCCCGATCGACTGGAAATACGTCGGGTGCTTCGTCTCCGGATACACCCCGACGGTCCGCCCGCGCCGCCGCGACTCCGCCTTCGCCAGGTCGATGACCTCCTGGAACGTCGGGATCTCGAACGTGCCGTCGAACGCCGTGTTCGCCACCCGGACCAGCGGCAGCCGCTCCTTCGCGCGCAGCGTCTTCAGCTCCGCCAGCGTGAAGTCCTCGGTGAACCAGCCGCTCACGGCCGTACCGTCGATGGTCTTCGTGGTCTTTCGCGAAGCGAACTCCGGGTGGGCGGCCACGTCGGTCGTCCCGGAGATCTCGTTCTCGTGCCGGGCGACGAGCACGCCGTCGCGCGTCGACACCAGGTCCGGCTCGATGAAGTCGGCCCCGAGCCGGATGGCCAGCCGGTACGCCTCCAGCGTGTGCTCCGGCCGGTAGCCGCTGGCGCCGCGGTGCGCGATCACCAGCGGCGCGCCGCGGGGCGGGGAGGAGGCGGAGGCGGGCGTCGCCGGAGCGGCCGCGATCGCCAGACCCGCCAGGCCCATGGAAGTGGTCACGGTACGTCGTCGCATCCCGTCATCCAATCGACACCAGACGAAGTCCATCAGACCATGAGATGAACCGCGTAAGAGTGTCAAGTGGCCCGCATTGCACACGGGTGATAGACAAACCCCCGTCATGCGTCGTCAACTTCAGCATCCCGCCCGCATCGTGCCCGCCGCGTTCCTCGCCCTGGTCGTGATCGGGACGGTGCTCATGATGCTGCCCGTCTCGCGTGCCGAGCCGGGCTTCGCGCCGTTCGTCACGGCCCTGTTCACCGCCACCTCCGCCGTCTGCGTCACCGGGCTGGCCGTGGTCGACACCGGCACCTACTGGTCGCCGTTCGGCCAGGCGATGCTCACCGTGCTGACCCAGATCGGCGGACTCGGCATCATGGTGATGGCCACGCTGCTCGGCGTGCTCATCTCCCAGCGCCTGGGGCTGCGCGGCCGTCTGATGGCCCAGACCGAGAGCCGGGGCCTGGAGACCGCGGACATCCGCCGGATGGTGCTGCGCATCGCGGCCGTCTCGTTCGTCTGCGAGGCCGTGATCACGGTCGCGGTCGCGCTGCGCCTCTGGCTCGGCTACGGCTACTCGTTCCGCCGGTCGGTGTGGGAGGGCGTCTTCCACTCGATCCAGGCGTTCAACAACGGCGGTTTCGCGCTCTACCCGGACAGTCTGATCCGGTTCGTCGGCGACCCGTGGATCTGCACGCCGCTGGCGCTCGGCGTGATGCTGGGCAGCATCGGCTTCCCGGTCATCTTCGAGCTGGCCCGCAACTGGCGGAAGCCGGACGGCTGGTCCACGCACACCCGGCTCACCGTGTGGGGCACGATCGTGCTGGGCGTGTTCGGCTTCTTCTTCGTGCTGGTCTTCGAGTGGGGCAACCCGCACACGTTCGGGCCGCTCAGCGTGGCCGACAAGATCCTGGCCGCGTTCACCCAGGACGTGATGACCCGGTCCGGCGGCTTCAACAGCGTGGACTTCGGTCAGATGAACCAGGAGACGCTGACCATCAGCACCGCGCTGATGTTCATCGGCGGCGGCAGCGCGTCCACCTCCGGCGGCATCAAGCTGACCACGTTCTTCCTGCTCGGCTTCGTGATCCTGGCGGAGATCCGCGGTGAGCCGGACGTGGTGATCGGCCGCCGCCGGATCGCGGAGACCACCCAGCGGCAGGCGATGACGGTGGCGCTGCTCGGCGTGGCGCTGGTCGGCACCGGCACGCTGGCACTGCTCGCCATCGACCGGGACATCACGCTGGACCGGGCGATCTTCGAGGCCACGTCCGCGTTCGCCACGGTCGGGCTGTCCACCGGCATCACGCCGACCCTGCCGGAGAGCGGGCAGATCGTCCTCGTCATCCTGATGTACGTGGGACGCGTCGGCACCATAGCCGTCGGCTCCGCGATCGCCCTGAACAGCCGGCAGCGGCTCTACCGGTACCCCGAGGAAAGGCCCATCGTTGGCTAGCAACGGCAGAACGAACCTCGACGACAACGTGGTGGTGATCGGCCTCGGCCGGTTCGGCGGCCAGGTCGCCGATTCGCTGCTGCGCCTGGGTCACGAGGTGCTCGGCATCGACGAGAGCCCGAAGATCGTCCAGCAGTGGGGCGACCGGCTCACGCACGTCGCGCAGGCCGACTCCACGGACAACGACGCGCTGCGCCAGCTGGGCGTGCACGAGTTCAAGCGCGCGGTGGTCGGCATCGGCACCGACATCGAGGCCAGCGTGCTCACCGTGCTGGCGCTGACCGAGCTCGGCATCACCGAGATCTGGGCCAAGGCGATCTCCGCGAAGCACGGCAAGATCCTGTCCTCGGTCGGCGCGAACCACGTGATCTATCCCGAGGCGGTCATGGGCGACCGCGTCGCCCACCTGATCACCAGCAAGATGATCGACTTCATCGAGTTCGACGAGGGTTTCGCGATCGCGAAGGTCCGCGCGCCGAAGGAGACCGCCGGCCGCTCGCTCGCCGACATCGGGCTGCGCAAACGGCACGGCATCACGGTCATCGCGGTCCGGCCGCCGGACGGCAGTTTCATCTTCGCCGAGGCGCAGACGCTGGTGCCGGCCGGCAGCAAACTGATCGTGGCCGGCACCCCGAAGCAGGTCCAGGCGTTCGCGGCCACAACCTGAAAAATCCCGATATGGTACGGGTCCCCGCCCGACCTATCGGGAGAGCAATTGGTCGACCGGCGCGTAATCGTCGGTCAGTACCCTCGTCCTCCCCACGAACGCGGCCAGCTCCGCGCCGTCCAGCATGGTCACCGGGCCGGGCACGCTCTGCGCCATCCGTGCCCGGATCTCCGCCAGCGGGAGCGGCGCGGCCGACGCCACGATCACGAAGTTCGCGCCCTCCTCCCCCGCCAGCCCGGACGGCGGGCCGATCAGCGCCACGTGCGGGAACACATCCTGCACGGTCGCGGTCTCGGCGCGGATGAACATCAGCGGCGGATAGTCGATGACGTTCTGCGCGTAGATCGCGGTGCCGGTCATCGCGTCCCGCACCTGCACGGCCATCTCGCGCGTGGCCAGGTGCCACGGCACCACCAGGTCGCCGAACGCGTCGCCGATCACGAGGTCCGCACGCCCGGCCGGCTGCTCGGCCAGGGACACACGCGCGTCGCCGACCACCACCTCCAGCTCCGGGCCGGTCTCCAGGCCCAGCTCCGCGCGATCCAGGTCGACCAGCTGCCCGTCCAGCTCAAGCACGGTCTGTGAGCTGCCCGGACGCGTCGCGGCCAGGTACTTCGGCAGCGTGAAGCCGCCGCCGCCCAGGTGCAGCGCGGTCATCGGCTGCCCGGCCGGGGCCGCCACGTCCGCGACCGCGGCGATCCACTGCACGTACTCGAACTCCAGGTGCCGGGGGTCGTCCAGATCCACGTAGGAGTGGTCGCCCGCGTTGAGCACCAGCGTGCGCCCGCCCGGCCGGTTCTCGTCCGCGACCACGGAGGCGCAGCTGTACGCGGTCTCCACGTCGCACGGCGTCGGCGCGATCGCGGTCAGCCCTGCCCCGACCAGCCCGGTCACCGCGGCCGCGACCTTCACCCGCCGCGAACCGGCCGAGTCCAGCCGGCGCAGGTGCCAGCCGAGCGCGAGACCGCCCACGCCCAGCAGCACCGCCAGGCTCAGCATGATCACGCGGCTCGGCAGCGTCGCGACCAGCACGAACCCGGTGCCGAGCGTGGCCGTGATGCCGCCCAGCGTGCCGAGTCCGGAGAGCCTGCCGACCACCTGCCCGGTCCGGCGCAGATCGGACAGCTGCAGCTTCACCACCATCGGCGAGATCGCGGAGAGCAGCCCGGCCGGGACCACCACGGCCAGCGCGGTCAGCAGCAGCACCCCGACCGCGGCCTCACCGCGCAGGATCTCGCCGGCGTACCGGATCAGCGGGAACGTCAGCGCGGTTGCGATGCCGGCCAGGACCAGCGCCGGGGCCAGCATGGTGCGCGGGTCACGGCGGTCGGCCAGCCAGCCGCCGGCCCAGGCGCCGTAGGCGATCGCGGCCAGCGCCATCGCGATCACGGAGCTGGTGGTCTGCAGCGTGAGCCCGACGTACGGCCCGATCAGCCGCTGGGCCACGATCTCCAGCACCAGCACCGCACCGGACGATCCGAAGACGAGCGTGGCGGCGAGCCAGTTGGGCAGGGCCTGAGGCCGGTCTTGGGGTTGATCTTCGGGTTGATCTTCGGGTTGGTCTTCCACCCGGCAAGTAAACACGGGCGGTCAGTACATCGACACGTGCACGTGGTTCGTGTGGGTCGCGGCCGGGGAGCCGCGTCCGCTGTAGGAGCGCCAGCCGGCGCCGGGCATCCAGATCTGCCGGTACCAGATCACGTAGAGCACGCCGAGCGCGTCCGCGTTGTGCACCAGGTAGGCGGCCAGGCCGTCGCCGTACGCGCGGTCGCCGCCGGCCGCGTTCACGTCCTCGAAGCCGTCCGGTGCGGCCGCGAAGTCGCAGGCCCGGCCGCGCGGGTGCTCGCCGCCGCCACCGCCGCGATAGCAGGAGACGTACCGGCGGTAGCCGTCCGCGCGCGCCTGGCGCATCACGTGCAGCGTGCGGGGCGTGACGCAGCCGCGCGTGGTCGGGTCCTCGACCGTGCAGGACTCCTGGGGCCACTCGCCGTCCGCGCGGCGGGGTGCGGGTTCGGCCGCGGCCGAGTCCGGGTCGGTGAAGCCGCCGGGCGCGCCGCCGCCCGCGGCCGCCAGCGCCTGCTCCGCGTCCTTGCGCCGCTTGGCCTGGATCTCGACCTGTTTCGCCTGCTCCCGGATCTCGTCGTCGATCGCGGTCCGCGCGCGGCGGACCTCGGTGCGCGCGGCCCGCAGGTCCCGCAGACGCGCGTCGTCCAGCGCGGCGATCGTCTCCAGGCCGGTCGTCCGCTCCAGGAACTCCAGCCGGCTGCGCGCCGCGAGCAGCAGCATCGGGCCGGAGATGCGCCCTCGCCGGTACGCCTCGCCCGCGACCACGCCGACCCGTCTGGTCAGCGACGCGATCTCCGCCTCCGCCCGCGTGAGCCGTACCGCCAGCGCGGACTGCCGCTTCTTCGACGCCTCCAGCCGCGCCTGCGCGTCGATGTGCGCCTTCGCCGCCTCCTCCAGCGCGGTCCGCAGCGTCCGCGTGCCGCCCTCGTCGTCGGTCCGGTCCGGCGTCCGGGCCTTGGCCGCCGCAGCGGCCACAGCGGACGCCGGAGCGGCCACAGCGAGAACCGGAGCGGTCACAGCGGAGGCCGGGCCGCCCGCAGTGAGAACCGGCGCGGCCGCGACGGCCGCCGCGAAAGCCGGGGCAGTCACGGCGGAAATCGGCGCGGTCACGGCGGAAGCCGCGGAGGCCGGGACAGTCACCGCGGAAGCCGGAATCGCCGCGAAAGCCGAAGGCGCCGCGGAAGCCGGGATCGCGGGGAGTCCGCCGAGGAGGATCGTGCCCGCCACCAGGACCGGAAGGATGGACCTCATGGCACGCGCACGCCTCTCCCTTTAGACGGAATCGCGCAAGATTATCCGAATTGTCCACTCGGGAGACCCGGACGGCCGCGTGTCCGGCAGATCCACCCGATCCGACGACCGCACGGGTTTTCTTCGGCACCACCCACGGGCGGTGAGCCCGCGGGAGCATGCGGATCGCAACCACCCGCGAAGTGGGAAAATCCAGAATTTGATCTAGAAACGTTCGCCGAGGAGAGCCTGGCGGACCGCGGCCCAGATGTCCGCGTTCGCGGCGACCAGCAGGCCCTTCTGGCGGCTGGTGACCTGGTATTCCGTGCCGTCGAGGCGGCGGGCGACGCCGCCGGCCTCGCGGGTGAACAGGACGCCCGGCGCGTGGTCCCAGGGGAGCGTCTTCCAGAAGAAGACGAAGTCCTGCTTGCCGCTGACGACGTCGGGATATTCCGCGCCGGAGCAGTGCTGGCTGTCGAGGATCTTGGCGACGTTGGTGGCGCGCAGGCCGACCTCGGCGGCCATCTCCTCGGGCAGGTAGCGGGTCATCACGGCGCCGCGCAGCGTGCTGGCCGGCGGCAGGTCGGCGCGGGCGTGGACGCGCACGCCGTCGATCCAGGCGCCGCCGCCGCGCTCGGCGACGGCCATCCGGTCCAGGATGACGTCGAAGATCCAGCCGGCCCGGAGGTCGCCGTCCTCGATGAGCGCGACCATTATCGCGAACGGCGTGCGGCCGAACGCGAAGTTGCCGGTGCCGTCGATCGGGTCGACCAGCCAGACCGGGCCCTGCGCGCAGATGCGGGACAGCACGTCCGGGTCGGCGGCGACGGACTCCTCGCCGACCACGGCGGAGCCGGGCAGCAGCCGGAGCAGGCCCTCGATCAGGCGCTCCTCGGCGAGCTCGTCCGCGACCGTGACCAGGTCGCCGGGCGCCTTCTGCCGCACGTCGGCCTTGCCGAGCTTCTGGTAGTACGGGAGCACGACGGTGCGTGCGACCTCGCGGATGAGGTCGCCGACCTGAGCGATCAGCGGGCTCAAGAGCGCGGCGGCAGCTTCACGACGCTGACGAAGAACTCGTCGATCTGCCGGACCACCGCGATGAAGCGGTCGAAGTCGACAGGCTTCGTCACATACGCATTCGCGTGGAGCTGGTAGCTGCGGAGGATGTCCTCGTCGGCCTGGGAGGTGGTGAGCACCACGACCGGGATGCGGCGCAGCTTCTCGTCCCGCTTGATCTCCTCCAGCACCTCGCGGCCGTCCCGCCGGGGGAGGTTGAGGTCGAGCAGGATCAGGTCGGGCAGGATCGAGTTCTCGTACTTGCCCTCCTGGCGGAGGTAGGCGAGCGCCTCCGCGCCGTCGGACACGACCGTGAGCCGGTTCCGGAGCTTGTGCTCCTCGAACGCCTCCTGGGTCATCAGGACGTCGCCGGGATCGTCCTCGACCAGCAGCACCTCGATCGGGCTCTTACCATCGGCTGGCGCGGTCATGCCTTCTCCTCCTGGAGCTGCGGGGAGCCCTGGTCAGAGGGCAGCTCGGTCGCTGCGGCGATGGCCGGGAACATGAACCTGATGGCCGTGCCCCCGGTGTAGTCCGAATCGATCCAAATTCGGCCACCATGGTACTCGACGATCTTCTTGGCGATGGCCAGTCCGATTCCGGTGCCCGGGTACGCGTCCTTCGCGTGCAGCCGCTGGAAGATCACGAAGACCTTGTCCACGAACTCGGCCTCGATGCCGATGCCGTTGTCCTCGCAGCTGATCTCCCACTGGTCGCCGACCCGGCGGGACTTGATCTCGACGCGCGGCGGCACCTCGGGCTTGCGGAACTTCAGCGCGTTGTTGACCAGGTTGGCCAGCAGGTTGGTGAGCAGCGGTTCCTCGCCGCGGATGACGGGCAGATCGTGGTAGATGATCTCACCGTCCGCGTACTCCCGGGCCGCGTCGAGCTGGCCGCTGACCTCGTCCATCACCTTCTGCAGGTTGACCTCGGTGAAGCCGGCCGTGATCCGGCCGATCCGGGAGAACGCCAGCAGGTCGTTGATCAGGCGCTGCATGCGCTGCGCGCCGTCGACCGCGAAGTAGATGTACTGGTCGGCGCGCTCGTCGAGCTTGCCGCCGTAGCGCCGTTGCAGCAGCTGGCAGAAGCTGGCCACCTTGCGCAGCGGCTCCTGCAGGTCGTGCGAGGCGACGTAGGCGAACTGCTCCAGGTCGCGGTTGGACCGGGTGAGCTCCTCGGTCTGCTCCTCCAGCCGCTTGTTGGTCGCCTCTATCGCGGCGCGTGCCCGGGTGACCTCGGCCAGATCGTCGGCGATCTTGCGGCGCATCCCGTCCACGTCCGCGGCGAGCGCGGCCAGCTCGGGCGCGCCGGACCCGGTGATCCGGTGCTGGTAGTCGCCGGACGCGACCAGTCGCACCTCGGCCGCGAGGTCGGTGACCGGGCGGACCACGAACCGCTCCAGCAGGACCAGCAGCGCCGCACCGGCCACTATGATCACGGCGGCGGCCAGGACCAGCAGGAACACCAGCAGGTTGCTGGCGGTCACGGTCTGGTCCGCGAAGACGTTCCGCAGCGTGAGAATGTCGTCCTGGAGCTTGGACACGTCCGCGCGGAGCACGTCGAACCGCTGGCGGCTGCCCTGGTCGATGATCTGCTGCGCCCGCGGGCGGTCACCGGCCTGGACGGCCGCGATCACCGGCTCCGCGATGACGGCGCGCCACTCCTGGGCGCCGGACTCGACGGCCTCCAGCTGCTCGCGCACCCGGTTGTCCTCGGCGCTGTCACCGAGCAAATCGTTCATCTGCCGGAAGATGTTCTGCTCGGTGTCGGACCCGCTGCGGTAAGGCGTCAGGTCCTCCACGTCCCCGGTGAGCGCGTAGCCGCGGACGGCGGTCTCCTGGTCGAGCAGCGCGCTCTGCAGGCTCTCACCGGCGACCCGCATCGGTCCGGTCTTGTCCAGCAGGACGGTCAGGCCCTCCCGGCTCTCGGCGGCGGTGAACGCGGCGACGCCGGCCAGACCGGCGAAGATCACCCCCACCACGACGGTCAGCGCGACCGCCCGCTGCCGCAGCGTCCAACCCTGCACGGCCGCCATCAGCGACCCCTCCCCCGCGAGATCAACAGCATGGCCACGTCGTCGGCGAGCGCGCCGCCGTTCAGCTCCTCCGCGCGACCGACCAGCCAGGGCGGCAGCTCGGCGAGCGGGATGTCCGTCGCCGGCGGCACGGAGAGCAGCCGGCAGAGGCCGGAGACGTCGAGCCGCTCCGCGCCCTGGCCGATGTGCCCCTCGATCAGGCCGTCCGTATACATCAGGATCGACCAGTCCTCGGACGGGAACTGCACGTCGAACGAGCGGACCGGGCGCGGGCTGACGCCGAGCAGCAGCCCGTTCGGCGCCGGGATCGGTTTCACCTCGCCGCCGGTGAGCAGCAGCGGTTGCGGGTGGCCGGCCAGACGTACGGTGGCGCGGTTGCCGTCCAGGTCCAGCTTGATCGCGGCGACCGTCGTGAAGATCTCCGGCAGCCGGCGCTCGCTGATCAGCACCTGCTCCAGCGCGGGCAGGATCTCGTCGTCCGGCACGCCCGCGATGACCAGCGCCCGCCAGGCGACCCGGAGCTCGACGCCGAGCGCGGCCTCGTCCACGCCGTGCCCGCAGACGTCGCCCACGATCAGCTGCAGGTGCCCCTCCGCGGTCTGCACCACGTCGTAGAAGTCGCCGCCGATCAGGCCCCGGCTGCGGCCGGGACGGTAGAACATGTGCACCGCCGCCTGCTTGGTGTCGCGCAGCAGCGGCTGGGGCAGCAGGCCGCGCTCCAGACGGGCGGACTCGGCCTGGCGCAGCTCGGCCTCGCGCAGCCGGAGCGCGTTCTCGTCGGCGCGCTTGCGCTCGACCGCGTACCGCAGCGCCCGGGTCAGCAGCACGCCGTCGACCTGGCCCTTGACCAGGTAGTCCTGTGCGCCCTCGGCCACGGCGTCGACGCCGAGGTGCTCGTCCTGCCGGCCGGTGAGCACGCAGACCGCGGCGCGGCCGGCCATGGTCAGCACGCGGCGGAGCCCGTCCAGGCCCTGCGCGTCGGGCAGTCCGAGGTCCAGCAGGATGCAGTCGACGCCGTTGATGCGGCTCTGTGCCTCGGTCAGGCTGCGTGCCACGGTGAGCTCCACGGCCGCGTTCGCCTCGGCGAGCAGCTCCTCGACCAGGAACGCGTCCCCTTCGTCGTCCTCGATCAGAAGGACGTGGAGGCGCCCGCCGAGGGAGGGCGCGACACTGTCGCGGGGCAGACCCCGCGTAGCGGGCGGGACGTTCATCTATGGGTCACCGCTACTCGTTCCGGATGGTCGGCGGGCGAAGCATCGCTGATCGTGGCCGAAACGGCGCGCACGCACAACACGGAACGCAGGCTGCCGTCTATTTGGTACGAAGCTGAGCTCATGACGTGGGTGACGTCCCCCAGCTCTGGATCTGCTCGGCCCGCGCCGCCAGCGTCTCGCCGAAGATGCCGCCCACGCGGCCGCAGTCCTGGCAGGCCAGCGAGGTGTCGAGCCGGCGGGAGCCGCACGAGGCGCATCGTCCGCGGTCGTCGGGGTCGGTGTACGCGTCGAGGGCGGCGATCAGCGCGCGGGCGGTGCGGTCGGTCAGGTCCGCACGCCGTCGCCCCAGCTGGACCGTCGCCGCCACGGCACCGTCGGGCGCGGTGTCGTACGGCTCGACCCGCTCGAGGAAACGCTCGAGCGCGGCCGCGAGGTCGGGGATACGCGACATGTGTCCACGCTAGGGCACCGGCCCCCGCATTCCCCAGCGGGGCGTCCCGGGAGTGGTCGGCATACCACCCCCGGGACGCGTACCTCACCCGCAGGTCGTGCCGTTGAGCCGGAACAACGCCGGCGCCGGGTCCGTCGCGGATGCGCTCCTGCCGGTGAAACCGAAGGTCACGGCCGTGCCCGGCCGGATGAGCCGATTCCAGGGGTACGCCCCGGCGACCACGCTCGACCCCTTCTGGGTGAAGTTCGCACTCCACCCCTGCGCGATGCTCTGACCGGCCGGAAGGTCCCAGCGCAGCGCCCAGCCGTCGATCGCCTCCGGGCCGGTGTTCGCCACCGTGACCTGCGCGGTGAAGCCGCCCGGCCACCGCCCGTGCGTGGTGTACGTGACCGCGCAGCTCCCCGTCGGCACGGACGCGGCGAACGACGCCATCCAGGCCAGCGGCGCGTTCCAGTTGATGGTCAGCTCGTTCGTGGACCAGCTCTCGATGTCGTCCACGTAGCAGAACTGCGCGGCGCACCCGGAGAGCAGCCGCTGCGCGACCGGGTCCTGGATGTCCGAGTTCGGCCCGCCGGCGAGCGTGCCGGCCGGCGGGTGCGGCAGGTCCGGGTTGAGCTGGTGGGCGTACCAGCGGCTGTGCTGGTTCTCCGAGTCCTGCTCGCCGTAGCCGGTCACGTAGGACTGGCCGAGCGCGTTGCGGCCCAGCACGTAGTCGAGCCCCTGCAGCGCGCCGGCCCGGAAGCGCGGGTCGCCGCTCAGGTCGTACGCCGTGGCCAGCACGATCGCGTTGTTGAGCACGCCGCTGTTGGAGCCCCAGTCGAAGCGGTGGTTCGCCGGGTCGTAGGTCAGGCCGAACGCGGAGCCCCCCTGGATCGTCAGGTACCTCTCGGCGCCGTCCAGCACGGACTGCCGTACGCGGGCGCGGTCCGGCAGCGTGTTCGGCACGGTGGCCAGGTCGAGGCGGCCGAGTTGCGCCGTGCTCCCCCAGCTGAAGCCGCGCTCGTCCCAGATGTCGGCCGTGTGCAGCGGCGAGCCTTCGAGATGGTCCTGGAACGCCTGCTCACCGGTGGTCAGGTAGAGCTCGGCCGCGGCCCAGTAGAACTCGTCCGTGACGGTGCCGTCGTTGTAGGCGCCGCCGCCGATGCCGTCGTCCGCGGAAGCGTAGATCGCGGGGTGTGCCACGGCCGCGGTCCAGGCGGTGCGGGCGGCTTCCAGGTTGCGCGCCGCGAACGCGGCGTCATAGGGGGCGAAGAGGCGGGCCGCCTGCGCCGCGGTCGCGGCCAGGTTGAGCGTGGCCGCGGTCGACGGCGCGTGCAGCTCACGGGGCTGCGGGTCCAGGTGCGGCAGCAGCGGGAGGCCGGTCCAGGCCGCGTCGTGGATCTTGTGGTGGGCCATGCCGGCCAGTTCCTCACCGGCCGGGACCTGCATGCTGAGCAGGAACTCCTGCTCCCAGCGGGCCTCGTCGAGCAGGTCCGGCACGCCGTTGCCGCTCTCCGGCAGGCTCAGCGCGCCGTCGGGGTGCAGCGCGGGTGCGCGCTCGAACTCGCTCATCAGCTGGTGGACGGAGATGCCGCCGTTCACCACGTACTTGCCGTGGTCGCCGGCGTCGTACCAGCCGCCGGAGACGTCCAGCGTGTAGTCGCAGACGCCGGGCCGGCAGGGCACCTCGAGGTCGCCGCGGTTCGGCGCGACCTGCACGTGCCCGGCCGGGCGGCCGTAGCCGGGGCGCAGCCCGTCGTCGATGGCGATGCCGCTGCGCTGCGTGTAGTAGAACTTCAGCGCGTCCGCGCTCAGCGTGGTGTAGAGCCCGGCGGCGATGTCGAACGGGTGGCTGGTCTCACCGTCCGCGACCAGCGTGAATCCCTGGCCGCTGCCGGTGAACGCGCCGAGGTCGATGCTGTGGACGGTCAGGCCGGAGCTGCCGTCCGTACCCCGTGGGCGGCTCTGTCCTTGGGCTTTCTCTGCTCCGGCGGCGTCTCGCAGCACCCAGTCCACCGGTGTGAGCGTGTCCGTGACCAGCGTGGCGTTCTTCGGGCCGTCCGGCAGGTAACCGACCTGGTTGACCTTGAGGCGCGGGCCGGTCTCCGGCTCCCAGGGCTCCTCCTCCGCGCCGCCGGTCAGCGACACGTCGTCCAGGCAGAGCCGCCACGGGTTCGTGCTGCCGCCGATCTGGAACGCGACCTGCGCGGCCGGCAGATCGACCGGCGAGGTGAACACGTACGTGTAGACGTCGCCGGACACGTTCACCACCGGCACCTCGGCCAGGTACGTGGTCCACGGGTCGACCGGCAGCTGGATCAGCGCGCGGACCGGCGTGGCGGGCGTGGCGATGCCGAAGAACGAGAACTCGTACGTCTCGCCGGCCGTCAGCGGCACCCCGTCCTGGCCGATGATCGCGTCCCACGGGTTGGTCGTGCCGCCGGGCACGTCCACGCAGAGCCGCCCGTCCGTGACGGCCGGCGTCAGGTTCGCGGTGGTCCACCAGGGTGCGGTGAGCCCGTTGTCGAAGGTGCCGTTGACGATCTGCTCGGGTCCGGCCGCGTGCGCGGGCACCGCCCCGGCCACGGCCACGGCGGTCGTCACGGCAACGAGTGCCGCCGCTGCTCTCGGTCTGCTCACTCGCGGAGTCCCTTCAGAGGTGGGAGCGCTCCCAGGTTTCCGGTATCGTGACAACTCGTTTCGGATATGTCAATGAATCGATGCCGCCGCGACCGCCGCCGCCAATCGCACCACACCCTCGGCCAGTTGGGCAGGCGCGGCCAGCGCGAACGTGAGCCGCAGATGCGGGCCGTCCGGCTCGGCCGCGTACCAGGGCCGGCCCGGCGAGACCACCACGTCGCGCGCGAGCGCCTCGGCCGCCACCGCCACGTCGTCCACCCCGTCCGGCAGCCGCCACCACAGATGCAGACCCCCCGCGGGTACGGCCAGCGTGCGCGCCTCCTCCGGCAGCTCCCGGTGCAGCGCCGCGACCAGCGCGTCCCGCCGTTGCCGCAGGTGCGACCGCAGCGTGCGCCGATGCCGCACCCAGGCCGGCGACGTGACGAAGTCCAGCGCGGCCTCCTGCAGCGGGCCGGCCACGAAGAAGTCGTCCAGCACCCGGACCGCGCGCAGCCGGGCGCCGGCCGCCCCGCGCGCGCCGATCGCGGCCACCCGTAGCCCGGCCGCGGCCGCCTTGGTGAGCGAGCGTAGGTAGACCACGTGCCCGCCCGCGTCCATCGCGGCCAGCGGGGGCGGTGGATCGCCGTCGATCACCAGGTCGCGAGCGTAGTCGTCCTCGATCAGGAACGCGCCGGCCCGGCGGACCGCCGCCAGCACCTCCGCGCGCCGCCGCGGTCCGAGCGTGGCGCCGTGCGGGTTCGCGTAGAGCGGCTGACAGTAGTAGAGCCGCGCGCCGGTCCGGGCGAACGCGGCCTCCAGCAGCTCCGGGCGCACCCCCTGCGCGTCGGACGGCACCGGCACCACCCGCAGCCCGGCCGCGCGGGCCGCCGCGATCGCGCCCAGGTAGGTGGGCGCGTCCACCAGCACGGTGTCGCCCGGCGACGCGAGCGCGCGGAACGCGGTGGCCAGCGCGGACTGACCGCCGGGGCAGATGCTCATGTCCTCGGCGCGCAGCGCGGACCCGGTCTCCCGGGCGAACCAGGCGCGCAGGTCCAGACGGCCCTCCACCGGCCCGCGATCCCAGGACGCGGGGCGGCGGGCCGCACGGGCCAGCGCGGCACCGAGCGCGGCGGTCGGCGCCAGCTCCGCGTCCAGGTAACCACCGGACAGTGGTATCGCGCCCGGCCGTGGAAGCGATAACAGTTCCTGCATCGCGCCCTCGCCGTCCGCGCGCGGGCCGAGCGCGACGGCCTGCCAGCCGAGATCGTCCGCATCCACCTCGACCGGCCGGCTCAGCACGAACGTGCCGCTGCCCGGCCGCGACTCCACCAGACCTTCCACGGTCAGGCGCCGGATCGCGGCCTGCACGGTGAACGGGGAGACGTGGTGCCGGGCGATCAGCTCGCGGACCGAGGGCAGCCGCGCGCCGGGCACCGAGGCGGCCACGGCAGCGCGCAGCGCTTGGATAACACTCTCGCCTGCGTTATCGTCTCCCATGACGGTCAAGAGTAACGGTATCGCGCGAAACCCGATAACGGGTCTCGGGCTCGGACTGCTCGGCGTGCTCTGCTTCAGCTTCACGCTGCCGGCCACCGCGCTCGCGCTCCGCGGCTTCGATCCGTGGCTGATCGGCGTCGGGCGCGCCACCGGCGCCGGGTTGCTCGCGATCGCCTACCTGGTCGTGGTGCGCGCGCCGCGGCCGTCCGGACCCCAGTGGCGGCGGCTCGCGCTGGTCGCGCTCGGCGTCGTCTTCGGCTTCCCGGTCTGCACCACGCTCGCGCTGATCACCTCCACCTCCGCGCACGGCGCCGTGGTGATCGCGCTGCTCCCGGCCATGACCGCGGTCTTCGCGGTGCTGCGCGGCGGCGAGCGCCCGCCGCGCGCGTTCTGGGGCGCGAGCACGGCAGGTCTCGTCGCGGTGCTCGGATTCCTGCTGGTCAGCGGCGGGGTCAGCGGCGGGCTGCACGCGGCCGACCTGCTGCTGCTCGGCGCGGTGCTGCTGGCCGCGCTCGGATACGCCGAGGGCGGCGCGCTCGCCCGTGAGCTGGGCGGTGCGCGCACGATCTGCTGGGCGCTGGTGCTCTCGCTGCCGGTCACGGCGCCGGTCACCGGCCTGTCGCTGATGCTGCACCCGCCGCAGCACCCGTCCGCCACGGCCTGGGCCGGGCTGGTCTACGTCACCGCGATCTCGATGTTCCTCGGGTTCTTCGCCTGGTACGCCGGCCTGGCCGCCGGTGGTGTCGCCCGGGTCGGCCAGGTCCAGCTGATCCAGCCCGTGCTCACGCTGGGCTGGTCCGCGCTGCTGCTCGGCGAGCGGATCTCGGTGCCGACCATGGCCGCGGCCGCGCTGGTGCTGGTCTGCGTGCTGCTGACCCAGCGCACCCGCGCGGCCGCGACCGCTCAACCGGCGGCGCGCCTGTCCGCGCGCTCGTGAATGTTGACCAGGCCCTCCACACGGCGCAGCGCGTCCTCGTACTCCGGCCGGTGGTGCATGGCCAGCGCCAGCCGGAGGAACGGGAGCGCCTCGGCCAACCGGCCGCCGCGCTCCAGCGTGCGCCCCAGCACGTGGTGGGCGTAATGATCGGTCGGGTCGAGCTCGATGAGCGCCCGCAACTGCTTCTCGGCGCCCTTGAGCTGGGCGGACATGAAATAGGAACGGGCCAGCAGCTGCCGCACGGATGCGTTGTGCGGCTCCGCCTCCACGATCGGCTCCAACAGCCGGGAGGCCCCGAGGGGGTCGCCCGTCTCGAAGTACATCGTCGCCCGCCGGTACTCAGCCAGAAGATCCACAGCCGCCTCCTCCAACCGGGTTTCACGAACCCCGCGCCAACGGTTTCACAACAACGCGAATACGGCGACTGTTCCGCCTCAGGTTTCCGCGGCCCCGGCCGATAGGCCGATCGAATCAGCTCGGAGGAGGACGACTTGGGTCTGCCCGCGACGCCCTCGCCCGAGACGAGACGCCTGCGCGCCATCGTCGCCATCGCGCGGGCCGTGAACGACGCCGTGATCGACGAGCGCCGCTTCGGCGACCTGGTGGCCCGCACGGTCGCCACCCACGTGGGCGACGGCGCCACGCTCTGGCTCTACTCCCTGGACAACTCCTCGCTGGTACGCGTGGGCGCCAGCCACCGCGACGCGATCTCCGCCATGCTGCTGCGCGAGGGCGCGGCCAGCGTGCTGCGCGGGCGCGGCGACGCCGTGGTGGACGCGGTGCTCGACAGCGGCGCCGCGGCCGTGCTGAACCAGGAGGAGATGGGCCGGCACATCGCGGAGTTCGACCCGCAGCTCGCGCCCTGGCTGGCCGTGTGCGGCGTGAGCAGCGTGGCCGTGCTCCCGCTGGGCGACGGCGCGTGGCCGTGCGGCGTGCTGATCGCCACCCGGGACGCGGGCCGGGACGCGTACACGGACGAGGAATTCTCTTTTCTCCAGGCGATCGCGGAGACCGCGGCCTCGACCGTGAACACCGCGTCGCTGCTCACCGGCTCCGCCGCCGCGGTCGAGGAGCTGCGCCGCCAGGCGACCGCGTTCGACCAGCTCTCCGACGTGGTCGTGGCCTGGGACAACGACGGCAAGGTGATCGGCTGGAACGCGTCCGCGGAGCGCGTCTACGGCTACAGCGCCAGCGAGGCGCTCGGCTGCGACGTGCTGACGCTGATGGACACGTACGAGGTCGATCCGGAGACCGGCGAGGGCACCCCGGCCGTGCGCGCGTACGGCGAACTGCTGGAGACGCTGTCCGGCGCCGGGTCCGTGACCCTGGACCTCACGCAGCGGCGCGCGGACGGCGAGCGGGTCGCGGTCACCCGCACGCTCACCGGGCTCGCCGACAAGCAGGGCCGGATCATCGGCGTGATCGCCATCGACCACGACCTCGGCACCCGTGGCCTGCTCGAACGCACCGTGCTGCACGACTCGGTCACCGGCCTGCCCAACGCCCGCTTCCTGCGCGACCACCTGGAGCGCGTGCTGACGTCCTGGGCCGGCGGCGCCGGGCTCGCCGCCGCGCTCGTCATCCAGCTCGGCGACCTGAACGCGCTGCTCAAGGGCCTGTCCGCGGACGTGGCCGGGCAGCTGGTGAAGGTGCTGTCCGGCCGGCTCGCCGCCTCGCTGCGCCGCGGCGACGTGATCGCCCGGACCGGCACGGACGAGTTCGTGGTGATCGCGGAGAGCGTCGGCGACACCGCGAACGTGGAACGCCTGGCGAAACGCCTGGTCACCGCCGCCCGGCAGCCGCTGGCCTCGGCCGGTCAGACCGTGCTGCTGCACCCCGCGGTCGGCGTCTCGATGCTCGACGACCGCCAGCCCGTGCAGATCACGCCGGAGGAGCTGATCGCCCAGGCGGCCGACGCACTGCCGGCCGCCCGAGCCGATCCGGCCCACATCTCGTTCACGCCGTAGCGGCGGCTTCGGCGAGTTGCTCGGCGTCCGGGGTGGTCTGCGGGGCGCTGAGCGCGACCGCGATGTTGACCACGGCGAAGGCGGCCGCGACCAGGATGCCCCGGTGGAAGCCGTCGACCAGCGCCTGCTGCGGTGCGACGCCGGCGGTCAGCTGGTCCGTGACGTGGGTGAGCGACAGCGTGGTCACGACCGCGAGGCCGAGCGCGCCGCCGATCTGGTAGACCGCGGAGACCAGGCCGGACGCGGCTCCGGCCTCGTGGTTCGCCACCTCGGAGACCGCGTTGATCTGGCCGGGCACGCTGACCGCGATGATCCCGGCGCCGAACAGCACCAGGCCCGGGAGCAGGCCGGTGGCGTAGGAGTCGTCCGTGCCCACCAGCGTCAGCACCAGCAGGCCGGCCACGCTGAGCACGGCGCCGCCGAGCTGCACGGGACGGGTGCCGAGGCGCGTGACGAGCTGACTGGCCACCACGGCCGCGACGATCGCCGCGCCGCCCATCGGCAGGAAGTGCAGGCCGGCTTCGAGCGCGGTGTCGCCGCGCACCTGCTGCAGATAGATCGCGGTCAGGAAGAACATGGACAGGAAGCCGGCCCCGTTCAGCCCCAGCGTGATGCTGGACGTGGTCAACGACCGAGAACCGAACAGCCGCATGGGTACGAGCGGGTCCGCCGAACGCCGCTCCACCAGCACGAACGCGACGAGCAACGCCACGCCGCCGGCCAGGAAGCCGATCACCTCGGCTGAGCCCCAGCCGCTGTGCTCCGCGCGCACCACGCCGTAGACCACCGCGAGCAGCCCGGACGTGCTGAGCACGGCGCCGGCCAGGTCGAACGTGCGCGGACCGGGTGCGGTGTGCCGGACGTCGCGCACGAAGAACGGCGTGATCGCGACCAGCGCCACCACCAGCGGCACGTTGACCAGGAAGACCCAGCGCCAGTCCAGCGTGTCGACCAGCAGGCCGCCCGCGACCACGCCGAGCGTGCCGCCGAGACCGGCCAGGCCGCCCCACACGCCCATCGCGATGTTGCGCTCGCGGCCGGGCGGGAACGTGACGGTGAGCAGCGCGAGCGCGGCCGGGGAGAGCAGCGCGCCACCGAGGCCCTGCGCCGCGCGGGCCGCGATGAGTGACTCCGAGTTCGGCGCCAGGCCCGCGATCAGCGACGTCACGCCGAAGAGCAGCAGGCCGCCGATGAAGAGCCGGCGTGGGCCGAGCAGGTCGGCCGCGCGGCCGCCGAGCAGCAGGAAGCCGCCGAAGAGCAGCGTGTACGCACTGATCACCCATTGCAGGCCATCCGGCGTGAAGTCCAGGTCGGACTGGATGTTCGGCAGCGCCACATTCACGATCGTCACGTCGAGGACGACGATGAACTGCGCCAGGGCCAGCACGACGAGCGTGGCCCAGGGACTCCGTCGCATTCGGGAAGCCTTTCGGGATTCGGTTGTATACGGCGTAGGTGTACGTCGTATACGTATGGCGTAGACGCTAGGTCTACGTCGTAGACTTGTCAACGTGACGCCCCCCAACGCCCCCGCCCGGGAGCGCCTCGACCAGGAGAAGCTCGTGGTCAGCGCGCTCGCCATCGCCGACGCCGAAGGACTGGCCGCCATCACGATCCGGCGGCTGGCCACCGAGCACGGCGTCACGCCGATGGCGCTCTACCGGCACTTCCGCGACAAGGACGAGCTGATCCACGCGCTCGCGGACCATCTGCTCGAGTCCGTGCCACTGCCCGAGCCCACGGACGAGCCGTGGGACGTCCAGCTCCGCGCGCTCTTCGCCGCGCTGGCCGAGGTGCTGACGCCGCACGCCGAGGTCGCGCCGCTGATCCCGCGGCGCATCCTGATCGCGCCCGGCGGCCTCGCCATCGCCGAGCGCGCGCTGGACCTGCTGGCCAGGGCCGGCTTCGACACGGACCGGGCCGCGGCCGTCGGCAACCAGGCGCTCTGCTCCGTGGTCAACCTGATCCCGTTCGACCCGGCCACGCTCAACATCCAGGACCTGGAGCTCCGCGAGGACCGCATCCGCGCCAAGCGCGCCGCGCTCGCCCGCCTCTCCCCGCGCCGCTACCCGCGGATCACGGCCGCCGCCGACGCGCTCACCGGCTGCGTCATCAAGGAGAACTTCCTCGACCTCGGCCTCGACCTGATCATCTCCGGCCTCCGCGGCCTGCCCGCCTCGGCCCCGGCACGCGACTGACCTGCGGTTACTCGGCCTTGCGGCGGGCGGCGGCCTTGCGGCGTCTGCCCTCGTGCATGGCGGCGACGCGGGCGACCGGGATGGTGCGGCCCTCGTCGATCAGGTCGGCGGGCAGCGGCTGGGGGTCCGGGAGCGCGTCGGCCCACGGGTCGGTGGTGGCCAGGAGCGCGGGCGCGGTACGGATGGTGAAGTCGGACGGCGTGATGTCGCCGAGCGCGGACCAGGCGACCGGGAACGAGACCGGGACGCCAGGACGCAGGCGGGGACTGTAGGCCGCGGCCACGGTGGCGCCGCCGGCGCGGGTCGCGTCCAGGAAGACCTTGCCGTGCCGGTCCTCGCGGATGAACGCGGTGGTGGCCAGCGCGGGATCGACGCGTTCGGCGCGGGCCGCGAGCGCGCGGGTGGCGGCCGCGACCTGCTCGGTGTCCCCGTCCCGGATCGGCACGAAGATGTGCAGGCCCTTGGCGCCGCTGGTCTTCACGGCGCCGGCCAGGCCGGACGCGGTCAGCGCCTCCTGGACCAGCGCCGCGGCGCGGACGGCCAGGCCGAACGAGCCGTCCTCCTCGGGCGGGTCCAGGTCCATGATCAGGTGCGTCTGGCGGTCCGGGGTCTCCGCGGTCGCGAGCGCGGGGTGGTACTCCACCGCGCGCTGATTGCCGAACCAGAGCAGCGTGCGGCGGTCGTCGCAGAGCGCGTAGCGGACCGTGCGGTGCGAGGCCTCGGCCCAGACCTCCGCGGTGCGTACCCACCCGGGGGTGTATTTCGGGACGTTCTTCTGCATGAACGCGTCCTGGCCGCGCAGCACCCGGATCACGGAGAGCGGACGGCCGGCGAGCTGCGGCAGGAAGCGCGCGGACACCGCGTCCAGATAGTCGATCAGGTCACGCTTGGTCGCGCCGGCGCCGTCGAAGAGCTCGGCGTCGAGGTTGGTCAGGTCCACCCCGTCCCGCGTCTCACCCATCGTGACACCTTCGCACGTCAGAGGTCATCCGGCGAGGCTCCGCGATCATCCGGCGAGGCGGAGCGCGGCCCAGACCGCCTTTCCCTGCGGCAGCACGGCGAAGCCCCAGCGGTGCGTCTCGGCCTCCACCACCTGCAGGCCGCGACCCCGTTCGGCCAGCGGCGCGCGCGGGTCGGACGCGCTGACCGGACCGAGGCGGGGCAGCTCCGGGTTGCCGTCCGCGACGACCAGGTAGAGGTACGGCCGGCGCAGCGTCACGGTCACGTCGATCGGCGTGCCACCGTGCTCGACCGCGTTGTTGACCAGCTCGGACACCACCGTGCGGGCCGGGTGCAGCAGGTCGTGCACCTCCCAGCCGGCACAGGCGTCGCCGACGATCGACCGTGCGAACGACGCGGCCAGCGGGCCCGCGTCCAGGCGCAGGTGCTCCCACCGGCTGGCCTCCCGCAGGTCCCGCGCCGCGACCAGCGCCCGGTCCAGCGTGGAGTGCACGCGGACGCCGCGGTTGAGCACGCGCAGCCGGGACGCCACCGAGGGCCGGGCCACGAGCAGCAGCGGCGCCTCGGGTGAGTGCCCGGCCCGCCAGCGCGGCGCCACGAAGACCGCGAGCGCGCCGTCGTGCGCGATCCGCACCCGGTCGAGCGACACGATGACCACCACCGGGCACTCCGCGAGGGCCTTGGTGATCACCGATCGGGCGCGGGCGGCGCTGCGCAGCGTCAGCTCACCCTCGAAGGCGATGAGGACGGCTCCGCGGCTGTCGTCGCGCGCGACGATCGCGGACAGTTGTCGTGTGCCGCTGCTCACTGCCGGGCCACCCCGTCCGGTCGAGAACGTAACCGAGTTCGTCATCGGACCGAGTGTCAGGGCACTCTACCTGGGACAACACACCGGCAGTGCGTCGTGACGCCAAAGAGGCGACGGAGGCGCGGGGGCGACCGGGCCGACCGGACAGTCAGATCTGCCCGGCCGAATCCGTCGTTGTACCGCGGAGCGGGGGATTCTCCGGTACGAGGCTGGGTCAGGACGCGGGCTTGAGCGGGGCGCAGGCCTCGACCGCCTTCGCGACCGTGGCGTCCGCGGTGTTCAGCGCGGCCGTGTCGGTCACGCCGTTCTCGGTGAGGCAGTTGTCGTACGCGGCCGAGGCCCCGTTGTCGCCCTGACCGCCGCCCGGACCGCCCTGGCCACCGCCGGGACCGCCCTGACCGCCACCGTTCTGGCCGCCGTTGCCCATCTGCGGCAGCGAGTCCGCGCAGGCCTCGGTCGCGGCGGTCCAGGCCGCCTCGTCGACGCCGTCCGGCTTGAGCTGGTTCGCGAAGCCGCCGCCACCGCCGCGCTGGCCGCCACCGCCCGGACCGCCGGACGGGAACGCGGTCGGCCGTCCGGACCCCTGCGGAAACGCGCCGCCCGAAGGGAACGCGCCGCCGGACGGGAACGCGCCGCCGGAAGGACGGGCGCCGCGGGACGGGTTCGCGGTCGGGATCGTCACCTCGATGCCCTGCTCCTTGAGGCAGGCCGCGTAGGCGGCGAGCGCGTTCTGCCCGTCCCCGCCGGAGCCGTCCGTGCTGTCGGACGAGCTACCGCAGCCCGCGGCCAGCATCAGCGCCGCGGAACCGGCCAGCGCGACGGCTGCGAACCGGCGACGGGCGTGTGCACTTGCACTTACAGGCACGACTGCCTCCTCGATCGACCGGCCGCGGCCCGGCAGGGCCACGGCGCCGCACCATGCAAGCGGTCGCACCTTCAAGACCGGTCAGACCTTGCTCGGAGAGCGCTCGGAACCCGTACCCCCTGATGATCGTGATTTGGGTCCTGACCAGCCTCACAGGTGTTACACAGGGTCGGTAAAGGCCCTGCCTAGATGGCGGGCGAACCATCGGGAGCATGACGACGACGATGCACTCCGACTTTCGCGACACCACCGCCGGATCCCGCCCGGAACTTCGCCGCGCCGACGGCAGTCCGGTCCGGGTGCTGGTGGTCGACGACGAGTCCACGCTGGCCGAGCTGCTGTCCATGGCGCTGCGCTACGAGGGCTGGGAGGTGCGTTCGGCCGGCGACGGCGGTGGCGCGGTGCGGGCCGCGCGCGAGTTCCGGCCGGACGCGGTGATCCTGGACGTGATGCTGCCGGACATGGACGGGCTGGAGGTGCTGCGCCGGCTGCGCGGCGAGGCGCCGGAGATGCCGGTGCTGTTCCTGACCGCGAAGGACTCGGTGGAGGACCGGATCGCGGGCCTGACCGCGGGCGGCGACGACTACGTGACGAAGCCGTTCAGCCTGGAGGAGGTCGTCGCGCGGCTGCGCGGGCTGATGCGCCGGGCCGGCCGGGCCGCGATGCGCTCGGACGCGGAGCTGATCGTCGGCGACCTGACGCTGGACGAGGACAGCCACGAGGTGAGCCGCGGCGGCGACCAGATCACGCTCACCGCGACCGAGTTCGAGCTGCTGCGGTACCTGATGCGCAACCCGCGCCGGGTGCTGTCCAAGGCGCAGATCCTGGACCGGGTGTGGAACTACGACTTCGGCGGCCAGGCGAACGTGGTCGAGCTCTACATCTCCTACCTGCGCAAGAAGATCGACGCAGGCCGGAAGCCGATGATCCACACGATGCGCGGTGCCGGCTATGTCCTCAAGCCCGCGGACTGAGCGGAGGCGGCCACGAGGGCCGAAGGGCTGGCCGCTGCGGACCCGCCTGGTCGCCACCATGCTGGCGCTGCTGGCCGCGGCCTGCCTGCTGATCTCCGCGGTCACCGAGGTCGCGCTGCACAACAACCTCCAGGCCCAACTCGACCGGCAGCTGGAGACCGCGGTGCAGAACACCGGGAAGTACGACCGCCCGGAGGAGCTCTCCAACGGCGGCAGCGGGCCGGACCGGGACAAATGGATCGGCCCCGGGCAGCCGCCCGGCACTCTCGTCGCCTACCTCGACGGCAGCCGCCCCGGCGTGCGCATCCTCGGCATGGACCTGCAGGAAATCGACGGCGGCAGTGCGCTCTTCGCCATGCTGGCCACGATCCCGGCCGACGGCCGTCCGAGAACCTACTACCTGGAGGGGTACGGGAACTACCGCCTCAAAGCCGCGCTGCGGGGCCCGACGAAAGACCTGGTCATCACCGGGCTGCCCACCAGGGAGATCGAGCAGACCCAGGTCGGCGTGGCCGTGATCCTCGCCGTGGTCACCATCGGCGCGCTGATCGTGGCGGGCTTCGCCGGAATCGTGATCATCCGCCGGATGCTGCGCCCGCTCCGGCGCGTCGCCGCGACCGCGGGCCGGGTCGCCGAGCTGCCGCTGGACCGCGGCGAGGTCGCGCTCGCGGAGCGGCTGCCGGAGGAGTTCACCGATCCGCGCACCGAGGTCGGGCAGGTCGGCGCCGCGCTCAACCGCATGCTCGGCAACGTGGAGGCCGCGCTCGCGGCCCGGCACGCCAGCGAGACCCAGGTGCGTCAGTTCGTCGCCGATGCCAGCCATGAGCTGCGCACGCCGCTGGCCGCGATCCGGGGGTACGCCGAGCTGACCCGCCGGAGCCGCCAGCAGGTGCCGGACGAGGTCGCGCACGTGCTGAACCGCGTCGAGTCCGAGGCGAAACGCATGACGCTGCTGGTCGAGGACATGCTGCTGCTGGCCCGGCTGGACGCCGGGCGGCCGCTGGAGAACGAGCCGGTCGACCTGGCGATGCTCGCGGTGGACACGGTCAGCGACGCGCACGCGGCCGGGCCGCAGCACGTCTGGCGGCTGGACCTGCCGCCGGAGGGCGTGGAGGTGCTCGGCGACCGGGCCCGGCTGCACCAGGTGGTGGCGAACCTGCTGGCGAACGCGCGCACGCACACGCCGCCCGGTACCGAGGTCACCGTGTCCGTGGGCGTGCGGAACGGGCTGGCCGCGATCATGGTGGCCGATGCCGGGCCGGGCATCCCGCCGGACCTGCTGCCGCACATCTTCGAACGGTTCGCGCGCGGAGACAGCTCCCGGTCGCGCGCCGCGGGCAGCACCGGGCTAGGGCTGGCGATCGTGCACGCGGTGGTGACCGCGCACGGCGGGCGCATCGACGTGCGCAGCCGGCCGGGGCGTACCGAGTTCCTGGTATCGATGCCGCTGGTCGCGGACCGGGTGCCGGTCGGGGCGTAATCTCGCCGTCGCAGGTCGCTCACGTATTCACAGCCTCTCCACAGCCTCGCCAGAGCGGACAGTGAGATGTCCGGTCGATCCTGGTCATCGAGCATGGGCTTTCGGCCGTAAAGCCTGGCTTGTCGTCAATGCCGCAATCCAGTTCGCTGAGCGAAGGACGAAGTCCCATGACCTCGACGTTGCCCACGCCACCCCCGGCGGGCACACCGGCCCCGGCCGGGTCGCCGGCCGATCCGGAGCCGGAGACGGCATCGCCGTCCGCCGCTCCGGCGGGAGAGGCCGCACCGCCGACCGCTCCGGCCCCGGCACCGGCCTCACCCGCCCCGCTCTCCGAGACGGCCGCGCCTTCCGGGAGCACCGTGCCTTCCGGGAGCACCGTGCCTTCCGGAACCACCGTGCCTTCCGAGGTTGCCGCCGCGCCGGCCGAGGCCGCTGCGTCCTCCGAGGCCGACGCGCCGGCCGGAGCGGACGTTCCCGTGGCGGCCGCGCCGACGCGGACGCGCTGGCAGCGGATCCTCCGCGGGCCCGAGGACGACCCGGTGTGGGCGCGGCCCGCGCTCTACGCGCTGCTGGTCGCGACCGGTGTGCTCTACATCTGGGGGCTCGGCGAGTCCGGCTGGGCGAACTCGTTCTACGCGGCCGCGGTGCAGGCCGGCTCCGAGAGCTGGAAGGCGTTCTTCTTCGGCTCCTCCGACGCGGCGAACTTCATCACGGTCGACAAGACGCCGGCCTCGCTCTGGCCGATGGAGATCGCGGCCCGGATCTTCGGCATGAACTCGTGGAGCATGCTGGTCCCGCAGGCGCTGATGGGCGTCGGCTCGGTCGCGCTGCTCTACGCCACGGTCCGCCGCTGGTTCTCGCCGGCCGCGGGCCTGCTGGCCGGTGCGGTGCTGGCCACCACGCCGGTCGCCGCGCTGATGTTCCGCTTCAACAACCCGGACGCGCTGCTGGTGCTGCTGATGGTCGCGGCCTGCTGGGCGATGGTCCGGGCGCTGGAGCGCGGCGCGACCACGTGGCTGCTGATCTGCGGCGTCTTCATGGGCTTCGGATACCTGGCCAAGATGCTCCAGGTGCTGCTGATCCTGCCCGCGCTCGGCCTGGTCTACCTGATCGCCGGCCCGCCGCGGCTCGGCAAGCGGTTCCTGCAGCTCCTGGCCGCGGCCGGCGCCATGATCGTCTCGGCCGGCTGGTGGATCCTCGCGGTCGAGCTGTGGCCGGAGGGCTCGCGGCCCTACATCGGCGGCTCGCAGAACAACAGCATCCTGGAGCTCACGCTCGGCTACAACGGGCTCGGCCGGCTCAACGGCAACGAGACCGGCAGCGTCGGCGGTGGTGGCATGGGCGGTCCGGCCGGTGGCACGGCTCCCGGTGGCGGGGGCGGTCCGGGCGGCGGGGGCGGCGGCACGATGTGGGGCGAGACCGGCGTCCTGCGGATGTTCGACTCGTCGCAGGGCGGTCAGATCGCCTGGCTGCTGCCGGCCGCGCTCGCGCTGCTGGTCGTCGGCCTGGTGCTCACGGCACGGCGGCCGCGCACGGACCGTACCCGTGCGGCGTTCGTGATCTGGGGTGGTTGGCTCCTGGTCACCACGTTGACGTTCAGCTTCATGCAGGGCATCTTCCACGCCTACTACACGGTGGCGCTGGCCCCGGCGATCGGCGCGACGGTCGGCATGGGCGCGCAGCTGCTCTGGGAACGGCGGCGCGCACCGTGGGCGGCGGCGCTGCTGGCCCTGGTCGTCTCCGGTACCGCGGTCTGGGCCTGGGCGCTGCTCGGACGCAGCGCGGACTGGCTCCCGTGGCTGCGCTGGACCGTGCTGATCGGCGGCATCGTCGCGGCGGTGGCGCTGCTGGGCACGAGCCGGCTGGGTGCACGGTTCGCGATCCCGGTGGGCGTGGTCGCGGCCGCGGTGACGCTGGCCGCACCGGCCGCCTACGCGATCAACACCGCGGGTACGCCGCACGTCGGCTCGATCCCGTCGGCCGGTCCGGCCACGGCGGGCGGCTTCGGGCCTGGTGGCGGCGGTGGCCGGGGCGGTCCCGGAGGCGGACGTAACGGGCAGGGCGGCTTTCCCGGCGGCACCTTCCCGGGCGGCGGTTTCCCCGGCGGCGGTCAGGGCGACGGTCAGGGCAACGGCCAGGGCTTCCCGGGCGGCGCTCTTCCCGGCGGAGGCCAAGGGCAACAGGGCCAGGGTCAGCAGAGGCCGAACGGTGGCGGCGGACGGGGCATGAACGGCGGCGGCATGGGCGGGCTGCTCAGCGGCTCCGAGCCGAGCGCCGAGATGGTCGCGCTGCTGGAGAAGGACGCGGACGGCTACACCTGGATCGCGGCCGCGGTCGGCTCCAACCGCGCGTCCGGCTACCAGCTGGCCACCGGCGACCCGGTGATGGCGATCGGCGGCTTCAACGGCACCGACCCGTCGCCGTCGCTCGCACAGTTCCAGGAGTACGTCGAGCAGGGGAAGATCCACTACTTCATCGGCGACGGCGGCTTCGGCGGTGGTGGCCGGGACGGCAGCAGCCAGGTCAGCGCCGAGATCGCGACCTGGGTCCAGGCCAACTTCGCCTCGCAGACCGTGGACGACACCACCATCTACGACCTGACCGCGCCGGCGACGCAGGGGAGCTGATCCGCCATGTCGATCACCGCAGGAGTAACCGACACGCCCGGCACGACACCTGCCACGGCCGCGCTCGACGTGGTCATCCCGGTCTTCAACGAGGAGCGTGACCTGGAGCCGTGCGTGCGGCGGCTGCACGCGCACCTCAGCGAGACGTTCCCGTACCCCTTCCAGATCACCATCGCGGACAACGCCAGCACGGACGGGACGCTCGAGGTCGGACGCCGGCTCGCCGCGGACCTGGCCGGCGTGTCCGTCACGCACCTGCCGCGCAAGGGCCGCGGGCACGCCCTGAAGGAGGTGTGGTCCGCGTCCCGGGCGCCGGTGCTGGCGTACATGGACGTGGACCTCTCCACCGACCTCGCCGCACTGCTGCCGCTGGTCGCGCCGCTCTTCTCCGGGCACAGCGACCTGGCGATCGGGTCCCGGCTGTCGCGCAGCTCGCGGGTGATCCGGGGCGCCAAGCGGGAGTTCATCTCGCGCGGCTACAACCTGATCCTGCGCGGCACGCTGCAGGCACGGTTCTCCGACGCGCAGTGCGGGTTCAAGGCGATCCGCAAGGACGTGGCGAACCGGCTGCTGCCACTGGTCGAGGACTCCGGCTGGTTCTTCGACACGGAGCTGCTGGTGCTGGCCGAGCGGGCCGGGCTGCGCATCCACGAGGTGCCGGTGGACTGGATCGACGATCCGGACAGCCGTGTCGACATCGTGCGGACCGCGGTCGCGGACCTCCGGGGCATCGCGCGCCTCGGCCGCGCGCTCGGCACCGGTCGCCTGCCGATCACCGAGCTGCGCGCGCAGCTCGGCCGGGCCCCGCTCGCGCCGGTCGACGGCGTGCCGCCGGGGATGACCGGGCAACTGCTCAAGTTCGGCGCGATCGGTGTGGTCAGCACGCTGGCCTACCTGGCGATCTACGCGGGGCTCCGGCTCGGCGTCGGCGCACAGCTCGCCAACCTGCTGGCGCTGCTGATCACCGCGGTCGGCAACACGGCCGCGAACCGGCGCATCACGTTCGGCGTGCAGGGCACGGACGGCGCGGCCCGCCACCACCTCCAGGGCCTGGTCATCTTCGGTCTCGGGCTGGGCCTGACCAGCGGCTCGCTGGCGCTGCTGCACGTCGTCACGGACACGCCGCACCGCCTGATCGAGCTGGCCGTGCTGATCGTGGCGAACGCGACGGCCACGCTGCTGCGCTTCGTCATGCTCCGCGTCTGGGTCTTCCGCCGCGCCTGACCCCGGCGGTAACCGAGGGGCGTCCCGTGATGCGGGGCGCCCCTCGCGGCCGTCCGGGTCCGAAAACGACTCTCTCGCGCCCGGTCAGCCCATGGTCCACAATCGGTGATGAGGCCGTCGTGGACGACACAGCGTCGAGATCCGCGACGGTCGTTGCGCCTCCCGTGGAGGCAGCACGGCAGGAGGATTCGAGATGGCGGAGAACTCGGACCCGACCGCGCAGCGCGAGGGCATCGGTGAGCTGCGAAAACTGCGACGACAGGTCGGATTGGAGGCAGAAGAGGCCGCGGCATCGATAGGAGTCACTCCGGGCGCGCTCTGGTCGCTGGAGGCCGGGCTCGGCGGCGTACCGCCGAAGAAGGTGCGTGAACTGCTCGCACGGTACGGCGCCGACGGCTCCCACGCGCACGGGATGACCGACGCGGTGGGCTCGGTGGTCAACGCGCGGCTGGACGGCGCCCGGAGCGCCGGCGTCCGCACGCTCATCCACGCGGAGCAGACCGCACGGGTGCTCCGGAGCTTCGAGCTGACGCTGATCCCTGGCCTGCTGCAGACGCCGGAGTACGCGGCGCTGGCCTGCCGGCGGCACCGGACGACCACGGACGACGACGCCGCGATCGCGCGACGGATCGCCGGCCGGATCGCCCGGCAGGGGCTGCTGGACGGCCCGCACGCGCCCCGGGCGCACTTCCTGATCGACGAGGCGGCACTGCGGCGCGGCGACCCCGGCGACCCCGGCGACGCGGTCCTGCGCGGCCAGATCCAGCGGCTGATCGAGGTCCGCGACCGGCCGCACGTGACGATCCAGGTGGTGCCGGCCGGCGCGCACGCGGGGACCGGGCCGTTCCTGCTGCTGGAGGCCGCATCGGGCGCGGGCGACCTGCTCTACCTGGAGCAGGCGGACGCGGACCGGGTCAGCGGCGACCCCGCGGAGATCGCGGACTACCTGAACCGGTTCGCGTCGTTGCGGGCACTCGCGGCGACCGGCCCGGACCTGGCCGACTTCCGGTAACGCGCGGGGTCCGGTGCCGTGCGCGGCGTGGCAGCCCGGTGGGTTGCCCACGGCCGTCCGCCGGGCCATCGAAGATCGGGGCGTCCCTGAGGGGCGCCCCGATCACCAGCGGGTGCCGGGCAGGACGCTGCTGCGTCGCGCCACGGCCATGATCCAGGCGTCGTCCACGTCGTCAAGAACGACCTGAGGGACGCCTGGATCACCAGAGGGCCGGGTGTGCCGGGCGGCTAGCGCGTGAAGTCGCCGCTCCGGGCGCCGCGCGTGAAGGCGGCCCAGGCCGCGCCCGTGTAGTGGAGCACCGGCCCGCCGCGGTCCTTCGAGTCACGCACTCCCATGCCGCCGGCCACGCGTGCCACCTCCACGCAGTTGCCGCCGCCGCTCCGGCTCGCGGTGCGCCACTCGGGCCGGTCTTCTGCTGCAGACATCGTCGTCTCCATAAATGAAAAGCTTAAGCCTGATTTATCGTAGTTTTTGCACGTAATCGCTTATGAAGACGGTGGTATCGGCCGGGCTCAGTGCGGCGTTCCGCAACCATTGGAAGACCTCGCGATATCGCGCCAGCTGCTCGGGCTTCTCCAGATAGAGATAGCCGACCAGCCCTTCCACGAATACGACGCCGCCCGCGGTGACATCGAGGTCGAGCAGCGCGAAGGGGCTGTTCACCGCCTCGTGCAGCCCCACCTCGTAGGGCAGGATCTGGATCGACACCGTCGGCAGCTCCGACAGCGCCAGCAGGTGCTCCAGCTGCCCCCGGGCGATGCCGGACCCGTTCATCCGGCGCAGCACCGACTCGTCGAGGATCGCCCGGACCGTCAGCGGGTCGTCGCCCGTCAGCCGCTCCTGGCGCCGCCGTCGCGCCCGCGCCGCCTGCTCGACCTGGTCCGGCGTGAGTCGCCGGTCCCAGGAGAGCAGCGCCCACTCCGCGTACGCCGGGGTCTGCAGCAAGCCCGGCACCAGGGCCGTCTCCCAGTTTCCGAGTTGTGTGGCGGCACCCTCCAGGTCCACGTAGGCCGAGGTGGGCAGGTCCATCTCCTGCCACCAGCCGAGCTTGCGGGCCTCGGCGACGAGGCTCATGAGCGCGTCCCGCTCGGCCGGGTCCGAGATCCCGTACAGGTCACACAGGTCCCGGATGTCGCGCTGCTGGGGCGCACGCTGCCCAGTCTCCAAACGACTGATCTTGGCAGGCGAGACGAGCAGCCGTTCGGCCACTTCCTGCGCGCTGAGGCCGAGCGCCTCGCGACGGCGGCGGAGCAGGCCGCCGAGCTGGCGCCGGCGAACCGTCGGGCTGCCGCTGTCCCCCGCCACCCGCTCCCCCTCGTCCGCGCGCGTGCACGGTCGTGAATGAACCGCGGAGCGCGTCATGCATTCTGGCAATTGCCAGAGGCATGTGTCACGATAATTGAACGAAGGATAAGGGTGTCGTTCCCCGCGGGCGACACGGTGAGGATAGTGCCTCCGGCACGACACCAGTAGATACACCGGGCCGAGGTCCGGCGAACGACCGATCCCGGGCTCAGCGCGCCTCAAGGATGGTTACCGTGTCCCACCGTTTCAGTGGGAGCACCAGTCGGCTCCACGTCACATTCCACGACCTCTGCCGGATTGCCGGCGATCTCCTCTTCGCCCGGGACGACGAGCTCGCCCGGCGCTGCGGCTGGTCCGTCGCGCGGACACGGCACGGGCTCGGGCGGACCTACCGCGATCCGCGGATCGACCGCCTCGCGCTGCTGGCCCGTGCACAGCGCGAGCCGGGCCCCGCGCCGGACGTTCCCGCGGTCGCGCGCGGACGACAACGCCGCAGGGTGCACCCTGTGCGCTGCGTGGTCGAGCGCTCACCGCGTACCCCCGATGGGTGGTGAATTTTGATCGTGTCGAGACCTTTGCCGGGGTGCCGCGGGCGACCATGGCATGACCTGCACGGGAGGCGCGTCGGACGCGCCACACCGGGGCGAGGGGACGGCACGGACGGCGAGCGGCGGGGCTAGGGTGGGTGCTCCGCCGCAGTCGTGATCGAATCGGGGTGAGCCTGCCGTGGGCGATTCGTTCGTGCACCTCCACGTGCACACGGAATATTCGATGCTCGATGGTGCGGCGCGGTTGAAAGACCTCTTCAAGGAGGCGAAGCGGCTCGAGATGCCGGCGGTGGCGATCAGCGACCACGGCAACATGCACGGCGCCTACGACTTCTACAAGCAGGCCAAGGCCGCGGACATCACGCCGATCATCGGCGTCGAGGCGTACGTCGCGCCGGAGTCCCGCTTCCACAAGGCGCGCGTGAAGTGGGGCCGGCCGGAGCAGAAGTCGGACGACGTCTCCGGTAACGGCGCGATCACGCACATGACCATGTGGGCGCAGTCCGCCGAGGGCCTGAAGAACCTCTTCCGGCTGAACTCGCTCGCCTCGTTCGAGGGCCACTACGTGAAGTGGCCGCGGATGGACATGGAGCTGATCTCCCAGCACGCCAAGGGGATCATGGCGACCACCGGGTGCCCGTCCGGCGCGGTGCAGACCCGCCTGCGGCTGGGCCAGCCCGAGGAGGCGCTCAAGGTCGCCGGGCAATATCAGGACATCTTCGGCAAGGACAACTACTTCCTGGAGATCATGGATCACGGCCTCTCCATCGAGAGCCGGGTCCGCGAGGGCCTGCTGGAGATCAGCCGGAAGCTGAACATCAAGCCGGTGGTCACCAACGACTCGCACTACACCTACGAGGAGCAGGCCGCCGCGCACGACGTGCTGCTCTGCGTGCAGACCGGCGCGAACGTGGACGACCCGAACCGGTTCCGGTTCGACGGCAACGGCTACTTCGTGAAGTCCGCGGACCAGATGCGGGCGATCGACTCCTCCGACGCCTGGCAGGAAGGCTGCCGGAACACGCTGCTGGTGGCCGAGAAGGTCGACACCACCGGCATGTTCACGTTCAAGAACCTGATGCCGCGTTTCCCGGTGCCGGAGGGGCACACGGAGGAGTCCTGGTTCCGGCACGAGGCGTTCGAGGGGCTCAAGCGGCGGTTCCCGGGCGGCATCCCGGACACGCACGTCACGCAGGCGGAGTACGAGCTCGGGATCATCATCCAGATGGGCTTCCCGTCCTACTTCCTCGTGGTCGCCGACTTCATCCAGTGGTCGAAGCGCAACGGCATCGCGGTCGGACCGGGGCGTGGCTCCGCGGCCGGCTCGCTGGTGGCGTACGCGATGGGCATCACCGACCTCGACCCGCTGCCGCACGGCCTGATCTTCGAGCGGTTCCTGAACCCGGACCGCGTCTCGATGCCCGACGTCGACATCGACTTCGACGAGCGCCGGCGCGCCGAGGTCATCCGCTACGTGACGGACCGGTGGGGCGAGGACCGGGTCGCCCAGATCGCCACGTTCGGCACGATCAAGGCGAAGGCCGCGATCAAGGACTCCGCCCGCGTATTGGGATACCCGTACGCGGTCGGCGACCGGATCACCAAGGCCATGCCGCCGGCCGTGATGGGCAAGGACATCCCGCTCTCCGGCATCTTCGACTCGAACCACCCGCGGTACTCCGAGGCCAACGAGCTCCGGTCGATGTACGAGTCGGAGATGGACGTCAAGAAGGTCATCGACACCGCGCGCGGCATCGAGGGCCTGATCCGGCAGACCGGCGTGCACGCCGCCGGCGTCATCATGTCCGCCGAGCCGATCATCGACCACATCCCGCTCATGCGCCGCGACGCGGACGGCTCGATCATCACGCAGTTCGACTACCCGACCTGCGAGACGCTCGGCCTGCTGAAGATGGACTTCCTGGGCCTGCGCAACCTGACGATCATCGATGACGCGGTCAAGAACATCGAGATCAACCACGGCCTCAAGCTGGACCTGCTCGCGCTGGAGCTGACCGACGTCCCGACGTACGAGCTGCTGGCCCGCGGCGACACGCTGGGCGTCTTCCAGCTCGACGGCGGCCCGATGCGCTCGCTGCTGCGCCTGATGAAGCCGGACAACTTCGAGGACATCTCCGCGGTGCTGGCGCTCTACCGGCCCGGCCCGATGGGTGCGGACTCGCACACGAACTACGCGCTCCGCAAGAACGGCCTGCAGGACATCATCCCGATCCACCCGGAGCTGGAGGAGCCGCTCAAGGAGATCCTCGGCCCGACGCACGGGCTGATCGTCTACCAGGAGCAGGTGCAGCGCGCCGCGCAGAAGCTGGCCGGCTACTCGCTCGGCCAGGCCGACCTGCTGCGACGCGCGATGGGCAAGAAGAAGAAAGAGGTCCTGGAGAAGGAGTTCGTGCCGTTCCGCGACGGCATGCGGGGCAACGGTTACTCCGACGAGGCGATCAAGGCGATCTGGGACGTGCTGGTCCCGTTCGCGGACTACGCGTTCAACAAGGCCCACACCGCGGGGTACGGCCTGGTCTCCTACTGGACCGGCTACCTGAAGGCGAACTACCCCGCGGAGTACATGGCCGGGCTGCTCACGTCCGTCGGTGACGACAAGGACAAGATGGCGCTCTACCTCGCGGAGTGCCGCCGGATGGGCATCAGCGTGCTCCCGCCGGACGTCAACGAGTCCGCCGGCCCGTTCACGCCTATCGGCAAGGACATCCGCTTCGGTCTGGCCGCGGTCCGCAACGTCGGCGCGAACGTGGTGGAGGCGATCCGCCGCTGCCGCGACGACAAGGGCAAGTACACCGACTTCTACGACTTCCTCTCCAAGGTCGACGCGGTCGCCTGCAACAAGAAGACGATCGAATCGCTGATCAAGGCCGGCGCGTTCGACTCGATGGGCCACACCCGCAAGGGCCTGCTCGCGGTGCACGCCGAGGCCATCGACGCGTACTCCGGCGTCAAGAAGAACGAGGCCGTCGGCCAGTTCGACCTGTTCGGCGCCGGGTTCGGCGACGCCGCGCCGTCCGCCACCGTGGCCATGCCGACGATCCCGGACTCCGAGTGGGACAAGCGCGACAAGCTGGCGTTCGAACGGGAGATGCTCGGCCTCTACGTCTCCGACCACCCGCTCTTCGGCCTGGAGCACGTGCTCTCCCAGCACGCGGACACCAGCATCGCCGCGCTCGCCGAGGAGGGCACGGTCCCGGACGGCGCGGTCGTCACGCTGGCCGGCATCCTCTCCGGCGTCCAGCGCCGCGTCACCAAGCAGGGCAAGGCCTGGGCGTCCGCCACGCTGGAAGGCCTGGCCGGCGGCGTCGAGGCGCTGTTCTTCCCGAACACCTACGAGCTGGTCGGCCAGTACATCGCGGAGGACGCGATCGTGGTCGTCAAGGGCCGCATCGACCGCCGCGACGACACCCCGCGCATCATGGCGATGGACATGATGATGCCGGACGTCACCCACAACCCGGACTCGAAGCCGGTCATCCTGACCATGCCGATCACGCGCTGCACGCCGCCGCTGGTCGAGCGGCTCAAGGAGGTGCTGATGCTGCACCCCGGCGACAACGAGATCCACGTCAAGCTGGTGAACGGCGGCCGCACCACGGTCCTCCGTCTCGGCACCCGCGTCGCGCCGACGACCGCGCTGATGGGTGATCTGAAGAGCGTCCTCGGGCCTGCGGCCGTCGGATAGAGCTTCATTTTCCCACTTCGCGGTGGTCCGGCAGCGTTGCTCCCGCGGGCACCGGTGCCGTGGGTGGTCGCGCTTCACCCGAAAACCGATCAACAGGTGGAGATCCACCAGTCGACGGCGACCGGGAGGAGCGTGAAGATGACGGCGAGGAGCAGCGCGGCGAGGACGATCGGGCCGAGGACGGCGAGGGCGGACGGGCGGAACGGCGCCTCGGACGCAGCCCCTTCGCCGTGCCCGGCCCCGCTCGGCACGGCCCCGGCCGTACCCCCGCGGCCTTGATCTTCAAGATCTTGATCGTCGGTGGCCCGCGCGGCGGCGAACGACGGCGGGTCCGGGAGCGTGAGCGCGGCACGCCACTCCTGCCAGCGGGCGTGCTCGTCGACCGGCAGATCCAGGCCGGCGAGGATGCGGTCGACGAATTCCGGGGACGGGACGCGGGTCGCGTTGAGTGCGGCGCTGACCGTGCTGGGTGAGTAGTTCGCGCGTGCGGCCACCGCGCGCTGGGTGCCGCGCCCGCGGATCAGTTCGCGCAGTCGCAGGTTGAAGTCGGTCGGGCCGGCCGGCGCGTCGTCCGCGCCCGCGGACGAGCGCTGCCGGTCGAGCGCGTCCCGGGCCTGTTCCCAGACGACGCGCAGCGCGGGCTCGTCCGCGCCGCAGGCGGTGCCGTAGGCGAGCGCCACCTGCCAGGTCGGCAGCGCGTCCCCGGAGGCGGCGCGGCTGAACACGGACGCGGAGTAGCCGCCGGCGCGCTCCAGCTCGGGGTAGGTCTTACCGGACACGGCCCGGAGCCGGCGCAGGTGCTCGGCCAGCGCGGCCAGCTCCCGTACCCCGGTGGTGATCGTCTTCTCCGGTCTGCCCATACCGGATGAAATTACCAAAAATCAGACAAGGCCCGCGTCGTGCACCAGGATCGCGATCTGCACGCGGTTGTTCAGGTCGAGCTTGGTGAGCAGGCGGGACACGTGCGCCTTGACCGTGGCCACGCTCATGAACAGCTCGGTGGCGATCTCCGCGTTGGACTTGCCCTGGCCGACCGCGACCGCCACCTCGCGCTCGCGCTCGCTGAGCCGCTCCAGCAGCTCCTGCGGCCGGTTGCGCACCGGCTCCGGCGCGGCGACGTGCGCGATCAGCTGGCGGGTGACCGTGGGCGAGAGCGTGGCCTCACCGGACGCGACCCGCCGGACCGCGTGGATGATCTCGGTCGGCGGCGTGTCCTTCAGCAGGAAGCCGCTGGCGCCGGCGCGGAGCGCACGCAGCACGTACTCGTCCAGGTCGAACGTGGTCAGCACGATCACCTCGGGCGCGTCCGGCCGGGCGCGGACCGCCTCGGTGGCGGCCAGGCCGTCCACCTTCGGCATCCGGATGTCCATCAGCACCACGTCCGGCCGGTGGGTCTCGATCGCGGCCGCGACCTCGGCGCCGTCCGCGGCCTCGCCGACCACGGTGATCTCCGGGGCCGCGCCGAGGATCATCGACAAACCGGTCCGGACCAGCGCATCGTCGTCCACGATCAGCACGCGTACCGGCGGGTTCAGGTCGTCGGCCACGGCAGCCATGCCTCCAGGGTGAAGCCGCCGCCCGGCTCGCGACGGTGATCAAGTCGTCCACCGGCCAGTGTGGCACGTTCCGCGAGGCCGATCAGCCCGGTGCCGGTGCCGGGGATGACGGACGCGCCGGGCTCGACCGGGCCCGGGTTGCGGACCGTGATCGACAGGCCCTCGCCCGGCGCGCCGGTGACGTCGACCGTCACCCGCGCGCCCGGCGCGTGCTTGCGCGCGTTGGTCAAACCCTCCTGCACCAGGCGGTACGCGGTGCGCCCGACCACGTCCGGCGGTGTCCCGCCGTCGGCCGGCAGCGACAGCGCGACCCGGGCACCGGCCGCGCGCGACTCCTCGACCAGCGTGGTCAGGTCCGCCAGCGTCGGCTGCGGGCGCTCCGGATCTCCCTCGCGGGCCGGCTCGCGCAGCACGCCGATCACCTCGCGCAGGTCCTGCAACGCCTGATGCGCACTGGCCCGGATCACCCCCGCCGCCTTCGCCACCTCCGCC
>NZ_JNXY01000023.1 GCF_000717135.1 Catenuloplanes japonicus
CGTGCACGGCATCCGGGCGGACCGCAGCAGCGACACCCCGTTCAAACGCTGGACCGCCCGGCTGTACTACCGGCTCGTCCGCCGCCTGGCCGGCACCGACATACCCACCGACGCCGGAGACTTCCGGCTGCTCAGCCGCCGAGCGGTAGACGCCCTCACCGAACTACGCGAGCACCCGCCGATCTACCGCCTGCTCGTCCCATGGCTGGGCCTGCCCACCGGCGAGGTGACCTACACCCGGCAACCACGCGCCGCCGGCCACTCCAAATACCCGATCGCGAAGATGGCACGGCTCGCCCTCGACAGCATCACCGGCTTCTCCGCCGCGCCACTACGCATCGCCACCTGGCTCGGCGGCACCGGCATCGTCGTCTGCGCGCTGCTCGGTGCCGGGGTGCTGGCCGCCTACCTGCGCGGCGACGTGGTCCCCGGCTGGTCGTCGATGCTCGTGGTGACGATGTTCCTGGGCGCCCTGCAATCGCCATCACCGCTCCCGCCCTGAACCGGGCGCCGGCCGGCACCGGCTCGCCGTGGCGGGCCGCGTTCGGCACCGCGTTCGCCGCGTGGCTGGCCGCCACCACGATCCGTCTCGCGGTCACCGCACTGAGCCCGTCGACCGTGCTGAACTGGACCCAGTGGGACGCGCTGCACTACGTCCGCATCGCCGAGGCCGGATATCCGGTCGGCGGACCCGGCTACCCGGCGTTCACCGGGCGGTCTGGTACCTCACCGCGTCCCCGATGGGCTTCTTCCTGTTCATCGGCTACAACGAGTCACTGTTCGGCGTGGCTAATCGCGGCCGGGCAGCTGGACGGGTGGCTGGGCCCACGCACCCTGGGCACGATCATCGACGCCGGCTCGATGCTGGCAGCCGTGATCCTGCTGGCCCTGTGCGTGACCGGCCGGTTCCGATTCCGGGCCGACCAGCTCTACCTGGTGGCATACTCGGCGCTCAGCCTCGCTCTCGTGCTGTCGACGGAGGTGGGCGGCCGGGCGCTGCAGTCGGCACCCCGGTACGCAATGGAAGCGGTCGCGATCGTCCTGGTCCTGGCCCGGATGGGTGCCTGGCGGCCCGTCGACCGGTTCGTGCTCACCGTCGGCATGACGTTGCACGCCCTGCTGCTGGCGGTCTACATGACCGGCACATACTTGATCGCCTGACGGGCCTCCAGGATCACCAACCATCAAGAGCCGCCGAGGGTACGGCCGGGAGGTGCGGGACGCGCCGGCGTACCGCTGCGTCCCGCCCTTGATTCTGATCTTGGTCGTCAGCTGAGGCCGTCCACGACGATGACCTTGACCGTCGAATGCCGCCGGCGCAGCTCCTTCAACGGCCGATACTCGGGCGAGTCCCAGAACCGCTGCGCAGCCTCCCGGTCCGGGAACTCGTAGACGACCACTCTGGACGGCGCCCAGTCGCCCTCCAGGACGAGCGGACCCCCGGCCGCGACCCGGCGGCCACCGGCAGCCTCGATCATCGGCACCACCTGCCGCCCGTACTCCTGGAAGCCGACCGGGTCGGTAACGTCGAGATCGATGACGACGAAAGCGGACACACGAACTCCTACGACGCAGGGATGTCGCAGCAGAGCCTATGTGGAATGCCGCCTACGGCTCACTCGATCTCGGCCAGGAAAGCGGTCAAGGCCGGACCATGTCCAGAACGTCGGTGTCGGCGCTGGCACGGAGCAGGCCGGGCTCGTCGTCGCGCCCGCGTTCCAGGATCAGGACGACGAAGTCGGGCGGGAGCAGCAGGTGGACACCGTACCGGCATACCGATGCGGACGCCGTTCTGCAGACCGCAGCGATGGCGGTGTCGTGGGCGGCCTCGAGCGCGCTCATCGCCGTGAGGTGTTCCGCGGCGGCGAGGAACTCGTCGGTGAGGTGGTGGTACCACGGGCGCCTCGCCTCGGTCGCGGCGTCGATGACCGGCCAGCGCCGCTCGGGAGCGGCGAGACGCGTCGAGTGACCGCCGGAGTCGCCGACGGCGGACTCGGCATCGGCGGTGAGCGCCAGCGGCCTCGCCGCCGAGATCACGGCCGCGCTCGACGACGCCTCCGCAGGTGGCCGGACGTCATGGCGTGTTCCTTCCGGGCATCGCGTCGGCATCCGGGACGGCGGCGGGAAGCGCTGCGAACATCCACGTCGTCAACGCGGCCGGATCGACCGGGCCAGCGCGCGGGCGACGGCCCGGATCAGTTCCGGTCGCCGCGACAGCAGGACGGCCCGGGGTTGCCGAGCGCGCGGAGGGCGAGGGCGAGTCCGGCCCACGCTCCAGGATGGTCAGGCTGTACCGCGAGGTGGGTGAGGTAGCCGTCCTTGGCCCGTGCCGGGTCACCGATCAGCAGGTCGAGGTCGGCGGGCAGGGCACCGGGCACGACCTGCCCGGCGCGCGCCGGGTCGGCGGCGAGTCTGTGGAATGCCGCCGGGTCGGTAAGCATCATCCGGATCAGCATCGCTCTCGCGTCCAGCCATCTGGCTGTCCGGTCGGTCACCGGGCCGGTGGCGGGATCGCGGTCGATCGGCGGGCACGGTCGTCCGACAGGTCCAGACAGGTGGCGCTGAAACTCCCCGACACGGACCTGCACCGAAATCCGGCGGCGCTCGACGTCACCTGCACCTGGCGCTGACATTCACCGACAGAACCAGCCCCCTACACCCTCGTTCCTCTGCTGACCACTGTCTTTGCCAGTGAACTGTGTCCCAGTGCCCATGAAGGATGTCCGACGCGCGGTCTTTGCCAGCGAACCGTGTCTGCGGGGCGGGTAGTTAGAGGCCGAAGAGTGATTCGCGTTGCGGTGGGTCGAGGACTTTGCGCAGCTCAGAGATGGTTCGGCGCCAGGCCGGGCCGTCGGGTGTCGCACCCCAGGCCTCAGCGAGCCAGGTGGGAGTCGTGATCACGCGGTCGAGGGCGTCGATGGCGAGGTTCCGGAGATAGGCCGGGAACTCGGGCATCGGGGCGGTCGGGCCGTAACCCGAGGTGATGGGTGTGCCGCCTGGGTATTGCGCGGTGATCAGTGCTGCGGCGGCGACGGCTCGCGG
The DNA here is from genome assembly GCF_000717135.1 of Catenuloplanes japonicus. Lineage (GTDB taxonomy): Bacteria > Actinomycetota > Actinomycetes > Mycobacteriales > Micromonosporaceae > Catenuloplanes > Catenuloplanes japonicus. The sequence goes on from NZ_JNXY01000023.1 coordinate 3,043, forward strand.
GGCGTCCGAGAGCCGGGGGTCATCGTCGGCTGGATGAGCGACGCGTTCGAGGATCGCGCCGATCATTTCGATGCGGGTGTGTGCTGGTGCGTCGTCGAGTTCGAAGGCGAAGTCGGCGGCGTCGTCGTTGCCGAACGGGCTGACGTCCCAGGTCCCCATGGCTGCTTTGACCTCCCCGATTGTGCCGGGGTGATCTTCGCATCACGAGTCGGTGTTCGTCAGAAGTGGCGGCGTCTCGGGCGTGAGTTCGGTGAGCCGGCCGTGGTCGTATCCGAGTTGATCGAAGCGAGCTTGCAGCCAGCGTCGTTGGCGGGTTCCGGCGGATCGCCAGTGCTGGCGGAGCCCGTCGGCCAGGTTGTCGCGGCGGTGAGGGCCGAGCAATCGGGTCAGGTCGTGGCAGCTGTCCGCGATCTCGTTGACTCGTTCGCGTCGCTGATCAAGGGCTTCGGTCGATTGGTCGTCGTGGGCGGCAGCCGTCAGAACGCGGATCTCGAGAGACGCCAGTGCAGAAGCCGGATGGTCGCTTCCTCCGTCGCGGCAAGGGGCGGCGCGTTCGCAGTTGGCGACTGGCCGGGACTGCTGGTGTCTCATCGATGAGTCTTGGTGATGTAGGTGCGGACGGCGGGGTAGGACGGTGTGGCGTCGTGTTCGTCGTGCAGCCGCTGCCAGATCGCGGCGGCGGTGATTGCCGCGGATCAGGTGGGAGAGGCTGCCGATCATGCCGGCGGTGCGCTGGTGCCGTCGAGCACGAGGTCGAGCTGTCGCGCCACCACGTGCCCGGCACACCCGGCTCGCCCATCGCCTCCCGCAGGAGAACATCCTGATCGGACGGCCCGACGCCGCCCCGGCGCAGTGGCGGGAGGCGGCCGGGACCGCACGGGTCGACGAGATCGCCGACCGGCTGCCGGACGGCTGGCAGACCCGCGTCCGCGGGGCGGCCGGCGGCGAACGCCAGCGGGTCTCCATCGCCCGCGCGCTGCTCAAGGGCGCGCCGATCGTGCTGCTCGACGAGGCCACCGCGTGCACCTGTCCTCCCCGGACTTCCTGCGCGACCTCGACGTGTTCCCGACCGCCTGGATCCGGGTGTGGGTGCCCGCGCTCGACGACCCGGGCACACTCAAGCAGCGCGGCTACACGCTGGTAGACCCAGATCCCTCCGCGGGTACGTTCGCGCTCGAATTCGCCCGTACCGGAACCCCACGGGCAGCGGCGTGGCGGACCAGCACCGTCAGCCCCTCCGCCATACCCGCCACCTGTCACCTACGGGAGGAACAATCCATGAGAAGGCGACTATTTCTGGCCGTGCTCGGCAGCATCGCCGCGCTCGCCACGAGCGTCCTGGCGTTTCCGGGGCCGGCACTGGCCGCCAACCCCGACCAGATCAGCAACCCGATGCAAACCACCTGCCTCCAGCCCCAGAACGCATCGATCAGCCCTGGAGTGCTGATCGTCCAGGCAGCCTGCGACGGGTCGCCGATCCAGCGCTGGACCCGGTCCGGACCCGCCTACGTCAACAACGGCAGCGGCCTGTGCCTCAACGCCGCAGGCCCGGCAATCGTCGGCCACATCCAGACCATCCAATCACCGTGCAACACCAGCAGCAGCCAGAGCTGGGTACCCACAACCTCCGTACCCGGCGCGGTCACCGGCGTGAAATCCCAGCTCTCCGGCAACAGGTGCCTTGAGCGCGCCGGAGGAGCCTGGATCGGCAACGGCGCATGGCTCAGCCCGTGCAACGGAACCCTCGACCAGCAATGGCTCATCCCGTCCAGCTAGAACCCGGTCGGAGAGTGCGCGCGCAACGGCACGATCACACCGTTGCGCGCGCAGCCTCCCCGGATGGCCGGGTGCCGGGGACCGATGTTCGGAACAGTCACGTCAGCGATGACCTCGGGACGAAACACCGCCTCGAAAAAGGCCCCGGACAAAACGAAGGCCTCTGCACGTGCCGGCCCGCGGAAACGCGGTCGTCCCCGGGCCCCTGACGAACTCCCAGACATCATCGCGTTGATGTCCCGCCTCCTCCACGACCGGTTCGCCGTCGACGGGCACGACCGCGGGTCACTCGTCGCCTTCCGTACCGCGATTCCCGCGAGTAGCACGCCCCGGCCGTTGGTCGAGCTCGCCCAGGGCGCGGTCCGCGGGCGGGCACCGCTGCCCGGAGCCCTCGCGGTATGCGGGGCGCGAGGCCGGCATCGGAGGTGGGCGGTCCGAGGCTCAGGTGTCGCGCGGCTGCGGGGAGAGGGAGTCGGCGAGCTCGGCGAGGGTCCGCGCGAGGTCGGGGATCAGTGCGGCCGGGATCCGGTCGATGACGCGGCGGCGGGCGCTGGCCAGGTGCGCGGGCTGGGCCCGCTCCATCGCCGCGAGGCCGGCGTCGGTGAGCACGGCGTCGCTGACGCGGCTGTCCCGGCTGTGGCGCTCCTTGCGTACCAAATCGTGCTTGGAGAGGTCGTCGACGACCCGGGTGATGCGCGACGGGGTCAGGCCGGCGGCGGAGGCCAGCGCGGACATCCTGGCGCGGCGCTCGGGTGTCCTGCTGAGGATCAGCAGCACCGCGAACTCGGACATGGTGACGCCGGTGCGTGACATGTCGTCATCGAGCACGCGGGGCAGGGCATGCACGAGCCGGCCCAGGCTCTGCCAGACCAGGAACTCGTCAGTGGACAGCGGCGGTGGTCCGGTATCGGGAGTCACCGCCACATTGTATTTGATCGGGCAAGCAAGTACGTTGACACTTGCTTAATCAAGCAATCATTTTGGAGGACTGCCGTGCACCACGCCCGCGCCGACGTCAACGGCGTCCGCCTGCACTACGTCACCGCAGGCACCGGGCCCGCCGTGGTTCTCGTCCACGGATGGCCGTTCACCTGGATCGAGTGGCGGGCCCTGATCCCGCTGCTGGCCGCGCAGGGATTCACCGTGATCGCACCGGACCTGCGCGGCTCCGGCGACTCGACGATCCCGGCCGGCCACTGGACCAAGCGGGACGAGGCCGAGGATCTGCACCAGCTCCTGCACCATCTCGGACACCCGCAGGCGTACGTGGTCGGCACCGACCTCGGCACCATGACCGCCCACGCATGGGCACAGACCTACCCGCACGAGGTGACACGCCTGGTGCTCAGCGAGGCGTACCTGCCCGGCTACGGCCTGGAGGACCACATGAATCCGGCCACCGGCGGCTCCTGGCACTTCGGCTTCCACGCCCAGAGCACGCTCGCCGCGGCCCTCACCGCAGGCAGGGAAGCGCAGTACCTGTCCCGGTTCTGGTCGATGATGAGCCGCGGCGGCATCACCGACGCCGACCGCGCCGACCTGCTGCGCGCCTACACCGCGCCGGACGCCATGCGCGGTGGCTTCGCACGCTACGTCACCCTCGTCGACGACGGGCGCGCCGCACGCGCATCCGGCCCGCTCGGCATGCCGGTGCTGGTTCTCAACGGCGAATTCGGCCTGCCGCAGCAGATCCTGCTCGACGGCGCCCGGCGGGCCGCCACCGACGTCCACGCCGACCTGGTGCCCGATGCCGCGCACACCTTCGCCGCCGACAACCCCCGCTGGACCGCGGAGCGACTGGCCCGCTTCTTCGCCGCCCCCGCAGCCTGACCACCACGGAGCACCGTAATGCAGATCCTCGTCACCGGCGCCACCGGTTACACCGGCCGCCACGTCACCGCCGCCCTGGCCCGCGCCGGACACACCGTCCTCGGCCTGACCCGGAACGTCGGCACTCCCGCGGCCCAGGCGCTGACCGCCGCCGAGGTCCTCCCGGTCAGTGGCGACCTCGCGGAACCGGACACCTGGCGCGACCACCTGACCGGCACCGACGCGGTCGTGCACCTGTGCATGGACCCGCACGACCCGACCGGCACCGACCGGATCCTGTTCGCCGAGATCACCGCCGCCAGGGAGCGCGACGGACGGCGACGACATCTTGTCTACACCACCGGGATCTCCGTGTTCGGCCGGACGGGGTCGGCGTTGATGGACGAGGCCACCCAGGGCGACCCGGACAGCCCACTCGGCTTCCGCCTGCTCCTGGAGAAGGAACTCGCCAGCAGCGGCCTGCCGCACACCGTCGTACGACCCGGCTTCATCTACGGCGGGCCGGCGACCACCTCGATGACCGCTCGGTGGTTCGCCGCGGCCGAGAACGGCGGCCCCGTCTTCTACGGCGACCCCGCCAAACGCTGGAGCTGGGTCCACGTCGACGACCTCGCCGACGTGTACGTCCGGATCCTCGACGACCCGTCCGCGTTCGACGGCGATGCGTTCATGGTGGCCGACGACCAGCGGTTGACCGCCCTGGAGATGCAGCGCACCGCCGTCCGGGCGGCGGGATGGACCGGCGAGATCATGCTGGCCCCCGCGGACGACGGCGGCATCATGCACATCGCCGCCGACCAGGACGAGCTCGTCACCAGCGCCAAGGCGCACCGATTGCTCGGTTGGCGTCCCCGCCACGTCTCCTTCGTCGACGCCCCCGAGCGGCACTACCGCGCGTGGAAGGCCGCCACGACGTACTGAGGGCGGCGGATCCGCAACGGATCCAGCAATCACCCTCCGCCGGTCGACGATCCGTGCCGTGAGATCCGCACGGCACGGGCAAGCCGTTCAGGACGATCACCGTGGCCGGCGGGGCATGGAGCCGCGCGCCGAGGGGCAGCCTCGTTGACAGTCCCGATCTGCGCATGTCAGCCTGACCAGGCTGACAATTGGCGAACATATCGGATAAAAGAGGCTCGGAGGGTCGGGGAGTTCGTGGACACCGCATACCGCGTGAGTCCGCTCCATATCGACGATCCTGCACAGATCGGCAGGTACGCACTGGCCGGGCGGCTCGGTGCCGGCGGCATGGGCGTGGTCTACCTGGGCCGCAGCTCCACCGGCGAGTACGCCGCGATCAAGCTGGTCCGCGAGACGCTGGCCGACGACCCGGAGTTCCGGGCGCGGTTCGCCGCCGAGGTGCGTCGTGCGCGCCAGGTGCCCCCGTTCTGCACGGCCGAGGTGCTCGACGCGGACCTGGAACACGACCCGCCGTATCTGGTCGTGGAGTACGTCGACGGCCCGTCGCTGGCAGAGGTGGTGCGCGACCGGGGCCCGTTGAAAGCGGCGAACCTGCACTCGGTGGCGGTCGGCGTGGCCACGGCGCTGGCCGCGATCCACGGCGCCGGCGTGATTCACCGCGACCTCAAGCCACAGAACGTGCTGCTGGCACCCGGCAGCCCCAAGGTCATCGACTTCGGCATCTCCGCAGCGCTCGACGGTGACACCCGGCTCACCGAGGCGCATCAGGTGCTGGGCACGGTCGCCTACATGGCGCCGGAACGGCTCACCGGCGACCTGGGCACACCGCTCACCCCGGCCTCGGACGTCTTCTCCTGGGGCTGCGTGGTGGCGTATGCGGGCCTGGGCCGGACGCCGTTCAAAGGCGACTCACCGACCGCCACCGCAGCCGGCATCCTGACCGGCACACCCCGGCTGGACGGACTGCCGGAGCCGCTGCGCGGCTTGGTGGAACGCGCGCTGGCGAAGGATCCGGCGGATCGGCCGGCCGCCCGCGAACTGGTCGACCTGCTGCTCCACCCGCAACCGGCCACGGGTGAGCAGGGCGCGCCCACCGTGGTCATGAACGACGAGCCGGCCGCGCCGGTACGACGCCGGTCGTGGCCCGCGCTGCTGGCCGGCCTGCTGGTCCTGGTGCTCGGCACCACCGCGGCCGGGCTGCTGCTGCGCCCGGACGCGCCGGGCGCCACGCCACCCGCTGCCATACCGTCACCGTCGGTGCAGACCATCCTCCAGGACCCGCTCACCGCGCCCGGCCTGTGGCAGAACGTCGACTCGCCGGGCAAGAACGGACGATGCGTGGTCAAGGACCGGCTCACCGCCGAGCGCCAGACGCCCGGCCTGTATCAGTGCGCCGGGCCCCGGCAGGAGATCACCGGCGACTTCGCGGTCGAGGTCACCCTCTCCCTGCTGGCCCGTGGCAGCTGCGCGGTGGCCTGGTTCCACTGGTCCGAGACCACGCACACCGGCCACAGCCTGCGGGTGTGCCAATTGGCGCTCTCGGTGGCCCACGGCGAGCCGGAGGGCCGCACACTGATCGGCAGCCTCGACCTGACGCAGCCGATCGGGCTGGGCGAGGAGGTGCGGATCGTGATGACGGTCCGCGGCCACGTCGTGGAGGTCTCCCGGGACGGCCAGGTGATCGGCGAGGTACGGCTGCCGGACGGCGGACCCGACCGCGGCCAGTTCCTGCTGGGCATCACCACCACGGACGCGGCCAAGGCCCCGCCGTACACGGTCACGTTCTCCGGTCTTGACGTGCGGGCGCTCTGAGGAACGTGGCCGGCTGCTTTCCGGCCGATGGTCGCGGTCCCACGGTGCCGGACTCCCCGCTGAAGCCGGCGTCAGCGCCGCCGAGACGGCGTCGATCTCCCGGAACGAGCCCAGACCATGGCGATCCGGTCGGCCTGCCCGGCTCCGGTCTTACGGCCGGCCGCATACGCCGCCGAGGCGAGCCGGCCGTCGAGAACGTTGATGCCGTCGGGGCCGGCGAGGGCGAGCAGGTCCGCACCGGGCTCGACGGTGACGACCTTGCCGACGGTGGCCCTCAGGCCGTCGAGCCCGTTCAGGACGGCCTCGTTCGAGGGATCCGCACGTGTCAACGGGTAGCACGACACGACCAGCACACGGTCGTGTCCCACGGCAAGGCCGGCATTGAGCATGTCCTCCAGCCCGCCGTCGACCCAGCGGCGTCCGCCGGCCGTGATGGGCGGGCAGATCAGCGGCACCGAGCAGCTCGCGGTGACGGCCCTGTGCACGTCGACTCCCGAGGCCCGGTCCAGGACCTCCTGCTCGCCGGTGTCCACGTTCGTGACGACGCAGCGGAAGCCGTCCGGCCAGGGGCGGCCCTCAAGCACCGCCATCACACCCAGATAGTTCTGCTCCGAGACGATCTGCGCCGTACTGTCGCGGACAGCCTCCACGCCGCCGTTCGTCATGAGCGACTTCAGCGCGGTCAACGCTCCCGCATGGCCGGAACCCAGCACCCGCCGGAATCGGTCCACCGCCGTGAATACGTCGATCGACGCAGCGGGCGTTCTCATACATGCGCCGACCAGGGCACCTGCCGACGTACCGATCACGGTGTCCGCCTCGTCCACCGCCACTCCGGCTGCGCGCAGGCCGTCCATGAGCCCGGCCTCCCACGAGGCGCCCACAACGCCACCGCCACCGAGTACCAGAGCACGACTACCGGACATGACACGCCTTTCGAATAATGGGTACGGCAGCTGGTGGCATGGATCGACGCGCCGGACGTCACGACGGCCTGCGCTACTCCGCAACGGTTTTGACGAAGAAGCCGACCTCGGCGACCCCTGTGCCCTCGGCCGCGCAGACGATCGCGGCTCGCTCCGCATAGACCTTCCGGTCGCCGGTGCCGGCCAGCGCGACCGCGATCCCCTGGCTCTCGACGGGTACGCAGCCGGGTCCCGCCACGCCGGGGTCGGGGATCAGCAGCGTGACATAGGCCTGGTCATCGGGCTCCAGCAGGATGCTCTCCGGCGTGCCACCCCGCACATGCCGGAACGGGCTGCCCACCCCTTCGTAGCCTCTCTTCCCGATGAAAATCAGCTCCGGGAAGCCGCGCACCGCGCACGCCTTCTTTGCCTTGTTGGTGAACAGGAGGGTCGCCCGTTGGACGCCGGCCGTTCCGCCACCGGCCGGCGCGACGAACTCCGGCATGAGGTGGTCGACACCGCAGGGCTCCGCGGAGGCATTCGCCGGGCTCGCGGCCCCACCACTCGCCGATGCGGACGGGACCACGCCACCCGCCGGCGCGGACGGCACCACGCCACCCGCCGATGCGGACGGGACCGCGTTCTCAGATTGAGCGGGGACGCCCGCGCAGGCCCCCGTCCCTGACAGGAGCAGCAGACCACCGACGACGAGCAGCATCTTCCGGACCGATGACATCGTTCACTCCCTCGCGCGCACCCGGATCGGGGCAAGCGCTCCACCGTGCCCCGACACCCCACGCAAGGACACCGCGGCATGCCATGGATCGGATACCGGACTGCCCGGAGGGGCACGTGCGGTACCTCAAGGTCACCGGCACCTACCTCCACGGTCGTGCATCGCGCCGGCTGCCACGCGGTGGTATGCGGGGGCGAAGGTGACGGTCTCCGCCCTCGTCCACATGGCAGCATTCCCAGGAACTCATCGACGCGCGGTTCGGCGAACTACTGGCCCCGGGCCGCCTCGCCGAGGCCGCCGTGGAGCTGCCGAAGTACCTCGGGGCGCTGCGCGCCGCACGCCGGGACGCCGGCCCGCGGCGCCCGGCCGTCTGACGGTTGCCGGGCGATTCGCTGATCACGGCCGGAAGGGCTCGGTCGATGCCCGAAAGGTCCTGCTGCTTGGAAGGCTCCTTCACGTGCTTCCACGATGGCTTCATGATCGACGACCGCACCGCCATCGCCGACGTCCTGCACCGGATGGCCTGGTGCCAGGACCGGAGTGACTGGGAAGCCCTGTCCGGGCTGCTGGCCGACCGGATCGACGTCACCCATGAGACGACGCCGGACGCCCTCTCGCGCACGGTCGACCGCGACAGCCTCATCGGACGCTGGCGCGACGGGCTCGACGGCACCACCTCGCAGCACATCCTGACCGGCATCGTCACGGACCTCGATGGAGACCGTGCCGAGGTGATGTTCAACGAGACCGTGTGGGTAGCCCGGCCCGGCGTTCCGGGTGCGCCGCTGTACCACTTCGGCGTCGCGATGCACGCCACGCTGCGGCGCACGGACCGGTGGCGGGTCACCGCACTGCGGCTGACACCGATCTGGAGCGACGGCAACACCGCTGTCCTCCGCGGCTCGGCCGCACTACTGCACACCCGGAGTGAGGAAACCGCATGAGCTTCGACATCAGCGACCGTACGCCCGCTCTCCCGGCGGCGCGCCCGTTGCACGTGCCGGCGGGTGAGGGTCTGGTCAAGTGGATGTCCGGGGACGAGTACACGATCAAGGCCACCAGGGCCGACACCGGCGGTTCGCTGTCCTTCATCGACGCGATCGTGCCGCCCGGTGGCGGACCGGTCGCGCACGTGCACGGCGGCGAGGACGAGGCCTTCTTCATTCTCGACGGCGAGCTGGAGTTCCTCGACGGCGACCGGACGTTCACCGGCAAGGAGGGGGACTTCGTCTTCGTTCCGCGCGGCCACCGGCACCGTTTCAAGAACATCATCGACCGGCCGGTACGGACGCTGTTCCTGTTCACCCCGGGCGGGTTCGAGGACTTCTTCATCCAGGCCGGCGACGACCCGCAGCCCGGTCGGACGCCACCGGTCTGGGACATGAGCCGCTTCCAGCAGATCGGCGATCTTGTCGCCCGAGCCGACATGACGTTGCTGCCGGAGACGCCGTAGGACTGAGCTGACCGGAGCGCACCGGACCGTACCGGCCGGTGCGCTCCGCCGTCTCCTCGAACCTCTCCGCACCTGCCGGCCGAGGCCGGCTTCCCCGCCACGTCGGTGTGCGCCCGGCTCCCTCCGCGGCGAGAAACGGTGCCGATCGCCGTGATGCTGACCCTGGCCCGCGTCCTTGCGACAGGCAGGTCCCGGCCCCGGCGCGTGATGCCCGCAGCCACCCGGTATTCCCATGGCTGCCTCAAAGGTCAGACAAGGCACACGAACGAACGCATCGGCTCGACGGTGCGGGCGCGGCGTTCGAGACTGCGGGTATGCCAACGCGTACCTCATATGCAGTCTGGTCCGGTGATCTCAGGAACGGTTCGGGAATCGTCGCGCTCGGCTCCGGCAGCTTCGAAGGCAGATATACGTTCCTGTCCCGGTTCGCGCAGGGCGAGGGGACGAACCCGGAGGAGCTGATCGGGGCCTCGCATGCCGGGTGCTACTCGATGTTTCTGGCCGAGGTGCTGGCTGGGGCCGGATTCACGGCGGACACGGTGACCACGTCCGCGTCGGTCACGATCGGGGACGGGCCGGCCATCGTCGGCATCAGGCTGACCGTCGAGGCCGTGGTGCCGGGCCTCGACGAGGAGGCGTTCGCGTCGCACGTGGAGACCGCCACGGCCGGCTACCCGATCTCGACGGCGTCGGGCGCGGTGCCGATCGTCGTGGACGCCATACTCGTCTGACCCGTGCCCGCCGGACTCGCCGGCGTGTTGCTGTCGAAAGGCCGCTGAATGAGCAGCGAATGTCCACTGTGCCTCATGCTCGAGGGCGGAACGCCGATCCCGGGCGGGACCGTCCACGAGACCGAGCGCTGGGTGGTGATGCACGTGCTCGGACGATTCGGGCTGGGCACGCTGGCCGTGGTGCCTCGCCGGCACGTCGTACACGCGGCGGATCTTGATGATGTCGAGTCCGGGGAGTGGGGTGTCCTGCTCCGGGACGCGGCGGCCACCGTCTCGTCGCTGACCGATCCGGTCCAGGTGTACGTCTGTCAGTGGTCGCACACCGACGGGCGGCCGGCGCACATCCACTCGATCGTGCAGCCGATCCAGCTCGCGGACATGCGCCGGCACCCCGGCGCGCTCGGCCCGATGCTGCAGAGTGCCATGCTGGGCACCGGGACCGCGCCGGATCCCCGGGACGTCGAGACGTTCACCGCCCGCGCCCGGGACGCTTTCCCGCGCCACTGAGCTGCGAGGCAGGCAGTACGAGCGGACGGCCGTCCGTGGGACACCCGATCCCGACCGACCGGGCTGATCGTGAGTGACGGACGGCCCTCCTGTCCGTTCGTGCGGGCCTACTGCACGAGCGGCTTGACCTGGCCGAGGCCCTTGCCCTCGTCGGCGCAGGCCTTCATGGGGGCGTCGACGAAGACGGCGGCGGTCTCGTCCGGCGGGTAGACGCGCAGGCCGCGCACGTCGGTCGGGGTGCAGGCGGCGGCGCCGGTGTCCGGGATCAGCAGCTCGGTCCAGGCGTTGCCGCGCGGGAACAGGTTGACGTAGTTCGCGGGGCCGTCGATGCGCCTGAACGGGGAGCCGACCTGCGTGCCGTCCGGTGGACCCGGTGACGGGCGGGGCGGCCTGGGGCCGGTCGCCGGGTCCGCAGGCGCTCGGCACCAGCATCAGCAACGCGGACGAGACGACGAACACTCGATTTCGCATACGCATGAGCACAGCCGTTCCCGTGGCGCGATCACCGAAACCGCGGGGGGCCGTGAGGGCAGGCCGGCTGCACGATCGGGCACATCCGCCGAAGATCGCCGGAACCCCGCCTCCAGACCCCGGGGAACCGGCGGCGGACCTTCGGGCGAGGAGGCGGGACTGCGCGGTGTTCCCGGCGCGATCGCGGCCGCACGGATGCAGGCAGGGCCGCTACGGCGGTCGGGGGCGCGTTGACATCGGCGGGACGGGCGTGGCAGCCTGCCTCCTGCTGCGGCAGGAGCGGAGGTTTGCGTGGACATCGCTTGCCGCCGAGCCCGCCACCGACGGGATCCGGCCGGGCACTGCCGGCGCCGCCCAGGATCGGCCGTACCCGGTCGATGACCCTGCGATCCGAACGGCGAGGACGATGACGATCGACATCGGCTTCCTCGGCCCGGTCCACGTGTCGCGGGACGGCACGAGCCTGCCGCTCGGCTCCGCGCACCGTGCCGCGGTCCTGGCCGTGCTCGCGCTCCGGACGGATCGCGTCGTGCCGCTGGACGGTCTGATCGAGGCGGTCTGGGGCGACGAGCCACCGCCCAGCGTCACCGGGAACGTATACACGTACGTCTCCGGCCTGCGTAAGGCGCTCGGCGCCGAGCGGATCAGCGGCTCACGGGCCGGATACCGGCTGCACGTAGCTCCGGCGAACATCGACGTATCGCGATTCGAGGCGCTGCACGAACGTGCCCGTCACCTGCGCGGCGCCGGTGATCACGCGGCGGAGCTGGCCGCGCTGGACGAGGCGCTGGCGCTCTGGCGGGGCGAGGCGCTGTCCGGGCTGCCCGGCCCGTTCGCTGCCATGCACCGCGCCCGGCTGGCCGAGCTGCGGCTCGGCGCGGTGGAACGGCGGGCAACGCTGCTGATCGCGCTGGGCAGGCCCCGGGAGGCGATCGGCACGCTGCGGGACCTGCTGGACGCCTTCCCGCTCCAGGAGAACCTGTGCGGGCTCCTGATGACGGCGCTGCACGCGGACCGGCAACGGGCCGAGGCGCTCGCGGCCTACCAGCGGCTGGCGCGGTTGCTGCTCGACCGGACCGGCACCGAGCCGGGACCGGCGCTCCGTGACCTGTATGCCCGGATCGCCGGCGGTGGCCGGGATCGGCACGCCGTTCGCGTACCCGCGCACGGGGTGAGGCTCTTCGGCCGTGGGGCCGAGGAGCGGCTGCTGCGGCAGCTCACCGCGGACCTGGCCGGCGGGCTCGGCGCGACCGTGCGGATCGAGGCCGGGGCCGGCATGGGCAAGACCGCGCTGCTGGAGGCCGTGCTGCGGGACGGCCTGCCGGCCGGCTGCCGCGTGGAGTGGATCGACCCGCTGGCGTCCGCGCCGCTGCCGTCGCCTGATGGTGGTCCGCTGATCCTGGTCGTGGACGACCTGCACCGGGCGGTGCCGGAGACGAGGCAGGCGTGGGCGCGGCTGCAGGAGGCGACGCGACAGGTCCCGTTGCTGCTGGTGGCGGCCGCCCGGCCGGACCGGGACGCGCTGGCGCCACTGGGCTGGGAGGGAGTGATCCCGTTGTCGCCGCTGAGCGCCGCCGCGGCCCGCGAGCTGATCGGCAGCGTTGCCGAGACCTCGCCCGACGACGCGGCGGTCAGCCGGATCGTGTCCGAGGCCGGCGGTAACCCGTACTACCTGCACGCGCTCGCCCGCGGTGGCGAGGCCACGGCCGTCGACTCGCATCTCGCCTCGCTCCCGGACGGCACCCGGCGTCTGCTGCGCGCGGTCGCGTTCCTCGGTGACGGCGGCACGCTCGCCGACCTGGCCGCCGTCACCGGCCGGACCGAGGCGGAGACCCGTGAGCTGCTCATTCCCGCACGTGACGCCGGTCTGCTCACCGAGTCCGGCGCCGTGCCCACCTTCCGGCACCGCGTGCTGGCCCGGGTGCTGCACGATCACACCCCGGCCACGGTACGCACGGCGCTGCACCGCACGTTCGCGGAGACGCTGATCGGCACGGGCGCGGCACCGCACCGGGTGGCCGCGCAGCTGCGGGCCGGCCCGGTCGTTCTCGACGAGCGGCTCGGCCGGTGGCTGCTGACCCATGCCGCCACGATCGCGGAACACTCGCCGCTTGGCGCCACTGATCTGCTCTCGGCCGCACGCACGGGGAAGGCGTTGCCGGCGGAGCTGCGGCTCGCGCTGGCGGCCGCGCTGGCCCGGCTGCGGCACCGGCAGGGCGGCGACGCGGCGGACGACGCGGGCTGGGTCGCGGCCCGCGCCGCCGACCCCGAGCTGGAGGCGGAGATGCGCTGGCTGCTCGCGTCCGCGCACGAGCGCACCGGCCGCCACGACGAGGCCGCGGAGGTGGCCCGCTGGGTGCTCGGCGCCCGGCGTGCCCCCGGCCCGTGGCTCGACCGGTTCCGCGACCTGCTGGATCGGCTGCGGCCCGTCCTCACCGGCAACCTCACGGAGACCCACGTGCCGGGCCGGACGGAGACCGGGCGCCGGTGACCGGGTTGCGGGTGGCGGTGCTCGGGCCGGTCCGGGCCTGGGACGGCGAGCGGGAGATCACGCTCGGTGCCGCCCGGCCCACCGCGCTGTTCGCGGTGCTCGCCGCGCACGCGAACCGGCCGGTCAGCCGGGCCGAGTTGGTCGACGCGCTCTGGGACGGGTCCCCGCCCGCGACCGCGTCCGGGGTCGTCTACACGTATCTGTCGGGTCTGCGCCGGGCCGGGGCAGGCGCCCACCTGGACTCCGGACCGGCCGGATACACGTTGCGTGTGCCGCCGGGCGGGCTGGACACGGACCGGTTCACGGATCTGTGCGCGCGGGCGGCCGCCCGGCACGCGGACGGAGATCTGCCCGGGGCGGCGGCCCGGTACGGCGAGGCGCTGGCGCTGTGGCAGGGCGACGCGTTCGCCGGGCTGCCCGGCGGGCGTCTCGCGTACGCGCGCGTCCGGCTCGCGGAGCAGCGGCGGGCCGCGGCCGAGCAGCACGCCCGTATCCTGCTCGACCTCGGTGACGAGCGGGCCGTCGCGGAGCTGGCCGTGCTGGTCCGCGAACATCCGCTGCACGAGCCGCTGTACGGGCTGCTGATGCGCGCGCTCGGCCGCGCCGGCCGGCACGCGGAGGCGCTGAACGTGTTCCAGGACGCCCGGCGGGTGCTCGACGCGGAGCTGGGTGCCGCGCCCGGCGCGGAGCTGACCGCGCTGCACGACCGTGCGCTGGCCCGGTCCTCGCCGCCGCCCGGCGTGCTCACGGCCGCGCCGCTGCCACCGCTCGTCGGCCGGGCCGCCGAGCTGACGCGCATCCGCGAGCTCGTCGAGGCCGTGGCGGCCGGGCACGGCGGCGCGCTGTGGCTGGAGGGCCCGCCCGGCATCGGCAAGACCGCGCTGCTGGACGTGTCCCTGGGGTCCGGGGTCCGTCTCGCCCGCGCCCGCGCGGACGAGCGTGACTCCGGGGCTGCGCTGGGCGTGGTCCGTCGTGCGCTCGCGCTCGACGGCGACGAGGACCCGATGGCCCGGATCCGTGAGCTGTGCGCCGCGGGCCCGCTGATCCTGGCCGTCGAGGATCTGCAGTGGGCCGATCCGGCGATGCCGTCGTTCGTCGCGCGCCTGCTCGCCGCGGCCCGCCGCCTGCCGCTGCTGTTCATCGGCACGGCCCGTCCCGATCCGGGCGACGCCCGGGTGACCGGCATGCGCCACGAGATCCTGGCCCGGCACGGGCAGGTGCTCACCCTGCGGGAATTGACCGGACCTGACCTGCGGGACCTGATCGCGCTCGCGGCCGGCGCGCCGCTCGGCCCGGGGATCCAGTCCCGGCTGCCGTGGGTGGTCGGGAACCCGCTGATGGTCCGTCAGAGCATCGACCTGATGCGGCGACGGGGCGAGTTGCGGATCTCCGGCGGTGTCGCGGACCTCGTGGCGGCCGGGAGCTGCACGGAGACGCTGGACGAGGTGATCCTGGCCGGCGTCGACGTGCTCGGCGGCCACATGCGCGACGTGCTGACCGCGGCCGCGCTGCTCGCGTCGCCGTTCCCGGTCGCGGACGTGATCGCGTTGCTGGACCGGCCCGCGTTCGACGTGGCGCTCGACCTGGAGGTGGCGCTGACCGCGGGCGTGCTCGCCGAGGAGGGCCCGGACCTGGTCTTCCAGCATCCGTACGTCCGGCAGGTGCTCCGCGAGCAGGCCCCGCCGGCGGTACGCACGGCCCGGCACCGCCGCGCCGCCGAGATGCTCGCCGCCCGGGACGACGTGCCGGCCGGCCGGGTCGCGGCGCACCTGGCCGCCGGGGGCCTGCCCGCGGACGGGCGATGGGCCGTCGCCTGGCTGGCCGGCCGGCGCGACGACCTGGCCGCCGAGTCCCCCGGCCCGGCCCGGGATCTGTTCCGGCAGGCACTCCGTTCCGGGCTGCCCACGCCGCGGGAACGGGGGCGGCTGCTGGTCGCGCTGGCCCGGCTCGACCTGCGCCACGAGGGAATGCCGGAGTCCGAGGCCGTCGAGGCGCTGTCCCTGACCGGCGATCCGGCGGACCGGGCCGAGCTGCGCCAGATCCTCGCCTCCGTCCGGATACGCCAGGGTGACCCGGACGGGGCGACCGCGTTGCTCGATGTGGCGGCCGCGGACCCGGAGACGCCCGCGGACTGGCGGGTCCGGCACCGGCGGCTGCTGGTCACGCTGCGGCGTACCGCCCTGCGCACCGCTCACGACCTCGACCTGGCGGAACGCCGCGCCCGGCAGCCCGGCGACGCACCGGGAGTCTCGCTGCAGACCCGGTGGATGGTCGCGTCGATCCGGCACGCGGACCGGCGTGCGCTCACGCTCGCGGACGAGGCGCTCGCGCTGCCCGGTCTTCCGCCCGACCTGCACGTGACGCTGCTCGACAACCGGTCGGCCACGTTGCAGTGGCTGGACCGGCTCGACGACGCGGGCCGGGACGTCCGGGACGCGGGGTTGCTCGCGGTCCGGCACGGGCTGCCGGGCGCGCCGCATGCGTCCGCGGCCACGCTCGCGTACCGTGCCGGGCGGTGGGATCACGCGTTCGCCGAGGTGGAGGCGGAGGTGGGCGCGCTGCCCGGCGAGTACCCGGTCGCGTGGCAGAGTTCCACGCTGGCCACGCTGTTCGGCGTCGCGTCCCTGATCGCGACCCGCCGCAACGACCCCGTGCTCGCCGCCGCCTACCTGGAGTGGACGCAGCGGCTGGCGCCGCCGACGACGGAGCAGACCGGGTTCCTCGCGGTCGCGCGGTCCTGGGCGGCGGAGGTGCGGGAAGGGCCGGCCGCGGCGCTGGTCTGCCTGGAGCCGCTGCTGACGGCGGATCCGGCGCTCGCGGGCCGGCGCGGGGAGTGGCTGCCCCGGGCGGTGCGGCTGGCCCTCGGCAGTGGACAGTCCGATGTGGCGCACGATCTCGCCGGGCTGCCCTCGACGGAGATCGCGGCGTCCTACTGCCGGGCGCTGGTCGGGGCGGACCCGGGCGGGGTGCTGGAAGCGGCGGGCGCGCTCGGGAAGCGGGGGCGTCCGGTGGAGGAGGCGGGTGCGCTGGAGGAGGCGGCCGTGCTGCTGGCGGCGGCACGACAGCCCCACGACGCGGCACGGTACGGCGGGGAGGCGCTGGCCCGCTACGCGCGCGTGACCGCGGCAACGGACGTCCGGCGGCTGACGGACCGCCTCGCCGCCTACGGGGTCACGCCGTTCTGAACGCCGGGTCCGGTACGCCGGGGAGAGCGTGCCGGAGCCGCTGGCAGCGGAGCCGGCGGTCCCGGCGCCGGGCGGTGCGGAAAAGGTCCGGCGCTCAGCTCTCCGCCGCCCTGACCAGCGCTGCGAGATCGCGAGCGGCGACGGCGAGCCTGCTGTCTCCGGGCCGGGCCGCGAGCACGTCGAGGCCGGGCGGAGCACCGATGCGACCACCGCCCCGGACGGCCTCGGCCGCGAGCGTGAGCAACTCGGCCAGCCCCGGAACGGCCTTCCCGGGTGGCAGGCATGGCAGCACGCCGAACACGACCTGCCGGACCGCGTCGTGCGCGCCCGCCCGCAGCGCCTCGGCCAGCGGCTCCACGGCGCGGCGCAGCACGACCCGGCCGGACGCGGCCAGGGCGCCCAGTTCCTCCCCCACCCCGCCGGCGTCCCCGCCGGGCCGGGTCGCGAGCGTGATCAGCAGGTCCCCGGCGGCGATGCGGGTGCTCGCCCGGCGCTCGGTCAGCGTGTAGGCGAGGATCGACGCGGTGGCCGGTCCGGGCGGGCCGTCCGCGGCGGCGAGGCCGGGCAGGAACGCGGTGCCCGGGTCTCCCCGGCGCGAGGCGAACGCGACGTAGGGCTGCAGGTGCGCGGCCGCGACCTCACGGTGCGACGGGGTGATCATCGGCCACAGCGTCAGGTCGTGCACGAGGTGGTCGTACCCCCGTTGCCGGTTGGTGCGTTCGTCGCCGAGCTCCGGCGGGAGCGTTCCGGGGTCCAGGACCGCGATCCGGGGCCCACCGTCGGTCTCCTCGATCCGGGTGCGTGGCGGGATCGCGCCCGGCCACTCGGCGAGCCGGCGGCCGGCGGGTGAGGTGAGCGTGGCCGCCTCCCGGCGCACGGCGGGGTCGATCTCGCGCGGCAGGCGCAGCAGGGCCTGGGTGAGGTCGTGGTCGAGGTGCGGGCCGCCCGCCCGCAGGCGGGCCAGGAGCCGGCCGGGGTCTAGGTGGCCCGCGACCGTGTCCGGCGTCGCGAGCAGCACGGGTGGCGGCGCGTCGATCAGGCGGGTGATGAGCTCCTCGTAACGGCGTTTCACGAACGCGCTCAGCGGCACGTCGAACCGGTCGATCTCCGCGTGCTGGAACCGCTGCGCGCGGCCGCAGACGGCGGCGAGCAGCGTCGGCCAGTAGCCGGAGTACCAGTCCCGGGTGATCAGCGGCTCCAGCGCGCGGGCGGCCCGGTCGCGGTCGCCGTGCGCGGCCCGGACCAGGCCGGCGAGGACCAGTTCGTGGCGCACCGGATCGCCACCGCGCCGGTGTTTCATGACGGTCAGCGCGTCGACGAGTTCGTCCAGGCTCAGCGGAGGCGGCATCGCGGCGGGCGGCGCGAACGCGCCCAGCACCGGTCTCGGCGGCGGTGCGGCCGCGGTGGCACCGAGCACGGCCGCGAGCCGGGCAGCGACCGGGCCGTCGAGGGCCGGGATCTCCGCGGCGAGCCGTTCCCGGGAGGCGTCGGAAAGACCGGAAGAGCAGGTCAACAGCGTTTCGAGGGTACGGCTGGCCAGTTCCGGCACCGGGTGGTGCAGGCCGGTGATCAGCTCGTCGATCAGGTCGTCGACCGGCATCGGCCGCAGCCGGTCGAGGTAGGTGAGGTGGGCGCGGACGAGCGTGCGCTCCGGCCGGCTCAGCATGGCCCGGGTGATGTCGGCCAGCCGGTCGGTGCGGTCGTCCTCGCGGAGCGCCGCATAGGCGAATCCCGCCACGGTGGACACCGGGGAGGACAGCAGCCCGATCAGCGTGCCGGTATGCGCCGCCAGCTCCCCCGCCGTCGGCGCGAGGTCGCGGAGCACGCCGAGGCAGGCCCGCTGCACACCGGTCCGGCCGCCGGCCTCGAGCCGCAGCAGGCAGCGCGCGATCAGCCATGCCCGGTCGACCCGGCCGGTCGCGGCCAGTCCGGGCAGCGCGGCCGGCCACCGCGAGGAGGCGAACGCGTCCGCCACCACGTCGTCGTCGAACAGTTTCGGCAGCACGTCGTCGCACCAGGGATCCTCGCCGATGGGCGTGTCCCGCTCCGCCCGGACGAACTGGGCCACCGCCGCGGGCGTGCCCGGTGCTCCCGCGCCGGTCGCCCGGAGCAGCGCCTCGGTGAACGCCCACGGCACGGTCTGGGTCCGCGGGCGGGTGCGGCGTTCCAGCGCACGGGCGAGCGCCGCGCACCAGGCGTTGCCGCGCGCCCGCCGCAGGCCGGGCACGATACCGGGCAGCGCGGACTGAAAGCCCGGCAGGTCCGCGGGCCGGTGCAGCAGCCGGACCGCGTCGTCGGCCGACGGTGCGCAGGCGACCACGGCGAGCAGCGCGGCGCTCGTCCGGGCGTCGTTGACCACGGCGGCAGCGCCGGACGCCTCCTCGTGCCGGCGGCGGTACTCGCACACGCCCTCGTCCGCCTGCCCGCACGCGCATCGGCGGCCGGTGTACCGCAGCTCCGGCACCGGTGCGATCGGCTGGTACGGCGGACGGTACCCGTCGAGGTGCGCGGTCAGCTCGGCCAGGTCCCGGACGCCGAGGCCCGCGATCAGCGTGGCGAGCCCGGTCGCGTCGCCGCCCTCGATCCGGCCCCGGATCTGCTCCCACACCGTGCTGCTCACGATCATGTTCCCCGTCACGCCTTGCCCGCTGCCCAGCACGCCTCGGTGCCCGCGCAGGCGACCAGCGCGGCCAGCGAGGCCTTGAGTTTCCGCCTCTGGTCCTCGCTCATCGTCTTGATCCTGTTGTGCAGCTGCGCGGGATCGGCGACCCGGTCGTAGAACTCCATCGCGCCGCCCTCGTACAGCACGAACGTGTAGTTCGGCGCGCGCAGTGCCGCGTACGACGGCGGGATCCCGGCCGCGGGCGTCTGCGCGTCGGGATCGTCCGGGTCGGCGGCCGGGCGGTGGTGCTCGATCAGCGCGAGGTTGCGCCAGTCGTCCGTGGTGCCGTTCCGCAGCAGCGGCACCAGGCTGCGCCCGTCCGTGTCCGCGGATGCCGGCACGCCGGCGATCTGCTCGAACGTGGGTCGCAGGTCGATGTTCTCCGCCGTGCGGTCCACGGTGGCGCCGCGCCGGACGCCGGGGCCGGCCACGATCAGCGGCACGTGCACGTCGGTCTCGAACGCGGTCTGCTTGCCCGCGGTCAGCCGGTAGTCGCCGAGGTGGTAGCCGTTGTCGGAGCTGAACACGACCACGGTCCGATCCGCCACGCCCGCGTCGGTGAGCGTCTGCCGCAGCGCGCCGACCATCCGGTCCACCGACTGCACGGCCTGGGCACGCTTGCGGTACGCCTCGTCGATCTTCTTGATCTCGCCGTCGCCGAGCCGGGTCCGGCCCTCCAGCCACGGCGGCGGGTTCTCCGGCAGCGTGTCGTAGGTCGCGCCGCGCGGTGCGGTCAGCCCCGGGAACGCGTCCTCGTCCTGTGGCGCCGGCGTGTACGGCGCGTGCGGCGAGAACGGGGCGACCTCGATCAGGAACGGCCGGCCCGCCGCGGCCTGGGCCTCGACGAACGCGGAGGCCTTCCTGGAGAGCACGCCGGTGAGATAGTCCGCGGGCGTGTCACCGTAGTCCCTGGCGGTGCCGTTCTCGTTGAGCTTGTAGTCGTACTGCCCGTAGGCGTTGCCGGCGACGGCCCACTCGTTCCAGCCCGGCGGGACGTACCCACCGGCGGGCTGGTAGCCGTTCATGTACTTGCCCAGCATGGCGGTGCGGTAGCCGGCCTTCTGCAGCGACGTGGCGAAGGTCGACCGCTCGTTGCCGCGGTCCTTGAACACCCCGAACCCGCCGTCCGGCGCCGTGTTCGTGAACACTCCCGTGTTATGCGGAAATTTGCCGGTTAATATGGATGATCTGGACGGGCAGCAGAGTGAGTCCGTCACCACGTAGTTCGAGAACGACGTGCCGTCCTCCGCCAGCTTCCGCACGTTCGGCATGTACTGCAGCAGGTCCATCGACAGGTCGTCGGCCAGCACGAACACGATGTTCGTCCCGGCCTGCGCCAGCGAGCCCGCACCGGCTCCGGCCTCGGTCCCGGCTTCGGCCCCGGCCTCGGTTCCGGCCTCGGCCGGTGACGCACCGCGCGACGACTCCGCGGCCGGCGGGCCCACCGAGACCTGGCCGCAGCCGGTCAGCATCAGCGCCGCCACCACGGCCGGCACCATACGTGCACGCACAGGAGAGTCCCTTCGGTCAGATGATGCCGGCACGCAGCGCGTACGCGACCGCGTGCGGGCGGTTGCGCAGCCCCAGACGCTGCGTGAGCCCGTAGATGATGTTCTTGACCGACCGCTCGGAGTAGGCCAGCTTCTCCGCGATCTCGACCGTGTCCAGCCCGTCGGCCATCAGCTTCAGCACGTCGACCTCGCGTGGCAGCAGCCCGGACGCGCTCAGCCCGTGCGGCCACAGCACCTCCCGCTGCACCCGCTCGATGTGTTTGAGCAGCTCACCGACGAGCGGCGGCGACATCACGCCGCCGCCCGCGTGTGCGGTGAGCACGCCGCCGACCAGTTTGTCCGACGCGACCGTGTGCCGCGGCAGCACCGCCACCACCCGGCAGGAGACCGCGGTGAGCAGCTCCGTCTCGGTGATCCCGCCGGTGATCAGCACGACCGGCGCGCCGATCTCGTCCGCGAACGTGCGCAGCAGCGTGATCGTGCGCGGGTTGAGCCGGTCCACCTGCACGACCAGCACCTCGGTTCTGGCCCGCTCGTCCGGAGCGAGAACGGTTACCTCCGGTCGTTGTGCCAGCAGGGCGACGAGCCCGGCGTGGCTGACCGCGTCCGTGGCGTACACGGACACCTGCACCTGATCCACGCCTTCAGTCTCCGGAGCGGCTCTCAAGCAAACCTTCACAGCACCTTCAGCGGTACGGATCAGCAGGTCACAGGGCCTCCGTCCGGGCTCATCGAGAAGACGGTCACCGAGTGGGCCGGCAGGTCGACGTCGAGACCGTGGGCCGCGACCGCACGGCAGAAGGTGTGCAGCGTGACCGCGTCCGGTGCGGCGGCGGTGTTGGCGCTGTCGAAGCGGGGCGGCGCGACCTGCCGGACAGCCGCGTGCCCGTCCGTGGTGAAGCCGTCGAGCGCGATCCGGGCATGGATGGTCTCGGCGGGCAGCGGCGACCGGTTGACCACCATCACGTGCACGGTGCCGTCCGCGGCCCGGACCGCGGTCACGGCCAGCTTGTCGTACCCGGCGGCACACAGGTCCTGGGGTGTGCCCGCGCCGTCGCACATCTCCGGCCGGTCCGTGGACCGTCTCGGATTGCCGGCGACGGAGTTCGCCAGCCGCCGGCCGCCCGGGGCGAAGACCGGCGTGACCGCCTCCCGCACCCGGGCCTCGGCGGAGACCACGGTGCCGCTGCGGCCGAGCAGCGTATACATGCCCTCGCTGCTCAGGTCGTTGGCCTGCACCCACGGCACGCCCAGCTCCAGCCAGTCGATCCACTGCGACGCCAGGTACAGCGCGTGCGTCATCGCGAACGTGTACTGCGGATACGCGCCACCGCCGTCCGGCCCCCACAGCGCGCCGGACTCGGAGATCGCCACGCTCTTCCCACCGGCCGACGCGCGGATGGCCTCGAACTTCCGCACCGCGTCGGCCGCGCCGATCATCTGCCAGTCGTGCGCCTCCCCGATCGAGTCCCAGTCGGCCATGCCACCGCCGCTGAAGTGCGTGTACGGGTGCGTGGTCAGGCAGTCGAAGCTGCTCCCGGCCGGGATCGCGTTCCCCTTCAGCCGCTCGAACGCGGGCGCGAACGTCGCCCGCCCCCAGGACGCGCACACCTCGAGGCCGGGGTCGACCGCGCGCATCGCGGCCCGGAACTCCACATACCCCTTGTGGGTGGAGGTGTAGGACGCCACCAGGCTCGTGCCCTTCGGCGGGATCGCCCCGTGCGTGCCGTCACCGAACGTCACCGTGCCCCGGAACTCGTTCAGCACGAACACGGTCGCGGACGCGGACGCGCCGTCCAGCGAGCCGACCCGGGTCCAGGTCGTTCCGCCGGCCCGCAGCACGAAGTCGCCCGGGTCGGCGGTCGGATAGTTGAGGTCGAAGACCTGGTGCGCGGTGCCGTCACTGGCGACCGGCCCGGTGGCCGCGCCACACAGCTTCCCCAGCCTCTCGTTCTCGATCCGCCGGCTGCCGCCCGTGATGTACTGCCGCAGCGCCTCGTCGGTGTCCTGCGACATCCAGTACCGCTGGCCGGCGTGGTAGTTCTCGTTGCCCAGCTCCCACCGGGTGATGCCGTACGGCTGCGGGTGGTCGTCCGGTCGCAGCTCCGCCCAGTCGACGCCACCGTTCGGGTTGATCCCGTCCCCGGCCGGCGTGTTCAGATATTCGACCAGGTCGGCCGCGTCGGTGGCGGTCCCGATCGCCATCGGCACCATGATCTGTGTCTGCGCGCCGACCGCGGCCGCGAAACGCAGGTGCTCGACCAGCCCGTACGCCGGGTACTGCCCGATCAGCACGTCGTCCGCCGGGTTCGCCGCATCGCCGAGATCCTGGACCCGGCCGTCGCGCTGGCAGACCCGGCTGTCGCCGATCGTGCCCTTCCACAGCGTCGTGTTCGCCACCGTGCCGCCGGGCCAGCGCAGCATCCGCACACCCGCCGCCCTCGTCCTGGCCACCGCGCCCGGATCGGGCCGGTCACCGGCGGTGTCCCACACGCCGTACCCGTCGAGAGGGTATCGGTGGTTGGCGCCCAGGAAGTCGGCCGGCACCGCGCCCACGGCCACCGCCGTCCGCACCGTGATCACCGGGTCGGTTGCGGCGCTGCTCTGCGCCGACACATTCATCACCAGCACAGCCGCCAGCGTCGTCACCACTACGAGCCCACGCAGCGCTCTCATCCCATCGCCTCCCGGTTGCCGCACATTCCGCAGACCGTAGACACACATCAGCAGCCCACCGGACGAGTCGGATCAGTACGGGTAGCACCGGTGCCCGGAAATACCGGATGGGGCACGGATCTCTCGACCGTGCCCAATCCGTCCGCCATCAGTCTCAGCACGCCCGCAACGGCCGGAACGACAACCCCGGCCGCGGGCTGACCCTTCACCCTCCGGCCACCACGCCAGACACCGGTGACGTAGCCGGGACCCGCGAGCGGTGACACGTCATCCAGTGGGTTGCCGTCGACGGTGATGAGATCAGCGTCGAATCCCTCCCGAAGCCGCCCGGAAAGCGGAGTGGCCCGTCGGTGCGCGCGGTCAGTCCGGGTAACCGGTGAATCCGACCACCTTCAGGTTCCCGTCGAGGCGGACCGTGGTGCCGGCGTTCCACCGCACGTGCATGGGATACGGCGTGCCCGGATACCACCGGGCCGCCGGCCCGTCCAGCCGGTACTGCGTGTTCGTGCCGGGCTCCGATCGTGAACGCCGCCGGCCCGAGGACGCTGCATGTCGGCACCGGGCGCTCGTCGGGATCCTCGGAGTCCGCCCGGACTTCGAGCGCGCTGACCGTACCCCCGGAAGCCTTGGATTGGTCTGCGGCGTGCCGATAGGCACGACGTGGCTCACGAGACGGGAACGGCCGAGTCCGCGCGCGACACGGTGCTGGCCGATGCGCTGGCCGAACACCCGGACGGCTACTTCTTCGCGTTCGGGGAGAACGGGCTGTTGGTGCCGATGCCGAACTCGGTCGAGCTGGCCGGGCACCGGGTGGTCGAGGGTGCTCGTTCCGCGCTCGACCTGGTGGTCCGCGGCGAGCAGCAGACGGTGACGACCGCCTGGTACCGGATGCTGTCCGAGGGCGCGGCGAGCTGCCAGGTGCATCCGCTCAGCTCCCCCGACCAGCAGGTCACCCTGACCTTCGTCGACGTGACCCACCGTCACGGGGTCTATCTCGGGTTCGTCACCGGCATGCGCGGCGACATCGGCACGGCCATGCTCGACCACAAGCCGATCACACCCAGAATGATCACGGTACGGAAGGACGCCACGGCCCGGATCGTGGCAGCCGACCCCGGCATCGAAATGTTGCTGGGCTGGACGCCCGCGGAACTGCTGGAGACCCGGTCACTGGACCTGGTCCATCCCGACGACCGCGACCGGGCGATCGCGAGCTGGCTCGACCTGATGTCCGCGCCGTCGGGTGCGGCCCGGCGGGTGCGGCTGCGGCACCTGCACCGCGACGTCACGGTGGTGTGGTTCGAGATCACCAACTACCGCCACCTCGACGACCCGGACCGGCCGCACGTCCTCGCCGAGATGCTGGACATCTCCGACGAGATGGCCGCGCACGAGGCGTTGCGCGCCAACGAGCAACTGCTGCGCCGGCTGACCGAGAGCCTGCCGCTGGGGGTCCTGCAGATCGACGCCGACCGGCGGATCGTCTACCAGAACCAGCGGGTCACCGAGACCGGCGGCGCCCGGGTCGGCGACCTGCTCGCCGACACCCACCTCGCTCACACGCTGCCCGCGGACCAGGACGTCGTCGACGATGCGATCACCGCGGTGCTGGCCGGCGACGGCGACCGGGACATCGAGTACGGCTACCGGCACACGACCGCCGGCCTGCGCCGGATCAGTGCCCGCCTGCGCGCGCTCACCACCGACGCCGGCGTGGTCACCGGCGCGATCATCTGCCTCAGCGACATCACCGAGGACTCCCGGCTGCGCGAGGAGCTCATGCATCAGGCGACCTACGACCCGCTGACCGCCTGCCTCAACCGGGCGTCGACGCTCGCCGCGCTGCAGGAGTCCTTGCACCGGCAGGCCGGCTCCGGGGTCGCGGTGATGTTCATCGACCTCAACTCGTTCAAGGACGTCAACGACCGTCTCGGCCATGCCACCGGTGATCGCCTGCTCGCGTTCGTGGCCGAGCGGCTGCGCCGGTCCGTGCGGGAGACCGATGTCGTCGGCCGGTTCGGCGGCGACGAGTTCGTGGTCGTCTGCGCCCCCGTCGCCGGCTCGGACCGCGCCCGCCTGATCGCCGAGAACCTGGTCGCCGCGCTCGAGGATGCCACGCTGGAGGCCGGCGGCGAGGTGCTGCGCCCGGCGGCCAGCATCGGCGTCGCCTGGACGCCCGCCGGCGCGATGCCGGCGGAGGCGCTGATCGCCCGCGCCGACGCCGCCATGTACGAGGCGAAGAAAGCCCGCACCGGGCGGCTGGCGATGGTCCTCGCCACCACGTGAGCGGTGCGGTCCTACGGGTGGATGCGGTGCGTGGGTACGCCGGCCGTGGTCAGCAGCAACGCGAGCGGGCCGGACGGGTTGGTGTGGAAGACCGCGACGTGATGCACGTCCGCGAGCGCGCACACGGCGGCGAGGGTGCCGATGTTGATCGAGTCGATGGCGCCGACGTCGGCGAGCGCCACCTCCAGCCGCAGCGGGCGGGTCTTACGAACCACGTGGACCAGGGTCTGTCTCAGCTCGACCGCGTCATCGACACCGACGTCGCCGTGCGCGGCGATCACCACGGTGCCGGGCGGCCGCGGACGCGGTGATCTACGCCGGTACGCCTCGCGCCGACCGTCCACGGCGACGGCGACACCCGCGGGCTCGTCGCCCTGCTCGCCGGCCTCGCGCGCCGGACCGGCGTGTCCGCGTTCGTCGGCGACGGCGCCAACCGGTGGCCCGCCGTCCACCGCCACGACGCGGCCCGGCTCTTCCGGCTCGTGGTGGAATCCGCACCGGCCGGATCCGCGCTGCACGCGGTCGCGGAGGAGGGCATCGCGTTCCGGGACATCGCCGCCGCGATCGCCACACGTCTGGGGCTGCCCACGGAGAGCAGGGCGACGGACCATTTCGGCCTGCTGGCGCCGCTGGCCGGGCTGGACAGCCCGACGTCGAGCGCGCTGACCAGGTCCCGTCTCGGCTGGCGGCCCACCGGCCCCGCCCTCATCGAGGACATCAGCGCCGGGATCTACAGCGATGCCGAGATGCCCGGAGAACGGCGCTGACGGAAGAACCGGTCCCGCGTTCTTCCGGAGGCCAGGCCTAGCCTCGGAATGCACCCGGCGCGGGTCCCGGCCCGGTTCAGCGAGGTGCGGAGGCGCCGCCGGGGCCCGCCGTTCGGGTGCCCCACGTCCACGATCAGCCGTCAGGTCCGCTCCACTGTCGACGCGAGCGCGACCGGACGAGCGATGCATGCCGCGTCGCGGGCTCGAAGAATGATGCGGCATGGGCCAGCCAACAGCACCCGCGCACCCCGTCGGCCGCCTGCTGCGTTCGCGCTGGCTGCAGGGCATCGGCGCGATCGCCGGGGTCCTCGCCGTCGGGCTGACCGTGCTCTACGCCCAGCGCCAGGCCGGCGAGCCTCAGCCGTCGTTCCAGCAGAGCGGCAGCGGCAACGTCGGCATCCACGACGGCAGCAACAACTGCGTCAACTGCCGGATCGAGCAGGCCGAGCCCAGTCCGTCCGCGCCGCTGAACCCGCTCGCGGTCAACGCGACCTGGCCGACCGCGCACGGCTGCGACCCGGCGACCGCGGTCGCGGTCTTCTCTGACGGCCCGGACCCGCGCACGGTACGACTGGTCCGCGGCGAAGACCTCCGGATCCGGCTGGCCCAGGAGGGCGGCGCGGTCTTCGGGCGCGGGTTCCTGCGCTTCAGCCTCACCGTCACCGACGACTCGACCGTGGAGATCGTCAACCTGCGGCCGGTCATCTTCCGGCGCACGAACACCCAGCCGATGTGGATCTGGAGCCCGGAAGGCGGCTGCGGCGACTCGTACAACCGCGTCTTCCGCCTCGATCTCGACGAACCCTCGATGGAGGACATGGGTCTGCAGGGTCCCGAGGAGATGCGTGATACCGAGGAGCCGCCCCCGGCCGGCGGTGAGCTCGGCACGACGTTCCACGTCACCCGCGACGACCCGGCCATGGTGGAGATCTGGGCCGAGGCCTGCGCCGGCACCTACGAATGGGGTCTCGACGTCGTCTCCGTCGTCCGTGGTGAGCAGCGCGTGACTCGTCTCGGCACCGCCGAGGAGCCGTACCGCACCATCGGGGTCCTGTCCGAGCCCGCACCCGCCTACGGATGGGACCTCGACAACCTCGAAGCCATCAAGCGCACCGGCGAGCAGGACCGTCCGTACTCGTGTGAGTGATGTCAGCGGGTGCGTCGCGGCCACGCCGCACCTGACGGACCTGGGCGTGGCGGAGAACCAGAAGTTCCCGGCGATCGCGAGGAGGAATGCCGCGAGGCAGACACCGATCAGCACCTCCCCGGTGATCAGCCCGGCGCAGAGCAGCACGGCCCGGCCCTGGGCCGCCTCGGCCGCGTCGCTCCCCCACCGGGTGGCCGTGCGGCGCGGCACGGCGCCGAGAAGGCCGCCGGCGACCATCAGCGCGGAGAGTTCCAGGCCGACGATGAGCCCGACGCCGACCAGTGCCAGCGACAGGCCGGTGACGGCGACGCGGGCGGCGCCCTCGACCGTACACCCATGATGACCTGGACGACGCCGATCAGCACCTTCCACACGGCGCCGCAGGCGACCACGGCCGCGGCGGGCAGCAGGCTACCGGAGGGCTCGCTCGCCGGCGCGGGAGATCTTGGCGGCGGCCGCGCTCTCCGAGTACGGCAGCTCGGTCGCGTCCGTGACCAGCGCGCGCCGCAGCGGGATCATGAACAACACTTGCGGGACCGGCCGTCATCAGTCGACGCCGCACGGGTTGAGCGCGGTGTCGCTGCGGATGAAGTATGAGGCCCTGTGGGTGACCACCACGTCAGAATCCCCCGCCCGTCGGGGTCGGTGCGCGGTGACGACAAGCGCACGCCGGCCCCTCTGCTCTGGCCCTCCGTCCGGCCGACGCGCACGCCGACCGGTGATGTGCCGCCGCCGGGATCCTCGACAGCGGCGGCACACCCACGGGCCTGGAGCGGGCCACCTCTGCTGGCTGATCGGCTTGCCTCGCCCGCTACGGCTCGGGCTCATCGCTTCTCCCCCGCGCGGTCCACGACGCGTGCCGCAGCTGTGCGCCAAGTGTGTCCCATCGAGTAGCCGATCGGCAGTTCAATCGCCGTCAGCCGACGCGCACACGCACAGCGGACGCGGGAACACGAAAGAACCGGCGCGAATGACCGCATTCTCGAAGCCGCGCAAGAGGTTGCGCGGTTCTAGGCCTGATTCGAGGGCACGGTGGAGGAGGCAGTATTTGACGGCCGCCCCACGGCGAGATCCGTCCAGCTCGCCGAGATCACCCACGACATGTGGGCGTAAGGCGTGTTGCGGCCGGCGGCTGACACCGGCCGCCGGGTGCCTACGGCCGCTGTGCGACCCGCCCTCGTTCGTGCCGCCTGAACGTGCCGTTCAGCTTCACCGATCATCCTCTGACGCCCGAGCCGGGCCGGGCGCGTACAAGTCCTGGCCATGGCGCGGCGGGTGTGGGCAGGCGACCGCCACCGGCCCTGGGCGATCGTGCACGTGGTCGGCAGCGATGACTCGGACCGGCTCCGCTGTGGAAGCCCGACCGTCTGTCGCACCCAGATCGCCACGGCTGGCGCACCTCGGCGGGTCGACGCGACCGGAAGATCGGCGTCGGCCCGCCGGAGCCCTGAGCTGTCGCCTCGCGCAGCGCGACTACGGCGCGTACTCGGTGGACGGCTCGGTGCCGTACTTCGTCCAGACCGTCGTGACCGAGTCGTGGGTCAGCTGCCGGCCGGACGCCACCATGTCGGCCAGGTCGCGGAAGTACTGCACGTACTGATCGGGTGTGAACGTGTTCAGCATGACCGCGGGCTCGCCGGTCACGTTCGCGAACGTGTGCGGCGCGCCGGGCGGGACCATCACCCAGGTGCCCGCGGGCGCGTCGTGCTCGTCCTCCCCGACCGTGAACCGCACGCTGCCGGACAGCACGTAGAAGCCCTCGTCGTGCTGCGCGTGGCGGTGCTGCGGCGGGCCGGGCGTGTGCGGCGGCACCGTGATCTCGCCGATGCCGAGCCGGTGGTTCGTGCTGCTGCCGTCCTCCAGGATCCGGATCCGCGACGGCCCGTTGACGATGAGCTCGCCGTCGTCCGGCCCGACGACCGACACCTTGTGCATGCTGCCTCCCCTGTCCGGTGATCTCCGACAGCGGAACCATACACCTTCATGCGAGTCGACTCTCACGAAGATACTGAACTCTCTTCGCGATATAGTGTGCTCATGGCCGCGCGCACGAATCAGATGGAACGCACCCGGTCGGCGATCATCACGGCCGCCCGCGAGCTCACCGACGCCGGCACGGAGATCACGATGCCGGCGATCGCGGCCGCGGCGCGCGTCTCCGAGGCGACCGCCTACCGCTACTTCCCCGACCTGGTCTCGCTGCTGCGCGCGGCCGTCGCGGTCGAGGACCAGGTCGCGCTGCTGCGCGCCGCCACGGACGGCGACGACGACCCGGTCACGCGCATCGGGCACGCCGCCGAGATCCTCGGCCGGTCGGTGATCCGCCGGCAGGGCGCGGTCCGCGCGGTCGTCGCGTCCGCGATCGCCAAGCCCGCGATCGCCAAGACCCGCCCCGCGCAGCGCTTCGCGCTGATCGAGCACGCGCTGGCACCGTGGATCGCCACGTCCGGTCTCGCCAGGCATCCGGAGATCGATCAGCTGGTACGCGACCTCGCGCTCGTCATCAGCGCCGAGTCCGTCTTCACGCTGACCGACCTGTGCGGCCTCGCCCCCGACGACGCGATCGCCAGCCTCGCCGCCACCGCCCGCCGCACCACCGCCGCCGCGGTCCGCACGCTCTCCGGCGGGGCGCGAACACCGTGACCGCCGCGGTCCCGGCACCGACCACAGCCGCGACGCCGTGGCCCCGTCGGCGGCAGTGTCCTCGCCGACCCACCACACGCCGGGGCGCTGTCCGGCTTCGGCCAGAGCCGCGTCAGCGAGCGCCCGCGTACCCAGTCGCGGTTCGATCTCATGGGTCGAGTCAACGATCGGTACGGAAGCGGCCATACAGCGGAGACGCCGCCCGGCAGCGACACGTTCGGGGCGTGCCGGGTGGCACGAGCAGACGTTGACCCGTTTCGTGACCAGCGGTCCGCCGGCCGCCGCCGCGGTACGGCGGCGGTCGGCGGTGCGGATGGACGATCATCAGGCTCGCGGCGGCTGCCAGATGGAACGCCGCTCGGTGCCGGCCCGGACACGCTGTTCCTTGGTCACACCCGGTGCCGCGTCGGCAGACATGTCAGCCGACACGCCGGCGGGTACATCCGGGCGCGGCGCGGCGGCACACTCCGCTCCCGGGCTCGGCAGGACGCCGTTGATCAGGTAGGCGTTGACGGCAGCGTCGACACAGGCGTTGGCGCCGAAGTGCCCGTGCTCGCCGCTGTCGCGGACTGTGATCAGCCGGTCGTCGAGGGCCGCGGCCATCGCGGGGCCGCCCCGGTACTGGGTGGCCGGGTCGCCGTCCGCCTGGATCACGAGGCCGGCCGGATATCCGTGCCGTGCCAGGGGAACCAGCGGCTCCGGCGGGGTGAACGAGCGGAAGGTGCAGGTGGTCGGCGCGGCGCCGACCACACCACTGCCGTTGAAGTCCCAGTACGGGTAACGATCCCGGTAACTGCGCATGTCCCGGTAATACGTGTCCAGGTCGGCCGGCCAGTCCGCCTCGCAGGTGACGGTCTCGTACACTCCGCTGTCGACCTGCGGCGGCTCACGGAGCGCGCCGACGGCCGCACCGGCGTCGGCGGAGAGCGCGGAACCGTCCTCGGCAGCCCGGCGCAGCTCCCCGATCACTTCGGCTATCACGTCCCAGATCGGCCGGGTCTGCGCGCTCACCGCGAGGAACCTGTCCAGCTCACTGCGGTCGATCTGCCTCGGCCAGTACGCCGGCCAGCCCTCCGGCCGGTCGATGGTCAGCGGCACGGCGTGGTCGGCCAGCCGCGCGGCCAGGGCCTCCGTGGCCTCCAGCACCTCCTCCCGGCTCGCGCCGAGGTGGTAGGTGGCGTCACGGTCGCCGGCCCAGGCGGCCCACTCATCGACGTTGAACCGGACGCCCACCGACTGCTGGAGACCTTGCTCCCGCCACAACCAGCCGGGGTGGACCGAGGAGTCCAGCACGCTGCGGTGCAGGCGCGCGGGGAACAGGCTGCCGTAGACCGCGCCGAGATAGGTGCCGTACGAATAACCCAGGTAGTTGATCTTCCTTTCGCCGAGGATCGCGCGGATGACGTCCATGTCGCGGGCGGTGTTGGCGCTGTTGATGTACGGCCGGTTCGCCCCGCCGGCCCGCTGACACGCGTCCTCTCGGGCGCGGGCGTACGCGGTGTAGAGCGCGAACTGCTCATCGGTAGGGCGGCTGGTGTGTGGCCGGGTGTCGGTCACCACCTCACAGGTGAGGGCCGAGGCGTCACCGACTCCGCGCGGCTGGAAGCCGATCAGGTCGAAGTGCTTCGCGATCTCCATCTCGCGTGCGCCCAGCGGCATGCTGAGTCCGCCACCGCCCGGACCGCCGGGATTGAGGAGCAGCACGCCTCTGCGCCGGGCCGGGTCGGTCGCCCTGAGCCGGCTGACCTCGATCCGGAACGTGCCACCGGCCGGATCGCGGTAGTTCACCGGCACCGTCACCAGGGCACAGTCCATCAGGTGCCACAGCCCGGCCCACGGATCGATGATGATTCCGCCTTCGGGAGGCTCCGGCAGCACCGGGTCCTGGCACTCCTGCCAGTCGACCGCCTGACCGTAGAACCTTTCGAGCGGATCCCCGCCGGCCGCGCCCGCCAACCCCTGCCCCGCGACCAGAGCCAGAGCCGTCGCGGCGCCCAGCACCGCGGACCGATACCTCATCGAATGCTCCATTCCTGGTTGAGTCGCGACCAGTGGACCAGTCGAGGTGTTAAAGGAGCGTTTCAGTCTGATCCGGACACCCGCCGGGTGACGGGCCGTCCGGTAGACAGGTGCGGCCATGGAGCCCGAGCTCATGGGCCGGGGCCCTCTCCGATAGCCGTGCCCATCGTGCCTACCCGCGACGAGCGTGAGCCGTTGCAGGCGTGGGTGCGGCGTCCGCACCAACCGAGCTCCGATCCGTACCTCTCGGGGTGCGCCCGACCCTGAATCTGGACAGTGTGAGTATTGTGCTGGGATACCGGCCGCTACCGTCAGAGGAGTTACGGATGAGTCACTCGCCGGCAGAGGTCGACTACCTGGTCATCGGCGCGGGGGCGTCGGGGATGGCGTTCACCGACGCACTGATAGGCGGCACGGACCACTCGGTGCTGATCGTCGACCGGCGGCACGCGTCCGGCGGCCACTGGAACGACACCTACCCCTTCGTCCGGCTGCACCAGCCGTCGGCCTACTACGGCGTCGGCTCGCGGAACCTGGGCGCCGACCGGATCGACGAGACCGGCATGTACGAGCGCGCGACCGGGCTCGAGGTTCTTGGCTACTTCCAGGCGGTGATGGAGGAGCACTTCCTGCCCTCCGGGCAGGTGACCTTCGCACCGATGTCGGACTGCCGGGTCGACGGTGAGCGGGTCTCCGTGGTGTCACGGCTGACCAGCACCGTGCGTGAGGTGACGGTCCGGCGGAGCATCGTCGACGCACGGTACGCAGAGGGCGCGATCCCCGCCACTCACCGCCGCTCGTTCGCCGTCGACGATGACGCACGGTGCATTCCGATCAACGACTTGGTACACGCGGACGGCACGGCGAACGGCTATGTCGTACTCGGCGGCGGCAAGACCGCGATGGACGCCTGCCTGTGGCTGCTCGGCCACGGCGTCGACCCGGACGTGATCACGTGGGTCCGGCCGCGCGACCCCTGGATCATGCCGCGAGAGACGGTGCAGGCCAGGGACCAGGTCGGCTCCTATCTCATCTCGTACGCGGCGAGCGTCGAGGCGTCCGCGGACGCGACCTCCGCCGCCGACCTCTTCGCGCGGCTGGAGAGCTGCGGACATCTCACCCGCCTCGACCCGGGGTATGAGCCGGCCGTGTTCCGCGGCGCGACCGTGAGCGTGCCCGAGATCGAGATGCTGCGCCGGATCACCCGGGTGGTCCGCGGACGCGTCCGGCGCATCGCCCGGGACCGGATCGTCCTCGACGACCGCGAGGTCCGTGTCCACGGCCGACCGCTCCATATCGACTGCACAGCCTCCGCGCTGGCGACGCCGGACCCGCGGCCGGTCTTCGAGGCGGGCCGGATCACGATCCAGCCCGTCCAGGCGTCCAGCCTGTCGTTCAACGCGGCGCTGATCGGGTACATCGAGTCCACCCGTGAGGACACGGCCGAGAAGAACACGCTCAGCCCTCCGAGCCGGTACCCGATCACGGCCGACGACTGGATCCGCTCCCGGCGCGACACGATGCTCGCGCATACCCGGTGGCTCCAGGCCCCCGATGTCCAGCGCTGGGTCCAGCACTCCCGGCTGAATATCGCGTCCGGCATCCGGGCACACGTCGCGGAACCGGGGGTGGCCGAGGCGCTCCACACCGTTCGTACCCGGTCGGCACCGGCTCTGGAGAACTTGGCGAAGCTCTCCAACCCTCAAGAAGCCGTCAAGGACGACGGGGGCTCGCCGTCAAGGTCTGAAGCGAGGCTGAGCAGGTCCTAGAAGTCCTGTCTGAAAGGCACTCCGGTGGCTGCACTGTTGTATCGAATCGGGGCCCTCGCGGCCCGTCGCCGACTTATCGTTCTGGGGGCGTCGCTGGCCGTGCTGGCCACCGGGCTCGGCCTGATGATCGGATTCGCCGGCTCGTTCGCGCCCGGCCACTCAATTCCTGGGTCCCCGGCGGAAGCCGCGCTGCAGAAGCTGAACCGGCACTATCCCGGCGCCGCCGGCGTTGAGGGCACCGTGCTGTTCGTCGCACCCAACGGCGCGCAGATCACGGACGAGGCGGTAGTCCAGCAGATGCGGACCGTGCTGGAGGAGCTGCACGGCGTCGACCCGGTCGCCGAGGTGGGCGACCCGCTGCAGGACGTCTCCGGTGACGGCCGGATCGCGGTCGCGTCCATCGGGTTCGACCTGCCGACCGGCACCGAGGTCGAGCCGGAACTACAGGAGGCGGTACGGGCCGCCGGCGACACCTACGACCAGCGGTTCGGCGGCGACGGCGGGCGGGTGCTGTTCGGCGGCGACGCCTTCGAGGAGGAGCTCGAGCCGTTCGGTACCCCGGAGACGATCGGCCTCGGCGTGGCGCTGCTGGTCCTGCTGGTCACGTTCGGCTCTGTGCTGGCCGCCGGCATCCCCATGCTGACCGCGGCGCTCGGCGTGGGCGGCACTGCCGCCGGCACCCTGCTGGCCGCCAACGTGTTCGACGTGTCGCAGAACGCGCTCACCCTGGCGATCATGCTCGGTCTCGCAGTCGGCATCGACTACGCACTGCTCATCGTGTCTCGGCACCGGGCGCAGCTGACCCGGGGTGCGACGGTCCGGGAGTCGGTGGCGATGGCGACCGCGACCGCGGGCAGCGCCGTCACCTTCGCAGGCCTGACCGTGATCATCGCGCTGACCGGCCTCACCCTCGCAGGGGTGCCGATGCTCACCTCGATGGGCCTGGCGGCGGCCGGTGCGGTCGCCATCGCGGTCGTGCTTGCGCTGACCATGCTGCCCGCCGTCCTGTCACTCGCCGGTGAGCGGCTGCGGCCGAAGCCGAACTCCCGGGCCGCCCGCCGTGAGCTGGACACGCAACAGGTCGGGCTCGCCGCCCGGTGGGTAGACGGTGTGATCCGGCGTCCGCGCACGGTCGCCGTGGCCGCGGTGCTCGGCCTCGCGGTCATCGCCGCCCCGACGGTGCAGCTTCAGCTGGCGCTCAACGACAACGGCTCCGCGTCGAAGGACTCCGAGCCGAGGCAGGTATACGACCTGATCGCGGACGCGTACGGCCCCGGTGTCAACGGCGCGCTGGCCGTCATCGTCGAGGGCGGCTCCGTCGCCGAGCTGAACGCTACCGCGGCCTCTGTCATCGACACGGCGTCGGCGATGCCCGGCGTCGCCGAGGTCAACGGCCCGCTGATCGCCGAGGACAAGCAGGCCGCGCTGATTCAGATCGTGCCTGCCACCGGCCCCCGGGACAGCGCCACCAACGCACTGGTCGGCGACCTCGACACCGCACTCATCCCGATCGCGAACCGGACCGGCGACTATGTCGCGCTGACCGGACTGACCGTGGTCGGCCTGGACGCCGTGGCCCAGATCAACGGCACCATGCTCCCGTTCACGATCGTCGTGGTCGGACTGTCCCTGCTTCTGCTGCTGGTCGCGTTCCGGTCCTGGACGATCCCGCTGAAGGCCACCGCCGGGTTCCTGCTGTCGGTGGGTGCTGCCTTCGGGGCGATGGTGGCGGTCTTCCAGTGGGGCTGGCTGGCCGGGCCGCTGGGCGTGCCGCTGGTGGGCCCGGTGCCGAGCTTCGCGCCGATCATCGTGATGGCCGTCCTCTTCGGACTGGCGATGGACTACGAGGTGTTCCTGGTCTCGGCGATGCGTGAGCACTACGCCCGGCACCGCGACGCGCACGAGGCGATCCGGGCCGGCAGCCGCAACGCCGGACGGGTCGTCGTGGCGGCCGCGGTCATCATGATCACCGTCTTCGCCAGCTTCCTCTTCTCGCACGACCCCAATGTCATGCCGATCGCGCTGGCGCTCGCCTTCGGCGTACTCGTCGATGCCTTTGTCGTGCGGCTGACGTTGGTGCCCGCGGTGCTCGAACTGCTCGGCGACCGGGCCTGGCGGCTGCCCCGCTGGCTGGACCGGGTGGTGCCGGCGGTCGACGT
The DNA here is from genome assembly GCF_000717135.1 of Catenuloplanes japonicus. Lineage (GTDB taxonomy): Bacteria > Actinomycetota > Actinomycetes > Mycobacteriales > Micromonosporaceae > Catenuloplanes > Catenuloplanes japonicus. The sequence continues at coordinate 39,500 of NZ_JNXY01000023.1, forward strand.
CGAGGGCCGCGAGATCGCCGAGAGGACCGAGGCTCCCACTCGCGAGTCCGCGCTCGTCGTCTAAAGCCTTCAGGAGGAGTCAGATGGACAGCACCGAGCGCCCTGACCACGTGCTTGTGGTCGACGACGACCCCGGGATCCGAGGACTGCTGGAGTCCGCGCTGCGCTTCGCCGGGTACGAGGTGGCCGTCGCCGCCGACATCCCGCAGGCGCTGGAGCAGGTACGGACCAGCCTGCCGGACATCATCGTGCTGGACGTGATGCTGCCAGGCGGAACGGGTTTCGACCTCCTCACCATGCTGAGGTCGAAATCGATCGGGGTGCCGGTGCTGTTCCTCACCGCGCGGGACGCGGTCGAGGACCGGGTCCGCGGACTGCAGCTGGGCGGCGACGACTACGTGGTCAAGCCGTTCAGCGTGGTCGAGATCGGGGCGCGGATCGAGGCGCTGCTGCGTCGCCTGCGCGGCACGGCGGCGCCCGCCGGTACGGCCCTGAGCTTCCACGGCCTGTCCCTGGACCCGGAACGCCACGAGGTGCGTCGCGACGGGCTGCGGATCGAACTGTCACCCACCGAGTTCAAGCTGCTGCGCCTGCTGATCACCCGCCCGGGGCAGGTGTTCTCCAAGGCACAGATCCTCGAGTCGGTCTGGCAGTACGACTTCGGCGGCGACTCGGTCGTGGTCGAGCGGTTCATCTCCAACCTGCGCCGCAAGATCGACGAGGGGCACCAGCCGCTGATCCAGACCGTCCGTGGTGTCGGCTACACGCTGCGCCGATGATGCGCCGATGGCAGGCGGGCATCCGCGGGCGACTGCTGGCCGGGTTCCTGATGCTGTTCGTGTTGGCGCTCGCCACCAGCGGCATCGTCACCGCGTTCCTGGTCAACGACTACATCGCGGAGCGCTCGGTGAACAAGCTCCGCGACGATGAACGGCGGATCACCGAGCTGATCGGGGCCGGCCCGCAGACGATCAACTCCGACCAGTTCGAGACCATGCTCGGCCCGCCGCTGGGCATCATGGGCCAGGACCGGGACGGCGACATCCTGTTCGCCATCGGATCGAGCGCCGGGCGGGAGTACGAGCTGGCCCGGCTCGCGAGTACAGCCGCCGCCGGCCAGATCATCGAGACCGGCGACGACGTGGTGGCCGTGCTCGTACCCACGCCGGGCATGCGGATGACCTACGAAGACCGGGAGACCGACGATGTCGCCCGGCTGATCCTGGTGAACGACCCGAGCGTCGACCGGGACACCATCATCGGGTACGCCGGGACGATGACGGCGATCGGGCTGACCGGCGTGGTGGTGCTGATGGCGCTGGCCGTCGTCGTACTGCGGATCGGTCTGCGACCGCTGTCCGAGATGGCGCAGGCCGCCGACGCCATCGCCGCCGGTTCGCGCGGTGAGCGGCTGCCGGTCTCGGACCGCGGGGCCGAGACCGACCTGCTGGCGGCTGCGGTCAACCGGGCGTTCGACGCGCAGGCCCGAGCGGAGGACCGGGCGCGGGCGTTCGCCGCCGACGCCTCACACGAGCTGCGTACCCCGCTTGCCACCATCTCGGGCTGGCTGGAGCTCTACCGGCAGGGCGGGCTCGGCGGCGCGGACCTGGAGCCAGCCGTCGCCCGGATCGAGGACGAGGTGGGCCGCATCCGGCTGCTCGTCGACGAGCTGGGGCTGCTGGCCAGGCTGGACACCGGCAGGCCGCTCGATCGTCGGCCGCTCGACCTCGCGGCGCTGGCGGACAGCGTCGTCGAGGACGCGCGGGTGATCTACTCCGGTCTCACCATCACCCTGGACGCACCAGCGGACGGCGCGACGGTGCCCGGAGACACCGCCCGGCTGCAGCAGGTGCTCCGCAACCTGGTCGGCAACGCGGTGCAGCACAACCCGGCCGGCACCCAGATCAGGCTGACGATCCACCAGGAGCACTCCTGGGTACGCCTCGACGTCGCCGACGACGGCGCGGGCATCGCGTCCGACGACCTCCCCCGGCTGTTCGACCGCTTCTGGCGCGCCGAGGCCAGCCGGAGCCGTGATTACGGAGGTTCAGGCCTGGGTCTGGCCATCGTCCAGGCCATCGTCCGGGCCCACGGCGGCCACGTCACCGTGATCTCCACCCTCGGCACCGGCACCACGGTCTCGCTGTACGTCCCCGGCCCTGACGCCGACGGTGACGAAGTGGCGTAACCGGTTCGCGGCCGACCGGCTCGAAGGGCTGCTGGACGAGCCGCGGCCGGGCCGTGGTGTTGTGCGTCGACGAGAAAACCCAGATCCAGGCCCTCGACCGGACCGCACCGATCCTGCCGATGCCCGGCAGCCCCGCACGGCCGCGGCGTCGACGGCGCCACCACATTCGTCCCCCCGCAGGGCCTGCACCGCCCCCCGATCTGACTCACCGACATCTGGCCGACGTTCGTGGGTTCTCAGGCGCAACCGCCTGCCCCGGGCTGATTCAGTGGTGGGGACATTGCCCGGTCCCGGCTGGTGGGGCTCCGGTCGATCGCCTGGCAGATCAGCTCGATCGCGGCGGCCGGGGTGGGCAGGGTGACGGCCCACAGCCGGACGGTGCGGTCGCTGCCGGCGGTGGCGAGGGTGCGCCCATCGGGGCTGAACGCCACCGCGTTCACGCTGTCGGTGTGGCCGGTCAGGGTGGTGCGGGTCGGCCCGGTGGCCGTGTCCCACAACCGGATGGTGCGGTCGTTGCTGCCCGTGGCCAGGGTGCGCCCGTCCGGGCTGAACGCCACCGCTGTCACGCCGTCGGTGTGGCCGGTCAGGATGCTTCGGGCTCGTCCCGTGGCCACGTCCCACAGTCCCACGGTGCCGTCCCAGCCGCCGACGGCCAAGGCACGTCCATCCGGGCTGAACGCCACCGACGTCGCGTGGCCGGGCAGAGTGAACCGGGTTCGCCCGGTGGCCGGATCCCAGATTCGCGTGTCTTCGATCCTGGAGGTGGCCAGGGTGCGCCCGTCCGGGCTGAACGCAAGCGCGGCCGCGCGACCGTCCAGAGTGCTACGGGTCTGCCCGGTCGCCGCGTCCCACAACCGCACCGAGCCATCGATGCTGCCGGTGGCCAGGGTGCGCCCATCGGGGCTGAACGCCACCGTCAGCACGGCCTTGGTGTGTCCGGTCAAGGTGCTTCGGGCCTGCCCGGTGGCCGCATCCCACAGGCGCACCGTGCCGTCGTTGCCGGCGGTGGCCAGGGTGTGACCGTCCGGGCTGAACGCCACCCCCTGCGCGCTGCCGGTCAGGGTGCTACGGGTCTGCCCGGTCGCCGCATCCCACAGGCGCACCGTACCGTCGTTGCCGGCGGTGGCCAGGGTGCGCCCGTCAGGGCTGAACGCCACCCCGTTCACCCGGTCGGCGTGGCCGGTCAGGGTGGTGCGCGGCTGCTCGCCGGCCACCTCCCACAGCCGCACCGTACCGGTGCTGCCCCCGGTGGCCAGGGTGTGCCCGTCCGGGCTGAACGCCGCCGAGAACATGCCGCCGGGCAGGGTGAGCCGGGGTTGCCCGGTGCCCGTGTCCCACAGTCGCGTGGTGGCCTGGCTGCTGCCGCCGGCCAGGGTGCGCCCGTCGGGGCTGAACGCCAGCCACTGGGCGCTGCCGGACAGGATGGTCCGGGTCTGCCCGGTGGCCGCATCCCACAATCGCACCGTGCCGTCGTCGCCGGCGGTGGCCAGGGTGCGCCCGTCCGGGCTGAACGCCACCGACAAGACGGAGTCGGTGTGACCGGTCAGGACGCTTCGGGTCTGCCCGGTGACTGCATCCCACAGCCGCGCCGTGGTGTCTCCTGCGGTGGCCAGGGTGCGCCCGTCCGGGCTGAACGCCACCGACGACACGGGGCCGGTGTGACCGGTCAGGGTGCTTCGGGTCTGCCCGGTGGCCACGTCCCGCAGGCGGACCTGACCGTCGACGCCGGAGGTGACCAGGGTGTGACCGTCCGGGCTGAACACCACAGACAGCACGTGGCCGCTGCTGCCGGGCAACGTGCCGCGGACCTGACCGGTGGCCACGTCCCACACCTGCACCGTGCCGTCGACGCCCGCGGCGGCGAGCGTACGGCTATCCGGGCTGAACACCGAGGCCATCACGGCACCGGTCGGGATGGAGCGGGTCTGCCCGGTGTCCATGTCCCGTAGCCGGGTGCCGTCGAGTCCGGCGGTGACCAGCATGCGCCCGTCAGGGCTGAACGCCACGGACGTCACGATCTCGGTGTGGTCGGTGAGCGTGCGCCGCAGCGGGCGGGCGATGGCGGCGTACAGGCTGCTCAGCGCCTCGTGGGTGGGGCTGGTCCGGTATGCCTGCACGCTGAGCCGGGCAGCCAGATCGAAGTCGACATCCATCAGTGCAACGGATTGTGCGGCGAGTTGACGTGACACCGCTTCCTGCCGGGCGGTGACCGCGGTCTGCCGCTGTCCCAGGGCCAGCCCGGTGGCGGCGATCGCCACCACGAGCAAGGAGGCCAGGACCGTGGCCAGGCGCCGGGCCCGGCGGACACCCGAGCGTTGATATTGCCGGCTGGCGGCTACCAGGGCGGCGGCGGCCTCCGGCAACCGGCGCCGCGCCGCCCAATCCACGCCTTCCGCCAACTCGGTCCCGTGCAACAGGTCCCCCGGATCGCGACGGACGGCCCAGAGCACGTGCTGCTCCCCGGCCCGGCGCAGCCAGTCCTGGAAACGGTGATCCTGATCGACCCAGCCGCGCAGGGCGCCCCAGTCGCGGATCAGGGCGTCGTGGACGAGCTCGGCGACCGGCACACCAGCCTGGCCATCGGACGGCCCTGCCTGCTGTACGGTCCGGGTCGTCACCAGCCGGTGGTCGGTCAGCACGCCGAGCACCTCGTCGACGATCCGGCCCGGCTCGCCGGCGGCCGCCGGTCCGGCAACCGCGGCCAGCTCACGCAACGTGCTCAGCGGCACCTGCTGCCGGACGGCCGGCACGCCGTGGGTGTCATCGGCCGGGCGCACCAAGGCCGTGAGCAGCCGCTGCGCGACCTGCTGCCGGGCGGGCGACAGCTGGCCCAGCACGGCATCGCACCAGGCGGTCAGGCTTCCCGCGACGCCACCGGTACGTTGGAACGCCTCGTGTGTCAGCCGACCCTCGCTACGCCGCTGCCACACCTGCTCCAGGGTCAGCTCCAGCAGCGGCAGCACCGTGACCGGAGCCTGCCGGGAGACGACCGCCCCGGGATCCGTGGCCAGGACATCGGCGATGATCCGCTCGGCCAGGTCGTCCTGGCACTCGACGCCGACCGCCTCGGCCGGCCTGATGATGATGTCGCGCAGGTCCTGGATGCTCAACGTCGCCGGCACGTTGACCAATCCCGCGGCTATCGCCTCCAGCAGCTCGGGAGCCATCGCCGCCAGCCGGGGGTAGAAGTCGTCCCGCATGATCAACAGCACGGTCAGCTCCGGCCTGCCGACGATGCTGGCGAGCCGGTCGATGACCTCGTGCCGGTCCTGGTCCTGCCCGCCTGCGGAACCCGGGGTCAGCAACACCTCCAACTGGTCGACGACCAGCAGAACACGCTGCCTGGAGCCGGCCTCGTCATTGCCTGTCCGGGGGAGCTCGATCCGGTCGAGCGCACCCATCAGGTCGTCTCCCGCACCAGTCACCACGGGGATCCACCGGTCGCTGCCCGGCAACTGACCCGCCGCCAGCGCCGGCAGTACGCCGGCGCGCACCAGCGAGGACTTCCCCGCCCCGGACGGCCCCAGCAGCAGGACTCCCCGCCGGTGAGTCGCCAATCCGGCCAGGACCCGCTGCACCGCGACCGCACGGCCGAAGAACCACTCGGCATGCTCCGCGGTGAAGACCTCGAGCCCCCGGTACGGGCAGACCTCCAGCGCGGTCGCACGCCGGCGCCCCGCGCGGGCGGCCGCCACGTCCCGCACCATCGTCGTGTGCCACGCCCGCCACGGCCGCAGCTCCGGCTCACCGGCACCGGCGTGCAACGCGCACGCCCGCACGAACGCCTCGACGAACTCCCACGTCGCCGCGGACCGTCCGGTCAGCTTGTCCTGAATGGTGCCACGCGTGAACGGCGTGCCGAGCTTGCTCGTCAACCTTTCGAGATCACGCACGGAAGGGCCGCCGGCTTCCAGCTGCAACCGACGCAGCCGGGTCGCGAAGTCCTTCACCGGATCGACCCGATCCGCCACGACGCCATCCATCGACACCTCCCGCGCTCTCCCCCAGGCTCACCAGCACGAACCCGTCCGGACATCGTCCGTCCTCTGTCGACATGCGACAACGCACTGTCCGAAGAACGTCCGCAAACATCGCCGGACAGACACCCGGACAGATCTTCTCGACCGCAGACCGGCCCGGCATCAGGAGCACGGGTCCGAGAAAGCGATGAGAGGAAGACATGCTCAGCACTGGAGTACGAAGCACGATCGTGGCGGCCCTGGTGAGCGGCGTGGCCACCCGGCGTACCCGCATCGTGGGTGCCGTCGCCGCGCTACTGATGTCCGCCGGCCTGCTCACCGCGACCGCCGCACCGGCCTCGGCCGCGATCGGGCCGTTCTGCGGCTACAAGGTCAACGTCTACAACGCCTGCCTGTGGCTCGACCCGACGAATGAGGTCAGCTACAACGTCCAGGTCGGCTTCGATCGCTACATGTCCAAGGCCGACGCCGACGCCATTCTCGGCTGCCCGGACGGCGGGGCCATGTTCGCCGCCATGTGGCGCGACAGCAGCGCCAGCTCGTCGAACTTCCGTGGGTACGTCGCGCTCCGGCCCGGCTCTCCCGTAGCCGGAGACAATCCCCCCGGGATCTTCGCCGACTTCTTCCAGCCCAACATGTACCTGAACAGGGGGACTGGCCAGGAGAGGGTGTTCGCCGAGGTGACGTACCACGACTGCCGCTACGACGAGTGGTTCACCTACGCCACCGGTTCGATCACCGTCTGATCACTGAGGCGGCACCCGATCCGGGTGCCGCCTCAGTGCCGGTCACCGGCCTGATTCTCAGAAGGTCGCCGCGCTGGTCCGTTGGGCAAGGCTCAGTTCGCTCAGGATTTCGGCCAGCCCTGCCGCGGTCGACATACCACTGTCGATGATTCGACAACTACTTTCAGTCACCACGTCTCTAGGCTTGACAGTGTGAAAGCCCGCCGAGCGACAGCATTCGCGGTGGCTGTTCTGGTCGCCGCGGTGTCCTCCGCGTGTTCCGGGCCGATCCGGCCGTCCAGCCACGACGTGACGCTGGAGGTTCTCGGTGCCACGGTGAACCCGGTCGGCAGCTGGTCGGTCTTCCCACCCGGTGGCGAACCGGTGGTGGTCGCGGCGGCGAGCAGCACCGGCGGTGTGCGTTCCCTGCGTCTGACCGGCAGGTTCTCCGTGGGCTGCGGCCACGCCCAGGCCGATCCGGTACGAATCGTCGAGCAGGTCGTCGACGTCGGCCCGGATCCGGCGGCGACCGCGCCGTCCGTCAACGCGGTCCGGCAGCTCAACCTCGGCGCCGGTGAACAGCGGCGGATCTGCGGCGGGCAAGCCTCCACCGGGACGCTCGCCGGCGAACTGGTGGCCACCGCCGTCTTCGAGGACGCGTCGGCGCCGGTCACCTCGCCGGTGCTGCGGTTCCGGAGCGGGACGCTCCACGTCGCCAATCTCAACATCATCGGTGCCGAGGCGACGGCCGCCACCGGCGGGCTCGGCACCTTCGCCGAACGGCTGGACCAGCTCGGTGCCGCCCTGGTGGACTTCGACATCGTCGCTGTGCAGGAGGCCGGCGACGACCAGGTCCGGCAGCTCGCGGAGAAGGCGGGCTTCCCGTACCACGCCGCCTATCCGGGCCTCGGGTTCCTCTCCCGGTGGGAACTCACCGACATCGTGCAGCTCGTCGGGGACAAACCCGGCTGTGTGCTGGGCATCAACTGTGGCGGAGAGGTGCACCTCCATGCCGCGACGGTGCGGGTGGCCGGGCGCGGCGTACGGATCGTGAACACCCACCTCTCCGCAGACTTCGCGGAGCAGGGCCTCGACCGCACCGCCTGGCGAGCGGCCCAGGCGGCGCAGATCCGCAGGACCCTGGTCGAGCCGTTCGCCGGCCCGGTCATCGTGATCGGCGACTTCAACGGCAATGACGACCTGGCGGTGCCGAAGGGCCCGCTGCGTGACGCCTACGGCACGGCCTGGCGCGTGGTCGCCCGCGACCCCGGCACCGGGCTGGACACCGACCATTGCGGCGATCGCATCGAACTGATCCTCATGACCGGCGCGTTCGCGCCCATCATGTACGACGGAGTGTTCGGCCGGTGCCCGGCGCCGCTGAATCTGTCCGACCATCCGCGCGTCTCCGCCCTGCTGGCTCCCTGACCGTCAGCGGTGGATCGGCACGTCCAGGTCGGTCAGCCGGCGGCCGGAGCCGCCCCACTCGGCGGCGATGATCTCGGCGGCGATGGACACCGCGGTCTCCTCCGGGGTGCGGGCGCCGAGGTCCAGGCCGATCGGGGAGGAGAGCCGGGCCAGCGCCTCCTCCGGCAGGCCGGCCTCGCGCAGCCGGCGCAGCCGGTCGTCGTGGGTGACCCGGCTGCCCATCGCGCCGACATACCGTGCCGGTGACCGCAGCGCGCCCACCAGCAGCGGCACGTCGAACTTCGGATCGTGGGTGAGCACGCAGATCACGGTCCGCTCGTCGACCTCGGTGGACTCCAGATATTCGTGCGGCCAGCGCACCACCACCTCGTCCGCGTCCGGGAACCGCGCCCGGGTCGCGAAGACCGGGCGGGCGTCGCAGACGGTGACCTGGTGGCCGAGGAACCGGCCGATCCTCGCGACCGCGGCCGCGAAGTCGATCGCCCCGAAAATGATCATGCGGGGTGGTGGCGCGAACGACTGCACGAACACGCGCCGGCCCTCCGCGCCCAACGCGACCACGCCGGTGGACCCGGCCGCCAGCAGTCCTGCGGCCTGGTCCGCCACCACACGATCAAAACCTTCAAGATCAGCATCAGCGGGTACGACGAGGCGCCTGCCGAACCCGTCGCCGGGTTCCAGCATCGACGCGATCGCGGTCGCGCGCCCCTGGCGTACCGCCGCAATGGTCTGATCGTGAAGGTCCGTGTCCGGCTGGACCAGCACCTCGATGATCCCGCCGCAGGTCAGCCCGACCGCGAACGCGTCGCCGTCGGCCACGCCGTAGGTCTCCGTCACCGGTACGCCGGTGTCCAGCACGGACCTGGCCAGCTCGTAGACCGCGGCCTCCACGCATCCGCCGGAGACGCTGCCGAGCACCTCGCCGGTCTCGGAGACGGCCATCGACGCGCCGGGCGGCCGGGGCGCGGACTTCCAGGTCCGCACCACGGTCGCGATCGCGAACCGGACCCCGGCCGCCCGCCAGGCCGCGAGGCCCGCGGCGATGTCTTTCACAGCAGCTTGTCCAGCGTGATCGGCAGCTCCCGGACGCGTTTGCCGGTGGCGTTGAAGACCGCGTTCGCGATCGCGGCGGCCACGCCGGGCGTACCGAGCTCGCCGATGCCGCGCGCGCCCATCGGGGTGCGCGGGTCCGGGATGCCGGTCCACATCACCTCGATCGGCGGCACGTCCAGGTGCGCGGGAATGTGGTAGTCGGCCAGCGACGGGTTCATGATCCGGCCGGTGCGCTCGTCGAACAGCGTCTCCTCGGTCAGCGCCGACCCCAGCCCCATGATCATGCCGCCGCGGAGCTGGCCGGCCGCGGTCTTCGGGTTGAGGATGGTGCCGCAGTCGAACGAGCCCAGCAGCCGGTCCACCCGCACCTCGCCGGTGACGGCGCTGACCCGCAGCTCGCAGAAGATCGCGGAGGAGCTGTGCATCGAGTACTTCAGCATCTCCAGCGGCGGGCTCCCGGCCGCGGTCACGGTCACCTCGTCGCGGCCGGCTCGGGCCAGGATCTCCCGGTAGCCGTCGTGCCGGGCCGGGTCCGCGACGCTGACCAGTCCCCCGTCGGCGAGGCGGACCTCGGCGGCCTTCAGCCCGGCGATCGGACTGTCCGGGCCGGCCAGGCGCAGCAGTTCGTCGCGGAGGTCGTCGGCCGCGGCCGACAGCCCGGCCACGAGCGACACGGTCTGCGAGGAACCGCCCGCGATCGGCGCCGCGACCAGCGCGGAGTCGCCGAGCGTGACCGTGATCTGCTCCAGCGGCAGGCCGAGCCGGTCCGCCGCGTGCTGCGCCTGCACGGTGGCGGTGCCCATGCCCATCTCGTGCGCGGCCGTGGAGACCTCGGCCGAGCCGTCGCGGCGCAGCGTGAGCCGGACGTTCGCGCCGGGCATCCGGGCGTAGGGGAAACTGCCGGCGCCGCAGCCGAGGCCGGTCAGCCATTCGCCGTCGCGCACCGTGCCCGGCTTCGCCTGCCGCCGCGACCAGCCGAACCGTTCCGCGCCGTCGGTCCAGGCCTGGTGCACCGCGTGCTGCGAGAACGGCTGGCCGCTGAGCGGGTGCCGGTCCGGCAGGTTGCGCAGCCGCAGCTCGACCGGGTCGAGGTCCATCACGTGCGCGAGCTCGTCGACCGCGCTCTCCACCGCGAACGCGCCGATCGTCTCGCCGGGCGTGCGCATGAACGTGTTCGGCACGATGTCCAGGTCCACGTGCCGCTGGATGATCTCGAAGCTCTTCGACCGGTACGCCGCGCGGGTGCCCAGCGTGTACTGCTCCGGGAAGCGCCCGTACGGCGGCATCACGGAGTACCCGGTGTGGATCATCGCGGCGAACCGGCCGTCCGCATCCGCGCCGATCGCCACGCGTTGCTCGGCCGGGCTGCGTCCGCCGATGATCCGGTAGACGCCCTCCCGGGTGAGCCGCAGCCGCACCGGACGGCCGGCCAGCCGTGCGGCCGCGACCGTGACGACCTGGTGGTCCCACATCATCTTGCCGCCGAACCCGCCGCCGACGTACGGCGAGATCACCCGCACCTTCTCCTTCGCCACGCCGAAGAGCGAGGCCAGCGCGTTCGCGGTGGGCACGATCGCCTGCGTGCTGTCGTGCACCAGCAGCGCGTCGCCGTCCCAGGCCGCGACCACGCCGTGCAGCTCGATCGCGTTGTGGTTGTGCCGGGGCGTGCGGTAGACGTTGTCCACCGCGTGCACGGCGGACCGCAGCTCGCGCTCGGCGTCGCCGACCGAGACATGGTTGCGCTCGATCAGGATGCTGGTCAGCGTGCGCGCGCCGGCCTTCGCGTCCTCGAACCGGGTGGCGGCCGGCTCCTGCGCGTAGTCGATCTCGACCAGCGTCGCGGCGTGGTCGGCCTGCTCCTGCGTCTCCGCGACGACGGCCGCGACGACCTGCCCGTTGTACCGGACCTCGGGGTCCTGCATGATCGGCAGCGCGCTGTTGCCGGCCGCGCCCAGGTTGGTCAGGCTCGCCATCGGTACGATGCCGAGCCTCGGCATGTTCCGGTACGTCATGACCAGCAGCACGCCCGGTGCGGCCTCGGCCGCGGTGGAGTCCAGCCGGAGGATCCGGCCCCGGGTGATCGTGCTGTGGATCAGTGTGGCGTAGGTCTGACCGGCCAGCACGGTCTCGGTCACGAACGGCGCCCGGCCGGAGGCCTTGAGCGGGCCGTCCACCCGGGACGTGGGGCGGCCGATCTCCTGCTGGCGCGCGATCAGCGGGTCCGGGCTGCCGCTGGGCAACCACCGGTCCGGCACCCAGCCCAGCACGGTCCGCACCGAGGAGATCGCCGCATTCTGCACCCTGCTCATGCCGTCTCCTCCGCTTCGCTCCCCCGCCGGCATGAGCTACAGCACTGAGCCGATGATTCGCTCGCAAGCTCACTCATGCCCGTCTCCCCCGCTTCGCTCCCCCGCCGGCATGAGCTACAGCACTGAGCCCATGATTCACTCGCAAGCTCACTCATGCCGGCGTTCCCCTCAGCTCGGACAGGACCGCGACGGTCGTGCGGCGTACCAACTCGATCTTGAATTCGTTGCCCGGCAGCGGCTCGGCGGAGGCAAGCTCGGCCGTGATCGCCGCGTCGATCGCCTCGTCCGTGGGACGGGTGCCGCGCAGCGTCTCCTCGGCTCGCAGTGCGCGCCACGGCCGGGCCGCGACACCGCCGAGCGCGATCCGGACGTCATCCACCACGCCGTCCCGCAGTGTCACGCCCGCGGCCACCGAGACCAGCGCGAACGCGTAGCTGGCCCGGTCACGGACCTTCCGGTAGGCGGACGCGCCCGCGAACGGTGACGCCGGCATCGCGACCGACACGATGATCTCGTCCGCGCCGAGCGTGGTCTCCAGGTCGGGCCGGTCGCCGGGCAGCCGGTAGAACTCCGCGAGCGGGATCGTCCGCGTGCCGCCCGGACCGGCCACGTTCACCCGGGCATCCAGCGCGGCCAGCGCCACGGCCATGTCCGACGGGTGCGTGGCCACGCACTCCGGCGACGCGCCGAAGATCGCGTGGTAGCGGGTGAAGCCGCCGATCGCGTCGCAGCCGCTGCCCGGCGCCCGCTTGTTGCAGCGCGAGCCGGCCGCGTCCGCGAAGTAGGCGCACCGGGTGCGCTGCATCAGGTTCCCGCCGACCGTGGCCATGTTGCGGATCTGCGCGGACGCGCCGGCCAGGATCGCGCGGGCCAGCATCGGATAGCGGCGGCGGACCAGCGGGTGAGCCGCGACCGCGCTGTTGCGGGCGGCCGCGCCGATCACCAGGCCGCCGTCGTCCGACGCCGCGATCTCCTCGGACAGCCCGGTCACGTCCAGCAGCCCGGCCGGGTGCTCGACGCCCTTGCGCATCAGGTCGACCAGGTTCGTCCCGCCACCGAGCAGGCGCCACTGCGCGCCCGGGAACGCGTCCTCGACGGACTCCGCGCGCCGGTACTGCACCGGGTTCATACCGTGCTCCCGTCCGCGACCTCGAGGATCGCATCGACGATGCCGTTGTGCGCGCCGCACCGGCACAGGTTGCCGCTCATCCGCTCGCGCACCTCGTCGCGCGAGAACGGCACGCTCTCCGCGCTCAGGTCCGCGGTGACGTAGCTGGGCACGCCCGCGCGCACCTCGTCGATCATCGCGGCGGCCGCGCAGATCTGGCCCGGCGTGCAGTAGCCGCACTGCAGCCCGTCGCGCTCCACGAATGCGGCCTGCAGCGGGTGCGGGTCCAGTCCCTCGATCGTGGTGACCTCGCGGCCGGCCGCCTGCGCGGCGAGCGTCAGGCAGGACAGCACCCGCCGGCCGTCGATCAGCACCGTGCACGCGCCGCAGGCGCCCTGGTTGCAGCCGACCTTGGTGCCGGTCAGGTGCAGGTGATCGCGCAGCATGTCGAGCAGGGAGACGCGCGCGTCGTCCGGCGGCGCGACCGCCGTTCCGTTGACCGTTATGTCCATGTCGTTCAGCCTAGGGAATTCGGCGGCGTACCGTGAATGTCTGTGAATCCGCATTTTCTTCGCGCGCGTACGGACGATCATCTCTCCGACGTGCTCGACCTGGTCGAGGTGAACGGCGTGATATCCGGTGGCGCCGCGGTGAGCGGCGCCTGGACCGCGCCCCGGACCGAGGTGGAGTCGCCGCTGAAGTTCATCGCCGCGATGCGCGGCCGGGCCAGGATCTCCGCCGACGGCATCCCCGAGCCGATCGTGGTCGAGGCCGGCGACGTGGCCGTGATCAACAACCGGTCCTGGATCCAGCTGGAGAGCGTGACCGGCGACGACGCTCCCCGCCGGATGCTCCGGGAGGCCGACGCCGACGTGCTGACCATGCTCGGCGCCGCCCACGAGGCGGACGACATCCTGGTCGGCGGCCACGTGGACCTGAACCCGGCCGGTGACGCGCTGCTCACGCCCGCGCTGCCGCCGATCGGCCACATCCGCGCGGACTCGCCGGCCGCGCCCGGCCTGCGCCGGGTCCTGGAGCCGCTCTTCGAGGAGCTGCTGCTGGAGCGCGCCGGGTCCGCGTTCGCGATCCGGCAGTACGGCCAGTTGTTCGTCCTCGAGCTGCTGCGCGCCTACATGCACCAGGCCGACCTGCCGCCCGGCTGGCTGCGCGTCTCCACCGACGAGCAGCTGCGTCCCACGCTGGCCATCATGCACGCGGAGCCGGCCGCCCGCCCCAGCCTCGAGGAGCTGGCCCGCGCCGCGTCGATGTCCCGGACGTCGTTCGCCGAGCGGTTCCGGGCGGTGGCCGGGATGCCGCCGGTCGCGTATATGAGCCGCTGGCGGATGATGCACGCCCAGCGCGCGCTCCGGGACACCGAGATCACGATCAGCGCGCTGGCCGCCCATCTCGGCTATCTGTCGGAGAGCGCGTTCAGTACCGCGTTCAAGCGCGAGATCGGCGAGTCCCCGCTGCGCTTCCGGCGGCGGCTGCGTCGGCCCGCGACCGCTTCGGTGGAACAGTAAACCTACTTTTGAATAGAAGTACCAAAGTTATGGACGCGCGAACAAAAGCGGCCTACGGTCTCAGACATCGATTTACGTCGAGGTCTGGACGGTCGCATGACAAAAACACCGCTCGTGCTGCTCGCCGCCGCCACTATCGCGGGCCTGTTGCCCGCCCTCCCCGCCAGTGCCGCACCTCCCCCGCAGGAGCCCGGCGTCACGCTGCGCACCTACGACCTGCAGACCGCGCGCGACACGCTCTGCGTGCTCAAACCGGGGCAGACGCCGAACGTCGACAAGCTGCTGCCCACCATCAACTGGACCACGGCGGCGGACTTCGGGCTGGAGGACAACTTCCAGTCCGAGGTGCTCGGCAACATCAACATCACCACCGCGGGGGCGTACGCGTTCCGCCTCACCAGCGACGACGGCTCCCGGCTGACGATCGACGACACCACCCTGATCAACAACGACGGCGCGCACGGACCGACGCCGGTCGAGGGCACGGTCACGCTCGCCACCGGCTACCACTCGCTGCACATCGACTTCTTCGAGCGCGGCGGCGGCCAGCAGCTCACGCTCGAATGGCGGCCACCGGGCGCGAGCGCGTTCGCGGTCGTGCCGAACAGCGCGCTCAGCACGGACTCCGGCGTCGTCAGGGTTACCGCGCCCGGCCGCAAGGAGTGCGAGACCGCCGGTGACAGTCCCGGCGACGGCCTGCCGCTGACCAGCGTGCACCCGGGCTACACGCTGAAGAACCTGCGGCCCTCCGGCTTCCAGCCGCAGGTCAGCGCCATGGACTGGTTCCCGGACGGCCGGCTGGCCATCGCGACCTGGGGCGGCAGTGACACCAGCGTCGGCGAGGTCTACATCCTCAACGGCGTGACCGGGGCGAACCCGCAGGTCACCTACCAGCGGATCGCGACCGGGCTGCGCGAGCCGATGGGCCTGAAGATCGTCGACGGCAAGATCTACGTGTCGCAGAAGCACGAGCTGACCGAGCTCAACGACACCAACGGCGACGGGCAGATCGACCAGTACCGCCGCGTCGCCACCTGGCCGTTCGACGGGAACTTCCACGAGTTCGCGTTCGGGCTGCTCTACCAGGACGGGTTCTTCTACCTGAACCTCTCCGTGTCGATCAACCTGGGCGGCGCGACCACGGACCCGCAGGGCTCGCCGAACCGGGGCACCACGCTGAAGATCAACCGGTCGACGGGCGCGGTGCAGTACGTGGCAGGCGGACTCCGTACCCCCAATGGCTTGAATTTCGGGCCTGAGGGCGACATCTTCGTGCTGGACAACCAGGGTGGCTGGCTGCCGTCGTCCAAGCTGGTGCAGATCAAGCAGGATCGGTTCTTCGGCCACTACACCAACCCGGACGGGCCGTTCGATCAGCAGCCGGTCACCCAGCCGGTGCTGTGGCTGCCGCAGAACGAGATCGCGAACTCGCCGAGCACGCCGGTGATGCTAACCGACGGGCCGTACGCGGGGCAGATGCTCTTCGGCGACGTCACCTACGGCGGCCTGCAGCGCGGCTACCTGGAGAAGGTCGGCGGCCAGTACCAGGGCGCGGTCTTCCGCCTGACGCAGGGCCTGGAGATGGGCGTGCTGCGCACCAGCATCGGGCCGGACGGCGCGCTCTACGTCGGCGGCCTCGGCGCCGGCGGCAACTGGGGCCAGGAGGGCAAACTCACCTACGGCCTGCAGAAACTCGTGCCGAACGGGACCAGCGTCTTCGACATCAAGGCGATGCGCGCGATCGCGGGCGGCTTCGAGCTGGAGTACACCCAGCCGGTCTCGGACGCCACCGCTGCGTCGCTGGCCGCCCGGTACCGCGCGGAGCAGTGGCGTTACGTCCCGACGCCGGACTACGGCGGCCCGAAGATCGACGAGGAGTCGCTGACGGTCGCGTCCGCGACGCTGTCCACGGATCGGCTCAAGGTGACGCTCAAGCTGAACGGTCTCAAGCCCGGCCGGGTCGTGCACGTGCGGTCGCCGCGGCCGTTCACGTCGTCGTCCGGCGCGTCACTGTGGAGCACGGAGGCGTGGTACACGCTGAACAGCCTTGCGGACGGGACGACGCTCAAGTCCACGCTGGTCGAGGCGGAGTGGTCGGGGCTGTCCGGCAGCACGTCGTTCGCGACCGACCACACCGGATACACCGGCGGCGGGTTCTCGGCGGGGCACAGCGCGGCCGGGGCGGCGACCACGTTCACGGTCAACGTGCCGTCGGCGGGCGCCTATCCGATCTCGCTGCGCTACAGCAACGGGCCCAACCCCTCACAAATGACCAAGACCATCAGCTTGTACGTGAACGGGGTGCGGATCAAACAGGTCAGCCTGGCGAGCACGGCGAACTGGGACACCTGGGCCGCCCTCGCCGACTCGGTGACGCTTCGTGCGGGCGCCAACGCGGTCTCCTACCGCGTCGACACCGGCGACACCGGCCATCTCAACTTTGACAGCCTGACGGTCGGGTCCGGTCAGGTCGCCGCCTCCGGCACCGGCACCGTCACCGGCATCGGCGGCAAGTGCCTCGACGTCGACAATGCCGGCATCGCGGACGGCACCAAGGTGCAGATCTACACGTGCAACAACTCGACCGCGCAGAGCTGGACCCGCGACGGTGACACGCTGCGCGCGCTCGGCAAGTGCCTGGACATCTCCAACTCCGGCACCGCGGACGGCACACGCGTGCAGCTCTACACCTGCAACAACAGCGGCGCCCAGATCTGGCGGGCCCAGGCGAACGGCTCACTGCTCAACCCGCAGTCCGGCAAGGTGCTCGACGTGGCCGGCGGCGCCAGCGCGGACGGCAGCGCCGTGCAGCTGTGGACCTGGGCCGACGTGGCGCAGCAACGCTGGACGCTCAACGGCCCGAGCCGGGTCACGCTCTTCGACGGCTCACACCTGGGCGCGTTCCGCAACGGTGACGGCAGCGCGGTCACCTGGCCGGTCTCCGGCGGCTCCGCCGAGGTACTCGGCGGCGACATCCGCACCAAGCAGAACTTCGGCGACTTCAAGCTCCACGCCGAGTTCTGGCTGCCCAACCTGCCCGCCGACGTGACCGGCCAGGCACGGGCGAACAGCGGCATCTACCTGCAGGACCGGTACGAGCTGCAGGTGCTCGACTCGTTCGGCAAGGCTTCCCCGGCGAACGACGACTGCGGCGCGATCTACCAGAAGGCCATCCCCACCTCCAACGCATCGACCGCGCCGGAGACCTGGCAGACCTACGACATCACGTTCCGCGCGGCCCGCTGGAACGGGACCACGAAGACGGAGAACGCCCGCGTCACGGTCGTCTGGAACGGCGTGACGGTCCACAACAACATCGCCATCGACGGCCCCACCGGCAACGGCGCCGCCGAATCCGCCGCCCCTCTCCCCATCCGCTTCCAGGACCACGGCGACCCCGGCGCCAACGTCCGCTACCGCACCCTCTGGATCGAACCGGTCTGATCCCGTATGCCCCCTTCCCGCTCGCCGGGAAGGGGGCAGTCCACGGCTGGACCACCCACGCGCGCCTGTACGGACTCTGCACCGCGGTCGACGGCGTCCCGAGACCGCGCACGGCGGGCAAGACGCGGAACCCGCCTGCCGATCGGGCATGACGCTTTCACCGGACAGCGTCATCGCGCAAGAACCGTCAAGCGGCGGCGGCGCCTGATTGGTACCGTCCGATCGTGCCGTTGCAAACCCGTGAGCTACTCGAACTCCTCGCCGTCGCCAACTCGCGGCCCGGCGAGGACGTCTCGCTGGCCTCCCTGGCGCGGTGGGCGCACCGGTCGCGGTTCGACCTGCACCGCAAGCTCCGACGCCTGACCGGTCAAACCCCGAAGACCTACACCACGCGGGTACGACTCGCGCGCGCCGCCGGCGACCTGCTGAGCGGCGAACGCCAGGTGTCGGCGATCGCGTTCGACCACGGATTCGGCAGCCACGAGGTCTTCACACGGACGTTCACCCGCCGGTTCGGCCGCAGCCCGCGAAGCTACCGCACCCGCGGGCTCACCGTGCCCGGCCGGCACATCGCCACCGCGCACGCCTCGACGCTCGGCGCGGCCGCCCCCTGCATCAGCCTCTACCGCATCAGTCTCAGTGATAGGAAACCCGCCGTGCCCCTGGACATCTCGATCCGTGACCTCGCCACCACCCACGCGCTCGTGATCCGCCGCCGGGTCACCCGCGACGAGATCGCGACCGCGCTCTCCGAGAGCCTGCCCGCCGTGTTCGACTACGCCCAGCGCCACGGCCTGGCCGTCGCCGGCCCGCCGTTCGCCCGCTACCCCGAGGTGGGGATGGGCTCGCTCGTCATCGAGGGCGGCATCACCGTCGTCGAACCCCCGTCCACCGCGCTCACCGACGGCATCGAGGCGATCGTCATCCCCGCCGGCCGCGCCGCCGTGACCATCCACCGCGGCCCGTACGACAGCCTGCCCGAGTCGTACCAGCAGATCGAGAAGTGGATGCGCGACCAGGATCTGTCCGCGGCAGGAGCCCCCTGGGAGACCTACCTGACCGACCCCGGCGAACAGCCGGACCCGGCACTGTGGGAGACCGAGATCGTCCAGCCGGTGCGCTGACCGGCCTGTGCCGGTCAGCGCACCTCCAGGCCGTGACACGTAGCGTGACTGAGTACGGCGGCTCACGCGGACGGCCGTGGTCCGGTCATAGGTTGACGCTCATGACGTCAACAGACGAACTCGAACGCCTGGTCCGGATGTCCGACCTGCACGGCCGCCGCGGCAGCCACGTCCGTCAGGGGCAGCGGCGGCGGTGGTTCGCCGCGCTGACCGTCGCGGCCGTGCTCGCCGTCGTCACCACATCGATCGTTGCGTGATCCCCGATCAGTAGCCGCGGCGGCGGGCGCCCAGCGCGCGGATCGGCCATCTCGAACGGGCGACGGACGGGCGCGGGCCGGGACGGGTGTCCCGGCCGCGTCGGCGCCGGCCCCGGGTGTGCCACGGCGGGACCGTGTCGGGCTGCGGGAGGATCGGCCGGGCCGGTGGCCGGCGGGTGTAGCGGACCTCGAGACGGTCCGGCCGCCGGAGCGCCAGACGCGGTGTTCCGCACCGGTTCCCGGATCTCCGCGGTAGCGCGGGGAGTAACGGCGCGACGCCAGGTAAAGATGAAATAGTTGACATGTCGGACACCGATCTACTGAGACGAGGGCATGACACCGGAAGCGGGCGGGGCGAACCGCACGCTTCGGGACGAAATGTCTCAGCGGGTGACCATGGGCCGACCCTAGCAACGAGCCGGCGGCCGCCTCCAGCCATTTCCGGCGTCCAGCCGGGCCACAGGGCGAGTTGACGTGCGGTCTCCGGCAGGCCGGGCCCGGTCAGGATGTCGTGGGCCAGGAGACGTCAGGGCTTTCCGGCAGGCGGTCTCCCCCGGAAGGCGGCGATCTCCCCGATGTCCTGGGCGAGCGCGAACGACCGCACCAGCGGATGCAGCCGGTAGCGCCCCACGGCAGCCGACTCCAGCAACGCCAGGTCGACCAGCCCCTCCAGCAGATCCTCACTGTCCGGCTCCGGCCGTTCCAGCATCCGCGCCGCGACCGGCAGCGCGAAGTCCGGCACGTCGGTGAAGGCCAGCCGGACCAGTGCCCGCTGCTGCTCCGTGCTCAGCTGCCGCCAGCTGGCCAGGAACGTCGCGGTCACGTCCAGATCACCGGCCCGCAGCGTGCCCAGCCAGCGCCCGCCGGTGAACCGGTCACGCAACGTGCCGATC
Source organism: Catenuloplanes japonicus (assembly GCF_000717135.1). Classification (GTDB taxonomy): domain Bacteria; phylum Actinomycetota; class Actinomycetes; order Mycobacteriales; family Micromonosporaceae; genus Catenuloplanes; species Catenuloplanes japonicus. Next base: position 59,532 of record NZ_JNXY01000023.1, read on the forward strand.
GACCAGCCCGGCCGGGCCGCCAGCCTTGCTGCCACGATGCGGACCGCCAGCGGCAGCAGTCCGCAGGCCACCACGAGCTCCCGTGCCGCTTCGCGCTCGGCTGCCACCCGGTCGTGGCCGATCACCCGGCTCAGCAGCTCCATCGCCTCGGCCTCGTCGAACGCGTCGAGATCGGCGTGCACGGCGCCGTTCAAACCGGCCAGCCGGGAGCGGGAGGTGACCAGGACACCGCAGGTCGCGGCGCCCGGCAGCAGCGGGGTGAGCTGCGCGAGGCTGTGCGCGTCGTCCAGCACCACGAGCAGCCGGCGGTCGTGCGTCGCGGAGCGGAACAGCGCCGACCTGCTGTCCAGGCAGTCCGGGACGATCTCCACGCCGAGCGCCGCGAGGAAGCCGTCCAGGACGTCCTGCGGCGAGGCCGGCAGGCCGTTGCTGCCCCTCAGTTCCGCGTACAGCTGACCGTCCGGGTAGCGCGTGCCGAGCCGGTGGGCGACGTGCCGTACCAGCGTGGTCTTGCCGAGACCGCCCATCCCGGCCACGGCAACGATCGGCAACGAGCCGCGGCCGGGCAGGCTCAGCGCGTCGGTGATGAGCCGGGCGACGGTCTCGCGACCGATGAAGTCCGCGGTGGTGGCCGGGACCTGAGCGGGTCGCAGCACCGGTTCCTCGTTGCGCGGCACCGGGACGGGCGCGTCGCTGACCAGGAGCCGCCGGTGGGCGTCGGCGAGTTCGGCGCCGGGTTCCAGCCCCAGCCGGTCCACGATCCGGCGGCGCGCGGCCGGGAACACCGCGGCGGCCTCCCCCGGCCGGCCACTGGCGTGCAGCGCCCGGATGAGCAGCACGGACAGGCTTTCCCGCAGCGGGTGCTCGTCACTGAGCGTGCGCAGCTCGGGCACGCACCAGGCGGCGCGGCCGAGGTCGACGTCCAGTGCCAGACGCGCCTCCAGCAGGTCCAGGTGCAGCTCGTTCAGCCGGCGCCGCTGCCGTTCAGCGAACGGGCCGGGCACGCCGGCCAGTGGCTCGCCGTGGAAGAGCGCGAGCGCCTCGGCCAGCATCGCGCGGGCGCTCCTCGCGTCGCCGGTCCGGCGGGCGTGGCGGGCCAGCGCCTCGGCGTGCCGCACGTCGACCGCGTCCTCGGGCACCTCCAGGCGGTAGCCGTCACCGACCGTGGTCAGAATCCGGGGCTCGGCGGCGTCGTTCTCCAGCACCTTGCGCCAGCGCCACGCGTACGTGCGAAGGTTTTTCGTGGCCGTGACCGGCGGGTCGTCGCCCCACAGCGCCTCCATCAGCACGGCCGCGCTCGCCGGCCGGCCCGGCCGCAGGAGGAGCACGGCGAGCAGCGCCTGCTGCTGCGGACTGCCCATGTCGAGGTCGACGGCGCCCCGGCGTCCGCGCACGACGCCGAGCAGGTTGAAGCGAAGGGAGTCCATGTCAGATCGCATCGACGGTGTTCTGCGAATCCACCCTCATGTCGCCATTCTGGCAAACCGGAGTCCGGCGGATCCGGCCGTTCGCGAGCCCGTGCCCGGCCCGGTCACGCACCGCGCACGTCACAAAGACCCACGAGCAGGGGCAACGGGGGTACGGAGGTGAGCGCCTGACTGCGGATATATCCACCGTGCATCTGATTTCTATCGGCGTGCCCGAAGCTCGGACCAAGGCTCCGTTCGACGCTCGATGTTGGAGGTTGCACATGGGACTGCACGACGCGATCTACCGCGCACAGAAGGACAAGCCGGAACTCGCCGAGACCGAGCAGCGGATCCTCGACGAGCTGACCGAGCGTGACCGGGACTCCGAGGTGGAAACGGTCGAATCCGCCGCCTGAGTCGACGTCACCGGGCCGGGCGGCGCACCCGCCCGGCCCACCCGGTTCGTACTGTCGGAGGTGCAGTGATGTCCCAGACGGAGCTGGTGGTCCAGGACGGTGAGCGGGCGCTGAGCCTGCCCGAGGCCCACCTGCGGGGTATGGCAGCGGTGGCCGAGCTCGATCTCCGCGCGGACTGCACCGCGGTGCTCGACGGTGACCCCGCCGTGTGGACCGCGACGCTGTGGCGCGGCGACGACCCGGTGCCCAGCGGGCTGGGACTCGGCAAGGGCGGTTCGGCAGCGGCGCAGGTCGGCGCGATCTTCGAGGCACTGGAGCACCACCTGAGTGGGTTGCAAGGCCTCCCGAACAGCGCGACGACGCTGCGCGCCGCACATGAGATCTCCCGCGACGTGACGCTGCGGCAGGACGTGGCGCTCGGTCTGCTCGGGGAGTTGCCCGACGGGCCGATGGGGTGCCTTCCGTTCCGGGCGGTGAGCAGCGGCGCCGAGGTCGACGTGCCGCTGTTCCTGTCCGTGCCGGACTACCTCGACGAGGGCGCCGACGCGCTGCGGGAGAGCCTGGGCGACCACTACGACTACACCGGCGTGAGCCGCTACTCCTGCAACAACGGGTGGGCGGCCGGCACCGACCCGGTCGAGGCCGCGGTCCACGCGCTCAACGAGACCATCGAGCGGGACGCGCTCTCCCTGCTGCTGATCGACCAGTTCCTGGGCCGGTGGCGGTCCCCGCTCGTCCTGATCGCGCCGCGCACGCTGCCGGACGACCTCGCCGCGCTGGTGTCCGCGGCGGAGACCATCCTCGGTCAGCGGCTGTACCTGATCGACATGACCACCGACCTGGGCGTGCCGTCGATCCTCGCCTACCTGCCCGCACCGGACGGCGAACCTGCCCGGGTCCGCGGCTGCGGCGCCTCGCTCTCCCGCCACTACGCGATCGCCCGTGCGGTGAGCGAACTGGTCCAGGTCCACCTGGCGTCCTCGCTCGGCACCGTCCACTCCGCGTTCGCCGCCATGTCACCGGTCCGGCACGACTGGACGACGCCCTACCCCGCGCTCCAGGCCTGCTACCGCAGCGACTTCAGCACCCGGCTGGCCGACGCCACGCTGGTGCCGTACCGGGACACGGAAGCACCGGACACCACCGCCGGCCACTTCGACGCGCTCGTCGACGCCCTCACCAGGCGCGGCCTCACGCCGTTGCAGCGCGACCACTACGTCACCGACAACCTGGCCGTGGTCAACGTCTTCGTCCCCGGCCTGGAGCGCTTCATGCTCGTCACCGACGGACAGGTGGTGGTGCCGGGAGCGCGGGGCCTGGCCGTCAAGAACAACGGATCCGGCTACCGCTGATCGGCGACGACCGGCCAGGTGTCGCGACCCGGCCGGTCGGATGTGCGTGGAAAGCTAGCTGACGGTGATGCGGTCGATGTCGGGGGCCCAGTCGGACGGGTTGGCGACGGTGATGGTGCCGGCGGCCACGTTGACCGTGGTGGTGACCGCGCCGACCGACTCCCAGCCCGCCGTGGCCGGGAAGGTGATCGGCTGGCCGTTGATCGTGGCGGTGCGGGTGACCGCGGACGCGTAGTAGACGGTCACGGTGCGGGTGCCGCCGGCCAGGCCGTTGAAGGTCAGGGTGGCGCCGTTGCCGAGGTAGCCGACCTTCGCGCTGCCCGAGCAGCCGGAGCATGACGCCACGAGCGCGCCGCCGGTGAGCGTGTTGCCGGCGGCCTCGGCCTCGTAGGAGACGGACGAGGAGCTACCGACCGTGACGTCACCGAGGCCGAGCCAGCCGTCGGTCTGCTGGGTGGTGTTGGCGAAGCGCAGTTTCTTCGCGGCGCTGGCGTTGACCGCTTCCAGGGGGTTCTTGACTCGCAGCACCCACCGGTAGCCGCCGGACGCCACGCCTGACAAATCCACAGAAGTCTGGAAATACTGCGAGTAGCCGAAGTCGCGGTGGCCGCCGCCGGTGCCCCAGTCGGGGAAGTCGCGGAGAGTCCGGGGCTGGACCGTGCGCAGGTCCCAGGGTGTGTCCCAGGTTTTCACCACCGTGCCCGCGCTGTTCTGCAGGCCGAGCGTGACCTGCCACGGATAGTAGAACGGCGCCACACCGGTGTTGCTGATCGCCACGCCGACGTTGGTCGTGCCGGAGGCGGTGTTCTTGTAGTACGCGTTGTCGGCCGTCAGGTTGTAGCCCATCAGCCGGACCGCCGCGGCCACGTTCGCGTCCGACGACGAGTATCCGCCGCTACCCTCGTTGATCATCCACGACGCGTGCGACAGCTCGATGCACGCCTTGAGGTTGTCGACCGCACCGGACCCGTTCGGCCAGGACTGGAACGCGGTCGACTGGATCTCCGGCCGCAGCTCGCCGCCGATCGAGCTGGTGATCCACTTGTTCTCCACGCCGGCGTCCAGCGTGCGCTGGAGCTGGCCGTAGGACGCGCCGCCCATCGACACCGGCAGCGTGACGCCCTGCAGCGGTGAGCCTTCCCGGAAGCAGAACGAGTCGTCGTGGTAGCCGATGTCGCGGCTGTTCGCGGCGCCGCCGGCCGCTCCCGGGTACCGCAGCTCGATCTTGGTCTTGTTGAACGCGCTGTCGTACGCCGCGATCAGCGCCGCGCCGTTCGCGTCCGTCGGCATGTAGTTCGGCAGCCCGTCCGCGGTGTCCGTGTCGTACGGCCAGGTGTGCCACTCGCCCCACAGCCCGACGAGTCCCATGTGGACGAACCCGAGCCGCGGATCCCCGTCGTACCGCGCGCCGAACGCCGTGATGAAGTTCCGCAGCGCCGTGTTCAGGAACGCGCTGTCGTAGTCCGGGTGCGTGACGTTCCAGTACGTGTCCGGCCGCATCGCCACGTTCCCGTTGTAGCAGGCCGGGATCGCGTTGGCCGGATGCGTGCCGGTCCCGCCCGGATACGTCAGGTAGATCCGGATCGCGGCCTGGTTGCCGTAGGTCGCGGTTTCGGCCAGCATCCCGTCGATGATCGACCAGTCGTAGGTGCCGCAGTTCGACGCGTTCTTCATGATCTCGGACAGGCCGAAGTATCCCCAGGTCAGCGCGTGCGGATAGCCGCCGTTCTGGTTCGCGCCCGGCGAGTAGAACGTCGCCCAGCCCTTCAGCGGGTTGTCCAGCGGGCCCGGCGCCGCGGTCAGCGGGTGCGCCTGCAACGCCGGATCCGGGCCGGCCGGCGCGGACGGGCGTGCCGGCGGGGCGGCCGCGGCCGGCGAACCGACGCACAACACCGCGCCCACCAGCAGCGCGGCCAGGATTCTGCTCGTTCTCATCCCACTCTCCAAACGACAGATGCCAAGCGACAGATCATCGGTGGATTACGAAGAGGTGTTGACAAAATTTCGAAGGACCACATCATTATTCGAGAGCGGGACGGCTGGCAAGGCCCGCCCGGCACAAATCTGGGGCGATCGATGAGCACGACGACACGGCGCGACGACCGTCGCGCGGCATGGTGGTTCCTGTTACCGGTCCTGGTCGGGTTCGCCGTCTTCTACGGCTACCCGGCGGTCCGCGGTCTCTGGTACTCGGTGACCGACTACTCCCTGATCAACACGCCCGCGTTCGTGGGCACGGACAACTACGCCAGGCTCGCCGGCGACGCCGAGTTCTGGAACTCGCTGATGGTCACCGGCTGGTACGTGGTGCTCAACATCGGCTCGCAGACGCTGCTCGCGCTCGGCATCGCCGCGCTCATGCACCGGCTGACCGGCTCGCTCGTGCTGCGCGCCACGCTGCTGCTGCCCTGGCTGGTCCCGAACGTGACGGTCGGCCTGCTGTGGGTGTGGCTGCTGGACACGAACCTCGGCTTCGTCAACCACCTGATCACCGCGCTCGGTTTGAGCCCGGTCGGCTTCTTCACGGATGCGGCCTGGGCGCTGCCGTCGATCGCGGCCGTCAACACCTGGGCCTACACCGGGTACACCGCGCTGCTGCTCTACGCCGGCATGCTGCAGATCCCGTCGTATCTCTACGAGAGCGCCGCGATCGACGGCGCCGGCGAGGCGCGGATGTTCCGCGCGATCACGCTTCCGCTGCTCCGGCCCGTACTCGCGATGGTTCTGGTGATCTCGTTGATCGGGTCGTTCCAGATCTTCGACACGGTGGCGGTCGCGACCAGGGGCGGCCCGGTGTCGGCGACCCGGGTCATCTACTACTTCATCTACCAGCAGGCCTTCAACTACTTCAACATGGGGTACGCCGCGGCCGCCGCCATCTGCCTCGCGCTGATCCTGGGCGTGCTCACCGCGATCCAGATGCGCCTGCTGCGCGCGTCCAGTTCGGACCTGGCATGAAACGCATCCTCGCCTGGACCGTGCTGGCCGTGGTCGTGATCCTCACGATCTTCCCGTTCTGGTGGATGGTCCGCACCGCGCTCACGCCCGCGGCCGACCTCTACACCGACAACGCCGGGCTGCTCCCCCAGCACCCGACACTGATCAACTTCGCCCGGATCCTGGGCCTGACCAGCGAAGCCGAGGCACGCGCCGCGGGCGGGTCCGGCGCGCGCGTCGACTTCGCCCGCTACCTGGTCAACTCCGTCGTCTACTGCGTGCTGATCGCCGGGTTCCAGACCATGTTCTGCGCGATGGCCGGGTACGCCTTCGCCCGCCTGCGCTTCCCCGGCCGCGACCTGGTCTTCGGCATCCTGATCGCCGCGCTGATGGTCCCGCCGATCTTCACGCTGCTGCCGAACTTCGTGCTGGTCAAGGAGCTCGGTCTGATGAACACGATGGCCGGCATGGTCGCGCCGACCGTGCTGATGACGCCGTTCGCCGTGTTCTTCCTGCGCCAGTTCTTCCTGTCGCTGCCGCGCGAGGTGGAGGAGGCCGCGATCCTGGACGGCAACGGCCCGTGGGGCATCTTCTGGCGGGTGGCGCTGCCGATGAGCCGCGGCCCGCTGATCACGATCGGGCTCACCACCGTCGTGTGGGCCTGGAAGGACTACCTCTGGCCGCTGCTGGTCGGCCGCGGCGAGGAGAACCGCCTGGTCACCGTGGCACTGGGCGTGTTCCTGCAGCAGTCGCCGAACACGCAGCCGGACTGGACCGGGCTGATGGCCGCGTCCACGCTGTCCGTCCTGCCGGTGCTGGTCCTGCTGCTCCTGATGGGCCGGCGTCTGGTCCAGTCCCTCAATTTCACCGGAAACAAATAGAGAGGCACCGTTATGAAGCGTGTGACCGGGGCGGCGCTGCTGTCCCTGACGCTCCTGGCCGGTTGTGGCAACGCCGGCGGAAGCAGCGGCGACGTCACCCTGAGCTACTGGCTGTGGGACGACAACCAGAAGGCGTCCTACCAGGCCTGCGCGGACGCGTTCACCGCGGCGAACCCGACGATCAAGGTCGAGATCACCCAGTCGGCGTGGACCACGTACTGGCAGAACCTCACCACCCAGCTCGCGGCCGGTGAGGCGCCGGACGTGTGGACGAACCAGGGCTCGTACTACCCGCAGTTCGTCGCGGCCCACCAGATCCTGGACATCCAGCCGTACGTCGACGCGTCGAAGATCGACCTCACGCAGTACCAGGGCGGGCTGGCGGAGCTGTTCACGAAGGACGGCGAGCGCTACGGCCTGCCGAAGGACTGGGACACGATGGCGCTGGTCTACAACACCGACCACGTCGCGGCGCAGGGGATATCTCCGGACGCGCTCACGACGCTGACCTGGAACCCCACGGACGGCGGCACGTTCGAGCAGGTCATCGCGAAGGCCACGGTCGACGCGAACGGTCACAACGGCCTCGACCCAGCGTTCGACAAGACCAGGGTCGCCACCTACGGCTACCTGCCGGAGTGGGCGGACGGCTCGCAGGGCCAGAACGGCTGGGGCAATCTGGCCGCCAGCAACGGTTTCACCTACCTGGACCAGAACCCGTGGGGCACTGCCTACCGGTACGACGATCCCAAGCTGGCGCAGACCATCGACTGGTTCAGGTCCCTGATCGCCAAGGGTTACAGCCCGTCGTTCGACAAGGCGTCCACGCTCAGCAACGACGCGCTGCTCAACGCGGGCAAGGGCGCGATGACCACCGCAGGCTCCTGGATGATCAACAGCTACCTGGGCGACTCCGCCAAGGTGACATTCGCCTACGCGCCGCTGCCGGTCGGGCCGCAGGGCCGTAAAACTGCGATCAACGGGCTGTCGGACGCGATCTGGGCCGGCACTCCGCACAAGGACGAGGCCTGGAAGTGGGTCAGCTACCTCGCCTCGCCCGCCTGCCAGGACATCGTCGGCGGCAACGCGGTCGTCTTCCCGGCGATCGCGTCCGGCACGGACAAGGCGATCGCCGCGCACCAGGCCAAGGGCCGGGACGTGCAGGTGTACGTGGACGAGGCGGCCGCGCCCGGCGGCACGTACTTCCTGCCGATCACGGAACACGGCAACGAGATCAGCACGATCGTGCAGAGCGCGATCCAGTCCGCGGTGCGCGGCCAGACCGACTCCGCGACCGCGCTGAAGAAGGCCAACGACCAGGTCAACGCACTCTTCAAGTGATTGTAAGGAGATCAATGGCACTGCTCATCGAGCTGGCCGGCCGTACCCTCGCGCTCGAATTCGACGGCCCCGGCGATCCGCAGGCAGCCGACGGGGGCCTGATCCTGCCGCCCGGCCGCGTCGCGCTGCTGCACGGACTGGGCGATGCCCTGTTCTACCGCCACGGGCAGAACTCCTGGAGCCCGTGCGGCTGGCGGCGGCTCAGCGACGCGCCGCTGCGGATCGCGAACCCGCAGCGGCGCGTCACCGCCGACGACGACGTCTGGGACGATCCGGCCCGGCACCACTCCTCCGCCGTGGCCGCGCTCGACGCCGGCGACGGCACCGTGCTGCTGCTCGGCGCGCTCGGCCTCGGCGTCCCGCGGCTGCGGGCGGATCAGGACACGATCGCCGGATGGTACGAATCCGGCGCCGCCCCCTGGTTCGTCGCGCGCGGGCCGGAGGAGGAGGTGTTCGCGGCGTACACCCGGCAGCTCTCGGCTCGGCTGGGCAGCAGCGATCGGCGGGCCGGGAACGTGTGGTGCTCCTGGTACGCCTACTACGAGGGAATCACGGAGCAGCAGCTCGCCAAGGACGTCGACGACCTGCGCGGGCTGCCGTTCGACGTGGTGCAGGTCGACGACGGGTGGGAGCGGTCGGTCGGCGACTGGGAGCCGAACGGCAAGTTCCCGTCCGGCATGCGGGCGCTGGCGGACCGGATCACGGACGCCGGGATGACGGCCGGGCTGTGGATCGCGCCGTTCATCACGCTGCCGTCCGCCGGGCACGCGGACATGCTGCTGCGCGACGCCCAGGGCGCGCCGGTGATCGCCGGGCACAACTGGGGTACCGGGTATCACGCGCTCGACCTGTCCCGCGCGGACACCCGGGACCATCTCGCGGAGTTGACGCACCGCGTCGTACACCGATGGGGATTCAAGTATTTGAAGCTTGATTTCATCAACGCGGGGGCCGTGCCAGGAGTCCGTGACGGCGAGCGGGAGCAGAGCTACCGCGACGCGCTCGCGCTGATCCGCGAGGTGGCCGGCGACGACGTCTACCTGCTCGGCAGCGGCGCGCTCCTGCTGCCGTCGCTGGGCATCCTCGACGGCCTGCGCAGCGGGCCCGACGTCGCGCCGATGTGGCAGAACTACGCCAGCGACGACCCGTCCGACGCCATGGCCCGCAACGCCGTGGTCAACACGCTGCACCGGATCTGGCAGGCGCCGCTGACCGAGGTCGACCCGGACGTCATCTACTTCCGCAGCCGCCTCAACCTGCTCACCGACCGGCAGCTCTCCTGGCTGCGCGACCTGGCCGACATCACCCGCTTCCGGGCCGTCTCCGACCCGCCGAGCTGGCTCACCGAGACCGAACTGTCCCGGATGACCGACTACCTCGTGGCCTCCCCGGACGTGCGGCGTCGAGGTCGGTACACGTGGACGATCGACGGGCGTGAGGTCGACTTCACGCCCGCCGTCACGCCGGAGGCACAGGCCTATCCGATCACCTGAGCCTGCAACCGGTCGAGCGACCGGGTGAACAGGTCGTCGTCGTGCAGCGCGCGGGCCAGGACGAGCGCGCCCTGGATGCCGCCCACGACGTCGGTGGCGAGCAGTCCGGCCTCCCGGGCGCCGGACTGCTCGAGCGGCACGGTCAGCGCGTCGATCCAGTCCCGGAAGTAGCCACGGATCTCGTCGCCGAACCGCTCCCGTTCCCGGCCGATCGCCATCGCGCCGAACAGGCAGACCAGGTGCCGGGACCGGAAGTACGCCCCGGTGGCCGTGAACATCGCCTCGATCCGCGCGGCGGGCGGCCCGTCCTCGCGCAACGGCGCGTAGACCTCGCGGGCGAACCAGGCGCCGACCTCGTCCAGGACCGCGCGGGCCATGTCGTTCTTGCCGCCGGGGAAGAAGTGGTAGAGGCTCCCCCGGCCCAGCCCGGTGTGCTTCTCGATGGTCGCCAGGCTGGCGCTCTCGAACCCGTAGGTGCGGAACATCTCGGCCAGCGCCAGGATCGCGTCGGCCCGGTCCCGCACCACGCGGCCCACCTACAGCCCCAGGTCGGTCAGGCCGGGGTGGTCGGCCGGGCGCGGGCCCGACCGGTCCCAGTGGAAGCGCCGGTCGGTCTCGTCGATCGGCACGTCGTTGATGCTGGCGTGCCGCTCCGCCATCAGGCCGTCCGCGTCGAAGCGCCAGTTCTCGTTGCCGTACGCACGGAACCACTGCCCGGCGTCGTCCTGCCACTCGTAGGCGAACCGCACCGCGATCCGGTCATCGGCGAACGCCCACAGCTCCTTGATCAGCCGGTACTCGTGCTCACGCTTCCACTTCGCGTCCAGGAACGCGACGATCTCCGCCCGCCCGGTGACGAACTCGGAGCGGTTGCGCCACCGGCTGCCCTCCGTGTAGGCGAGCGAGACGCGCGCCGGATCGCGGCCGTTCCAGGCGTCCTCGGCCGTCCGCACCTTCTGGACGGCGGTCTCGCGGGTGAACGGCGGCCTGATCATCGTGGTCCCCTTTACCGATCGGTACAGTCTTTACCGAACGGTACACCATCGGTCCATGGCGCACCGCCTGCGAGGGTTTGTAAAGATCAAAGCGTATTATGCGGGGCGTGGCAGAACCGGTGACCAGCGGCGTCGACCTCTCACGCCTGCGTGAGCTCAACTCGCTGAGCATCGTGCGCGCGCTGCGCGACCACCCGCCGTCCACCGTCACCGAGCTGTCCCAGCGCACCGGCCTGTCCCGCCCCGCCGTCGACGTGATCGCGCAGGGCCTGGTGACCGACGGCTGGGCCAGCGTGCTCGAACCCGGCACGAACAGCGCGGTCGGCCGCCCCGCACGCCGCTACCGATTCCGGGCCGGTGCCGGCTACGTCATCGGCGTCGACGTGGGCGTCCACAAGATACTGGCGCTGCTCGCCGACCTGGACGGCACGATCGTCCACACGGTCCGCCACGCCGTCGACCCGGACGCCGAGCCCGCCACCCGCCTCGCCGCCCTCGACACGCTCCTGGACACCTGCCTGGCCGAGGCCGGCAAGTCCCCCGGCGACATCTGGGCCGTCACGGTCGCGGTCACCGGCGCCGTCGACGCCTCCGGCCTGACCAGCTTCTCGTCCCCGCTGCCCGGCTGGACCAGCGTCAACCTCGCCGCCCACCTGAGCACCCGCTTCGCCTGCCCGATCCAGATCGAGAACGACTGCAAGCTGGCCGCGCTCGCCGAACGCTGGAAGGGCGCCGCCGCCGACGCCGACGACATCGTCTATCTGCTGGCCGGTCTGCGTACCGGCGCGGGCCTGATCATCGACGGCGTCCTGCGCCGCGGCTTCGGCGGCGCGGCCGGCGAGATCGGCGCGCTCAAACAGGTCCGCTGGCTGGACGCCCCCGCCCACCTGCAGAACTGCCCCGGCATCCCCGCCACCGTGACCGCCGACGACGCCGCCGCCTGGGTCTTCACCGCGGCCCGCAACGGCGACAAACCGGCCGTCACCGCCGTCCGCCGCTACGTCAAGGATCTGGCCATCGGCGCCGCCGCCCTCGTCCTCACCCTCGACCCCCAGGTCGTCATCATCGGCGGCGGCTTCTCCCGCTCCGCCGACCTCCTGCTCGCCCCGCTGCGCCACGAGCTCGAACGCCTCTGCCTCCGCATGCCCGAGGTCCGCGCCTCCACCCTCGGCGCCGACGCCGTAGCCCTGGGCGCCCTCAAACTCTCCCTCAACGAGGTCGACGCCCGGCTCTTCACCGCCGGCCTCTCCGCCCCGGTCGCCCCGCGCCGCCCGTAGAGCTGCCAGCGCCCACTGCCGGCCAACGGCCCGCTATGTCCCGAAATTTCGCCCCATCACATGATAGGTAGTCCCTATCGCCTCCACCCACCCCGATCTTGGCTCGGGACCGGCAGGCAGATCAAGATCAAGATCTCATTCATCTCCCGCTTCCAGCGTGGTCCGGTTCCGCGCGCTCCCGCGGCCGGCGGATCCGTGGCCGGTTCCGCACACCCCGAACGGGCCGCGCAACGCCGTGCACAGGACCGCAGCCGCGGGGCGCGCCGACGACGCGGGGCCCGCCTGAAGAAACCGGATTGCGCCGCCGGTGCACCGGATGAGACCACGCGAACCCTGGGCGATCGCCTGTTCCTTCGTGCTGACCGCCGCCGGCCTGCGCGTCTTCTGGTCGACGTTCTTCACCATGCTCGCGGCGCAGCCGGTTCCCGCCGGTGGGCGGGAGCGCCTCTTCGCGGTGACCGGCATGCTGCAGGCCGCCGGCGTCGGCTTCGGAGCCCTGACCGGCGGGCTGCTCGTGGCCCACGGCTCGCCCGGCCTCTTCCAGCTGGCCATCGCCGGCAATGTGGTCAGCTTCCTGATCGCCGGGGCACTGCCGATGCGCCTTCCCGCCTCCCGGGCGGCGAGGACGCCGGGCGAGATCACGCCGAACGGGATCGGGACGCTGCTGCGGGACCGCGCCTTCCTCGGCCTGATCGCGGTGGAGGCGGGCTTCGCGATCTGCAGCGACGGCCTGGTCGTCGTCACCACCGCGGGCGCCGCGACGGCCGGCCGGTTCCTGCCCGCACGCGCGGTCGCCGCCGCCCGGCTCTGACCGGCACGCCGTGGTGAGTCCACCGTGATCGCGGGTGGATCGGGGCTCGCTCCAGCGGCCCGTCGGGGTTCATGCGGTTTTCTGCCGCGCGACGCGGGACCCGCAGGGAGGAGCGCCAGCGACGACCGGTGCCCGCGGGAGCATGCGGACCGCGACCACGCCGGAAGCGGGAAATGAACTGGATCTTGATCTTGATGGTCAGGCGGGCTTGTGGCCGACGACCAGTTCCCACGGCCCCGGGAGAATCTCGATGCCGGTGAAGCCGGTGGCAGCCAGGAGGGTCGTGTAGAAGGTGGCTTCGCGGAGGCGGCTGACCGCGGAGTCGGCGCCGATGAGGAAGTAGGACCAGAAGAACTGGACGGCGAGGCGGTCGGGGGTGCGGAATTCCTCGCAGATCAGCAGCAGGCCGCCCGGCGGAAGCGCGTCGTAGGCCTTCTCGACCAGGCGCCGGGAGTCCGGCGTCGGCCAGTCGTGCAGGACGCGGACGAAGGACATGGCGTCGTAGCCGGTCGGGAGCGGTGAGGCGAAGAAGTCGCCGGGGACGAAGCCGAGGCGGTCCGGGTGGGCGGAGTTCTTGCGGGTCTCCTCGACCAGCGGGGCGACCGGCGGCAGGTTGAAGACGTCCGCGTGCAGGCCGGGCGCGCTGCTCAGCACATGGTCCGCGAGCCGGCCCGCGCCACCGCCCACGTCGAGGAAGCGGCGGCGGCCGGACCACAGGCGGTCGGCGTGCCGGTCGAAGGTCTCCAGGACCGGGCCGAGGCCGACGGTCATGCTGCGTTCGAACGACTCGGTCTGCTCCTCGGTCTTCGGTGGCCAGGAGAAGTCGTCCTCGGTGAGGCTCAGATCGCCGCGGAGCGTGTCGTCGAGGTGGCCGTGGAGGCGCTGCCAGGGGTACGTGTCACGGTCGCGCTCGATCGAGGCGGGGCCGACGGTGGCCGCGGCGGCGTCACGGAGCCCGGGAACGGCGCGATAACTGGTGTCGTTGATGTCGTCCGTGGGCTCGTCCCGCTCCAGGAAGCCGAGGCTCTCCAGGCAGTCCAGGAACTTGTAGAGGCGCAGCGGCTGCATCCCGAAGCGGGCGGCGAGGTCGCGCAGGCTCACCGGGCCCGGCTCGAGCGCGTCGAGCAGGCCGGTCTCCAGCGCGGTCGTCACCACGTCGACGGCCTTGGAGCCGTGGAACAGCAGGCTCAGCAGCGCGCGCGGCGAAAGCTCGGTCATCGCGTCACCTCCACGAGCGCGTCCATGAACACGTCGATCTCGTCCAGCGTGTTGTAGATGTGCGGGCCGATCCGCAGGTAGTTGCGCCAGCTGCAGATCAGGTCGCGGTCGGCGAGCTTGTATTTGACGGCTTCGCCGTCCGGGATGTCCAGGCAGACCACACCGCCGCGACGGTACGGGTCGACCGGGCTGACCACGCGGAAGCCGGCCTCGTCGGCGCGGGCGAGGATCCGGTCCGTGCAGCGCAGCGAGTGCGCGCGGATCGCCTCGATGCCGATGCCGCTGAGCAGGTCCAGGCCGACCTGGGAGATGAGCGACGTGAGCGGGAACGGGGTGCCGCCGCCGAGCCGGCGCGCGTCGGGGGCGTAGTCGCTGGACGGCTGGAACGTCATCGCGACGTCGCCCGCCTGCCAGCCGGTCGCGGCGGGTGCGAGGCCGGGCAGCAGGTCGGGGCGGGCGTAGAGGAACGCGGTGCCGACGCCGCACATCCACTTGTGCGCGCCGCCGAGCAGGAAGTCCACGTTGAGCGCGGTGACGTCGATCGGCATGATGCCGACGCTCTGGAACGCGTCGACGATCACCAGCGCGCCGACGCTGTGCGCGTGCTTGACCAGGCGGTCCAGGTCGATGGTGGCGCCGGAGGAGAAGCTGGCGTGCGGCACGCAGACGAGCAGCGTGCGCTCGTCGATGCGGCGCAGCAGCTCGTCCTCGTCGATGTGCGGGCCGCCGGAGCCGACCACGTCCGGCGCGGCGCCGTAGCGGCGGAACGCGTTCCAGATGAACGGGATGGTCGGGAACTCCAGGTCGGTGGTGACGACCCGGTTGCGCGGGGCCTCGTAGTCGAAGCAGGAGGCGACGCGGGACAGCAGCGTGCTCAGGTTCGCGTCGACGGCCACGCTGCCCGGCGCCGCACCGATGAACGCGGACAGCCCGGCGATGTAGGTGTCCAGGCCGTCGTGCCAGCCGTCCCAGGCGCTGTCCCGCCAGGTGCGCAGCGTGTCCCAGTAGCCGGTCAGGACCGCTTCGGCGCCGCGCGGGATCGCGCCGGTGGAGTTGCTGGCGAGGTAGACCGCGGTGTCCAGCACCGGGAACTCGGCGCGCAGCGTCTCCGTGTTCATCGGCTGACCAGGGCGCGCTGCGTGCGCGCCTCCCACAGCTCGGGGAAGAAGCGGTAGTCGATGAGCTTGGCGAGCATGCCGGACGGGCTGCCCGCGGTGCCGATGCCGCCGTGGCTGCCGACCCGGATCGCGAGCTTGTAGTGGCGCACGCGCCAGTTCGACACGCGGTCGTCGAAGTCCACCATCGCCTCACCGAGACGGTACGCGGGGTCGGACGGCTCCCCGGCGTAGACCGCCTTCAGGTCGGTGCCGCGGTCGTTGAGGTAGGCGGTGAACGCCAGGCCGAGCCGGCGGCCCGCGGTCTGGGTCTGCTTCCAGCCCGGCGACTCCGCACCGGAGCCGTTGCCGAGCGCGGGCTGCATCGCCTGGAAGTCCTCCGGCCGGAGGTAGCCGAGCATGTCGAGCTGGTCGGTGACGAGCCGGACGGTGTGCGTCGCGCGGGCGAGCAGCAGTTCGGCCGCGGACGGCTCGCCCGCGTTGATCCGGGCGATCGCCTCGGTCAGTTCGGAAGCGGCGAGCTTGAGCCACAGCTCAGTCGACTGGTGGGTTACCTGAAAGAGCAGTTCATCGCGGTGAATGACCTCTTCGGGGCCCCTTTGCAGGCCGAGCAGGACATCGGTGCGCATGTAGCGCGCATAGTCGGTGTCACCCTCGCCGGGCAGCTCGGGACCATCGTTCTTTTTCTTCACGGCGCATCCCTTCCGACCGGTCCGGGTGGTTCCGGGCGCGATCCGCAGGAGATCATCGCGCGCACTCTTATCAAATGACAATAGGCAATGCCGGGTTGTTGAACTTTGGCTCATAAACCACGGAATCCACTGTAGGCAATAGGCGGCACGGTGGAGCTACTGTGAGGATCGTCTCAGTCACGGAGTGTTGCGGTGAGCGCGGGGATGGGAATCGCGGCAACGTTGAGACGCGGGTATCCACGTCCGATATATCCAGAAATCACAGGAACTTGGGGAAGTCCGGACGCGCTTCGTGGGAAAAGCTTCTCCGAGGATTCCGGCCGAGGAGCGGGAACGCAGAGTCAATCCTTCAGAACGGAAAACCGGCACCGAAGAATAAGCGTCCCCGCGCAGTTCGGAGGCACCATCGCGGATTCACCGCAGCAATGCGAATACGGTCAGGATTCCGGGATGAAAGCGCTCGCCAATTCCGTATGCGCGGTCCATCCGAGCGCGCGATAGAGCGCATGCCCGTCGTCGGTCGCGGCGAGGATGCCGAACCGCACACCACGCCGGGCCGCATGATCACTCAGCGCCTGGACGACGGCGGTGCCGAGCCCGAGGCGCCGGTGCTCCGGATCCGTCTCGACCTGATCGAGCACGCCGAAGCCACCCGCCGGAGCGAGACGGCCGGACGCGGCCACGGCGCCGGTGCGGTCCACGACCGTCGCGGTGACCACGCGCGACTGGTCCGCCTCGACCTCGACCCGGTAGGACCGTGGCACGGCAGCCGGACCGGCCGACAGCGGCGCGGACATCAGATAGTGCGTCTCGAACATGCGCCACTGCGACCCCAGCGCCGCGCGCAGGTCGTCCGCGCTGCCGTCGATCTTCAGCCAGGTGCCGGGCGTGACGATGTGCCGGCCGATCTCGCGCAGATAGGCCGGCTCCCAGGTGTGCAGGACGTACCGGACGCGGTGCCCGGGACGGCCGACGTCGAACCGGAAACCGCCCGGGATGTTCTCCACCGCGCGGATGCCGCGAGCCCGTGCCCACCCGCGGCTCCACACGCTCACCAGGTCCGCCCTGCTCATCGGCGAACCACGAACACCGTCGACATCAGACGATCATGCCTGACCCGATGATCAGCCCTTGACCGCCCCCGCCGTCAGCCCGGCCACGATGTGCCGCTGCACGAGCAGGAAGAACACCACGGCCGGCAGCGTGAACAGCAGCGCGGCGGACATCACCGTCGGCAGCGGCGTGACGAACTCCCCCACGAACGACGCCAGGCCCTTCGACGCCGGCCACTTCTCCTCGTCGACCATGAACGTGTTGGCCAGCAGGAACTCGTTCCAGCTGTCGAAGAACGCCAGCACGGCCGCGGCCGCCAGCGACGGCGCGGTCAGCGGGAGCACGATACGGCGCAGCATCGCGTAGCGGGAGCAGCCGTCCAGCGCGGCCGCCTCCTCCAGCTCCCGGGGCACGCCGTCCATCGCGGTCTTGATGATCCAGACCGCGACCGGCATGGCGAACGCGGTGTTGCCCAATACCAGGCCCCACAGGTTGTTGAGCAGGCCGAGCGTCAGGAAGATCGCGTAGAGCGGGACCACGATCAGCGCCTCGGGCAGCATCTGCGTGGCGAACAGCGCGAAACCGAAGACGCCCTTGCCGCGCCAGGAGAAGCGGGACAGCGCGTACGCCGCGAGGACGGCCAGCACCAGGCTGAGCACGGTCGTTCCGGCGGCCACGAACGCGCTGTTGGTGAGCCAGCGCAGCATCGGCGCCCCGGAGGCGGCCGCGGTGAACGCGTCACCGAGCCGGGTCATGTCCGGCAGCCAGTGCACATCACCACCGAAGAGCTCATCCTGGGTACGGGTGGCGGTGACCACCATCCAGTAGAGCGGGAAGCCCGCGACCACGGCCAGCGCGGCGAGCACGATGAACCGTACCCTCATGCCAGGTCCTTTCTGGCGGAACGCCGTTCGACGAGCGCGTAGACGACGGTGGCGATCGCGGAGAGCCCGAGGCCGACCGTGCCGGTCGCGGCGGACCGGCCCAGGTCGGACTCCAGGAACGCGGTGCGGTAGACGTCGATCACGAGCGTGGTGGTGCGGTCGACCGGGCCACCCTGCGTGAGCAGCCAGATGATCTCGAAGCGCCGGAACGACCAGATCGTCATCAGCAGCGCCACGACGCGCAGCGTGGGCACCAGGAACGGCCACGTCACACTGCGGAACACGGTGGCCGGGCCGGCACCGTCGACGACCGCGGCCTCCACCAGCTCCTTCGGGACGGACTGGAGCGCGGCCAGCGCCACCAGCATCACGAACGGGAACACCTTCCAGATGGAGACCGCGGTGACGGTGGCCAGCGCGTACGCGGTGAGCCAGCCGTGCCGGCCCAGCCCGGCCGCCTCGGTGACGTGGTTGAACACGCCGTCGTCCGTGTTGAACATCCACACGAAGATCAGCGCGACCGCCACGGTCGGCGCTGCCCACGGGAGCGTGAGCAGCGCCCGCAGCGCGGTACGCCCGCGGAACGCCCTGTCCAGCAGCACCGCGCCGGCCGTGCCGATCAGCAGCGCGCCGGCGACCGTGGCCAGGCTGTAGATCAGCGTGACGCCGAGCGTGCCGGCGAACCGCGCGTCCTCGAACAGCGCCGTGTAGTTGTCCGTGCCGATCCACTCGCCGCCCGCCGGGTTGAGCAGCCGGGTGTCGGTGAAGGAGAGCCACACCCCGTCCAGCAGCGGCCAGGCGGTGAAGACGAGCAGGTACAGGGCCGCGGCCGCGGCGAAGACGTAGGGGGCGAATCGATCGGCGCGCCTCACCGCAGCTTCTCCGCCGCCTCCTGGGCACGGCCGAGCGCGGTGGCCGGGTCGTCGCCGTCGACCAGCACCTTCTCGACCTCGGTCAGCACCGCGTGCCGGATCAGCGGCGTGGCCGTCTCGAAGCCGTCGATCACGGCGTCGGCCGAGGTCGCGGCCTGGGCCTGGAACGTGGGCACCCACGGGTTCGCGGTGACGAACTCGGCCGGCGGCTTCGCGTCCGTGCCGAGCACGCTGGCACCGAGCGCGGCCGCGGCCTGCTGCTGCGCCGGGGCGGTGTAGAACCAGCGCAGCCAGTCCTTGGCCGCGGCCTTGTTCTTCGAGAACGTGTTGATGCCGACGAAGAACCCGGCCTGGCTGCTGGCCTTGACCGGGAACGGCAGCGCGCTCGCGCCGACGCCGGTGCTGGGCACCTTGTCGTTGCCGGTGACCATGGTGGCCAGCGCGGAGCTGTTGTCGATCATCATGCCGACGTTGCCGGCCTTGAACTTGGAGCGGAACGTGGACGCGTCGTCGCCGACCGCCATGGCGCCGCTGGCGTACATGTCACGGAACGCGGTGACCGCGGCGATGTTCTCCGGGCTGTCGATGGTGAGCTGACCGCCCTTGGACCAGGCGCCGCCGAAGCCGTACGTCCAGTTGGAGAAGTCGATCCACCAGGGCGCCTCCTCGTTGATCTGGTGCCGTACCGCGAAGCCCGGGTTACCGGTCTTGGCCTTGATCTCCTTCGCGGCCGCGACCAGGCCGGGCATGTCCGTGGGCGGCTGCACCCCGGCCTGGTCCAGGATCGAGGTGTTCCAGAACAGCGCGTAGTTGACGATCTCCCAGGCGTAGCCGACCTGCTTGCCGTCGTACTTGCCGGCCTCGTTGGTGGCGTTGAGCGCGGACTTCCCGGCGTCGTCCAGCACGTCGTCCAGCGGTTCGAGCGCGCCCGCGTCGGCCAGCTCGGGCAGGAACGTGTCCGGGATGATCAGGATGTCGGGGCCGCCGCGCGCGCCGATCTGCGTCTTGAGCGTGCTCTCGTAGTCCTTGCGCGCGATCGCCTGCTGTTTCAGCGTGGCGTCGGGGTAGCCGCTCACCGCGGTCCACAGCTGCTCGCCGCGGCCGGGCTCGAGCCACTGCCAGTTGGCGAAGACCAGCTCGCCCCCGCCGTCCGCCCCGGAATCACCACCGCAACCGGTGGTCAGGGCGGCAGCAAGGACCATGGCGGTCCCGGCGGCGACGTACCTCCGGACGTTCATCAGAAAGCCCCGATCCACGAACCAGGTTCGTAAGTAGTTCATTTGCCGATGAGGCGACAGCGTGGCCACGAGCAGGCGGATCGTCAAGACCGGGCGCTCGCATTTTCGAACCTGCAGGGGCGGTCTCGGGGCGCCCGGCTGGCGCGGCATTTACGAACCTGTGCGGGGGTTGAGCGCCAGTCGCGTACACCGACGAATGGTCCTTTTTGCTTTTAAGGCACTTTAGTCGTGCCAACCGGGCACATCGACGGGCGTCGAGGGCACGCTCCCAACCCCATCGCGGATCGCGATGGCGGTCAGCGTCAACGTCGTTCGGCGGCGGACCGTACGGCCGGGATCGTTGGGTCATCACCACACAGGAGGATCACATGACCATCGATTCCACGGACCTTGACCGCCTCACCGCGCAGGTGGTCGGGCCGGTGCTGTCGCCCGGCGACGACCGCTACGCCGAGGAGACCGCCACGTGGAACCTCGCGCTCCCCCACCGGCCCGTCGTCGCGGTCGGTGCGACCTGCGTCGCCGATGTGCAGGCGGCGGTCCGGTTCGCGGCCGCGCAGGATCTGCCGGTCGCGGTCGTGGCGACCGGGCACGGCGCGTTCGTGTCCGCGGACGGGGCGGTGCTGATCAACGTGCGCCGGATGGACGGCGTCACGATCGACGCGCAGGCCCGCACGGCCACGGTCGGCGCGGCCGTCGAGATGCAGGCGCTGGTCGACGCCGCGGCCGAGGAGGGGCTCGCGCCGATGGCCGGCTCCTCGCCGAACGTCGGCGTGGTCGGCTTCACGCTCGGCGGCGGGATCAGCCCGACGTTCGGCCGCACGCACGGCTACGCGGCCGACCACGTGCTGGCCGCCGAGATCGTCACGCCGGACGGTGAGGTGCGCCGCGTCGACGCGGACACCGCGCCGGACCTGTTCTGGGCGATCCGCGGCGGCAAGGGCAACTTCGGCGTCGTCACCTCGCTCACGATCGCGCTGTTCCCGGTCACCCGGTTCTACGGCGGCGGGCTGTTCTTCCCGGGTGAGCACGCGGCCGAGGTCGTCGCCGCCTACCGCGCGCTGATCGACGGCGCGCCGGAGGAGCTGACCGCGTCGATCGCGTTCCTGCGGCTGCCGCCGGCGCCGTTCGTCCCGGAGCCGCTGCGTGGCCGATTCACCGTGCACGTGCGCATCGCCTACCTGGGCACCGCCGACGAGGGTGCACCGTTGATCGCCGGGCTGCGGGCCGCCGCGCCGCTGCTGATCGACGCGGTGGCCGAGATGCCGTTCACCGGGATCGCGGCCATCCATGCGGACCCGGTGGACCCGCTGCCGACCTACGAGGCCTCGGCCGAGCTCGCAGACTTCCCGCAGGAGGCGGCGGACGCGCTGGTCGCGGTCGCCGGGCCGGGCGCGGACCTGCCCGTGCTCATGGTCGAGATCCGCCAGCTCGGCGGCGCGCTCGCCCGCGCCCCGCGCACGCCCTCCGCGGTCCCGCACCGCAGCGGCGGCTTCCAGCTGTTCGCGGCCGCGGTCGGCGCGCCCGGCATGGGCGAGGAGTTCCGGCCGGCGCTGGAGGGCGTGGTCAAGGCGTTCTCCCCCTGGGCGACGGGCCACACCCAGATCAACTTCCTCACCGGGTACGACTCGGAACTCCCCGCGGTCGCCCGTGCCTACACAGCGGACAGTTACGCGCGGCTGCGCCGGATCAAGGCCACCGTCGACCCCCGGAACCTCTTCCGGATCAACCACAACATCCCGCCGGCGGCCTGACCCGCTAGTCCATGCCCTTGCGGCCCGGGGTCCAGAACGGCTTCGTGAGCACGTTGCGGCGCGGCCAGTTCCGCTCCTCGATCAGGTGGCGCCGGACCAGCTGGATGGTCCGGGCCTCCCCTGCCAGGTAGGCATGGCCGGGCTCCTCGGGCAGTTCCAGCCGGCGGACCGCCTCGACCAGGGTCTCGGAGGAGGCGGCCGAGCGCCCCCGGCGATAGCTCCACTCCAGATTCGTGCCCGGCCCCAGGTCCAGGCGCTCCTCGGGCGAGTCGACTTCGAGGGCGCCGAAGACCCGGGTGCCGGGCGGCAGCGCCCGCAGCATCGGGCCGTAGGCGGCCTGGGCGGTCTCCTCCCCGGCGAAGAGGTGGTACGGAGCAGCGGCGGTGACGAAGGTGCCCTGCGGTTTCATCAGCAGCAGCTCGTCGCCCGGCCGGACGGTCCGGGCCCAGTGGGCGCCGGGCCCGTCCCCGTGGTCGAAGACGACGAGCTGCATGGTCCGGTCGTGGTAGCTCCACACCGTGTAGGTGCGCAGCATGCCCACCAGCCAGTCGACGGCGGCCGGCCCGGCGGCCACCTGCAGTCGCACGTGCTGGCCGGGCTCCCAGTCGAGTCCGGCCAGGTGGGGCCCGGTCAGCGTGACCAGCCGCATCCGCGGCCCCGGCGACTCGATCGCGTGGACCTGGGCGGCGACCAGCAGACGGTCGAGCAGACGACTCTTCACGATCGACCCCTCAGCATCGCGGTCAAGGGCGCGCCCTTGCCGATCGGCAAGCAGTGTCTTGTCGATCGGCAAGTTATACCCTGTGGCCGTGACCGCCGCCAGCCCCGCCCTCAAGCCGATGCGCGAGCGCATCGTCGACGTCGCCATCGACCTGTTCGCCCGGCAGGGTTACCAGGGCACGTCGCTGCGGCACATCGCGGATCGGCTCGGCGTCAGCAAGGCGGCGGTGTACCACCACTTCCACGCCAAGGGCGACATCGCCCGCACGGTCGTCGGCCGGGCCCTGGACGTGCTCACCGAGGCGTCCGACCGGCTGGTGGTGGCCGGCACCGACCCGGGCGCCTGGCAGCGGGCTCTGCCCCAGATCATCGACATCGCCCTGCGGCACCGGGAGATGCTCGTCGTCCTCGAGCGCAACGAGGATGTCTTCCACACGCTGTTCGCCGACGACCCCGAGCTCGGCGCGCGGATGGCGCAGCAGAACACGAAGCTGGCAGCCCTCTTCGCCGATCCGCGACTCGACCCGCGGGTCCGGGTCCGGCTCGGCAGCACCCTGGGCGCGGTCTTCGGACCGCTGGTCATGCTCTCCGACCACTACCAGGACCTGCCCACCGATCAGCTGCGCGAACAGCTCATGGAGGTCGTCAAGGCGCTCCTCGGCGACCTCTGACCCGGGCTACCGTCAGGATTTCCCGGACCCGAGGAAGCTCCGCGCCAGCTCGTGCGTGTCGAGCCGCGCCGGGTCGCGCCCGCTCATGATCCAGAAGAAGGCCGGTCCGATCAGCCGGTCGGCCGCGTGATCGTCGGCGGGCCGGTCCGGGTCGATGCGATCCAGGACGGCGCTCGCACTGGCGCCGAGAACGTCCCTCGTCGCGATCAACTCCCTCACCGCCGGATCGTGCTGCGCGGCGGCGAGCAGCGCGCGGTAGCCGGCCCCCGCCGGCGAGCGGGTGAGGAAGCGCACCAGCGCGTCGAGGTAGGACGTGATCTCGGCCAGCGGGGTCCGCGACGGCGCGACGGCGAGCTCCTCCTCGGCGTCGTCCATGCTCGCCTCGAAGAGGATCTCTGCCTTCGTCGACCACCAGCGGTAGACCGTCTGCCGCCCGACGCCCGCCCGCTCGGCGATGCCCTTCATGGTCAGGGCCGCGTAGCCGACCTCGAGGAGCAGGTCGTCGACCGCGTACAGGACGGCCTGGCGCGCCTGCTCGCTGCGGGGCCGGCCACCGCGGCCCTTCGCCTCGATCATCCCGCCATGGTAGCGAGACAGCCTGACTAGTTATTACCCCGCCGAATTACTGGACACCGTGTCCCGAAATTGTCTACGGTTTCGGTACACGGTGAACCGAAACGCGACCGCCGTCCAGCACCATGCGAGGAGATCTTCCATGTCCGACTTCGAGCCCGCCGTCACGGCGTTCATCCTGCTCAAGACCAATCGCGCCTGGTTGGAACTGTCCGTGCCGGAGCGCGTCGCCGCCTTCCAGGAACGCGTTCTGCCCGCCATCAAGGACAGGGCCGAGGACGTACGGTGGCGATACTTCGACACCGAGTTCTACACGGCCCGCGTGACCGACATCTGGGTCTGGGAGGCACGCGATCACGACGCCTTCCAGCTGGTCATCGAGGCGTTGCGCGAGACGCCGTTCTGGGACCACTACTTCGAGATCGTCGACATCCTCGTGGGCGTCGAGAACGCGACCACCAAGCACTACGGCACCGGCATTCTGGCGGCCGTCAACGCCTGAGGCCCGTTTCTCACGGGCGGGGCGCGGCGGCGGCCTGCTGGCGGACGGCCGCGCGCAGGATGGCGGACAGCAGCGCGGACGGGGCCGCCGCGAGTGGACGGTCGCTCGCGGTGGCCATCGCGATCGGCAGGCGGATCGTCTCGTCCGCGATGTCGATCACCACGATGCCCTCCTCGTCCTCGTTGCCGGCCCGCGGCGCCAGCGTGACGCCGAGACCGTTGCGGACCAGGCCGAGCGCGGTCTCCTGGTCCGCGGCCTCGAACGGCACGTTCCGCACGATGCCGGCGGCGGCGAACGCCCGGTCCGTCATGGTCCGGTTGCCCCAGCCCGGCGGGAAGTCGACGAACGTCTCGTCCGCCAGATCCTCCAGGCTCACCGACGTGGCGTCCGCCAGCCGGTGCCGGCGCGGGCACACGAAGCACCACGGGATGGCGCCCAGGTGGTGCAGCTTCACGCCGTCCGGGTGGTGGACCGTGCCGACCATGGCCAGGTCCAGCTCGTCCGCGAGGATCGCCTCCAGGTGACCGGCCGTGCCGCGCGGCGACGTGCGCAGCTGGAACGTGACGAGCGGATGCGTGACGTGGAACCGGCCCAGCACCAGCGGCAGGTCCACCACGAGCAGCCCCCGGGACGCCGGGCGCACGCCGATCGAGGTGAGCGTGCCGATCCGGATCGTGCCGCGCAGGCCGCCGCGCACCTGGTCCACGGTGTCGCGGGCCCGCCGCTCCGCGCTGAGCAGCCCGCGCGCCTCGGGCAGCAGCGCGGCCCCGGCGTCGGTGAGCGTGACGCCGGCGGCCTCGCGGACGAACAGCGGCAGGCCCAGCTCCCGCTCCAGCTTCTGGATGGTGGCGGACACGGCGGACTGGGCGACGCGCACCCGCCGGGCGCCCCGGGTGAAGCCACCCTCCTCGGCCACCGCGACGAAGTACTCGAGCTGTCGAAGCTCCACCGGCCACTCCTCGGTCTACGGGAACAGCAACAGTTTGCCGGTGGTCGTGCGGGATTCGATGTCCGCGTGGGCCCGTGCGGCGTCGGCCAGGGGGCTGCCGTGCCCGCTCGGCGTGCTGATCGCGGACGTGGGACGGCACAGCCCGGCCGCACAGGCCGTCACGGCGCAGCTGATCCGGCAGCTGCAGGACTCGATCAAGGCCGGCATCGAGCGCACGCAGGCGGCCGGCGAGGCCGATCCCGCGCTGGACGCGGACCGGACCGCCGCGGCCGTGATCACCGCGATCCAGGGCGGCGTCAGCGTGCTCATCTCCACCGGCTCCGCCGACCACCTCGAGGCGGGCTTGGACTTCTGTCTCGATCGGCTGCTGGGCCAGTCGCCGCGAACCATAGATGAACGTCCCTTCCCGGGCAATACCGACTTTCTCACAGAATCCCGTAATACCAATGGTGGCTTTTCTGTCTAGATTGGACAGTCGCTGTTGGGGTGCGACGGGAGACGGTGCTGAGCATGGCGAAGATTGTGGTGGCGACGCCGCCGATTCCGGGTGAGACGCTGCCGATGCTGCGGCTGGCACGACTGCTCGCCGCGCGCGGGCACGAGATCACCGTGCTGGCCGGGAGCGAGTTCCGGGACGCGGCGGAACGGTCCGGGCTGACGTTCGTGGCGCTGCGCGGGAAGGCGGACTCCGGCATGGCCGAGTTCATGGCCGCGCGGGAGGAGTCCGGGCTGCCGCCGGGCGCCGGGCAGATCGCGTTCGACTGGATCCACCTGTTCGTGGAGCCGGCACCGGACCAGTACCGGTCGCTGCAGGCGATCCTGGAACGCGACCCGGACCAGTACCTGATCACCAACAACCTGTTCCTGGGCGCGTTCCCGATCGGGATGGGCGCGCCCGGCCCGCGGCCGCGGCGGTGGGCGGCCGTCAGCGTGATGCCGCTGGTCTACGGCGAGAACCCCGGCAGAATGGGCATGGTGCCGGTCCGGCCCGGCGGGGACCAGCGCGCGGCGGACGAGGAGTTCGCGTCCGCGCTCGGCACCGTACGGGACCGGATGAGCGAGCTGCTCCACGAGCTCGGCGCCGAGGGCGAGGTCGCGCCGCTGCTCGACGCCATCTTCCTCGCACCGGACGCGACCGCGATCCTGACCGTGCCCGGCTTCGAGTTCCACCGCGACGACATGCCGCCGAGCGTGCACCTGGTCGGCTCACTGCCGGTCGCGGACAGCGACGACTGGACGCCGCCGGAGTGGTGGTCCGACCTGGACGGTTCACGCCCGGTCGTCGCCGTCACGCAGGGCACGTTCATGAACAGCGACCTGTCCCAGCTGGTCGAGCCGACACTGACCGGCCTCGCGGACGCGGACGTCACGGTCGTGGTCGCGCTGGGCGGCCGGGACCCGGAGGCGATCTCGGTCCCGATCCCGGCGAACGCGCGCGTTTCCCGCTACATCCCGTTCGACCGGCTGCTGCCGCTGACCGACGTGTTCGTCACGAACGGCGGCGCCGGCGGCCTGCACCAGTCCCTGGCGGCCGGCGTCCCGGTCGTCGTGGCCGGCACCACCGAGGACAAGCCCGCCAACGCGGCCCGCATCGCCGACCACCGCCTCGGCGCCGACCTCGGCACCGCCACGCCGTCCCCGTCCGTGGTGGCCTCGGCCGTGACCACCCTGCTCACCGACGACGGAATCCGCGAGAACGTCGAGCGGCTGGCCAAGGTATATGCCGAGCACGACGCGGTCGCGCTGATCGAGCGACTGACGATCGGCTGACGGACTAAAGCTCGGCGACGCCGGCCCTGGTGATGTGCGCCGCCAGGTGTGCTGGAACAGCGAGATGTCGGCAAGGCCGCGGCCTTGCCGCACGATACGTCGACGTCGTCGGGCACGGAGCGCATCGTCGCGCGGGGACGCGTACCCAGGGAAAGATTTTGTGGGGTGGGGTGTCGGATCCTGGTGGGGGTGTTCGTTGGCAGGGTGAAAGATGCCTGAGGACGAGCAAGGAGATGGGTGCGATGCAGTATCTGCTTTCGGTGCTTCACGACACGTTTGAGCTGGCTCCGGCGGAGGAGATGGCGGCGATCGACGTGTTCAACGATCGGCTGCGGGCGGAGGGGCACTGGGTGTTCGCCGGTGGGCTGAACTGGCCGAGCACGGCCACGGTGATCGACAACCGCGGGGACGGGGAACCGCTGGTCACGGACGGGCCGTATGCGGAGACGAAGGAGTACCTGGCCGGGTTCTGGGTGATCGAGGCGCCGGATCTGGATGTGGCGCTCAAGCTCGGGGCGGAGGGGTCGCGCGCCTGCAACCGGCGGATCGAGGTCCGGCCGTTCTTCGGGGAGTGAGCGTCGCGGAGGCGATCGTCCGGGCCCACCGTGATGAGTGGGCCCGGATCGTCGCGGGGCTGACCAGGCGGTTCGGTGATCTGGACGTGGCGGAGGAGGCGGCGGCGGAGGCGTTCGCGGTCGCGGTGGAGCGGTGGCCGGGGGACGGTGTGCCGCCGAATCCGGCGGCCTGGCTGACCATGACGGCGAATCGGCGTGCGATCGATCGGCTGCGGCGCGAGAACAAGCGGGATGACAAGCAGAGAGAGGCGCAGATGGTGTACGACGACAGTCCGCCGGAGCCTCCCGGGCCGATCGACGACGAGCGCCTCCGGTTGATCTTCACCTGCTGTCACCCGGCGCTGGCGATGGAGGCCCGGATCGCGCTGACGCTACGCATGATCGGCGGGCTGACCGTGCCGGAGATCGCGCGCGCGTTCCTGGTGCAGGAAACCGCGATGGGGCAGCGGATCACGCGCGCGAAGGCCAAAATCAAGGCGGCGCGGATCCCCTATCGGGTGCCGGGCGCGACGGATCTGCCGGCGCGCGTGTCCGGCGTGCTGGCGGTGCTGTTCCTGGTGTTCAACGAGGGATACCTGGCGAGCGGGCCCGACAGCGATCCGGTGCGCGCGCATCTGACGGCGGAGGCGATCCGGCTGGCCCGGCTGATCCGGGTGCTGCTGCCGGAGGACGGCGAGGTGGCGGGGCTGCTGGCGTTGATGCTGCTCACCGAGGCGCGACGGACGGCGCGGGTGTCGGCGGGCGGTGAGCTGGTGACGCTGGACGAGCAGGACCGTGGCGCGTGGGATGCGGCGCTGATCGCGGAGGGGCACCGGCTGATGCGGGAGCGGCTGGCGTCGGGGGTGCCGCCGGGGCGCTATCAGATCCTGGCGGCGATCAATGCGGTGCACACGTCGGCGCGGGACGTGCGGGACACGGACTGGTCGCAGATCGTCGCGCTGTATGACCTGCTGGTGGGCCTTGATCCGTCGCCGGTGGTGGCGCTGAACCGGGCGGTGGCGGTGGCGGAGCTGGACGGTCCGGAGGTGGCGCTGGCGGCGGTCGATCGGCTGGAGGCGGGGCTGTCGGGGTATCACGCGTTCCACGCGACGCGCGCCGATCTGCTGCGGCGGCTGGGGCGGGGTGCGGAGTCGCGGGCGGCGTATGACCGGGCGATCGGGCTGGCGGGGAACAGCGCGGAGGTGGCGTATCTGTCGCGACGCCGGGATAGTCCGCCGGCGTGACATTCCGGTGATCTGATGAGATGGAATTGTTAACAAACTTACGGTGAACCGATCCTGACACTCGGTCGTCATCGGGGGTGCGGGTGGCCTACGTCACTCCGTTGCCCCGATGAGGGAGGGCGGTTTGGCCGGCACGCTGGTCTTCGACCCCGGGACACTCTGCCCGGACGGGCGGCTCATCCCGACCGGGAGCGGCGCGTACTTCCATCCGTACGGGATGGACGTGCCGATCGACCTGGTGGCGTTCGCCCACGCCATGCAGGCGCCGCGAGAGGCCGGGCCGGCGATCTTCCTGAGCCGGGACGCGCTGGCCGACCCGGACGCGCTGGCCGCGGTACGCCGGGTGATCGACGACCTGCCGGCGGACCAGACCGCGCGGATCGCCACGGTCCCCGGCGAACCGGACGCGCTGACGCTCTGGCTGGACGCGGCGGACAGCGTCGGCGTGCCGGTCAGCGTGCCGTACCGGCCGTGGATGGAGCCGTCCGCGCGGGTCGTGCGGGTGAACGAGGAGGGGCGCCCGGCGGCGGACGGCGCGTTCGCACGGGTGCTGCCGCGGGGCCTGGCCGCGACGCTCACACGCTGGCAGCCGGTGGGCCGGGCCGACGCGGTGGACCTGCTGCGCACGCAGTTCCCGGAGCTGAGCGGCCTCAACGCGGACCGCGATCCGGCCGCGGACGCGGGCTGGCTCACCAACTGCGTGATCTCCTCGATCGCGGCGGTGTCGCAGATGCTGGACCGGGGGCAGGCGTTCCGGGCCGTGCCGATGGTGGTCAGCGACGTGAGCATCCTGACGGCCGTGGTGGACGGCGGCACGATGCTGGACACCGACCGGATGGCGACGATCGCCGCCGCGCTGCCGGTACCCGGTGCGACCGGGCTGGTCGTCGTGGACGCGGAGCGCGGGCAGCCAGGTCACGTGTTCGTGGCGCGGCGGGTGACGGCGATCGCCGACCCGTCGGATCCGATGGACGGCGTCGCGTTCTACGACGCGCAGACGGACGCTCGCGCGGCGGCGCCACTGCGGCCGTCCCGGCTGCGGTTCGTCGGGATTCCGGGGACCGGGGTGGACGTGACGCCGATCGAGGCGGCGCCGCGGCGGACTCCGGCGGCGGTGCGCGATTCGCGGCCGGTCGATCCGGGCGCGGCGGACGTCGCGGGCATGCGGGATCCCGAGCAGTACGCGCGGCTGGCCGGGTTCGCGGCGCAGGCGCTGGCTCCGGTGGCCGGACCGGTGCCCGCTCCCCCGGCCCAGGTGGTCCCACCGGCGGGAGCGACGTCCGCCCGGCTGATGCAGCTGGCGGAGGCGGCCGCAGCCCGCGGTAGTGCGCTCGAGACGCAAGCCGCGCGGGCCGTGGAGGAGACCGCGGCGGCGCTGACGGCGCTGACCGACCACCAGCGGCTCATCACGGCCGCGCAGGACGCGAACGACCGGCTTCGCACCGCGACGGAAGCCCATCAGGCGCTGTTGCAGAGGTTGCCCGAGAATCTGCAGGAGCTGCGCGACCAGGTGGCGGCGCCGGACCGGGCGAACCGCAGGCTCGTTGACCTGCGACAGGACCTGGCCGCTGCCCACACCGCATGGCAGAACGCGCTGCAGCAGTTCGGCGCGAGCCAGGGGCCGGAGCCGGACAAGAGCGAGATCAACCGGATCAACGGGGAGATCGAAACAGTCGTCGGCGAGACGTCGCTGCGCGAGTTCAAGGCCAAGAACGCCCGGACTCGGCTGGCGCTGTTCACCGAGCTCGAGGCCGCGGCAGCTCTGGCGGAGGCGGAGCTGCGGGCGGCTCAGCAGGCCTACGAGAATCACCCGCTTCCGGCCGAGCTGGAGACGGTGCTCGACGGACTCCTCGGCCGGCTGACGGCAGCCCGGGAGGCCGAACGGGAGCTAACGGACCAGCACGCGGTGGCGGTCGCGGAGGACGCCGCGTTCCGGCCGCCGGAAGATCGGGACCTGACCCGGTTCGACGGGAGCGCGCACAGCTATCTGGGTGTACGGACCGAGGTGCTGATCGAGTCCGACGACGCGGACCACGTCCGGGACCTGGTCCGCCGGCACGTCGAGGCCGTCGCCGACGCGGAGCACCGGGACGCGCTGCGCGAGGAGGTCGACCGGATGACCACGCAGATCGCGCTGGTCGGCGACCTGGCCGGCGCGATCGGCACCTCCGGCAGCACGCGCGTGATCGGCACCGGCGCGCACGCGCTGCGGGTCACGCTGTGGGCCACGATGACCCGCGACAACCAGCCGGACGTGCTGCCGGACCACCCGACGTCGCCGATGATCCAGGCGGAGAGCCTCAAGTACCACGCGTCGTCGAACGTCTCCGGCCAGCAGTCGTCGAACTTCCGCGACGTGCCGGTGACGCTGCCGTGGTTCGTGCCGCTGACCAAGGGGCCGTTCCGGGTGCTCAACGTGGGCGGGACGGCGCGGTACACGGCCGGGCGGTCCACCCGGACGACGGCCGTGGACCTGGGCATGGGACAGGGCACGCTGGAACGGATGCGCGGGTCCGGGCACGCGCACTCGTACACGGTGGGGTGGAGGGCGTCGGTCGAGCCTGCCGCCGACCTGCCTACGGTGCGGGCCGCCCCGGCGGACGATCCGGTCCGCACGCCGGTGGTCGTGCATTTTCCCGACCACATCGCGGTGCCCCGGCCGCCGGCCGACCCCACCGCGCTGCCGAACGCCGAACAGCTGAGCCAGGCGATGATGTCGCTGGACTCGCTCCACGATCCGGGCTCGGTCGGCCCGGAGATCCTGCGCCGCCTGCCGGGGCTTGCCGGTAACGACGGCCTGCGGCTCGACCCGGACTCGCAGCGTGAGGTGCTGGAGTTCAGCGGCTTCGGCAACACGCACTCCAGCCTGCTCCGGCTGCGGCGCGAGGGTCTGCTGTCCAACCCGCTGCGAGACGTCGACGGGAACGAGATCGGTGTCCTGCGGCTGAAGGCGGTCCCGACCGAGGGCGTGGGGAGCCGGATCGTCACCCAGAGCACGTACAACACGATGGGCATCTATCACCAGGTCAAGATGCAGGAGCGGGGTACGGCCCGGTCGCGGTACGGCCTCGAGTTCGGCGGGAACCTGGGCGCCACCAAGATCTGGAAGCCGATCGAGCAGACCACGGCCGCCGGTACGTACGGCTGGATGGGTTTCTCGTTCGGCGGTGCGATCGGCCGGGCCGTCGTCCAGGGTACGAACACCGGCACCAGCTCGGACCTGGGCCGTGGCCTGCGGGCCGGCCGCGACACCGATGACACCTGGGACGGCAGGGTCAAGCGCGGCATGGTCGCCGACCTGGACATCCATTACACCCTTGAGCTGCTCACCCCGGGTGACAGCAGCAAGCGCGACGAATGGGACGGCCGGGCCATCAACCGGGCGGGCGCGCGGGTCCGGTACCTGCGGTACACGCCGACCGGCGCGTCGACGGCGCTGCATCCGCCGGCCGGGGTGGTGGACGGTGACGCGCCGGGCATGGTCGTCTACCAGAACCTGACGCTGTCCGCGCCGACCCGGGCCCCGGACCCGGACGACCCGAGCTTCCGGATGCCCGGTTCCTTCTTCCGGCCGGGCCCGCCGGTGAATGACGAGGAGCGGGGCGCCGCGGCGGTGGGCGTGGACGACTGGGTGCGGCAGAAGCTGATGGCCGAGGGCTATCTCGCCCGGGACGGTGCCGGCGACGAGACACAGGCGATCAACTTCCGCCGTTTCCTGGACACCAGCACGAGCTTCTACCGGGAGGCGTACGCGGACGAGCTGCGCGGCACCGGGCTCTGGGTGCCGTACGGGAAGCAGGGCACCGACCAGGTGTGGGTGCACTACACGGCGCGTCAGGTGGCCGGCGCGCCACCGGTCCACGGCGGCAGCACGCCCGAGCTGCGGATGAACGTCTCGGTGGACACGTTCATGCGGCGGGAGACGGTCCGGCAGCACGTCACCTCGAAGCGCGGGACCGCCGACCTGTCCGGCAACGTCCCGCTGGTCAAGGCGCCGGCCATCCCGGAGGGCCTGAAACCCGAGGACGTGCCGGAGTTCCTCGAGAAGAACATTCCCCCGCACGTGCTCAACACGGCCTCGATCAGCGGCACACCGATCGGGGTGGCGGCGGAGGACACGGTCAGCTCGATCAGCGGGCAGGCGCGGGCCCGGTCGGTGATCCTGTCCAGCAGCGCGGGCCAGCCGGTGCACAAGTTCACCGTCACCATGGACCTGAACGCGGAGATCTACCGGGCCGGCGCGGACACGCCGTTCGCCCGCTACCGGGTCGGCGACGGCCCCGGGCAGACGGCCACGGTCGAGGCGTGGATCCCGGACATGAGGGTGCTCGACCAGCCCCAGGTACGCGCTCCCCTCGCGCTGCGGGCGTTCGAGGACATCGATCGCATCGGGCTGGCGTCCGGGCCGACGCTGCCGAACCTGTCCGGCGTCAGCGGCGTACGCGGCTCCGCACGACTGAACAGCGAGTTCCATCGTCTGACCCACGGGATCTACGGCACCCGGTTCTTCCCCGGCCTGTTCGGCAACTCCCCGGGCAGCGAGGCGACGATGTCCGCGCAGGCCCGGCGGGTGTTCCTCAGTGAGGCCCGGCTGATCGCCGTGATCGACCAGGTCATGCGCGGGTCACACGTCACCGAGCAGCCGCTCGAGCCGGGCGCGGTCTCCGACGTGGAAGGGCGCAACGAGCTTCAGGGGTACGTGAGCGGCCTGCCACGCCTGCTGCCGGTGCGCGACGGCGCGAACCGGGACACCTACGTGGAGGACGGCACCCAGCTGCACGAGGGCCACGAGCTCGGTCATCAGCACGACGTCAACCGCACGAGCAGTGGCGGCGGCGGGCTCTCCGGCGCGCACGGCGCCGGCGGCGGGCAGGCGCGGGTGTCGCGGGGACGCGGGGAGGGCGACTCGAGAACCGCGCTCGGCGGCGACTACCGGGTCAACGACTACGAGTTGCCGGTGTACTCGATCGCGGTGCCGGTGACGTTCGTCGGCACCGCGACGTTCGGCGCGCGTAACCCGGTGCTGAGCGCCGCGTCCGCGGTCGGCCGGGACCCGGCGGAGTCCCGCAGGTTCGCGCTGGACGTGCCGGACGCGATCGAGGCTCTGGTGAGCATCAACGACCTGGCCACGATCTGGCACGAGCTGGAGCGGACCTGGCCGGCCGGGGACCAGCGCCCATTGCAGGTCGGGGACCGCGACGACCAGGGCCGGCCGGTCCGGACCTTCATCCGGAATCTGCCGGCCGACCTGCGCCAGGCGATCATCGATGCCAAGAACACGCTGTTCCCCGTGCCGGGCGCGGCGCCGCCGGCCGGCACCGAGGTCCGCTACCTGCCGCGCCGGATCTCGGCCCGGCAGGGCCTGGGCGACACGTCCGTGCTCGACGTCCGGCTGAACGACCCGGCGCGTGCGCTGTTCGACGACGCCGTGGCGGCGGTCACCCGCGAGCTGCCGGGCGTGCTGACGCCGGGCTCGGCCACCTACACGGCCGGCTTCTACGAGGCGATCAGCACGCTGACCTCGTCGATCGGCACGCGCACCGGCGTCCGCCGGTTCTTCAGCGCGGGCGACACCGACGCGCCGGTACGCCTGGGGCGGGTGTCCCAGGTGGTCGACACCGGCTACGGCCAGGTGGTGGCCGAGGTGGAGACGATCGCCCGGCCCGCGGCGCGCTACCGGGGCGCCCCGGCGACCGCACACCCGACCGAGCTCTACGGCACCCCGGTCGACGGCGCGGACCTGGAGGCCTACCACCTGTCGGGTACGCACCGGCAGCGCTCGCAGGGCCAGAGCCGGTCCAATCTGGACGGCGTGCTCACGGCGACCGCGCACCCGAGGCCGAAGCCGGACAAGAAGCTGCGGCTGACCGGCGGCACAGGGTCGGTCGAGGCGCGCCGGCAGCACCAGCGCGGCTTCACCCAGCGCGACCAGCAGGTCAACCGTCCCGCGGTGAAGTCCGCCGGCAACGTGGCCCGCGCCACCGTGCCGATGGAGGTCGCGGTGCGGGTCACGGTGACGCCGATGAAGGAGTGGCTGCCGTCGGTGGCTCTGCCGATATCGTTCGCGGGCGTCAGCGCGGCGTGGACCGCCGCCACCGGCCGTGCCGCCCCGGCGCCGGCACCGCGGTGGCGGCCGGCGAACGTGACGCTGGAGTTCCTCAGGGAGGACGGCACCAGGCAGCGGCTGGCCCCGCAGCCGCCGGCCGAGCAGGACCGCCTGCCGACCCTGTTCCGGCAGACCCCGGTACGCGCCGCCGCCACCGTGCTTCCCACCACCGCGCCGCCGGAGGCGTTCACGCGTGCGCCGGACGACGAACAGATGGTGCGTGCGGCCGGAGGGCGGACGCACTTCAGGGCGGACGAGATCGGCCGCTGGCAGCCGTTCGACGGCCTGAACGAGCGGTTCCGGGTCAACCGGTTCAGCGCCGCGCACGAGCTGGCCGACGCGGCCGCGGCCGTGCTGCCCACCGCCTACCTGCCGGACCTGCAGGACTTCCTGGACAGCGAGGTCGGCGGCGGCAACGCGTACGCGCTGACCAGCCGCGGCGGGGTACGGCACACGCTGCTGAACCACACCTGGGGCCTGGCGCACGAGCTGACGCTGGACATCAAGCCGGTCCGGGCGAGCCCGTGGCGCGTGTTGTCCGACCGGGTGCTCGACGAGCACGGCCGGGCGGTCCCGTTCACGCCCACCGAGCTCGCGCCGGCCGTGATGGAGTACTTCCCGATCTACGCGTCCGGCACCACCGCGTCCGCGAGCACGACGCAGCTCTTCAACCTGTCCCTCGCGCCGATGCAGTCGTTCCTCCGGCCCGTGGACGGAGGCGAGAAAGGCGGTCTCTCCCGCCGCGACGCCGACGGCGGCGGCTATTACTCGGTGCGCCCGGAGTACGGCGGCGCGCCCGGCAACCAGACGATCCTGAACGCGATCTACCCGGGCCTGTCCGTGGAGGGCGGCAAACGGATCAGCTCGGCCGCGGGCGTGTCGCACGCGGACCGGCGCGGCCAGCGCCTCGCCCCGGACAAGGACGGCGCACCGCAGGCCAAGGTCCCGCACGTGCTGCGCGAGCGGGACGTGCTGTACGAGGTCACCGGCACCACCCCGCGCGCGGTCGCCGAGATCGCCGACACGCTGACCGGTGCCGGCCGGACGCTCGGCGGGCTGGTGAGCAGCACGCTCGGCGCTATTCCCGGCCCGGTCGGGCGGGGCTTCGGCCGGGTGGGCCGGGGAATCGCCACCGCCTTCGAGAAGGTGGCCGGTCTGGCCAGACGCGTCCACGAGTCGGACACGGTGACGTCGACCGTGTACGTGGCGGCCACCGTGCAGGTGCGCATCCCGCTGTCCGACCTGCGGTCCTCGCACGAGGTGCCGGCGGGCCGGTTCCTGGGCAGCGACAACACCACCGAGGCGGACCACCGCGCGGCCCGGGAGGTGCCGGTGTTGCCCGGGTGGGTCGCGCTGATCGGCCGGGGCGCGACGACCGGCGCCGGGCCGCGGGTGGGCGGGCGCACCACCGCCATGATCCGGCGGGAACTGGACTCGCTCCCGGCCGACCGGGGGGTGGCGCTGATCGGCGACGACCATCGGGTCGCGGCGCAGCGGCTGGCCGAGGCCACCGGCCGCTGGGTGCTCGCCCAGGTACGGCAGCACGGCGACGAGGACGGCAAGCACGGATTCCAGCGCGCGATGAGCGAGGTGTCCGGCTGGGCGCTCTACCACGGCCGGGACGTGACGGAGCTGCCTGACCGGAACTTCGCCGACGCCTGGTCCCGGGCGGTGCAGATCGCCGGCACCGTGCCCGCGGCGGCCGTCACCGACGACGAGCGGCTGGCGAGCGGCGCGGCCGGACCGGACATGTCGGACTGGGAGCCGGTGGGCACGCAGCGGGACGTGGACCTGCTGCTGGAGCGCTTCCCGCGGCTGCGCGACATCAACGGGCCGGGCGGGACCACGAACTGCGTGCTGGCGACGATCGCGGCCGTCTCCCAGATGCGTGAGCCCGGCCGCCGCTACCAGGCCCTGCCGTCGGTCGCGACCGAGGTGTCCCTGCTGCCCTCCTGGGCCGGCAGCCCGATGCTGGACGTCGGCGGGACCGCGACCGTGGCGGCCGCGCTCCGCGAGACCGGCGCGACCGGCACGGTGATCGCGGCCGGCGGACCGGGCCGGCAGAGCCACGTCTTCCTGGCCACGCGTGTCGCGCCGGCCCGCGCCGGGCACGGCCCGCACGACGGTGTCGCGTTCTACGATCCGCAGACCGGTGCGCGGGCACGTGCGCCCCGTCCCGGCCCCGGCGTGCGGCTGCGGTTCATGGGCATCCCCGGCACCGGCGTGGACACCTCGCCGATCACCGGTGCGGTGTCCGCACCGGATGCCGGACTGGACCGGCAGGTGCACACGCTCGGCGACTTCACCGGCGCGGACGCGCAAAAGACACTGCACCGGATCCAGCACGCGGTACGCGGCGCGGCCGGCGGCCCGGTCGTGGCGATCCACCTCGGTGGCAGCCAGGAGGCCGCGCTCGACGCGGTCGCCCGGCTCGACCGGACGCTGCGCGGCCACGCGTGGCTGGGCGAGACCCCGATCGTGGCCGCGACGCTCGGCACCCGGGTCACGCGCGACGCGTTCGCCGAGGTCGTCCGCGCCTGGAACGTGCCGGTCGTGCAGGAGGGCATGGACGTCTTCTCCCGGGTGTGGCGGGCCACCTGGTCCGGTGCCGAGGCCGCGGCACCGCATCCGGAGATGTTCGCGGTCGCGCCGCCGGAACCGGCACCCGGCCTGCGGCAGATCCGCCCGCTGGCCGAGTGGCTCACCCGCCCGGACTGGGCCGCGGCAGAGGCGTACCAGCGGGAACACGATGTGGCGCTGCGGACCGGTGACGTCCTGGACCAGCTGCGGGCGATCGTCGAGCGGTACCCGGACGACCCGCGACTGCCCGGCTTCCTGACCGCGCTGTCGATGGCGGACCGGGCCGGCGGGGTGCCGGAGACCCGGCTGACGCCCGCGGCCGTGTCGTTCCTGGAGGTCGAGCCGGCCTACGACGCGGCCGTGCACGGCCCGGCACCGGCCACGTTCGTCTACGACTACCTGACCTCCGCCGGTGGCGCGCGCCGCGACCGGTTCCGGATGGACGGTCTGCTCTTCCAGCTGATGGTGGCCGGTCAGCTCACCCCCGGGGAGACCACGTCGCTGGCCCGGACCGCCGCCGTGAACGCGCTGGACCGGGCCAACGCGCGGATCTTCGAGGTGGTCGCGGACCTGATGCTGGCGCCCGGCGCCCGACTGCTCGACGACGCGGCCGCGCTGCTGGGCGAGCTCACCGCGCGGGTGGGCCGGGTGACCGGCGTACGGCCGGGGACGCTCCGGGAGGACTGCCTCGACCCGATCGACCGGACCGCCTGGGTGGGCCGGCTGGACTTCCTCCGCGACCGGCTCCGGGCGTCGCCGGATCCGGTCGAACGCGAGCGCGCCGCGGTCCTCGACGCGATCACCTACACGCTGTCCAACTGCTGAACGGACCCGCATGGAACTGTCTCTCTCGCCGCGGCACCAGGCCGCGATCTGCGTCGACCACGTCCTGCCGACCCGCAGCGGCGTCCACGTCCACACCGAGCCGATCTCGGCCCGCAACACCGATCCGCGGGTACGCCGGCTGGCCACGATGCCCGGCCGGGCCGGGCACACCTACGTGTCGTTCGGTGCGGAGATCGACGCGGGGCTGGCCGGCGCGGACGGCCCGCGCGGCAACCGCGGCCGCGCCGTGCTGTTCCAGTACCTGCGCGGCCTGCCCGCCGAGGCCGCGGACCGGGTCGTGCTCCGGCCGCTGGACCCGCACGGCCTGACGCTGCTCCAGGCCGCGGCGCGCGCCGACCTCGCCGGCCTGCCGATCGAGATCGCCCGCGCGGACCTGCGGCCGTCACCGGCGGGCGAGCCGCCGATCGCCCCGGCCCGGCTGATCGGTCTCACCGCCGCCTGGGAGCTGACCACGGTCGCGGACGCGGAGATCCTCTGGGTCACGCCGGCCCGGCACCGGGCGACCGGGGCGTATGCCGAGGCGGGCCCGGAGGCGCTGGCCGCGGTGCTGACCATGCCGTACCCACCGGCGCGGGTGGTCCTCGACGGCGACGGCGGCGTGCGCCTGGGGCTGCCCGCCGCGCTCGCCGCCCACGCGCACGGCGTCGCGCTGGCCGGGTTGCGCCGCCCGCTCGACGCCCGCGACCTGCCGGAGACGGCCGGTGTGCCGGTCGCGGGCTACGGTGACCTGCTGGCGGCGCTGGACCGGCCGGGGGCCCGCGCGTTCGTGACGGCCGGTGACGCGGTCCTGCTCGCGGTCCACGACCACACCGGGCTGTCCGTGCTGGACCCGGCCACCGGCGGCGCCGCGCTCCTGCCGGCCGCCCCGGACCGGATCACGCTCCACCCGGTCGAGGACGGCACGGACCTGACCGCCTGGATCGGCGAGATCGCGGCCCGCCGGCCGGGCGGCACGCGGCTGCGCCCGATCCGGCACGTCGCCGGCGTCCACCCGATCCCGCTCGGCGACACCGGGCGCACGGTCGACGTGGTGGGCCGCGCCGGCGCGCTGACCAGCGGTTTCCTGACCCGGATCGCGGCCGCGGCGTCCGCGGTGGACGCGCCGGTGGTGCTGATCGCCACGGACCGGCCGTCCGCGCCGCCGTCGCCGGGTCAGCTCCATCGGCTGGAGTGGCTGCTCTTCCAGCACCAGCGCAACCAGCGGGCGGGCGGTCCGGCGCCGATCGTGGTGGTCCGCGGCGACCCGCCGCCCGCGGTCACCGCGCTGCTGGACCGCTACGACTTCGCGACCGTCCAGCAGCCGCGTGCCGCGCTCGGCTCCGGCGGGTTCGGCCTGAACCTGGACAACCCGTGGGTGGCCCGGGACCCGGGCGGGCGGCAGGTCGCGCCGCCGTCGCCGGCCGTGACCGGCGATCTCCTGACCGCGGTGGCACGTGCCGGTCGCACCCGGGCGCCACGGCCGGTGGAGGTGGACGAGCGGCTCGCCGATCTGCTGTCCACGCCGCTGGACGACGTGGCCGCGATCCGGGACATCCTGGCCGCGCACGGCTCAGCCCTGAGAACGCTCTCGGTCACCGGGCTGGCCACGCAGCCGGACCTGTTCGCCGGGTGGGCCGCGATCCTGCGCATCGACGGGCGCGGTGACGCGGGGCTGGCCGAGGCCGCCTACGACTACCTCGGGGCCGGGAAGTCGGCGCTCTCGGCCGTACCGTCGCTGCTGGAAAGGGGTGCCGAGACCCGGGGTGAGGGCCTGGCCGACCTGATCGACCTGACGAAGGGGCCGCTGGACGACGGGGCCGGCCGGGCGATCCTGGGCGCGATCACGGCCGGTGTCGAGGGGGCGCCGCTGGAGGAGGTACAGCGCGTGATCCACCAGCATTCGGCCTACCTGCCGCGCAGCGGGCGCACCGGGTGGATCCGTGAGCTGCAGGATCTGAGCCGTCGCAGCCCGCAGCATCGCGCGCTCTTCGAGCAGGTGGCGATCTTCGTGGAGACCTGCCCGTGACGTGCGTCAGCCGGAGGTGACGGTCGGGCACAGCTCGTGCACGGCCCGCGTGATCATGGGCTCCAGCGCCTCCGGCGGCCCCGGGAACGACAGCTGGTGCAGGAGCAGGCCGTCGACGTAGTCGAGGAGCGCGGCACACTCGCGGTCCGGGTCGGCCGAGCCGATCGCGCGCAGCCGGTCGGACGCCCAGGTCCGCAGCTCCTGGGCTGACACGGCGAGCGGCGCGCGCAGCTCGGGGCGCAGTG
Organism: Catenuloplanes japonicus; assembly: GCF_000717135.1. Taxonomy (GTDB): domain Bacteria; phylum Actinomycetota; class Actinomycetes; order Mycobacteriales; family Micromonosporaceae; genus Catenuloplanes; species Catenuloplanes japonicus. Next base: position 100,035 of record NZ_JNXY01000023.1, read on the forward strand.
CGGCCTCGACGAACAGTGCGTAGCGCGCCACGGTCACCGCGCGTTCCGGCCCGAGCGCGCGCCGGACGTAGCCGGTCAGCGCGGCCGCGAGCCCATCCGCGGACGTGGGCTGCACGAATCCGGCGATCGCCTGCCAGGCCGCCCGGTCCCGCGCGACGAAGCGGGCGACGACGGCGCTCACCAGCGCGTCGCGGGTCTTGAAGTAATTCGTCGCGGAGCCGGCCGGCATCGAGGCGGCCGCGTCGACGGCCCGGTGTGTCAGCGCGCGTGTCCCCTGCGTGCCGAGGACGTCGATGGCGGCGTCGAGGAGTTGCTCTTGACGGGACGGCACGCGCCCAGCCTAGCCGATCACTACGGGCGTAGTAAATCAACTACAGATGTTGTACGGTCGAGAGCATGACGAGACACGCGGTGATCATCGGTGGCGGCATCGGCGGGCTGACGGCGGCGATCGCGCTGCGCGGCGACGGCCGGCGGGTCACGGTCCACGAACGGGATGCGGCGCCGCCGGTCACCGGCACCGCGCTCGGGATGTGGCCGTCCGCGCTGCGCGCGCTGGACACGATCGGCGTCGGCGACGAGGTGCGAGCCGTCGGCAGACCGCAGCGGGCCGGCGCGTTCCTGCGGCCGGACGGCTCCCGCATCGTCACGCTCGACATGGACCGGCTGCGGCGGCGCACCGGCGACGACGTGCACCTGATCTCCCGCCCCGCGCTGCTCGGCATCCTGCACCGGGCCGCCGCACGGGCCGGGGCGGAGCTGCGCGCGGGCGAGACGGCCGACGCCGACGTCGACGCGGAGCTGGTGGTGGCCGCGGACGGCGTCTTCAGCCGTACCCGCGAGAAGATCTTCGGGGTGTCGGCGCGCTTCTCCGGCGGGACCGCGTGGCGCGGCGTCGTCGACGACAGGCCGACCGACACGTTCGCGGAGGTGTGGGGGCGCGGGATCAAGTTCGGCGTGACACCGCAGGAGGGCGGGCGGACCAACTGGTTCGCCACCGCACCCGCGCCCGAGCGCAGCTTCAGCCCCGGGCGGGAGGTCGCGGCGCTGCGACGACTGTTCGGCGGATGGGCCGATCCGGTGCGCGGCGTCCTGGAGGCACTCGACGAGCGGACCGTGCTGCGCCACGACGTGTACGTCACGCCGCCACTGCCGTCCTTCGTGCACGGACGCGTCGCGCTGATCGGCGACGCAGCGCACGCGATGACGCCGGACCTCGGCCGCGGCGCCTGCGAGGCCATCATCGACGCGGTCACGCTCGCCGCTTGCGTTCGCACACACCCGACAATCCAGACCGGCCTCACGGGGTACGACCGGGAGCGCCGCCCGATCACCCAGCGCCTGGCCCGGGTGGCCGGCCTGGCCGCGCGGATGACCCGGGTGCGACACGCGCTGCCGGTCCGCGACCAGCTGCTGCGCGCGAGTCTGCTGGCCGGGCCGCCCGATCCGGCCGGCGTCCACAGCTCCTCCACAAGCGCTGCCTGACAAACCGGTTCTCACGCCGTCGCGGCGTACCCGTGGCGGCAGCTCCGGGCGGACACTGTCGGTCGGTGAGCCGGGAATCCTGGTCGGCACGATGTGATCGTGCGCGCATGAAGGTTCTGATCCTGACCCTCGGCACCCGTGGCGACGTGCAGCCGAACGCCGCGCGGCGCGTTCCGGGGCGGTGTTCCGGCTCTGCGCGACGGGCCGGGCGGGATCACCGGGCGTGGACGTCACGGACATGATCGGATGGTCCGATACCGATGCGCATCGAGACGCGCCTCGGCAGGAGAGGGTGCCGACGTTGCGCGGGCCGTGGACCGGCTCGCCCCGGATCCTGGCCACATGCCCGAACCGCCAGGTTGCAACCGTCAGACAGCGCGCCCCGGTGCGGTGAGGACGGTGACGGCGTCATCGAGTGTCGGCGGCTGTGCGGCCGGGGCGCCTTCGTACCAGCCGTCCGGCACGATCGGCTGGAGGTAGGTGCCGGCCGGGCGGATGCCGCTGCGCGCCTGGTGAGAATGGACGACGTCGCGGAGCAGCGCGGCGCCGGCCGCATCCCCGGCCGCGTCCAGGGCCAGGGCCCCGTTGTGCAGGACGGCCAGCTGGTTGCTCAGGTCGCCTTCGTCGAGGAAGCGCCGCAGCGAGTTCCGCAGCAGCGGCAGCGCTTCGCCGTCCCCTGCGTCGACCAGGGTCTGGGCCAGCATGAGCTCGCTGAGCGCTGCCGTCCAGACCCGCCCGGAGGCGTCGGCGAGGTGCACGGCGGCCCGCAACCGGTGCCGGCCTTCGGCGATCCGGCCGGCCATGACCAGGGCGGCGCCCCACGCCATTTCGGTGGCCGCGATCAGCCAGGAGGTCTGCGTCTCGGTGGCGATGGCGTGCGCCTCGGCCGACGCGGTCAGCGCGATCGCCGGATCGCCTCCCGGCAGCTGGACCAGAGCCTGGTAGTAGCGGACCTCGGCGAGCAGGCTGCGATGCCCCGGTTCCGGGCCCACCGCCAGGAACGCCTCGGACAGGATGCGCCGCGCCGTGGTGACGTCGCCGGTGAAGTACAACAGGCCCGCCGACGAGGCCTGGGCCCGCACGATGTCGCCGAGCGGGGCGTCCGGCGCGGCGGCCAGGGCGGCGGCCAGCATCCGGCCACCCTCCGCGAGCAGGCCACTACGGATCCAGAACCACATGAGCCGCGCGGCCGTACGCAAGGCCTCGACCGGGGCATGCGTCAGGTCGTGCGCGAGGCCCGCGCGAAGGTTCGGCAACTCCAGACGGAGCATCGCCATCGTGGCCGCGGACCGGACGCCCTGCAGATCGCCCGCAGCCCGGACGACCAGCTCGCGGACCCAGGCGGCGTGGGCGGCCCGGGTCGCCGCCGGATCTCCGTCCACGGACCGGCAGTACGCCCGGATCGTCTCCAGCATCCGGTAGCGCGCCGTGCCGCCGCCGGTCTCGGCAGTGACCACGGACTGTTCGACCAGCGAGACGAGCGCGCCGAGCCCGGCAGCGGCCACGGCCTCCAGGGGAAAGCCACCCTCGTACGGCCAGAGCCGCACCGCGAGGCCACGCTCGTCACCGGAGAGAAGCTCGAAGCTCCAGGCGACGGCCTCCTGCAACGTCGCGTGCGGGGTCATCGTGCCGTGCGGGATCCGGCCCAGCACGGTGAATCGGTCGTCCAGATGTTCGATCAGTGCCCGCACCCCGAGGGTCCGTACCCGCGCCGCCGCCAGTTCCAGGGCCAGTGGCAGCCGGTCCAGCGCGTCGGCGAGACGACGCAGATCCCGGCGGTCGGCGTCCTGCTCCGACCAGCCGGGCTGGCCCGCGCGGATGCGATCGATCAGCAACGTCACGGCATCCTCGACAGCCAGTGTCCCGAGCGGCAGGGTGTGCTCACCGTCGGCGCCGAGCGGGCTGCGGCTCGTGGCCACCACCCGCAACGCGGGAATCCGATCGAGCAGATCGACGACGAGCCGGGCCACCTCACCGGCGAGGTGCTCGCAGTTGTCGAGCACCAGGGGTCCTCCGCGCAGGCGCAGCCGCTTGATCAGCGCGTCGTACGGGTCCTCCGCGAACCCGGTGATGCCGGCCCCCGCGGCGACCGCCGAGACCAGGTGGGCGGGATCGGCCACGTCGGCAAGCCGGACGACGGCGTCACGCCCGGCCCACTCCACGGCCAGGCGGGTCTTGCCCGACCCGGCCGGCCCGACGACGGTGACGAGCCGATGTGTGCCGACGAGACGGTCCAGCAGGGCCAGATCGGCGTCACGACCGATGAACGACGACAGCGGACGATCACCGGGCGTCGCGGCCGTGACGCCGATGTCCGCCAGGGTCGGGTCCTGCGTCAGGATCCGGCCTTCGAGCTGCCGCAACTCCGGTCCGAGGTCGACACCCAGCTCCTCGGCCAGCAGGGTCCGGACCCGGCGTACCGAGTTCAGGGCCTCGGCCTGACGTCCCGCACGGTAGAGCGCCAGCGCCAGCAGCTGCCAACGGCGTTCGCGGTACGGAGCGGCGTGCACCAGAAGCTCGAGCATGGCCACCGTGCCGGTGTGGTCGCCGGTGGCCAGCAGCGCCGCGACGCCCTCCTCCTGGGCGCTGTCGCGCTCTTCCACCAGGGCGGCGCGGACCGCGGTCGTCGACTCGTCATCGGCCAGATCCTCGTACGGGATCCCGCGCCACCACCGCAGCGCCGCGTCGAAGGCCTCGTGCGCCTCGGCGCAGCGGCCACCGGCCGCCAACGCACGGGCGCGGACGAGGTGGCCGCGAAACCGCTCGACGTCGGTGTCGGCGCCGAGGAGCCGGTAGCCACCGGCGGATCGCTGCAACGCCGTGCCCGGAAGTACCCGCCGCAGCCGGGAGACGTACACCTGCAGGGCGCCTCCGGGATCGCGTGGCCGGCGGTCACCCCAGAGTCCCTCAGCCAAGCTGTCCGCCGGGACCGGCCGCCCTTCCGCGGCGATCAGCATCGCCAGCAGCCTGCGGGGCAGCCTGCCACCGACATCGACCGGCTGATCGCCCGAACGGACCTCCAACGCACCCAGCACCGCAAACGTCAGCACCGCACCATGTAAGCCGATGCCACCGACGGCGGCAAACGGCGCGTCCGCCGCGCCGTATCCCTGTTGTAGGCGGTTTGCAAGGTACGGCGTCGAAGCTGCTTCCATGCACAACGAGAAGATGGCCGACAGCCGCGACATGATCGGCGCGCACGACGCCATGCGGCGGGAGTTCAGCGCTCTACCCGGGCTGATCGCCGGCGTGCCGGCGCGTGACGAGAACGGCACCGCCGTGGTCGCCGGTCACGTCCTGATGATGGTCGGCTTCCTGCACGCCCATCACACCAGCGAGGACGACCACGTGTGGCCACGGCTGCGGGAGCGTTGCCCCGATGACATCGCACCGCTCATCGAGACGATGGACCGGCAGCACGCCTTCATCCATGGAGAGCTCGAGGCGCTCACCGCAGGCGGCCGGCGTTGGCGGGCCTCCGCCGACGCCACCGACCGGGATGCCGTCGCCGTCGTCGCGGAGCGCCTGCTGCCGGCGCTGTACGAGCATCTGGCGCTGGAGGAGGAGCAGATCCTGCCGCTCATCGATCGCCACCTGACCGAACGCGAATGGAAGGCGACCGTCGAGGCGTCCTTCGGCAAGGTGACCTTCGCGCAGCGTCTGCTGATGATGGGCATGGCCCTGCACGGAGCGAGCGAGGAGCAGGCCCGGCTCCTGCGCGCCGCAGTGCCCGCCGTCGTCTGGCATGCCGGTCGCCCGATCGGGACCCGGCTCTATCGCAGCCACCGTGCGCGCCTGGCCTCCGCGAGCCGGGGTCCAGGTCGCTGATCCTCGACGACGTGCTCACGTACGAGCTGCTGCCGGCCCGCAGGGACGGCCTGACACCACGGAGTGGACAACAGTGACGGTCGCGGTGCCTGACCACGGTTGCACCCGCCTGCCAACCGGTGCTGCACGATCGTCCGGGCAGGTCACGGCTCATCCGCCACGTCGGCGATCGACGCCGCAGGTGACGTCGTTCCGGGCTGCTCCTAGGATCTCGCCGTGACTGTTCAACCGGTGGAAGATCCCGCTCGTGACATGGTCCCGGCCGGCGACCGCCCGCCCGCCCAGCCGATTCCGATGACCGCCCGGACAGCGGCGGTGCTCCTCGGGCTCGCGATGGAGGCGGCCGGCGTCTGGGCCGTCTTCCGCTCCACCAACCAGGTCGGCACCGGCGTGCTCCTGATCATCGGCGCGGGGCTGCTCCTGCTGGGGATCCAGGGGACCCCGCTCAGCCGCATCACACACGGTGAGAGCAGTGTGGAATTCGCCCTGCTGGAGCAGCAGGCCGCGTCGATCGCCGATCGTGCGATCAGGGAGCAGCCGCCGGAGGTGGCGGTCGCCGTCGCCGAGGCCGTCGCGTCCATGGCCCCGTCCTCCCGGCTCCGGCACTCCGCACAGACCGCTTACGCGGATGCGGTACTGGAGGCGATCGAGCGAGTTGGCGGCTCCATCGAACGGCGCTGGCCCGCCCGGCCGGGCCTGCACGGTGTGGATGCCCGGGTGCGGGTCGGCAACGGGGTCGTCAACGTGAGGATCAAGAGCCGGATGGGGACGGCGATCGGGCTCCGTGACGTACAGCGGGCCGCAGACCAGGCCCGCGACTCCGGGCTCGACGGTGGATTCCTCCTCGTGACCAACCTGCCGGTGCTGCCCGGAACCGACCCGTCGGCCGCCGCCGCGGCCGAGACCGGAAGTGGCGTCTCCGTCCAATGGGAGGGCGCACGCGACGACGACGGTCTTCACGCGGCACTCCACCGCAACGCCGTGTAGATCCCGGGCCGTCGGCCTGGCCGAGGCCGGCGGTCGCGGGCTGCCCGGTCGAGGGACTGGTCCTCGGCAGCGGCGCGGCGTCCAGGATTGTCCAGGATTGTGGCACCCGTCCGGGAGGGAAAGGGATTCTGCGGGCATGAAACGAATCCCCGCATTCTGGAGCGTCGCCTACGATTCCCGGCGCCCGGTTCCCGTCCGGCTACTGGCCCGCGCCGTCGTGCACATGATCAGCTTCTTCACCAGGCTGGCCGTATCGGATCATCGCCCGTTCGTCAGCCTCTGACACGCGCACCGACGTCTTGGAACGCAGCCCTGAGCCTGGCACAGTATAGACGTGCCTGATATCAAGCACTTCGATCCGGACGCCGCCTTGGAGACGATCGTCCGCCTGTTCTGGCGGGACGGGGTGGTCTCCACCGGCGTTCAGGACATCGTGGATGCGACGGGTGTCAGCCGGTCGAGTCTGTATGCGACGTTCGGTGACAAGCAGGCGCTCTACGTCACCGCTCTGCGCAGTTACCTGCAGAAGCGGTCCGTGCCCAATTTCGACCGGCTGGCCGCGGACGGCCGGGGCCTTCCCGCCGTCCGCGAGTTCTTCGTGCGGCTCATCGCGGTGCGGTCCACCGGTGAATTCGCCCGATGGGGTTGCCTGGCCTCCAACGCGCAGGCTGCCGGGGACATCGAGGACGTACACGTCAGGGAGATTCTGGACAGCCACCACGAGCGGCTGCAGAGGGCATTGCTGGCGGCGCTCACCGACGCCGATCGTCTCGGGCAGCTGTCCGGTGCTCTCACGCCGGCGGACGCGGCCGGCGTGCTGGCGCTGATGGCCTACGGCATCAACGTGCGCTCACGCGCCGGTGCGGATCCGCAGGAGCTGGATGCCATGGTGGACGGTGTCCTGCTCATGCTCGGCGGGCCCCGGCCAGCGGCACTCCTCGATGCCGCCGGCTCAGCATGAGAGCGCCGTCTGCCTCAGGCCGGAAGCCACCGGACGAGCCGGCCTGGTGGCCTGGTGCCGATCGAGGCGCTGACGGGCCCGCAGCGTCCAGCTGAACGGCTCGTCGAGGCGCAGGCGCTCCTCCGCATACCGGCGCGCCAGTGGATGCAGGTCGTACCGGCCGGCTCCGTCGGTGTGCAGCAGATGCCGGGCCACGAGTTCGTCGAGTCCAACCCTGACCGGCGTCAGGCGCAGATCGGTGAGCGCGGCGACGGATGAGGCACCGAATCCGGGCCCGGGATACAGGGCCAGCACGCGGAGCAGCCGGCGCAGGTCAGCCGGCAGCTCACGGTCGGCGCGAGCGAGACTGGCACGGACCCCGCCTTCCATCGCGATGTCGATGACGGCCTCGGCGGAGTAGTCGTCCGGATGCCAGTGCGGGTGCTGCCGGATGTGCTCCGCGACGGCTGCGAGGCCCAGCGGCAGCCCGCCCAGGGTGTCGTTGATCCGGCCGACCGCGTCGGGATGCGGATCATCGCCAGTCACGGCGTGCATCAGGTCTCGCGCCTCGCCTCGGGAGAACGGCGGCAACGACACGGTGTGAATGCCCGGAAGCCCATCGAGGCCGCGCCGTGCGGTGATGATGGCCCTGGTGTCGGGCGTCCGCGGCAACAGGTCGCGGACGTGTTCGGCGTCCGTGGCGTCATCCAGCACCACCATGGCGCCGGTGCCGGACACCGTCCGCTGATACAGGGCGGCCCGCGCGTGAAGCGAGTGGGGTATGGATTCGGCGGGGATGCCCAGCAGCCGGAGGAACTCCGCGAGGACCGCGTCCGGTGCTGCCGGAGGTCCGTCGTGGAGGCCGCGGAGGTGCGCGAAGAGGACTCGCCGCCTGCCGCCTGCCGCGTCGAGCACCTGCCGGCCGAGCTGGACCGCGGCGGTGGTCTTGCCGGCGCCGGGCATCCCCGTGAAGAGCACGGCCTGGTGCGCGCCGGGCAACGCCCATTGACCGGCTCGCCGCCGAGATATCTGGCCAGGTATGTCAACCGGGATCCGGTGGTCTATTCTCACGCGTTCCGAGGCCTGCGCGTCCTGCATGATTGTGCGCAAAACGCCGATCCATTGGGTGGCGGTGTTCTCGTCATCGGCGAGAACGTTTATCACCGCCGCCAGGAGGTCGAGATTCGGCCGCCGCCTGCCGGTCAGGAAGCAGTTGCCGACGGTCGACCGGGCCGGTAGTTCCGTATCGGGTCGTCCTGCGGCCCGCCAGAGCCGGCAGACGTCACGCGCGATCTGCGTGATGGATGGGTTGCCAGACCATAACTTGAGCAGGCGTAGAGCGACGATGAAGTCGTCGATGGTCCGAGCCTGCCTCGGATCGGGCGGGTGCAGCACAGTCCGGTCCTCCCCCGTGGAGCGCCATGGACAGAAGTCACCCCAATCCTGGAACGACCAATTCAGGATCCCGCCCGCATTCGCCGATGTCAAGGCAATAACCGCCGCCGTCAAATATGAATGCATCCAGGAACGTCCATGATCTGCACGCTCGGTCGCTCTTTCGTCCGACGCTGTGCAACGGCTCGAACGCATTCCCCGACGTGTTTGTTGCGCAAAGGTTACGGCGTCATTAATCACGTCCGGTAGTGCGGGCCGAAGGCGTCGATCCATCCATCTCGACGGAGGACAGGCCATGCATGCGTACCACGATCAACCCAGGAGGCGGACCGTCGTCGTCGGCGGCGGGTTCTCCGGCACGCTGACCGCGACCAGGCTGCTTCAGTTCGCCGACACACCGATGGAGATCTGCCTGCTCGAACGGGACGACGGCTCCCGGTACGGCGGGATCGCGTTCGGCGAGACCGGCACCACCTGGGACCACATGCTCAACATCCAGGCCGGGCGGATCACCTTCGGGCGGGAACGGCCGGAGGACTTCCTGGAGTGGGCAAACGAGGAGGCCGACCGCACCGGCTGGCCGCAGCGCTGGAAGTACCACGTCTTCGGCGTCAGCTGCGTCGTTCCCCGCCGCATCTACGGCCAGTACCTGAAGGAGCGGCTGCACGGCGCGGCCGCCGACGCGCAGCCGGGCGTCGAGCTGACGCTGCTGCACGGCGAGGCGATCGACCTTACGCCGCGCGGCGACGGATTCGTCCTCAAGTACACACCGGCCGATCCGGAGGCCACGGCGGCCACGCTGAACGCCGACCACGTGGTGCTGGCCACCGGGCACCTCGAACCGGTGTACCGGCCGTTCTACCACCGCGTACAGGGCTCGGCCCGGTTCGTGGCCGACCCGTACGCGGCCGGTGCCCGCGCCGTGTTCGACGCCCTCGACCCGGACGCGCCGGTGCTGATCGTCGGTTCCGCCCTGTCCGCCTTCGACACCGTGGTGTCGCTGGTCGGCGCCGGGCACCGAGGCCAGATCACGATCGTCTCGCGGGGCGGGCACATGCACGGCACATACCCGGCGGACCACCAGCACGACATCTGGTCGGTACGCCGCCCACCGTTCCTGGACGACGAGACGCTCACCGCCGGCTCCGTCGTCGCCGGCGTCCGTGCCGAGTACCTGCACCTGCGCGAGACCGCCGGCGTCGGCTGCGACGAGGGCGTGTTCGCCGAACGGGTGATGAAGGCCTGGGAGCCGTACGTCATCGAGCTGCTGCAACGCCTCCCGCCCGGCGACGTGCGGATGCTGCTCGCGGGTGCGGCACCCGCTGTGGAGCCGCCTGGTGGGACGGCACCGGCTGGCGGTTCCCCAGGAGCGCACCTTCCGCGGTGTGGAGGTCGGCGAACATGGTCAGCTCGTCGACGCCGACGGCCACCCTGCGGAGAACCTCTATTGCGTGGGCCCGATGCGCCAGGGTGACGAGACCACCCGGCGCGGACGGCTGGGTGCGTTCGTGTTCAGCATCGGCACGCTGCGCAACCAGTGCTTCGACACCGCCCTGGAGTTGCTGCGCCGGGTCCGGCACGAGGGCGAGGCCGACTACGGCGCGGTCGCGGAGGGCGCGCACCGGGATCTCGGGCACGGCGTCGACCGGCTCGCCGGCCGTCTCGGCATCGAGAGCGAGGAACAGATCAAGGACATCCGGGCGTACGCCGAGGGCACGCTGATCCCGTCGTTGCGGACCTACCTGACCTCGAGGACGGGTTCGGACCGCGCCAAACACCGGCAGGCGATCCAGGACGACCTCGACGCGCTCACCGCCACGCTCACGGCGCAGGGCATCGACCCGGCCCGCGCGCGCCGGGCGGCGACGCTGATGTCCGTGCTGGTCGAGCGGCACGTCGCCTACACCATGTGCGACATCACCCAGCTGGCCGAGTGGCGCTCGCAGTACGCCACACAGGTCCGCCCGTCCCGGGAGGTGGCATGACCGAGTTGTTCGAGAATCTGTACCTGGTCCGCCACGGCGAGTCCACCTGCAACTCCGTGCACCGCATCGCCGGTACCCGGGACGCGCCGCTGACCTTCCTCGGCCGGGCACAGGCACGCCAGGCCGCCGATGACGGGCGGCGGACCGGATTCGACCGGATCTACGTCTCACCGCTGGCCCGCGCGTCCGAGACCGCGGACATCATCTTCGGCGCCGACGCCGCTACGGACCCGCGGATCGTGCTCGACGAACGGCTGATGGAGCGGGACTTCGGCAGCTACACGTTGCAGTGCAAGGCCATCCTGCAGCGCCGGCACGGCGTGGCCGAGTACGAGCGGGCGATGAACGGCGACAGCGACACCATGACCGGCGGGCAGACCGCGGCGGAGTTCGCCGGCCGGGTCCGCGAATTCTACGACGAGGAGCTGCTGCCCGCGCTGCGGCGGGGCGAGACCGTCTGCGTGGTCTCGCACAAGTACGTGGTGGAGCTGATCTGCCGCTTCATCCTCGGCCGTACCGAAGCCGACGCCTTCGATCTGCGACTGCCCAACTCGCAACTGCTGCACGGCGACCGCATCCACCGGTACGTGCGCACGGAGAACCGGCACCGGAACATGCTCTACGACTGGATCGTCGTCAACCATCCGCTGGTCTTCTGCCTGGGCCTGGCGGCGGGCCTGCTCGGGAATCTGGCCGGGCTGCGGTTCTCAGCCTCGCCGTACCTGCTGCTGGCTCTGCTCGTCGCGGCCAGCGTGATCACCATGTGCCGGATCGAGCTGGAACGGGCCCGCGAGTTCCTCACCGATCCCGGAATCATCCGCACGACGGTGGTCCGCTATCTCGGCCTGCCGGTCCTGGCCGCCGGCGTGGTGGCCTGGCTCGGCCCGGAGCAGCACCGCACGGCCGCGATCGTGGCCGTCTTCCTCGCCACGCCGAGCTCGGTGGTGGCGATGACGGTCAGCCGATGCCTGGGCGGCATGATCATGCCCGCGTTCGCGCACGTACTGCTCTCCTCGCTCGCCGCCGCGGCCGGCTTCGGCGTGGTGCTGGCCGTGACGGTCCCGGACGACGCAGTCCGGGCGGTCGCCATCGCGGCGTCCGCGGCGACCGGCATCGTGGTCGTGGCCTATCTGCTGGTCCGGCAGCTGCGGTTACGGGCGCCGATCCGGACCGCGAAGTTCGGCGAACGCAACGCGTACGTGGCCGTGCTGATCCTGACCGCGTTCATCGTGCTGGTCTCGCTGCGCATCGAGCTGGGCAGCTTCGTCGAGTACGGTCCGGTCGCGATCGGGATCGCGGTCGGGCTGCGCCTGCTCGCGATGCTGCTGCGCCGCCGCAATCACCTGCAGGCACTCGACGACTACCTCGCCATGACGTACCCGAACGTCTTCGTGATCGTGGTCGTCGCGGCGCTGACCGGCGACTCGCCGCTGGAGCACGTGGCGATCTGGTGCCTGCTGCCGATGTTCGCGCTGTCCTGGTTCGACAGCCGGTACGCCACGTCGCTGGTCGCCGACGGCGACGATCCACGCTGGAGCGAGGCCCTGCACATCCCGGCGACCGGGCCCGGTGCCCGGTCGGCCCTGCGGTGAGAGGAGAACGGAGATGCTCGCGGCGGAACTGACCGTGGCCGGCGACAGGAATCTGGAGCTCGTGCTCAAGGTCCTGCCGGCCATCGTGGTGATCCTGGCGGCCTCGGCGCTGTGCGGCCGGCTCGCGATCGCGCTGCGCCAGCCCAGGGTCCTGGGCGAGATGGTGGCCGGGGTGCTGCTCGGCCCCACGCTCTTCGGCGCGCTCGCGCCCGGCCTGCAGCAGACGATCTTCCCAGCCGAGGTCAAGCCGGTGCTCTACGTGCTGAGCACGCTCGGCCTCACGCTGTTCATGTTCCTGGTCGGCGCGGACTTCGACCACGGCGCGGACGGCAACGGCGCCCGCGACGCCCGGCACGCGACGGTCCTGGCGCTGTCCGGGATGATCCCGGCGCTGCTGCTCGGCGCCGGAGCCGCGCTGGTGCTCTACGACCGGCTCTCCCGGCCGGACGTCGGCCGGCTGGAGTTCGCGCTGTTCCTGGGCGGCGCGCTGTCCATCACCGCGTTCCCGATGCTGGCGCGGATCCTCTACGAGCGCGGACTGCAGTACACCCGGCTGGGACGGCTGTCGCTGCTCGGCGCGTCGATCGACGACGCCGCCGCGTGGTGCTTCCTCGCGGTGCTGCTCGCCCTGCACTCCGGGACCGGGACGGGGCACGCGCTGCGCACGCTGGCCATGGCCGGTGGGTTCGCGCTGGTGATGCTGACCGTCGTGGCGAGGCTGCTCCGGCCGCTCGGCCGACGGGTGCAGCAGACCGGCAAGCTGGGCTACGACGGGCTCTACCTGGTGCTGATCGTGGTCGTCGCGGCCGGGTTCGCCACCGACCTGATCGGCATCTACTCGGTCTTCGGCGGCTTCATCGCGGGCCTTGCCATGCCGAAGACGGCGGCGTTCCGCAAGGCGCTGCACGACCGGATGATGGACCTGGTCTCGGTGCTGCTGCTGCCCACGTTCTTCACGTTCTCCGGCCTCAACACGCACCTCGGCGGGCTGGCCGGCGGGGCGGCACTGCTGCAGTTCGGCCTGATCCTGCTCGCCGGGTTCCTCGGCAAGTACGTGGGGTGCGCGCTGGCCCTGCGTACCATCCGGTTCAGCTGGCGGGAGTCGTTCGCCGTCGGGAGCCTGATGAACGCCCGCGGCCTGATGATCCTGATCTTCATCAACATCGGCCTGGCACAGAATTTGATCACACCGGACGTGTTCTCGATGCTGGTCATGGTCGCCGTGATCACCACCGCGGCGGCGATGCCGCTCTACCGGCTGTCGATGCCGCCGGCGCTGGAGGCACGCATGACCATGCCCTCGGCGCCGTCGACGCCGTCGTCGTCGCTGCCGTCGGGTGCCGCCGAGCGCCCGGCCGCGGAGCCGGTCGCGGCGACGGGATGACCGCGGCCCACCGGCCGGGCGGGGTCCTCCCCCGTGGCCCGCGCCCGGTCGGTGGGCCGCTCACGGCGTAGCCGGGGGCTCGGCGGCACGCACCGCGTCCAGCAGGCCGGGGAACCGCGCGCCGAACTCCGGACGCAACCGCACGAAGCTGCCGTTGCCGCCGTCGCGCTGGTGGACGATCCCGGCCTGCCGCAGGACCCGCCAGTGATGCGTCCGGGTGGACTTGGCCCTGGGCAGCGTGAACGAGCTGCACGGATGCTCGCCGTCGTCGCGGCCCATCAGGTCCAGCACCACACCCCGGCGCAACGGATCGGCCAGTGCGGACAGGACGTCGTCCAGCCGCACCTCGCCGATCTCGGGAATCGGGAAATCACCCGCCACACGTCCCCCTTAGGTACGACTTCGATAGTACCTTGGCGGTAGGGTGCGACAGACCACGACTTCAGGAGGCGTCATGCTGTGGGTGTTCGACGTGAACGAGACCCTGCTCGACCTCGCACCGCTCGACGACGTGTTCGCACGCCACACCGGCGCGGCCGAACTACGCGCGACCTGGTTCGACCTCGTCATCCGCACCGCGCTGACCACCACCGCAGCCGGTGAGTACCGCGACTTCGGCCAGATCGGCGGCGCCTGCGCCCGCGCGGTCGCCGACGCCCACGGCACCCCGCTCGATGACGCCGCGCTCGGTGAGGTCGCCGGCACCATGCGCGGCCTCCCCGCCCATCCCGAGGTCGCGGCGACGCTGACCGCGCTCCGGGCCGACGGGCACCGCATCGTGGCGCTCGCCAACTCCCCGCAGGCGACGGTCGACGCGCAGCTCGCCCACGCCGGCCTCGCCCCGCTCTTCGACGCGGTCTACTCCGCGGAGACCGTGCGGGCGCTGAAGCCGTCGCCGGCCGCATACCGTCTCGTCCTCGACACCGAGCAGACCGATCCCGCGCGGACGGCGATGGTCGCCGCGCACGACTGGGACATCGCCGGCGCTCATGCCGCGGGCATGCGGACCGCCTTCGTCGCCCGCGCGGGCCGTCGGCCGCTGCCGCACTGGCCCGCGCCGGACGCCGTCGGCGCCGACCTCGCCGAGGCTACGTCTGCCCTGCTGACATCATCGGCATCCCACGAGACTCCGAGCCTCGCGTCCCTCGGCGAACGCCGCACAGGAGTGGCCTGATCCGGAATGGACGAACCGGCGCGGGCCCGCACCCGCAGCCCGGATCAGGTCACCAACCGAGTCCTGCCGTCGTCGTGACCGTCCCGCGCCGAGGCGGTCCGCGCGGGTGCGGCGGAATCGGGCTGCACCACCGATTGCGCCCACCGCTCGCGCCACTCCGCCGCGGGCACCTCACCAGCGGCCTCGACCAGAGCGGTGAGCACCGCGGCGAAGCTCAGCGGCCGGGTGATCGCCAGCTCCCGCACGAGATCCGCGATCGCCTCCCGCCGCAACTCCATCGCCTCACCGACGAGGTCCCGGCCCTGCACGGTCAGCCCGACCCACGCCGCCCGCCGGTCGTCGTCGCGCACATGCCGGGCGACCAGGCCCTTGCGGACCAGCCGGTCACACATCCGGGTCGCGGTCGAGGAGCTGACGGCCAGCTCGGCGGCGAGGTCGGCGATGCGCTGCGGACCATGCGAGACCAGCAGCACCAACGTCCGGAACTGCGGCAGGGTCACCTCGTCGTCGAGGCGCGCCAGCGAACGGGCCGCCGTGCCGACGAACACCCGGCTCAGAGCCAACAGCGCGTCCGTGACCTCTTCCTCAGCCGCGCTGAGCCGCTGCTCCGTCATGCCCTCACTCTAACGACCGGCCCGGCATCGGCTCCCGAGGAGAGAGTCCCGGGCCACCGTCGCGGCGGTCAGGAGGCGACCACGCGCGGCCGGCCGCGGGACGACCGGGGACGGGTCGCCGCCGGGCGGCCGACCCAGCTCCCGCCGCGCACCACCAGCACCGCCGCGACAGGCCCGCGCCGTCCGCCTCGGCCCCGGGACGGCTTGCCGGCACTGACCGGCAGAATCCGGGCGCCCATATCCTGTTCCTCCTACCTGTGACGTTCGGTAAGGGTGAAGGTGACGGTGCCGTCGGCCTCGTCGATGCTGGCGTCCAGCGTCCGTCCGTCCAGCGGCGCGGTGGCCTCCTCGGACACGAACACCTGCGCCCCGCCCTCCCGCACCACCTGATCACCCACGGCCGGGCCGCTCGTCACCGCCACGTCCAGCGCACCATCGGCGGAGTTGAGGCTGATTCTCAGCCCCGTCGTGTCCTCGTACCCGACAGTGATCTCACGAATGATCATGGCGGCGTGGTCGGTCATGGTCAGCACGGCGTTCAACCTCCCGGCGTCGTGGCGCGTGGCGCCTCGGTCAACGCAGACCATGCCCGCCCGCGGTGACGCTCTCCGGTAGATCCCGTCTCAATTCAGTGACATATGGCACCCAATTGCCATAGTCTCGCCTCAGGCGAACATGGCAGCACCCATGAGGACGAAGCCGATCACGGCGATAGCCGCTCCGCTCGCCCGATACCCGGCCGCATCAGCATCACGCGCGGTCGGCACCCGGCACACCGCCCTGGCCAGTGACATCGCCGCGGACGGCCGTACCGTCAGCAGAAGACCACCGGCCGCCAAGGCCGCTCCCAGCACGATCATCTCGACTCACCACTTCTTCCGCCGCTGCCGACTCCGCGCCCCGCAGGCTCTGAGCATGTGCATTACTGCACGCATGAGCTTACGGTCGCCCCCGGGGATCGCGTCGCAACACGGGCCGGGTGGCGGGATCTCGGCGTGCGCGCGGTTCGCTGTAGTCGCCGCAGGTCAACGCCCTCGGCGAGCGAGCCGTCCGCCCGGGGAACACGCAGCGGCTCACCATCGCGGTCGAAGGAGACCACGGCGATTCCTCATCGGCGGCAGCCTTCCGGTCGCGGACGGATATGACCGCCGACCAGCATGGCCGGGCCGCCCGATCCGGTCGGCTGAGGTTGGCGGGTTTCCGGTATCCGACGGTCGATCACCGGTGGTGGTAGCGGCGGCCGCGCGCCGATAGTGGCGGCATGACGAAAGCTGGGGTCCTGGTGTCCGGCGCGAGCGTGGCGGGGCTGACCACCGCCTACTGGCTCGACCGCTACGGGTACGACGTCACCGTGGTCGAACGGGCCGCCGGGCTGCGCCCGGGTGGGCAGGCGCTGGACCTCCGCGGGCCGGCGCTCGAGGTGGCGCGCCGGATGGGTGTGCTGGACGCATTCCGTGCGCGGACCACCGCGCTGCGCGGCATGTCGATGGTCGACGGCTCCGGGGCGGAGATCTATCGCAGTACGGAACGGACACTGACCGGCGGCCGGCTGGACTCGGAAGACCTGGAGGTGCTGCGTGACGACCTGGTGGACGTGCTGCACGGCGCGTGCGGGGCGGGCGTGCGGTTCGTCTTCGACGACCGGATCACCGCGCTGACGCAGGACGAGTACGGGATCGACGTGGAGTTCGGCAACGCGGGGACGGCGCGGTACGACGTCGTGATCGGCGCCGACGGGGCGCACTCGGGGGTCCGGCGGCTGGTGTTCGGGCCGGAGGAGCCGTTCCTGCGGTACATGGGCGGCTACGTGGCGATCATGACGATCCCCAACTTCCTCGGGCTGGACCGGTGGCAGACGTTCCTGATGGGCGACGGAGGCGCGGGCGCGGGGCTGATCGGGCTGGACGGCAGCGGGACGGCGCGCGCCTATCTCGGCTTCGAGAGCGAGGAGCCGGTCTCGTTCGACCACCGCGACGAGGCGGCGCAGAAGCGGCTGCTGACCGAACGGGCGGCAGGGCTGGGCTGGGTCGTACCGCAGATCCTGGAGCACCTGCGCGACGCGTCGGGGTTCCACTTCGACGCGCGCATCCAGGTGATCATGGAGCACTGGACGAAGGGGCGGGTCGCGCTGGTCGGCGACGCCGGCTACGCGGTCTCGCTCACCACCGGGCAGGGGGCGTCGATGGCGATGGCCGGCGCGTACGTGCTGGCCGGGGAGATCGCGGCCGCGGGTGACGATCCGTCGGCGGGCATCGCGCGCTACGAGGACGGGATCCGGGCGTACGTGCTGCGCAGTCAGGCGGTCGCGCGCGAGGTCAACGGGCGCGAGTCCGACGATCTGGTCGACTTCGGGACGCTGGTCGAGGATCTGCCGCTGAAGGACTACGCAGGTCTGTCTGGTAGCGGCCCGGGGTCTGGCCGACGATCTCGGTGAACGCCTCGATGAAGCTGGTCGGGTTCGACCAGCCACACGCGGTGGCGGTCTCGGTGACGGACAGTCCGTTGGTGAGGTGGATCAGGCCGTGGTGGATGCGCAGGACGGTGCGCCAGCGGTGGAAGCTCATGCCGAGTTCGGTGTGGAACAGGCGGCTGAGCGTGCGTTCACCGGCGCCGACCTCCCGGCCTAGCTCTGCCAGGGTGGCGGAGTGGGCGGGGTCGGCGTGCAGGAGGTCGGTGACGGCGCGGAGCCGGTCGTCGTCGGGCTCGGGCAGGTGCAGGGACCGGTCGGGGGCTTCGATGAGTTCGTCGACGGCCACAGCGCGCAGGCGGTCGTAGGCGCCGGGGCGGGTCTCGGGGCGGTCGGTCAGCGCGAGCAGAACTTCGCGGAGGACGGGGCTGACGGCGAAGACGCCGGGGCGTGCCGGCAGCTCGCGGCACAGGACGACCGGGATCGCGAGGAGGCGGACGTCGGTCTCGCCGTAGATGCGGTGGGCGTGCGGGAAACCCGGTGGCGTCCAGGTGACCCGGTTGGCGGGGGCCAGCCAGGTGCCGCGCTCGGTCGTGGTCGCCAGTGCGCCCGTCGCCGCGTAGACCAGTTGGCCCTCTCGGTGGGCGTGGCTGTCCATCTGGAAGCCGTGCGGCAGCCGGCCGGCGCCCCGGGGTGTGTCCTCCAGCAGGTGAGCGGGCGGCGAGGTGGGCTGGCGGGTTTCCGGCATGGGCAGTCAATTTACCAATGATGAGCAGCGGGCGGGCCGGGGCTGCCGCTGCCTCCTGACGGCCGCTCCGCGCGGGGCCTCGCGGTCAGCGGTGCGGCCGCGGTCAGCGGTGCAGCCGCAGAACACCGCTGACCGCAGCTGCGGTCAGCGGTGCGGGCACCGCTCGCGATCAGCTGTGCGGCATCGGTCGACCGCGCAGCCGCAGTCGGCCGCCGTCAGCCGTGCAGCCGGAGGGTCCAGCGGGCGGAGGCGGACGGGCCCAGGATCACGGGGACGACGCGGCCGCCGGTGGCGGAGGTCAGCTGGCGGATCCGGGGCGTGGAGGCCACGTCCTCCTCGGCGCAGAACAGCACCTGCGGGGCGGGCAGCGGCGCGCCGGGGGCGGGCAGGTCCGGGATCCGGTCCAGGCGGAAGCCGGGGACGAACACGTCGCCGAGCGCGTCGCCGACCACGGCCACCTCGTGGCCGGTGTCGTGCAGGCGGCGGGCGTAGACGGCGGCCTGACGACGGACCGTCTCCAGCGTGCCGGTGAGCGCCACGCCGTCGGGGGCGCGGCTGAGGTCGGCGTGCAGCCACCAGGCGTCCCGGCGGCCCAGGACCAGCGGAACGGTGCCGCCCATCGGGGTGTCGTCCTCGGTGAGCCAGGCGTAGGCGGGTGCGGTCCTGGTTGCCGTGACGCCGATCAGGCGCACGCCGGCCGGGCCCTCGTCCGTCAGCACCGCCTCGTTCAGGTCGGGGGTGGGGTCGTCGTGCTCCGGGAGGGACGGCTTCGGGCCGGGTGAGGTGCGGCCGCCGGGCGAGGGGCGGGGCGGCAGCGGACCGGAGGTGCCGGTGGAGGCGGCGGTGACCGGCACGTGCGCAGCCGGCACACTCGCGGACGGCGCGTTCGCAGCAGGCGCACTGGCGGGCGGCGGGCTCGGGACCGGCGGGCTTGCGACCGGCGCGTTCGTGACCGGCGGGCTTGGAAACGGCGCGGTGGGAGCGGGCACGTCCAGAACAGGCGTGGCTGTCGCGAGCGCGGGAGCAGGAGTGAGCGCGGGAGCAGGAGTGAGCGTGGGCGTGGCCGGAGCGTCCGGCAGCGGCACGTCCATGATGGAGCGTCCGGCGGCGGGTGCGCCTGCGGTGACGAGCGTGCGGCTCTGCCACGGTGTCACGGCCGGCTCCGCGAACGTCCTGTTCTTCGGCTCCGGCGCGCGCGGCACGACCGTCGCGAACGTGCCGGACGGCGACTCCGCCGGTCGCGCGGCCGCGGTCACCACCGTGGTAGCGCCGGCCTCCACCTCGGCGGTATCACGTCCCGACGCACCCGGCACGGACTCGCGGATCGGCGCGGCCGACACGGACCCGCGGATCGGCGCGGCCGGCACGGACTCCCGGATCGGCGCGGCCGACACGGACTCGCCGGCCGGGGCGGCGGCCTCTTTCTCCGCGGGCCGCGCGGGTGCCACGGCCGCGAACGACACGGTAGTAGCCGCATCAGAGACCCGCGGGACCTCCGGAACGGCCGCTACCGGCGGGGAAGGCACACCTGCCGCGGGCACGGGAGGCGGCGGCGCGGTGGCGGCAGGCGGCACGGCGGGGACGGGGGGTCGCTCGGCCGCGGGTGGGGAGGGCTCCGGGCGTACCCTCGGATCGCTTGTGGGGTGTGGGGTTTCGGCGGCGGGCGGGCCCCACATCTCGCGGGTGGCGGGGACCGGCTGGGTGCGCTCGTCGTCGGTGCTGGAGATGGCCAGGTCGAGGCCGGCATCCTCGTCGTCGGGGGCAGCGGCCGGAGAGCCCGGGGGCGCGGGAGGCGACGGCGGATCGGCGGGGCCGGGGGCGGCACCGTCGCGGGCGGTCGCGGCAGCGCGGGCTCCATTGTGGAGGATGTTGAGCAGCGCGCCCACCAGCGAGAGGATCAGGACGCCGGCGGCCCACCACAGCAGGATCACGCCGGAGTTGTCGGGCGAGGGTGCGGTCTCGGCAGCGGCGGGCGTGGGACGAGCCCGCGGTGTGAAGACCGGGAGCGGGCCGTCCTGGACGCCCTCGCCGGACGCGTCCGCCGGGAGGATCAGGACCCAGCCGGGCTCGACCTCACCGCCGGCGCCGAGCGTGCCGCCGTCGGGCTGGGTACGGCCGGTGTTCAGCGCCACGATCTCGCGGTAGCGGTTGCCGTCGCCGAGCGTCTTGAGCGCGATCGCGTACAGGTATTCGCGCTGGCCGTTCACGGGCCGGCCGACCACGTAGTGCTTGCCGGTGGCGGACGGCTCCGCCCGCGCGGGTGCGCCTGCCAGCATGAGCGCCACGCCGATCAGCGCGGCGAGCACGATTCGGGCCTTCATCGTCGCCTCTCCTCCTCCCGGGCCCGCCCGGGGCCGTGCCGGTCCGCGACCACCCGGCGGCGAACCGGGCCGTTCCGACGGGGCAAGGAACAGGTCTCGGACCGGGGAACGGTCCGGGCGGGGGTCTCGGGACGCGGCACAGTCAAGCAGCCGGACGCCGACGCCGTCACCGCCCTCGTTCAGGTGTCCCCCTCCGCGACCTGCCTGAACCGGTGGCGGGCCGGGCTCGTAGAAGGCCCGATCCGACGTCCGCACCACGACAGGGAGTCCTTGTGGAGCCGTACAACCTTGACCAGTTCGCCGCCCGCGCGCGCCAGATGGCGGAGCAGATGGCGCAGGTGCAGGCCATGCTGCTGAACATGACGACGACCGGCGAGGCCGGCGAGGGCCTGGTCAGCATCGGGCTGAGCGCGAACGGCCGGGTCTCCGGCGTCTCCATCGACTCGAGCCTGCTGGACCCGGCCAAGCGGGAGGAGCTGGAGACCCTGGTGGCGGAGGCGGTCACCCAGGCCGTCTCGTCGATGCAGGACGCGGCCGAGGCGCAGCTCCGGCCGGTGACCGACCAGATCGGCGCCGTGACCGTGATCGGCCGTGAAGGGCTGAACGGGTTCTGAACGGGCTCCGGCGCGCCCGCCTCTCCGGCGGGTGCGCCGGTCAGTTCGGCTCGTCGTTGCACGTCATCACCAGTCTGGCGATCTCGCTGAGCTGTGCCTTGCGCTTCTCCGGCATGTCTTTGGACATGTCACGGAGGTGGCGGGTCCAGCGGGTGCGATGCTCGCCGTCGGCCAGATACATCCGGTTGTTCAGGATCAAATTCCTGGCCGTCGTGGGTACGCCGTCGGCCGCGGTCAGCGTGACCTGAAGTGCCTCCAGCACCGCCGCGTTGGCGCCGTGCGTGACGTCGTCGTTGGCGCCGTTCGCCAGCGCGACGAGCGTGGGAATCGACTCCGGGTGCGCGATCGCCTCGGTGGCGATCGTACTGATCCGGTTCACCGCGCTGGTCGTGGTCAGGTAGTCGAACGCCATCTCGGCGCGGCCGTCCACGGCCAGGTCCATGATCGCCTGGTGGGTGCCGATCGCGTCCACGCCGGCCTCGATGCCGGTGGTGACCGGCGGCGGCAGCTCCCGGACCTGCCCGTGGCCATCGGCCAGGATCCGGGGCCGACGCCGCATCGCCATGCTGCGAAGCGCGTTCTCGTTGCGCGGGAAGGCCAGCCGGCCGCGGTGCCCGCGGAAGAACTCCCGCTTCGCCGGCCAGTCACCGAGGCTGAGCCACAGGTGCAGTTCCTCGGAGAGCACCTCGCCGTAGACACCGTCCCTGGGCGGCGCGTCCACGGCCGCGGTGAGCGCGTCCGCCGCGCTGTGCCGGACCACCGTGCGGATCTGCGCGTCCGGTATCTGGACGGTCCAGCTCCGGCCGAGGTTGTCCAGGCCGCCGCCGGACGTGCGGCCACGCTGGATCACCGGGACCTGGTAGTCGCCGATCAGGTTCCGGAACAGGTCCGCGCTGATGCGGTCGTCGAGCGCGATGACCGGGCGGACGCCGAGCTCGTAGTAGGCCTCCAGGATGCCGCCGAGCATGCGTGCGACGATGGCGTGGTCGCCGGCGCCGACCACGACGAGCGGGATCTCGCGCGGTGTCTCCGCGCCGGTGAGGGCGCGGTGAGCGGCGCGGACCTGGTCCCGGAACCGGTCGCCGGGATCGCCGAGGACCATGACGCCGTCGCCCGCGTCGATGCCCCGAGGCAGCCGCGGGGAACGGCCCTGCGCCTCGGCGGGGCGGATCTGCCAGATGACGGGCAGATCGTGGTGACCGGGCGCCGTCTCCGGAGCCGGAGTCGGCACGGCCGCGGGCGTGGTGTCAGGAACGGCATCGGTCTCGATCTCCGGAGCGGATCCCTGCGCGGCTCTGTCTGGTGCGGGCTCGTGGAGCGCGTCCACTGCCGTCCCTGGTTTCGCGGGAGGTTCCTCGAACGTGTCCGAGGGCGTACCGGGCGTGCGGGGGCGGGACGGTGACCGGTCGCCGAAGCCTGAGATCGCGCGGTGCCGGTCCTCGTCCGGCCGGTCCCACGTGCTGTCACTGTCGCTGTCGCTGAACTCGTCGCTGTCGCTGAGCTCGTCGTCCTCCGGCAGGGTCGCCGGCATCTCGGATCTCGCGCGCCGGAAGCCGAAGTCGCTCGTGCCGAGCGCCCGGTGGCGGCCCTCGCTGATCGCCTCCAGCAGCTCGTCCACGGACGGCACGACGTCCTCCGTGCCGAACGGCAGCGTGATCAGGACCGGGCCGCGCAGCCGGTTCCCGTCCCGGTCCACCAGGACCTGATCCGTGGTGGGCACCGGCGATCCGTCGCTCTCCGCGCCGAAGTGGACCATGCCGCCCGCCTCCTGGGCGATCCACGCGTCACCGGTGCGGAACCGGCGGGTCCGCGGCGTGACGTCGAGCCGGTGAGGTGTTCTCTGGTGAGCCGGATTCCGGCTCCATTCGCTGCGGCTCTGCCGGACGTGGACCGCGGTCGCGACCGCGCCGAACGTCGGCAGGCTGTTCTGGTCGACCGGGATGAGGAACCGGTCCGCGCCCGGCCGCCCGTCGATCATCAGCACCGGCACGCGGACCACGGACGGGCCCTCGATCGGCCGGTACCTGCCGTCCACCAGCACGTAATCGGCGATCGCGCGCAGGTCCGCGCGGGTGTAGTAGCCGATCGGCAGGTCCACCACCAGGCGGCGGCTCACGTCGTCCGGGAGGCCGGCGATCAGCTCGCGGATGACCGCGACGTCCACGCCCCGGCCCACCATCAGCTGGTAGAAGCCGTTGCGCGGCGGCGGGAGCAGCAGGAGCGGGGGTGCGTCGTCGCCGTCGGCGGACAGGTGGAGCCGCAGGCCGTCCTTTGTCAGCCGGTACCCGTCGGACAGGCCCGCGGACAGACGTCTCAGGTCGGCGTCGGGCTCCGGGAGCGCCGGCAGCGCGGACGTGTCCCGGCGGAAGCCGATGTCGTCGTCGCCGAGCGCCGGGTCGATCCGGTCGAGCAGTGCCCGGACCGCCGGGGCGTTCACGTCCGTGCCGTCGGGCAGCGTGATCCGGACCGGCCGGGTCAGGCGGTTCCCGTCCCGGCCGACGACGGTCTGCTCCGGCGACGGCACCACGGGCGTGCCGGCCGGGCCGATGTGGACCATGCCGCCGTGCTCCTCGGCCGCCAGGCCCTCCTCGGTGGTGAAGCGGCGGGTGCCCGGCTCGACCTGCAGGTGGAGCGGGGTGACCTGGTTTCGCTTCTCGTTGCTCCAGGGGTTGAGGCCGGACCGGATGTGGAACGCGTCCGCGGTCGCGCCGAACGTCGGTCTGCCGTGGCGGTCGACCGGGACGATGTACCGGCCGGCGACCGGCTGGTCCCGGAACATCGAGGCCGGCAGGCGTACCACGGAGGGGCCGTTGATGGGTGTGCGGTTTCCGGGTTTGCCCTGCACCAGGATGCGGTCCGCGACGCCGCGGATCTGCCGCATGTCGTAGCTGCCGCCGGGCGGCAGGTCCACGACGAGCCGGTTCCGGACGTTCGGCGGCAGCTCCGCGATCAGGTCGGCCACGGCCGCCTCGTCGGTCACCGACGCGTCCACGACCAGGTTGAAGAAGTGCGGGGGCACCGGCGGTGGCGGTACCGGGTCGGTGGTGTAGCGGCCGGGTGCGATGAGGAACATCTGCCGGCCGCGGACGCGCAGCGAATAGCCCTTGCGCAGCCCTTTGGTGAGCAACTCCGGCGCGTCCTGCAGCGGGGCCAGCTGCGGTCCGTCCTCGGTCACCGGCGTCTCCGGGTCCTTCGGCACCTCGGATCCGAGCCGCCGGAAGCCGATGTCGCCCCGGCCGATCGGCGTCTCCCTGCCCTCGTTGATCAGGCCGAGCAACGCCTCCACGTCCTGCGGCAGGCGAGCGTTGTTCCCGGTGTAGGGCAACGTGAACAGGACCGGCGTCCGGAGCCGGTCACCGGCCTGATCGACCAGCACCTGGTCCGCCGTGGGCAGCGGCGAGCCGTCGCCCTGCCCGACGTGGACCATGCGGTCCGACTCCTCGGCCACCCAGTTGCCCTCGCCCTTGACCTCCAACCGGCGCGTGTCCTTCCTGGGGGTCAGCCCGTGCGGTGTGCGCTGGTTCTCCCGCGCGCCGCTGAACTCGGTGTCGGCCCGGACGTGGAACGCGGTGGCGAGCGCGCCGAACGTGGGCCGGCCCGCCGCGTCGACCGGGATGACGTGCGCGCTCGCGGGCGGCGGCGTGGCGAACCGGTCCGGCGGCAGCCGCAGTGCGGACTGGCTCTGCGTCCGGATCCGGTCCGGGTCGACCAGCAGCGCGTTCGCGAGCGCGCGCACCTCGGCCAGGGTGTAGACACGATTGTGCGGCAGGTCCACGATGAGCCTCGCGCGGACCGGCGCGGGCAGCGCGGCGATCACGTCGCGGACCACGTTCATGTCGGTCACGTCCGGTGCCACGACCAGGTTCCAGAAGGTGCCGGGCGGCTCCGGCAGGTAGCCCACGGTCATCATGAGCGGCCCGTCGCCACTCAGGATGAGCACGCGCCGGGTGCTGCGGCGCATGGCGTAGCCGGCTCGAAGGCCCGCAGTGAGCGCGGCCATCTCCGGGTCCGGCGCGGGCGGCACCGCGGGCGTGGTCGCCCGGGTGATGCCGGTGCCGTGCAGAGGCGGTACCCGCAGGATCTCGACCGGCTCCACGGCCGCGGGGGTCCAGGTGTCCGGGTCGGCCGGGCGGGGCCGGGGCACGCGCGGGTTCGCGACCGCGTCCCGGGCCAGGTTGAGGCGCGGCTCGGCGAGCGACAGCGCGCGCTGTGCCGCGGCCAGGTCGACGACCGCCCGGTCCCGCGCGGTGGTGGCGGCCGTGATGTGCTCCTGGGAGCCGCCGGTCCGGGCGCGGCGCAGGGCCGCCTCGGTGACGTCGACGTTCGACTCGCCGATCGACACGGCCAGCCGGGCCCGGAGCACCGTCTCCTCCGCCAGCGTCAGCGCGAGCTGTGCCCGTGCCCGGCGCAGCGTGGCCTCGCCGCCGGGTCCGGCCTGCTCCGCCTCCCGCACCGCCGTCGCGGCCTCGGCACGCGCCTTCGCGTTGGACGCGGTCCAGGCGACCTCGTGGCGGGCCCGGGTCAGCCGCTGCACGCGCCGCTCCGCACGTGTCCGCTCCTCGCCGTCCGGCAGGCTCTCCGCGCGCCGGAGCGCCTCGGTGGCGCGGTCGTGCTCGGCCGTGAGCGTCGCCAGCGCCTGGTCGGCCTGGGACCGGTCACGGCGGGCACGTGTCTCCTCCTCGGCCGGGGACAGCGTGCTGCCGGGCCGCGCGGCCAACGACACGACCGGCGGCACGTCCACCGGGGCCGGTCTCATGGCCTCGCCGGCGTCCGGGCGCTCGGTGCGGCGTACCCGCGGGTTGTCGACCAGATCCTGCGCGATCCTGGCCCGGGGCTCGGCGAGCGCGCGGGCGCGGACCGCCGCGGCCAGCACGGTCTCCGCGTCCTGCAGCGCCACCGCCGCCGGGTGCGGACCCGTCTCGGACTCGGGCAGGGGCGCCGCACGCCGGAGCCGGGACCGCATCAGGTGGACGTTCGACTCGGCCGCCTCGACGGCCCGGCGCGCCAGGGCCGCGGTCTCGACGGCCAGTTCCCGGCCGAGCTTCGCCTCCGCCAGCGCCAGTTCCCGCTCGGACTCGTGCCACCGGCGGCGGGCGGCGCGCATCTCGCGGTACAGAGCCTCCCCCTCCACGTCCGTGCGCGGGTCCGGCGCCTCGAACGCGTCGGTCGCCAGCGTGTGGGCGGCCTGGGCCCGGTCGTGCTCGTCGCGCGCGTCGAGGACGGTCTGGGCGGCCGCGCCCCGGTGCCGTGCGAAGGTCAGCGCCCGGTCGGCCTCCAGGACCGCGGTGGCGATCGCGGCGGACCTGACGCCGGCCCGCCGGATCGCGCCGGCGCGGTCCGGCGAAGCCTCCGGCATCTCCTTCGCCCTGGCCAGCGCCGCCTTCGCAGCCTCCAGCGCGGTGGTGAGGCGGTCCAGCGTGGCCTTGGTGCGGGCAACGTCCTCCAGCGCGCGCCCGGCCTCGATCTCCGGGCTCGCCGCGCCGGGCTCGCCGCGCAACGGGGCGACCTGGGGAACGTCCACCCGCACCGGACGGATCAGCTCACCGGTAAACGGCCGCTCGGTGCGCTGCACGCGCGGGTTCTGCGCACTGTCCTGGGCGAGCCGGAAACGAACCTCGGCCGCGTGGGCGGCCTGCTGAGCCTCGCCGAGCTGCCGGGCGGCCAGCGTGTCCGCGTCGGTCGCCGCCGTCAGCGCCGTGGTCCTGGCCTCTTCCGCGGCGGCCGGGGTGCGCGGCATCTCCATGGCCGACCTCAGCGCGGCCAGCGTGGCCCGGCGGTTCGCCTCGGCCCGGATCAGGGCCTGCCGGGCCTGAAGGTCCAGGTCGGCCCCGTGTGCCAGGACCAGCCGGGCCTCCTGGGCCGCGCGCGTGACCTCGGCGCGCACCAGCGCCTCGTCCGCGGTGTGGTAGGCCTGTTCCAGTCGTTCCCGCGCGGCATCGTCGGAGCCGGCCGACTCGAAGGCGGCCCGTGCCTCCTCACGCGCCGTCCGGGCCTGGTCGTGGTCCCGCTGGGCGTCGTGGACGTCCTGCACGAGATCCGCACGCTTCTCCACGTGCGACGACCGCCACACGGCCAGGCGCAGGTCCCGGAGCGCGTCCAGGTAGCGGGCGTCGGCGCGCCGGAGGAGCAGGTGTGTCCGCCAGTCCGCCGCCACACTGAGGTCCGGCCGGAGTTCCCTCATCACCGCGATGCGCTGCTGCTCGGCCGTCCGGATTTCCGTGTCCGCGGCGGCCGCCTCCGCCGCGGCGATCGTCCGGGCCTCCGCGCTCGTGCCGGCCCGCAGCGCGTCCTCGACGAGCGCGGCACGCCGGCCGTGCGCCTGGACCGTGGCCGGGTCCAGGTGGAGCGACGGGATCCGTACCGGCACGGTGTCGGCGGGTGTCCAGGTGGTGGGGTCCAGTGGGCGGTCCGGGCGGGTGACGCGCGGGTTCGCCACCTGGTCGTGCGCGACGCCACCCCTGCCGCGGGTCAGGTCCAGACGGCTCAGCACCGCGGTCAGCTCGCGGGTGGCCCGCTGCACGTCCTCGGTCGCGGTCTTCAGCGCCTTTTCCTTGGGGCCCGGCTGGCGTGGCGCCTTCGTTGCCGTCGAGGCCGTCGGTGTCGCAGAGGTTCCCGCCTCAGGCGTTGCCGCGTCTGGCGTTTGCGCAGCAGGTGTGCCGGCCGTAGTGGCGGCCGGTGGGTCCTCCGGCATGGCCTGGGCGCGTTGCAGCGCCGCCCTCGTGCTCCGGACGTTGGCGCGGGCCCGCTCCACCGCCGCACCGGTCAGGTACGCGGTCTCGTCGGCCTCCGCCATCGCCAGGTTCGCCTCGGCGCGGGCGAGCAGCCCTTCGGCGAGCCGCAGCTGTCGCGTCGCCTCGATCCCGCGCGCCACCGCGGCGGGCGGCGGGTTGTCCGCGTCCTCCGTCCGGGTCCGCAGCGCCTCGGCGCGCGCGGCGTCGGCCTCGGTCTGCCGGTCGATGACCTGCTGCGCGCCCGCGGAGCGGCCTTCCGCGTGCGAGAGCGCCAGCCGTGCCTCGTGCAGCAGGAGGGTCGTGACGCGCACGCGGTGCCCGGCCCGTCCCAGCGCCCGGTCCCGGTCGTCGCCCGGTGGCAGCGCCTCCGCCCGCTTCCGTTCCTTCAGGGCCGCGTCATGCTCGATCCCCGCGCGGTCGCGTACCGCGGTGGTGGTGCGGACGTCGCGGTCGGCCTGTGTCTTCGCCTCCTGCGGTGACCGGTGTCCGGCGCGGCGCAGCGGCGGCACCGTGGGCAGGTTCACCGGCAGCATGTGGGCGCGCTGCCAGGAGTCCGGCACGATCGGCCGGTCCCGGCGGCGTGCCGGCGGGCGCTCCACCCGGTCGCGGGCCGCGCCGAACCGGGCCTCCGCGGTCTCCGCCTGCCGCGCCGCCTCGCCCGCCCGCAGCCGGGCGAGATCGTCCGTCTTGCGGGCCTGCTTCACCGTGTCGTCCCGGCCCGGGGCGTTCTCGGGCAGTTCCTCCGCGCGTTTCACCGCGTCCGCGGTGAGGCGCGCGTTGGCGCGCGCGACCCGGGCCGCGTGCCGTGCGCGGGCGGCCGTGTCCTCGGCCTCGGCCATCCGGAGCCGGTCCTGCAGGAGCGCCAGACCGTCCTCGGCCTCGTGCAACACGGTCCTGGTCCGGTCGGCGTCCCGGACGAGCGCGTCCCGTACCGGGCCCTCCGCCAGCGGCGTTTCCTCTGCGGCGGCGGCCTCTGCCGCCTCCCGGTAGGCCACGTCCGCCGCGATCGCGGCCGTGCGCGCGTCGTCGACGACCCGCTGCTGATCGGTCACGGCCTTCGCGGCCCGTTTCCGGCCCCGCGCGTGGCCGCGCTGTTCCACCGCGTGCTCCAGTGCGCCGTCGGCCGCATTGCGCCGGGCGGCGGCCCGTTGCGCGGCCGCGTTCCGGTCGGCGCCGGCGGGCATCAGCCGGACACGTGCGATCTCCGCCTCGGCCAGTTTCCGTTCGGTCCGTGCGGCGCCGACGGACGTGTCCGCCCGGCGCTCGTCCGCGACGGCGCGGGCGTGCGCGGTGGCCGCGCCCTCGTCGGGCCGGGCCATGGGCACGGCCGGCACCGGCTCGGTCGCCGCGGCCGTCCAGACCGCCGGGTCGATCACGCGGCCGGGACGCGGCAGGCGCGGGTTACGTACCGCGTCCTGAGCGACCCTGAACCGGGCGTGGGCCAGGTCGCGGATCCGCTGCGTCTCGCCGAGCCGGCGCAGCGCCACGTCCCGGTCGAACGTGGCCGTCCGCACGGCCGCGTCCCGTGTCATCGTGGTGCCGCCCGGCGCGGTGACGGTCCGGCCGGCCGGGATCGCCCGCGCCTGCCGCAGCGCCTCCTCGGCCTTGCGCACGTTGTTCTCCGCGGCGTCGACGGCCCGGTCCGCGCGCAGCGCCAGCGCGCCCGCCTCGGCCATCGCCAGCCGGGCCCGGACACGCGCCAGCTCCCGCTCGGCGGCGCGCAGTGCGAGCACCGAGGCCGTGGCCGCCTGCACCACCGCGTCCCGTGCGCCGCCCTCGGGGAGGTCACCGCGCGCGCGTACCGCGTCCTGCCTGGTCAGCGCCTCGGCGCGCGCCTCCCGGACCGTGGCCTCCTCCACAGCTACCGCGCCGGAGAACCGCTCCCGCTCCACCGCGAACGCGCGGGCGGCCTGCGCCACGTTCAGCGCGACGGAGGCCGCGTTGTACCGCGTGCGGGCCGCGTTGATCGCGACGACCCGGGCCGCTCGCGTGGCCGCCGGCCCATCCGGCGCGGCTTCAGCCCAGTCGACCTCGTCGGTCGCGGCGTCGAACTCCTCCTGCGCGGCATCGAGCGCGGTCTTGGTCCTGGTCAGCTCCGCCGCGATCGTCCCGAGCCGCCCGCCGTCCGGTGCGGTCGCCCGGCTCCTGGGCGGGCTCACCGGTGCGGCCGCGGCCGGCTGCACGCCGGAAGAAGATCCCGCATCGGTACGCGTCCCCGCACCCGCTCCGGCGTGCGTGCTCGTCCCGGTCGTCGTCGGGGCGGGCGTGGACCCATCGGGCACGTGCACACCGGCGTCGTCCACCGTGGACGGTACGTCGACGCGCCAGCCGATGTGCTCCTCACCGAACAGGTCCGTCTCCCGGCCGACGTTCAGCCGGTCCAGCAGATTCCGCACGGGCGGCGCCTGCGGATCCATCCCGGCCGGCAACGTGATCACCGCGAACTCGTACGGCTTGCCGTCCTTGCCGACCACGATCTGGTCCGGCCTCGGCACCGGAGACTCGCCCTCCGGCCCGATATGGACCTGATCGGCCGCCTCCTGCACCCACGTTTTCTCACCGAGGTCGAGACTCTGCGTGCCGGGCACGGCAGGCAGCCCGAGCGGGGTGACCCGATTCTCGGGATCCATGTTCCAGGCGCTGCCGGCCGGCCGGATGTGGAGCATCTCCCCCACCGCGGCGAATGTCGGACGGCCGTTCACGTCGTACGCGATGACGGTCTGCCCGGTCACCGGCCAGCCCGGCACCTGCGAGACCGGCACGATGACCGCGGCCGGGCCGTCGATCGGCACCCGCGCGCCGTCGGCGTCGTCCCGCACCAGCACGGCGGTGGCGATACCGCGCAGCTCCGTCAGGTCGTAGGGGTCGTACATGCGCACGAGGAGCCTGCGCTGCACGTCCGCGGGCAGGCCCGCGACGAACTCGGCCAGCGCGGGACGGCCTGCCACCGACGGCATCACGGTCAGGACGACGGAGTCCGCGGGTGCCCGCGGCGGCCGCGGCGGATCCGGGACGTACCGGCCGTCCGGGCCGCTCAGCACCCATTCGTTGCCGCGGGTGCGCAGCGTGTGGCCGGTCCGCAGCCCGCGGGTGTGCTCCGCCGGCGCGGACTCCCACGGCCCCAGCTCCGGCGCGGGCCCGTGCGCCGACGGGTATTCCAGCTCGGTCATCGTGCGGGACTGCGTACCCCTGACCTGGGTCGCCTGATGTCCTGGCGCGTGCCCGCCGCCGGTCACCTGCGGGTCCGGAGCGTGCCCGGCCTGGTGCACCGGCTGCTGCTGCGGCGCGACCGGCAGGTCCGCGCCCGCACGACGGTAGCCGATCTCGCCCGCGACGAACGGCCGCGCGCCGCCCTCGCGGATCTGCCGGAGCACCGTATGCACCTCGGCCGGAAGGCCGCTGCCGTAGGGCAGCGTGGCCCGGAACGGATCCCCCGTCGGAAGGCCCGCGTGGTTCACCAGCACCTCGTCCGCCGTGCGCACCGGCGACGGGCGGTGATCGGACCGGCCGAAGTGGAGCACGCCGTCCGACTCCTCGACCAGCCAGCCGTTGTGGATGTCGTACCGGCGGGTCCCCGCCTCGGCCTCGCGCAGCCCCAACGGCCTGGCCTGGTTCTCCGGCATCCTGCTGAACTCGTTGTCGGGCCGGAAGTGGAACGCGTCGGCGGTGGCGGCGAACGTGGGGTTCCCGTTCCGGTCCACCGGGATGATGCGCTCGCCGGGCACCGGCAGCGTGTCGAACAGAGCTCGCGGGATCCGCACCACGGACCGGCCCTCGATCGGCCGCCCGTGCTGGTCCACCAGCACCTGGTCCGCGTAGGAGAGCCCGTCCGCCGCGGTGTACCGCTGGTTCAGCCGGGCTTCCACCATCAGGTTGCCGCGCTGGCTCTCCGGCAGCCTGCCGACCACGCGCTGGGGCACGCGCAGGTCACTCACGTCCCAGCCCACGGTCAGCTGCCGCCAGCCGGGGGCGTCACCGTAGGACACGGTGGTGTGGGTCGGCGTCTCGCTGGCGGTCACCACGTGCCCGGTCGAGGTGCGGGTCACGCGGTAGTCGGCCATCAGGTCACGAGGGCCGAACGTGGGTGGCGTATCGGGCTTGGGATCGGGCTTGACGGGTGTGGTGTGGGGCTTCGCGCCGGGTGTGGACGCGGTGCCGGCCTTGGTGCCGGCGTCAGTCTTGGTGCCGGCGTCAGCCTTCGTGGCCGCGTCCGGTTCTGCTGCCGGGTCCGGCTCGAAGCGCTTCCGGCGTTGAGCCCGGATCTCGAACTCCTCACCACCGAGCAGCTGCCCGGTCCCGGGCATGTCGTCGGCCCCGCCCGCCTTCGGCGGCTTGACGGCCGGCGCCGGGCTGCTGCCTCGTTGGGGCGTCCGGCCGCTCCCGGCACCGGTGTCCAGGTCCGCGAAGGTCATCGGGCCGTCCGCGGGGTTCCACGAGCGCCCGGTGGCCGGGCCGTCGTCGCCCAGCAGGTCGCGGATGGTGACCGGCCCGTCGCCGCGCCGCGTGCGTGGTCCGTTGCTCGCGACGTGCCCGTCCAGGTCCGCCAACGTCATCGGGCCGCGGCCGGACCGGCGGGTCCCGCCGGTTCCGGGCGTTGCGCCGGCGTCGCCGGTCCCGGCCGGACGCGTCGGCATCGGTGCGTCCGGCTCGGCGAGCCCGCGCAGTCCCAGCCGGTGATAGCCGCCGTGCACCCCGGCAGGCGGTTCGCCGGTGAGCTCGGGGCCAGGCAGGGCGGCAGGGTTGCCCCGGGCCGCTTGCCGGGCCTGGAACGCGCGGGCGGCCTCGCTGCTCGGCCCGCCGTGGTCCGATCCGCTCCGGCCGCTGCCGTGGTCCGGCGTGTCGTGCGGAGCGGGCGCGGTCCGGGCCGGCTTCGGCTGCGACCTCAGCACCGACGGCGGCGCCGAATCGGCCGCGAGGACCCGTGCACGCTGCTGAGCGACCCACGTCTCCTTGTCATCCCGCGCGAGCTGCTCAGCGACCGACTCCACCCGGTCCCTCACCTCACCCGCACCGAGCACGCTGCTGAGCGACCCACGTCTCCTTGTCATCCCGCGCGAGCTGCTCAGCGACCGACTCCACCCGGTCCCTCACCTCACCCGCACCGAGCGGTCGGCGATGGTCCGGCCGGCACCGCTCGGCCAGGGGCCGTCCTTGGGCTGCGGCTTCGGTGGCCCCGTGAGCCGTGCCGTGAACTCCGGGCCGGCCGCCTCGACGAAACCGGCCCCGGTCAGGCGGTCGCGCAGGTCGGTGAGCCGGGCGTGGATCCCGTCCGGCATCGCCTCGGACTCGCCGTCGATGCGCAGCGTGCCCCGGGTGCCCTTCGCGTCCCGGGTGACGTCGAGCGTCCAGCCGTCGCCGAGGTCGTAGCCGCCGTCCGGGTGCGGCGTCATCCCGAAGTGTTCCGGGCTGTCCGCCCGGCGGGCCCACGGGACGATGTGGACGCTCTCCGCGAACGACAGCGGTACCCTGCTGCCGCCCGGCCCGCGCCCGGACAGCCGCAGGCTGCTGCCGTAGCCCGCGAAGGCCTCCCCAGGCGCGATGACCGTGACGTCGTACACGTCGGCGACACGCACGCCGGTCGCCACCGGGGTGTCGCCGGCATACCGGATGTCGACCAGCAGGTGACGGCGGGCCGCGATCGGCAGGTCACCGAGGTAGTAGTCGAGCAGCCCGTCGCCGGCCGCGTGCCGGTCGGCCAGTACGACCCGGACCTCGTGCGGTGCCGCCTCCACGGCGTTCGCGTAGGCGAGGACCTCGGCGTTGCCCATCCCGGTGTGGATGACCAGGCCGGAGTCGCTCCTCTCCAGGCCACCGCCGGGCGGCGCCGGACGGGACAGCACGATCTCGCGGACCCGGGCAGGGGTCCACGCGGGATCGTTGCGCAGATACTCCTCCGCGCGGCCGTGAACACCGTTCGAAAGATCATCGAGGGTACGGTCCGGCCGCCTCCCGGTCAGGCCGGCCGCATCGCCGCCGAACGCGTCGTCGACGTGCCTGAACCACTCGTGGCCGAAGTCGTGGGCGAGCGTGCGGCTCCGGACCGGGCCGTCGTGCCCGATCAGGTTGCCGTAGAAGTCGCCGGCCTCCCGGAGCGAGCGGGTGAGCTGCTCCTCGTACCGGACCCGGGCCGGCATCTCCCCGCTGATGGCGTCGGCCTCGGCGCGCAGCCGTCCGATCGCGTCCCGGACCGCCTCCGGCGAGTAGCGGGCGGTCTGCAGGCCGGGACGCAGCTCGGACTCGATCCGCGCGAGCCGGTCGTAGGTCTCGGCCGCCATCCGATCCACGGCAGCCTGGTCCAGCGTGACGCCGGGCTGGCGGGCCGTGGCCGTCAGGTCGTCGATCAGGCCTCGGGCGATCGTGTCGCGCCGCCGGTGGAAGGCGGCACGCTCGTGCGGCGCGGGGCCGCCGTGCGTCTCGAGGAACCCGCGCAGCCGCTCCGCGGTGATCCGCCCGGCCGTCGCGCCGATGTCCTCCCGGATGGCGGCGTGCCCGCCCTGCCCCGGCGTGTTCGCGCCGCCCCGGCCGCGCAGCCAGGACTCGACGACGGCGTTCCGCACGCCGTCCTGCACCGCGGCCCGCAGCTCGCCGGTCTCGCGGGCCAGCCGGTCGACCGGCACGCCCTCGATGCCGGGCGAGTGATCCCACGATTCCAGCTGACGGCTGATCCGCTGCCGCGCCGCGACCACGGCCTCGGTGGCCGTGCCGGGCACGCCGGTCAGGTACTCGCGCAGGCGGCTGCGCAGACCCACGTCGGCGGCGTCCCACCGCGCACGCTGGCCGGGCGCGAACGCGTCGTCGACGCCGAACGTGCGCCCGGTCCCGGCGCGTCCGGCTCCCGAAGGGCCCGCGACCAGCGAGTCCACGGTCATCTGCACGTCGCGGACGAACGTACGCACCCCGAGCCGGAGATCCCGATCGGACGCGCCGTTGTTCCGCGCGACCTGCACCTCGCGCGCGACGTCGGGGTGGTGGCGGGCGATCTCGTGCCGCTGGAAGGCGTCCAGGCGCGACTCGCCCCACAGCTTCTCGTAGGCCTGCTTCCAGTGCCCTTCGGCCCGCTGCCAGGTCCCGGATCCGGGTGCCGCATCGCCGCGCAGCACCGGGTCCATGATCTGGTCGAACGCGGTGTTGCCACGCGTGATGATCCGGTGGCGTGCGGCGGCGAGCTCGGAGGCAGGCAGGTCGTGCAGGCCGCGGTGCCGACGTTCGCCGCCCAGCCCGTGGAACGCGTCACGGCTGGCGGTCACGGCAGCGTCGAAGTCGCGATTGAAGTCGGGCCGCAGCCGCACGACCTCGGCGGCGCGTTCGATCTTCGGGCCCAGGTCGTCGGTCAGGTCGGCGATGTTCCGATCGAACCTGGCCTGGGCCTCCGGGCTCGCCGTGCGCTCCGCGGGCAGCGGATGCGCGGTGCCGGGCGCGTCTCCCCGGCCGGGCACCGCCGGGGCAGGAGCGGTGTCCCAGTCGAGCCCGCCGTAGCCGGCCGGGATCAGGTGCGCGACGTCGCGGCCGAGCGGCGTGTTACCGGTCGGCACCACGTCGCCGACGGACTCCCGGGTGAACGGGGCGTCCCAGGGCTCGGCCGGATGCCGCCGGGCGAGTGCGTCGAGGCCGGTGGTGAAGGCGTTCTCGTGCAGGGCCTCGTGTGCCAGCCAGGCCCGGTTCTCGGCCGGGCTGACGCCGTCCGCCTCCCGGTGGCCGCTCACGTAGTCGTCCCGGAACCGTGCGGCCAGCGCGTCGTAGGTGGCGTCGGAGATCCGGTACGTCCGCTGCGTACCCGAACCCATGATCAGGTCGAACTCCTCGGCCGCCAGGCCGGGCAGCACGGTGTAGGTCTGCTCGTGGGCGATCCGGCGGGAGAACGCGTCGACGGTCGCGTCCAGCCGGCCGTCCCACTCCCCCATCGGGTGCCTGTTCTCCTCGTGCCGGCGGGCGAACTGGCCCGCGCCCTTCGTGAACACCTCGTCCCTGATCTGCCGCAGCGCCGCATGCAGCTGCTGCTGGACGCGCTCGCGCTGGGCCGGGGTCAGTTCGTCGAACAGCGCATGCTCCGGGCCCGCGGCCAGCACGTGATCGTTGAGCTGCGCCAGCGCCAGGTCGTCGGCGAGCCGGTCGCGATGTGCCGGCATCCGGTTCTCGAACGCGGTGACCTCGGTCTCGCGCACGCCGGTCTCGAGGAGCACCTCGTCGTGCGTGCGCCGGGCGTCGCGGAAGAAGTCCACCCCGGCCCGGTCGAACGCCGCGCGGTCCATGGTGCGGCCGAGCGGGCCACGGGGGCCGGCGTACTTCGCGGAGGTGACCCGGAATGCCGCCACCGCGTGGCCGCGGATCTCGGGGTGGGTGAGCAGCTGCGCTTCCTGCCAGGAACGCTCGGTGCCGGGCCAGTTGTCCGGCATGGGTTCGTGCGTGCGCTGCGTACCGCGACCGGTGATGCCGAGGCCACCCGGTCCACCGTGCACCAGTGAGTGCCGGTGCCGGGCGAGCTCGGTGAACCGCTCGTGCAGCGCGGTGCCCCGCGCGTTGATCATCTCGCCGATCTCGCGCGGGGCGGCGACGCCCTCGCTGCCCCGGCCCCAGGCGTAGTCGCGGATGGACTGCACGTCCCGGCCGTACTCGCCGGCCCGGATGCTCTCCACGTCGTGCTCGTGCAGGTAGGGGGCCAGTTCCGGGTTGTCCTCCGCCCAGAGCCGCCGGTTGCGGGCGAGCACGGTGTCCGGGTCGTCGCCGCGCAGCACCAGCTCCTGCTCCAGGCGGCCGCGCTCCCGCGCGACCCGGGGCAGCTGCTCGAGGTCGACGGTCCTCGCCCCGTCGGCGCCCGCGCGTCGCGGCCTCACCGGTGCGGTGTCGGTCGCGAGCCGCTCCCGGCGGAACGCGACCGTGGCCTCCCGCAGGTCGTGGTCCATCCGCTCGCGCCAGGCCCCGTGCAGGTGGTCGCCGGGTTCCTGCGCGGCACGCGTGTGGACACGGTCGAAGAGCGCGGCCTGCTCCGCGGGCCGCAGCGTCAGCCGGCCGGTCTCGGCCGCGTCCCCGAAGTGCCGCAGGTCCGCGGCACGGTGCTCGGCGACTACGGTCCGCGCGTCCGCGCGCACCTGCAACTGCCGGACCGCCTCGGGAGCCGATTCCCGGGCGAGCCGTTCCAGGACCGTCCGCCGGACGTCGGCGGCCCGCGCATACGGGCCGGACCGCTCCCAGGCGATGTCGTACAACGCCTCTGCCCGGGGGCGCATCGTGGCTGACGCGCCGTCGATGTCCTCCGCGGTCAGGTGGCGGCCGTCGCGGACCCGGCCGACGACGTCCTGCGTGAAGAACTCGGTGTATCCCTCGTCGAGCCGGCCGAGGCCTCGGTTGCCGGCCGTGATCCGCGCGTCCATCCCGTTGTGCAGACGCCCGGCAAGGACGGCGGGGTCGCCGTGCGCCGGATTCAGCGGGTTGGCCAGCTCCTCCCGGAAGTACTGGAACTCCTCGCCGAGGATCCGGTCCAGCCGGCTGTCCGGAACGTCCGCCCTGGTCAGGCGCTCGCGCAGCCCCGGTTCGACAGTGCTCGTCCAGACCTCCTGGAGTCGCTGCTCCCGCAACGCCCTGGCGGCGAACCCCTCCCGCAGCCGGTCCCGGCCGTTCTCGAACAGGGTGCGGTTGTCCGGGGTGTCGTCGTGACCGAGCGTCCTGCCGAACTCCGCGTGGACCGCGTCGGCGTGATCACCCCGCGCACGACGGAGCACGTCACCGGACGGCGCCGGACCGCCGTCCGGACCCGGCACGTCCTGCCTGTGCGCCCAGGCCGCCTCGGTCCGCCGCGCCTCGACGCCGGCCGCGCGCGGCGCAGGGCTGCGGGACGTGCCGTCGGCGCCCTGGACATGCTGATCCGGCCGGCGGTCCGCGTGCCCGGGGGCCGGGCGGTCGACGGGACGACCGGACCGGAACGCCTCACCGGCCTGCGCGATGCGCGTCTCGAGGCCGTCGAGCCACGCCTCGCGGATGTTCACCGTCTGCGTCGGCGTGATGGACGGGCCGTCCGCCGCGAGGATGTCCGCGCGTAGCTGCGCGGTCTCGCGCACACGCGTCTGCGCGGCGAAGCCGCCTGGATCCTGCATTCCGTCGGTGAACCGCGCGATGGCGGCGTCCAGGTCACGGCCACCGGCCATGACCTGGATCTCGTACAGCGCCTCGCGGTGCAGCCGCTCGCCGAAGTTCCGCTCCAGTTCGTCGGCCCGCGCGCGGGTGGCCGCGTCGGCCGGGTGCGACGTATCGCCGCGGACCTCCGTCATCTCACGGACGAAGTCGGCGCGGGCACGGGCGTATCCCTGAAGGGACGGGACACGGCTCCGGTTCTGTCTGAGCAGCTCTGTGTAACGGCCTTCGGCCCAGGCACCGGGATCCGTCAGACGGGCGGGTGGCTCGGGCGGCACTGCGCCCGGAGCGCTCGCAGAGTCCCGATGGCCGCCCAGATCCGCCGCGGCGCTGCGCTCGAACGGCTGCTGGGGCACGGCCGAGCCGGGGAACGGCCCGTCGTCGCCCAGATGGGCAGAGTGCACGGTGTCCGGGGCATCGTCGAGATGAGCGGCCCGGAGGGTGTCACCCTCCTGCACCATGCGCTCGTCGAGTCCGGCGATCCACCTCTCGCGGATCGACTCTACCTGTGGCGAGGTGAGCGACATGTCCCTCGCGGGGATGTCCGCGGAGAGAATGTCCTCGCGCAGCCGGACGATCTCGCGCGTGACCACTGCCTCCGTGAAGCGGGCCAGGTCCGGCCGGGCCTGGTTGAACCGTGTGACGGAGGCTCGCACCTCTGCCTTGCTCGAGAACATCTGGTGTTCGACCGCCGCCTCGCGGTACAGCCGGTCCTCGAAGCTCTGCTCCAGGCTGTCGATCGTGGTGCCGTCCGGGTGTGATCTACCGTCCCGGACCGCCTCCACGTCACGGACAAAGTCGGCGCGGGCCTGGGCGTACCCATCACGGGCCGGAAGTCGATACGTGTAATTCTCGCGCAACTGGTCGTATCGGCGGTCGGCCCAGCCGCCGGGATCCGTCTCCACCGTCGGCCTCCTGGGCTGACGCGGGAGGCGCGAATCCGCGGCCGACCGCGTTCCGGCCGCTGTGTCCCGGCCTGGAGCGCTGGACGCCTCCAGCTCCGGCCGGCCGTCGGCAGCGCGCGAACTGACCGGTGTCGCGGGCGCATCGGCCGTCGGCACGACCGGTGGCTTCGGTATCTCCGCGCCGGCGCGGCCGCCCAGCGGCGGAGGCTCGGAGCCCTTGACGCCGCTACGCGGCGCCACCGAGTCCGGCAGGGAGGACGTCGACGAGGACGGCGACGGCCGCTGGCTGGGCCCGTCAAGCGACAGATACGGCACGGTCGACTGGGCAGACCCGGACCGGCCCGGCACCGGTGTCGGCGGTGCCGACTCCTCGAAGAGGTTGGCCCGGCCTCCCGCGGATGATGCCTGTGGACGGCTGGAGGCGTCCAGCGCCTCGGGCTTCGGGCTCATGGGCTCGGTCGACCAGGCCGACGATCGCGCCGCCTCCGCCGGCCGTTGTGGCCCGGCCCCATGGGCCTGCGGCGCCTTCGGCGTGCCGGGCGACGCGGCGTCGATGCCCTGCGAAGCCCTCGACGCGGCGGGCACCACGGCCTCAGAGCCCTGCGGTGCCTTCGGCGTGCCGGGCGACCCGGCGTCGGCGCCCTGCGGAGGCCTCGACGCGGCAGGCGGCACCGCATCGGCACCGTGCGGCTTCGACGCGGCGGGCGGCACGGCGGCGAGGCTCTGCGGCTTCGACCCGGCCGGCGGCACGACGGCCTCGGAGCCCTGCGGCGCCTTCGTCGTGCCGGGGAGCGCCACCTCGTACCCCTGCTGCGGGATCTTGCCTGTGCTCTGATGCGGGGCATCGGGTGACTGGGGCGCCTTGATGCCGCCCGGTGCGACGACGGCGTCACCGGGCAGGACCGTGCCGCGGACGGACCCGTGCGAGTGGGCGTCGGCGAGCGGCGGCGTCCGGGGTGAGTCCGGCATGATCCGGCCCGGGACCTGTGTGTGCGGCGTGGGCGCGTCCGAGCGGTGCGACAGGGAGCTGCCGGGGCGGCTCTCCGGCAGGGCAGGAAAACCGTCCGGACTGGTGCTTCGCGGTGGCAGGAGGCTCTGCGGGCCGCCGTCGGCGAGGTGCGACTGCGGGCGGCCGACCGGCGGGATCCCCCGGTCCTGGCCCGGCAGCGCGACGAGGTTCTGGTGGTCCAGCGGTGGTGTCCGGGCGCCGCCGGTCAGCGCGCCGCCGGATGGGCGTGAGCTCATCTCGGGCAGTGCGCCGGCGTCGTGGATCCCGGCGACCGAGGGCGGGCGGGTGCTGCCCTCGATGGCGGTGACCGGTGTGGGCGACCCGATCCGGTCCGGGCCGGCGCCCAGCGTCGGCGGCGTGAGGTGACCCGTGCCGTCGCCGATCGCGGCCGGTAACGCGCCGCCGAAGTCTCCCTCAGGGATCTGGACGCCGTGCGGCATGTTGCTGTTGTTGATCTGCGAGGGGTCGAAGGTGGCACGACCCCAGGGACGGCCGCGGGCCCAGCCGTACGGTCGAATGCCGCCGAACATGATGCCGGTCGCCCCGCCGATCAGCACGTTGGAGATCTCGCTCCACGCGTCCGGCGTCCACGGCACGCCGTAGCCGGCGTTGACGCCGCCCTGGATGCCGAAGCTGATGCCGACCGCCCAGAACGCGCCGTTGATGAACGCGCCGATGTTCTCCGCGACCGCGGCCGTCACCATCGGGAGGCGGCTCAGGATGGACGCGATCATGTCGCCGACGACGTTGAGCGCGCGGCCGACCACGGTCAGGATCTGGCCGAGGCGGCCGAGGGTGCCGATCATCGAGAAGAACGGCGCCAGGATCATCAGGGCCGCGCCGACGATGGTCAGGATCAGGTTCAGTAGCTCGATCAGCTTCGCGGCCTTGTGCGCCCGGATCGCCTTGCGGACCTCCTCGGCCATCTCCTTCAGGCCGGTGGCCATCGAGTGACAACCCTCGACGATCTCGGTGATGCGGGCCTTGATGGCGGTGCCGACGCGGTCGGACTGGGTGGCGGCCGGGCCACTCCATCGCGTGTTGATGAGCAGGTCGACCGCACCGTGGAGGTTGTTGAGGTCGTTGCCGAACTCGTTCCACCTGTCGGCGAGATGATCGATCTTCGCCGGGTCCGGATGTAGGGCGCCGTCCGCCACGTGCGTACCTCCCCAGGTGCCCCGTCGACGCTAGGTGCTGTCACCCGGCACGCGACAGGCCCACGTTCTCCCCGGTGGCGGTCACCGGAAAAGGGACGTTGCCCGCACGTACCGAGCCCTGAAGAGTGACGATGCGACAGGTGTCGGTCGAGGAGGGGCGGGATGGCGGAGAAAGAGCCGGAGCAGTTGCAGGATCCGACGCCCGACGTCATGCCGCCGGAACTGGACTTCGCGGATCACTGGGAGCCCACGGAGGCGGACCCGGACCGGATGCCCGGTCCGGAGATCACCATCCGGACGCCGGAGGGCGGCGGCGAGGGCAAGGAGCCCGACCACACCGTCTACATCGAGGCGTTCGCCGTCAGCACCGGTGACCTGGTCAACGCGGTGATCGAAGGGCTCAAGATCGTCGGGCCCCGCGTGGACTTCTACACCACGTTCCGCAACGAGGTGCTGAAGGACGAGAGCTGGATCTTCGCGGTCTCCAGCGAGGCGGACGTCGGCGGTGACGGCAATCCGTACAACGGCGGAAAGCGCATCGAGCACACCCAGGGCGAGAGCGATCAAGGCGTACCCCCCTGGAGCGAGGACGAGGTCGACGACTACTACGGCGCCACTCCCGCGCAGGTGACCCAGCTCAACACCTACCAGCACCAGCTGCTGGCCGCGGGCGCCGACCTGATCACGCTGGTCGGGCAGTACATCATGTCCGTGGACTCGGCGGCCCAGTCGTACGCCAACATCGACTACGCCTGCCAGTTCCCGGACCCGCCGCAGATCGTCGAGATCTTCACCTGAACCCGAGTGCGTCCCCCGGCGAGCGGGGGACGCACCTCAGTGGATGATGCCCGCGCCGATCGCCATCAGCTCGCCGTAGACGCCGTACACGCCCATCGCCAGCGGCGCGACCGCGAGATTGCACAACAGCCCGACCACCTCCGCGACCGAGCGCCGTCCGGCCGCGGCCGCGCCGGCCAGCGACACGTCCGTGGTCGACTCCGTGATCGGCAGCTGGACCAGCGAGATCAGCACGCCGATGGCCAGCACCACGAACCCGCACAGCGCCAGCGTGATCGCGGCCCCGCCGGTGCCGCCGAACCGGTGCGCGACCGCGCCGACCGCGGAGAAGACGCCGGTCAGGCCGCTGATGCCGAACGCGACCGTCTCGCTGCGGAACCCGGCCTGCTTCGCGCGGACCAGCAGCGCCGCGCCGGAGATCACGGTCAGCGCGATCGCCCACCAGTTGCCGGACAGCGCCAGCACCGGCTGCGCGATGGTCAGCGCGAGCACCGGCCCGGCGATCACGACCGTGAGCAGCCGCCGCGCGCGGATCAGCATGGCGGTGACGGCCTGGGCCATCGGCGCGCTGGACTTCGGCGGGCGGCCGGCCCACGCGGTGATGCTGGCGGCGATCCACTTCGCGCCGCCGAGCAGCGCCGCGGCCGCGACCACGGTGGCGGCGGCCGCCTCGGCCGCGTTCACCTTCAGCGGCAGGAAGAGCGGGATGAGCAGGCTCGCGACGAGCAGCTGCAGCTCGACCGCGAACAGGATGATCTCGGGCGTGGTGGCGAGCGCCATCACG
Organism: Catenuloplanes japonicus; assembly: GCF_000717135.1. Taxonomy (GTDB): domain Bacteria; phylum Actinomycetota; class Actinomycetes; order Mycobacteriales; family Micromonosporaceae; genus Catenuloplanes; species Catenuloplanes japonicus. The sequence continues at coordinate 143,018 of NZ_JNXY01000023.1, forward strand.
GTGCCGAGGTTGGCGCCGGCGATCACGCCGACCCACCACAGGGCCGGGCTCAGCTCCGCGAACAGCAGCCCGCCGGCCGAGGCCATGCACGCCGCCGAGGCCAAGGACATGACCAGGCAGAGCATCGGGGGTACGGCCGAGCGCCGTTGCTGGAGCCCCCAGGAGGAGCCGAGCAGCACCAGCGCCGCGAGCGTCATGGTGATCGCCGCGGTGAGCCCGCCGTGCGCGCGGAGCAGCACGTAGCCGGTCGCGGCCAGCCAGGCCAGCGACAGCGCGATCACGATCAGGCCGCGTGGCGGTTCGGTGGAGCGGAGGCCGGCGGTCTGGTCCGCGACCAGTTCCTCGATGTCCTCGATCGCGGGTTCGCCGCCCGGGTCGCCGGCCACGTCGATCAGGTAGAGCACGGCGCCGTCGGCCACGCCCGCGTCCGCGAGCGAGTCCTCCAGCGCCATCGGCGCGCCGCCCGCCGGGGTCAGGGACCAGGCGGGCGGGAACACGTCGTGGCCGTCCTGGCCGCACAGGTCGGCGAGGCGGCCCGCGTACTCGCCGACCGGCGCGCCCGCGGGGAGCGCCACGTCGACGCGTTTGCGGGCGCCGACGACGGTGACGAGGCTGCGCTGGTCTGCCATCTAGTGCTTCCAGGTGTGCTCGTTGGCGAGTTCGGCATCGCTGTAGTTCTGGTAGTTGACGTTCAGCGCGTGCGCGATCATGCCCATCACGCCCTCGGGGCCGAAGAGCCCGTCGGCCGCCACGTTCCAGGCGAGGCGCTGGTCCTCGAAGTACGTGGCGGAGTTCGCCCGCCAGGTGTCGGCCAGCGGCGCGATCTTGGCTTCCAGGCGCATCAGGTCACCGACGACGTCGGCCGAGACCGCGTTGATGTACGGCCCCGCGCCCTCCAGCGTCTCCGGGACCTTGATGTGTGAGTTGTAGACGTCGGACATGCCGCACTCCCTTACAGGTAGACGCCCGGGATCTCGTTGTTGACCTCGACCAGGTTCTTGTTGGCGAAGTCCTCGACGCTGACGTAGTTGTTGAAGTTGCCCTTGAGGCCGTCACTGATGTTGATCAACGCGTTGTGCAGCATCACGCCGTACGCGTCGAAGTCGTGCATCAGCGCGTCGAAGCTGAGCGCCGCGGTGCCCTCCCACTGGTCGCGCAGGCTCACCACGTAGGTCCGCACCTCGCCCAGGTGGGTCTCGATGTCCTCCGCGGCGAACGAGCAGTCCTGTGCCGCCTCCGCCACGTACTCCGGGGTCACCTCGAACTGCATGAGGTCCTCCTCTGCTCAGGGTTGACGGGGTTTGAGGGCAGCGTCCCAGCCGGTGCCAGGACGCCGACAGTGACCGATTCGGGTGTCCCCGCTCAGCGCGCCGACGACGCGGCCGGCCCGGCGGGAACGTCGCCGGCCTCGTCCAGCGCGACCTGCACCAGGCTCGCCGGCCGGCCGCGGCTGACCAGCGCACCGCGCCCGGCGGGGCGGGGCGCGGCCTTCTCGGTGCCGAGCAGCGGGCCCTCGCGCGGGTCGCCGGAGAGGATCAGGCCGCCGACGCCCAGGTCCCGGACGCGGGAGAAGAGCACGTCGCCGACCGCGCTGCGGCCCGCGCCCGCGGTGCGCCGGGCCAGCACCAGGTGCAGGCCGATGTCGCGGGCGTGCGGGACGAACTCGATCAGCGGCGCGAGCGGGGACTGCGTACCGCCGCCGACCAGGTCGTAGTCGTCGACGACCACGTAGATCTCCGGGCCCTCCCACCAGCTGCGCGACTTGAGCTCGTCCGGCGTGATCGTGGACGGGGGCATGCGCTCCTTCAGCTTGCCGGCGATCTGCTGCGCGTACGTCCTGGTGGTCTGCACGTCCGCGGCGTACGCGCCGAGGTGTTCCTCCGGGACGACGCCGAGCAGCGAGCGCCGGTAGTCGACCAGGACGACGCGGGCCTCCCAGCCGGTCTGCCGGTCGACGAGGTTGCGCAGCCAGGTCCGCAGGAACGTGCTCTTGCCGGACGCGGTGTCGCCGAACACGACGAAGTGCGGGTCGCCCTCGACCAGGTCGAGGCTGACCGTGGCGATGTCCGGCTCGCCGATGCCGAACGGGATCGCGGACGGCGCGGTGCCGGTGGCGACCAGCTCGTGCCGGACGATCGTCTCCGGCAGCATGCGCACGCGCGGGGCCGTCGCGCCGTACCAGGACGGGCCGACCTTGGCGAGGATGTCCTGCTGGGCGTCGCGGACGCCGTCGTCGGTGTCCCGGCCGTCGACGCGGGGCAGCACCACGTGGCCGTAGACGCCGGGCGGGCAGAGCATCCGGCCGGGCAGTCCGGGCGGCATGGCCTGCGCCATCCGCCGGTGGATGTCGGACTCGTTGTAGTCGTTGAGCCGCAGCTCCAGGCGGGTGCCGATGCTCTCGCGCAGCGCCGGGCGGATCTCCATCCACCGGTTCGTGGTCAGGACCAGGTGCACGCCGACGCCGAGGCCCCGGGACGCGATCTCGATCATGATCGGTTCGAGCGTGTCGATCTCGGTGCGCAGCGCGCCCCAGCCGTCGACGATCAGGAAGACGTCCGCGGCGCGGAGCCCGTCCGGCAGCCGCCCGGCGTCGCGCCGGGACCGGAACTCCGCCATCGAGTCGATGCCCAGCTCACGGAAGAGCTTCTCCCGCCCGGCGATCAGCGCGCGCGTGTCGGCCAGCATCCGGCCGATCATCTCCCGGTCCGCCCGGCCCGCGACGTCGCCGACGTGCGGCGCGGCCGTGAACGGGTGCAGCGTCTCGCCACCGAAGTCGATGCAGTAGAACTGCGCCTCGGCCGGCGTGTGGGTCAGGATCCCGGCGAGCATGAGGGTACGCAGCAGCGTGCTCCGCCCGGACCGGGGTGCGCCGACGATCGCCAGGTTCCCGTGCGGGCCGCCGAAGTCGAACAGCAGCGGCTCCTGGGCCTGCTGGGCGGGCAGGTCGACGACACCGACCGGGATGCGCAGGTCTCCGGCGGCCGGCCACATGGTGGCGGACAGGCCGCGTCCGGACTGCACCGCGATCGGGCCGAGCAGCACGTCCAGCGGCACGGCCTTGGGCAGCGGCGGCAGCCACACCTGGCGGGCCGGCAGGCCGCGCCCGGACAGCCGCTCGACGATCACGCTCAGCTCGGTCGGCCCGTCGCCGGTCACGGCCGGCGTCTCCTCCTCGTCCTCCTCCTCATGCAGGTCGAGGCTGCGCATGTCGTACGGCAGGATCGAGGTGGAGACCGCGCCGTCCGCGTCGCGCTCCTCCGGCGTGACGAACGGCGCGGACACGTGCGCGACCCGGAACCGGCGGTAGATCGTCTCGTCGACCTTCAGGTAGGCGGAGCCCGGGATCGGCGGCAGCCGGTACGCGTCCTGCGTGCCGATCACGGTCCGGCTCTCCTGGGCGCTGAACGTGCGCAGGCAGATCCGGTACGACAGGTGCGAGTCCAGCCCGCGCAGCCGCCCCTCCTCCAGCCGCTGGGTGGAGAAGAGCAGGTGCATGCCGAGGCTGCGGCCGACGCGTCCGATCTGGACGAACAGGTCCACGAACTCCGGGTGCGCGCTGAGCAGCTCCGCGAACTCGTCGATGATGACCAGCAGGTACGGCATCGGCTCCAGCGGCGTACCGTCGATGCCGTTGTCGCCGTTGAGGCGCCGGCGCTGGTACTCGCGGATCGAGTCGACGTTCCCGGCCTGACGCAGCAGCTGCTGGCGGCGCTGCTGCTCACCGGCGAGCGCGACCCGCACGCGGTCGACCAGCATCGCGTCGTCCGCCAGGTTGGTGATCATCCCGGCCACGTGCGGCATGCCGGCCATCGGGGCGAACGTGGCGCCGCCCTTGAAGTCGACCACGACCAGGCTCAGCACCTCCGGCGAGTGCGTGACCAGCAGGCCGGCGACCAGCGTGCGCAGCAGCTCGCTCTTGCCGGAGCCGGTCGCGCCCACGATCAGCCCGTGCGGCCCGGAGCCGCCCTGCGCGGACTCCTTGATGTCCAGCACCACGCTCTGCCCGTCGCCGTCCGTGCCGATCGGCACGCGCAGCAGCCGCTCCGGCGGCATCTGTGCCTCCCAGAGCCCGCCCAGCGCGGAGTCCAGCGCCCGGCCGTTCAAGAGCGTCTCGATCAGCGACACGGTACGGGCGAGCACCTGCTCCTGCTCGTCCGTGAGCGTCAGCGGCGTCAGCTTCCGGGCGATCATCTCGGCCATCGGCAGGCTGACCCGGTCCGGCGCGGACAGCTCGGACGTGACCGCGCCGCCGGTCCTGCCGGTCAGCGACAGGCCACCGTCGGCCGTCACGCCCACCCGCAGGTCGACGCGGCCCGGCTCCTCCGACTCACGCCGGCCCAGGAAGATCAACGTGATGCCCAGCTGCGGGCCGGCGGCCTCCAGCAGCGCGCGCAGCTGCGGCGAGCGCCCCCACTCGGACACCGGGTCGAACGCGGTGAACACCACCACGAGCCGCTGCTGGGCCGGCGGCGCGCCACGGTCGAACGTGGTCTGCAGGCGTCGCGCGCCGGCCGCCTCGGCCCGGCGGCGCAGCTGCAGGTCCAGCACGTCGGCCAGGCCGCCGTGCTCCGTGCTGACCAGCGGCATCGCGCGCGGGCGCCGCCGGGAGCCGGGCTCGAACGTGTGCGGCAGCCACTTGGCCCACTCCCACCCGTCCGCGTCCGGCGCCTCGATCGCCAGCAGCACGTCGTCCGGCGCGTGCAGGACCGCGAGCTGGCAGAGCATGGCCCGGGTCATCGCGGCCGTGTCCTCCGGCGCGCCCAGCACGCTGATCACGCCCGCGGTGCCCAGGTCGATCACGATCGGCTGCGCCGCGACCTTGCTCATCGAGTCGACCAGCCGCCGTGCCGCGCGCATCGACTCCCAGTCGTAGTCGGCGAGCGGGTCGATGCGGGTGCCGATCTGGATCGGCGTGGACAGCTCCGCGTCGCCGAGCCCGATGCGGACCTTGAGGAAGTCCGGGTCGCCCTGGCGGCGCTCCCACACGCGCCGGCCGCTGTGCGCGATCGCCAGCAGCCGGTCCGGCTCCGGGTGCGCCCACGCGCCGAGCATCCGCTGGGTGGACGCGACCTGGCGGGCGTTGGTGCGCACGTCCATCAGCAGCGCCCGGTAGCGGGCCCGTTTGCGCAGCGCGGTGCGGCGTTCCAGGTGCTTGTTCTGCACGCGCATCGCGATGGTGGCACCGAACGACACGACCGCGAAGATGATGGCGAGCGCGATGAGCATCGGCCTGCCGTACGACACCATGTACGCCGCGATGCCCAGGCTGGACAGCAGCGGCAGCAGCAGGCTGAGGAAGCCGGTGCCGCTCTGCTTCTGCTCCGGCGGCGCGGGCAGCACCACCTTGTCCTGCGGGGCGGCCGGCGGCAGGAACCGGGCCGGGCGGTGGAACGAGATTCGGGACACGAGGGTGGTCTCCTACTGTGCTTCGGGCACGTCGGGCAGGTCTTCGGGCTCGAGCCGGGTCAGGTGCTCGGTGGTCGGCGCGACCTGCTCCGCCACGCGCGCCGCGTGCTGCTCGGTCATGTGCTGGAACACGCCGCGGGCGAACCGGCCGTTACCGAAGCCCTCGTCGCGCACGACGGACGTGAAGTAACGACGCAGCTTCTCGACCGTCTCCGGGCCGAGGTGGTACTCGTGGTCGGCCGCCTGGTACTGCACGATGCTGACCAGCTCGTCCGCGGTGTAGTCCTCGAACGTGAGCGTGCGGGAGAACCGGGAGGACAGGCCCGGGTTGGTGCTGATGAACCGGACCATCTCGGACGGGTAGCCGGCCACGATCACCACCACCTCCTCGCGGTGGTCCTCCATCAGCTTGACCAGCGTGGAGATCGCCTCCTGGCCGAAGTCGGCGCCGTAGCCGTCCGGCGTCAGCGCGTAGGCCTCGTCGATGAACAGCACGCCGTGCAGCGCGCGCCGGAACGCGGCCTGCGTCTTCGGGGCGGTGTGGCCGACGTACTCGCCGACCAGCGCGGAGCGGTCCACCTCGACCAGGTGGCCGCTGCCGAGCATGCCGAGCGCGCGCAGGATCCGGCCGTACAGCCGGGCGACCGTGGTCTTGCCGGTGCCGGGGTTGCCGGCGAACACCAGGTGGCGGGAGAGCGGCGGTGGGCTGAGGCCGGCGTCGCGGCGCTTCTGCACCATCTGGACCAGCTTCACCAGCGACCCGACGTCCTGCTTGACCTTGTGCAGGCCGACCAGCCGCTCCAACTGTTCCAGCAGCTCGGGAAGGGTCTCGGCGGCCTCCGGGTCCGCGGCCGGGGCCGGTCGCCGCGGCCGGTCCGGGGTGGCACCGACCGCGCGGCGGACCAGCGGGTTCGCGCCGTCGACCGGCATGGTGGAGGTGCCGACCGCGTCCACGGTGCACTGCTCGAACACCGGGTCCGCGCCGTCGACCAGCGTCAGGTCCTCGTCCACGTCGTGCACGTGGACGCGGCGCAGCACCGGCGTGGCGGCCGCGCCGATGTAGAGCGCGGGATAGCCGGTGCCGGTGACGTCCACGTCCTCGGCCGTGCCGCGCGCGTCCGCGCCCAGGTAGAGGCCGTTCTTCTTGCAGTTCTTGATCGCGGTGGCGCGCAGCAGCGGCGACGCGCCGGCCCACACGACCACGCCGGTGCCGCCGATCCGGTCGATCGTCAGCCCGTCCGCGACCGGCGCGGCGTCCGCGTCGACGAACAGGCCGGCGCCGCCGCAGCCGCTGATCACGGTGTCCCGCACGGTCGGGCCGGCGCCCTTCGCGACCTCGAACCCGGTCTGCGCGATGGCGGTGATGGTGCAGCCCTCGATCAGCGCGCGGTGCGGCGAGTCGATCCGCACGCCTACCTCGCTCTCCGACACGGTGACGCCGCTGAGGTGCACGTCGCCGGTCTCCTCGACCGCGACGCCGAACTGCCGGGCCCGGTCCACCCGGCCCCCGTCGACGCGGGCCATGGCGCGGCCGGTCACGCGGACGCCGCACTCCGGCGTGTCGCTGAGGTCGCAGCCGGCGAGCGTGGCGATCGCGGTGCCGCCCAGGTGCACGGCCGTGTACCGGGTCTCCTTCACGCCGAGCCCGCGCAGCAGCACGCGCGAGTCCCCGCCGAGGAACAGGCCGTTCGCGCCGGAGTCGGTGACCGAGCAGCGCTCGATCCGGGCGTGCGCGCGTTCCAGCAGCGCCAGGCCGGTGCTGCGGGACCGTACGACGTGCGAGTCCGTCATCACCAGCCGCGCGTCGCCGTTCGCCACCACGCCCGCGCCGGTCACCGTGTCGATCCGGCAGTCCGCGAGGCCGGCGTGCGCGGCCCCGGACAGGTGCACGGCGGTCCCGCCGGTACGGTCCGCCGTGCAGCGCTCCAGCCGGATGCCGCCGGGCGCGCCGTCGCCGAGCGGCGGCGGGTCGAGCTGCGGCCGGTCCGGGAGCGTGCCGGGCCACCAGCCGGGCGTGAACGCGGCGCTGCCGGTGGCGCGCAGCACGTCGCCGTCGTTGTCGAAGAACCGGCTGTCCCGGACCGTGACGGCCGCCTCGTCCTCGGCCAGCAGCGCGGCCACGGCCACGTGGGAGAACTCGGCGCCCGTGACGTCCGCGCCGGCCGCGTCGCGCAGGTGCAGGCCGGACCCGCTCACGTGCCGTACCGCGGTGCCGGAGACCGTGATTCTGCCCCCGCCGCGGACCAGCAGCCCGTCGCCCTCGATCCGCTGCACCGCGCCGCCGGTCAGGTCCGCGCGGGCCGCATCGGCCACGTCCACGCCGGCACCGGCCGCGCCGGAGACCACACAGTCGGTCAGGACCACGGTCGCCTGCCCGGACACCTCGACACGCCCGTCCTGGACCTCGCAGGTGTCCAGCGTGAGCGTGCCCGCGGAGACCGTGACCGCGGGCCGGGTCCGGTGCGCGGACGTCAGGCGCACGCCCCGCACGGTGACGGCGCCGGACCTTACCTCCAGCGCGGGGCCGTCCGGCGGTGCGATCTCCACGCCGGCCGCTTCCGCGACGATCCGCACCGGCCGGTCGGCCACGACGGACTCGGCGTACCGGCCGGCGGCGACGGAGACGGTCCCGCCGTCCCGCGCGGCGCGGACCGCCTCGCCGATGGTCCGGTGCCGGCCCCAGCCCTTGGCGCCGACCCGCTCGACCCGCGCCGCCCGCTCCGTCTGTGTCACCTGTCGGCCTTCCCGCAGGTGACCCGGATCTGGGAGACGATGAGCCGCTCGCGGCTGTTCTCCGACTTCCCCCGGTTCCCGAGGCGGACCGTGAACTTGCCGTTGGACAGCGGGAACGAGCCGGCCTCCAGCCACTCGCCGGACCGGATGCCCTGGTTCAGGTCGAACGTGCCCAGGTTGTCGCCGTCCCGGCCGGCCGTGATCGTGAAGTGTGCCTTCACCGCCGGCGTCACCGCCTTGGTGTCCACGGCCGGCGCGTAGACCGCCACGTCGCACTTGTCCACGCCGGTGCCGGGCGTGAACGCCCAGATCAGCACCGTGGCCGGGTCGTCGTAGCCGTTGTCGCCGCTCAGCGGCACGATCGCGTAGTCGCCGCGGCAGCCGTCCTGCGCCCAGCCGCCACCGGCGTTGACCTGCCACTGCGGCGTACGCCCGCGCGCCTCGAAGACGTGCTGCTCCTCGCCCCGGCAGTCCCAGCCGGTGACCGCCGTGAACGTGGACGGCCCCGGGCTCGCGGACGCGGACGCGGTGGTCTGCGCGCCCGGCCGGCCGTCGGTGAACAGGCTGTAGACGAGCCCGACCAGGACCGCCGCGATCGCGCAGCCGGACGCGACGAAGATCGCGGTGTGCGGTCGGGCCACCAGCCGGTCCGGGCTGGGCTGGGCGCGCGCGTGGTCGATGAACGCGCGCACGAACTCCAGGCGCTCCGCGTGCGGGGAAGGCGGTGGTCCCTGTCGGGCGATCGTCGTCGTCTGCTGCTGCTCGTCCATGACGGCGCGGTCCCCTACGCGGCCGGGAAGCGGCGGGCCTCGCCGGCCATGTGGCCCAGCTCGATCGCCATCCGGGTCAGCTCCGCCTTGTTGCCCGCGTTCAGCTTCGCGCGGATCCGCTTCGCATAGGTGTTCACGGTCGCCTCGGTCAGGCCCATCCGGCCCGCGATCTGCGAGTGCGTCAGGCCGCGGGCGATCCAGCGCAGCGTCTCCACCTCGCGCGGCGCCAGGCCGGCCGGGTCCTCGTTCACGCTGCGGACCATCTCGGCCTGGAACCGGTCCGCGAGCTGCGGGCAGACGTAGAAGCCGCCCTCACCCACGGTGATCAGCGCGGCCACGATGTTCCGGCCGTCCGCACGGCTGGCCACGAACCCGCGCGCGCCGGCCCGCAGCACCGCGCCGAACGTCAGCGGCCGCTCCCAGGTCGAGCTGACCACCACCGGGCCGCGCGCCACCAGGCGCTCGATCTCGGACAGCGCCGGGCCGCCGGGCCGCAGCGGCACGTCCAGGATCGCGACGTCAAAGCGCACGTCACCGGCCAGATCCTCGACCGCGCGCACGGAGGCGCCGACCGCGAGGCCGGGCGTCTCCGCGACGAACTTCTCCAGACCGGCCCGTTTCACCGGGTGGTCGTCGATGATCGCGATCGTGAGCATGGCCCCTCCAGGTCCGTCCCCGCACCGGCGGACAGAGCCGGCGCGTGTACCGGGCGCGGAGGCCCGGACGCCCTGATTACGGCGCTCCCCCTGCCCCGGTTCAAGACGAACTGCGGACTATTTCGGCGTCAGATTGTCGGTGTTCTGCGTCTCCGACCCGACGTAGTTGTCGTAGGTGAGGTTCAGCTTGGTGACGGCGGCGTCCAGCACGCCCAGCAGATTCGCCGCGGCCTGGGTCACCGCCGCGCGGTACGCCCGGTACGTGTCCGCGGCCGGGCTGTCCCACACCACCACGTCCTTGGGGGACTTGAGGTCCAACGGCATCAGGTCGTGGGGGAACATGCTCTCCACGACCTTCACCGCGAACGTGTCGACGCTGTCCACCTCACCGATCAGCTCCGTCAGCAGGGCCGCGATCGTGTTCCGTTCCCGCTGCGTGGTGTTCGCGGTCTCCTTCAGAAGCGGGATCTGGATCGCGTAGACGACCCGGACGGGCTTCCCGTTCTCGTCCAGGTACTCCGAGTAGGTCGGCTTGCCGTTCCGGTCGAACGTGACCAGGTCGTGCTCGCCGTAGCGCCACGTCGTCTCGCCGTCCGCGCCGTAGTCGATGGTGAAGTGGCGATGGCGGTCCGGGTCGTACCCCCGGGTGGGTTTGTCGTTCTGAAAGGTGTCGAAGACCCAGCCGTCGTCCGTCGACATGCGCAGCGGGTTGCCGTCGGCGTCGTAGACGATCGTCTGCCCACCCATCCTGGCCGTCGTGGTGCCGGACGCCTCGTCGTAGGTGAACGTGATGTGCTCGCCGTGCGGCCCGGTGCCGGACCGCGGCTGGCCGTTCGGGTAGAAGTCCCGGAACACGGACCCGTCCGAGCTGCGCAGGTAGAGCGGGTGGTCGTTCGCGTCCAGCACGACCCGGGTGCCGTTGTCGTAGACGATCGTGGTCGTGTGCGCGCTGTCGTCGTAGGTCATCGTGAACCGCTCGCCGTCCGCGGTCCGGCCCACCGTCGGGCGATCGCCGTCGAACCCGGTGAACGTGCTGCCGTCGACGCTGGTGTACCGCACCAGGTCGCCGTGCGCGTTCGTCACCGCCACGCTGCCGTCGCCGAAGTGGCTGATCACCTGGCCGTCGTCGCTGTAGGTAATCATTACCGACCGGCCGTCCGGCATGATGCCCTGCACCGGGTAGCCATCCGTGTTGAACCGCGTGTAGACGGTGCCGTCCGCCATCCGCTGCGACAACAGCGTGCCGTTCGCGTCGAACGACGCGGTCGCGCCGTCCCGGTAGCGCATCACCGAGCCGCCTGCGCTGTCGTAGGAGATGGTGAACGCGCGGCCGTCCGGCGTCCGGCCGGCCAGCGGATTGTTGTCGCTGTCGAAGGCGGTGTAGACCGCGCCGTTCGACATCCGCTGCCCGGTCAGCCCGCCGTCCGCGCCGAACGTGGCCGACGAGCCGTCACTGAACGTCATCACCGAGCCGCCGTCTTTGACGTAGGTCGTGGTGAAGTGCAGCCCTTCCGGGGTGGTGCCCTCCAGCGGGTTGCCGTCCGCGTCGAAGTCGGTGAAGACGGTGCCGTCCTCAGACGTCTGCCGGACCGTGTTCCCCTCGGCGTCGAACGTGGCCGACGAGCCGTTGGCGAACGACATGACGGAAGTGCCGTCAGGCCCGTATTCGATCGTGAACGTCTCACCGTCCCCGGTGCGTCCCGCGTGCGGATTGCTGTCGTCGTCGAAGTCGGTGTATCTGGTGCCGTTCTCGAGCAGCTGCCACGCGAGGTCGCCGTCTGAGTCGAACCCGGTGGAGGAGCCGTTGGCGAACGACATGACGGAACTGCCGTCGGGGTCGTATTCGATGGTGAACGTCTCGCCGTCCGGGGTCTTGCCGGCGAGCGGGTTGCTGTCGTCGTCGAAGCGCGTGTACTGGGTGCCGTCGTCCAGCGTCTGGCGGACGGTCTTGCCGTCGGTGTCGAAGACCGCGAACGCGCCGTTCGCGTAGGAGATGGTCGAGCTGCCGTCGGCGTCGTAGCTGATCGTGAACGTCTCGCCGTCCGGGTTTTTCCCAGCGAGCGGATTGCTGTCATCGTCGAACTGTGTGTACTGGGTGCCGTCTTCCAGCGTCTGCCGGACGGTGTTGCCATCCGCGTCGAAAACAGCAAATGAGCCATTGGCGTACGACATCGTCGACCCGCCATCAGCGTCATAGCTGATCGTGAACGTCTCGCCGTCCGCCGTCTTACCGGCCAGCGGATTGCTGTCGCCGTCGAACCGCGTGAACTCGGTGCCGTCCTCCAGCACCTGCTTGACCGTGTCGCCGTCCGCGTTGAACTGCACCCACGTGCCACCGGCGTACGACATGGCCGAACCACCGTCGGCGTCGTACTCGATCGTGAACGTCTCGCCGTCGGCGGTCTTACCGGCCAGCGGATTGCTGTCCTCGTCGAACTGCGTGAACTGGGTGCCGTCGGCCAGCACCTGCCGGACCGTGTCACCGTCCGCATTGAAGACCACAAACGTGCCGTCGGCGTACGACATGGTGGAGCCGCCACCGGCGTCGTATTCGATCGTGAACGTCTCGCCGTCCGGCGTCCTGCCTGCGAGCGGGTTGCTGTCGTCGTCGAACGACGTGAAGACGGTCCCGTCAGGAAGCGTTTGCCGTTCGACGTCGCCGTCCGCGTTGAACTGCACCGACGCGCCGTCGGCGTAGGTCATCACCGAGCCGGCGCCGTCGTCGTAGGCGATCGTGAAGCGCTCGCCGTCCGGCGTCGTGCCGGTCAGCGGATTGCCGTCCGCGTCGAACGACGAGAACACGGTGCCGTCCGCCAGCCGCTGTTGCTCCAGTGCGCCTTCGGCGTCGAACTCGACAGTCGTGCCGTCGGCGTATTTCATCACCGAGCCACCGTCGGCGTCGTACGACACCGTGAACTGGCTGCCCTCCGGCGTCCGGCCCGCCAGCGGATTGCCGTCGTCGTCGAACGACGTGAACACGGTCCCGTCCGCCAGCGTCTGACGCTCGACCTCGCCGTCCGCGCCGAACTGCACGGACGACCCGTCCTCGTAGGACATGACCGAGCCGTGGCCGTCGTCGTAGGCGATCGTGAACCGGTCGCCGTCCGGCGTCGTACCGGTCAGCGGGTTACCGTCCGCGTCGAACGACGAGAAGACCGTGCCGTCCGACAGATGCTGCTGTGCCAGCGCACCTTCGGCGTCGAACTCGACCGTGGTGCCGTCGGCATACCTCATGACCGAGCCGCCGTCGGCGTCGTAGGACACCGTGAACTGGCTGCCCTCCGGCGTCCGGCCCGCCAGCGGATTTCCGTCATTGTCGAACGACGTGAACACGGTCCCGTCGGCCAACCTCTGCCGCGCCACGTGACCGGCTGCGTCGAACTCGACCGAGGAGCCGTCGGCGTAGGACAGCACCGAGCTGTGGTCATCCTCGTAGGCGATGGTGAAGCGGTCGCCGTCCGGCGTCGTGCCCATCAACGGGCGACCATCGCCGTCGAACGACGAGTAGACCGTGCCGTCCGCGAGGTGCTGCTGCGCCAGCACACCGGCGGCGTCGAACTCCACCGACGTGCCATCGGCGTACGTCATCAGCGAGCCGCCGTCGGCGTCGTACGACACCGTGAACGGGTCGCCGTCCGGCGTCCGGCCCACCAGCGGGCGGCCGTCGCCGTCGAACAGCGAGAAGACGGTCCCGTCGGCCAGCGTCTGGCGCTCCACGTGACCGGCGGCGTCGAACTCGACCGACGCACCGTCCGCATAGGACAGCACCGAGCCGTTGGCGTCATAGGCGATCGTGAAGCGCTCGCCGTCCGGTGTCGTGCCGGTGAGCGGGTTGCCGTCCGCGTCGAAGGAGGCGTAGACCGTGCCGTCCGCCAGCCGCTGCGATGCGAGCGCGCCAGAAGCGGTGAACGTCGCCGACGCGCCGTCCGCGTAGGACATCACCGAGCCACCGGACGCGTCGTAGGCGAACGTGAAGCGCTCGCCGTCCGGTGTCTCGCCCAGCAGCGGGCGGCCGTCCCCGTCGAACGACGAGAAGACCGTCCCGTCCTCCGTCGTCTGGCGGCTCAGCCTGCCGGAGGCGTCGAACGCGGCGGACGAGCCGGCCGCGTACGACATCACCGACCCGCCGGCCGCGTCGTAGGCGATGGTGAACCGCTCGCCCTGCGCCGTCTCCCCCACCAGCGGCCGGCCGGCGGCGTCGAAGGACGAGAAGACCGTGCCGTCCGCGGTCCGCTGCCGGACCAGCGTGCCGGAGGCGTCGAACGCGGCCGAGGATCCGTCCGCGTACGACTGCTCCGAGGCCACGTCCGCGGAGGTGCCGGCGGCTACGCCTGAGGAAGATCCGGCGGGACCGGTCTGGGAGACGAGCGCGCCGCCGGCATCGAAGGACGCGCTTGAACCGTCGGCATAGCGAATGGTCGAGCCGTCATCCGTCGTGTAATCGATGGTGAAATAGTCCGCGGCGCGATGACCCGCCGTGGGGCGGTTCTGCGGGTCGAAGAGATCGTAGACGGTGCCGTCGGGCGCGGTATGGCGGAGAATGCGGCCGGCGCCGTCGTACTCCAGGACCGTACCGTCGTCGAAGGTGTTGATGACGCGGCCGTTGGCGCCGTAGCCGATGTCGAAGCGGGAATCGCCCGAGACTCCCTGGTGCGGGCGACCGAGGGCATCAAAAGCCTCATAGACGGCGCCGTCGGCGGTGTGCTGCCGTAATAGGTGGCCGTCCGGGGTGTACTCGACACCTTCCGCGGGATCATTCGGCGCCTCCGGATAGTCGATGGTGAACCGGGCCGCGTCCGTGTGCCCGGCGGTCGGCCGGTGCCGCGGGTCGAACGCGTTGAAGACGACGCCGTCCGGGGTGGTCCGGCGGACGATTCCGCCGTCCGGCGCGAGTTCGGTGGTGCTGCCGTCCGGATGGCCGGCGACGGAGGAGACCCCGGGGTCGGGCGTGTCGGAGCTGCTCATCGTCCACCGTCCGGAGGAGTCGGAAAGAAGCGGTGGAAGGCTAGCGACCGGTGCGGGGGCGTCGGCAAGACCCGGAAACCGTGACCCCGTTTCGGGGACGTGGACGTTTCCGGGCGTGGGCGGAACGCTCTGGGGTGGCGTATTCCGTCCGGATGAGGGGGTGGATGTGGCCGATCACGGAAACATTCCCACAGGAGACCAGCTGCCGTACAACAACGCGGCGGTGATGTTGAGCGTCTACCCGTATTCGCTCTATCTGACCGGTAAACGGGTCAAGCAGTTGGGCCTGGACATCTCGGCCGCGTTCGGCCGGATCGACGACGCGTGGAAGGAGCTGCATCTGGGCTGGGCCGGTCAGACCAAGGCGACCGCGGAGCACTTCTCCAACCAGTACATGCTCGCGATCACGGACTTCTTCGGCGAACCGGGCGCGAGTTCGGAGAACGGCATGAAGATCGGGCTGCTGAGCCAGTTCGCCGGTGGCCTGATCGGCGCCGGAAACGCATATGCGCAGACCGAGTCCGCGCTGGCCGTGGCGTTCGAGATGTTCGCGGACGCGCTGGAGGGCTTCGCACCGCCGCAGGGCGACCGGAACAACTACATCCCGCTGGGCGCGGACTGGGACCTGCCGCCGGAGGGCGAACCGTTGCCGGAGGGCCAGCGGGACCAGGACGCGCCGCCGGTCACGTCGAACAACACGCCGCTGCCGACCGGCGACTACTCGCATCCGTGGTTCAAGGAGGGCGAGGTCGTCAAGGGCGAGTGGAGCTGGGTCGAGGAGCGCGACGGCCCGAAGGACATCCGGGTCACCGTGCACGACGGCGCGACCTGGACCGGCCACGAGGGCCCCGGCGTGGAGATCGAGTGGATCGACGACGAGAAGGAGTAGCCACCGAACACGGACCCGGTCAGTCCGATCCCCCACCCGGCGCCGAGTCCGACAGCGACCCGATGATCCGGTAGCGGCTTCGCAGCCACCCGCCGGGTGATCGGGGTGTCCCCCACGTCGCTGGAACAGCATGGGGGACGCCCCGATCACCGAGGGCCCGGCTCACGGACAGGTGGTCACGTAGACCGCGACCTCGTCGAAAACGGCGCCGTGTTCCGGCATCTCGCGCTTCCAGGCGCCGAGCCGGCGGATGAAGTCGGCGCGACCGCCGTGTGGCAGGTAGACCGAGTGGGCGTGGACGGCGCGCTCGACCGCGGCCGCCTCGGCGCCGTTCAGCCGCAGCTGGATCGCGTCGAGGATGGCCCGGCCGGCGCCGTCGTCGAGCGTACCCATGGTGATGCTCTTGAGGTCGTCGAGCGCGCCGGACCGCGCCTCCGGCTCAAGGTTGAGCACCGTGTGCACGGCCGGCAGGGTGCTCACCTGGCCGCCCCTGGTCTCGCCGAGGTAGTCGATCGCCACGTCGAGCAGCGGGCTCTGCCGGTCGGCCAGGTCCAGCAACGCGGTGTGGGCCGCGAACAGCTGCGGGTCGGCGGGCAGCGCGTCGATCCCGGCCCGCAGCGTCTTGAGCGTGCCGGCGTCGGCGAGCGCCTCCCGTACCGCCGCGGGATCTTCCAGGGTCATCGCCAGATAGGCGGCGAGCTTCGGATCGGTCCGGACACTCGCAGGAACGCGCTGCCGGTCGCCGATCGCCTTGAGCGTGTCCGCGTTGATCTCCGTGAACGGCGGCCCGGCGACGCTGCCGTCCGGTCCGGCCCCGGTCCAGGCGCGCGCCAGGTCGAGCCCGCCGCCGAGCGACTGCCGCATGACCGGCGCGCCCCACCGGCGCGCGATGTCGGCCAGCTTCGGCCCGGCGCCGCCGTAGTCGAGCACGATCGGCGCCGGCCCGTTCTGCAGGTGCTGGAACAGCATCTTCTCGGCGCGGAGCAGGTCACGGCGCGACGGCCCGGTGCGCGGCTGCGGCCCGACCACGATCACGGACTGGCCGATCGCCTCGGCGGCTGACGACACCACATTCACAATCTTCGGGGGTACGGGTCCGAGCACGTCGACCGCGCGCAGGCCGGACGGCCCGAACGTGCGGTGCGCGACCACGCCGGCCGGCCGCTGGATCGGCAGCGTGGCCACGCCACCGGCGGACAGGTCGAGCAGCCGCTCCGCGACCGTCATCTCGCCGGGCAGCGCCGCCACCCGGATCAGGTCCGGCGCGGCCGGGAAGAGCGCGGCGCGGCCGGTGCCCGGGTCGAGGAACGCGACACCGGCCGCATCATGCACGGCCAGGAACACCTCGGGCTCGGTCGTGCCGGGGACACGCACATTGGCCCCGGTCGTGCTCGCCGCGCGCGCCTCGGATCCGCTCACCGCGGGCGTGCGCACGTCGGACCCGCTCACCGCGGGCGTGCGCGCCTCAAATCCGCTCGGCACGGCCGTGCGCACGTCGGACCCGCTCGGCACGGCCGTGCGTACCTCGACCAGCGCGTGCGCCGCGGGCCCGGCGGCGATGTGGGCGAGCAGGTCGCCGTAGCTGGCGACGGAAACCGGCGCGGACGGCAGGTCGCTGACGTGCAGCGGGCGGGCACCCTGCAGCGCGTCGCCGTGCGTGTGCGCGACGAGTGCGGGCGGCAGGCCCAGCTGCACCCTGTCCTCCTCGACCGGCACGATTCGCGCGCTCGGGTAGCCGCCGCGCAGCGCCGCCGCGCGCACGTCCGGCGCGGTCGTGGCGTACGGGTCCGGCGTCCGGGGCTCCGCCGGCACCACCCGGACGATCGCCGCGCCGTCCCGGGCGGTGAGCCGCCCCTGCGCGTCGAAGTGCAGGACGCGGTGCAGGTCGATCGCGGTCGCCGGCGTCGCCCGCAGCCGTGCCACCGGGATCTCCACCGGCAGCCGCATCAGGTCGGCGCGCGCGGCCAGCTCGTCCAGGCTCATCGGCGTGCCGGCCAGCGGCCGTTCGACGATCCGGTCCATCGCCTCCGGCGGGATGCCGCGCAGATACTGGTCCGTCAGCGCGAACGCGTCCCGCATGCCGCGCCCGAACGAGACGTTCGTGTACCCCGGCACCGCGGGCAGCGCGAGCGCCTCGCCCAGCAGCCCGTCCGTGGCCAGGCTCGACGGCGCCGCGTTGACGATGTGGCTGCCGGTCGCGGTCGGCACCACGTGGTCGAGGCAGATCGCGTCCATGCTGCGGGGAATGATCGGCAGCGTCATGTCGGGTCTCCGGTCAGCAGTTGGTCAGGAGGTGGGTGGCGGTCTCGATCAGCGCGGCCCGGTCCGGCTCGGTGGCGCGCAGCCGGTCGCGGACCGCGTCCAGCCGCCCGGTCCAGGCGGCCCGGTCGCTCGGTGAGAGGCAGTCCGGGTTACGCCCGCCCGCGGTGACGCCGCCGAGCCTCTGCATGATCGGCAGCAGCTCCGGGTGGGTCATCGGGTTCTCCGCGGTCAGCGCCGGGGCCAGCGCGAGCAGCGCCTCGACCGTCTCGAACACGGCCAGGTTCGCGCGGTCGACCGGCGTGGTCGCGGTGGTCCGTACCAGCGAGAGGCCCTGCGCCCAGCTGAGCGCGCCGGCCATGATCAGCGCGAAGAGCATCCCGTCCATGGCGAACCGATCGGCCCGTCCGCCCATCGTGGACAGATAGTCGTAGACGAACCCGGCCGTGGCCGGGTCACGCGGCCCGATCGCAGGTGGCGGCTCGACGTCCAGGATGGACTGTGCGACCGGTGTCAGTCGCGGCTCGCCGTCGACGGGCAGCCGGCCTGCCGTGCGCGCCACGTCCAGCACGGTGTGGAACGCGGCCAGGCGCGTGTCGCCGGGCTCGGCCGTGACCGCGTCCGTCAGCGCCGCGAACGCCGCGTCCGCGTGCAGCTCGGCCTCGTGCGCGCGGTGCAGCGCGGCCGCGTCCGCCCAGGTGCGGGACATCGCCCAGGTGCCGAGCGCGCCGGGCAGGTGCACGCCGTCCACCGGGGTCGGCGCCTGCGCGGCCAGCGGCCCGGCCGCCTCGAAGATCGCCTCCTCCAGCCGGGATTCCATCTGCCGCGACTCGCCGTCCGGCGACCGCAGCACCCACACCCGGTCGAACCCGGCCGAGGCCGGTTGGATCAGCGTCGGCGCGAACTCGCGGCGGATGTCCGCGAACAGCTCGCCGGTCGCGCGCGTGGCCTCCGTCGCCACCAGCACCGGCGCGACGCGCATCCGCCGGAACCCGGTCAGCACCCGGTGCAGCTCCGCCACGACCGGCCCGGACACCTCGGGCAGGCCGCCGAGGTCGACCGCGACGACCGGCCGTCCCGCGGCCGACGCGTGCGCCCGGATGTCGGCGGCGGCCCGTGCGGCCGGCGGCCCGCTCCAGGCGCCGAGCAGGATCGGCGCGACGGCCGGCGCGGGCGGTGCCTGCACGGTGACCAGGTCTTCCCAGGGCGGCAGCCGCAGTGCGCCGTCGCCGGTGTCGAACGCGAGCTGGTCCAGCATGGTGCGCGCGCCGCGATAGGTCTCCAAGACCTTCAAAAACTCGCCACGGTACGCCGGCGTCGCCTCGCCGCCCGCCGCGAGCAGGTCCCGGAGGCGCTCGGTGAGCGCGGCGAGATCCGAGGTGAACCGGTCCAGCAGCTCGGTGATCATCGCGGCCCGCGCGGGCGCGTCCGCCCCGATCAGCGCGGTCGCGATCCGGCCGGCCACCTGCTGACGGTAGCGGCGGCCGAGCAGCTCCGCCCGCCCGAGCAGCGCGACCGGGTTCGGCGCGGCGGCCGGCTCGGAGAGCTTGAGCTGGTCCGGCACCTCGGCCCGGAACACCTTCAGGTCGACGCCGGGTGCGAGCTGGGTGACGTTCTCGCGGAGCTGACGGCCGTGCCGCCCGTCCCGGTACATGCCGACGACGTGTTCGGCGCGCTCGACGCCGGTGGCCTCGTACGCGCGGAGGAACGCCCTGCGCAGCGGCAGGAGCTGCGCGGTCATGCTCAGGCCGAGCGCGGTGCCCTGGCTGCGGAGCTTGGACAGGAACGTGGACACGTCGCGCTCCGGCATGCCGACCGGAGTGCCGTTCGCGCCGATCGACCGGTGCGCGCCGGCCACGTCGATGAACGTGATGCCGTGCTCCGGGTGCCAGACGACGTTGCCGGGGTGCAGGTCGCCGTGGACCAGCCCGGCCGTGCCAGGGTCGGCCATGACATCCCGGATGTAGAGCTCCGCGGTCTGTGTCAGCACGTTCTCCGGCAGCAGGTGTGCGAGTTGCTGCCTGATCCACGTCACCTGACCGTCCAGGTAGGACTCGCTCACCCTCGGGCCGGCCTGCCGATGCAGCTCGCCCAGCGCCCGGCCCAGCGCGGTGACCGCCGCGGTCACCGCGGCCAGCGCCTGCGGGGTCCCCTCATCGTGGAGACGGGTAAGCAGGTCGGTGAGCGTGCTGCCCCGGGCGTACGACATGACCAGCGTGCCGACCGGGGTGCCCTTGCGGTCGACGGCGCCGACCGCGTGCACCCGGGGCACGGTGACGCCCGCGTCGGCGAGCCGCTGCAGCGCGGACAGCTCCTCCACGAACTGGCCCATCTCGGGAAACACCTTGATCACCACGGGCGCGGTCTCGGCCGGGCCGTCCACCCGGTACACGTCGGCGCCGGAACCGGTCTCCAGCCGTTCGGCGAGCGGCGTCAGCCTAGTGTCAGCCCAGTTCATGACGCCGCCGACGAAGGCGGCCAGCCCGTCCGGGCCGGACGACGCCAGCGCCGGGAGCAGCGCGGTCATCCGGGCGATCGCCGGCTCCGGGACGTCGCCGACGCCTCGGTTCCGGACGGCCTCGGCGAGCGCCTGCGGAACGGCCTGCACGCCGGCGGGCCCGAGCAGGTGCTCGGGCAGGTGCTCGGGCAGGCGCTCGGGCAGGCGCTCGGGCAGCTCCGATGGGAACAGGGCAGATGCCGGAAGGAAAGCGGCGGTCGTGGGACGGTTCGTGTCCGCCGCAGGGAGGATCGTGTCTGCCGCGAGCGGGATCGCGTCTGCCGCGAGCGGGATCGCGTCTGCCGCGAGCGGGATCGCGTCTGCCGCGAGCGGGATCGCGTCTGCCGCGAGCGTGTCCAGGATGGGCGACGGCGGCGCGACGGCGTCGGGGCCCGCCGCGGCGAACGCCGCCGTGCGAGGCCCGGCCGTCACCGGCAGGGCCTCGTCGGGAGCGCCTCCGTCCTGCAGCGTGGAGACGGTGCCCGTGCGCGATACCGGCGGGCGGACGTACGTGAGCAGCGACTCCCTCGGTCCGATCATGATGTCCTGCACGCGGTGGCCGTTGAGGAGCCGGAGACGCTCGATCTCCCTGGTGGCCCAGGTCAGCATCAGCACCAATTGCCCCTCGTCGGCCACGTGCGCCGGGTCGACCACGAGGGTGTGCGGGTCGTCGCGGAAGCTGCCCCGGATCGCGTGCCAGAGGTCGTCCGGGGCGAGGCGCAGGTGTGCCAGGTCCGGCCCGGTCGCGCCCGCCACCACCCGGATCCGGTACCGAGGACCCGTCGCCGGGAACATCTTGATCCAGCCGTCCGGCCGCACGTCCATCCGCAGTCGCTGGAACTCGGTCCGCGCCGCAACCGTCCAGAGCGTCCCGGTCAGCGGGTCCGCCGCCCAGGCCGCCCGGAGCGCCTGCCAGCCCGCCTGGTGCGCCTTCCACTCCGCCAGACGCACCTCCTGGCGCGCCCGCTCGGCCGCGTTCTCCGTCGCCTCGACGCGCGGCGGACCCGAGGTTTCCCGCGAAGCGCGTAGCGCCCGGACCTGATCCGACATCTCGTAGCCGTGCCGCCGGCGCAGATCCGTCACGACCGCCGCCCAGCGGTGCCGGGCCGGGTCCTGCCCCGCACGAAGACCGAGCCGGTCCATCACCAGGAACAGCTCCGCGCTGACCGCCTCCGGCGTCAGGTCGATGCGCGCGGTCCGCGCCGGGTCGTGCGCGTGTTCCAGGTCCCTGGCCAGCGCGTGCAGCGCGTTGAGCGCGATCCGGTCGCGGTGTGTCAGCGTGACCGGGCCGGCCGGCGCCGGTGCCCGGGACAGCGCCGGCGGCACGTTCCAGGAGGTCATGTCGCCGATGCGCAGACCGGCCCGGGTGGTGGCGCGCACGGCGGTGCCGAACCGGCCGGTCACGCCGCCGGGGAACGACCTGACCGTGCCGCTGAACCCGGTCCAGCCGCGTACCGGCGCGGAATGGATGTGTTCCTGAGCCCGCGCCGCGGTGGCGATCAGCGTCCCGAACTCGCCGGCCATCTCGTCCCGGGTGGTCGTCATCCGCGACGTCTCGGCCCGTGACTGCTGGATCGCGGCGGTCTGCGCCATCAGCGGCGCGGACACGCGCAGCAGGTTCTCGCCCACGCCGGTCGCGAGCTTCGCCACACCGCCGACGGCGACGGCCACGCCCACCACCGCACCGGGTGCCTGCAGCGCGGCGCCCATCACGCCGGCCGCGACCATGTGCGTGAGGAACGACGGGACGTGCTTGTAGAGCATCTGCGACGTCCCGGACACCTCGCGGGGGCGTTGGACGTTCGCGTTGGCGCGGGCCTGCGCGCGTGCCTCGGCCAGGCGACGAAGGCCGATCTTGCGCGTCAGTCGCAACGTCACCGAGTTGGCGGGATTCGCCTCCGGCCGCTCGTCGATCGCGACCGGCGGCCGGGCAACGGCGCCGTTCGGGCCCGGGGTCACGCGCGTCGCGTCGAGCAGGTAGTCGATCGCCTCCTGCATGTACCGGAGCCGGTGGAGCGTGTCCCAGCTGGCGATCGCGACCAGGTCGGCGAACTCGTGCCGTTTGAGTCCGCTCCATCCGGCGCCGTAGACCGCTCCGCTGGCCGCGGCCGCGCCGATGTTCATGGTCACCAGGTCGACCGCGCTGTTCGCCAGCAGGCCGAGCACCAGCGACGGCAGCTGCGCGGACGCGTGCTGACCGCCCACCCGCATCGCGTTGTGGGTGCGGCTGGGACTGCCGTCGCCCAGTCCGCGGGCGATCAGGTCGAACGTCTCCGCCGTCGCGGAACCGCGCCAGGGGCTGTTCCGGCGCCGCACCATCTCACCGACCGCGATGTCGACCTCGTGCCCGATCGCCGCCATCATGTCGCTGATCTTCGTGCGGCTCTCCTCCAGCGCCTCCTTCTCGGCATCGTGCAGCGCGCTCGTCCCGGCCCGCCTCATCAGCTCCCGGAGGCGGTAGTACGCGCTCTCCACGCTGTCGTTACGCAGCTTGTCCCAGGTGCGGGCGTGCTCGAACGCGTAGCGCTTCCCGGCCGTACCCTCGGGATTGTCGAACACGTGATCCAGCTCGGCCTGGACCAGGTTCGCCAGCACGGTCAGGCCGAGCGCCGTGACACCGGTGTCCCACTTGGCGCTGACGCCGCCCGCCACCAGCATCGACGCGATCGACTGCGCCAGACCGGACGGCGACCGCTTGATCACGTTCTGGGTCGGCAGCGCCCACTCCGGCGCACGGAACAGCGCGTACGTGGGGTCGGCGGCGCCCGGCTCGGTCAGCCGGTCCTTCGCCGGGCCGACGCCGGCGCTCATCCGTGCGTTCGCCGCGTCCGACCAGGCCTGCGGCAGCGCGGCAGCGCCCTGACCGGCCAGGCTCGCGCCGTAGAGGTGGGGCGCACGACCGGCCAGCAGCCCGGTGCCGATCGTGTTGATCAGGGCGACCGGTACGGACGTCACCCGGCGCGCCGCGTGCAGCTCCAGGCCCGGCTTGTCCGAGATCTGGGGTGCGGCCTCATCGGCCCGCCAGGTGGCCCGGTGCGTCGCGACCCACAGATCGGCGCGCAGGCCGAGCGGCAGCACGTCCCGGTGTTCCCGCAGGTGCTCCCGCATGGCGGTCAGGTGGCGGTCCAGCAGGGCGTCGAACAGCCGCTGGTGCAGCGTCAGGCGCCAGACCTTCGCCCGCCCCCACCGGGCGATCCGGCCCGCGCTGCCGTTGCGGAGACGGCGCAGCACCTGTTCCTCGGCCATCAGGCGGCGCGCCTCGCGCTGTGCGGCCTCGCCGGAGGCGACCGGGACGCCGCTGCCGGAGGCGACCGGGACGCCGGCACCGAAGCCGGCCAGGCCACCAGCGCCAGGGGCGACCACGCCACCAGCCGCCGCAGCGGCCGGGCCCCTTGCACCCCGTGCGACCGGGCCCCTGACTGCGGGGGCGACCAGGTCCCGGGCCAGCAGGCCGGCGATCGTGACCTGCAGGGCCGCGTCGCCGGCCCGGCCGCTGACCGTGAGCGTCTTCGCGGTCAGGTCGAGCCGGGCCACGTCCCGGGACCGCCAGTTCCGTGGGGACTCCACGATGCGCAGGCGCAGGATGTTCTCGTCGTCGTCGACGAGGGGGTGCGGGCCGTCCAGGCGCAGCCGCAGGACATCGTGATCGCCCTCCTTCGTCAGGCCGGCGCCCATGATCCGGGGCGTGGTCTCGGCGAAGATCGCGGCCGCGGACCGGGCCGACTCCAGCAGCGCGGACGGTGTGGTGGCGGCCCGGGTGTCGTACAGGCGATCCCTGACGAACTGGATCGAGGCTTCGGGCACGCCGGCGGCGCGCAGCTCGCCGTCCAGGGCCTGCGCGCGGGGTGCGGAGCCGGACTGATCGCCGAGCACGCCGAGTTCGGCCAGCGCGTCGGCGATGTCGGTGCCCCGCGCGGCCGGGTCAGGTGGGGTGAGCAGGTGGATGAGCGTGCGCACCCGGGCGCGGTCCGCGGGCGCGAGCGATCGGAACAGTCGCGGGCGGCCGCCCGGCGCGAGGCGTTCCGCGGGTGAGCGGCTCCAGACCACCTGGCGGAGGCGGCGGTCCAACCGGGAGCGGCCGGCCGCGTCGACCTGTTCCGCGGCCCAGAGCAGCTCCTGCGCGAGACCATCGGTGGGCAGGGTGTCCGGCAGGTGCAGTCGCGCGCCGGGAATCGCGGCGGTCCGGGCGCCGGCGATGGTGTCCGGATCCAGGATCAGCTCGGACTCGGGAAACGCACCGGTGATCACACGCAGGTCGACCGTCCGGCCGTCGCGGGTAAACCGGACCGTACCCGACGGGTCGGTCAGCTGCGTCACGGTCCAGCCATGGGGCTGGCGAGCCGGCCCGGCTGCCGCTGGCACAACCGCCGCCGGCCAGGCTGCCATTCGCCCTTCTGCAATGGGCTCAGCTGCCATTGGCACGGATGCCATTGGCACGGATGCCGCGCGCACGGATGCCGCCGGCACGCTTGCCGACGCCGACGCCGACGGTGTTGGCAGGGCCGCCGTCGGCTCTGCCGTCACCGGTGCGGCCGTCGCAGGCGGGCCGGACAGTTGCCGGACAGCCTCCGCGACCGTTCCCACGGGTGCCGCCACCGGCTGCTGCGGGGCCGCCGTGGGAACGGACGCGGCGCCGGTCTGTTCCGACAGCGTCGGCGGCCGGTTGCCGAGCCGGTCCCGCAGCGCTTCCACCGCGTCGTTGTGGCTCCGGATCTGCGCCCGAACGGCCCTGCCCAGACTCGCCACGGCCATCGGGTCCGGCTCGGCCGAGCCAGCAGACGAACCGAGCCCACGATCCAGCTCCCCGGCCCGCCTCCCGAGCCTGTCGAGTTCGGCCCAGCCGCTCAGGATCCTCTCCAGATGGGCGAGGGCCACATGGTCACCGCCGAGCGTCGCCCGCAGCGCGTCCATGTCGCCGACACCCTGTTCCCAGTCCCCGATCGCCCTGACCGCGGCCTGCGCCCGCGCCCCCACCTGGGCGGCCGTCAGCAGCAGCACGCCGGATCCGGGCTCGCCGGCCTCGTACGCGCGGAACGCCTCCGGGTCGTCGACGGACCGGAAGCCGTCGAGCGCGTACTCCTCGTTCAGCGTGTCCCACGGCTCGCCCGCGCCCTCCGCCGTGAACAGCAGCCACGGCTCGCCGCCGCGGGTGACCGGGCTGCCCGCATTAGACCCGGCCAGCACATCACCCTGCGCGGCCAGGACCGTGCCGTGGAGCGCGGACGCGTACCCCTGCAGGAATTCGCTGTTCAGCACCGCGGTGTCGCAGGACAGCAGCGTCTGGTCGGCGCCGAGCCGCGCGGTCACGGCCGCCAGCTCGCCGGGCGCCAGCAGCACCTCGACGACGACGCCGTTGCGCCGGGCCGGCACCCGCACGTATCCACGCTCGTTGTGCACCGCGACCACCGGCAGCCCGTCGCGCGACGGCGGCAGCCAGTCGCCCCCGCTCAGGCGCGCCCACTCGTCGTCGGAGAGCAGCACCATCACGTCCCGGCCGGCCACGCGGTCCTGGCGGATCAGCAGCTCGACCGGGACCCCACCGGCGTCGGCCAGGAACCCGCCCTGCCCGTCCGGCCGCACGCCGGTCGCGACCGGCCGTACTGTCGGCGTGGTCACGGTGACCGTGGTCCCGGACCTGGTCAGCTCGCGGGTGCGCGGATCGTCCGCCGTCGGGTCGAACCGCGCGACCGGATCCACGTCCAGCGCCGCGTCGACCCAGTAGACGGTGCCGTCCCGGGAGACCAGCCAGCGGGCCCGGTCACCGGTCCGGACCAACGCGGACGCGCCGGGCACGGCCGCCAGCCGCGCGTGCAGCGCCACCGGCCCGATCCGTTCGCCGCCGCCGCCGAACACCGCGTCGACCTCGGCCGCTGCCGGCGGCAGCACCGCGCGCGTCAGCGCGTCCAGGTCCACGCCCGGGTTCAGGAGCACCAGACCCACCGCCATCTGGTACGCCGTCTGCGGCACATCCTCCGCGAACGTGCGCCGCACGCCCAGCTCGTCCCGCCGCGCCGACGCCTCCGCCAGCAGTGTTTCCAGCCGCTCCCACGGCGACCGTGCCGGATCCGCGGCCAGCCGGGCCGCGGCCTTGAGCGTCTCCCGCGCGGCCGCCTGCGCGCGCGGCAGCACCCGGATCGCCTCCGGCACACCGGCGGTCTCCCGCCCCTGCGCGTCCACGCCGATGATCCGGGGGCTGCGCGGCGTACCCTCGCGAAAAGGCACCTGTTTCTGCAGCCCGATCGTCTCGGTCGCGGTCTCCCACCGTGCCGGATCATGCGTCTCGCCCTCGGTCGAGCCGAGGACCATCCCGTGCCGCGCCATCTCCGGGACGTCGTCGAGCGCGAGCCGGACCCGGTGCACCACGGCCGGATCCGCCAGCGCGGACTCGGTGAGGAACACCGCCGCGCCGCCGCCGGCGACCCGGTCCGCGGTCAGCGCGCGGGTCAGCGCCCCCAGGTCGACCGGGGTCGTCATCGGGCCTTCGTGGAAGAACACCCCGGACGGCACCGGGATGAATCGTCCGTCCGCGCAGATCTGGAAGGGCATAGCGGGCTCCTCTTCGCCGGCCCTCCTTTACGACGTCCGCAAATCCTCAGTTCAGGGACGCCAACGAAACCGTCGATGAAGGCCAGGTAACCGCGGAGGTAACACGGTGAACCAGGCCGGGCCTGGCGACGTAAAGGCGGCGGAACTGTCCAGACGCCCCGGAGGTAGCGCGACGTTGGCGGGCCTGCGG
Source organism: Catenuloplanes japonicus (assembly GCF_000717135.1). Lineage (GTDB taxonomy): Bacteria > Actinomycetota > Actinomycetes > Mycobacteriales > Micromonosporaceae > Catenuloplanes > Catenuloplanes japonicus. The sequence continues at coordinate 169,929 of NZ_JNXY01000023.1, forward strand.
CTGAGCATCCTCGGACCTCTTCGGCTGTGGCGTGACGGTGCCGAGGTGGACGGGCAGGGGCCGGGAGTCAAGAGGATCTCCACTACCGGTGGATAGCGTGCGCCGCATGAGCTTGACCGTTGCCTTTCTGGTGCCGCCCACGGTGGGACACGTGAACCCGACCCTGCCTCTGGTCCGCGAGTTGATCGGGCGTGGACACCGCGTCCGTTACGTGGCGGGGCCGGCGACCGCCGACCGGGTGGAACAGGCCGGCGCCGAACCGATCAGGGTCCCGCTCGCCGTCGAGGATCTGATCGTCGACGAGGCCGGGTTCAGCACCACGCGGATGGCCGAGATGCTCGACCACTTCGCCGACGCCGTCCGGGCGATCACCCCGCAGGTCGTGGACGCGCTGTCGGCCGACCGCCCCGACGTGCTCTGTCACGACGGCCTGTTCTTTGTGGGATCGTCGGTGGCCGCGCACCTCGGTGTGCCGGAGGTCCGGGTGGTCCCGCACTTCGCGGAGAACGCGAAGGTGTCGCTGGGGGCCAGGATGGTCCGGCACGGGCTCGATCCGCTGGACGCGCGGATGGGCGCGTTCGGGGCGAATGCGTTCCGGCTGAGCCAGGAGGCCGGGCCGCCGCGGGACCCCGCCACCGTACCGTCGCTGGTGTTCCTCCCGCGCAGCTTCCAGATCGACGGCGACGCCTTCGACGACACGTTCACCTTCGTGGGCCCGGAGGCACCCGACGCGGAACGCGGCACGCCGGAGAAGCTGGTCTACGTCTCGCTCGGCAGCATCCTGAGCAACCGGCCCGACTTCTACCGCCTGTGCGCCGAGGCCTTCGCGGACACCGGCTGGCACGTGATCATGTCGGTCGGAGAGCACATCGACCCGGGTACGCTGGCGGCCCCCAACATCGAGGCCGGGCCGTGGTTCCCGCAGCGTGACGTGTTGCGCCGTGCTGCCGCGTTCGTCTCGCACGCGGGCATGAACTCGCTGATGGACGCGCTGGTCGCACAGGTGCCGGTGATCGCCCTGCCGCTGACCGCCGAGCAGGGCCTCAACGCCGAGCGTCTCGCCGAGGTCGGGGCCGGTCAGGTCGGCGACCTCCGCACGCTGACCGCGGCGGGCCTTCGCGGCCTGGTGGAGCGGACCGCGGCCGACGCCCGCATCGCGGACGTCCTGAAGGACAGCTTCGGGCCCCGCACCAGCACCGGCGGGGCACGCCGGGCGGCCGACGTCATCGAGGCGCACGCCAGAACGAGGTGATCCGCCGAAGGCCGTCCCGGACCAGGGTCCGGGACGGCCTTCTCGATGGTGTTGGCGCGGTGGCCACACCGATCAGCGAGGTCACCAGTCGGCAAGCTTCATGGTCGGTCACCCCCTCTGTGTTCCGCCGATGTGGATGGGACGGCCGATGGCGCCTGGGCGCTCGGCCGAACAGATTTCATTGAACAGGCCGCGACTTCCCTGAAAGTGAAGCGGAACGTGCCATCACGAACCGGCCCGAGAATCGCGGAAGAGAAAGTTCAGTCCACTGTGAAACCGTCAGGTCCCATGGCTCTCAGCCGCAACAGAGAATTCCGGGCGATCGCGGTCGCCGAGGCGCTGTCGGTGATAGGCGACCAACTGTCGCGGGTGGCGCTCGCGCTTCTGGTCTTCGAACGGACCCGCTCGGCCGGGCTGAGCGGACTCACCTATGCGCTGACCTATCTGCCCACCGTCGCCGGCGGTTTCCTGCTCTCCTCCTTGGCCGACCGGCGGCCACGGCGTGAGCTCTCCGTCGCGATCGACGCGATGCGCGCCGCGATCGTCCTGACGATGGCCCTTCCGGGAATGCCCTTCGCCGTCCTGTGCTGCCTGGTCGCCGCGTCGTCGTTCCTGAGCGGGCCCTACACCGCGGCCCGGCTGGCACTTCTGCGCGACGTGCTCCCGCAGGAGCAGTACGGCGCCGGCATGGCCGTACGGCAGTCGCTGTCCCAGGGCGGGCAGCTGGTCGGCTTCGCCGCCGGCGGATTCATCGCCACCGCCTTCGACCCGGCGACCTGCCTCATCGTCGACGGTCTCACGTTCACCACAGCAGCCCTGGTGGTACGCCTGTTCGTGCGCGCCCGCCCGGCCACGACGACCGAGCGGGCGCGCGGGGGCACCGCGTCCACCATCGCCTTCATCTGGCAGTCCCCGGCCAGACGCGCGATTCTGCTGTCCACCGTGACCGGCGTATTCCTCACCGCACCGAAGGCCCTCGCCGCGCCGCTCGTGTTCGACATGGGGCTGCACGGTGGCTGGACCGGGATCTTCATGGCCTCGGAAGGCATTTTCGCGGTGGTGGCGCTGGCCTTCTTCGCCCGGCTGGTAAAGGCCGACCGCTACCCGAGAATCTTCCCGATCGTGTGCCTCGCCCCGTGCGTACCCCTGCTGCTGGTCTTCACGATCGGCAACCCATTCCTGATCGTCCTGGCCTTCGGCCTCAGCGGCGCCCTCTGGGCGGTGCTCACGGTCGTCGCCGCGTCGTCCTTCGCCGATCTGCTCCCCAATGAACAACGGGGTCGCGGCATGGGAATCGCCGGTTCGATGAACGCGACGGCACAGGGCGTCGGCGCCTTCCTGGCCGGTGTGCTCGCCGACCGGATCGGCGCCGCCTCGTCCATCAGCCTCGTCGGCCTGACCGGCCTCCTCGTCGCGCTGATCCCCGCGCTGCTGTGGCTCTCCGCACCGCTCCCGGACGACCGTGCGGAAGCGGTCACCGTGTCGTAGAACGGCGCCGGATCGCAGGGATCCGGCGCCGGCCGCGCACCTGTCGGCTCAACTCGCCGGGAAGGCGGGCCACCGCCGCAGGTCCGCGGCGACCTCGGGATCGAGCTTGCCGATCGCGTCGATCGCCTCGTCCTGGGTCGGCACCGGGCCGTGCAGCAGGTCGATCAGGGTGTGGACGGCGAGGACGCCCGAACTCTGCCACAGGCGTTTGGTGAGCGTCTGGAGCCCGAACTCGAACCAGACGTAGTTCGGCCCGCTGCCGGAGACCGCGTGGTGCATGTCGGTCAGCGCGCTGTACTGCCACGACGATCCGGTGGAGCGCCACACGACCCGTACGACGGTGAGCAGCGGGTCCTCCAGCGCGGGCTCGACCTCCGTGACGTAGCCCTGCAGCGCGAGGTTGGCGAGCATCTCCCGCAGCCAGAACGACGTCGGGTCGGTCCCCTCGCTCTGCCCGTGCAGATAGTGCCCGATCTCGTGGGACACCAGCAGGTCGGCGAACCTGCCGAGGCTGACCGGGTCGCCGTAGACGCGGCGCAGCTCGTCCCGGTCGGCGGCGGTCAGGTACGGCTCGACCGAGTCGAGGACCACGTCCCAGAACTCGGCGGGTTCCTGGCCCACGACGACGCGGTCCGGCGTCTCGTGCGGCATGCCGTAGACCGGGAACGCCGCCACGCTGTCCCAGTCGTCGCGGCCCACGACGTACAGCGGAGGGATCTTGAATTCGCCGGTGACCGAGCGGAGCCAGGTCACCATCCGCTCGGCCTGGTCCGCGATGACGCGGCCCCGGGCGGCGCCGCCGGGACTCACGTGGACCGGGAAGCCCCAGCCCTCCAGGGACTCAAGTTGGTTGCCCATGGGAAACTCCTCTCGCCGGCGGGCCGGACGGCGCCGCCACCGCGAGAACGTACTGACGCGCACTTGATCGCCAGTTGGTCACGGATCCATCCGCGATAAAGAGGGCGGCCGGTGCAGCTTGGCCGCGAGCTGCCGCAACTCCGCCTGCATCTGCCGCGGGCCGCCGTCCTGGAAGGTCTCCAGCACCCCGCACGCCCCGTCGAAGGCCTCGTTCGCCCCGCCGAGGTCGCTCGCGGACAGCAACAGTGCAGAAAGACTGCGAAAGGCTTCGAAATGGTACGGGCCCTGGCCGACCGACCGGGCCGCCTCGACCGCACGCCGCAGCTCGGTCGCCGCGTCGCCGGTGCGGCCCAGCTCGGCCAGGTTGTTGCCGAGGTAGACCCGGATCATCGCCTCCTCGTGCCGTCGCCCCACCCTGCGGTTCAGGTCGAGTGACTGCTGGAGCACCCGGGCCGCCTGGTCATACCGCCGCAGCCTGGTCAAGGCCCTGCCCCGGTAGGCCAGGCAGAACATCTCCAGCTTGGCGTTGCCGACCTCGCGGCAGAGCGCGACCGCGGTCTCCGCGCACTCCAGTGCCCGTTCGTGGTCGCCCAGCACGGCGTGGACCGAGTGGAGGTTGATGTGGATGAGCGCCTGTTCCAGCCGCATGCCGCGGTCGGCGAAGACCCGAAGGGCGGCCGAGAGCAGGTCGAGGGCCTCGTCGTTCGCCCCGAGGAACCAGCGGGCGCCGGCCAGGCTGCGCAGCACGTGCGCCTCCCCGATCACGTCACCGCTCTCGCGGGCGGCGCGCAGGGCAAGACGCATGACGGCGTCCCAGTCCTGGAAGTAGCCGCACCACTCGAAGTACTGCTGCATGGTGATCGCGAGCTGCCAGGGCACGATGCCGTACCCGGTCTCGGCGGCCAGGCGTACCGCCTCCTTGAGCACGTCCCGGTTGTCCGCGAACCATCCGATCGCCTGCCGGTAGGTCGTCGGCCGTTCCGGCGCGACGCCGGGCTCCGGCGGGGCCGGCGGGATCGGGGTACGCACGGGCGAGAGCACGACCTGGGCGTTGAAGCTGCTGTGCAGGTAGTACTGGAGCAGCCGGCCGACCGCGGCCCGCTGCTCGGCGACCGAGTCGATCGTCACCAGCAACTCCTGGGCGTAGGCGCGGACGAGCACGTGCGAGGTGATCCGCCCGTGCTCGTCCTCGGCGACCAGCGCCGCCTCGGTCAGCTCCTCCAGCTCCGCCCTCGTCCGGCCCGGGTCCTCGCCGGACAGGCTGATGCAGGCCTCCGGGGTGATCTCCGGGGCCAGCGCGGCCCCGAGCAGCCGGAACAGCCGGGCCGCGCCGGGGCTGAGCTGCCGGTAGGACCAGGAGAAGACGGTGCGGGGGCCGATCACGTCCCGGCCCTCGTGGAACGCCGCCAGCCGGCGGGCGCCGTCCCGCAGCTCGGCGGCGACAGCGCGCAGCGACAGGTTCGGGCGCACGCCCAGCCGGGCGGCGAGGATCGCGAGCGCGAGCGGGAGGCGCCCGCAGAGTTCGGCGATCTCGTCGAGCGTGGCGGCGTCCCCGGTCCTCGGGCCGGCCAGCCGCGTCGTGAGGATCTCGCGGGCCTCCGGCAGCTCCGGCACGGTGGCGCGGTAGAGGCGGGTGCCGTCGGACGCGGCCAGCCCGACCAGGGGTCGCCGGCTGGTCATCAGCACCAGGCTGTCGGCGGAGTTCGGCAGCAGCGGTCGCACCTGGGACGCGTCGCGGACGTCGTCGAACAGCAGCAGCAACCGGCGGCCCACGGTCAGGCTCCGGTACGTGCCGAGCAGCGCCTCGAACGTGTCCGGCACGTCCGCCGAGCGCAGCCCCAGCGCGTACAGCAGCGACCGCAGCGCGACGGAGGCCGAGACGCTGCCGTCCTCGTCGCCGTGGCCGCGCAGGTCGAGGTAGAGCGCGCCGTCGGTGAACTCGCCGGCGATCCGGTGGGCGAAGTGCGCGACCACGGTCGACTTGCCGACGCCGCCCATGCCGTCGACGGCGATCGTCATCGGGCTGGTGCGCCGGCTCTCGCGCAGGTCACGCACCAGGTCGTGCAGGTCGCTCAGCTCGTGCCTGCGGCCGACGAACAACGGCGGGTCCGGGGGAAGCTGGGCCGGGCGGACCAGCGGGACCGGGCCGGGTGCCTCGGCCTGGTCCGGCGCAGGGACGAGCACCCGTTGCTGCGCCTCCCGGAGATCGCTGCCCGGATCGATGCCCAGTTCCTCGGCGAGACGGTCGCGGATCTCGCGGTACGTCTCCAGCGCCTCGGCCTGCTGGCCGGCCGCCGCGAGGACGCGCACCAAACTCGCGTAGACCGGTTCGTGCAGCCGGCCGATCGTGGCCGCGAGCCGCAGCGGCGCGATGACCTGAGCCGGACGGCGCAACCGCACGGCGATGTCCGCGGCCTCACCGGCGGCGTCGAAGAACTCGCCGTCGAGGCCTGAGAAGGCCGAGGCCGCCTCGGCGCTGTCGGCCAGGCTGTCGCCCGCGGCCCCGTGACAGAGGCGCAGGGCGCGCAGGTAGTGGTCGAGCGCCTCATCGGGCCGGTCCTGGCCGGCGCTCTCCTTCGCCTGCGCGACCGACCGGCGGAAGGCCAGCAGGTCGAGCTCCTCGGGAGCGGCGGTGAACCGGTATCCGGTGTCGTGCCGGATCAGGTACGACCCGCCGGAGCGCGACGCCAGGCCCGGCTCCAGCACCCGGCGCAGGGCACCGATGTACTTGTGGATGACGTTCACGGCGCTGGCCGGCGGGTCCGCACCCCAGAGCAGCTCGATCAGGCCGTTCATGCTGATCGGCCGGTCCACCCGCGCGATCAGCAGCGCCAGCAGGGAACGCTGCTGGCGAGGCCCGACGTCGAGCTCGACACCGCTGCGGCGGACCCGTAGCGGACCCATGATCTGCAGGCGCAGCACAGTCGATCTCCCCCGGCATAGCACGTTTACCGGACCGTATGCCGGGTCAGTGAAATACGGGTTGAAGCCGAGTGAAACGGCTAGCCGGCCAGGAATTCGTCGGCGCGACGCGCGAAGAGATGGGCTTCCCGCGCGACCGCGAGCGTCCTGGCCCGGAGCGCGGCGGCCCGCACGACGTCGGCGGGCGCGCCGCGCGCCCGCAGGATCCGGGCCCGCAGCAGCAGGATCAGGCCCTCCGCGTACCGCTGGCCATAGGTGTCGAGCAGTTCCGCGGCGCGGTCGAGGGCGGCCTCGGCCTCGTCCAGCGCGCCGGCCGACAACCGCATCTCGGCGAACAGCGCATGCCAGGTCGCCACGCAGGCGCGCGGCGGATCGAGCAGCATCGTGTCGATCAGCTGCCGGGCCTCCGCCGCCGCGCGGTCCGGATCGTTGCCGGTCATGGCCAGTGCCCAGCAGCGGCCGAGCCGCTGATAGGTGCCGAGGAACGCGAACGAGAACTCCGGGTCGGCGGCGATGCCGCGCTGTGCGGCGCGTAACGCCCAGCCGGGGTCGCCGATCAGCGCGGCGATCCGGGTGGCGAAGGTGGCCCAGATCGTCGTCACGTACGCGTCGTCGCCCGCGGCGGCTTCGAGCTCGTCGACGAGGGCACGTGCCGTGCCGACATCACCGTGCAGCGCGGTCGTCTCGGCGAGCATGCCGGCGATCAGCAGCTGCAGGTCGTGCCGCAGCGGGTGTTCCGCCCGGGTCACCAGGTCACGGCCGGAGCAGCTCAGGTGGCGGAACGCCTCGCCGATGTTGCCGACCGCCCACTGGTGGATGCCCCAGGCGTGCAGGCCGTACCCGCGGATGATCGGGTCGGTGGAGGCCGCGCCCTGGTCGAGCAGCCGGCGGGCGAGCGGGCCGCTGAGGTCGAGTTCGAGACCCTGCGCGCGGGCGGCCCACCGCGAGTACAGGAAGTCGGCGGCCTCGCGTTCCCGCCCGAGCGTCCGGGCCAGGTGCTCCGCGCGTTCCAGCAGGTCGAACGTGGCCGACACGTACATCGCACGCATCCCGACGACGGCGGTGAGCAGCGCCAGCGCCGACAGCTCCAGTTCGGGCTGCCCGGCCGTGCGCGCGAGCCGGACGGCCAGGCGAAACTGGCCCTCGGCCGCCTCCACCGCGGCCTTGGCCGTCGCGCGGCGTCCCGCCTGGATCAGCGCGCTCGCGGACCGGGCCGGATCCGCGAGCGGGCCGGCCTGCCACAGGTGGTAGGCGTGCCGCTCGGCGAACGCCTCGGCGTGCGGATCCGTGCGTTCCAGCGCGTCCGCGACGCGCAGGTGCATCCGGTTGATCAGGTGGGCCGGTGTGGTCGCGACGACCGACTCGCGGACCAGGTCGTGCGCGAAACGGAACGTGAACGGGTCGTGCGGCGCCAGCTCCACCAGGCCGAGTGCCCGCGCCGGCCCGAGCCGTTCCAGGCAGGCCTCCGCATCGAGGCCGGCGACCGCGGCGAGCAGGCCGACGCTGCCCTCACGCCCGATGAGACCGGCGATCCGCAGCAGGTCGCGGGCCTCGCCGTCCAGCCCGGTCATCCGGTCCCGGACCACGTCGAGGACGGTGGACGGCACGCCGGCGTCATCGCTGTTGGACCCGCCGTCGGTCAGAAGCCGCGACAGTTCACGGACGAAGAACGGATTTCCCGCGGTACGGGCATGGATGGCGCGCGCCGCGGCGACCCCGGGAACCTTGCCGGTCTCCCGGCGAATGAGCTCGGTCACCTCGGCCACGCCGAGCGGCCCGAGCCGCAGCCGCCGATGACCCGGCGCCCGGCTCACCGCGGCGAGCATGCGCGACAGCTCCGGTCCTGGCTCGGGCGCCCGGTCGCGAAACGCGCCCAGGATCGCCGTGCCGGGTGGCAGCCGGGTCGCCAGGTGGGCGAACATCTGCAGCGAGGCCGCGTCCGCCCAGTGCAGATCGTCGATGATCAGGATCACCGGGCGCCGGGCCGCGGCCTCGCCGACGACGGCCACGACGCGTTCGAACAGGCGGAACCGGGCGCCGCTGTCCGGCAGCACCCGGGCGATGTCGACGTCGTCCCGCGGCTCGACCAGGCGGCCGATCTCACCGGCGAGCCACCGTTCCCGCGCGGGGCGCGACATGCTGTGCAGGACCACGCCGATCGCCCGCACCCACGGCCACATCGACGGCGTGCCCTCGCCCTCGACACACGTTCCCCGGACCACCAGCGCGCCCGCCCGCTCGGCCTCGGCGGCCGCCTCCTCCAGCAGCCGGGTCTTGCCGACGCCGGGCTCGCCCTCGACCAGGACGAGCGCCGCGCCGGTGCCGGGCGGCACCACCTGCCGGAGCACGTCGAGTTCCTCCTCGCGCCCGATCAGCCCCTCGGTCCTCGGGCCGGCCGCCGGCGGCACGGTCTGGGCCAGCACACGCCGGTGCGCCTCCCGCAGCTCAGGGCCGGGTGCGACGCCGAGTTCCTCCGCCAGGCGGGTCCGGACCGCGCCGAACGCCGCGAGCGCATCGGCCTGCCGGCCGGCCGCGCCCAGCACGGAGATGAGCGCTGCCTGCACCGGCTCGTGCAGCGGCGCCATCGCCGCCGCCAGTTCGAGTGCGGGGCGCACCTGCTCCGGCCGGTCCAGGAGCACGGCCAGGTCGGCCGCGGCCACGCAGGCGGCGAAGAACTCGGCGTTCAGCCCGTCGAAGATCGGCGCCGCGTCGGGGCTGTGCGCGAGACCGTCGCCGGCCGGCCCCTTCCACAACGCGAGCGCCTCCACGTACCGGGCCAGCGCGACCTCCGGGCGCGACATCGCTGCCGCGCTGCGGACCCGATCCCGGAAGTCGGCCAGGTCGAGCATCGGTGGACCCGGTTCGAACAGGTATCCCTGGTTTCGCCGGAACAGGTAGGCTCCGACGCCCCGGGGCGGCAGGGACGGCTCCAGCAGCCGCCGCAACACGCCGATGTACTTGTGGATGATGTTGACAGCGGTGGCCGGGGCCTCGTCGCCCCAGATCAGGTCCACCAGCTCGCTGACGGGTACCAGGCGACCGGCCCGCGCCGCCAGCAGCGCGAGCAGGTACGCCTGCTGGCGTGGCCCGGTGTCACACTCCGCACCGTCGTGCCAGACGCGCAGCGGGCCGAGGATCTGCACCCGCGGGGAGCCTTCGGACATGGGCATGACGTCCAGTGTGACGCGGCGGTCGCCGCCACCGTCAGGCGCGGGGCAGCCGTACCGCCGAGATCAGGAAGAAGATGCCGCCCAGCGTCGCGTAGCCGGCCAGGTTGGCCAGCGTGGCCTCGCTCCCCGCCGTCGCCACGAAGGAGGCGCCGGCGAGCACGGACAGGCCGCCGCTGAGGATCATCGCCCACTGGCCGCCGAGCCGCCGGCGGCCGACTCCGACGGCGAGCTGCACCAGGCCCGAGACGATCGCCCAGGCGCCCCACACCCGCAGGACCGCCGGGATGCCGGAGCCGGTGGCCACCGCGACGCCGACGCCGGCGAGCGCGCTGATCGCGATGTTCACGTACAGCCCGGGGTTCCGCCCGGACGACCGCAGGTCGACGACGGCCGCGGCCACGTCGAACAGCGGGTAGAGCACCAGCAGCGTCACGCTGACCGGGTTCAGGTCCGCGCCGGTAGCGAACAGCGCGACCGCCCAGATCAGGGCGAAGCCGCACCGGGCGAGGTAGAGCCGGCGCAGGGCACCGGTCGTGGTGGAGACAGCAGTGGACATGGGGATCCTCAGAAGTCGGGGCGCTGGAATCTGGCGCGCAGCACGGTGCCGGCGAGCGCGAAGAACCGCGCCCAGGTCGGTTCGATCGTGTACCGGGCGAGACCCGACGACAGATCGCGCCAGCCCCGCTTGTGGTCGATGATCATGTGGCCGGGTGACGTGAAGCCGCTGTAGACGATGGACTTCTCGACGTTGTCGTAGCCGAAGAGATTGCCGAAGTTGCCCCGGCCGGAGACGAACTCGCGCCCTTCCTCGTTGCCGCCCCAGGTCAGGTACGCGTTCGTCCACACCTGAGGCGGCATCGCGTTGACGCCGACGGCCCCGTAGCGCAGGTCGCTCACCGCGCGCTCGACCGCCCCGGTGTGCGCCTTCCGGGTGTCCTCGTCGACCATGATGCTCGCGGCCAGCGTGCCGAGCAGATGCGCGTTGGCGAAGTCGGTCGCGGCCGGCAGGAACGCCTCGGCAGTGGCCTCCACGTCGAGCGACACCTCGGAGATGACCTGCGAGAACGCCTCGTTGCGCAGTGCGAAGCCGTCGGTGCCGGCATCCTCGATCATCAGCAACGCCGAGGACGGGGCCAGATCACGGGGCTCGATGACCAGCGCCTTCGGGTACTCCCTGCGGAACGCCGCGAACGTCTCGTCGGTGCCGGGATAGTAGGAGCTGTCCGCCGGCGTCCCGTCGCGCAGCGCCTCGGTGACGGCGTCCAGGAACTCGCGGCGCTGCCCCCAGTTCCGGCTGGTCACCAGCGTCTGGACGCGGCCGCACACGGCACCGCCGTTGATCTTGGTTAGGCTCGCGATCTGGAGCGCCTGGTGCCGGATCTCGCTCTTCGTCCACGGCCGGTCACCCGGGACGACCAGGCACGGATTGTTGCCGCCGCACTCGGAGACCAGCTCGGTGTCGGTGGCCTCCATGATCGCCTTCGCCGTGGGCGCGCCGCCGGTGAAGTAGATCTTCGCCAGGCGCGGGTCCTTGGTCAGCGCCTGGCCCTCGGAGTGCGCGACGAACGCCAGCGCCCGCGCGTCCACCAGCGGCTGGAGCACCCTCTCCCAGACCTCGTCGACGGCCTCGTTCAGCGCGTGCGGCTTGTGCACGACCGCGCAGCTGTCCAGGAAGAGCGCGCGGATCACCTCGAACGACGACGCGAAGTTGCCCGCACCGAGCACAGCGATGATCCCGCCCGGCTTCTCGTACGGCCCGACCCGGCGCGGATCGCCCTTGACCCGCAGGACGTCGGTGCGGTCCCCGAACAGCAGGCGGTCCTTGCCGCGCGGCGACACCCGCACGTCGAACCGGCCCTCGCCGGCCGGCGTCACCCCGAGCGGCTCCAGCGGGCGGGCGCGCACCAGGCTCTCGTACAACTCGATGGCGGCCGACACGTTCGCGGCCATCGGCACCACGACCGTGCCGACGCTGGTGCCCTCCCGGTGGGCCAGCGCGGGAGTGCCGCGGGCGAAGCCCTTCGCGCGCACGTCCGTCTCCACCAGCTCGTCGAAGTGCGCGTCGATGTTGCGACGCACCCGCCTGAGCAGGTCCAGCCGCTCGGCCGGCGAGGTGTTCCGCCAGCGCTCCGGATCGACCCAGTCGACCGCCTCAGTGGCTTTCAGCATTTTCTTTCCCCTGTTTCTGGAAACGGATCAGATCGGCGGAGATCTCCCAGAGACGTGCCGCCCGGTCCGGGTCGAGTGCGTAAGCGGCCACCCCGCGGCGAATGCCGGGAACGTGCGGCCCCGCCTCCTGGCAGTCCTCGAAATAGCGGCCGGTGACCCCGTCGAGAAGCGGCGAGGCGGCCAGCAGAACCGAGGTGGCCGCACCCTGCTCCGGGTCCTTCCACGACACCCCGGTGGCGCCGGTCGGATCGGCCGCCGGCGGCAGCGCGGTCACGTGGCGGGCCAGACCCGTGCCCGCGATACGACCCGGATTGAGCGCGTTGACGGTGATGCCGTCCGGCGCCCACCGCTTGGCGGCCTCGACCGCGAACAGGATGTTGGCGGTCTTCGACTGGCCGTAGGCGACCCACGGATCGTACGGTCGGCGGTCGAAGTGGAGATCGTCGAAGTCGGCATCCGCGTCGACGTGCGCCACCGAGCTGACCACCACGACCCGGGCGTTCCCGGCCGCGGCGAGCGCGCCGTGCAGCCCGCCCGCGAGCGCGAAGTGGCCGAGGCTGTTGGTGCCGAACTGCAGCTCGTGCCGCTGGCGTGTCCGCGCCTCGGGCGTCGCCATGACCCCGGCGTTGTTCACCAGGATGTGCAGCGGCCCGGCCCAGTCACCGGTGAAGGCGCCGACCGAGCCGAGGTCGGCGAGGTCGAGGTGCGCGACCCGCACCGCGCCGCCGAGCTCGTCGGCGGCACGCCGGCCGGCCGCCACGTCACGGACGGCCAGCGTGACCTCCGCCCCGGCCCCGGCAAGGGCCCGCGCGGTGGTCAGCCCGATGCCGGACGCGCCGCCGGTGACGACCGCCCGGCGACCGGAGAGGTCGACGCCGGCGATGACGTCGGCCGCGGTCGACGTGGCACCGAATGGTGTGGTGACAAGAGCGGTCATACGGTGTTCCCCGTTTTCGGGTATCGATCGAAACGAACGACAAAAACCTAGACCGACACCAGCAAACGGCCAGTTTATTGACGCCAGGACGCATAAAGAGGCCGTCAAGTGAGCCACGAAAAAAATGTAGGCCGAGCAATATTCGGCCGAAGGAGAAGAATGCGCTACCGAGGCACGACCGCGCTGGTGACCGGCGCCAGTTCGGGAATCGGCCGGGAGTTCGCGGCCACGCTCGCGGCGCGCGGAGCCGACCTCGTGGTGACCGCCCGGCGCACCGAGCGGCTCGAAGAACTGGCCACCGAGCTACGCCGGGACCACGGGGTGCGGGTAACCGTGCTCCCCGCCGACCTCAGCCGGCCCCGGGCCGGAGCCACGCTGCGCGACGCGCTCGCCGCACGCGGCATCCGGGTGTCCACCCTGATCAACTGCGCCGGCCTCGGCGGCACGAGCGCCCTGACCGAGGCCGGCGAAGACGCCGTGCACGACCTGGTCATGGTCAACGTGACGGCACTGACCGACCTCACCCGCGCGTTCCTGCCGGAGGTGCTCGACGCCGGCGACGGCGCGATCGTCAACATCGCAAGCCTGGTCGGGCACGTACCGGTGCCCGGCATGGCGGTGTACGCGGCCGGTAAGGCGTACGTCATCAGTTTCACGGAGGCGCTCGCCTACGAGCTTCGCGACTCGCCGGTCCGGGTCCTGCTGCTGACCATCGGATCAACCCGGTCGGAATTCTTCGCCGCCTCGGGCACCATTGAGGAGGGCGTCCGCTTCCAGACGCCGGCCCAGGTGGTCGCCACCGGGATGCGGGCACTGGACGCCGGGCGCCCGCCCACCGAGGTCGTCTCCGGCACCATCAACCGGGTCAACCTGGCGGTCATGCGCCGGCTCCCCCGCCGGCTCGCGCTGACGCTGGCGGCCCGAGCCGCACGCCCCGCCTGAACGCGCCGCGCCGATCGAGTTCGCCGCCCGCAAGCTCTCGAGGTTCCCAACCATCAACCAAGATCAAGATCCAGTTCGTTTTCCCGCTCACGCGGTGGTTGCGGTCCGCACGCTCCCGCGGGCACCGGTCGTCGCTGGCGCTCCTCCCTGCCGGTTTCGCCGTGCCAGAGCCAAACCCCGCCCCTCCGGCCCGCCCGGTCACCCCGATGCGACGGCCGTGCGGGTCCGGCCTGCGACCCGCGGGGTCAGAGGTTCTCCAGCTCACCGGCGGACGCAATCAGCAGGAACAGGAGCGCCTGGATGATCAGCGCGGTCGCCCACCAGCGGGTGGAGAAGACGCCCCCACGATCCCGATCACGGCGGCGATGATCCCGGCCACGCTGGCGATGATCGCGAGAACCGAATCCACGGTGTCCACGTCCCCGATTCTTCGGACCCGCCACCGGCCGCGGATCACCGTTGACGGCGGACCTGCCCTCCGTCCGGCCACCGGTCCACACCGGATCCGCCCCGGCACCATACCCGGTCGATCGTTCAGGCCGGGACGTTCTCCGTACGCGCGCTGCGGTACAGCCGGAACGCGGAGACCAGGTACAGGATCGCGCCGCCGACGGCGTACCCGTTCGGGCCGCCGAGGGACACCTCGGTCCCGGCCGCGTTCATGAAGAAGCTCAACCCGATGACCGACGACGAGATCGCCGCCCGCATCTCGGTGTCCCCGTTCACCGTCAAGACCCACGCCGTCCGCGCCATGACCAAGGTCGGCGCCCGCGACCGGGCCCAGCTCGTCTCGTTCACGTTCCGGGCGGGCCTCTACCCCTGAGGCGCATGCCTGCCGATGGGGCTCGAAGGAGGGCAAGGTCTAGGCTGATGATCACCTATGACCACTGATACGAGCCGCGGCGCGACCGTCGGCCTGCGTTCGCAGCGTGGACCGATCCTGCTGGCTCTCATGCTCTCCACCGGGCTCATCGCGATCGACACCACGATTCTGGCCACGGCCGTGCCCAGCATCGTGAAGGATCTGGGCAGCTTCGACCAGTTCCCGTGGCTGTTCTCCGTCTACCTGCTCACCCAGGCGGTCTCGGTCCCGATCTACTCCAAGCTCGCCGACACCGTGGGCCGCAAGCCGATCATCCTCATCGGCATCGCGGTCTTCCTGATCTCCTCCGTGCTGTGCGCCGTCGCCTGGAACATGGCCGCGCTCATCGTGTTCCGCGCGCTGCAGGGCCTCGGTGCGGGCGCGGTCGCACCGGTCTCCGTCACGATCGTCGGCGACATCTACACGGTCGAGGAGCGGGCGAAGGTCCAGGGGTACATCGCCGGCGTCTGGGCCACCGCGTCCGTGCTCGGGCCGACCATGGGCGGCCTGTTCTCCCAGTTCGTGTCGTGGCGCTGGATCTTCCTGGTCAACGTGCCGCTCTGCCTCGCCGCCGGCTGGATGCTGCTGCGCGCCCACCGCGAGACCGTCGAGAAGCGCGAGCACCGCATCGACTACGCCGGTGCCGCCACGCTCACGGTCGCGCTGACCGCGCTGATCCTGGCCGTCCTCGAGGGCGGCAACGCCTGGGCGTGGCTCTCCGCGCCCAGCCTCGCCACGTTCGCGATCGGCATGGTCGCGCTGGTCGTCTTCGTCCTGATCGAACGCCGCGCCGCCGAGCCGATCATCGACCTGACGCTGCTGCGCCGCCCGATCATCCTCAGCACCACGTGCGTCGCGATCGGCGTCGGCGCGATGCTGACCGGCATCACCAGCTTCGCGCCCACCTACCTGGAGAACTCGATCGGGACCGCCCCGCTGGTCTCCGGCCTCGCGGTCGCCGCGTTCACCATCGGCTGGCCGCTCGCCGCCAGCACGTCCGGCCGGATCTACCTGAAGTACGGCTTCCGCTTCACCGCCATGATGGGCGTCGGCATCGCCACGCTCGGCGCGATCGCGCTGGCCCTGGTCGCGCCCTGGCCGAACCCGCTCACGGTCGCCGGGGTCACGTTCGTCATCGGCTTCGGCCTGGGCTGGACGTCCCCGCCCACCATCATCGCCGCGCAGTCCTCCGTCGCATGGAACCAGCGCGGCGTGGTCACGGGCGTCAACATCTTCGCGCGTACGGCCGGCAGCGCGATCGGCGTCGCCATCTTCGGTGCGCTCGCCACCCGCATCATCGCGGCCGGCGCCGGCGAGCACGACTTCGACACCATCGTGTCCGCCTCCACCTGGGTCTTCACCTCCGTGGCCGTCGCCGCGGTGCTCACCTCCGCCGCCGTGCTCACCATGCCGCGTACCCCCGCCTGACCTCCCTCGGCCGTCAGCAGTTCGACAGCGTGGTCAGGGCAACGTTCAACAGGTCGGCACGGGCGGCCCCGGTGCCTGTCCCGTCCGCCCGCAATACGTTCATGAGTGCGTCCATCCGCCACACCCATGCGGTGCGGTCGGTCGGATGGACGCAGCCGGTCGCCCCGGAGCCGCTGACGGTCGCGAGCCGCCGTATCAACGGATGCCGCAGCGGGTCGCCGCCGAGTTGTCCGACCGGCAGCTCCCGGAGGGCGGTGACGACCTCGAACACCGTGAGGTTCGCGCGGTCGACCGCGGTGTCAGCCGTGGCGCGGACCAGCGTCATCGCCTGGTCGCGGCTGATCGCACCGTCCAGCAGCAGCCGGAAGAGCACACCGTCCATCGCGAACCGGTGCGGACGCTCACCGCGGGTGGCGAGATAGTCGAAGACGAACGACGGCGGTACGGGTCCCCCGTCATACACCGGCTCCACGTCCAACGCGATCGTCGCCGCCGGCCGCAAACGCTCCTCCGGCAGCGACTCGTGGCGCGCCGCCAGCTCCAGCGCCACTCCGAACACGGCGAGCCCCGGGTCGGCCTCGACCTCCACGGCCAGCGCCCGTGCGATCTCCGGATCACGCAGACGCGCATGATGTGTGCGCTGGAACGCCTCCGCCGCCGGCCAGTCGGAGGCAAAGAGCCACCGGGCCAGGATCCCCGCCACCGGCGGACCTGCCGGGACGGCGTGCAGCGAGATCGCGCGATCGAACAGCACTCGGTCCGGCTCCGCCCGCCCGCCGAGCTCCACCGTGCCGTCCGGACGCTCAACCTGCCAGGTGGTGTTCACGACGGCCGGCACCGGCCGGATCACGACCGGCCGGTGCGTCTCACGGATCCGCTGGAACAGGTCCGCCGTCTGCGCACTGCCGAAGGTTGTCAGAAGCACCGGCGAGACCCCGAATCGGCGGTACGCCCGAAGCCTCTCGTCGACGTTGTGCAGCACCGTCGTCGGGTCCTCGCCACCGGCGGCGAGGTTGACCGCGATCACCGGCCGACCCGGTGTGGCGTGGGCCTCCACCGTCCCGCGCAACCCGGCGGTGTCCGGACCGGACCAGTCGCCGACTGTCAGCACGGCCGGCAACGGGCTGATGGCCAGGGCCGCCTCGTCCGCGCCGTCCAAGGCCTTCCCGAGCAGGTCGGCGGTCAACTCACCGGTGCCCAGCTCGATCACCGTGTTCGCGGCGGTGGCCAGACGCCAGACGCGCGAGCCCGCAGCGCCGGACGGTGTCACGGCCGGCGGTGTGATCGCGTGCACGAGAGTGAGCCGGTGCTCGTGACGGAGCGCGTTGATCTCGGCGTCGAGATCCTGCACCGCGATGATCGCGTCGCGGGCCAGATGGGGTGCCTCATCGAGGATCTGCCTGAGCGCGGCCGCCGCACGGCTCGGGGTGCCGCCACCCTGGCCGGTACGTCGTCCGGGTCGGGCCAGAACCGCCCTGGCCTCGATCAGGACCAGCGCATGCCCCCGTCCCGCCGCGATCTCGCCCAGGGCAACAGCCCGGGATGAGGCAGCGCCGAGGCCCGGCTCCCGTCGAAGCGCACGGTCCGGTCCCGGGTGCAGCCAGGCCTCGCTGTCGGCCGCGAGCTGTACGGCGGGAACGGCGAGTTCGGACTCGTAGGCGCGGTTGGCCAGCGCGGTCAGCGTCGCGTTGTGGCGCCGGGCCTGCGCAGCTGTCTCCCGGCGAGCGCCGTACGCACGCACCTCGACAACCGCGTGCGGGCGCAGCAGACCGCTCGTCGCGACGTCCGGCGACACATTCATCACGCCGTGCAGCATCTGCCGTTGCGTAACGCGCGGCGATCCGCTGCGGAAGGCGCTCTCGGCGTACTCCCGCAACGTCAGGTGGTATTCGTCGCTGGGTTCCACGGCATCGAAAACGACGTCCGCAGTCTCCTCCAGCTCATACTCCGCGCGATACCGCTCGTCGAAGTCGGGCATCCGCGTACGGAACGTCTGCTCCAGCTGATCCCAGATCCTCGCCATGTCCTGCGCGAAGAACTCCTGCGCGGCGGCCGGCAGCAGGGCCAGCAGATCGGCGAAGGCCTCGGCCCGGGACAGCACCGCGATATTGACCTTGTTGAGCTCATGCTCATTGATCACCTGGTGCGCGACGCCGGCGAAGTTGTCGTAGAAAAGGGCGGCGTACCCGGCGACCTCCGTCACCGCGCGCTGCTCGTCCGGCACCGGCGCGACACCCTCGGCGCGGAGGAACGCCCGGAACCGTTCGGCGAGCACGTCGCCGAACGTCAGCCCGTCGCTCAGGTGCGCTTGTGTCAGATACCCCCGCGCCTCGTCACGCCACGTATGGTCCCGGACGTTCTCCAGGAACTCCCGCAGCCCGGACAGCACCACACCGTGCGTGTAGTGATAGTGCGAGCCGGGCACGTCACCGATCGGTGGGCGGCCGACTCTGGTCCTCCCGGCCAGTCGCTCGAATACCAGTCCCTCCCCGTCGAGGAAGTCGGTCAATGACATGACCGGACCGGCGCCCTGCTCCCCGGCGATCAGGTCGGCGCGCGCGGCCGCCCGTGCGAACGCGTCGAACACCGGACCCGGCGCGGCGCGATGCACCTCGTGCGGATGCGCGCTCAGGATCGCGCTGACCCGCTCGATCATGCCGGCGACCTCTTCCTTGACGGCACTCCCGGTGGCTTCGGCCAGCTCCTGCGTGGCGTAGTACCGGCCGCCCGCACGATAGAACGTCTTCGTCTCCACCTCGAAGCGGTAGGAGCCGTCCGCCGCCGTGGCCAGAGTCTTGTTCGCCAGATCTTCGGCCCGTCCTGCCTTGCTGTCGAAGAAGAGCATCACGGTCTGCTCGTCCTCGATCCCCGAGCCACGGAAGCGCTGCTCGGGCGGGTCAGTCAGCGCCAGGGCCACCGCGGCCGGCCGCGCGGACATCGGCACCGCCTCCGGAACCGGGACGGCAGTGCCGTTCGCCGCGAACACCCAC
The DNA here is from genome assembly GCF_000717135.1 of Catenuloplanes japonicus. GTDB lineage: Bacteria > Actinomycetota > Actinomycetes > Mycobacteriales > Micromonosporaceae > Catenuloplanes > Catenuloplanes japonicus. The sequence goes on from NZ_JNXY01000023.1 coordinate 188,947, forward strand.
GCACGCAGGTCGACGACGCCGGTCGCGTGCGTCAGCCCGGCCGGGCCTGCCCCCGCCGTCATTTGTGCGTGCGAGCGCACCCGGTCCGCGTCGGCGTGCGCGGACGGATCCACCCACAGCACACCGTCCGCCGTGTTCACGACCAGAAATGCGTGACCGTACGAGCCGGGCCGCCCGGCCAGGACAAACGCGGTGCGGCCGATCTCCCCGCCGACCAGGCGGCCGATCTGCTCCCAGTCGCTCGCCCGGGGCCAGGTCGACGGCGTGCCCCAGCCCGCCCACATGTCGCCGCGGACGGTGAGGTCGTCGCGGGCCCGGCCGTCCTGTGGGGTCAGCGTCACGCCGCGCCGGCCGAACAACTCGTCCCGAGCCAGGGAAACCGCGGTCGCGCAGTAGACCTCGCCGACGTCCGTACCCGCTGTGGCGATCCTGCGCCGGATCCGCGCGCTCAACTCCAGCATCCCGGCGGCCGAGTTCTGGACCGGCGGCGCGAGGGAGGGGCGGCGGGAAGGCGCCGACCCATCCCGTAGGAACGCGCGGGGCGGCGCCGTGAGCGCGTCAGATGCCGGTGCGTCCGGGGCGATGGGCGGCTCCGGCCGCGAGGTGGCGGTACCGAACGTGAAGCCCGGGTTGAAGATCGCCTCACCGGGGCCGATAGGCGGCAGCGGGGAGGCCGGCAGCGGCTGCCGAGCCCTGATACCGCCCAGCACGGACGGGCGGCGGCTGACCAGTGCCGCGGCCATGTCGACCCATCCGGTGGCGGAGGGACGGCGCGACGCGGTCCGCGACTCCGTCAAGTCCGATCCCGGCGCGCTCGCGCCGGGCGACGGCGGGTACAGCGAGGCGGCCGAGCCCCGCCGGGAGTCCGCGGGCCAGCCGGTCTGCGAAGACCGGCGGAGCACCGGCTCGGGTTCGGCGAACGACGCACGCCTCAGGTCCGCGATCGAGGCTCGCCGGATGTCCGGTACCGGGGGACGTCCGAACGCCGGCTGTGGCTCGTAGACCGACGAACGCCGCGACGACGCGGGTGACCCTGTACCGTCGTCGGCCAGGCGGACCGAGCCGCGTCGTCCCTCCACCGGCAGCACCGCCGGTGCGGGCGCCTCCGGCAGCCCCGATCGGGTCTGTTGCCTCGGCAGGGCCGTCTGCCGGGGCCTCCAGGCAGCGCCGCCGCCGTCCACCAGGGACACGTTCGCCGGCGGTAGCTCCGCGGCCCACGCCGGTGCCTCGTGGCCCTCCCACGGCCGGCCGCCCGGGTCTCGCCTCTCCGGCCACGGCCGGATCCGCACCACGCCCTCGCCCTGGAAGTACTGCCGGGTGACGGCGGCACTGTCCGGGGAGTCCCAGCTCAGCTGTGTACCGTGCTCCACCGCGACGTTCAGCGTCCTCAGCGTCGTCAGCAGATCCTCGTACCGTTCGCCGGTGAGTCGCTCTCCGGTGCCGGCGTCGAACATGTCGAACAGGTCGTGGTCGGCCGCGATCGGCACGAACGAGGTGACGCGGGCGTCGGGGCCCGGCCGGACCAGATAGTAGAGCCCGTTGTACTCGACAAGGCCCTCCCCGAGATCCCGCACCCCGTCGCCGCCCGAACGGCTCGCCTCCCAGGCCTCGCTGATCGTCTCGTACCGCTTCCGCTGCTCCGCCCCGACCTCGGACGGATGCACCGGCCGGAACGAGCCGACCAGACCGCGTACCGCCTCGGACGCACCGATCGACGCGTCCCGTGTACCGATCGACTTGGCCTTCAGCCGCTGCGGCTTGGGCGCGGCTCCGGCCCGCAGGTAGCGCACCGATTCCGGGTTGGTCGGGCGGAAGTCCAGCACGACGTTCTCCCGGTCGGCGATCTGCTGGAGCAGTCGCTGCGTCTCGACCGGCATGCCGTGTACCTTCTCGGTCTCCTCCTCCGTCAGCGCCGCACCCGGTGTGATCGCACGGCCGAGTGCGGCGTACCGGTCGCGGTCACGCAGCACGTACAGCGGCAACTGATCGCGCGCCGGCGGCGTACCGACGGTGGTGTCCTGGCCGTCAACCTCGATCGCGGTGAGCCCGAGCGCGAGTCCGGCCGCGCGCAGCAACACGCCGTCGGTCCACACGCTGCGCAACTCGGGGTCGGCAAGCGCGGCCCGCACGACGGCGAGCGCGGACGGCAGGCGGCCGGTCTCCCGACGGACATCAGCCAGATAGCGCAACGCGACCGACCCCGGATCCCCGGCGTCGAATGCCGGCGTGGTGCGCTGCTCGGACGTCAGGAACCGATCCAGCGGTACGCGGAGCTCGTCGAAGACGTCCGGCTCCCCGTCAAGCCGTGCGGCCAGACGGTCCCGGAGCGAGGCCGCGGACCGGTCACCGAGCGGACGCAGCCACTCGTGCAGGCCCTGCTGCGCGGCGCTGCCGATCACGGCCTCGAACACGTCGTCGGCGCCGACGCGGGTGACCGGCCGTCCGTCCGCGAACTCCCGGATCCCGGTGGCGGCCGGCAGCGGCCGAGTCAGCGGCGTGAGCTCGGCCGAGGTCAGGAGCCGGGAGCGCGGCGGCGCGGGCACACCCGGCGTCAACGGGAGAAGCGCGAGCGCCGTCACATCGGCCGGTAACCGGCCGAGCCCGCCGGTCTGAGGGTCGACGAACGAGACTCCACGTTCGTCGTGGATACCGACGAGCACGTGTCCGGTCTCGTTCGCGGAGTTCCGGACCGCGATCAGCACGCGCGAGTTCACCGGGGAGGCCCTGAGGGCTTCCGCCGCCGCCGCGATGTCCGGGATCCGGTACGCCTCGTGCCTGTCGTCCGCCAGCCCCAGCGACTGCCGGTGAAAGTTGACGAGGTCGATCCCGAGCAGTTCCTCGGTGGTCGCCGCCTGCAGTGCTCCCTGCTCACGCCAGGCCAGCTCGAACGTGATCGCGGCGATGACGCAGTTGCTCAGGTTCTCGCCACCGTCCTCACGGCCGGGGTTGATGTCCACGATCCACGGGTGGGCCCGGAGCAGCGATTCGCCGGTGTGGTCGGACGGCAGCTCCCGGCCGTCGTCCGGCGCCGTACCGAAGCGGGTGCTCGCGAGGTTCCACGGTCCGAGGTCGGTGGCCTGTTCCAGCCAGACCAGCGCGCGGCGGTTGTTCTGGTTCGCGGCGTGCCGCTGGACGGGATCGGGGCTCGCACTGGCACCGTTGCCCCGGACGATGCTTCTGAGCGCGATCGGGTCACCCAGCACTCCGGCCGCACGCAGCCAGCGGCTGGTGGCCGTGGTGAGCGCCTGGGTTACCGCGGCCGCACGCATCGTCGCGGCGTCACTGCTCGCTTTCCTTCCTCCAGCTTCGATCACCACGTCGAACTGGGCGGCTTGGGCGACGTTCCTGCCGTATAGGTTCCGCCGGACGATCCACTGCGCGACGGTGTCCGCCTGCCGCAGTCCGTTGTCGTCGAGCTCGGTCCGGCCTCTGCCGAACGAGAACGACAGCGATGGCGGAGCCAGCGGCGCGGTCAGCGCTGCGGTCATCCTGGCCGACTCGCTGACGTGCTCCTCGACACGGAGGAGGTCGCGCTCGATCTCATCGACGCCCATGCGCGCGGCCCGCCCGAACGCGCGCAGCTCGATCTGGACCAGCCCGTCGCCGTCCTGGAAAGCCCTGGAGCTCGGGAAGTGGGTGCGCACTCCGTAGAGCTGGTCCTGGTCCAACTCCATGTTGTTCGCGGACAGTGGGCTCGTGGCATTGAGCAGGAGGTGCCCCGGCGTGCGGCGCGATTTGTCCGACAGTCGTACCGACATCTGCAGGAAGCTGGGCACGTTCAGCAACCGGCGTAGCGCGTGCAACCCAGGTATCGCGTTTTCCGCATGGGCCAGGAAGCGGCCGGCGATGACGGTGGCGTTCGTCTCCAGCCAGCTTCGTACCCGGGCGGAAAGGAATCCGCGCATTGCCGCAACTGAGAAGCGCGAGGCCGCGAGAAAGTGATTCTTCGACAGGATCTCAGGCAGCCCCTGCGTGTGCCGAACCGGGTCGAGGGCGAGCGCCACTACGTTCGTGTAGGTGATCGCGAGGAAACCGCGAAGCTCCATGGCGTCGCGGATCACCGTGTGGTCCGCGCCCGCCGTCCCGGTCTGGAGCTGGAATGTCCGCGCCAGCGTGATGGCGAAGCCGCGCGCCGCCGTAACGAGCGGGACCCGTTCAGCGTCCCAGGTATTCCGCGCGGCGAACCCGAGGAACTGATCCATCGCGGCCAGCGGCACCCCGACGGTGTACTGCATATAGATCTCCCGGAGAGGATCTTCGCCGTCGGGCTCGTCGATTGCGCCGAGGCCCGGGGGCAGGACGCCGTTGAGCTGGTATCGCGAGACCACCTCGTCGGAGGCGCTGAATCCGCGATCCCGGGAGAAGAAGAGCTCCAGGTTCGGCCTGGCGTTCGGCTTGCGCGCGTTGTCGGCAAGCAGGTTCAGCTCCCGCCGGAACGCGGCCAGGACAGCGTCCCGAGTCCGGTGTCGCGTCTCGCCATCCAGGATGTTGATCGGCGGCGACACCAACTCGATGATCGAGTTCTCACCCCGCGTGTCGATATGGACCCTCAGGTCATCTGACGACGCGAGTTCCTGGACACCGTCGGCCTCGATCACACTCTTCGGGATGGTCGTCCGGAACGGCGTCTCCGCCTCGAATCCGAGGTATCCGATCGTCCGGCCGGTCGGCGCGTCCGTCAGTGCCGACGCGAGTCCGCCACCCGGCGCTGTCGGAATCGGCTGTACGCCGCCGTCCGGGCCGATCAGCACCGCCCGGGTGTGCATCGACGCCAGCGCCGGCCGGCCCGACCGGACCCGACCGGCAGGGCTGGCCGAGCCCGGTTCGAGCCACCAGATGTCCGCACCGGTCCGGTGCAGCGCGAACGCGTGCCCGATGCCGTGCGGTGGCTGCCAGACGAACAGCATGGTCGAGCCGGGCGCCGCCTCCCGCATCGCGGCTTCCGCCTCTGCCCAGGTCACCTGCGTCTGCCAGGTGTGGGACGGAAGCAGCCGGGCCGGCGCCGTCACCTCGGCGGCATCCGCCTCCTCCAACGCCCGTGCCGGTCGCACCGACGGGTGCAGCAGCGCGCGGAGTTCCCGGATCTGGATCTCACACCGGGTGTCGGCCGGCACGTCCATTCCGGCGACCCGTTCGACGATCAGTTCCAGGGCCGCCCGCGCGCCGGAGTCCGGCGCACGATGCCGGGCCGGGGACGCCAGGACCGCACTGCCCGGGGTGCGAAGGTCGGCTTCGAGGGCGGCCGGGTCCAGCTCGCGAAGCGCGGCCTGACCGTCGATGCGCGGCTCCGCCCACCACAGCCGGCCGCCGTCGGCGACGACCCATCCGGTCCGGCTCCCGCCCGGCGTCGCAAGCCGTACCAGGGAGGCGGCGCCGGGCGTGGCGAGCAGCGCGGCCGGGCCGAGGCGTTCCCCGTCCAGCGCGCCCAGCAGGCCGAGCGTCCGGCCGAGCGTGATGGGCCGTAGCCCGCCGGACAGCACGGCCGGGTTCACACCGGTGGGGATGCCGGACCAGACCACCCCGAGACCCAACTGGTACGTCGTGTCCGTCCCAGGCGCAGCCGGCGCTCCGGCCGGGGACCACGACGGCACGCGCAGTTCGTCGCGGATCCGCGAGACCGCGGACAGCCACTCGGCCAGTCGCTGCCACGGCGTGAGGTCGTCACGAGCGGCAAGCGTCACGGCGGCGCGCAGCGCCTCGAGGCCCGCCGCCAGGTCACGCGGCAGGACCCGTACCGTCTGGATCTGCTCCTGGGTCTCCAGACCGTCGGCACCGAGGCCGGCGACCCGTGCGGACGGGGTCACCCGCACAGGCGCCGATGCGTGGACCGGCAGGCCGAACAGGTCCGCGCGTTCCAGCAGCGTGCCGATGTCGGTGCGGGCGCCGGGGAGCGTGCCGAGCACGGTGCGATGGCGGGCCTCGGCGGGCAGCCGGTCCAGCGCGCGCCGCAACGTCGCCACCGCGACCGGGCTGGTCAGCGCCTCCTCGGTCGCGAACACGGTGGTGAGAAGCGGAAGACGGGGCATCTGGACCGCGTCGTAGAGTGCGGCCGGGTCCACCGGTTGGGTCATAGGTCCGTCGTGAAAGAACACACCGGCCGGGACCGGGACGAGACGGCCGTCCCCGCAGAGGACCATGAATGCACCGCTGTCCGCCATGTGGCCCGCCCTTCTCTCCCCGCCACCGGCCCATTGCGTCGGACCGGACGAAAACCCTCCTACGTGACGCCCACGGAGTGGGTTCATCGGTCGAGGGAGAGAAGGCGTTCCCTCGTTTCACCGGCTGGGACGACTGCGCAGGTCACCGCCCTGCTGCCGACAACGGTGTGGGTACGGTCACCTACGCACGGACCGCCCGCCCATCGCCGAACGTGACACTCGGTGATGGGCGGGATCGGACCGGCGGAACTCACCCCTCCGGCTGCACCTCGAACGGCCAGGACGCGTTCCGGCCCCGCTCCAGCAGCGGAATGATCCCGAAAGCCCGATCCGTCAGCCCGCCCAGCAGATGACGGTTCGTGCCGGTGTCGAGCACACCCGGCTTGTAGCCCGCCAGGTTCCACAGGTACACCGGCACGTCCCGCGGAATCAGGTCGTCGATGAGCGCCTCACGCGAACCCCCGAAGGAGGCCATGTTCGACGGCAGCCACCCTGGCCGGGTCTGCTCGTCGGTGACGATGACGACCCGGTCGTGGCCGGCGTAGTGGCGCCGGACCGCGCCCGGAATGTCCGTGCCGCTGCTGCCTCCGAACTTCCCGACCAGCGTCAGCACCCCCTCCCCCGCCGTGACCGCCACCGGCTTCGACTCGCCGCCGAACTCGACCAGCGTCGGATCCGCCGCCCGCACCGCCAGCGCGGACCCGAAGATCGCGGCCTGGTCTGCCAGGCTGATGTCGGACTTGGCGGACGTCGAGTAGTGGTAGCCCGGGAACATCGACGGCGACCGGTCGACCAGGATCAGCGTCCGCCCGTCGAGCGCCGGCACCAGCGAAAGCGACGCCGCGAGCGCCTGCTCCAGCGCGTACCCCCACCGCAGCGACGGCGCATGCCGGTACGCCGCCAGCCACCGGAACGGGAACATCCGCGACCGCGCGACCTGCGCCGGATCGGTGAACCGCGCGATGACCCGCGCCGCCACCTCATCGCTGACGCCGGCCTGGTCGAAGTTCCGCAGGTTGCGCGCCAGTGCCATCAGGCCCATCGCCGGGATCAGCGCCTCCCACAGCACCCGCTTGTCGACGCGCGCACCCGCCAGCGACAGCACGTCCTCCCAGGTCATGCCCGCCTCGGCCAGCCGGTCAGGGTCGGTGAGCCCGGCCGGATCGCCGCGCAGCACCTCGTTCGCCCGCAGCATCGTCAGCGACGCCGGGGTGGCGTTGTCGCGGCCGTGCCGGCGATCGATCGCGCTCTTGAACAGGTCGCCCTGCCACGGCGCGACCGGCGACGGGTGCACCAGCTCGATGATGTCGCCGAACCGGTAGCCCTTCGACGCGGTGTCGTACTTGAGCAGGTTCTTCTCGGTGTAGAGCCGCCCGATCGCGTCCGCGATGCCACGCTTGACCGGCTTCGGGATCGCCCGCCCGTGCCTCATGGTCCAGTAGGCGATCAGCTCGCCCGGCTCGTCCGCCCGCCGCAGCACCGAGTCGATGACCTGCCGATTCGTCACCTCAGAACTGACGGCACCGGCCAGACGCGCATGGACGTACTCCGCAGCACCGACGATCGAGGCCGAGCGCATGTTCGCGTCACGCCGGAGCCAACCCAGAAAAGCAGCAGTCCATCGGGGGTACGCCACAGCCGCCTGACGTACCAGCTGGGTATAGCGGTCGTCACGCGCACCGGCGCTCTCGTAGAACGTGTCGACGCCGAGGTTCGCCACCGCGAGCAGGAACAGCTCGGTCTTGAGGTCGCGCGCGGTGCCGATCGCGCCCTCATAGGTGACCGCCTCCGCGTCACGGTGGGCAATGAGCGGGCCGGACCGGGCGGTGGTCTTGTTGAACTTGGACATTGCAGAATTGCTCCCCGTTCACACCGGGAAAAGCCGGCGGATGCCCGAGATCGAGACGATGTCGCGTCATTGCTGCTCTGCCATTTGAGCTACACCGGTCGTTACACCGGCACCGGGACTCGAACCCGGAACCCGCCCGTTAGTAGTGGAAGAACTCGACATCTACGCACCGGACACCCGCCGGCTCCTCCCGAGTTCACCATGCCCGCGGCGTCGTTTCCTTTTCACAGAAGTAGCCGCGGACCACGCACCGGGAGGTGCCGTCGAAAACTAGCATCACGCATTTCCCGGATGCGACCCGTTTTGCAGACCTACCCGGGCCGTGCCGGCCCCGCCGCCGGAAAATACACAAAGTCCGGTCCGTGACTGTGCCGATTGTGGCCGGTTCATCGCCGGTAGATTTCTCGCCTCAGGGGGACGGGGGCGGGGATGGAGGTCAGGCTGCTCGGGCCCGTCGACGTGACGGTCGGGGGTGTGCCGAGACCGCTGCGCGGGCTGCGGCGCAAGGCCGTGCTGGCCGTCCTCGCACTGCACCGAGGGCAGGTCGTCGGCACCGAGCGGCTGGTCGATCTCGTCTGGGGCGACACCGCGCCGCAGACCGCGGTCAACACGCTGCAGAGCACGATCTCGCACCTGCGGCGCGTGCTGGGCAGCCGGGAGTCGATCGTGGCGGCCCCGCCCGGCTATGCGCTGGCGTTCGGCGACGACGACGGCAGCGACGTCGCGCACGCCGAGCGGTTGATCGCGCAGGGCACCGACCAGACCGACCCCGATCAGCGGGTACGCCGTCTGACCGCCGCGCTCGCGCTCTGGCGGGACCGTGCGCTGGTCGACGTGGCGCAGGTGCCGTGGCTCCGCGCACAGGCGGACACGTTGGAGCGGCTGCGGCTGCGGGCGCGGCTGGCGCTGACCGACGCGCGGCTGGCCCGTGGCGAGCATGCGCTGGTCGTACCGGAGCTGGAGATCTTGATCCGGGATCATCCGCTCGACGAGCGGCTGCACGGCCAGTTGATGCTGGCGCTGTACCGGGCCGGCCGTCAGGCGGACGCGCTCGCCACGTACCGCCGGCTGTCCATGATGCTCCGCGACGAGCACGGCATCGGCCCGAGCGCGCCGCTGCGCCACCTCGAGGCCGCCGTCCTGCGCCAGGACCCGTCCCTCGACGCCGCGCCACCGATCACTCCGCGCGCCGCCTCGGTCGGGCGGCCCCCGCTCGGTGGCCCGGCCGTGCCCGGCCAACAGGACGACCTGGCCACGACCGAGCGACTTGGGCGCGGTGGCACGGCCGTGCCCGGCCAGGACGAACTGGCCACGGTCGGCCAGCTCCGGCGCGGTAGCGCAGCCGCCACCGCCCGCTACGACCACCCGGTGACCGTCGGCCGGCTGCGGCTTGGCGGCGCCGCCGTGGTCGGCAGGCAGGACGAGCTGGCCACGCTGCACGGTCTGGCCGAGGCCGCCTCGCAGGGCACCGGCGGCGCCGTCTTCGTGGTCGGCGAGCCCGGCATGGGCAAGTCCCGCCTGGCGACGGAGGCGGGCCTGCTGGCCACCGCCGCCGGCCTGCGCGTGCTGCGCGGCCGGGCCGCGGCCCCGGCGGTGCAGTTCCGGCCGCTGAGCGAGGCGCTGTTCTCCGCGCTGCGCCGGACCGGTGTCCCGGACACGCCGGACCTGCTCCCCTACCGCCCCGCACTGTCCCGGCTGCTGCCGGAGCTGCGGTCGGTACGCCTGCCGGGCCCGGACGACTCGCTGGTGGTGCTGGCCGAGGCGGTGCTGCGGCTGTGCGTCCGGATCGGCGACTCGCGGGGCGCGCTGCTGATCCTGGAGGATCTGCACGACGCGGACGCGGACACGCTGGCCGTGCTCGACTACCTGGTGGACAACGCCCGCCCGGAGCCGTTGCTGCTGCTCGGCACGCTCCGACCGGATCCCGGCCCCGCGCTGGAACTGGTCCTGGCCGCCCGCCGGCGACGGTCCGCGACCGTGCTGGAGCTGCCGCGCCTGACCGACGGCGCGATCCGGGAGCTGGCCGCCGGCTGCCTGGACGTCCCGCCGGAGGACGTGCCCGGCCCGGTGCTGACACGGCTGCTGGACACCGCGGACGGCGTGCCACTGCACGTGGAGGAGCTGCTGGCCGGCATGGTCAGCGACCGGGCGCTGGTCCGGTCCGGCCCTCGCTGGTTCGTGCCGGGCGCGGTCTCGGCCGCCGTGCCGGCGACGCTGGCCGCCACGCTGACCGGCAGGGCTGACCGGCTGAGCACCCGATCGCGGACGCTGCTGACCGTGTCCGCGCTGCTCGGCCGCCGCTTCCCGGCGACGGTCGCGGGCCTGGCCGCCGGCCTGACCGAGGCCGCGCTCGCCGACTGCCTGCGGGAAGCGGTCGAGGCCCGATTGCTGACGCCCGACGGCGGGCCGGGCGAGTACGCGTTCCGGCACGCGCTGACCGCGGAGGCGCTGCGGGACCGGCTGCTGCCGGCCGAGCGCGCCACGCTGTCCCGGCGCGCCGCGGAGGCGCTGGAGACGACCGACCCGGCACTGATCGACGGCGGCGAACGCCTCACCGGCGAGCTGTGGGAATCCGCCGGCGAGCCGGACCGGGCCGCGCGGATGTTCGCGACCGCCGCCGGGCGCGCGGCCGTGCAGGGCGGCGTCTCCACCCAGGTCACGCTGCTGGAACGCGCGCTGTCGCTGGCCGACGGCGACGTCCGCGACAGCCTGACGGCCGACCTGACCGAGGCGCTGATCGACGGGTACGCCGACGCCGGCCGGATCTCCGAGGCGCTCGGCCTGGGCGCACGGTTCCGCCCGCACCCCGACCCGGCCCGCCGCGCGAGCGTGCACCTGCGTCTCGCCCGGACCGCGGCCGCCGCCGGCCGATGGCAGTGGGGCATGCGCGAATTGTCCCAGGTCCGGCGCCTGATCGGCCGCACGGCGGATCCGGCGCTGAGCGCGCGCGTGGACGTGGTCGCGGCCCGGCTCGCGTTCGGCCACCCGTCGCGCGGCCGCCGGGTCGCGGCCGAACGGCTGGCCGCCCGCGCGCTACGGGCCGCCGAGCGCAGCGGCCAGCCGGACGTGGCCTGCGGCGCACTGGAGATGCTGGGCCGGTGCGCCCGGCTGCGGGACCTGGACGAGGCCGACGGCCTCTACGAACGTGGCTTGGCGCTCGCGGTCGCACACGGCCTGTTCAGCCACCGGATCACCATGCTCTACCACCTCGGCGCGCACGACGGGATCCGCGGCGCCGACCCGCGTGGCCTGGAGTCCGCGCTGGTGGTGGCGCAGCAGGCCGGTGCCGTGGTGACCGCGCTGAACATCGCGCTGGAGACCGCGATCGTCCGGATCTGCCGCGGCGAGTACGAGGCGGCGCTGGCCGCCACGGCCCGCTGCGAGGAGACGGCCGGGCGGCTGCGGCTGGCCCACACCGCGCTACTCGCGCTCGGCATCCGGATCATCGCCACCGCGCACCGGGGAGACGCGCCCGCGACCGCCGTGCTGCTGGACCGGTTCCGGGCGGCGGGCGGCGCCGAGGACGACCTCGCGACCGCCGTGCACGGCTTCGGCCTGGGCGTGCTGCACCTGCTGCACGAGGAACCGGACCTGGCCGCCGCCGAGCTGGACCGCGCGGTCGCGGACGAGGCCGCGCGCCCCGCGTCGTACCTGTCGTTCGTGCACGGCCCCGCGCTGCTGCTGTCCGTGCTGGCCGGCCGCTCCGGGAAGGACGCGTGCGCCGCGCTGGCCGAGTCCGCGCAGGTGCAGGCCGGCTGGAACCGGCAGTTCCTGCTGCTCGCCGAGGCGGTCCTGCACGGCCGCTGCGGCGCGCGGGCAGAGGCGGAGGAGTCGGCCGCGCGGTTCCTGGAGCTGTCCGTCCGCTACCCGCTGGCCCACCACCTGGGGCTGCGCCTGGTCGTCCCGGCCGCGGTCGAGGACGGCTGGGGCGCGCCCGCGTCCTGGCTGCGGACCGCGGAGGCGTTCTTCCACGTGTCCGCGCCGCCGGTCGCGCAGGCGTGCCGCGGGCTGCTGCGCCGGGTGGGCGCGCCGGTGCCGCAGCACCGGCAGGGCAGCGACGCGCTGCCGCCGGTCGTGCGGGCGCGGGGCATCACGGTCCGCGAGTTCGAGGTGCTGGGCCTGGTCGCGGCCCGCCTCGGCAACGCCGAGATCGGCCGCCGCCTGTTCCTGTCCCCGCGCACGGTAGAACGCCACGTCACCGCCCTCCTGGCCAAGACCGGCCACACCGACCGCACCGGCCTGGCCGACTTCGCCGCCGCCCTCGGCCTCACCTGATCCACCACCAGACCCCGGCCGAGCCTCCGTTGTTCCGGGCGACCGGGGCCACATCCATTCGTGTTGACCCGTCGCATCCCCGCGTGTGGACCACGCGTGTGGATCGACAGCCGCCTTATCACGATATTTCGGGCACGGCGTGCCCGGCTGATCGAGGCGGATTTGAATCGAGGACGAACCTAAACTTCAAGATCAAAAATCCACAAGATCATCTTCCCGCTTCCGGCGTGGTCCGGCCCGCATGCTCCCGCGGGCAAACCTCGGGGCAGGCAAAGACTTCGCTGGCGCTCCGCTTTGCCCGCCCCGTCGGAGCCGGTTCGCGCGGGTCGGCCCAAGGCCGCGAGTGCCGACACCACCCCCTTCAGGCGGCGCGGGCCACGATCAGATCGCCGCGCCGGCCCGAACGGGGTCCGCAGGTCTCCAGACGCCGCCGAGAGCCTGGCAAAGATCGCTGTTGTGCTCACTGCTCTTTCCGGTGGCTCGAAAGAGCAGTGAGCGCAACAACGACCTTCTTACTGACCTTCCCGCGTCGAGGTCCGGACCCGCAGCGATCGAGCGGGCACTCCGTGCCCGAAATTTCATGAAATAGCGGCCTGGAGGCCCGCCGCATCCCCACCCTGACGCCGGAAGCTCAGTAAACGTGCCACCGCAGACACCTATTGCC
>NZ_JNXY01000024.1 GCF_000717135.1 Catenuloplanes japonicus
ATTCGGTGCCGCAAAGACCAGGTCAACAGCCGGAGTTGACCTGGTCTTTGCGGCACCGAATGATCCTTTCCGGCAGGGCGTCGACGCGGTGCCGGATCCTGACCGGCCGCAGGGGTGCTATGCACCGAAATTTTGTGAAATAGCGGTGGCGAGGCCGGCCGTCTCACGACCTCGATGGCGCTGGCCAGTAGTGAGACGGCCCATAACGGCCCGACGGCGGCGACCGGGCCCGGAGACGGTCACCCGGCCCGGAGACCATCGCCAGGCCCGGAGCGGCCACCCGGCCCGGAGCGGCCACCCGGCTCGGAGCGGCCACCCGGCTCGGAGACCATCGCCAGGCCCGGAGACCACCACCCGGCGCATTGCGCCCGAAATTTCGGCATATCGTCGACAGGGCGGAGACCGGTAGAGATCGTTGTTGCGCTCACTGTCTCTTCCGGCGGGTTCAAAGAGCAGTGAGCGCAACAACGATCTTCCACGGACCGCGCGAGCGGCACGGGCCATCGCGCTCGGCCAGCTATTTCATGAAATTTCGGGCGCGGTACTGGACCCTGCGGAGCATGCACGCGATCGTGCCGAGCTGAACCCTGACCACGAAAGTTCAGCAAGCACCTGGTCAGAAGTCCTGTCGCCAACTCCGAGCGGCCCCGGGGCGCTGACCAGAGCCAGCGCCGACCTTCGTCGCTTCGGTACCGCCGGTTACGAACAGAACCTTTGGACAGGTCAGCTACTGAGCCTTCGGCGTCTGACTGGCGCGGCCACGATCGCCGGGCCCCCGCCCGACGCCGGCCTGCAGCGCGATCCGCTCCTCGGGGTGCCCGGCCGCGAACGCGATCTCACCCGCGGCCCGCTGCTCATCGAAATTTCGGGCGCAGAGCACCCGTTGACCGCACGCCACGCCACTGGCCCCTGACATCGAAGGCGCGGCGAACCGCCACGGAATTTGGGTGCCCCCCACAGGAAGATGCGGGCTCCGGAAAGCGGCGCTACCAGCATGTTCGCCGTCACGATGGCACAGGTTGACACTCTGAGAGGAGCACCTGTGCACATCGGACTGACGAGCGTGATCGTCCTGGCGTTGGCGCCGTGGACCGGCACCGTCGCACCGGTCTGGGAGCTGGGACCGGATGTGCCGGTCCCGCCCGGCGCGACGGGTGCGACGCTGCACGACGTCGCCGCCGCCTCCCCGACCGCGATCTGGACGGTCGGCGAGGCCTGGCCCGGCATCCAGCCGCTCGCCGCCCGCTGGAACGGGCAGGCGTGGACGGACACCGCGCTGCCGGTGCCGAAGCCGTTCACCACGCACACGCTGCACGCGGTGGACGCGCTCCCGGACGGCACCGCCTGGGCCGCCGGAAGCGCGCACACGACCTCACCGGACGGCCCGGTGACCACCACGATGATCATATTCTACAAGACCGGCTGGGCCGCGATCTCCAGCCCGTCGACGACCGGGATCGACGACGTCAGCGAGCTGTTCGACATCGACATGTTCTCCTCGTCGGACGGCTGGGCCGTCGGCGGCGCCGCGGTCGGCGGCCTGCCACCGCAGGCGCTGATCCAGCGCTGGACCGGCGGCCGCTGGGTGAAGGTCACGCTCCCCGCCGAGTTCGACGCGTTCACCCAGAGCGAGCTGCACGCCGTGCACGCGCGCGCGTCGGACGACGTGTGGGCGGCCGGCACCGCGGTCGGGCGCGACGGGCGACGGACCGGCCTGATCGTGCACTGGGACGGCACGGCCTGGAAGCGGTTCCCGCTGCCCGCGACCGGGACACCGCCGGAGGGCACGGTTCTGGAGGACATCACCTCGGTGTCCGCGAAGGACGTGTGGGCGGCCGGCAGCACCTGCCTGACCGAGGCCGGCTTCGAGATCTGCCACCCGGTGGTGCTGCACGTGACCGCGAAGGGTGTGCAGGCCGTGCCGACCGCGGGCGACGGGGCGGAGCTGACCGCGGTGGTGGCGCTGGCCGCGGACGACGTCTGGGTCTTCGGCTACGACAGCAACGTGGCCAAGCGCGAGGCCGACCACGTCGAGCACTGGGACGGCACGGCCTTCACCAGGGACGACACGATCCCTGTCCCGACCGAGGAGATCCTGGACGGTGAGGTGGCGTCCGCGCTGGGCGGCGCGACCGCGGTGCCCGGGACCGGCGCGCTGTGGGCGGTCGGCTGGGACGGCGTCGCGCCGGAGACCACCCCTCACGTGATCCACCGCGGATGAGCATCCGGCTGCTCGGCCCGGTGGAGGTGACGGCCCGCGGCCGGTCGGTGGACCTCGGTCCGCGCCGGTCGCGGCTGGTCCTGGCCGTTCTCGCGCTGGAGGCGAACCGGCTGGTGCCGATCGACCGCCTGGTCGGGCTGAACTGGCCCGGCGACGCGCCGCGAACGGCACGGCATGCGATCCAGGTCGACGTGTCCCGGCTGCGTGCCGCGCTCGGCGACTCCACGATCACGATCGAGACCAAGGGCAGCGGGTACGTGCTGCGCGCCGACCCCGCCCGGGTCGACGCGCGGCGGTTCCTCGGCCTGCTGGAGCTGGCCCGCGCGACCGCCGCACCGGGCGACCGGCTGGCGATCCTCGGTGAGGCGCTCGGCATGTGGTCCGGCCCCGCGCTGGCCGGGACCGGACCACCGGAGACCCGCGACCGGCTGTGCCGCAGCCTGAACGAGGCGCGGGCGACCGCGGTCCGGGACGTGATCGAGTGCCGGCTCGCGCTCGGCGGCCACGCCTACCTGGTGCCGGAGCTGGAGCGCCTGGCCGCGGACGCGCCGCTCGACGAGGAGCTGCACCGGCAGCTGATGCTGGCCTGCTACCTGGCCGGGCGGCAGGCGGACGCGCTGGCCGCGTACCGCCGGCTGTGCCTGGTTCTGCGCACCGAGCTGGGCATCGATCCGCATCGGCGGGTGCGCGACCTGGCGACCGCGATCCTGCGGCAGGATCCGATGCTGCACCGGCCCGCGCCCGCCTCCCCCGCCGTGCTGCCGCCGCCGGCGCAGTTGCCGCCCGCGCTGCCGGTCCTCGCCGGCCGTGCCGCCGCACGCGCCGCACTCGACGCACTCCTCCCGGCCGACGGCCCGGCCAGCGACGATCCCACGGCCGACGGCCCGGCGAGCGACCGGCCGACAGATGACCGGCCCGCGGGTAACGGACCGGCGGGCCACCGGTCGATAACCGGCAGACCGGCAGGCGACCGGCACGCGGGCAACAGACCGCCCGCCGCGACCGTCGCGGTGCTGTCCGGGGAGCCGGGCAGCGGCAAGTCCGCGCTGGCCGGCCACTGGGCGCACCGGGCCGCCGCTCACTTCCCGGACGGCACGGTCCACATCGATCTGCGTGGCGCCGGCTCCCGGCGGGCCGATGTGGCACCGGCCGAGGCCCTGAACCGTTTCCTGCACGCGTTCGGGATCCCGGAGGCGCTGATCCCGGCCGCGACCGACGCGCGGGCCGCGTTGTACCGCACCATGGCGTACCCCCGTCGCATGCTGTTGATTCTGGACAACGCCCGGGACGCCGCGCAGGTCCGCCCGCTGCTGCCGGGCGCGCCCGGCAGCCTGACGGTGATCACCAGCCGCGACCGGCTGCTGCCGTTGATCGCCGCCGAGGGTGCCCGGCCCGTGCATCTCGGCCCGCTGACCACCGCGGAGGCGATGGAGCTGCTCACGCTCCGGCTCGGCGCCGCCCGCACCGCCGCCGAGCCGGACGCGGCCCGCGCGCTCGTCACCTGGGCCGGAGGGCAGCCGGCCGCGCTGGCCCGAGCCGCCGCGCACGCGATCGTCCGGCCGGATCTGCCGCTGGCGGACCTGGTCACCGCGCTCACCGCCGACCTCGTGTCGGACCTGACCGCGACACCGTGTGAACCGACTATGACCAGGTTGTGAACGGCCCTGGTTACCGTCGGTCGACCGAAAGAGGGGGTGACACATGCGGAAAATCCTGACCGGGCTGGGCGATCGGGCACTCGGCCTGATCGTGCCGAAGGCCCGCGCCTCGGCCTGTCTGTGCTGGTGGCTGGAGTGCCCGAACGGCAATCCCAAGGAGTGCTGCAAGCACGGCGGACATCTCTACTGCGACGAGTGCGAGTAGCAACGACCCGTCACCGCGGCGACGGCGGAAGGAGAGCGTGATGTCGTTCGTCGTCGTCGCGGCCAGGGTGCTGCTCGGCGTGGTCTTCGCGGTGTCGGCCGTCCAGAAGTGCCGCGACGGGCGGGACTTCCGGCGGTTCGTCACCGCGGTCGCCGGACGGGACCTGCCCGTCCGCGCGGCCCTGGCCGGCACGGTGGCGGCCGAGTTCGCCACCGCCGCGCTGCTGCTGGCCCCGGCCGGTCCGGGCTGGCGGGTTCCCGCCGGGTTCGTGCTGTCCCTGGGCCTGCTGATCGTGCTCACCGGCGTGCTGCTCGTCGCGATGCGACAGGCCGTGCAGGAGCCGTGCGGCTGCTTCGGCACCGGGTCCGGCCCGGCCGGACCCGCCCACGTGGCCCGCAACGCCGTGCTCGCCGCGGCCGCGGTCGCGGGGCTGGCCGGCGCGCACGCGGCGCCGACCGGTGATCTTCTCGTCGCGGCCACGCTGGGGGCGGCCGCGGCGGTCGTCGTGATCCGCCTCGACGACCTCAAGAGCCTTTTCTTCACACACCTTCGGGGGTACGGGTGATCGTCACCGTCCTGGCAGTGCTGATCCTGCTGAATCTGCTGCTCACCGCCGGCCTGGTGCGCCGGCTCAACGAACACACCGTGATCCTGGACCGGCTGGCCGGCGATCCGGACGTGATGCGCCCGGCCGGCGAGACGGTCAGCGCGTTCACGTCCGTCACCACCGACGGCACGCCGCTGACCCGGGACGACCTGCCCGCGCCGGTGCTGGTCGCGTTCCTGTCCCCGACCTGCGCCGGCTGCCACGAGCAACTGCCCGCGCTGCTGGCCCGCGCGGTCCGGGCGCCCGGCGGTCGTACCCTCGCGGTGGTCGTCGAGAAGGACGGCAACGGCGCCGCGCTGGCCGACGTGCTCGGGGAGGTCACCCAGGTGGTGGTGGAGTCCCGGGGCGGGCCGCTGACCACCGCGTTCGGGGTACGGGGCTATCCGTCGTTCGCGCTGCTCGGCGCGGACGGCCGGATCGAGGCCGCGGACTCCGACCTGGCCGCGATCCCGATCCTCGTCGAGGCGTGACGTGCGCGCCGCCCTGCGCACCGGGACCGCGGCTGCCGCGCTGGCCTGGCGGTCGTCGCGGGCCGGCGTGCTCGCGCTGCTGGCGCTGAGCCTGGTCGGGTCCGCCGCGCCGGTCGCCGCGACCTGGCTGACGAAGCTGGTCATCGACGGGCTCGCCACCACCGGCGCCGGTCCGGGACGGCTCGCGCTCTACGCGGCCGGGCTGGGCGCGGCCGGCCTGCTCACCGCCGTCTGCCCGCAGCTGACCCGGTACGTGCGGGCCGAGATGTCGCGCCGGGTCGGGCTGCGCAGCCGCGACGAGCTGTTCCGTGCCGTGGACCGGTTCGTCGGGCTGGGCCCGTTCGAGGACCCGGCGTCGGTGGACCGGCTGCGGCTGGCCCAGCGCGCCGGCGCGTCCAGTCCGAACGGTGTCCTGGACGGCGCGATCGCGCTGGCCGGCGGCGGCCTGGCGCTGGCCGGCTTCCTCGGTTCGCTGGTGGTGATCAGCCCGGTGATGGCCGGCGTGGTGGTGCTGGCCGCCGCGCCCGCGCTCGCCGCGCAGCTCGCGATCGCCCGCCGCCGGGCCGGCACGTTCCTGCGGATCGGCCCGGTGGAGCGCCGCGAGTACCTCTACATGAGCCTGCTGTCCACGGTCGAGGCCGCGAAGGAGATCCGGCTGTTCGGCACCGGCGGCCTGCTGCGGGCCCGGATGCTGGCCGAGCGCCGGGCCGCGGACCGGGCGCTGCGCGACGTCGACGGCCGTGAGCTGCGCACCCAGAGCCTGCTGTCGCTGCTCGGCGCGACCGTCACCGGCGCGGGCCTGTTCTGGGCGGTCACCGCGGCCGGCGCGCATCGGCTCACGGTCGGCGACATCGCCATGTTCGCCGGTGCGGTCGCTGGCGTGCAGGCCGCGCTCGGTGTGCTGGTCACCCAGGTCGCGGCCGCCCACCAGCACCTGCTGCTGTTCCGCCACCACCAGGACGTGGTCACGGCCGGGCCGGACCTGCCGGTCGCCCCGGACGCGGCCGCCGCCGGGCCGCTGCGTCGCGGCATCGAGCTGCGGGACGTGTGGTTCCGGTACTCGCCGGACCATCCGTGGGTGCTGCGCGGCGTGACGATCACGATCCCGTACGGCGAGTCCGTGGCGCTGGTCGGCCGCAACGGCGCCGGGAAGTCCACGATCGTGAAGCTGCTGTGCCGGTTCTACGACCCGACGCGCGGCACGATCCTGTGGGACGGCGTGGACCTCACCACGCTCGACCCGGCCACGCTGCGGGCCCGGATCGGCGCGGTGTTCCAGGACTTCGCCTGCTACGAGCTGTCCGCGGCCGACAACGTCGGCCTCGGCGACGCCGACGCGCTGGACGACCGGGCCAGGATCACCACGGCCGCCACCACCGCGGGCGCGCACGACATGCTCGCCGCGCTGCCCCGCGGCTACGACACGCAGCTGACCAGGCTGTTCCGGGCCGACCAGGACGAGGGCGGCGCGGCCACCGGCGTGGTGCTCTCCGGCGGGCAGTGGCAGCGGGTCGCGCTCGCCCGCGGCCTGCTGCGCGCCGACTGTGACCTGCTGGTCTGCGACGAGCCGAACGCGGGCCTGGACGCGGAGGCCGAGCACGAGGTCCACGAGACGCTGCGCCGGCACCGGCGGGGGCGTACCAGCGTGCTGGTCTCCCATCGCCTCTCCGCGCTGCGCGACGCGGACCGGATCGTGGTGCTCGACGGCGGCGTGGTGGTCGAGCGCGGCGCTCACGGCGACCTGGTGCGGGCCGGCGGCCACTACGCGCGGCTGTTCGACCGTCAGGCGGAAGGCTACCGGGAGGCCGTACCGTGATGGGTCTGCGGATCGTGATCGTCGACGGCCCCAGCATGGAGCCGGCCTTGCGCGACGGCGACCGGGTGCTGGTGCGGCGCGACCGGCGGCCCCGCCGCGGCGAGATCGTGCTGGTCGCGGCCCCGGGCCAGCCGATGGACTGGATCATCAAGCGGGTGGCCGGGCTGGCCGGCGATCCCGCGCCGGCCGGCGGCGTCGTCCCCGCGGGCATGCTGGCGCTGCTCGGTGACAACGCCGCCGCCAGCGTCGACTCCCGCGACTTCGGCTGCGTGCCGGTCGCACAGGTGTGGGGGACGGTGGTGCGGCCGCTCAGGCCGGCACCGCGGACAGCTCGTCGAAGCCGGTCCGCGGGTCACGCGCCCGGCTGAACCGCCAGCCGTCGTCCGCGCCGAGCACCACCTCCACCGTGCCCTGCGCCGCCACCACGCACCCGGCCATCAGGTGGCCGCCGAGCAGCACGCCCTGCGGGTCGGCGACCGCGAGGTGGACGTGCATCCCGTTCGGGGCCAGCGTGCCCGAGGCGGAGATCAGCTCGAACTCGCCCTCGGCCGTGTGGATCCCGTCCAGCCGCAGCACGATCCGGCGCAGGCTGCCCACGCCGGTCATCAGCCACGCGGCCTGCACCCCCTCGGTGCGCACGGCCGCCTGCAGCGCCTGCTTCAGATCCGTGCCCGGCCCCAGCGTCAGCGGTATCACCCTCATGCGGGCGACCGTAACCCCGGCCGCTCACAGTCCGGTCATCGTCGCCGTTTCAACGCCGCTTCAGCGCCGCCTCAGAGCTGACGGAGGATCACCGGATCCTTGATCTTCCGGTCCGCGGCCAGCAGCAGCGCCTTGCTGATGATCTCGGAGAGCCGGCTGTCGCCCTCGAACGGCAGGTACAGATCCGGTTCCGCCGCCCGTTTCGCGGACTCCGGGATGATGCAGAGATAGCGGTCGTCCGGCGCGATCAGGATGTTCCCGGATCCGCAGTGGATGCGATAGGTGTGCAGGTCACCGCGCACCTCCAGGAACATGTCGGTCAGCGTGCACCGGTCCGCGATCGCCAGCCTCGGCACCAGCGCGGCCAGCACCTCGCGGCGCGTCTCCGCGGACGGCGTGAGTTCACCGAAGCTGGTCCGCGCCCAGTAGTCGCGGTGCCGTCCGTGCGGGCCGCCGTCGAACCAGTTCGGGTCGCTGCCGATGCCGGCGACGGCCACGAACAGGTCGACGTCACGCATCACCTCGCTGAGCACCACGGCCGGCACCCGCTCCAGCGGCACCGGTTCGTTGTCGGCCGTGATGAACCGCAGCTGGTCGGTGGCCATCGTGTCCCACACCATGTCGTCGCGCTCGTCGACGCCGGCGACGGTCAGCTCGGCCCGCAGCCCCCGGTCCGGCAGCGCCAGCCGCGGCGGCTCACGCCAGTAGGCGTCGTTGCGGTACTGCTCGTAGGACCAGCCTCGCCGCGCCAGCAGCGCGTTCATCCGGTGCTGCCGGACCACGTGCGCCGCGAACCGGTTGGAGTACGTGCCGGTGGCCCGCTCCGCATCCGTCAGCAGATACTGCTCGCGATGCGCCTGCTTGAACGGCTGCGTGATCTCGTGCCGGAGCAGGAACGCGCGCCACGCGGCCGTATCCTCACCGGCCGGATGCCACAGCCGCACGACCGCGTCGTCCCCCGGCACGATCACGGCGTCGTCCACGGTGCGCAGCGCCTCGCCACCCCAGCAGACGGCCACGCCGTCGACAACCCAGATCAACCGCCTCGCGAGGGTACGGGCGAGCGGGTGATCCAGGAACCGCTCGCGCCACTGTGCGACGGTCCACCGCCGGTCCCGCCGCAGCAGACCGTCCAGCCGGTCGCGGGTCGCGATCAGCGTGGCACCGATGTCCTTGACCGTCGCGGTCAGCTCCTTGAACTCCTCGCGGTGGTCCGCCCGGACCTGCGCCGGCGCCGCCCTCACCTGCTTGCCGGCCGCGTTGTGCCAGGTCACCGTGGCCTCCGTGCCCCGGATCTCCACCTCGTAGGCGCAGTCGCCGAGCTTGTCCGCCAGCGGCAGGCCGTACCCGGGCAGCGCCATCTCCTCGACGTCCTCCCGACCGATGCCGAGCGCGGTCGCGCGCGCGTCCAGCCCGCGCTCGACCAGGTGCAGCGTGCTCTTGTACGTCAACCGCGACGCCAGCCGGGCCAGCTGCGCCACCGCGGCCGGATGGTCCGCGCCGGCCAGCGCCGCGACCGCCGCGTTCGCCAGCTTCGGGCTGGCCGGCCCGTGCCCGGAGATCTTGCGGGTGGCCCTCTCCGCGAGCTGGCCGAGGTGGCGCACCTGGTCCTCGGACGGCGGGCACAGCGCCCGCACCCACAGCAGCCCGGACAGCAGCCGCACGTTGTACCGGTCCGGCATCCGCGGCGAGGCCTCGCCGAAGCTGCACTCCCAGTGGTCCGCCACGGTCCGGGCCGGCCCGGACCGTGGCGCGCCGGCCAGCCCGAGCCAGCCGTCGAGCCGCGCCGCGAAGTCCCCGGCGCCGACCGCGTTCAGCAGCACGCGCGCCTGCTTCGTCCAGGCCGCCGACGGCTTCGCCTGGTCCTTGTCCGGCACACAGTGGGTGAGCAGCGCGTGCCAGGCCGCCCGCCGCTCCGCCGGCATCGCCTCGACCTCCGCGATCGCACGGTCGGCCCACGGCTCCCCCGGGCTCGGCACCGGCCACAGCGACGCGGCGGTGTCGGTCTTCCAGGACGCGATGGTCATCCGCCGCCAGGTGGCCAGCCCCCACGGGTGCGGCCGGCCTGCGGCGTACTCCGCGTCGATGACCGGCCACGTCCAGTCGCCGACGTACAGCTCGAAGAACGGGCCGATCCGGTCCAGCCAGTCCCGGCCGTTCACACCGCCGGCCTCCAGCAGGCTGCTGATCAGCACACTCAGCGACTCCCGGCCGAAGTAGCCGGTGCGGTCCACGACCGTCCAGGCGTCGAACAGCGTCTGCCGCACGTCACGCGGCTGGGCGCGCAGCACCTCCCGGGCCCGCGACCGCATGGCGTCCGCGGCCGCGAACCACTGATCGCCGTGCGGGTAGTAGGCGCTGCTCACGATGCCGGCGTCCAGGAAACCGGTCACCGTCTCCGCCGCGGCCACCCGCTCGGCGTGATCCGCGCCGGCCCCTTCCAGCGCCGTCACCGCCGCGATGAGCCGCTCCCCCTGCCGCACGACCTCGGGCAGCACCTCACGCTGCACGGGCACCAACGGGTACGGCCCGTCCGGGTCCGCGAGCGCGGCGAGCAGCGCGGCACCCGTGCCGGCCGGCGCCCACCCGCAGACCATGGCCGCATGCTGGGTGAACTGCCGCAGCTCGCTGCTGTCCGCCTCGCACCGGCGGCCGTCCTCCTGCATGATCCGGATGCTGCCGGCCACCAGCCGCATGAGCGCTGCCGCGTCGAACGTGCTCATCTCAGCCACCCACCAGCGGCACCAGCTTGAGGAACGTGACCCGCGTCCCCGCCCGCAGGTGGATCACCTCATCCAGCTCCGTCACCTGCCGGTCATCCACCAGCACCACGAACCCGTTGCGCCCGAACGCCTCCAGCGTCACCCGGGTCCGCTCCTCCGGATCCGCCCGGGTCCCCGACTCGGCGACCTCCTGGAAGATCCGGCGCCGGATCAGCTCATCCAGCCGCACCGTCTCCTCGAAGATCTCCAGCGCCCAGGCCGGCGTCTTCGCCGCACCCGTAGCCTCGTCCGAAATCGCAATCACCGGCATCAACGGAAGGTATCAGCCACCTACGACACTCCGGCACACGCGGAATCCGTTGGACGGATCCCGTTCCGGAACCGTCTTCAGTAGACACGACGTCATGACCACGCACACCCCCGCCGAACTGCTCACGATTCTGGTGGAACGGATGCAGGCGTACGCGCGGGACGACGACGAGGAGTTGCTGTCCGCGCGGACGCACACCGAGCTGCGGGAGCTGGTCGCGGCCGCCACCACACCGGAGGGCGGGCTACCGTTCGACGTCGCACTCTTCGCCGGGCAGATCCACTGGTACCGCCACCTCGCGAACGGCGACGAGGCGGAGCTGCACGCGGCCCGGACGCTGTTCGGCCTGATCGCACGGGCCGACCCGGACCTGGTGCCGCAGCCGTTCCGGCATCTCGTGCCCGCGGATCCGTGGGCGCTGGCCGAGGAGGCCGCGGCGCTGCTTCAACCGGCCGTGGCCGCGCGCGACGCCGATGCCATGGAACCGGGCATCGGGCTGCTGCGGGCGGCCGTCGACGCCACCGGCGACGATGACCCCGTGCGCGCGGTCATGCTGTCGAATCTGGGCGTCGCGCTGCGGGTGCGGGGCGTTCTCCGGAGCTCGGACGCGGAGCTCACCGAGGCGGCGGCGCTGGGACGGGAGGCGGTCGCACGGACGCCGGCCGGCCACCCGTCGCGGGCCGACCTGGTGGCGGGCTTCGACGACACGCTGCGCGCCTGCCGGGACCGGAGTCCGGGAGGGCTCATCGACAACCTTGACGAGGCGATCGGCATCCGCCTGGAGCGGCTGCGCGGTTCCGGCACCACCGCGCTGCTGTCCGACCTGGCGGAACTGCTCCGCAACCGGTTCGAACGCCAGGGAGACGGCGCCGACCTTGACCTGGCCGTCGAGGCCGCGACCAGCGCCGCGCAGGATCCGGCCGACCGTGTCCTCACGCTCGGGCGGCTGGCCGGCGCCCTGACCCGCCGGTACGAGCACCGCGGCGACCTCGCCGACCTCAACGACGCGATCGCGGCCGGGACGGAGGCGGCGGCCGCTGGCTCGGACAACGGCCCGAACCAGGCCGGGTTGCTGTCCAACCTGGGGCACGCGCTCTCCCTGCGAGCCGCTCATCTCGGCACGGCCGACGACCTGCGGGAGGCCATCCGGATAACCCGCGAGGCCGTGGCCGCGACCCCGGACGGGGACCCGGACCTCGGCGGACGGCGATCGAACCTGGCCCTGCTGCTCGAACGCCAGGCCGAGCGCGGCGACGCACGGACCCATCTGGACGAGGCGGTCGAGGTCGCCCGCCGCGCGCTCGCCGACACCTCGGAAGCCGACCCCGAGCGTGCCTCGCGGTACGCGAACCTCGCCATGACCCTGATCCGCCGCTTCGAGGAGACGGACGACCAACGGGACCTGGACGACGGCATCGAGGCAGCCCGCACGGCCGCCACCACGCTCCGGCCCGGTGACCCGGCGGCCACCAACGTCATGACCAACCTCGGGGGCGCGCTGTACTTCCGTTTCACCCGGGCCCGGGTCACGGCCGACCTCGACGAGGCGATCGTCTTCGCGCGGCGGGCGGTCGACGCGGCCGGGCCGAGCCACCCGCACCGGTCCGGCTACCTGTCGAACCTGAGCACGCAGCTGCGCGCACGGTTCGCGCACGCCGGGGACGAGACCGACCTCGACGACGCGCTCACCGGTTGGCGAACCGCGGCACGTGCGGTGGCCGTGCCGGTGAGCGCCCGCATCCTCGCGGCCCGCCAGTACGCGGACACGACCGCGCGCTACCGGGGCCCCGAGGCCGCGCTCGAGCCGTACGTCGAGGCGATCCGGATGCTCCCGCTGCTGGCCTGGCCCGGCCTGCACCACGCCGACCAGCATCACCTGCTGACCCGCCACGCCGCCTCCCTGGGGCGCGACGGCGCCGCCTGCGCGATCGCGGCCGGCCGGCCCGAGCTGGCCGTCGAACTACTGGAAGCGGGCCGGGGCGTGTTCTGGACCCAGCTGTCCGGCATGCGCGGCGACCTGTCCGGCCTCCGCTCGGTGGACGCGGAGCTCGCGGACGGCCTGGACGAGTGCCGGCGGCTGCTGGACGGCCCGGACGCGGTCCAGGATCTCCCGGCCCGGCTACGCGCCTCGCAACGCTTCGACGCGCTCGTCACGAAAGCACGCGCGCTGGCGCCCACCGACCGGTTTCCCCGGCCGTCGCGCTTCCTCCTGCCGCCGGCGCTGGACACGCTGCTGCCCGGCCAGGACGACGGGCCGGTGGTGTCGATCGTGATCAGCGCGTGGCGCTGTGACGCGCTGGTCCTCACGGCCGGCGGAGTGCGGGTGATCCCGCTGCCGGACCTGCGCGACCATGAGGTGATCGCACAGGCCAACGACTATCTGCACGGCCTGACGGGCGGGCCCGCGCTGGAGCAGGCCGTGACGTCCACTCTCGAATGGCTGTGGGATCGCGTCGTAGCGCCGATCCTGGACACGGTCACCGCATCCCGGCTCTGGTGGTGTCCGACCGGCCCGCTCACGCTGCTGCCACTGCACGCGGCCGGGCATCACGGCACCGGCGAGTCGGTGCTGGACCGCGTGGTCTCCTCCTACACGCCCACGCTGCGGGCGCTCGCCGAGACACGATCGCGCACCACGGCGGCGGCCGCCCCGGAGCACCTGCTGGTGATCGCGCTGCCCGACACACCCGGGCAGAGCCCGCTGCCCGGAGCCGCCGCCGAGGCCGGCCTGCTCGCCGGCGAGGCGACCACGGTGCTGCGCGGCCCGGCGGCCACCCGGCACTCGGTCCTGACCGAGCTGGCCAGGCACCGCTGGCTGCACGTGTCCTGCCACGGCACGCAGAACCTGGACTTCCCCGCGGACGGCGGCCTGCTCCCCCACGACTGGCGCGACGCCGGTCTCGTCACCGTCGCCGATCTGGCCGGACGGCAGTGGCCGGGCGGCGAGTTCGCGTTCCTCTCCGCCTGCAAGACCGCGACCGGCGGCGTGGCCGCGCTCGACGAGGTGATCACCCTGTCCGCGGCCATGCACCATGCGGGCTGGCGCCACGTCGTGGGCACTCAGTGGAGCGTCGGCGACGGCATCGCCCGGATCGTCGCCAAGCGCCTCTACGCACGGCTGCGGCACGGCGGGACGCTGCACGACGCGTCCGGCGCGGCGACCGCGCTGCACGAGGTGCTGATCCGCCTGCGCAAGGACTACCCGCGGAATCCGAGTGCTTGGAGCCGATTCATCCATACGGGTCCGTAGGCCGCCGAAACTCGTTGGACCGGCCCATCAGGCACGTGTGATGATCGACATCGGGTCGCTAGCTCAACTGGTAGAGCATTCGGACTGGTTTAGCGCGTCGGCACTCCGCCTCGGCGGCCATGGATGCGCTTCCTTCTCCAATTTCACCGAATGGTTCGGGGTTCGAGTCCCCGGCGGCCCACTTCGCCACCGCCCGTGAGGAGGGCCTCGTGCTCGAGAAGCTGATCATCCAGAAGACCCTCCGGGTGCCCGCGAGCACCGGTGAGGCCGGCGACGGCACGGCGGTGGCCCGCCAGCTGGACGCGGCGCTGCTCGACGCCGGCTTCTCCGCGTCGCAGGCGCTGCTGGCGCACGTCGGCGCGCTGGCGCACGGGCCGGCGATGGACCTCGCCTCCACCGTGGTGTCCGCGGTGCGCGAGCTGGTCGGCGACCACGTGCAGCACAACGCTTACTTCATCGGTTTCCCGGACGGCGTGCCGGACACGGTGGAGTTCTGGCTGGAACGGCTGCGCGCGGCCGTGCTCAGCGGCGCCGACGCGCCACACGACCTCACCGGCATCAACCTGCTGGAGCTGCCGGGGTACGGCACCTACCGGCACACGTACGCGGAGATGCTGTCCGTCCACGATGCACTGATCGCCTCCGCCGGGGACCGGCTGACCGTGCTGCACCTCGGCGACGCCGCCGACGTGGAGGCGGAGCGGCTCTACCTGTCGCTGGCCGGCAGCACCACGCCGCTCGGCGAGGCGGACCTGGCGCTCCTCGGCGAACTCGCGGTGCTCTGCGCGGACGGCACCCAGCCGGACGCGATCCCGGTGCGGGAGAACCGTGCCGTGCTCAACGGCGTCCGCCTGGTCCTCGGCCGCCCGCTGGTCGCGGTGGACACCGTCACCGACGTGCTGCGCCTGGCCTGCCAGGTCTCCGGCGGCGACGTGTCGCTGGCCGTACCCACGCGGTTCCGGGCCTTTCCCCGCCGGGAGCGCCGGGTGCTGCTGGCCGCGCTGCACGAGGTCGTGGCCGCGAGCCCGGCCAAGCTCGGCGACGTCGGGGCGTACGCGGAGCGGTGGAAGCGGCTCGGCGAGCGCCTGCACCCGCACGAGCACGCCCAGTGGCCGCACGCGCACGAGGTGTTCACGGTCGCGCGCGGCGAGCGCCGCGTCCCCGGCATCGCCGGTCGCGCGGAGGCCGCGATGCGGGAAGGCGCGGTCGGGAAGGCCGCGACCGTGCTGTCCGCCGCGCCCGGTCTGCTCCTGCGCTCCGCGGACCGGCTGCTGCGCCAGGCCTCCGCGGACGAGCGCGGCGCCGTGACCGACGCGGTGCTCGGCGCGCTCGGCACCGCATCCGGGCGGGTGCTCTGCTCGCTGCGGGAGCACGTCGGCAACCGTCTGGCGCCCGAACCTGCCCGGATGTACGCCAGCCGTGCGCGACGCTCCTGGGTCGGTCCGGACACGCGCCCGCCGCTGCCCGCCGCGCTGGTCACGGACCTGACGGCACGCCTCGACGCGGAGATCGGCGCCCGGCTGATGACGCCCGAGCGCCCGCTGCTCGTCGACCCGGACGTGCTGGACGTGGCGCTGCCGCTGTCCGGCAAGGCCACCGAGTCAGGTTTCGGGGTGCTGCCGCGCGGGTCCCGGGCGCGGGTCGACGGCGAGCTGCTGCGCTTCTTCACGTACTGGCGGCAGCGCGAACGCCGCACCGACTACGACCTGTCCGTGCTGCTGCTCGACGACACGTTCCACGCCACCGGCCAGGTCTCCTGGACGAACTTCCACCACGCCGGCATCACGCACTCCGGCGACATCACCGAGGCAGAGGACGGCGCCACCGAGTTCATCGACGTGCCGCTGACCGGCGGCGACGGCTACGTGGTGCCGCAGGTCCACATCTACGCCGGCGAGTCGTTCGACGACGTGGCGGAGTCGATGTTCGGCTACCAGACCCGTGCCGAGGACCAGCGGGGCGCCCCGTTCGACCCGCGGACCGTGCGGGCCCGCTCACAGATGCGCGGTGCCGGCCGGACCGCGCTTCCGGTGGTGTTCGCCCGCGGCGAGCACGGCTGGCAGGCGCTCTGGACGCACCTCCACCTGGCCGGCCGGCCCGCATTCAACCAGGTGGAGGACACCACATTCACCACCGCCGACAGGGTACGGGCGATCGCCGCGCGACGCTATCTCACCGTGTCCTACCTCGTCGACCTCTGGTCGGCGGCCGGCACCGAGGTCCACCCGTGGGACGGCCGCCTGCCCGACGCGCCGGTCACGTTCCTCGGCCTCACCGCCCCCGACGGCCTGCCGGAGGGCTCCGACGCCTACACGCTGGACCGGCTCGGCGAGCTGATCCCCGAGTAAGGCTTAATGCACTGGACCGGCTCAGTAGGCTGATCCTTGAGTAATCGGCGCGGGCCGAGGCCATGCGAGTGCTTCCTTCTATTCCGTTCGATTCGGGAGCCTCCGCGAAAGCGGAGGACCTGGTTCTCTAGCACTCGCGCTCTCCTCGGCCCCCAGCCGGCACTCCGACCGGTTCCGCCGTCGGTCACGGAACCTGCCCGGCCCTGCCGTCCCTGAGACCAGGACGGTCGGGCAGCGAGCAGATCCGGGTGCCGGTCATGGGCCGCCCGTGGTGGACCACGCGATGAGTGGCGCGATCTCGTCGACGCAGCGGCGGCCGTAGGTGAAGCCGGGCCGGGAGACGAGATCGCGCGGCTCTATCCGGCATTCCTGGGTCCCTACGGTCTCCAGGACCACCGAGGCCAGCGCGCAGCCGAGCTGTGCGGCGCGTTCCGGGAGGAGCCGGTGCGCGAGGCCGGCCGGATATCCGGCGCGGAAGGCGTCGCCGCCGCCGGTCGGGTCGACCACGTCCACGTCCGGCACGGCGGGGACCTGGAGCGCGTCGATGCCGGCCCGGATGGGGCTGGCACCGGCGGCGCCGTGCGTGACGACGAGGGTGCCGACCCGTTCCAGCAGGAGTTCCTGGGTCCAGCCGGTCTTGTCGCGCAGTAGCGCCGGTTCATGGTCGTTGACGAAGAGGTGGTCGGCGCCGGTCACCAGGTCGCACAGCTCGGTACCGGAGAGCCGGGCGATCTGCTGCGACGGATCGGCGGCGAACCGAGTGGCCGTCCGGCGGCACTCGTCGGTGTGCCGGCGCATCGCCTCCGGATCGTTCGCACCGATCAGCAGGAACAGATCGCGGCGGCCGCGCTGGAGACGTTCACGGCGGCGTACGGCCCGCAGCCGGCCTGAGCGGTCGCCGGGTGCCGTCCCGTCCTCGCGCCCGGTCCGGGTGGTGGCGTACCGGACGGGCCGCGTTCATACCTGCGCGCCGGCACCACCGGGGAGGCCCGGCGGGCCGGCGGCCCAGCCATGGATACGGCGACGCTCTACGAAAAATCGCCGTTCATGGGGCACGCGGTTGATCCATCGAAGCCGGCAGTACGTACCCATACGCATGCGCACACCGAAGCGGAAGATGGCCTTCGTTGCAGCCGCCGTTGTCGCGGCAGGCGTCTCCGCGGTCACCTACCAGGCCTCCGCCGCCGAAGGCCCGTCGCTCCAGCCACCGGCCGGCCTCACCATCATCGGCCAGTTCGTGGTCGGCAACGGCACCCAGACCTACACCTGCTCCGGCGGCACCTTCACCGGCTCCTCGACCCCCGAGGCCGAACTCTACGACGGCGCCAACCGCAAGATCCACCACTTCGGCGGGCCGAGCTGGCAGTCCACCTCGGACGGCTCCCTGATCACCGCCGCCCCGGTAGCCAATTCACCGGTCCCCGGCGCGATCCCCGAGCTACTGCTCGAGGTGAAGACCCACACCGGAACGGGATTCCTCAGCACGGTGACCCACATCCAGCGAATGAACACCTTCGGAGGCGTGGCCCCGTCCACTGCCTGCACCGACGGCCAGAAGACCAGCGTCCCCTACAACGCCAACTACATCTTCTGGGGCAACTGAGACACGTTCGCCACGGGCCGGCCGACACCCCGGCCGGCCCGTCGCCTACCCCACCACGCCGCCCTGGCCGCGACGACCCCGATCTCCTCGGTCTGCTCTGCACCGAGGAGATCGCGGAAGTCCGGATGGGCATGTTGGCGCTGATCGGGGAGAGAACCGGCGCCGGCCGGACCTAGGCTGATGCGGCCCTCCGGGATCATGGCCCGGCCAGCCGTACCGTGATGGAGAGACCGTGGAGCAGCACACGTTCCTCGCGGCCCGCGCCGACCGGTGGGCACGCCGGCGGCCGGTGCTGCTGGACGTGCTGTTCACCGGCCTGGTCTGGCTGGTCTTCGGCCTGTCCAGCGCCCTGGTCGCGGGCGTGACCGGCCTGGCCGTGGCCACCGCCACGATCGTCCCGCTGGCGGTCCGGCGACGGTTCCCGGCCGCGGTGCTGGGATGGTCGGCCGTGATCTTCGCCGTGCAGCTGCTGGTCGTGCCGATCCCGCTGCCCGCCAACGCCGCCCAGGCGATCGTCGTCTACACGGTGGCCGCGCGGGTGATGTCGGCACGCGTACGCCTGCTGGCTCTGGGGTCTGCCGTGACCGGCTGCCTGGCCGGCGGCCTGCGGTGGAGCACGCCGCCGCAGTACCTGCGCAACGCGCTGGTCATCGGCGTGACGCTCGCAATCTGCGCGGTGCTGATCTGGGTGATCGGGGAGCTGGTGCGCGGCGGCCGCACCAACCGGCACGCGCTGCACGAAGCGCGGATAAGCCTGGAGCGTGACCGCCGCCTGCGGGAGCGGACGGCGGCCGCGGCGGAGATCCACGACATCGTGGCGCACTCGCTCACCGTCGTGATCGTGCAGGCCGATGCGGGCGCGCACGCCCCGGCCGACGCCGGCGCGGTCCTGGCCACCATCGCCGGCACGGCCCGCTCGGCGCTGGCCGACGTGCGCGGCGTCATCGAGATGCTGCACCGGCCGGACCTCGCCGACGACCCCACCGTCGGCCGGCGGGACGCGCGACAGCTGATCGACGCGGTCCGCGCCGCCGGGCTCCCGGTCCACGGGCGCGTGCCCGCCTGGTTCGACGACCTTCCCGCACCGGTACGCCTCGCGGTGTTCCGCACGATCCGCGAGGCGCTGACGAACGTTCTCAAGCACGCCGGCCCCGGGGCCACGGCCCGGCTGACCGTCGCCCGTCGCGGTGACGCCGTCGTGTCGCGGATCGAGGACGATGGCGCGGGACCGTCGGCACCCGCGCCCCCGGGTCACGGGCTGACCGGCCTGCGCGACCGGCTCCACGTCCTGGACGGGACGCTGACCGCCGGTCCCCGGCCGGGACACGGGTTCGCCGTCGAGATCGACATTCCACGAGCCTTCGCGGGTACGCCCGCCCGCGCCGGACCGGAGCGCCACCGATGAGCATCCGGGTGTTCCTCGTCGACGATCAGGAACTTGTGCGCACCGGGTTCGCGCTGATCCTGGACAGCGCGCCGGACCTGCACGTCGTCGGCGCGGCCGGGGACGCGCAGACGGCGATCGACCGGCTGCGCGACCCCGGTTCGCGCGCCGACGTCGTCCTCATGGACATCCGCATGCCGGGCATGGACGGCGTCACCGCCACCCGGCGGCTGATGGCCGTGCCGGACCCGCCGCGCGTCGTCATGCTGACCACCTTCGACGCGGATGACCTGCTGGTCGCCGCGCTCCGGGCGGGCGCGGCCGGCTACCTGCTCAAGGACGCGGGTGCCGCCGAGCTGGTGGCGGCCGTCCGGGCCGCGGCGGCCGGCGACGCGCCGGTCGCGCCCCGCCTGGTCCGCCGGCTGATCGACTCGTTCCTGCTGGCCGCGCCGCCGCCGGCGCCCCGGCCGGCGCGCCCCGCCGGCCTGCACCGGCTCACCCGGCGGGAACGGGAGATCCTGGCCGCGGTCGGTCTCGGCCTGACCAACGCGGAGATCGCGGCCCGGCTGTGCGTGGCGGAGTCGACGGTCAAGACCCACCTCGGCGCGGTGCTCCGCAAGCTCGAGCTGCGTGACCGGGTGCAGGCCGTCATCGCCGCGCAGACGATGTCGTAGCCCGGCTGAGCCACGGCAGCGCCGCGCACGCGGCCGTGCCGAGCAGCACGAACAGGCCGGTGTCCCCGGTCAGATACTCGTTGACCAGGACCGGGTGATCCGTCGCGACGACATGCGTGCCAAGCATCGCGAGCGAGGCGTTGTGCGCGAAGTGAGCCAGCACCGCCGGCCACACGCTGCCGGACGCCGACCGCAACCGCCCGGCCAGGAACGAGAAGGCGATCACCGAGCCGGTGAACAGCGGGAGGACCAGCCACCGCGCCCCGTCCGCGTGGTAGTGCGGGGTGAGCACGATGTACGGCAGGTGCCACGCCGCCCAGACCAGCCCGACGGCCAGCATCGCCGCCCGCTCGCCGAGGAAGTCCAGCCGGGGTTGCAGGTAGCCGCGCCAGCCGATCTCCTCGGCGAAGGCCAGCACCGGCCCGGTCATGCACAGCACGAGCAGGTCGACGGCCCACTCCCCGCCCGGCGGCGTGAACCGGGCCAGCCCCAGCGCGACCACCGCGCCGGCGGCCAGCAGCGACACGCCCGCGGTCGTGAGCACCGCCGCCGGCCAGAATCGCAGCCCAGGCCGGGGCAGTCCGAGCCACCGCCAGCCGGCGCGGGAATATCCGTCCCGGGTCACGACGAGCATCATCACAAGCGTGACCAGCAGGGGCGACAGGGCCAGGATCAGCCCGCCGGCGACGGTGGCCGTACCCGCGGACACGGCGAGGACGAGCACGACGAAGACGGCCGCGGTGGCGCGGCCGGAGAGATGTGCGAACAACGGAACCTGCTTTCTGGAGCGTCACGCCCAGTGTTCGCGTCCGCGGGCGCCCCGCCCTCCCCCGGCGATCGGAACTCCCGCCGCCGCCTCCGCCACCGGGACTAGCACCGGCGGCGGACGGTCTGCCTTTCGGCGGATCACCGGTCCGCGCGCTCCGTCCACGGCCGGATCCGCGGGAGGAGTCCGGTTCCTAGAATCAGCGATCGTGGCGATCAGACGGAACGTGGCCGTGGTGGCTCCAGTCGCGGGCGTGCTCCTGGGCACCCTCGACTTCATATGGATCAAGTACGTGCCGTTCCCGTTCGGCGGGCTGGGCAACTCCATCGCCGTCTGGGCCGTGGTGGCGTTCCTGCTCACCTTCCGTAACCGGTGGACGGCGGCGGCCGGCATCGCCGGCGCGATCGTCTGCCTGGTCGTGGCGGTGCCGAGCTACTACCTCGCGGCCACGCTGATCCAGCACGACGACCCGGCGAACATGTACGGCGCGGCCGCACTGCTCTGGATGGGGCTGGGCGTCGTGGCCGGCGCCGTCTTCGGCGCGGCCGGCGTGCTCGCGCGCACCGACGGCCCGCTGCGCACGGCCGCCGTCGCCGTGCCGGGCGCGGTGCTGTTCGCCGAGGCCACGATGCAGATCATGCGGATCGGCAACCCGTCCTACGACACCCCGGACCTCATCGCGTACGCCGCGATCCTGATCGTTTCCGGGGTGGTGCTCACCCTGCTGGCAGGCCGGTCCTGGTCGCAGCGCGGGCTCGCGCTGCTGCTCGCCCTCCCGCTGACCGCGGCCGGTCACGTCCTGCTGACGCTGACCGGGTTCCGCTGACTCGGCGCGCGAGATCCCGGGCGTGCCCGCGGAAGCCCCGGCGTGCCGCGATCCCGGCCGCCTCCCGGCACGGCCGGGCCGGCACCGACCACGGCAGGACGCCGGCCACCAGCTCGTGCGCGGGCGTCGTGCCTCATCTGTCCTGGTAGTAACGCACGTAGTCGATCGATGCGGTGAGCGGGAACTGGCTCTGCACGGGGTTCTGTCCGGGGTACGTTCCGCCCAGCGCCAGGTTGAAGATGACATGGAACGGCTTGCGGAACTCCTCCAAGGTCGCCGGTGTCGTGTCGATCACGTGCGTTTGCACGCCGTCGACGTACCAGCGGATCTGCGCGGCTGTCCACTCGATCGCATAGACGTGGAAGGCCGCGGCGTTGTTGACGGCGGGGTTCGCGGCGTAGTTGGCGTTCTGACCCGCTGTCCACGGGAACACGCCGGTCCGGAGATCCCAGAAGATGTTGTTCGTCACGGTGGCGTTCGCGTTCGCGTGTTCCATGATGTCGACCTCGCCGCAACTGGCCCAGTTGGTGGGCAGGCGGTCGTAGTAGGTCTGCGCCGGGTTGTAGGCGCTCGTGGACGTCTCGTCGCACGCGTCACCGAGCATCCAGAAAGCCGGCCACGAGCCGGTGGCGGTCGGGAGCGCCATGCGCGCCTCGATGCGGCCGTACTGGAAGGACCTCTTCGTGTCCGTCGTCATCCGGCACGACGTCTGGTAGAAGTTGCGGCCGTTGACCGTGAGGGGCGTCGTGAGCCAGTTGGCACGCATCACGAGGTTGCCGCCGGACTGCGTGCAGTTCTCGGGGCGGTACCACTCCCACTCGCCGTTGCCCCAGCCGTCGAAAGCATTGAGGCCGGGGTTGAGGCCGTTGCCGACGTTGTAGTTCCAGTTGGCGCTGCTGGGTGCGCCGGAACCGTTGAACTCGTCGGCCCACACGAGGTTCCACGCGGCGTATGCGGGCTGCTGCTGGATGACCACGCTGCCGGCCAGTGCAGTGACGGCCGCGGTGAGGAGGACCATGAGGCGCCGGCTGCGTGACAGCGCTCGGTCCGCGAAACCTGCATTCCTGATCTTCATGTCGGGAGCCTCGTCTCTCCGTCGGGGATTACGGATCGACGCCATGCCTGGGGCGACTCCGCGGCCGGGCACGGCGAGTGGACGACGGACACTCCCGACCCGGGGCAACCGGGAGTGCTCTTCCTGGACAAGCAACGCGAGCCATCAATGCGCGAGAGCGCTCTCACGCTAACCATCCGGCTCAATCAATGTCAATGGCTGATGAACACCGTGTTGCCGGTACATTGCCGGCCAAACCGTGTGGCGAAGCCCGATCCGGATCATGACAGTCCGATGACGACAGCGGTGCACCGTCCTTCCCGCCGTCACCCCGGGATCCGGGCCTGCGGCGATGGATCATGCACCATCACGCCGGCGACCCAGCACAGCCCGCAGCCCATCGACAGCAGCTCCAGCAGTCCTGCGGGTCCACGGCCGACGATGTCCCGCTGCATCAGCCGGAACACCACTCCGGCCGCGCAGGCAAGGCCTGCCGTCGCGCACGCCACGGTGAAGCAGACCGTCGCCCACCGTCGTTCTCCCCGCCGCCGCGCCGACCGGCCCGCTACGACGGCCGCCGCCGTCACACCGCCGAACAGCATCGTGCCACCGACCTGATGCACCACTCCGGACATACTGACACCGTCGAGAGCGCCCGGTGGGTATCCCAGCGCGGGGTCGGTGGGAAACAGACCGGCAAGCATCAGACCGGCCCCGGTCAGGACCAGCAGACGCCACTGCCACCGAGGCCCGTACCGCCGGCGCCGGGCTCCGGTCAGCGCCGCCATGGTCAGCAGCGCACCGCACACGACGAACAGCAGCCGCGCCGTCCCGCCACGATCTCCGAGCGTCAGCTGGCTCACACCATGACGGATCGGCGCATAGCCGGCGCGGGTCACCCCGTCGGCGAGCAGACCGCCCAGCAGCACGAGCGGGGCAGCCGCCCCGGCGAGGAACACACCCGAAGGCCGTCGGATCGTACGCACACGCGCTCCCGCGCCGACCAGACTTCCCGGCACTCCTCCGCGCTACGACCTGTGGGGAGAGCGTAGACCGTCTCCGCCCGATCGTGTAATGAATGCAGGAAAGCCCCGTCGCGGTACGCCACGGGCTGCCACTGTCCGACTTCGCCTCACGTCTTCCGTGCGCAGATACACGCACCGGAAGACGTACGACGCCGCCATGCTCAGGACGTGACGGCCGGGCCGGTCCCGAACTCGTACCGGACGTGTGCGCTGAGGTCACGCATCGGGGGGATCAGCGTGGCGAGGCGTGCGAAGAAGCGGGAGCCGCGCGGCGCGGCGCCGGCGGGGAGCCCGTCGACGACGGCCGGGGAGGTGGCGCTGACCACGTCGGTGCAGCGCAGCCGCGGGCAGGCCCGTTCGAGTTCGCGGGGGTCGTCGATCGCCCAGCGCAGCAGTGCCGCGCCGAACTGGCGTTTGAGCATGCCGTTGACCATCCGCACGCCCAGCCTGCTGTGGGTATCGAGGATCACGGTGCCGTGGTCGAAGTGCTCGGTGATCCGGCGGAAGAATGCCCGCCCGTCGTCGGGTGGCAGATACAT
Source organism: Catenuloplanes japonicus (assembly GCF_000717135.1). Classification (GTDB taxonomy): domain Bacteria; phylum Actinomycetota; class Actinomycetes; order Mycobacteriales; family Micromonosporaceae; genus Catenuloplanes; species Catenuloplanes japonicus. The sequence continues at coordinate 24,182 of NZ_JNXY01000024.1, forward strand.
GGTGAGGCCCTGGGCGATGACCAGGACGGGCGGCCGGGACGGGATCCGGTCCAGCCAGCCCGGCTCGGTCACGGATGCCGCGATCAGCTGATAGTTCGCGTGATCGGGAAAGAGGTCGCGTCGGGCGTCGACGACGCCGGGAAGGTCGATGTCGTACCACCGCACGCCGGGCCCGGGGGCGATGCGCCACACCCGGGAGTCCAGGCCCGCGCCCAGATGCAGCACGGTCGCCTCGTCGTGCGCCGCGAGGAAGTCGTTGGTCCAGGCGTCGAAGAACGCGGCGCGCGCGGCGACCTTGACGCTCATGTCTTTCGGCGAGACGAGGGGCGAGCGGAGCCGGGTGAAGTCGTAGTCGACCCGGTCGCAGGCGTGCGCGGCGATCGAGTCACCGAGGATCGACGGGTTGGCGCGGGCGTCCATGGCCAGCCCGTACAACATGATCAGCGACGTCTCCATGGCGTCCGGTAGCACGACTTTGACCTGTGTCACGGCGGGTTCCCTTCTGCGCGGTGCACCGGTGGGGGTCTCGGGCGTTCATACGCCCGGCAACGTGCGAGCCAGGTCCGCCTCCCAGCGCTCGCACAGTGCGATCAGTTCTGCCGCGGCGTCCCGTAGCGTCGTCGCGGACGGGTCCGTGGCGGGTTCGAAGGCGCGGCGGACGGTGGTGGCGAGTGCGTCGGCCTGCGCGTCGAGGCCGAGACCGTACAGGCCGGGTGTGGTGTCGAGGAGGAAGCTGCCGAGCACGACGGCGGACAGCCGGTGCAGCACGCTCGGGTCGGTGACCGGGTCGTCGGTCAGCAGCCCGTGCCGGTGCAGGACGGTGAGGTACCGCACCGTGGTGTCGACCTTGCCGGCCAGGAAGCCCGCGCCTGATCCGGCCGTCGTCAGCAGGTCACCCATCACGTCGTGGTCCTGGACGGCGAACGACCGGGCCAGCGGGCGGCGCATGGTCTGCAGGAACGAGTGACGGATCAGCCGGTGCAGCCGGGCCTCGGCGGGATCGGCCCTCAGCGCCGCGAGTTGCTCGGCGAGCGTACGCGTCGTCTCCCGGGTGAGAACGGCGCCGAACAGCTCCGACTTGGTGGGCCAGTAGAGATAGACGGTGCCCTTGCCCACGCCGGCGGTGCGGGCGACGTCATCCATCGTGGTGCGGCGGTAGCCGAACCGCATCAGCAGCGTTTCCGCCGCGTCCAGGACCTGTGTCGCCTTCGTGCCGGCCATCACTGCCTCAGGGTTTGACTGACTGACTGAATCCGTCTTCTGGTCAGCCTAGCGCGCAGCGTCAAGCCCGGCCAGGGCGAGTTCGCCCAGATCAGCGCGAGGACGGCTCGGCGCGGGACAGCAACTCGCCGGCGCGCAGCAGCAGGCTCTGCCCGCGCGCGGTCTCGACCCGGGCGGTCAGTTCACCGGCGGCCACGTCCGCCCGTGCGGCATGGCCGTGGACGATCCGCAGCCGCAGCCGATCGGAACAGGCCGCGGCCTTCCCGTACGACGGTGGCAGGAGTACGGTCAGCCTCAGGTGTGCCGGGAAGTCTGGTCGGCGGTCATGATCCGTTCTGCGACCGGAAGGACTCCCGCGATGGCCGGCTTCGTGCTGCGCACACACCACCTGACCAAACGGTACGGACGGCTGACCGCCGTCGATGACCTGACGCTCGACGTGCCGGCCGGAGAGGTGTTCGGCTTCCTCGGCCCGAACGGCGCCGGGAAGTCCACCACCATCCGCATGCTGCTCGGCCTCGCCCGGCCGACGGCCGGACACGCCTCGATCGCCGGCGTGGACGCCGCGGACACCGCACGGGCGCATCGGCACCTGGCGTACGTACCGGCGGATGTGGCGCTCTGGCCCCGGCTGACCGGCGCGGAGATCCTGCACCTGCTGGCGGCCACCGGGCCCGGCACCGACCTCGGCTACCGTGACGAGCTGATCGGCCGCTTCGAGCTGGACACGTCGAAGCCGGCCCGCACGTACTCCACCGGCAACCGGCAGAAGATCGCACTCGTCGCGGCGTTCGCGACTCGGGCGCCGCTGCTGATCATGGACGAGCCGACCAGCGGACTCGACCCGCTGATGGAACGCGAGTTCCGCACCGCCGTGCGCGAGGCCCGCGATCGCGGGCAGACCGTCTTCCTCAGCTCCCATCAGCTGGCCGAGGTCGAGGCGGTGTGCGACCGGGTCGGGATCCTGCGTGCCGGCCGGCTCGTCGAGGTCGCCTCCGTGCCGCAGCTGCGTGCGCTGCACCGGGCCGAGGTGACGGTCGCCTACACCGGTGCCGCTCCCGCGCTCGACGCCGTGCCCGGCATCGACGGCCTGGCCGACGGCGGGGACGGGCGGCTGCGGTTCGCGCTGACCGGCCCGCCCGCGCCCGCGCTGCGGGCGCTCGCCGGCGCGGAGGTGACCGCGTTCACGGTGCGGGAGCCGAGCCTGGAGGAGATGTTCCTCGACTACTACGGCGCGGAGCAGGGCCGATGACCGCCGCGACACCGGTCGTGCACCCCGCGCCCGGCCGGGCCGTCACCGGGCTGGCGACCCGGCAGGTCCGGCGCGGCGGGCTGATCGTGCTGGGCCTCGCGGCCGGGATGCCGGCCCTGGTCACCGGCACCTACGCCTCCGTCATGGCGGACCCGGCCGCGGCCGCGAGCCTGGACGCGATCGCCACGAACCCGGCGATCCGGACGCTGTTCGGCACGCCGTACGCGCTCGACACCGCCGGCGGCTTCACCGTCTGGCGGATCGGCACCGTGCTCGCCGTCATCATCGGCGTCTGGTCGGCGCTCGCCACCACCCGCGTCACCCGCGGCGAGGAGGATGCCGGCCGCTGGGACGTGCTGCTCGCCGGGCGGGTCCCGCCCCGCGCCGCGCTCGCCCGCCACCTGGCGGTGATCGCCTCGGTGCCGGCCGGAGCGGGCGCCGCCGTGGCTGCCGTGCTGTGGGTGGCGGGCGGCCCGGACCGCACGGGCGCGCTGGTGCACGGGGCCGGGCTGGCCGCGCTCGGGCTGTTCGCCGTCGCCGCCGCCGGGCTGGCCGCGCAGGTCTTCCCGGCCCGCGCGCCGGCCACCGGAACGGTGATCGCGGTGCTCGGCGCCGGTCTGCTGATCCGGATGGCCGGCGACGGCATGACCGGGCTCGGGTGGCTGCGCTGGCTGTCACCGTTCGGTCTGATCGGGCTCAGCACGCCGTACCATCACAATGCTCTTCTGCCGGTGTTGATCCTCATGGCGGCGGCGGGTCTGGTCGCCGCCACGGCGGTCGCCGCAGCCGGTCGGCGGGATGTCGGCGGCGGACTGGTCGCCGTCGCCACCAGCAGGGCACCGCGCCCGTGGGGGCTGACCGGTGTGGGGGCGTTCGCGGTCCGCCGGGCGGCCGCGCCGGTGGTGGCGTGGTCCGCGGGCATCCTGGCCTACTTCCTGCTGATCGGCATGACCGCCGTATCGGTGACCGAGTTCCTGGCCGACAACACCGTGTTCGCGGACACCGCCGCGCAGGCCGGATTCGCCGGCCTGCACACGGTCACCGGTTTCACCGCGACCATCTTCGCGCTGCTCGCGGTCCCCGTCGGGGCGTTCGCCGCGGTACGGATGGCGGCGTACGCCGCGGCCGAGACCGACCGCCGCCTGACGCTGATCGCCGCCGGCCCGCTCGCCCGGCTGCGGCTGCTCGGCGCCGAGGCCGGCGTCACCGCCGGTGGCGCGCTGGTGCTGGTGAGCGTCGCCGCCGCCGCGACCTGGGCCGGTGTCGCCGCGACCGGCGGCGGTCTGCCGCTCGGTGACGCACTGGCCGGCACCTTCAACACGCTGCCGATCGTCGCGCTCAGCCTCGGCGCGGCCGTCCTCGCGCTCGGTGCCGCACCGCGGCTCACCGCGCTCGCCGGTGCGCTGCCCGCCACGGGCGGCTTCCTGTGGAAGGTGACCGCCGACAGCATCGGTGCACCGGACTGGGTCGTCGGCCTGTCCCCGTTCGCGCACCTGGCCCCGGTACCGCTGGCCTCGGCCGATTGGACGGCGACCGGGGCCATGGTCATGATCGCGGTGGCCCTGTCGGCCGTCGGCGCGGTCGCGTACCGGCGGCGGGATCTGGCCGGTTGACCGGCCGCGTCACGAAACCGTGAAGAAGAACCAGATCCGCGTGGAGACGGCGTCACGCCCACTGACGTTCACGTCGTCTCCGCGCTGAGATCGTCGTACGGCACTCCCCTCGACGAAGGCTGCAGACATGTCCCTCACCCACGGATCATCAGCGTCACGCCTCGTGGTGGCGACGGCTCGCGGCATGGCTCTCGTAGCCGCCGTCGCCCTGGTCGATGCCCTACTGCTCGGACCTGGTGACCTCGCCGCACCGGTCGTACTCAACGCCGTCGCCGTCGGTGTGCACGCCGCCCTCGTCGCCGACCGGCGCGTGGTCCTCGCCGTCACCGCGGGTGCCGTGGTGCTCGCCGTTCTCGTCGTCCCGGGTCTCGCGGACACGCCCGGATACCTGATCCTGATCGGCTTCGGCGCGGCCCTCGGTCGCGGCCAGCGCTGGATGCGCGCACCAGCGGCCGTCCCCGGCCCGTGAAACGGCGTAAGCTCGGCCGGGGTGAGCCGGGAAGCCTGGTCGGCACGTCGATCAGCGCTGACCGGAGGAGACCACCGTGCGAGTCCTCATCCTGACCCTCGGCACCCGCGGCGACATCCAGCCGTTCCTCACCCTCGCCACCGAACTCGACCGGCGCGGCCACACCACCGTGGTCGCGGCACCGCAGCGATTCTCCGGTCTCGCCGCCACGCACGGCACGACCTTCGCGCCGCTGGACGACGGGCCGCTGCGTGTGCTCGACCACGGCTCCGCCGTCGGCGACGTCGCCACCGGCGGCATCAGGGCGAAGATCGACCTGATGCGTCGGCTGCCGGGCATGTTCCACCAGGTTCTCGACGACTGCCGGCGACTGGCGTCATCCGGCGCCGACCTCGTCGTGCACAACGGACAGGTGATCGCCGGCCAGCACGTCGCGGAACTGCTGCAGGTGCCCGCCGTTCTCGCACTGCCGATGCCGATGTACGTGCCGACCGCCGAGTTCGCCTGGCCCGGCGCGTCGTTCCCGGAGTGGCTGCCGCCGGGCCTGCACCGTGCCACGTACGCCGGCATGAAGGCTCCGGCCATGATGTTCGGTCGCACCGTCGACCGGTGGCGCCACGACCTCGGCCTGCCACGCCGCCCCGGACGCCACGACCCGACCCGCCGCCCGGACGGCGGTCCTGCCCCGGTGCTGCACGCGTTCAGTCCCGCGGTGATCCCTCGTCCGAGCGACTGGCCCGACACCGCGCAGGTCACCGGATACTGGTTTCCTCCCGCTCCGGCGGGCGAGGCCGAGAGTCCTCCGGCGGGGATGCGCGCGCTACTGCACGGGGACGAGCCGGTGGTCTTCGCCGGATTCGGCAGCATGGCCGGCCCGGAGCCGGCAGCGCTGACCCGGGTCGTGGTCGAAGCCCTCGACCGGGCCGGCGTACGCGGCATCATCGCCGAAGCCGGCGGCGGGCTGTCACGCATCCCGGCGGACCGGCATCTCTTCGTCACCGGCGAGGTCGACCACCGTACCGTCTTCCCCCGCTGTGCCGCGGTACTGCATCACGGTGGCGCGGGCACCACCGCGGCCGTCGCCCGCGCCGGCCGGCCGCAGATCATCTGCCCGTTCGTCGGCGACCAGCCGTTCTGGGCCGCCCGCATGCACCACCTCGGTGTCGCACCGCCGCCGGTCAGCCTCCGCGACCTGACCGCCGACCGGCTCGCCACCGCTGTCCGTGACGCGATCAGCGACCCGGCATACCACGTCAACGCGCACCTGATCGGGCAACGCGTCCGCGCCGAGAACGGCACCACTGCCGCCGCCGACGCCCTGGAACGCATCGCCGCATCGACTGATCGGCGATAGACAGGACCGCACCGCGCAGCCTGACAGAGGTCTCGCGCGGCACGGACATCGAAGTCCCGAAATCTTGTCCATCTGTGGCGGGGGCTCTCCGGTGGATGCGGAAGGCATAGCGGCGACGATGCGAAGGCACCACGCGAACAAGATCGCCGCCGCTGGGAATCACCGGCCGAGCGACCGAACTACGTGATCGTCGCCGGTGCACGCCGTCCACCGGCTCCACGCTTCGGCCTGATGAGTACGAGCGGCATGCGTGACCGTCTGCGTCAAGCGCTGCTCGCCGCGCGCGTCAGTCCGATCCCGAGCCCTTGTCGGCAGGCAGGCTGCGCCCGGCTGCGCGAGCTGCACGCACGGAGCGGCGAACGGCGCCGTACCAGGCGGGGATCTCTGCCTGTTCGTCGAAGGACCGGGCGACGATCACGTCGGTGGAGGAGTGCAGCAGGATCGACAGCACGATGGTGACCGCGACGAGATGGAAGATCTCGCCGGCCGCGAGGATGCCGGACTCCAGCACGATCAGCCCGTAGACGACGGAGGCGAAGCCCTTCGGGCCGAACCACATCGCCGCTGCCTGCTCACGCAGGTCGAGGCCGGACCGTAGGAACGACAGCCACAGCGCCACCGGACGCGCCACGAAGATCGCCAGGACGGCGAAGACCCAGCCGGTCCAGGAGATCTCGCCGAGGAACGCCGGGGAGATCAACGCGCCGAACACCAGCAGCGCACCGAGTTTGAACAACTCGGCGATGTTCTCCCCGAAGTGCTCGAACGCGGCGCGTTGGCGCGGTCCGAAGGTGGCCACGGTGATGCCGGCGGAGAACGCGGCCAGGAACAGGTTGGCGTGTGTCGCCTGCCCGACCGCCAGCACCAGCAGGCCGATCGCGAGCCCGTTGAGCGGCTCGTAGGCCGGGGACGCGGAGAAGAAGCGGCTGCGTTCCAGCAGGATGGCGCCCAGCGGGATCAGCACGCCGATGACCAGACCCAGCGACACCTCCAGAGCGAGTTCGCCGAGGTGCAGGTCAGCGGATCCGGCTGCCACGGCCAGGAAGACGATCACGAATGGCAGGGCCAGCCCGTCGTTGACGCCGGACTCGACATTGAGCAGGTGTCGCAGCCTGGCCGGCACCTTGTCGTTACCGACCAGCGCGGACGCGAACACGGGATCGGTCGGGGCCAGGATCGCCCCGATCAGCAGCGACTCCGCCCAACCGAGTCCGGCCACGTAGTGCGCGGCCAGCGCGGTGACCAGCAGGGTCAGCGGAAGCCCCCAGCCCAGCGCCCGGCCGGGCAGCCGCCAGGCCGCGCGCAGGTCGGCCCAGCCGACCCGCATCCCGTCGGTGAACAGCACGGCGAACAGCGCCAGTTCGGCCAGCGTGCCGACGATCTCCGAGTCGGCGTGGACGTCCAGCACACCGGTCACGCCTGGGCCGAGCACGAAGCCGGCCGCCAGGAACAGCACCGCGGTGGACAGGATCGTGCGCCCGGCAAGGGCGGACACCAGGACCGCCAGCAGCAGGACGCAGGCGAAAGCGAGCAGCAACACCGAGATCTCCGGTCGGCAGGAAGGGTGAATCGACTGCCGACCAGACTTCCCGGCGCACCTGCCGGAACCATACCGGATCACCCGGCCCCGGTGCTCCACCCACCGCCCGGGGCACAGGCACGACATCGTGGCATCCCGCCGCCGCGTCCCAGCGAACGATCAGCGCGGTCGTCCCGGTACGTCATGCACGGTCGGGCAGGCCGGTGCCCCGGCGCGTCCGAAGCAGTGGCATCACCGACGCTAATTGAGTGTCTCGCTACACCTGAATTTGGCGACCCCATGACATCATCACCACACTCGCATGACGAAATCCATGACAGGATCCGATGCCACCGCGCGGGCGCGGTGGCATCGGGCAACCAAATACGTGCTGCTATACACTCAACGCGGACATGAACACGCTTCCGGTCAGGAGCGATGGTGAACGACGAGGCGATCGTGCTGCTCGTGGACGGAGACCCGGCGACCGAGATCGCCGGGCGGGAGACGTTCGCCGTCAACAGGATCGGAAACGAGCCGCGGGTCGTCCCCGATGCCCGCACGGCGCCGGCCGGGGCGGGTCTTCCCGGGCTCGCCGGCCACCACCTGCTGCGAGACCTCCGCCACGACCCCGTGCCGGCGGAGGTCGTCGTCATGCCGCTGACCGGCCCCGAGGACCTCCGGCATCCGTTCGACCTGGACGACCGTGCGCGGATCCTCCGGGATACCGACCGGCTCGGCATCGTCGTCTACCGGAGGGGGCGGTCATGCGCCTGACAGGCGTCGTGCTCGCGGCCGGCCTGGCCATACTGACCACGGGCTGCACCCCGGCCGCAACCACCTCCCCACCGGCCGAGTCGCTCGGCACGCAAGTCTTCACGCCGTGCCAGGAGGTGTTCCGGCCGGGCCGGACCATCATCCGGTCCGAGGCGCTGACCGCGTGCGCGGCGGTCGACGGCTCCTCCCGCACACCGCAGTACATCCGGTGTGCGGACGGCCGGCGACTGTGGCGGGTCGACGAGACGATGAGCACCGAGCCGGGATGGGGGTTCGGGGGCAGCACGTTCTTCGCCTCGCCGGACCTGGACACGGACCCGGATCTCGCCGCCGCGCAACGCCGCTGCCGCAACTGATCGGCCGGCGCAGCCGCAACCCTGCTGATCGACCGGCGCGAGCCTGCATCGGCACTGCTGCCTCGGCCGGAAAGACGCCGCACCTCGTGGGATCGAAGGATCTACCGCCTGCACCCGGACCCGCGGACGGCACCGCACGTGCGATGGCGATTGCACCGACGGCACCCGGGAGGGCAGGATCGCGCGACGGGCGGCGCGTACCGTCGCTCGGGTGGGAATGTGTTCGGGTGTGAACGGGTCGTTGCCTTGATCGGTTGTGGGCGTATGTACTCGGCCGGCACAGACGCGACGGACCCGGGGCGGGAGGACAGTGGCAGCGGAAGACCCGTTTCAGCAGCACACGCTTGACTACTCGCCGTGGCACTTCTGGCGGGACGCGGACGAGGCGGCCAGGGCGGGGCAGCGCGTGCTGCAGCGTGACCTCGCGGCGTTGCGGGACTTCCGGTTCGGGGAGGACTGTTTCGTCTCGCGGCTGGCGTCGGTGCAGAACACGCGGCTCGTGCTCGGGGACCGCAGTTACATCGCGGCGGGGGCGTACACGTCGGGGACGCTGGAGGCGGGCCGGGACTGCACGATCAACGCGTATGCGGTGGTGCGTGGCGAGATCCGGCTCGGGGACGGGGTACGCATCGGCGCGCACACGTCGATCCTCGCGTTCAACCACACGTTCGCGGATCCGGACGTGGAGGTGTTCCGGCAGCCGACGTTCTCCCACGGTATCACGGTCGGTGACGACGTCTGGATCGGCTCGCACGTCGTGATCCTGGACGGGGTCACGGTCGGCGACCGGGCGGTGGTCGCGGCGGGCGCGGTGGTCACCAAGGACGTGCCGGCCGGCGCGGTCGTCGGCGGCAATCCGGCCCGGGTGCTGAAGTGGCGCGTCCCCCAGCAGACCCGGACCGAGTCCGAGGTGCCGCAGCCGGACCGCATCGGTGGCCCGCCCCTTGCTCCGATCGACGGCCGCCCGGCCGGCGACTCCCGCCGAACCCACGCCGCCGGCCCGCGGCAGACTCGGTCCGGCGGCGACCTCGCGGACTCGCTGACCGCGTTCGAGGATCGCGCGCGGGAACAGGCCGCCGCGATCCTGGACCGGTCCTGGAACACTGCGCAACGGCTGTTCAGCGACCGGCCGGGCGTGCCGGCCACCGTGCGCGCGCAGTGCGACGCCGTCGAGATCGCGGATCTGCTGCTGGGGCGTGCACCGGACCAACTGCCGGCCGAGGAGCAGGTCCGGCGGCTGCGGGGCTGGCAGGACGGGAAAACCGGCCTGGTGCCGGAGCTGGGCACGAGCGGGACGGATCTGTTCGAAGGCGCGTCCGCGTACCACGTGCTGTGTGTGGGGTATGCCCTTGACCTGCTGGGCAGCGAGTTCCCGGCACCGGTCACCGCGCTGAACGACCTCACGCCGCAGGAGATCGTCGCACGGCTGCGCGCGCTGCCGTGGGACGGCCGGGCCTGGCACGGCGGCGCGACCGTGGACACGCTCGGCACCGCGCTGCACTGGAACCTGCGCAAGGGCGCGGCGCCGCGGGACGGCGTGACCGAGGCGCTGTTCGGCTGGCTGCATCTGCACGCCGATCCGCGGACCGGCATGTGGGGCGCGGGCGCCCGGAACACCGGCCTGCTGGAGGTCGTCAACGGCTTCTACCGGGCATCACGGGGTACGTTCGCGCAGTTCGGAACGCCGCTGCCGGCCCCGGAGCGGGTGGTCGACACCGTGCTGGAGCACGTCCGGGACGCCCGGTTCTTCGCGCCGGAGCGGCAGAACGCCTGCAACGTGCTGGACGTCGCGCATCCGCTGTGGCTGACCCGGCACACCGGGCACCGCGCGGCCGAGGTGTCCGAGGTCGCCGGCCGGCTGCTGCGCGACGCGCTGCGGGGGTGGACGGACGGTGCCGGGTTCGGGTTCCGGCCGTACGCGGACACGCCCGGCCTGCAGGGTACCGAGATGTGGCTGGCGATCGTCTGGCTCCTCGCGGACCTGGCCGGTCTGGCCCCGGCGCTCGGTTACCGCCCGCGCGGCATCCACCGGCCGGAGCCGGCGGGCCGCCTGGACGCGTAGATCGACGCCCACGACTACGGCGAGCGGCGCGGGGCATCTCCGGAAGGCGATGCCAGCGCAGGGTCGTCCAGGCCGAGGTCGGTCACGCTCCGGGTGACGGGATGCAGGCGGATGATGGGGCGGCCGAGGTCGGCGGCGTAGCGGACCGTGCGCCAGGTGCCGCCGGACCGGCGGCCGTCCCACACGCAGACCAGCGCGGACGAGTGGTCGACCAGCATGTCGTTGCGGCGGAACATCGCCTCGGCGGACTCGCCGCGGGTGGCCGGCGGGCCGGCCGCGACCAGCGTGCGGGTGGCGCTGTCGCGCAGGCGCTGCCAGCGGGCGCGGTCCGCGTCGGGCCAGCGGTCGGCCTGGGCCTCGTAGGGGATCACGGCCCACAGGTCGAGGCCGGCGGCGAGGACGGCCTCGGCCCAGAGCGTGTCCGCGCCCTGGGCCATGCCGGACAGGCCGGTCGTGGTGCCGTGCTGGTCGCGCAGGCGGCGGCAGAGCAGGGTCAGCTCGGCGGACACCCAGTCACGGGCGTGGCCGAGACCGCGGTGGCCGGTGACCGCGACCGCGGGCCGGAGTTCGTTCATGTGTCACCCATGCTCGTTGTTTCCTGACCCGTCCGGGCGACGCCTCGCAGGCGTGACAGTCCGTCGGTGCCGGGCCGGCCTATCGTCCGGTCCGCCGATTCAAGTCGGCCGGGAGAACGAGGCGCAACCGGGTTCCCGGCTGCGGCCCCGTGCCCAGCAGCAACGCGCCGCCGTGCGACCGCGCCACCCACCGCACCACGCTCAGTCCCAGCCGGGCCTGCCGCTCCCCCGGCCGGAACCCGGGCCCTTCGTCCGCGACCGTCACCGCCGCGCGCCCGTCCTCGGCCCGTACCGTCACCGTGATCCGTGCGGTCTCGCCGGGTGCGTGGCCGTGCCGCAGCGCGTTGTGGACCAGGTTCGCGATCGCGCGCTCGACCAGCGCCGCGTCGATCCGGGCGATCACCGGGGACGCGTGCAGCGCGATCACGTGACCGTCCAGTCGTACGACGACGCCGTCACCGTCCTCGGTCACCTCCGGGTCCGTGCCGGTCAGGTCCGTCAGCACCGCCTCCGCGACCTGGTCCAGGCGGGTCGGGCGCGGCGTGACCGCCAGCGTCCCGGACGCCAGCCGTGCCCGGAGCAGCAGATCCTCGACCGTGTCACCGCTGCGGGCCACCAGCCGGGCGGCGCGCGCGATCGCGGCCGGGTCGTGGCGTGCGGTGTCCAGGAGCGCGCCGAGCGTGGCCAGCGGCGTGCGCAGGTCGTGGGCGGCCGTGCCCAGGAACGACTCCTGCACGGCCAGCGAGCGGGTGACCGGCTCCAGCAGGAAGCCGAGCAGCACCCAGGTCGCGGGCGCGAACACGGCGAGCGCGGCCACGCCGAGCAGGCCGAGCAGCGCGGCCAGGTCGGTGTCGGCGCGGCCGTAGGTGGCGTGGCTGCGGGTCGTGGCCGCGACCGCGGCGACCAGGACCACCACGCCGACGGCCAGGACCAGCGTGAACCAGGTGGTCAGCAGCCAGCGCAGCCGTCGCAGCGCGCGGTCGGCGGGCATCGGGATCGGGTTCATCCGGCGGCCCGCAGCTGGTAGCCGATGCCGCGGACGGTGTGCAGCACGGGTGGGTCGCCGAGTTTGCGGCGCAGCTGGGTGATGACGACGTCGACGACGTTGGAGGCCGGGTCGGCCATCTCGTCCCAGCAGCTCTCGATCAGGTCTGCGCGGCGCACGGCCGTACCCTCGTGGGCTGCTAATTGTTCGAGAACGGCGAACTCCTTGGGCGTGAGCCGGAGCAGCACGCCCGCCCGGGTGACCTCGTGGCGGGCGGTGTCGATGCGCAGGTCGCCGACGGCCAGCGTCGGCGGGCGCACCGTTCCTGACCGGCGGCACAGGCTGCGGACGCGGACCACCAGCTCCGGCATGGCGAACGGTTTGACCAGGTAGTCGTCGCCGCCGGCGGTGAAGCCGTCGACGCGGTCGTCCACCAGGTCACGAGCCGTCAGGAACAGCACCGGTACGGCGCAGCCCTCGGACCGCAGGCGGCGCAGCAGGTCGAGCGCGTCGCCGTCGGGCACCATCCGGTCCAGGACGGCGGCGTCGTAGGTGTTGACGCTCAGCGACTCGTCGGCGGCGGCCAGCGTGCCGACGGAGTCCACGGCCAGGCCAGACCGGCGCAGCGCGGACGCCACCCCGGCGGCGAGGTCGCGGTCGTCCTCGAGGAGCAGCACACGCACCGGTCACCAGCTCTCGGTCCAGAGGTACCAGCCGTCGCTCAGCTGCCGATAGGTATCCTCGCCGATCCGCGGCGGCACGCCGTCCGGGGCGTAGGCGAACCCGGAGCCGTCCAGGAAGCCGGTGCCCGCGATCATGAACCGGGCGCCGCCGCCGGGGAGCCGTTCCGCCCGCTCCACCGGGTACGGCCCGACGCGTGCCGGGGTGTCCGCGCCCGCGGCGTACCGCATCATGTCCGGCTTCGCCAGTTGCAGGCCGGCGCGCACCGGCACGCCGGTGAACACCGCGCCCGCGGTCCCGGCGACGACCGCGCCGACCAGCAGCCAGCGCATCCCGACCGCGCCGCGCCGGCCGCGTTGTGCCACGGCCAGGCCGATCCGCGCGACGGCGGACAGTCCGAGCGCGATCCACCCGGCCGCGCACACCAGCCAGGGCACCAGGAATCGCCCTGGCCCGGCGTACGCCACGACGGTCAGCGCCACGTTCGCCGCCACCAGCGCCCCGAAGATCCACCCGGGCGGGCCCGCGAACCATCGCGTGGCCGGCGCGTCTGCCGTGATGTCCACGAACTGCTCCGTCATCGTCTTCCCCTTCGCTTGCGGCTGTGGGAGCAGCATCGCGCACCGATCGTGAGGTTTTGATGAGCCTCGGACCCACACCCTTTCCGGGGTACGGATCCCCGCTTGCTTTCTAGTAGACCAGTCGTCTAGCGTGAGGTCGTGGCCGGGACCGGCCACACGGACGAGAGGCGCTGTCATGAACGTTCTACTGGTTCTCACCTCGCACGACGAGCTCGGCAACACCGGCCGCAAGACCGGCTTCTGGCTGGAGGAGCTCGCGGCGCCGTACTACCGGCTCACCCAGGCCGGCGTTACCGTGACGCTCGCGTCACCGAAGGGCGGCCGCCCGCCGCTGGACCCGAAGAGCAACGAACCGGGCTCCCAGACCGACGACACCCGCCGCTTCGAGGCGGACCCGCGGGCCTCGGCCGCGCTGGACTCGACGCTGGTGCTGAGCACGGTCGACCCCGCCGACTACGACGCGGTCTTCTACCCGGGCGGCCACGGCCCGCTGTGGGACCTGGCCGAGGACCCCGACTCGATCCGCCTGATCGAGACCACGCTGCGGGCGGGCCGGCCGGTCGCGCTGGTCTGCCACGCGCCCGGCGTGCTGCGGCACGTGACCAACGAGGACGGCACCCCGCTGGTCCAGGGCCGCCCGGTCACCGGCTTCACCAACACCGAGGAGGACGGCGTCGGCCTGACCGACGTCGTGCCGTTCCTGGTCGAGGACGAGCTGAAGGCTTCGGGCGGCGACTACTCCAAGGGGCCGGACTGGGGCTCCTACGTGGTCCGCGACGGCCTGCTGATCACCGGCCAGAACCCGGCCTCGTCCGCCGAGGCCGCCGACCTGCTCCTCACCGTGCTGGGCGAGCGCGCCGCCGCCTGATCATTCCCACGCGGCCGGGCCCGACGGCCCGGCCGCTGTCGTCGGATGGGACGCGTGTGAGGCGGTCCGGAGTTTCCGGGCCGCCTCACACGCGTCCCTGCCGCGCTTCCAGGCGGCAGGGATCAGGCACACGGCCGCGCCGGCTTCGGCCTGTCGCGGAACCACATCGCGCCGGCAAGTTGATCGATAGCCGCGCGCACTACGCTCCCCGCATGCGTTGCCTCACCCGGCAGTTCGCCATCGGCGCGCTTCGCCGCCGCCACGGCATCGAACAATTCCTCGGCGAGGCGGAGATCCACGGCGAGCCCGCCATTCGATGGGTAGCGATCAGCCCGGCGAACAGGCGCGACGGTGTCGCCAACGCGGTGCGGGCAACCCCGCCGCAGCACGACAGCGGCGAGTGGGTGGAGCGCGGGATCGGCATCACCCCGGAGGCCGTGATGCGCCACAGCGCCCATCCGTCCGCGCGATTCGTCCCGCTCGACAACGCGCCACCCAGCCCGGTGTCGCTCGCGTTCGACCCGGGCGCCGATCGGCGCCTGAAGGAAGGATTCGTGGAGGTCGCACGCCGCGCCCGCGGATAGACGACTGGTCTACTGAACGGGTAGGCTCACGCCCATGCCACGCGTCGGGGAAGACACTCGTCACCGGATCCTCGACAGTGCGCGGCGCATCATCGCCAGCAAGGGCTATGCGGCCGTGGGCATCAACGAGGTGCTCGGCGACGCCGGGGTGCCGAAGGGGTCGTTCTACCACTTCTTCGCGTCGAAGGACGCGTTCGGGCGCGCGATGCTGGACGAGTACTTCGCCGAGTATCTGGCGGAGATGGACGCCATCCTGGCCGAGGCCGGGCTGACCGTCGCGCAGCGCCTGATGAACTACTGGGCCGGCTGGTACGACAACCAGAGCTACAACGACTGCCAGGGCAAGTGCCTCGCCGTCAAGCTGGGCGCCGAGGTGGCCGACCTGTCCGAGCCCATGCGACTGTCCCTCGAAGCCGGCACGGCCGAGATCATCGACCGGCTGGAGCGCGCGATCGGCGCCGGGGTCGAGGAGGGCTCGGTGCGGCCGGTCGACGACGCCGGCGCGACGGCCCGGATGCTGTACGACCTGTGGATGGGCGCCAGCGTGATGGCCAAGATCCGGCGGGACCAGGTCCATTTCGACACCGCGCTGGCCGCCACCGAGCAGATCCTGCGACCCGCCTAGACTCGCGGGATGCCCGAGCGCCGCCCCCTTCCACTGTGGGCGGGACGCACGGCAGCGCTGCCGGGCATCCTGCTCGCCGTCGCGCTGGTGGCGGCCGTCCCGGTGATCACGCTCGCCGGGACCGCGTTCGTCGAGGACGAGCTCGCCGGCGCGGACTCCGGACCGGGATCGTGATCACAGCTAGGTAAGTGCCCGCCTGGCGTCACTGCAGCCGGCCTCGTCCCGGCACGTGCTGAGCTTTCGGTGCCAGGACGTGGCTACCTCCATCAGGGTGGCTGTTTCGCGAAATCTCGGGCACGGGGTGCCCGCTGTGCGAGGCGGGCCTCGACGCCGAAAGCGCAGTGAAGCCGTCCGTCGATCGCGCGCTCACGGGCGTACCCCCGCAGGCCTTGAATGCTTTTCAGTCCGCCGCCCTGGTGCGCCGGTAGTGGCGGCGCGCCTTCAACTTGTTGCCGCACAGCGCCATCGAGCACCAGCGGGCGTTGTTGGCGCGGCTGGCGTCGAGCAGGAAGCGGGCGCACTCGTCGTTGGCGCAGGCGCGCAGCCGGCCGGGCTGGTCGCGGTGCAGGCCGGACCAGGCCAGGACCGCGTCGACGACCAGCGCGCGGCTGCCGGTGGCGTCGACGGTCCAGGTGACGCCGTCGGCGGAGGCGGACGGGCGGGAGTGCACGCCGGCCAGCAGCGGGGTCAGCGCCTCCGCGGGCAGCGCGCCGCGCACGACGGATTGCAGCAGCGTGCGGGCCTCGCGCAGCAGTGGCCAGTCGTCGACGGTGGCGCCGGGGCGGTGGGCCGCGATCCAGTCCGCGTCGAGCTCGTCGGTGGGCACGCCGGCCACGACGGGCGTGCTGTTGAGCAGGGCCACGAGAAACGCCGACATCTTCTAACCCCCTTGGTCCGCTTGACAGGTTACACGACCGCCTGATTGCATCTAACCGTCTTGAGCACTCATGGAGGTTAGACAATGACGCACCACCGGTACGCGACCGTCGACGGCAGGCGCCTGTTCTACCGGGAGGCCGGGAATCCGGACCGGCCCACGGTGGTGCTGCTGCACGGCTTCCCGACCAGCTCGCACATGTTCCGCGGGCTGATTCCGCTGCTCGCCGAGGACCACCACGTGATCGCGCCGGACCATCTCGGGTTCGGGCTGTCGGACGCGCCGACCGACGTCGACTACACGTTCGACGCGCTGACCGCGCTCACCGAAGGGCTGCTCGAACAGCTCGGCGTCACGAAATACGCGATCTACGTGCAGGACTACGGCGCGCCGATCGGGTGGCGGCTGGCGCTGCGCCGGCCGGACGCGATCACCGCGATCATCACGCAGAACGGCAACGCCTACGAGGCCGGCTTCGTGCCCGCGTTCTGGGAGCCGGTCCGCGCGTTCCACCGGGAGTGGAACGCGGACACCGAGGCGGGTGTGCGCGCCGCGCTGACGCTGGACGCGATCCGCTGGCAGTACGTCACCGGCACGCCCGACGAGACGCTGATCGACCCGACGGTCTGGCGGCACGACCATGCGCTCGTCTCGCGGCCGGGCAACGACGTGGCGCAGCTGCAGCTGTTCGCCGACTACGCCACGAACCCGCCGCTCTACCCGCGCCTGCACGCGTACTTCCGCGCCACGCGGGTGCCGTTGCTGGCGGTCTGGGGCCGCGGCGACGAGATCTTCGGGCCGGACGGCGCCCGCGCGTTCGCGCACGACCTGCCGGACGCGGAGATCCACCTGCTGGACGGCGGCCACTTCCTGCTGGAGAGCGCGCTGCCCGAGGTGGCCACGATCATCAATCGATTCCTCGCAGGACTCGGGAACGCTTGACGCAGCCGGGAACGCGGGCAAATATCGTGCAATGTCGATACTTGGAGCGAAGGTGCTCGCCGGCGTGCTCGTCGTCACCGCGGTGAGCGTGCCGGCCCCGCCCGTCTACACCACCAGCGAGGCCGGGAACCCGTTCGTCAGCGGGTGGTACGCCGACCCGGACGTGGCGATCTACAACAACCGCTTCTACGTGTTCCCGACCTCCTCCCGCCCGTACGACCAGCAGACCTACCTCGACGCGTTCTCCACCACCGACCTGGTCAACTGGACGAAGCACCCGAACGTGCTGACCACCGCGAACGTCTCCTGGGCGCGCCGCGCCGTGTGGGCGCCCGCGCCGATCACCCGCAACGGCCGCTACTACCTGTACTTCGGCGCGAACGACATCCAGAGCAACAACGAGCTCGGCGGCATCGGCGTGGCCGTGGCGGACGCGCCGGAGGGGCCGTACCGGGACGCGATCGGCGCGCCGCTCATCCCGCAGTTCGTCAACGGCGCGCAGCCGATCGACCAGGACGTGTTCATCGACGACGACGGCCAGGCGTACATCTACTACGGCGGCTGGGGCCACGCCAACGTCGCGAAGGTCAACAGCGACATGACCAGCCTGGGTACGTTCCCGGACGGCAGCACGTTCAAGGAGATCACGCCGAGCGGGTACACCGAGGGCCCGCAGATGTTCAAGCGCAACGGCAAGTACTACCTGATGTGGTCCGAGGGCGGCTGGACCGGTCCGAACTACTCGGTCGCGTACGCGATCGCGGACGCCCCCACCGGCCCGTTCAACCGCGTCGGCAGCGTGCTGACGCAGGACTCGGCCGTGGCCCGCGGCGCCGGGCACAACTCGGTGCTCAACATCCCCGGCACGGACATCTGGTACATCTTCTACCACCGCCGGCCGCTCAGCGAGACGGACGGTAACTCGCGCGAGCTGGCGTACGACCGGATGACCTTCAACGCGGACGGCACCATCGCGAAGGTCACCATGCTGGTCAAGGACAACTTCGCGGACGGCAACGCGTTCGGCTGGAAGACCTACGGCGGCACCTGGACGCCGACCGGCGGGTCTTTCGCCGCTTCGTCGAGCTTCGGCGGAAAAGCCCTGCTGGACGACAACCACGTCAACGCGGTCTACGACGTGGACGTCACGATCGGCTCCGGCCCCGGCGACGCCGGCCTGGTGTTCCGGGCCGGCTCACCGGCCGTGGGCGTGGACGCGTACCGCGGCTACTACGCCGGCATCACGCCGCGCGGCCAGGTCGTGCTCGGCAAGGCGGACAACAACTGGACCCAGCTCGGTCTCGCCAATGTGCCGATCACCCCGGGCACTCGCCACCACCTGCGAGTCCAGACCTCCGGCACCACGATCACCGTCTTCGTCGACGACCTGACCACCCCGAGGATCACGGTGACGGACGGCTCGTTCACCTCCGGCAAGTCCGGCGTGCGCGTCTACAACACGTCGGCGTCGTTCGACAACGTCGTCATCACCAACCGGTAGGTCTCATGTGGTGCGCCGCCCTCCACCGGGCGGCGCACCATCAGGGCATATCCAGGCTTGCCGATGGCATCGGGGCCCGCTATGTTAATGAAAAATCACATGCGCGGGAACTCGTGTCCCCGTCGCCAGAAACGATCTCCGGTCCTCCGGAAAGCAGGTAAGCGAATGCAAAATCTCCACAGACGACGCATTCTGACCCTCGGCGCCGCACTGGGCCTGGCCGGCGTCGCCGCCCCCTCCACCGCCTGGGCGTGGTCGTCCGCCGGCTCGATCGCCGGCACCGACGCGGCCACCGACCCGTGGGGCGTCTGGGACGACGCCACCGACCCGCTCGTCGCCGGGCTCCTGACCCGCGGCCAGATCCCGGCCGTGAACACCGCGATGGAGTCCTGGGTCCGCAACGGCGACCCGCTGCCCGCCGCGTTCCCCGCCGACCTCACCGCCTATCTGCAGCAGGTCAACACGCTGCCGTCCTGGGCCGACCAGGCAAAGCTGAACAGGGCCGCCCAGTTCAACAAGCGCATGGGGATGTACCTGTTCCTCCTCTACGGCCTCGGCAGCGGCATCATGAGCACGGTCATCCCGCGCGAGGCCCGCAACGTCTACTGGTCCGAGGGCGGGGCCGACATGCAGGCCCGCGCCGCCAAGACGTTCACCTACGGCTACGACCTGTCCGCACTCGACGCGTTCCAGCCCAGCGGCAGCTTCGTCGTCACGTCCCACAAGACCCGCCTGACCCACGCCGCCGTCCGGCACCTGCTCCCGCAGTCCGCCAGATGGCGCGCGGTCACCGACGACCAGGACTTCATCCCGATCAGCAACGGCGACATCCTGATCACGTTCCACAGCCTCGGCACGTTCGTGCACAGCAAGCTCAAGGCCTGGGGCATCCGCATGTCCGCCGCCGAGGAAGCCGCCTACCTGCACCAATGGCAGGTCGCGCTGCACCTGCTCGGCGTGCGCGACGACTTCATCCCCGCCACCTGGGCCGCCGCCGACCAGCAGTCCGCCTACGCGCTGTCACCACTGCTCGCCCCCACCCCCGAGGGCATCGACCTGGCCGAGATCCTGCTCGGCCTCACCGCCCAGATCGACCTCGGCGTCACCCGCGGCTTCCTCAACGAGTTCGTCCGCTACGTCCTCACCGACCGCATCGGCGACTGGCTCGGCCTCCGCCGCGACCTCGTCTCCCGCGGCGTCATCGAACTCGGCTGGCCCGCCTACGTCGCCTTCCGCGAGGGCCTCTCCCCGATCATCCCGGAGGGCTTCTCCACCTTCGACCGTTTCGTCCGCGCCCTCGCCATGCTCTTCCTCAACAACGGCACCTCCCCCACCTACACCCCCATCACCATCCCCACCGGCAACCGCCCCGGCACATAGCCCGCCTCGCACCTCAAATCCGGTGCACATTCCCACCCGTCTTCCCGCGTCCAGCGTGGTCCGGCCCGCATGCTCCCGCGGGCGCTTGAACCTCCCCGGGGGACGACCCCAGACCCCGAGCCCGCTCGCGCGACAGCCTGATCCGCACCTCGCCGCCGGCCTTCGCAACATGCAGGAGACGACAAACCCAGATCAAGAGCCCGCTCGCGCGACAGCCTGATCCGCACCTCGCCGCCGGCCTTCGCAACACGCAGGAGACGACAAACCCAGATCAAAAGCCTGCTTTCCCGCTTCCGGCGTGGCCCGGCAGCGCTGCTCCCGCGGGCAAACCTCGCGTCGGGCTCCGCTGGCGCTCCGCTCGTCGCGAGGAGCCGGTTCCGCCGCTGGTCACCGAAAACCCCAGTGGGCCACGACTCCCCGGCCACTTCCACAGTCATCCGCACCGATGCGCGCGGCCGGGAATGCGCGGCTGTGTCGCCAACTACCGCGGCGGCCGCCAGCGTTCACCTCGGCGGTCAGTCTCAAGATCGGGGCGTCCTTCACGTCGTTCCAGCGGCGTGAAGGACGCCCCGACCAGCCACCCGTCACCATCGGTCAGGACCCTCGGCGGCGGCCCGTTCCCGGGCCGCGTCGTCGATCAGGTTCAGGGTGCCCGGCTGGTCGGCGTCGCCCCACCGGCCCCAGTCGATCGGAGGTTTCGGTGCGGTCAGGATGTGCTCCGTCCCGTGAGTGCGCCCGAGAGCATCGCTTCCGGCTGGATGGTCAACCGGTCAAGGGCGGCACGAAGGCGGGTGTCCCCAGCGCCGCGAGCGCTGATGTAGCCGTCGGGGCGGACGAGGATCCAGTCCCCGTCGGTCGCGGCCAGCGTGTCGTGGACCCGGCCGTCGACATCCCACACGCCGTGCTCGTCCGTGTCCGGCCGGCTCTGACTGACGGTCAGCCGCTCCAGCCAGGCCGGTAGCGTCGCCGCCGTCGAGCCGGCCTGGTCCTGGCCGGTGGCGTGCCGGTCCGCGGCGAAGACGAGCAGGTGCCAGGCCGGGGCCCGCAGCAGCGCGCGCAGCGCCGTCCAGCCGGGTGATTGAGCGTCAGCGGCGGAGATCTGGGTAAGCCGTTGACCCGGTCGTGGACCTTCGGCCGCCTCGTCGCCGGGCACGGTCAGCGGGCTGTCGGGGTAGCCGATGGTCAGACCCGACATGTTCCGGATGAGCTGGCGCATGAAGCCGTGATCGGCGTCGTGCGTGTCCTGGCTGCCGGTGTCGACCATGGCCGTGTCCATGACCTCGCCGGTGGAGGCGAGCAGGGCCTGCCCGATGGGAACGCGTTCGGCGTCGTAGGTGTCGAGCAGTGTGGCGTCGGCCTGACCGTGGATGACCATCGCCAGTTTCCAGGCCAAGTTGCAGGCGTCCTGGATGCCGGTGTTGAGGCCCTGCCCGGACGCCGGCGAATGGACGTGGGCGGCGTCGCCCGAAACGAAGCACCGTCCGACGTGCATCACGGGTACCGCGCGCTGCTGAATGGTGAACTTCGAAGCCCAGGTGGGGTTGTCGGCGGTGGTGTCGCGGCCCAGGGCCCGCGACAGCTTGGTGCTGAACTGTCTGGCGATCTGCCCGGCCTGCTCGGGTTCGCCTTCGCCGGTCGTGTCCAGCAGTCGCCACTTGCCCGGCTCCGGGAACGGGAACATCATCAGCGCACCGCCGCCGGGGAACAGCCAGTGCACGCCGTCGCGATCCAGATCGGTGTGCACCACCGCGTCGGCGATCAGCCAGGTGTGCGCGGCTTCGCCGGCCAGCGGAAGTTGCAGAATCTTGCGGACGGTCGAATGCCCGCCGTCACAGCCCCAGAGATAGCGCGCCCGCACGGTCTCGTGTCCCTCACCGTCGCCGCGGCGCACGGTGGCGGTGACGACCTCGCCGTCCTGCTGGAACGACTCCAGCCCGACGTTCCACTCCGGCTTGACCCCGGCCGCGGCGGCATGTCCGCGAAGCACGCGTTCGGTGATCACCTGGTCGATGTTGAACATGTACGGGAACCGGGTCAGCAGCTCGCCGTACTCGAAGTCGACCCGGGCGGTGCGCTCGCCCTGATGGCGGATGAACGCGTTGACCCTGGTGCCGTGCGGCGCGATGTCGCCGAGGATACCGAGCTGATCGTAGATCTCCAGGCTCCGGGCGTGTGTGCCCAGCGCGCGGCTGGTCGCGGCCGGACCGGCCGCGACATCGATGAGGCGGACCGAGACATCCCACCGGGCCAGCTGCAACGCCGCGGTGAGTCCGACCGGGCCGGCGCCCACCATGAGGACGTCGACGTCATAGTTTGTCATCGCGAGCCCCACCTCCTCCTGTGTCAGCAATGCTGACACAGGAGGCTATCCGATGACCGAGAGGACCGCGAGCTATGAGCGCCGGAGAACACGCGGATGCGAACCTGCCACTGCTTGCATTTCTGCAGCGCGGTGTCCGGTGGTTCACCGACCAGCTACTGGAGCGGCTGGAAGCCGAGGGAGTCGATCCCATCACCCCGGCCCACGCAGCCGTGCTCGCCCACCTGGAGCACGACACACCGCTGAGCATCGCTGAACTCGCCCGGCGAGCCGGCGTCGCCCGCCAGACGATGCACCGCGCTGTCACCCAGCTTCTCGGCGAAGGCCTGTTGATCAGCACGCCGGGGCCGGGGTTCCCGCGCAGCACCCTCATCGCCCTGACCGACGCCGGCCGTCAGCGGCGGGACATCGCGTCCGGGGTTCTACGTGACCTGGAAGGAGTTCTCAGGGAGCAACTGGGAGACGCTGCACTGGCGCAGTTGCGCGACAACCTGACGCGAGCGTGGCCGCGATGAGAAACCTTGCGCCCCTGTCGCGACTACGGCCGGCTACAAGACAACCTCACCGGTCGGCCACCCGACGCTCGCTCATCGCGGGCGATGGTTTGGCGAGCATCTTCTCGTCGGCGGCTTCGACCAGTTCGTCGACGAGTTCGGTGGCCAGGACGTAGCGAACGCGGTGGCCGGCCATCGCAACCGTGGTGCCCAGGGCGATGAGCAGGTGGGATTTGCCGGTGCCGGAGTCGCCGATCAGGCAGAGTGGCAGGCCCTTCTCGACCCAGTCGCATCGACGGCGACGTGAGAAACGCGCCTCGGACCGGAAGTGCCGGCCGTGCTCGCGCGCGACGCGGACTCGCCGATCGCGCGGGCAACGAGGCGGAGCGCTGCCGCGCCCGGCATCGACCGACGTGTCGGGGCGTCACGTCCGTACCCGGTGATGGCTTTTGAACTGGGGTTTTAGGGCTTCGCCGAAAGGATGGAGCGGGCCGGCACGCGGGGTGATGCTGGTCGCGAACGCGGCACGAGCCCGCGGCGGGTGCGGGACCGGGATGCCGCCGATTTCACGAGGGGACACGACATGGTGCGTGACGCCACGACGACACGGGTTCCGCGGAACGGGGCGCTGACGCTGATCGCGGCGGTCGCGGTGCTGTTCGCGATGCTCTCCATGTTCACGCCGGCGACCGCCCGTGCGGCCGAGCCGCAGGGCGCCGGATTCGCGGCCGCGGGCTGGACGCCGAACCTTCAGCTGGCCGGGCCCAAGGAGCGGGTGCACCGGGACGTCAGCTCGGCCGACCGGGCCTACATGCTGTCGCACTGCGCGCCGCAGTACGTCTGCGTCGCCGCCGGCCAGGGCGACGGCATGCATACGATCTACGAGCTCTACTACTGCGTGGAACGCAACCTGAGCAACTTCATCGACGCCGGAACCATCACCAACAAGCAGACCGGCAAGGCGACAGTCTGGTTGCTGGACCAGAGTCGCGAGCGCTACAGCTGGGTGGAGCCGGGACTGCAGAAGGACGTCGACTGGCGCCCGATCTGGTTCCTCCAGGTCTGCTGACCGGCCGGCGGTGGCGGGGAGACTCTCCGCCGCGGCTCGCATGACCGCCGACAATCTTTCGCCCTCACCTACACCGTCGACGCCTTCGACCGCGGCGGGGCGGACTGTCCGCCCCGCCGCCGGCCCGCTCACATCCAGCCGCTGCCGACGATGAAGCCGCAGGAGTCCGACGGGTACCAGTAGTGGCCGCCCGAGATGATGCTGTGCCGCAACCAGCGCAGCCGCCCGCTTCCGTCGACGCCGTAGATGACGTCACCGTTCCCGTAGTAGCCGCCGGCCTGTACGGTCTGGAACCCGCAGCTACCGCCGGTCCAGTTCCGATGGATGACCTGGCCGACGCCCTGGTTGTCCCACCGGTCCTGCGCCCAGTTGTACTTGTAGAACAGCACGTCCCCGTTGGACTGGACCCCGTAGAAGTGGTCCTGCGACGCCGTGGCGTACAGGAAGCCGCCCCAGCCGGCAGTGCCGATCAGCCCGCTCTCCGTGAAACCGCCACCCTCGCCCGGCACCCCGGAGAAGTGGTAGTAGTACAACTGGCCGCCGTCGGTGATGCGGTAGACCTGGGTCTCGTAACCGTAGTTGCCGCCGGAAATCAGCTTCTGGGTGCCCTGCCAGCCCTGGCCGACCAGCGTGCCGGCCGGGTTCACCCAACGCTGCTCGTTGTGCTTCCAGTAGTAGCCGTACATGTTCCCGTTCGACGCGATGGCCAGGTACATGTTGTCGTACGAGTCGTTCACACCGACGCTGATCACCTTGACGAACGCGTTCCAGCCGTCGCCGTGGTCGTAACCCGGGCTGAAGTTGGCGGAGCCGTCGATCCAGCCGTGGTGGTAGTACATGAGCAGGTCGCCCTGCGGTGTGATGATGCTGAGGTTGCCGTTCTGGCCCACCAGGACCTTGTTCTTCGTGGCCGCCGCGGCGGCGCGCGACTGCACGACGCCGGCCGGCGGGCGGGCGACGGACGCGTCCGGGCCTGCCTGCTGAGCGGTGGCCGCGCCGGCCGGCACGGTGATCGCCAGGGCGAGGGCCATCAGGAGTCCGCTGATCCCCGAGGTCACTCTGGTTCGTCGGTGCATGGTCGTTCCTCTCCGATCGTGGGTTCGGAATTCCGGGCATGCGGGCACGGCGCATCACCACCCCCGCGAGAGGGCGTGCGCGGTGCGTTCGGAGGCGGTGTCAGGGCGTGGGGATGGGTCTGACGTCCACGAGGCAGCTGCCGCAGACCGGCCGGGAAAGATCCACGGGCGGTGCCAGCAAGGCACCGGCGAACCGCGGGTCGTCAACGGGTACCGGTACCGCGGTCAGGACGCCGTCCACCTCGCCGGGCCCGAAGCAGCCCATCGGGTCGGCGACCCGCAGATCTGGTTGTTCCGGGGCCGGGCGGAGATTCTTGACCACACAGACGGCCCAGGTATCGAGTCCACCCCCGCCCTCGAACGTGAACGTGACCTGCGGCCCGGCGAGGGAGAGGAACGACCTCGGCCCGTACGCCGCGCCGGGGCCCCCGGTCCGGAACGTGGCGATGGTCCAGGAGGCGCCGACGGCCACAGGGGCGCAGGCCCGCACCGTGCCGCTCACCGCGAACGTGTACTGGATCGGCGACGCGGCGATGCCGTACTCGCTGAACTCGACCGGCAGACAGGCCGGGTCCGGCGGGACGGGCATCGTCGGGACGGGCCGGGGCAGAGCCGGTGCGGACTGCGTCGGTATCACCGGCAGCGGTGTCGTCGGCACCGGCCGGGGCGTGAACACCACCGGCGTCGGCCGGGGCGCCGAAGCCAATGCCGGCGTGGCGGCAGCGACGGTCAGCGCCGCGACGACCGAGGTGAGCAACCGGTGGAACGGCTTCATGACGCCTCCTCGGTCTCGGGACTCTCTGTCCCGGCCGGCCGGGACGCGGCGCGGACGGCGCCGAGCGCCAGCCCGAGCTGGAAGCGGTTCTCGACACCCACCCGGTCCATCAGACCGCGCATGATGGTGGTCACCGAGCGGGCACTCAGCCGCAGCTGAGCGGCCGCACTCGCGTCGGTGTGCCCCTCGGCGAGCAGGTTGATCAGGGCTCGCTCCCGCTCGGACAGCACGATGCCGGGCATGCCGCACCTCCGTGGATCGACCGCCGAGTCCCAGCGCTGCTCGAAGAGCGTGACCAGCGAACGAACCATCGCGGGATGGCTGACTTCCAGATAGCCGCGCTCGATGTCGTCCGGGTCGGCGGGGAAGAGCGCCACCCGCCGGTCCACGACGATGAGCTTCAAGGGCAGAACGGCCGCCTCCCGGTACGTGCAGTGCGGCGTGTTCATCAGGAACGGGTGGACCTGGAGATCACCGTCGCCGGGCGGCAGGTTGAGCACCCGCAGCTGGATCTTCCGGGCCATCAGTGACCGGTCGAGCGGTGCCGCCGCACGGGCCGACGACACCTCGAAGGACTGCTCGGTGTTGATGGCGAGCTGCTCATGCCGCTCCACCGCGTTCAGGGCGGCCAGCCGGTCGCGGGCGGCGTCCCGCGAGTCCAGGTAGTGCACCCCGTCGCCGAGCTGCTCCCCCGCGCACGGCCGGACCCGCCCGCCGGTCGCGAACTCCACCGCCCGCCGGTGCGACCGGCTCTGCGTCTCCCGGTCGACAACCCGCATCCGGCGCGCACGGAGCCGCTCGACCACCTCGCCGGGAGGCACGGCCGTCCAGGCCGGCGCGCGCCCCGCACGCCGCCGGCTCCCGGCGGTGACAGCCCCGGCCTCATGCAGCTCGGCCAGCGCGGCATGCACCCGCCGGGCGGACAACCCCAGCTCGGAGACGAGCGCCGGCGCCGGCCGCGCCCCGAACGTGACAACCGTCCTATAAACAAGATCCGCGTCCTGGGTCACTCCCCAGCGAGCCAGGGACGGCACCGCCGCACCAACCGGCAGCGGTGCCGTCCGGGCCGTTTGACCAGCCATCGTCACCCTCCCCCATACCGATACGGCCATAGAACCACCAACCTTGACGCAGGGAACCCCCGTGTCCGATTTATGAGTCCCGATTGCGGAAAACCGCAGGCCTACCGTCAGCGAGCAGCCGCTCGGCCAGGACACGGCAGCGGTCGTGCAGTTCCGACGGCTCGATGACGTCAGAGGGGTGGCCGAGCAGGATCATGTGCGTCAGAACAGAGTCCAGGATGTACCGCGCGTGGCCGGCCGGGAACCCGCCAACTGACGGCGGACATTCCTTCCCGGCGGCCTCTGCGTTCGCTCGTGGGAAAGCCATGGCGGATCACACAGTTTGTCCGTGAATGCCAGCCGGGTCCCGGCAACGATGGCCCCGCCGCGGCACTGTGCCTGACGGTCTCTTCTTCGTCGTCCGCCGAGGCAAGGAGAACTATGTCCAACCACGACGATTTCGACGTCGTCCGGGAAGCGATCAAAGACCTGATCGCCCGGCTCGACAACGTACCCGCCCCCGTGCGCAAGGCCGTGCAGGACAACGTCGACACGCTTTACACACTGGTGCACGAACACCGGGTCCCGCGGGTGATGCTGATCGGCCGCCGGGGCAGCGGGAAGTCGATGCTGATCAACGCGATCTTCGATGCCGAGGTCCGGATGACCAGCTCGGTGCGTGCGGCGACCGGCGAGGCCCGGTGGGAGCCGTACGAGCGGGACGGCAGACGGATGGAGATCCTGGACACCCGCGGGGTCCAGGAGAGTTCGAAACCGCTGGAGGCCGACACCGCCGCCACCCCGCTGGAGTCGCTGCTGATGGCGGTCAGGCGCAGGCCGCCGGATGTCATCCTCTTCGTCGTCGCGGCCACCGATGTGGACGTGGCGATGCAGGGTGACCTCGACGCCCTGGTACGGGTGCAACAGGAGGTCGCCCGCCTCAGCGGCGAGTCACCGACGGTCATTCCGGTACTCAGCAAGTGCGACCGGCTCGACCCGAACGATGTGCCCGTGCCGACCGACGACCCCGACAAGCTGGCGAACCTGGCCGAGGCTACCGAGACGCTGCTACGGCACCTGAAGGCGGCCACCGGGCTGACCGCCCTGGCCGATCCGGTCGCCACCGTCGCGAACGTGATCTACGACAGCGCGACGAGGCGGCCGAAGCCAGGCCGTGACTATCGCTGGAACATCGGCCACCTGACCACAGTCGTCTTCGAGCACCTCCCGGACGAGGCAAAACTGGAGTTCGCCCGGTTGCAGACCCTCACCGAGGTACGGCGACAGCTGGCCCTGCGGGTGGTCAACAGCACGGCCGTGGTCTGCGGCGGCGTCGGTCTGCAGCCGATCCCGATCGTCGATCTGCCGGTGCTGACCGGGATCCAGGTCGGCATGATCATGGTGATCGCGTACATCGGAGGCGCGGACATGTCCGTGCGGACGGCGCGTGACCTGCTCGGCGCCCTCGGTGTCAACGTGGTGGCCGGGATGGCGTTCCGGCAGTTGGCACGCAGCATGATCAAGCTGATTCCGGGCGCCGGCACGGTGGCCGGCGGTGCGGTGTCCGGCGCGATCGCGGCGTCCGGGACGAAGGCGATCGGCGCCGCCGCGGTCTCGTACTTCATCGACAGGAACAGCATCGAGAAGGTACGCGAGACGTATCGCCGCCAGGAGGCGGAGCCGGAGGCAGAGTGACCGGCGTGGCAACGCATCACGCCGCCCGCCGGTGACGGCCTTCTCCGGCCCGCGGACCGTCCGACCGAGCACTCCGGGCCGGGACCCGCACCTTTCTCGGCGGACGTCCTCCGAGCCGATCGGGCGACCGCGTTCCGGGTGATCTCGGTGCCGGCGTGGTGTCGGCCCTCGTCGTTGGAGCGCTGATGGCACAGACGGCCGGCCCGCCGGCCGCTGTATTGACCGGCGCCGCGGTCACCATCATGGTGGCACTGGGCGTACGTCAGACTGGGGCCGTCTACCAGTTCCGGCACGCCCTGCTCCACAACCACCTGGCATCCTTGCCCAACCCGAAGGTGATGCGATGAAGAGACTTCTTGCCGCCGGCGTCGTCCTCATCGTCCTCGGCCTGCTGGCCGGCGCGATGAGCATCTTCATCTTCAGCAGGGCCCACGACAGCAATCAGCGTATGACCCGCAGTCTCGACCTCGCGCAGGTCAAGCTCGCCGAGGCCGAGAAGGTCGGCCAGGCTGATCCAGCCTATGGTCAGTTGACCGGCGAGGCGGAGCGGCACTTGTTCTCGGCTGAGTCCGACCTGAGCGAATATCGACTCCAGATCGACGGCGCCCGCTATTTCGCCGTCGGCGCCGCCCTCACCCTGACCGGCGGCCTCGGCCTGCTGCTGCTCCGACGACGACGGCCGGCCGGCGGCGGTAGTCCTCACAGCTGAGTGGCTGGTGGTGGGAGGAAGCCGGCTCCGCCGAGGCTGACCGCGCCTCGGCGGTGCCGGGCGGGTCGAGGCACCACTCGGCCGCCCCGCTACGCACGACGAACCGGTCGTGACCGCGCCCCTGACTTCTCGTTCTGTCATTCGCAGCCCGCGCCGCACCTCACGTCAGTCGCTGAGGTCACCGACGCGCGCGTCGTCCGCCACATCGTCTACCGCATCCTAGGAGGCTAGCCTCATCGTGGACGCGACGCGGCAGGATCGGCTCCGACCCGGCCGGGCGGTGCGCAGCGTAGAGGCCGATGGCGTACACCGGGGGACGTAGGGGCCCGCGGCCCAGCCGGAGTCACCATGGCCGCAGAGTCGATCCGATGGATCCGCGGATCGCCGACGCCTCTTCGACCGCTGTCCAGCCTCGATCGCGCGGAGCACCGTCCGGTAGCGGAATCGGCGTGGTCACAGTTCTTCCTTCCGGGGATCGATACGTCGGCGCCCGGAGACCTTGGTCTGCGGCAGCCGCCCCGCACGGGAGCGACCGTTCATCTCGCCGGCATCGACTTCGACATCGAACTCAAGATTGAGGCGTAGTGGCTTGCGAACCGTCTGCTTCCAGGTCACGCGCGCCCCGCTTGCGGACTGTGCGGTGTCGACGGTGATGGCGTCGAGCTGCGACTCGTCCCCCGCCCCGACAGCGGACCCGACGAGGTCGCTGCCAGCCCTGGAGAATGTGTAAACGGAATTGATGGAACCGATCGGGGTGGACATGGTGACGTCCCAGCTCCCGATGAGTTGATCGGCTGCTGAATCCACGTCACACCGCCACCGGTGAGCGTCCGGCGCTGCGCCACACGGTTCCGCGACGTTCGTACTCGAAGAATCGTTCGACCGCATGCGCGATCTGCGGCCCGAATTCTCGCTCCAGCAGATACAGGCCGAGGTCGAGCCCGGACGTGACACCACCGGCGGTGACGAGGTCACCGTCATCGACCACCCGCGCGTCGACCACGTTCACCCCGGTTGCCTCAAGAAGGTCCAGGCCGAGCCGGTGGGTGACCGCACGCCGGCCCTCGATCAGGCCCGCCATCGCGAGTCCGAGCGAGCCGCCGCACACCGCGGTCATCGTCACCTCCGGGTTGGCGAACATGTCCGAGAGCACAGGGATGCTGGAGCCCGCGGCGAATCGGGACAGAAGGACGGGAATGGTTTCGACGCCGTCGTCGGGATCGCCTTCGACCGGTCCCGACGCTCCGGGCACGACGACGTACCCAGGCAGAGCTGGATCAAGCTGGTGGGTCGCGTTGAACACCGCTCCGCGGGTGCCGGACCGGATCGGACCAGGTCCGTCGGCCGCGACGAGCCGGACGTCGATCTCGCCGCCCACCGCGTCGCCGCCGGCCGCGAGCACCTCGAAGGGGGCAATGGCATCTAACGGGTCAAATCCGTCGTACAGCAGAATTTGCGCGTAGATGGTCATGCAACGGTCCCAAAGTGTCTAAATCCGAAGGTCATGCACAAATTTTCGGTCGCGGCCACGTCGCACACCAGCGGCCTGCTGGCCATTTACCGCGTCGATCTCGCCAACGGCCGTCACGGACGGTCCGGCACCGCCCCGCCACCCGGCAAGACGGATACGGATACTCCGCATCCGCTTGGTGAAACGGTCACGACAGGAATGCGGGTCGGGGTGGGGACGAGAAGGTGCGGCGGTAGTCGGTCGGGGTGGTTCCGGTGGCGAGCCGGAAGTGGTGACGGAAGTTCGCCGGGGTGCCCAGGCCGGAGGCCCGGCCGATGTGGTCGATGCTGGCGTCGGTCGTCTCGAGCAGTTCGCGGGCGCGGCTGATCCGGGCGGCGGTGAGCCACTTGATCGGGCTGACGCCGAGCTGCGCGGTGAACATCCGGGCGAACGTGCGCTCGGAGACCGCGGCGTGTGCGGCCAGGTCGGCGACCGTCAGCGGGGTGTCGAGGCGGTGCAGGGCCCATTCCAGGGTCGCGCTCAGCTCGGTGCGCTGCGGTGGCGCGGGCGGGCGGGTCACGTACTGTGCCTGGCCGCCCTCGCGGTGTGGTGCGGCCACGATCCCGCGGGCGATCGACGTCGCGGTGGCCGCACCGCAGTCCCGGCGCAGCAGGTGCAGGCAGAGGTCGATGCCGCTGGCGACCCCGGCCGAGGTGATCAGAGAGCCGGTGTCGACATAGAGCACGCCGGGGTCCACCTCGATGCGCGGATGCCGGCGGGCCAGCTCGTCGGTGAGCAGCCAGTGGGTGGTCGCGCGCTTGCCGTCGAGCAGGCCGGTGGAGGCCAGGGCGAACGCGGCCGTGCAGATGGTGGCGATCCGGGCGCCCCGGGAGTGTGCCTCGCGGAGCGCGTCCTGCACGTCCGGGGTGGCGTCCGGTGGGGTGTCCCGGCCCGTGCCCCGATAGGCCGGCACGATCACCGTGTCCGCCGCGACCACCTCGTCGAGGCCGTACGGCGCGGTGAGCGACCAGCCGTGGAGGGTCTCGACCGGCCCGGCGGACCGTCCGCACAGGATGACGTCGTAGCGGCGGTCGTGGAGGCCGAAGGTCTGGAACGGCATGCCGACCTCCATCGGCTGCACGCCGTCGAGGGCGAGCACCGCGACGCGATGGCGTCGCCGGGACGTACCGGTCATGGCGGAATCTTATCGACCAGGGGCATTCCTGCTACTCGTCGAGGCGGGAAGGGCCGCGAAGAATGAGGGCATGACAGATATGCAGCCCTACCGCATCACCGTGCTCCTGTTCGACGGCGTCGAGGAGCTGGACTTCACCGGCCCGTGGGAGACGCTCCGGATCTGGCAGACGGTGGCGAACCGTCCGGTGAGCGTGCGTACGGCCAGCCTCGACGGCGCGCCCGTACGCTGCGCGCTGGGGTTGACGGTGACCCCGGACGGCGGGATCGACGACGAGCCGTTGCCAGACCTCGTCGTGCACCCCGGCGGCGCGGGCATCGAGACGCTCTACGCCGACCAGGCCCATCTTGCCCGGATGCGGTCCCTCGCCGGGCACGGCGCCGTGATGACCTCGGTCTGCAACGGCGCGATGGTGTACGCCGCGGCCGGGCTGCTCGACGGCCGGGCCGCCACCTCCCACTGGCTCGTCCTGGACGAGCTGGCCGGGCAGCACCCGAAGGTCGAGGTCGTCCGCGACCGGCGCTGGGTGGACGCCGGCGAGGTGGTGACCAGCGCGGGCATCACCGCCGGCATCGACATGGCACTGCACCTGATCGACCGGCTGGACAGCACCGACACCGCGCGTGCGGTGGCCGGCATGCTCGAGCACCCGTGGGACCCGCAGGCGGACCTCCTCGCGGCGACCAGCCCGGAGAACCGCCGGCACACGCTGACCGCCATCGTTCCGCTGATGCAGGCGGCCCGCGGGGCCTAGTCCGACCGCTGCGTAGCAACGGCACCGGCCCGGCATCACTCACATGCCCGCCGCTGACGGTGAGCAGTCGGTGGACGTGGGCTGGTGCCCGGATCGCGGCATTTCCCGACGTTTCGGTTTGACAGTCGCTCTACCTCGGCCTTGCCGAGAATGAGGTGGTGAGCGCGGGATGCGCCTGGCAATGTCGCGGGATGGCCAACCGACACTTCGGCAAGGCAGGCGACGTGTGGAAGCACCTCATGTTGTGTGAGGTGCTTGCCGCTCTCGAACCGACGCACTACGCCGAGAGCCACGCGGGCAGCGGCGCCTACGACCTCGTGCACGACGATGAGCGGCACTACGGCGTGGGTCACTTTCTCGAGGTGTCCTCGGTAATCGCGACACTTGGCGCATCCGCATACGCTCACGCGCTGCACAGGTTCACCTCGACCGGACGAGCGCGTTACCCAGGATCAGCGCTCCAGGCGATGACGGTGCTCGGTGACACCTCCGAGTATCTGTTCTGTGACGTGGACCCGGTGAGCGCGGACGACTTACGGCACTGGGGACGGAACCTCGAACTGTCTCGATGTCGGGTTGTCGAGCGCGACGGTCCGACCGCGGTAGCCGAGTGGCTCGACACGTGCGCCGGTAGTCGTCGTGTCGTCCACATCGACCCGTTCGACCCGTTCGCTGCTCAACCAGGCGGCCTCTCGGCAGTTCAACTCGCGGCGCATGTGACCGAATCCGGGTCGGCGCTCGTGTATTGGTACGGGTTCGACAGCCCCGGGGAGCAGGCGTGGGCACTCGCGGAGATCGCTCAGCGCACATCCACGCCACTGACCTGCTTGGATGTGCTGGTCACGGACGAGACCGGCCAGGGCACGAACGGCGATCTCGGTGCCGGGACGACACCCGGGACCGGCTTCGGCGTCGTTCTGGCGAACGTCGGAGAGGAGGTGATCGCCAGTTGCGACCGCCTGGGCCGGGATCTCATCCGCACCTACGGCGGCAAGCGGTTGCCTGATGGGCAGCATGGCCGACTGAGGTTCACACGTCGGCAGCAGGTCTGAGCGGGGCCGCGTTGGTGTGCCGGGAAGGCTGGGAGTGGCCGGGAGTGGTGGGGGCTGTTGGTTTTCGCCGACCACGGCGGGACCGGCTCCGGAACGGCGTGCGTAACGGAGCGAAGCGGAGGTGGAGCCCGCCGGAGGTTTGCCCGCGGGAGCAACGCTGCCGGACCACGCTGGAAGCGGGAAAGGAATTGGCTCTGGAACGTGGGTTTCAGCGGTCCAGGTGGACGCGGTCGTAGTCGTCGACGGACGGGATTCCGGCCGCGTAGTCGCCGAGGAGGGCCAGGAAGTCGGTGAAGAGCGGGGACTTGGTGAAGGCGATGCGGACGGCGGGGGACGGCCAGTCGCCGACGAGGGCGAAGCGGGCGGGGGTGTCGCTGTGGCGGTAGAGGGCGATGTTGCGCATGCCGCCCTGGTGGAGCAGTGGGATCGCCTTGTCGGTGAAGGTGGTCTGGAAGTCGTCGGCGAGGTCGGGCTTGATGTCGGTGATGCTGAACTCGGTGCTCATGGGAACTCCGTTCGATGAGGGGGCGGCGGGCGGTTGC
Source organism: Catenuloplanes japonicus (assembly GCF_000717135.1). Taxonomy (GTDB): domain Bacteria; phylum Actinomycetota; class Actinomycetes; order Mycobacteriales; family Micromonosporaceae; genus Catenuloplanes; species Catenuloplanes japonicus. Next base: position 58,596 of record NZ_JNXY01000024.1, read on the forward strand.
GGGCGCGGATGGCGCGGTAACCGCGGTAGGACGTCCAGGCCCAGAGGACCGCGAGCGTGCCGAAGCCGAAGCCGACGAACGCGGCGGAGCTGAAAATGGACAGCGTGAGTATCACGACGGCCGATGACCGACGTCAACACCGCCCATCAAATGATTAAGACCTAAATATCCGGACAAAAAGGTGCAACAGATCTGGACAGTGTGAGTTTTGTGGGATGGGTCTCTCACCCGAACCCGAGCACGAACGCGAACGCGGTACGCGACGTCTACAGGGACAGCGCGCCCAGAGCCAGTGCGGTCACGGCGTCGCGGTGGGCGGGGGTGTCCGACCAACGGAGCGCACGGCCGGCCTCGACGACGACGCCGAAAGCGGCGTGGATCAGCAGCCGGGCCTGGCGGGGGTCGAGTTCGGGGCGGGCCACCCGCAGCTGCTGTTCCCAGACGGCGATGTGGTCGCGCTGGGCGAGGATCAGCGGGCGGCGCAGGTCGGCGGGCAGGCCACGGACCTCGGCCTCGGCGACGCTGTTGAGCGCGTTGTACTCGAAACTGTAGGCCACGTACGCCGCGGCCAGCGCCGGCACCGGTGCGGACGTGTGGTGCAGGCTCCGGTCCACGGCCTGGGACAGCAGCCCGGCGGCCTGGAGACACGCGGCGACCAGGATGTCCACCTTGCCCGGATAATGGCGGTAGATCGCGGACGGCGCCAGGCCGACGGCCTGCGCGATCTGCCCGTTCGTCACCGCGGTGAAGCCGTGCTGCGCGAACAGCGGGACGGCCGCCTCGAGGATCTCGGCGCGGCGGGTCCGTGGCACCGGCCGGTCCGGCAGCGAGACCAGCCGGGAACTGCCGGAAGCACCGGCCGGATCGGTCGCGACCACGCGCAACGCGGCGGCGAGCAGCAGCTCCTCGATGCGGCGCGGCGCGATGGACGTGTGGTGCATGGTGATCGAGCCGATCGCGCCGAGCGCGGCCACGGTCCGCAGGCGCGCGTCCGGCAGCGGGTGTTCGCGCGCGACCTGCTCGCTCACCCGGCCCACGACGTGCGCGAACTTGCGCCACAGCCGTCGCCGTTCGTCACGCGCGAGGTAACGGGCCTCCCACCGGTAGAGGCCGCCGGACGCCCGGTGCGTGACCGTGACCGCGGTCAGTGCGGCCAGCTGCTCGGTGAGCGGCCCGCCCGGCGGCAGCGCGGCGACGAGGCCGTCCACCATGACGTCCGCGCACGCGGCGAACAGCGCGTGTTTGTTCGGGAAGTGGCGGTAGAGCGCGGCGGCGGAGATCCCGAGACCGCCGGCTATCTCTTCCATCGAGGCCGCGTGGTAGCCGCGCTCGCTGAACATCTGGCCGGCCGTCTCGACGATGAGCTGCCTGCGGTTGTGCGGTCGGGTGGCCGCGGCCGGGCGCAGGACCATGCACGCCAGTCAATCACAGGTGAGTATCGATACTCAGGTACCGGGGACGGCGCGGCGGAAAGATCGACCGCATGACGAACCAGCGTGTGGAACTGCGCGAGGGCGTACCCGGTGATCGGGAATGGATCTATCGGCTGCGCCATCGCGTCTACGGCGCGGAGCTGGGGCAGCACGAGACGAACGCGGCCGGGGAGCTGCGCGACGCGCTGGACGCGCTCGGCCTGGTCTACCTGGTGGCGGTGCGTGGCGGGGTGCCGGCCGGGTTCGTCAGCATCACGCCGCCGTGGGTGGGGCGCTGGTCGCTGGACAAGTACGTGACGCGCGCGGAGCTGCCGGTCCTCGACGAGCACGACACGTTCGAGGTACGGCTGCTGACCGTGACGCCGGAGGAGCGTGGCACGTCGATCGCGGCGCTGCTGATGTACGCCGCGACCCGCTGGGTGGAGTCCCGTGGCGCGCGCCGGGTGGTCGGGATGGGCCGCACGGGCCTGACCGCGATGTACCGCTCGATCGGCCTGCACCCGGTGGGTCGTCGCGTGCGGTCCGGCCGGGTCGACTACGAGATCATGTCCGGTGCGCTCGACCAGGCGAACGCGCGCGCGTTCCGGCAGGTCGACCGGCTGGACCTGGACTGGCGGCTGGACATGCCGCCGGCCCGGGAGCACGACGGCTGCGAGCACGGCGGCGCCTCGTTCCGGGCGATCGGCACCGATCTGAGCGGCGTGCACCGGCGCGACTCGGTGGTCACCGCGGACGTGCTGGACGCCTGGTTCGACCCGGCGCCGGACGTGGTGACGGCGCTGACCACGGACGCGGGCTGGCTGGCGCGCACGTCACCGCCGGTCGCGTCCGACGGCGTGCAGCACGAGGTCGCGTTCCGGCGCGGGGTGCCGGCCACGACCGTCAGCCTGGGCGCCGGATCCTCCGACCTGATCTTCCGCGCGTTCCGGGAGTGGCTGCGGCCGGAGAGCCGGGTGCTGCTGGTCGAGCCGAGCTACGGCGAGTACGCGCACGTCACCGCGCGGGTGGTCGGCTGCGTCGTGGACCGGTTCGCGGTGCACCGGCGGGACGGCTGGGAGATCGACGTGGACCGGCTGATCGCGCGCGCCGGGGCGTACGACCTCGTGGTCCTGGTGAATCCGAACAACCCGACCGGCCGGCACCTGCCGCTGGCGGAGGTGCGCCGGATCGCGGCCGCGCTGCCGTCCCGCACGCGGCTGTGGGTCGACGAGGCCTACATCGGATACGTCGGCCTGGACGAGTCCGCGGTGCCGCTGGTCGGCGAGTTCCCGCAGGTGGCGGTGTGCACGTCGCTGTCGAAGATGTACGCGCTGTCGGGCGCGCGGGCCGCGTATCTGATCGCGGACCCGGCGAGCACGGCCGCGCTGCGCCGGTGGACACCGCCGTGGGTGCTCGGCATGCCGGCACAGGCGGCCGCGATCCACGCGCTCGGCAGCCCGGAGTACTACGCGACGCAGTGGGAGCGCACGCACGAGCTGCGGGCGGGGCTGGCGGCCGCGCTGCGCACGCTGCCGGGCATCGGCGAGGTGGACGAGTCCGTGGCCAACTATCTGCTGGTCACGCTGCCGGCCGACGGGCCGGGTGCGGCGCGGGTGGTCGGTCACTGCCGGCGGTACGACGTGTATCTGCGGGATCTGTCGCCGATGTCCGCGCTGTTCGAGGGGCGCACGTTCCGGATCGCGGTCAAGGACGCGCGGCAGAACGAGCGGATCGTGGGCGCGCTGGAGAAGGCGCTGGCCGGATGACCGACCCGGTGCGGGTCAACGACAGCCTGCTCGCGGGCGTCGAGCGGCGGTTCCTGGACCGGCTCGCCGCGATCGTGGCGCCGCACGTCACGGCGGACGCCTGCTCGCTGGCCGGGCTGTCCGGCGCGGTCCTGTGCTGTGCCGGCTACGCGCTGAGCAACTGGGCACCCGCGTGCATGCTGGTCGCGGTCGCGGGGGTGGCGCTGCACTGGCTCGGGGACGCGCTCGACGGCACGGTGGCCCGCCTGCGGCGTGAATCCCGGCCACGGTACGGCTTCTACGTCGACCACTTCCTGGACACGATCTCCCAGATGCTGCTGTTCGTGGGCGTGGGGCTGTCGCCGGTCGCCTCGCTGAGCACCGCCGCGCTGACGCTGGCGTCGTTGCAGGCGCTCAACATCCTGGTGCTGCTGCGCACCGTGGTGTTCGGCGAGTTCCGGCTGTCGTTCGGCCGGCTCGGGCCGACCGAGGCGCATGTGGGGCTGGTCGTCCTCGGCGTGGCCGGTTTCCTCACCGGGCCTGTCACGATCAAGGGCATCAGCGTATACGACTCGGCGCTCGCGATCGCGGCCGTGTTCCTCTGTGCACAGACGCTGGTCATCGGCGTGGGCGAGTCCCGACGACTGCGACGCTCGCCCGCATAGGCCTCGCACCTCACCCGAGGGCGGCCTGTACGACCTGGGGTTCTACGATCGCGCGGTGCGGGGGTGCGAGGCGGACTGCGACCTGGCGCCGCAACGCTGAGGAGCATTCGCGGGCGTACGCCCGGACCAGCTCGTGCATGCCGAACCGGCCGTCGTCGTGCTCGGTGATCAGCGCGGCGTCGGCCAGCTCGGACAGCTCCGGCCAGGTCCGGGCCGCGCGCAGGTTCCCGGGCGCGGCCAGCTGCCGGAACAGCAGCGCCGCACCGGTGCTGAGCTGCCGGTACGACCGGGCGAACGCGGTGCGCGGGTCCTCGACGCCGCAGCCGGCGAACGCGTCCAGGCGGCGGGCGTCGTCGCGCAGCTCGGCGGCGACCGCGGCGAGGGACAGGCCGGGGCGGGCGGTCAGCCGGGCGGCCAGGATCGCCAGCGCGGACGGCAGCCGGCCGCATCGCGTGACGATCTCGTCCACCACGGCGGCGTCCGCGGGCCTCGGCGGCAGGCGGCGCAGGAACAGCTCCCGCGCGGCCGGGAGACCGGGCACGTCGACGCGCATCAGGCGTGCGCCGTCGGCGGCGGCCAGGCTGAGCAGCGGGCGCCGGCCGGTCACCAGCGTCAGGCTGCCGGCCGAGGCGGGCAGCAGCGGGCGTACCCGTGCGGCGTCCTGGACGTTGTCCAGCAGCACCAGGAGACGTTTCCCCGCGGTCAGGCTGCGGTAGGCGCCGGCCTGCGCGTCCGCGGTCTCCGGCACGTCCGGCGCGCGCAGGCCGAGCCCGTGCAGCAGGGAGCGCAGTGCGCCGCCGTGCTCGCCGTCTCCGCGCAGGTCCAGGTAGAGCTGCCCGTCGGGATAGTCGTCCGCGGCCTCGTGGGCGAACCGGATCGCGAGCGCGGACGTGCCCACGCCGGCCATGCCGTGCATCGCGATCACGCCGGGGCCGGAGGCGAGCGAGGCCAGCTCGCGGTCGCGGCCGGTGAAGACCGGCAGGCCGGGTGGCAGCTGCGCCGGCCGTACCGTGCGGGTGGCGGGCACGCTCTGGTGCAGCACCCGGCGCTGTGCTTCCTGCAGCTCACGGCCGGGGTCGATGCCCAGCTCGGCGGCGAGACGGGTGCGGATCAGGCGGTACGCGGACAGCGCCTCCGCCTGGTGGCCGGCCGCGCCCAGCACCGTGATCAGCCCGGCGTGGACCGGCTCGTCGAACGGCGCCATCTCCGCCGCGCGCCGCAGCGGCGCCACCATCCGGGCCGGTGCGCCGCACCGGAGCGCGACCTCGGCGGCGGCGACCGCGACGCGGCAGAACTCGCGGTCCAGCCGGGCGAACACGGCCTGGGCCGCCGGGGTGCCGGCGTGCCCGTCGCCGGCCGGGCCGTGGCCGAGGCGCAGCGCCTCCAGGTAGAGGTCGAGCGATCCACCGGCCGCGGCCCGCGCGGCGAGCTGCCGGAACGCGACCAGGTCGAGCGTGTCGGGCCCGGCGGTGAACAGGTAGCCGCTGCCGTGCCTGGCCAGGTATGCCCCCTGGACGCGCGGCGGCAGGCCGGGTTCGAGCAGCCGGCGCAGCGTGCCCACGTACTTGTGGACGACGTTCACCGCGCTGGCCGGCGGGTCGGCGCCCCAGATCAGGTCCACCAGGTCGTGCAGGCCGATCGGCTCGCCGACCCGGGCGACCAGCAGCGCCAGCAGGCACCGCTGCTGGCGTGGCCCGATCTCCGCCTCCCGGCCCTGGTGCCGCAGGCGCAGCGGCCCGAGGATCCGCAGCCGCATCAGAGCACCGCCCAGGCCACCAGCGCCGGGGCGACACCGCCGTCCGCCGGCCGGAACGTGACCGTCAGCCGGTCCGCGCCCTCGGTGGTGCCGGACACGACGGCCCGTTGCGGCGGCCAGCCGCAGGCCACGGTCTGTTCCTCGCCGCTGCCGACCCGCACGCCGATGGTGCCGGTGCCGGCGCAGGCGACGGCCAGGCGGTAGTCCCCGGCGGCGAACGGGTGCGGGTCGTCGTACGGCACGGACGCCTCCAGGCGCAGCACGTTCCCGGTGGGCTCGGCGCCGAGCGCGGCGGTGAGCGTGTTCACCGCGTCGCCGGACTCGACCGGCACGTGCGTGTCGCTGGTGATCCGGTAGGCGAACGTCGTGGTCCCCTGGGCCGCCAGGTCGTCCAGCCGGACCGTGAGGCCGCGCGCGGCACGGCCGACCGCGAACAGCGTGGTCACGGACGTGGGCGCGCTCGCGCAGGGCGCGGTGACGCGGGCCCATTCGACCCGGGCGGACTGGCCGAGCGACTGGTCCGGCGTGCTCTCGGCGACGAACGTCAGCCGGCCGTCACCGGCGCAGGCGACCTCCAGCGTCAGGTTGCCGGCGTAGGCGGGGTACTCGCGGGTGTAGTCGATCTCGGCCGGGCCGGTTTCCTCGATCACGCGGGTCCCGGGGGCGTGGAGCGCCGAGACGGCGCCGGCGACCGGTGTCGCCGGGGGCACCGGAGCGGGTCTGCGGGACAGCGTGGCGGTGCCGGCCAGCGTGACCAGCACGGCGCACGCGGCGGCCGCCACACCGGCACGTTGGCGGCGACGGCGGACCGTGCGGCGGGCCGCGTCGGCGCCGGGCACCCGGATCCGGCCGGCCGCCTGCGCGCGCCCGGAGGCGAACAGCGCCTCCATCTCGCGGTCACTCATGATCCACCTTCTCGGCCAGCTCGGTACGGGCCCGGTGCAGCCACGTCTTGACGGTGCCTTCCGGCACTCCCTCGCGGTCGGCGATCTCCGGCACGGTCAGGTCGGCCAGGTAGCGCAGCACCACCACCCGCCGTTGTGCGGCCGGCAGCTTCGCCAGCGCGGCGAACAGCATCACCCGGTCCGGGTCCGGCCCGTCCAGGTAGGGCTCCTCGACGCGCTGGCGGTGCAGAAAACGCATGGCGGTACGCCCGCGACGCCAGCGGCTGATCGCGAGGTTCCAGGCCACGCGGCGGATCCAGGCGAGCGGGTCGTCGTACCGGGAGATGCTCCGCCACTTGGCCAGCGCACGGCAGAACGCCTCCTGGGCGACGTCCTGCGCCTCCTGCCGGTCGTTGAAGTACGCGAACAGCTGCACGGTGATGTCCACGTACCCGGCCGCGTAGACCTCGTCGAACGTGGGCGGTTCGTCTCCCATCCGCACCGCGCTCAGCGTGGGACGAACACGAGGGCCCAGAACGCCTGCGCGCCGGGCGTCGAGTCGTACTCGACGATCACCGGCGTCTCCGGGTTCGTGAACGGCTTCAGCGTGAGCTCCTTACGCTGCGGCGGGAACGCGCACGGCAGCTCCAGCCGCTGCTCGCCGACGTTGACGACCAGCGTGCCGGCCCCGGCGCAGACCGCGACCGGCGCGTACGACCCGGGCCGCAGCGCGCCGAGGTGCGTCGAATCGCCCGCCACCGTGTCGCCGCGGTGCGCCAGGCTGTCGTCCCCGACCACGACGGCCAGCGGGCGGCCGTTCTCGTCGTCGAGGCTCATCGCGTTGGAGATGTCCGACGCGGTGAACGGGTGCCCGGTGTTCGTGGTGAGCCGGAACGCGTAGCCGGCCGCGCCGACCGCCTCGGCCGCGTTGACCAGGTCGAACGTCAGGTACTGCCGGTGCGGGTGGCCGGGGAAGACCGCCTTGGCCGCGGTGCCGCCGCAGTGCGCGGTGACGCGGGCGACCTCCGACTTCTCCCCGTTCGCCTCGGCGACCGCGGTGCCGGTCACGCTCATCGTGACCTGCCCGGTCCCGGCGCAGCCCACCCACAGCGTCATCTCGCCCAGATGGTCGCCGCTGCGGGTCTGGGCGTTGGCCGAGGTCACCGGCCCGTGGTGGGCGAACACCTCCGCGTCCGTGGTCGCCGGCAGCCCGGCCAGCGCGGTCTCGGCCAGCCCGGCCAGCTCGACGGCGCCGAGCGCGGGCCGGGAGTCGTTCGAGACCAGGTCCGGCAGATCGCCCTCGCGGCGCAGCCCGATCGTGATGGCGGCCGCCCCCAGCAACGCGAGAGCCAGCACACAGAGCATCACCTGGCGCGTACGCGTATTCACACTTGCCCCTCACGGTTGAACTGATTCGAGTCGCGCCGACAACACGTCCGGACCGGACCGAACGTTTCAGGAGCGACGTGGATCACAACCGGGCCTCCAGCCGGGCCAGCTCGGCGCGCATGTGGTGCGGCCCGCCGCCCTGGAACGTCTCCAGCACCGCGCACGCGCCCTCGAACGCCCGCCGCGCGCCCACGAGGTCGCCGGTCGAGTGCAGCAGCTCGGCCAGGCTCCGGAACGCCTCGAAGTGGTACGGCCCCTGACTGACCGACCGCGCCGCCTCGACCGCGCGGCGCAGCTCGCCCACGGCGTCGCCGGTGCGGCCCAGACCGATCAGGTTCCGCGCGACCGACACCCGGATCATCGCCTCCTCGTGGCGCCGGCCCGCCACCAGGTTGAGGTCGAGCGCCAGCTGCAGCACCTCGGCCGCCTCCTCGTACTGACCGAGCCGGGTCAGCGACCGGCCCTTGCAGTCCAGGCTGCGCATCTCCTGCTTGGTGCTGCCGGCCGCACGGCACAGCGACACCGCGGTCTCGGCGCAGAACAGCGCCAGGTCGTGCTTGCCGAGCGCGGTGTACGCCGAGTGGAAGTTGATGTGCGTGAGCGCCTGCTCCAGCAGCATGCCGTGGTCGACGTAGACCTGCAGCGCCGCGGAGAGCATCCCCAGCGACTCCTCGTTCGCGTCGAAGAACCAGCGGGCACCGGCCAGGCTGCGCAGCACGTGCGCCTCGCCGATCGGGTCGCCGTCGTCCCGGGCCCCGCGCAGCGCGTGGCGCATCACGTCCTCCCAGTCCTGGAAGAAGCCGGACCACTCGAAGTACTGCTGCATGGTGAGCGCCAGCTGCCACGCGACGACGCCGTGGCCGGTGTCGGCCGCGACCCGGACCGCCTCCTTGAGCGTCTCCCGGTGCCGGGCGAACCAGCCGAACGCCTCCTGGTACGACTCCGGCCGCTCCGGCAGCACGCCCGGCTCCGCCGTCGCGGGCGGGATCGGCGTGCGGTTCGGCTCCAGCAGCACCTGCGCGTGGAAGCTGCTGTGCAGGTAGTACTGCAGCAGCCGGGTGATCGCGGCCCGTCGCGCGGGTGCCGGGTCGACGGTCTCGAACAGCTCGTGGGCGTACGCGCGGACCAGCACGTGCGAGGTGTACCGGCCCTGATCGTCCTCGGCCACCAGCGCGGCCTCGGTCAGCTCCTCCAGCTCGTCACGCGTGCGGCCCGGATCCTCGCCGGACAGGCTCAGACACGCCTCGACCGTGATGCCGGTGACCAGCGAGGCCGACAGCAGCCGGAACAGCCGCGCGGCACCGGGACTGAGCTGCCGGTACGACCAGGAGAACGCGGTGCGCGGACCGGCGACACCCCGGCCCTCCGGGAACGCGGCCAGCCGCCGGGCGCCGTCGCGCAGCTCGGCCGCGACCGTCGCCAGCGACAGGTTCGGGCGCACGCCGAGCCGCGCGGCCAGGATCGCCAGCGCCAGCGGCAGCCGCCCGCACAGCGTGATGATCTCGTCGAGCGTGGCCACCGTGGCCTCGCGCGCCCGGACCGCGCCCAGCCGGGTCGACAGGATCTCGCGCGCCTCGGCAAGGCCCGGCACCGGCGCGCGGTGCAGGCGGGCGCCGTCGGACGCGGCCAGCGCGACCAGCGGCCCGCGGCTGGTGATCAGCACGAGGCTGTCCGCGGAGTTCGGCAGCAGCGGGCGGACCTGCGAGGCGTCGCGCACGTCGTCGAGCAGGAGCAGGAGCTTCCGGCCCGCGGTGAGGCTGCGGTACGCGCCGACCAGCGCGTCGACGGTGTCCGGCACGTCGGAGGCGCGCAGGCCGAGCGCGTGCAGCATGGCGCGCAACGCGTCCGCGGCCGGGAGACCGCCGCCCTCGTCGCCGTGGCCGCGCAGGTCCAGGTAGAGCTGCCCGTCGGTGAACTCGTGCGCGACCTGGTGGGCGAAGTGCACCACCAGGGCCGACTTGCCGACGCCGCCCATGCCGTCGACCGCGGCCACCATCGGGCCGGTACGCCGGCCGTTGCGCATCTCGTGCACCAGGTCGTGCAGGACGGCCAGCTCGTGGCGGCGGCCGACGAACATCGACGGGTCCGGCGGGAGCTGCGCGGGGCGGGCCGGGGTGACCTGCCGGGCGGTCTCCGGCGCCGGGCCCGCGTCCTGGGTGAGCACGCGGTGCTGGGCGTCCCGCAGCTCGTGGCCGGGGTCGATGCCCAGTTCGTCGGCGAGGCGGGCGCGGATGCCGGCGTACACCTCCAGGGCCTCGGCTTGATGTCCTGCGGCGGCGAGCGCGGTGACCAGGCTGGCGTGGACCGGCTCGTGCAGCCGGCTGATCTGCGCGGCGAGCCGCAGCGGCGCGAGCACCTGCGCGGCACGGCCGAGGCGGACCGCGAGCTCGGCCGCGTCCACGGCCGCGTCGAAGAACTCGCCGTCGACGCCGGCGAACACCGCGGTCGCACCCACGCTGTCACCCAGCGTCTCCCCGGCCGGGCCGTCGCAGAGGCGCAGCGCGCGCAGGTAGAGGTCGAGCGCCTCGCCCGGCTCGTCCCGGCCCAGGCTCTCCTTCGCCTGGCCGGCCAGCTGCCGGAACTCGAGCAGGTCCAGCTCGTCCGGGCCGGCGGCGAAGCGGTAACCGGTGTTGTGCCGGATCAGGTACGACCCGGTGGCGCGCGCGGGCAGGCCCGGTTCGAGCAGGCGGCGCAACACACCGACGTACTTGTGGATGACGTTCACGGCCGTGGCCGGCGGCGCGGTGCCCCACAGCAGCTCCACCAGGTTGGCCATGCTGATCGGCCGGCCCACCTGCGCGACCAGGAGCGCCAGCAGCACACGCTGCTGGCGGGGACCGGCGCCGACCTCCGCGTCACCCTGCCAGAGCCGCAACGGGCCCATGATGCGCAGGCGCGACGCGCCGCGCTCAGCCAAACCCGTGCTGTTCTGCATACATGTCGCCAGAAAGTATTCCGGCCCAGTGGAGAATCAGTGAAGCCGGGGTTCACTCATAGCCGGCGATCACGACCAGCTGCGCCTCCCCCGCCGTCGCCGACACGCAGGTGGAACGCGGTGTGAACAATCCCCTGGCCGTGCACCGGTGTTCGGTCAGGCCCATCTCGCGGGCCAGATCGGCCGGCGACGAGCCCGCCGCCGGCACCACGACCACACGCAGCCAGCACCCGCCGGACCCGCACTCGATCGTCTGCGCGGTCACCCGCGCGCCGGCCGGCACGTCCGGGATGCTCGACGCCGGCGGCAGCGCGCCCTCGTCCGTCAGCAGCTGCGAGCCTCGCCACCACAGCGCCCACGAGCAGACGAGCAGAAGCAGCGCCAGCGGTACGGCCACGAGCCTGCGTCGGCCTGCCTCTGTCATGCCGCCCACGGTAGGCCGCCGTACTTGACAGCCAGTGGATCCGGCTTCACTGCTTCTCCAGTGCCGCGCCATACGGTCGCTGCAATGAGGTACCTGTCCGACAACACCGGCGTCGACCGCTTGACCGACATCCACGCCAGGCACGCACCCGGGCTGCAGCGCTATCTGACGCGCCTGACCAAGTCGCCCGATCTGGCCGAGGATCTGGTGCAGGAGACCATGGTGCGCACCTGGCGGCACATCGACTCGCTGCCGGAGGACCCGGAGACGCTGACCCGCTGGCTGTTCACCGTCGCCCGGCACCTCGCCATCGACTCGATCCGCATGCGCCGGGCCCGGCCGAAGGAGGTCCGGTTCGACACGCACGAGGGTGTGGTGCTCGCCCCGGACGCGGCCGACGAGGCCGTGGCCGCGCACAGCGTCCGGCAGGCGTTCCACGATCTGAGCGACCCGCACCGGACCGCGCTGCGCGAGCACCACCTGGAGGGACGCAGCATGGAGGAGATCGCCACCCGGCACCAGCTGCGGCCCGGCACCGTGAAATCGCGCGTGCACTACGCCATGCGCGCGATCCACGCGAGCCTGCGGGCCGACATCACGCCTTCCTGAGCGGTGTCCGGGCCGGCGCGGGAACCCCCCGTTCCGCGCCGGCCCGGACCCGGGGTCAGCTCAGCTCGCCCACCACTTCTGGTTCGTCTTGCCGGTGCACGTCCACAGCTGCAGCTCCGCGCCGTTGGCGTCGTTCCAGTCCACGACCTCGACGCACTTGCCGTAGGCGGTGTTGACCAGGTCGTGCGCGTCGTTGACCTTGAACCGCTGCGCCGGGCCGCCGCTGCACTTCGCCAGCTGGATACGGGTGCCGTTCGCGGACTCGCCCCAGGCCAGGTCCATGCACAGGCCCTGGTAGCGGATCGTGCCGTTCTCGAACGTGAACTTCTGCGAGGCGCCGCCGGTGCACGTCCAGAGCCGCAGCGCGGTCCCGTCCTTCGCGGCCGGGGAGTCGATGCACTTGTCCGCGTACCCGTCGATCCGGTACGTCTTCGTGCCACCGGTCGCCGGCTGCTGCGGCGACGGCGTGGCCGCCGGTGTCTGCGCCCCGGGCGAGGACGCGGGCGGCGAGACCGCGGAGGTGGGCGCCGGCGTCGGCGTGCCGGCGCCCGGCGTCCGCGTGGTCTGCGGGCCGGGCGAGGTGCCGGTGGCCGGCGCGGTGCCGCCGATCCGGGGGTCCCGCTGGTAGTAGGCCGTGTAGTCCAGCACGCGCTGGGCGAACTGCCGCACGCCCAGCGACGCCGGCACGCCCTCGGCCTGACGGACCGCGGTCGGCCCCCACTGGAACGCGGCCAGCGCCACAGGGTACGGGTCCTTGGCCAGTCCGGACAGCTCCGCCGCGAGCGCGCACATGGTGCGGCCGAGCGTGGGGATCGCCACGGACGCGTCCCACGGGGACTGGCCGGCCTGGCCGTACCGGACCCAGACCGCGGGCTGGAACTGGGCGATGCCCTGCGCGCCGTCCGTGCCGAGCTTGTTCGGGTTGAACGCGGACGCGGCCATCAGCTGTGCCGCGATCTTCGGGCCGGAGACCGCGGGGCACGTCTCGCCGGCGTCCTTGACCAGCTGCACGTACGGGTCCGGGACCGGGACCGGGTCGACGTTCGGGGTCTGCGGGGGCGGCGACGCGCTCTCGTCGTCGTCCGGGGCGAAGTCGGGGCGGGACGCGTACCAGGCCGCGTACGCCGCGACCTCGTTGACGTAGCCGGCCGCGTCGTCCGGGACCGCGGACCGGCTCAGCACGGTCTGCAGCCCGGAGCGGTGCGCGCCGAGCGCGAGCTCCCACAGGCTGCCGCCGACGTTCGCGTACCGGATCTGCCCGATCTGGTCGCATAGGCTGTGGGCGAGCGCGAACACGTTCGCCTCCGGGTCGAGCCGCCGCGCGCCGACCCACGGCTTCCACTTCTCCCAGGTCTCGTCCGTCAGCCCGGCGATGCCGGAACCGCCGTCCGCGCTCTGGGCGGCCGCGTCGAAACCGGACTCCGCCATCAGCTGCCCGGCCAGCCGCGACGCGGTCAGCGACGGGCACGACAACGCCGCCTGCGCGATCATCGGCACCTGGGCGGCCGGGATCGGCACACCCTCGCGGACCGGGCCCGCGGTCGCGGTACCGGCGATCGAGCCGGTGACCGCACCGGCTCCAATCAGCGCCAGCACGGCCACGACACCGACGACACGGCGGCCTGCGGGGCTGCGGGTCGTCTCGATGAGTGCCTGTAAATTCACCATCACTCCCAGATCTGCACGATGTGGGGCCGGGTCTCCCCGGCACGCCCCCTCTTACGAGAGCGCGGTTCGGCGGTTCAACGGACGAACGGAAAATCATCTTTCCGCGATCCGCGGTGAACCCACCCCGCGGTACGTCCGTCAAGGGCCCGTCGGGCACCGTGCCCGACGAGATCAGGAGGCAACAGGTGGCTCGGTTATCGCGGTTCTGGAGCGTCCTGGCGGCCGTGGCCGTGGCGGTGGCGGCGCCGGTGGCCCCCGCGCTGGCCGCGGTGCCGGACGAGTCCCGGTACGTCAAGTACTACGAGGTCACCAGGCCGGAGACGCTGGGCGCGGCCGCAAGCCGGTTCCTGCGCGACCCCGAGCGCGCGGACGACATCCTGCACCTGAACGCGGACCGGGAACAGCCCGGCGGGGGCCGGGTCACGGACGTCGCGCAGCCGCTCCCGGCCGGCTGGAAACTGGTCCTGCCCTGGGACGCGGCCGGTGACGAGGTCAGGTACGGCGTGTTCGCCGACCTGCTCCCCGTCGCGGAGGCCCCGGCGGGCGGGTCGTCGCCGGCGGCACCGTCATCCCCCTCGGCATCGCCGTCGCCGTCCGGGCCGAAACCCGCGGAGCCCGGCTGCACCACGGTCGCGTCCACCGGTGGCGGCTCGGAGTGGGCGTACCAGACGCTCGCGGTCGACGAGTCCTGGGAACGCGGCACCGGCGAGGGCGTGCTGGTCGGCGTGATCGACTCCGGTGTGGACGCGAGCCTGCCCGCGCTGGCCGGGCGCGTGGCCACCGGCGCGGACGTGACCAGCGGCGGCGGAGGCGGCGACCGGGACTGTCTCGGCTCCGGCACCGGCATGGCCTCGATCATCGCGGCCGGCGGCGACGAGGTCGACGGTGTGGCGCCGGGCGCGAGCATCCTGCCGGTCCGCCTGGTCACCACCGCGGAGACGCCGGACCCGGCGGTCGCCGCGGCCGGCATCGAGGTCGCGGTCTCGGCCGGGGCCACCGTGATCGCGCTCGGCTCCTACGTGGACACCGCGGATCCGGCGATCGCGTCCGCGATCACGGCGGCGCTGGACCACGACGTGGTGGTCGTGTGCCCGGCGCCGGAGTCCGGTGAGGCCGCGCCGCAGCGGCCGGGGCTGCTGCGGGTCGGCGGGGCCGGGCCGGACGGGCAGCCCGCCGCGTCCTACCTGGCCGGGGCCGTGGACGTGACCGCGCCCGGCATCGACGTGGCCGCCTACGGGCCGGCCGGTGTCGGGGTGCGCGCGGTCGGCGGCACGCAGTACGCGGTGGCGTTCGTGGCCGGGACCGCGGCGCTGGTCCGGTCCGCGCTGCCGCACCTGGCCGCGGGCGAGGTCACCCACCGGATCGGCAGCACCGCGAACCCGGGCGCGCAGGCGGACCGCGACGACGCCCACGGCTTCGGGATGATCAACCCGCGTGCGGCCGTGATGACCACGCTGGCCGAGGAGACCCGTCCGGTGGCGTCCACGGACAGCGGCGCCGGGCCGTACCGTGGCGTGGTGGTGGGTGTGATCGTGGTGTTGTTGCTGGCCGCGATCGGGATGCTGGTCTGGCGGGTCCGCCACCACGTCCGCGCCTGAGCCCGGCGGCGCCGACGATGATCGGGGCGTCCCCCGGACGCCCCGATCATGGTGAACGGGTGCTACGGACAGGTGGTCACGTAGAGGGCGACCTGGTTGATCTGCTCCAGGTGGCCGGGCATCTCGACGCTGAGCTTCTGCAGGCGGCGGATCCAGTCGGTGCGGCCGTCCTTCGGCAGGTAGGCGCTGTGGCTGTGGACCATCTGCCGCACCGCGTCCTGGTTCGACGGGTCGGTGAGCTGCAGGTGCAGGGCTTCGAGGATGCCGCGGCTGGCGCCGTCGTCGAGCGTGCCCATGGTGATGGCTTCGAGGTTCCTGAACGCGGCGTCGCGGCCGGCCGGCTCCTGTGCGGCCAGGCGCGGCACCTCGTCGAAGAGCAGGTCCGGCCGGTTGGCGCCGCCCGCGCGGTAGTCGAGGAACGTCTTGGCCAGCAAGGGGTCGCTGTCCAGCACGTTCAGGAACGCGTCGTGGGCGGCGAACAGCGTGGGGTCCGCGCCGAGCGGCCCGATCTGCGCGCGCAGCGCCCGGAGCGTGCTGCCGGGTGCGGCCAGGATCGCGGCGGTCTCCTCCAGCGGAGTGGCCAGGAACGCGGCCAGCTGCTGGTCCGGCTCCGGCAGCGCGGACGTCCGGCCCCGGCCGGCGTAGGCGCGCAGCAGCTCCGGGGAGATCTCCCTGGCCGGTGGCTGCGCGGTCGCGCCGCCAATGCCGGACCAGACGATGTCCAGGCCGAGTCCGCCGGTGCCGAGCGTCTGGTGCAGCACCGGCACCTGGTAGTGGTCGACGATCTTCCGGAACTCGTCGTCCACGGCGCCGCGCGTGATGACGAGCGGCACGCCCCGGTTCACGCTGTGCTGGAAGAGCTGCAGGTCGAGCGCGAGCAGGTCGGCGCGGGACGGTGTGCTCGAGGGCCGGTCCGCGCCGATCACGATCACGGACTGGTCGATGGTCGCGGCCGCGTCCGCGATGCTGTTCAGGAACGCGTCCGGTGCGCCGGTGCCGATCAGGTCCAGCGTGCGGCCCTGGCTCAGCTCGCGGGCGCGGGTGACCGTGCCGGTGTGGCGCACGGCCAGCTGCGGCACGGGCGCGGGCCGCAGCGCGTCCAGCGCGGTCAGGCGGGTGGCGAGGTCCATGGCGCCGTCCAGCACGGCCAGGCCGATCGAGCCCGGCTCGGCCGGGAACACCGTGGCCGCGCCGGTGCCGGGGTCGAGGAACGACAGGCCGTGCGCGTCGTGGACCGCCAGCGTGACCTGGCCGTCCACCTCGACCAGCGCGTGCGTGCCCGCAGGAGTGCCGGTCATGGCGGCGATCAGGTCGCCATATCGCCGGACCCGTTCGACGACCGGCGGAAGATCACGGGCGTCGAGCGGGCGTCCGCCGCCCTGCAGCGCGGGGCCGTAGGCGTGGGCGACGAGCGTCGCGGGCAGGCCCAGCCGGACGCCGCCGTCACTGTCGAAGACAATGCGCGCCGAGGGGTACGACCGGGAGAGCGCGCCGCCGAGCAGGGCCGGGTCCTCTCCCTCGAACGGATCGGCCTTCCGGTGCTCGTGGAACATCGCGTGCGTGCGCGGCACCACCCGGATGGTCACCGCCTGATCGACCGGGACCACACGCGACTCCGCGGAGAAGCCGATCAGCCGGTGCGGCCCGGCCTCGTCCAGGTCCGGGAAAGGCCCGCTCACGTCCACCGGCAGCCCGGCAACCTCCGCGCGGTGGGCGGCCTCGGTCAGGCTCAGGCCGTGGTCGCCGAGCGGGCGTTCCACCATGCGGTCCAGCGCGTAGGGCGGATGGCCGCGCAGGAACTGCTCGAACAGCTTGCGGGCGATCTGCCGGTCGTGGGTGTCGCCGGGGGCGAACGCCTCCGTCATGCCGAGGCCGAGCGTGATGTAGGCGTATCCGTCCGGCGCGGTCACGTCGAGCGCCTCGGTCAGCAGCGGGTCGTCGTCGACCGGGTCGACCAGGCCGTTACGGCGCAGGTGCAGGCCGGAACCGGTCGGGACGGCGTGGTCGAGGCAGATCGCGTCCATGACGCGCGGGGTGATCGGGAGGGTCACGGCGTGCTCCAGAGTCGGCGGTGAGACCGTCACTACGACGCCCGGACCGCGCCGGTTCACCCGGCGTGACGCTCAGCGCGGTGTGCCCGGCGTGATGCTCAGCGCGGGGTCGGCGTGGTGGGTGCGATGGAGGCGGTGATGACGGGGCCGCCGTCGGCCACGTAGACGGAGAAGAACGCGAGCGTGTCGGCCGGGACCGGCAGGCGGCCGTCGACCTCCTGCACGCCGGTCTTCCCGGTCCAGTCCGCGATCACGTGGGTGGCACCGCCGCGGACCGCGGTGTAGAGCCGGTACTGCGTGCCGGCCCGCAGGCCGCTGACGGTGGCGCGGGCGATCTGGCCGTCCGGCGTCTCGATGACGGAGACGGACAGGCTGACGCCGGAGCTCTCCGCCTCGGCGATCGCGGCCAGCGCGGGAACCTTGCCGACCGGCGGCGTGCCGGGGGAGGTGCCGGTGTCGTGCAGGAACACCATGGACAGACCGGTGACGATCAGCAGCAGCGCGGCGGCGGCGATCAGCAACGGACGGCGACGACGGGCGCGTGGGCTCGGCCGGGCCGGCCGAGTGCTCGGGCGTACCGTGGCGGGACTTTCCGGTTCTTCCGGGGGCGCGGAATCGTCGGTGCCGGGCTCGGTGAGGAGAGCGAGGATCTCCTCGTCCGTGAACTGGGCGAAGCCGCTCGTGGTCGGGCCCAGATCGAGCGCCTCGGCCGTGCAGCGCTCGCAACCGGCCAGGTGCCGCTCGAACGCGGTCCGCTCGTCGTCGGGCAGCGCGCCCAGGAGGTAGAGGCCCAGCGCCTCGTGCGCGGAGACGGCGTCGTCGCCCATCCGCGACGCACCTCCGTCCTCCGCCCCGGCCGGGCTCCGCGTCGTCATGCCGGCTCCGCCGAACCGACGGCCGCCCGCATGGAACGCACGGCGTAGTAGGCACGCGACTTCACTGTACCCTCCGGGATGCCGAGCCTGGCCGCCGCTTCCGCGGTGGACGCGCCCCGGAAGTAGACCTCGATCAGCACCGCGCGGTGCTCCGAGCTCAGCTGTCCCAGCGCCTTCCGGACGATGTGCTCGGCGACCATCCCCTCCATCGCGTCGACCGGCTCGGGCAGCCGGGAGATGTCCGGCAGCACGACCTCGGACGGGCGGGCCTTGCGCGCGCGGGCCGCGTCGATCGCCACGTTGCGCGCCACCGTGAACAGCCACGGCGCGACCGCGGCCGTGTCCATCGGCAGCACGTCGAGGTTGCGCCAGGCGCGCAGCATCGCCTCCTGCAGCAGATCCTCCGCCAGATCCTGGTCGCCGAGCGTGAGCTTGGTGAGGAAGCGGAGCACGGGGCCGGCGTGCGCCTCGTGGATCAGGCGCATCCGCTCTTCCGGAGCGACTTCCTCGTTCGCCTGCGGCGGGGTTTCCGGGCTGCTCACGGGCGTCGCGCAGAGATGTCGCTCACGAGCTCGCTCCCCTGTGGTCGGTGTCCGTCGCTGCCCGGCCGGGCCCCAATGTACGGCAACCGTACGGCCGGGGCGGACCTGATCCGATTGTGCCGGGAGGGTTTTCACGCGGGTCCCTGGGCGTCGTCATGCGGCTGTTTAGAGTCGTCGCCCTGGGCCCAGCTGCGGGCGCGCAGGACCAGCAGCGTCATGGCTGCCAGGAGGATGAGCGTGACGACCGCGATCGCGATGCCGGTGCCCAGGCCGATGCCGGGGTCCGGGTCCGCCGGTGGCGGAGGGATCTCGCCGTCGACCGTCGCCGAGACCGCGGCGGACGGGTTGATCATGCCCCAGCCGTAGCCGGTGTCCGGGCGGGTCTCGCCGCCCATCCGGTCCGCGGTCTGCTCGATCCGGTGCTTGACCTGCGCTGCGGTGAGCGTGGGATGCGCGGCCCGGACCAGCGCGGCCTGACCGGCGGCGAACGCGACCGCGTACTGCGGGCCGCTCGTGGTGACCGTGCCGCTGCCGTTCACGCCGAGCGTGGCGACGCCGACGCCGGGCGCGACCACGTCCGGGCCGCTGCCCTGCGAGTCGCCGGAGAGACGGCCGTCGGCGTCCACCGCGCCGACCGCGAGCAGCGCGCCGGCGGCATCGGCGGCCGCCTCCGGGCGCGGGCCCTGGTAGGCGGGGACGACCACCAGCACGTCGTGGGTGAGCGCGTCGGAGACGGCGGCGGAGACGGCCGGATCCGCGAGGTCCGCGTGCGCGCCGAACGCGACGACGCGGGCGCCGGCGGAGACCGCGACCTCGATCGCGGTGGCCTGGTCGGCGGGTTCCGTCGCCGCGCGGTCGTCGGTGACGCGGATCGGGAGGATGACGGCCTTCGGTGCGAGGCCGGACGGGGTGCCGGACCGGTCGGAGGTGCCGGCGATGATCGCGGCCATGCCGGTGCCGGTGCCGAGGCAGTCGGAGTCGCCGGTGCCGCTGCCGACGGTGATGTCGGCGCCGGGCTCTACGCGGCCGCTGAGCTCGGGGAGGGTGGCGTCCACACCGGAGTCGACGACGGCGACGATGATGCCGTCGCCGCGGGTGGTCGGCCAGGCGCGGTCGGCGGTGAGGCGTTCCTGGGCCCAGGTGGAGCGGGACTCGCCGGGGTCGGGGGTGTTGTCGCAGCCGTCCTGGTTCGGCTGCTGTGGCTGCTGTGGCTGCTCCGGCTTTGGTGACGGGGTCTGCTGCGGTTTCGGGGGCTGCTGGGCTGGTGGGTTCTGTGCTTGCTGGACCGGCGTCGGGGACGGGCTCGGAGTCGGCATCGTTTCCGGGAGCAGGCCGTAGCGGACGCCGTCGCCGTAGGCGTCCCACGGCAGCATCAGCGACCAGCCCGCGCGCAGCGTGGCCGGGTTCTGCAGCGTGCCGCCGTCCGGCTGTTCACGGCCCGAGTTCAGCGTGAGGATCTCGGGCGCGCGGGAACCGTCGCCGAGGAACCGCACCGCGATCTCGGTCAGGTTCTCCGGCGCGCCGCGATACGACGCCGCGACCGTGTAGTACTTCACGAACGGTGCGGCCGGCGGCGCCGCGGCTGCCTGTCCGGCCGAGGTCACCTGCACCGCCCCGCACGCCAGAAGAAGCCCGATGAACAGGCGATTCAGGCTTCGCTGTGTCGTCGGCACCGGCACTCTCCTCCGTATCGCGGTCCTCGTCGCCCCGTCTACGGCTGCCCGGCGGACGTCGTTCAATGGGGACGTGCGGGAATTCGGTCGACCGGTCAGGCCACCTGAATCGACCAGCGCGCGGCCGGAACCTCACCCACCACCAGGGGTACGGCCCGCCGGCCGCTCCCTGCGGCCAGCCGCCGGGCCCCTGCGGGGACGGACGCGCAGACCACCACGTGCGGGCCGGTCACCGAGGCCGGGAACTCGTCCTCCGACCGGGCGCCCGGCACCGTCTCGCCGCCGAGCGCGTCGCCGACCACGGTCACGCCCACGCCTGCGTCGCGCAGCGAGCGGGCGAGCGCGGCCGCCTGCCGGCGACGATCCGCCTCCGGGCCGACAACCGTCAGGACATCGGGGGTACGCGCGAGGTCGACATGCAGCCGCCACCCGTCCCGGCGGCCGAGCACCAGCGGGACGGTGGCCGGTGGCGCGGGCTCGCCGTCGGCCAGCCAGGCGTAGACCGGCGTGTTCTGCGTGCGGGTCGCGCCGATCAGCCGTACCTCGACCGGGCCGAAACCGGCGTCCAGCGTCTCGCTGACCACGGGCGCGCGGTCTCCGGCGGCGGGCAGCGTGGGCGGGGGCGGGCCGGGCTGCACCGACGCTTCCGGATCCGTGGGCGCCGCAGGCGCTCGGTCGCCAGGAACCACGGCCGTCCGCTCTCCGGGCGTCGGATTCGCCGGCTCTCGATCTGCCGGCTTCGTCGGCACCGGAGCTGCCGACGCCTTCGCGGGACGGCTGGACGTGCTGACGCCGACGATCAGGCCGCCGCTGCCGAGCCGAACCGGACCGCCCGACTCGGGCTTGCCCAGCAGCACGGACGCGGCATCCAGCCCTTCTACCGAATCCTCCGGGCTCTTCACCGGCTCCGCGCCGCTACGTGCAGGCCCCTCCGAGAACGTCGGCAGCGCCACGCCACCCGCCACGGTCTCACCAGCCCTTGCCGTGCCCGGCAGCGCGCCACTTCCCGGCACGGCACCGCTTCCCGGCACGGCACCGCTTCCCGGCACAGCACCGCTTCCCGGCACAGCACCGCTTCCCGGTGCGGCATCGCCCCTGCCGGGCGCCGTGCCTCCGCCCCGGGAAACCGACGGGACCGTGTGCGCCGGCGTCATCGCCGCGGAGGTCTGTTCCGCGAACGTCTGCCCGGCCGGCACCGGCTGTGTCACCACCGGCTCGGCGAACGTCGGCTCCGCGAACGTCGGCTGCGGGGTCCGCACCCGCCCGATCGCCTCCACCGGCGCCTCGGCCGCCGCCCGCCCGCGCCGCCCGCTCCCGGTGGCCAGCACGATCAGCGCCAGCACCCCGACCGCGACCAGCAGCATGCCGGTCCAGAGCAGCGCCCCGTTGCCGGGTGCGGAGTCCGGGGCGGCCAGCGCGTTCGCGGTCGGCGAGTTCGTGGCCGGGGCGGCACTCACCTCCGGGAGCGGGCCGGTGCGCACGCCGGAGCCCTTCGCGTTCGCCGGCAGGATCAGGATCCAGCCCGGGTGCAGGTCGGTCGGGTCGTCCAGTGTGCCGCCGTCCGGTTGCGGCCGGCCGCGGTTGAGCTCGACGATCTCCGGGTACCGGTTGCCGTCGCCGAGCGTCCGCAGCGCGATCGCGAACAGATACTCGCGCTGACCGTCGACCGGCTGACCCACGACGTAGTACTTTCCGGTGTCGGCGGCCGACACCGGGGCCGGGCCGGCCAGCGCGCCGAGCAGCACTCCGGCCACCGCCGCCAGCACAAGCACCCATCGCGCGGACACCGTGGAGACCTCCTGGCCGAGTGTTGAACGTCTTGCCGCACGCGGCCCCGTGAGAGGCACCGCCGCCCCCTGTGCCCTACCGTGGCCGGGAGCGCTCCCGTACCCACCCGCCGGTCCATTTTGGAGAGT
This sequence comes from Catenuloplanes japonicus, assembly GCF_000717135.1. GTDB lineage: Bacteria > Actinomycetota > Actinomycetes > Mycobacteriales > Micromonosporaceae > Catenuloplanes > Catenuloplanes japonicus. Next base: position 80,738 of record NZ_JNXY01000024.1, read on the forward strand.
TGCATGACGCCGCCCGCGGCCGATCACCGTACCCGGTGGATCGTCCTTCGATGGCTCACGGCCCTGCTGCTGGTGGCCGCGCCGCTGCTCCCGGCGCGCGCCGAGGCCGCCGCGCCGGCCGAGTTCTGGAAGTACTACGTGGTGGCGACCGGCCCGGACGGGCAGCCCGAGGACCTGCGCGACATCGCGGCCCGGCTGCTCGGCAGCGGCGACCGGAACCGGGAGCTGATCGCGCTCAACAGCGGGCGCCGCCAGCCCGACGGCGGCACGCTGACCGGCGCGGACGCGCTGCGTACCGGCTGGATCCTGGCTCTGCCCTGGGACGCCGCAGGCCCGGAGGTCCGCTACGGCGTCCTGCCCGACGACCCCGCCGCCGTCTCGCCCGCCCCGCCCGCGACCGGCGCATCCTGTCCCGCGCGCGGACCGGACCGCGCCGCCCCGGGCGGCCTGCCCTGGGCGCAGCTCACCTTCAACCTCACCGCCGCCTGGGTACGCGGCCGCGGTGCGGGACTCACGGTCGCCGTCGTCGACACCGGCGTGGACCGGGCGGCCCCCGCGCTCGGCGACCGCGTCCTCGACGGCACCGCCGTGGACGGCAGCACCGCGACCGTCGACTGCACCGGCCACGGCACCGCGATGGCCGGCATCATCGCCGCTCAGGCGGCCCGCGCCGACGAGTTCAGCGGCGTCGCCCCCGCGTCGCAGATCCTGCCGATCCGCGTGCCCGCCGGACCCGGCGCCCGCGCGCTCGCGGACGCGCTCCGGCTCGCGGTCGACGGCGGCGCGTCCGTCATCGCGCTCACCGCCGGCGGCGACCTCGCGGCCCCCGAGGTCACGGCCGCGATCGACCACGCGGTCCGCCTCGACGTCGCCGTGGTCGTCCCGGCCGGCGGCCCCGACCCCGGCGACCGTCCCGGCCTGCTGCGCGTCGGCGGCGTCGGCGCGGACCGTACCCCCGTGCAGCCGCTCCCGTCCGGCAACGCCGACGTGGTCGCCCCCGGCGTCGGCGTGACCACGCTCGGCACCGCCGGACGCCCGCTGCTCCAGGGCGACGGCGCCGACTTCGCCGCCGCGTTCGCGGCCGGCCTGCTGGCACTGGTCCGCGCATCCGCCCCGGACCTGCCCGCGACCGACGCGGCCCAGCTCATCGAGGCCACCGCCCAGCGCGACGGCGCCGGCACGCCCGATCCCGGTTCCGGCTGGGGCTTCATCGACCCGGCCACGGCGGTCGACGCCGCCGTGGCCGCCCGCCCCGCCCCCGCGGAGGCCGGCGTCTCGTCGCCCGACTTCGGCGGGATCGCACTGGTCGCGGTCGGTCTCGGTGCGGTCGTGGTCGCGTGGCAGCTGCCGCTCTGGCTGATCCGGCGCCGGCGCGAACACTGAATCGTCTCCTCCGGGCGTGTGCCACGCCGATTGCGGGCCGATCGCGGGCCCGCCCGGCACCGTGCCGGCCCGTGACGGCCCGGCGGCGGAGCCGGTTCGCGCCGATCCCGCGGGCGGGACCGGCCCCGGGGCCGTCACGCCGGGTGACATCACGCGACCGGGGTACGGGCCGGGCGGGGGTCTCGTGGACGGCCCCAGTCAAGCAGGGACGGACCGGTGCCGTCACCGCCCTCGTTCAGGTGTCCCACCGCCCCGGTGCAGGGCGGCGGCTGGTTCGACGAGCGCCGGCCTGGCCTCCGGCGCGAGCAAACGGCCGACTACACATAGTGGACAATCAATTCACTGACCGTCAACTCGTGGCGCCTACGATGCTGGCGATGAGATCATCGACTCCGTCACGGGTCTCCTGATGGCACTCATCGTCGAGTGCGCGGACGGAAGACTCATCCCGGTCCCGGCCGGTGTGTTCTTCCACGACGGTCCGACGATCGCGACGCGCGACGCGCGCGCTCTGCACGACGCGCTACGGGTGGACCGTCTTCCGGGCGAGTCCCTGGTTCTTGCGACCGAAGCCGCGCTCGACAAGGTGACCACGGCGTTCGTGCTACGGCAAGCCCTCGATCGGCTGCCGTCGGAGGCCCGCCGTCGCGCGGTGCTCGGCACGCTGCCGAACTCACGATCCGGCGCGGAGTCCTGGCAGGACCGCGTGGACGTGTTCGATCTCCCGGCCCACGTGCCGTACCGGGACGGTATGGCACTACCCACGGAGGATTCCCGGCTCGTCGTGGTCGGCGACGACGGACGAGAGACCTCCACAGAGCCTCGGGCCGTCCGCGTGCTGCCGCGAGCCTACGCGGCAGCACGTCTGGCACTCCGTGAGGCCGTCGGCCTGCCCCACGACGGCGACCTGTCACCGATGAACCGGCTTCGCCAGTGGCTCACCACGGCGTCGACGATCCGGGATGAACTGCGCGTTCCGACATCGTCGCCCACGGATGAGGCCCGTTCGACAGGGCTTGACGCGACCTATCACCTGGGGGCCGCGATCGCCTGGTCCGGTCTCCCGGCCGGCGCTGACCCCGCCATGCTGACCGGCGCCGTACGGCCGTTCACACCCGGCGAGGCGTCCCGGCTGTTGGGCATGCCCGGCGAGGAGCGGGCACGCATCGACGATCTCGCCAAGGTGCTACGGACCACGCCCGGCGCGATGGCGCTGGTGCGGTCCCGGCAGGGCGGCGCCGGGCGCGTGTGGTGGCTCGTGTCCGACGACGACGGCCGGCTGTGGTCGGTGGAGCCGCGCACAGACGGTCCGGGCGCGCTTCGCGAGGTGACGCCGGACGACCTCGCGGCCGGAGCCGGAGGATGGATCACCGCGAACATGCTGGGCGCCGGCCGTTCCTGGGCCCGCGGCCGGGCGGTGCCGATCGAGAACTCGGCCGCCGGGATGCGCGCGCTGAGTGAACTGGTCCGGCAGCGGATCGGCACCGGCGGTGGAGAGGCGTACTGTGCCACCGCCGTCACGTTCGCGCGGGACGAGTTGTTCGGCCGGTTCGGTGTACGGCTGACCCCGTTGCAGGGCCGGTCACTGGACGACCTCAGCGTGCACGGCGGGATCTGGGCGGGGTGGGGCAGGCCGGCCACCTGGCCGAGAGTCGCGGGCTGGGCGGAGATCGGTGCGCTGATCGGCGCCGAGCCTGGCCGGGTCGCATTCGTGCTCGCCGGGCGGCCAGGATCGTACGGCCACGCGTTCCTGGTCGTGCACACGACCGACGGCCTGTTGACGGTAGACCCGTCCGCGCGTGCCGAGGCCGATCGGGTGCGGTTGTTCGCGGAGACCCCGGACCCGCCGCTGATGAGCGGTGGCGACCTGCGGGTGCGGGTCTTCGCGGCGGACGGCACCGCGGTAACGACACCGGCGCCGCCCCAGGAATCGGCCACGGCGACGGGAAATCTGACCGACTTCGCCGAGCTACGGTACCGAGGCTCGGGCGTGGAGGACGAGCAGTCGGTGATGCTCTTCTTCGACGATGACGCCGGTGATGTGACAGAACTTCGCACCGAGGTTCTGGCGTTCGGGCCGGGCTATCGCGTCGAGGTCGAGACCAAGTTCTTCTACCTGGGTCCGGACGATCGCTTCTACGTCACCGAACAGGAGGCGAAGGCCGCCGGGGGCAGTGGAGAAGCCGTCATGGCGGGGATGATCGAGCGGGTCAGTTCGGTGATGCGCGCGCATCCGCACGAGGCCGGCCGCGTCGATCCGGCCCCGGTGTTCGACGCGTTCAAGCGAATGGCGGCGCTCGCCGATCGGATACCCGGTCCGGACGGCGGTGGCCCGGTCATGCCGTTGTCCGAGTTCCTGGCCGGCGAACGGGTGAACCTCAGCTTCCTCGGCGAGATGACCACGGTCGGTCGCCAGCCCGTGGGCGAAGTGCCGGGCTCCGGATACCACTACACACACGGATTCGTGCTCTCCGGGATGTGGGCCGTCCTGCAGCACATCCGCGACAACACCTTCCGGACCAGCCCGGAGTTCCTGACGCAGGACTTCCTCACCGACGGCCTGGCATTCGGTGCGGCGCTCGCCGAACGGTTCCGGCAGTTCGTGCAGTCCCGCGGATATCCGGCGCTCCTCGATGTGGGACGGGCGATCAGAGAGGTCGCGGGCTACAGCGCACTGTTCTACTGCAACTTCGCGGGGATCACCCATCGTTTCGTGACCGTCCACTCGCCCGACAAGAGGAACATCGCGGTCCTGTCCAGGACCGAGTCCTTCTTCGATCTGCTCCTCGGTCTGCCGGAGGCGGCACAGGACTTCTTCGCCGAGAACCTCGAAGGGATCTGGACCGATCTCGAGCTTCGGTACCGGGCACGCGTTCCCGCCTTCGACGCCCGGTTCCGTGAACGCCGGGGAGACGACGACGGTCGCGCGATCACGCTTGCGGACCTGCCGATCACCACCGACGAGGAGGAACTGACCACCCTTCGGGATTACGTACTCAATGCCTTCGACCGTACCGCCGGCCCGGTCTTCCAGGCCGACGTGCTGGGCGGTGTGACGACGGTGCCGCCGGACGCCGGACCGAGCGGCCTGCTCGTCCCGCACGCCGTCGTCGAGGTCCGCTCGTACGGTGCGCGACGCGTGTCGGCCGAGCAGGCCCGCTTCCACAACGAGACGCTGACCCGGCTGGCCAACAACGCCTACGAGGAGGCGCTTGTCGTCCCGGCGTCGGTCCGGGCCGCCGACAGCCATCAGTGGCTGGCCGGTGAAGGCCGTGGGTGGGCCTCGGCCCGTCGGCCGATCCCGGCCTGGGCGGAGACGTTCCCGGTCGGCCGACGGGGAACAGCGTTGATCGGCGCCCCCGCCCTCCTGGGCGGCCCCGTACAGGACTGGAAGGAGAATCTCGACTGGCTGCGGGAGAGACTCGATTCAGCACCCAGCGCCCGGAACCGGCTCTTCGTCTCGTGGTCGAACGACCAGCGGCTCGACCGTCTCCGCCGGGAACATCGACTCAACATCGTCTATCCGTTGCTCGTCGAGCAGCCACCGGCGGCCGCCGGTGATGTTCCTGAGGAAACGCGGCATTGGCGTGTCGTGACCGCCGACAACCAGGTGCGCGAGCTCGGTGAGGGAGAGCTGACCGCGGCGATGCTCAGCGTCGCGTTCGGAGAGGCCGACGCGGCGGCCCGCGCGGGCATCAGTGCGGATGTCATCAACGTGGCCCTGCAGACCGCCGGTCCTCTGCCGCAGACGCCGCCGGACCTGACCGACCAGACGCAGCGCCGGGAGTCGGTCGCACGGCTGACGACGTGGTACGGCGCGGTAGCGCTCCCCGCCGGCCTCGATCTCAGCTCGGGTCCGCTGCCGCCGGAGGACAACGTGCGGCGTGCACTCGGCGTCTTCGCCGCCGTGCACAACCGGACCGACAGTGGTGGACCGACGACGAGGCCGCTCTTGCCGGCCACACCGGACGAACTGGCGGCGCGGCTGGGCGGCCGTCTGATTCCGGTGCCGGATCCCCATGCACTGTTCCTGTATCTGCGCAGCATGCCCGGAACGATGGCTCTGGTGCGACCGCACCCGTCCCAGGCGACGTCGCCGGAGGTCTACTGGCTGATCTCGACGGACGACCACGGGGTCGTGGCCGTGGACGGCCGCGGAAAGGATGCCGCCGGCCGGCCCGTCTCACCGGCGGTATCCGCACAGGACGCGCAGGTGCTACTGCTCAACGAGTACGGCGACGTGGTGGATCTGACCGCGGTGCTGCCCGCTCCGGTGTCCCTTCCGCCGCAGACTCAAGCGCACTCGGCCGGCGGCTACGTCGACGTGGGGATGCATTCGCGCGGCAATCGGAGCAGCGGGCAACAACGGCCGGCGCAGCAGCAGGCGGCGCCGTTGCCGTCGATGTACCGGTATCCGGTCGCGGATCCCGCTCCGCAGCCGTTGCCGCCGGTGGTCCGACGTGCGGTTCCGCCGCCGGCGCCTGCGCAGCCCTCGGCGGCGGAACTGGCCCAGCAGGAGTTCGCCCGCCAGCAGCAGGCGATGCACCGATACCAAGCCCGAAATCATGCCCGGCCGGGGCTGGCCAGGAACTTCATCCTCGTGAAGCAGGAGGCCGAGTATCGCTCGCGGATAGAGACGCTGCAGAAACGCCTGGAGATCGCGAACCGGCTCGCCACAAATCCCACCGAGCGAGATCCCGCGTCTTGGTTACGCCAAGCGGAGCAGCATCAGCAGAGTATCGACAGCTGGCGCGCGGAAGCGGACCGATGGGCCGCTGCCGCTGCCCAGAGCCGGGCCTATTCGTGGGAACAGGTAAATGAGGACGACGGTGAACTCGTGCCGCACGTGCCCATCAGCACCACAGCTTCCTTACGCCCTGGTAGCCAGCCGCGCGCGATCGACGAATCACGCCAATACGATCAAGCCGGGGGCCTGCGCCGACCCCTTCTCCTGCACCAGCGCATGCTGGAGCACGCGCTGAGAGAGGAGCACGGCGGCTTCGTACTCAATCCCCGGCCGACCACGACGCCGGGTTCCTGGTTCACGCTGATCAATGATGGCGGCCCGACGGCTGATCCGACCCGTGCCATCAACTGCGCCGACTGCACGCTCTCATTCCTGGACACCTGGAATCATGGGCGACCGAGAGTCTCCGCGCCACGCACCTTCGACGGCTATCGCGAGGGCTCGACGCGTCCGGACCACGGAGAGATCGCGGCCGTCCGGCGGCTGGAAGCGATCGGGGGCGCGAACGGATACTTCCAACTGTTGACCGCGGCGCACCACGACGGCAGCCGCTATCTGCAACGGACGGCTCAGCAGCTCAAGGCCGCGGTGGATCACGCCCACCTCGAGCTGACGAACGCCCTGCTCCGTCTGGGCCACTCCTCCGCGGCGATCGTCGTGTCCAGCGACATGAGTGGCACGTCGCATGCCTGGGTCGCGATCAACCAAGACGGTCAGGTGTTGTTCCTTGACCCTCAGATGGGGCTGGTCCAGACCACGCCCCTCCTCGGATATGACAGCCGTAGCAGAACCCATTCGGTCGAGGCTCTGGTCCTCGACAACAATGCCCGGCAAGTGCTTCTACCCGGCAGACCACGAGGCTTCGTTTCGCAGGGAATGGCGGCGCCTCAACCACAGCTGGTGCAGCTGACGCAGTCTCAGGCGCTGCCGGCACCGCACGCCCTGGTGTTACCACCGCAGGACCAGCGTCGTACCACCGCGCTGATGGCCCTGCCGACACGATCCGCTACGCCGCTGCCGACCGTGGCGGAGGTCGGTGGCTGGACCCGCGCGGATGCGCGGCAGCTGCTCGGTGCGGTCGCGGAATTCGCGGTGGATGGGCGGCCGGTGGTGGCGGTCGACCTGGCCGGGGCGCCGGAGGCGATCGTGCGACTGGAGCACGAGCTGGGAGAGCGGCTGCAGGAGTATCGCCGGTTCGGGGTGTCGCCGCTCGTGCTGGCGACCTCCGGAACCGTGGGCGCGATCAGCGCCTTCGCGCGTGTCCGCGACACTCACCGGCCGGTGGTGGTCCGCGAGGTGAGCGGCGGGCTGAGCGGACAGCAGTGGCAGCTGGAATACCCGGACGGCAGGGTGGATCAGGATACGGACCTGTACCGGGTGCTGGGCAAAGCTGCCGAGACGATCGCGGTGCCCGCCGGGCCGCCGTTGCCGCCGGTGCTGGCCGGCTGGTTGCACCTGCGTGACTGGACGGCGGCCGAGGCTTACCACCGTGACCACGAGACGAAGCTGAACGGTCCCGGGGTCCGCGAGGCACTCCGGGCCGAGGTCGCGGCGTTCCCGGAGGATCACCGGCTCGGCGCGTTCCTGGTGGCGCTGGCGGTGGCGGGCCGGCACGGGGCGTTCCCGGCCGTGGAGCAGGAACGTCTCGTCCCGGTCGCGACGTCGATGCTGCACGTCGAGCCGGCGTACGAGGGCGGCTCGGTCCCGCCGGCCTTCGTCTACGACTATCTGGCCACCCGGGGCACGCGGCGCGATCGCCTAGGCATGGACGGCCTGCTGTTCCAGCTGCTCATGGCCGGTGCCCTCACCGGCGAGGAGGTGCTGACGCTGGCGCACGCGACCGCGGAGACCACGGTGGACCGGGCGAACGTCACGGTGCTCGCGGTGGTGGCCGGGCTGCGTGCGGCGCCTGCGGCGGACCTGGCCGGCGACCTGTCGGCGCATCCGCTGCTGGCGGCTCTCGGCGACGTGACCACGTCGAGTGACCGGAGCGGCTGTGTCGACCCGGTCGACCGGGTCGCGTGGGTGGGCCGGCTGGACGCGTGGCGGGACAGCCTGCGCGCCGCCGGCGGGCCGGACGCCGATCTGCGGGCCCAGGTCGTGGACCGGGCCGCGGAGGTGCTGTCGAACTGCTGAGCAGAGGCCGCGGACAGAAACCGGGTCGCTGCCGGCCACCGTGTGAACGCAGAGATCAAAATTTTGATCTTGACTGGTGGAAGACCGGCCGTCACAGACGGGGACCCGGCCGGCTTCCACAGCATTACAGCACGCCGGTTCACCACAAACCGTCACGGGCAGGTCTCCACGAACAGGGCGATCTCGGCGAAGAGTGCGCTGTGTTCCGGGGTCTGCGCGGTCATCTCCCGCAGGCGGCGGATCCATCCGGTGCGGCCGTCCCGCGGGAGGTAGACGGAGTGCCGGTGGATCGTCTGCCGGATCTCGTCGAGCGGGCGGCCGCCGACGCCCTGCCGGATCGCGTCCAGGATGGCCCGGCTGGCGCCGTCGTCCAGCGGCCCCCGGGTCAGGTCGATCAGGTCCGTCATGCCGCTGTCGCGTGCGACCGGGTCGCCGCGCAGCAGCGACGGCACGATCGTGAGCGCCTTCGCCGCCCCGGCGCCCAGGTAGTCGAACGCGGCCTCGGCGAGCGCCTCGTCCCCGCGTTCCGTGATCCGCAGGATCGCCTTCCACCCCGCGAAGACGTCCGGGCGTACCGTGTCCAGCCTGTCGATCTCCGGGGCCGGCTCCCTCAGCGCGGACGCGTGTTCCCGCAACGCCGCCACGTCGTTCAGCGGCGTGGCCAGGTAGCTCATCAGCTGCTCCGGCACCCGTCCGGCACGCGGCTCGGGCCGGGCCGCGGTGAGCCCGCGCAGGAGCCCGCCGGTGATCGCCGGCACCGGCGCCCCCGGCCTGCTTCCCGGACGCGTCGCCGGCGCTCCACAAATTGTCCAGGTGCAGCGACAGCCCGCCGCCGCCCCGCGTGGTCTGCTGGACCAGCGCGAAGTCGTAGGCGGCCCGCAGCGCCGTGATCCCGGCCGGGGCGTCGCCGCGGATCACCACGATCGGCGGCTCGCCGCCGGCGAGCTGGTTCTGCCGGTGCTGGAAGAGCGATCACTCCAGATCGGACAGTTGTGCGTCGGTCGGACGGCCGGTGGCGACCACCACGACCGGCGCGTGCACGCCCGTCGCCGACGCCGCCGCGGTGATCTCGGTCAGAAGACGGCCGTGCAGCGTGCCGATCACGTCGAGGGTGCGGCCGGCGTCGCCGAGCGGGATCGCCCGGATGCCCGCGGAGTGCCTGATCGGGCGTGTGCCGGGTCGCCGCGTGCGGAGGTCGTGCAGCCAGGCGGCCAGGTCCGGTGCGCCGTCGACCGGGTGCAGCGCGATGCGGTCCGGCGTGGGCGGCAGCACGGCCGCGCCGCCGGTGGCCGGGTCCAGCAGCGACAGGCCGTGCCGATCGTGCAGCGCCAGGAAGACCTCGCCGTCCACCTGGACGAACGCGCGCGTGCCGGGCTCGGCCAGCGCGGTGAGCAGGTCGCCGTATCCGCCGATCCGCCGTCCCGGCCCCGCGGGCAGATCGCGGGCGTCCAGCGGCCGGCGCAGCCCGGCCATTGTCTCGCCGTGGGCGTGCGTGACCAGCGGCGCGGGCAGCCCGAGCGACACGCCGTTGACCCCATCAAAGATCAACCGCGCCAGGGGGTACGGGGTGGAGAGCGCGGCCGTCAGCACGGCGGGATCCGCGCCGCGGTAGGCGTCGGTCGTCCAGTGCCGCAGCGGCGCCACCCACAGGATCTCCGCCTCGGCCACGGTGGTCAGCCGGAAGTCCGCGGTGAAGCCGATCAGCCGCGCCGGATCCATCGGGCCCTCCCCCAGCTCCGCCCGGGGAATCTCGATCGGCAGACCGGCCGCGTCGGCCCGTGCCGCGATCTCGTCGAGCGTCAGCCCGGACGGGTCCCGCAGCCGCAGCACGGCCCGGTCCAGCACTTCGGCCGGCAGGCCGCGCAGGAACTGGAACAGGACGGCCTGGCCGCGGCCGGCCGCCGGGGTGGCGAGCGCCCGGTCGATCTCGGCGCCGAACGACAGGTACACGTGCCCGTCCCGGCCGGGCAGGCTGCTCAGCTCGCGGACGCGCGGGTCCCGGTTCCGGGACGAGATGGGCTCGGTGTGGAGGTGCGCGCCGGTCGCGGTCGGGAGGACGTGGTCGATGCAGACGGCGTCCGCGTGGTGCGCGGTCAGCGGCGCGCCGGATCGGCCCCGCGGCGTGGTGGCCGCCGGTCTCCGGGAGCCGCTGGGCGCGGGTGGCCGGGTCGGTGATCTCGTCCAGCAGCGCGCGCAGGTCCGCGGGCCGGTCGTGCAGCGCGCGGGCCCGATCGGCGGCCTGCGACCTGGCGGTGCCGGCGTCGGCCCGGCCGTCGGTGAACGCGGTGGACAACCGGTCCCAGAGCGCCCGGGTGACCGCGTCCCGCACCAGGCCTTCGCGTTCCGTGGCGTCGAGCGTGACCTGGCCGTAGGCCGCCGGCCGCGCGACGTGCGCGGTCAGGCTCGCGGTCAGCGTGGCGAGCCCGGCCGCGTGGGCCGTCTCGGCGTGCTGCCGGGCGGTGTCCAGGCGCGCGAGGAACGCGAGCCGGCCGAAGTCCTCCGGCGTCATCGTGGCCGCGTCCCTGGCCAGCAGCGCGGTGATCTGGGCGGTCTCCGTCGTGGCGAGCGCGGTCACGGCCGACGTGGGCGCCGCGGTCGCCGTCAGCTGCACGGCCCTGCGGCGGCTCTCGCCGAGTTCCAGCCGCGCCCAGTCCGAGGCCAGGTTCCGGAGCCATGCGTCGTACTGCGCGACCCGGTCCCGGCCGGCCTCGGCCCTGGCACGGGCCGCGGCCGCCCTGTCCCGCCGGGCCACGGCCGCGTCCCGGCCCTGCTGCGCGCTGTCCAGCCGGGCCTGGACGGCCGCGGCGTCGTGCTGCAGGTCGATTCCGGCCTGGACGGCCGGATACCGGTTGTCGCGCAGGTCGGCCCGATGGAGGTCGCGTGTCAGGCCCAGCGTGACGATCCGGGTGTCGAGTGCGGCGATCTCCGCGACCGCCTCCTGGTGCGCCCGGTCCTGGTTCTCCCCCGCGGTCACGAACCCCGTGTGCACCCGTGCCAGCCGCACATCCAGCAGGTCGTCGAGGGCGAGGAAGTGCCGCGCCACGTCGTCGCTGTCCAGATCGGACTGGACGGCCGCGACCTCGGCCTCGACCAGTTCCTCGACGCCGCCCGGCCCGGTCGTGATGCCGTTGTCCGCGGCGGGCTGCGGCTTCGGCCGGGTGACCAGCATGCCGGCGTCGCGACGGCCCTGCCCCGGGTCGAGCAGCGCGTCTACCAGGTCGGAGGCCGGCGCGAACGACCTCGCATCGGGCACCGCACGCACCGTGGTGCCAGGCCCCGGAGGCCGCGCCGGGTCGAACGCGAGCACCGCCTCCTCCGGCGCCGCGGACAGGTCCACCCACCACAGCGCGCCGTCCTCGGACACGAGCCAGCGCACCCGCCCTGAACCGGTCTCGTGCACCAGTGCCACCGCGCCGGGCCGGGCCGTCAGGTCCCGCACCAGTGCCGCCGGATCCGTCGCCGGCGTACCCGCCATACCGGGCAGTTCCGACGCGGCGACCGGCATGACCGTGTCCGCCTCCGCGACCGGCAGCCCCAGCACCCGGCCCGCGGCCAGCTGACAGCCCGCCTGCCACCACGACGCGCCGGCGAGCGACGCCGAACGGGACACGCCCAGCCGCAGCCGCTCCGCGGTGGACACCTCCACCAGCTCGCGTACCCGGGCCAGCGGCGTCCGTCCCGTGCCGGACGCGATCGTGACCGCGGCGTCGCGCGTGGCGCGCATCGCGGCCAGCCCTCGGGGCAGCACCCGGACGAACGTGCCGGCCGCGTCCGGACGGCCGCGCGCGTCGACCCGGACCACGCGCTCCGAGGTTTCCATCCAGGACTCGTACCGCGTGCTGACCGGCACGCCGACCAGGTCCGCCGCCTGTTCCCAGGCCGTGATCGCCGTCCGGTCCGCGCCCGCCGGCGCCACCGTGCCGATCCGCGGAGGCCCGCCCACGCCGGCCGTCAGGTCGCCCAGCACCCGCCGCACGATCTCCAGCGCGGACACGTCGCCGAGGCTCCGGTGGCTCAGGAGCAGCGCCGGCCCGTCCTCGCGCGGCGCGTTCATGGCGTGGACCAGCGCGACCAGGTCCACGGGCGTACTCATCGGGTGCGGATGCAGGAAAACACCGTTCCCGGTCGGGATCAGGCGGCCGTCCGGACACAGTCGCGAGAAGGCGTCGAGAACGGCGGGCCCGGCCATGTCGCTACCCCATCTCAGAGGACCAGCGGAGTGTTGGGCCCCTCTACGACAGAGCGTCAGATCCGGTTCACCGACAGTGTGTTACATCTTCGAGTTCCCGTATCGGTGCCTGTGCGGGCGCCGCCAGCGGCCCGGCCGCCCGCAGGTGGTAGGCGACGTGGCCGGGAGCGCGCGCCGGATCCAGCGCCTCCGCCACCCGCAGATGCAGCCGGGGCAGGGCGCGGGCCGGCGTGATCCGGACGATCGCCTCGCGCAGCAGCTCGTGCGGGAAACGGACCGTGCACGGATCACCCGGCGACGGCGCGAGCAGGCCGAGCGCGCGCACCGGTTCGAGCCGGTCCAGGCAGGTCTGCACGTCCAGGCCGGCCACGCGGGCGAGCAGCGTCAGGTCGACGTCCCGGCCGATGACGGCCGCGATCCTCAGCAACTCCACGGCTTCCTCGCCGAGCCCGGCGATCCGGTCGCGGGCGAGATCACGCACGGCCGACGGCACGTCCGCGCGGGCGATCCCGTCCGCGGTGAGCACGCCGTCGCCGGGCACCACCCTGGACAGTTCCACGATCAAGAACGGATTTCCCGCGGTACGGTCGTGAAGTCCCCGATCCGCGCAGGGTTCCAGACTCCGGCGGGTCACGCGGCGGGCCAGCTCACCGGTCGCCGCCGTGCCGAGCGGGCCGAGGCGGAGGCGGCGGTGGCGGGACAGGCGGCCGGTCACGGCCAGCATCCGCGCGAGGCCGGGACCGGGTTCCGGCGCACGGTCCCGGAACGCGCCGATCAGCGCCACCCCGGGCGGCAGCCGCGCCGCGAGGTGACCGAACAGGTGCAGCGAGTCGCCGTCGGCCCACTGGAGATCGTCGAGGAGCAGCACCATCGGCCGCTGTGCCGCGGCCTCGGCGACGGCCGTGACGACGCGCTCGTGCCGCAGGAACCGGGCTTCGCCGGCCGCGTCCGTGCTGCCGGGTGCTCCGCCTGTACTACCGGGCGTCTCGTCCATATGGCCGGACGCTCCGGCCGTGCTGCCGGCCGGTCCGCGCGCGCCCGGCGGCCCCGGGAAGGCCGGCAGGCCCCAGATCTGGCCCTGATCCAGCGTGACGAGGGCTTGCGTCCACGGCCACATCCGCGGCGCACCGCCGCCCTCGACACAGCGGCCCCACAGCACGCGGGCGCCGGCCCGCCCGGCCTCCGCACCGATCTCCTCCAGCAGGAGCGTCTTGCCCGCGCCCGGTTCCCCTTCCACGACGACCAGCCCGGTGTCGCCCACGAGCGCCGACGCCACGGCCTGCCGCAACACGACACGTTCCTGGCCCCTCCCGACAGGTTCGTCGGCGGGCCGCCCGTAGGCAGCCGATCCGGAGAGACCCGGCGCCGCGCCCTCCGGCCCGCAGACGGCAGGCCTGGCGCCCACCGGCCCCTGCGCGTCCGGCCTGGAAAAGGGCACGGCACCGGCCGGAGACGGATCGGGCGCACGCAGGACCGCCGCCCCACCGCCCGGACGCCGCCGCTCCGGCAACCGCCGCCGCAGCACCCGCCGGTGCGCCTCCTGCAGCACCTCCCCCGGATCCACCCCGAGATCCTCCGCGAGTCGCCCCCGCACCGACCGGAACACCGTCAGCGCCTCCGCCTGCCGCCCGTCCGCCGCCAGCACCGACATCAGCCCCGCCTGCACCGGCTCGTGCAGCGGCGCCATGCCCGCCGCCAGCGACAACGGCCCGAGCACCTCCCCCGGCCGTCCCAGCGACACCGCCAGCTCCGAAGCGGCCACGCACGCGTCGAAGAACTCCCCTTCCAGCGCCCCGAACAGCGCCATCGCCGCCGGCCCGTGCGCCGGCCCGGCGCCGGCGGGGCCGTGCCAGAGCCCCAGCGCCCGCGCGTAGAAACCCAGCGCCTCCCGCGGCACCGCCACCCGCGCCGACGCGACCAGCTCCCGGAACTCGACCAGGTCCAGCACGCCCGCGTCCGCGTCGAGCTGATAGCCGTCGCCGCGCCGCCGCACGTATCCGCCGGTCCGCCGCGCCGGCAGCGACGGTTCGAGCACCCTCCGTACCATGCCGATGTATTTCTGGAGGATGTTGACGGCCGTGGACGGCAGGTCCGCGTCCCAGATCAGGTCGATCAGCTCGCTCGTGCCGGTCGGCCGGCCCGCGCGGGCGAGCAGCAGCGCCAGCAGGTACGCCTGCTGCCGTGGCCCCGCGTCCGCCTCCACGCCGTCGCGCCACACCCGGAGCGGGCCGAGGATCTGCAGGCGCAGCTCAGCGGTCATGGCGGTCCAGCCATTCCAGCACGTGGTCGGCGACCTGGCGCCAGCCGCCGTCGATGGTGAGCGAGTGGCCGCGCCCGGGATACTGCTTGAGCTCGGTGATCGCGGACGAGTCGCCGTAACGCTTGTACGCGGCCCGGGTCGCCGCGTCCGGCACCAGCCTGTCCTCCTGCCCGGAGATCAGCAGCAGCGGCCCGCGCGCGTCGTTGCCGGCGTCGGCCGGGGTCGCCGCGCCGCGGACCAGGTGCGCGCAGGCGGTCTCGAAGACGGGCCGGCCCGGCGACGGGATCGCCCACCGTCCGAACAGGTCATCGGCCTCGGCCCGGCCGAGCGTGCTGCCGAACCCGTGCCGGAACCGCGCCGCGGTCAGCGACACCGCCCGATGCCGGTTCGCCGGATTGCGCAGCACCGGCCACGCGGCCGCGAGCTGGGCGGCGGGCATCCGGGCCGGTGCCGGCGCGATCGCGACCGCGGCGCGGCCGAGGCCGGAGCCGAGCAGCCGCTGCGCGATCAGCCCGCCGAGCGCGTGCCCGATCAGGACCGGCGACTCCGGCAGCGCGCGGACCAGCGTCTCGTGATGGCCGGTGAGGTCCGCGAGGCCGAGTCCGGCGACCGCGCCCGGGTCCCGGCGGGCCGCCTCGACCGTGGCGGGCTCACCGGGCCAGCCGGGCAGCATCGGCGCGTAGCCGCGTCCGGCGAACCGGCCGGCCCACGGCTGCCACGAGCCGGCGTGCAGCCACAGCCCGTGAATGAAGACGACGGGGGTCATGCCTCCGATCGTGGCGGTACGAGGGGTCCGAGCTGATCGGTCAACCGACCTACGTCGTGTCTGCGGTCGCGTCGAGCGCGTCGCGCAGCGAGGCCCGGGACGTGATGCCGAGCTTCGGGAAGATCTTGTAGAGGTGCGCGCCGACCGTGCGCGGGGACAGGTGCAGCCGCGCGCCGATCTCCCGGTTGCTCAGCCCGGTCGCGGCCAGCTCCGCGATCTGCCGCTCCTGCGGCGTGAGCGCGGCCACCGCGTCCCGGTCCGCGCGCGTGGGCTTGCCGGCCGCGCGCAGCTCCGCCCGGGTGCGGTCGGCCCAGGAGGCCGCGCCGAGCGTCTCGAACGTGCCGAGCGCCTCGGTGAGCGCCTGCCGGGCGTGACTGAGCTCGCGGGCCCGGCGCAGCCAGGCGCCGTACGCGAGCCGGATCCGGGCCCGCTCGAACGGGAACGCCGCGCCCGCCGGATGCGTGACCGCGGCCGTGAACAGCGCGCGGGCGTCCTCCGGGGGTGCGCTGATCGCGAGCGCGCCGGCGGTGAGCAGCGCGAGCCGCGGGGCCAGCTCCGGCAGCCCGGCATCCCGGGCGGCCTCGGCGTGGGCGCGCGCGGCCGCGTGCCGGCCGGTGTGCGTGGCGGCCTCGACCAGGTCCAGCACGGTCCGCGGCGCCTGCTGGGAGTAGCGGGCGAGCGTGCCGGGCGCGGTGATCCCGGCGGCGTAGGCGTACGCGGTCTCGTACTCGCCGTCGCTGAGCGCGA
This sequence comes from Catenuloplanes japonicus, assembly GCF_000717135.1. GTDB lineage: Bacteria > Actinomycetota > Actinomycetes > Mycobacteriales > Micromonosporaceae > Catenuloplanes > Catenuloplanes japonicus. Next base: position 96,966 of record NZ_JNXY01000024.1, read on the forward strand.
TGGCCACGCCGATCACCTCCGCGTACTCGGTGAGGAACCCGACGCCGCGCGGCCGCCCCCACGCGTCGGCCTCGGCCTGCAGCCGGCGGGCGCGGTCCAGGTCGCCGCGGTGCGCCGCGAGCAGCCCCAGGTACGCCCGGAACGCGTGGCTGAACAGCACGTACCCGTGCGCGGCGGTCAGCTCCAGGCCCCGCCGGCCGGTCCGTTCCGCCTCCGCCCACTCGCCGGTCGCGATCTGGTCGAGCATCACCATCTGCAGCATCGTCATCACGCTGGCGACCGCGCCGGACTCCTCCTCGCGCGCCACCGTGCGCCGCAGGATCTCCCGGTGGTCGCCGAGCACACCGGCGTGCCACGCGGAGACCAGCAGCCGCATGGTGTCCCACGGCGCGGCCACGGCCGGGTCCGCGAGCGCGTCCGCGATCCGTTCCGGCAGCCCACGGCCGCGGCCGATCAGGTCACCCCACGCGTCCCGGGCGATCGCGGTGGCCGGGCCGACCCGCTCGCCGTACCGGGCGAACACCGCGTCGGTCCGCGCCCAGATCACCGGGTCCGCGGCGAACTGGCTGATCGCCAGCAGCAGGCTCAGCGCCCGCTCGGTCAGCGGCCCGAGCCCGTTCTCGATCAGCGCGCGGATCCGCCGATGGTTCGCGACCACGTCACCGTCGCGGTACAGCGCCACGAACCCGGCGTTGACCACCGCGGCCGGGCCGCCGGCCGCGGTGTCCTCGACCAGGTCCTGTGCGGTGTCCAGCAGTCCGGCCTGCCCGGCGACCCAGGCCGCGTCCGCCAGCCGCCGGGACCGGTCGGCGGGCCGCCGGCTCAGCTCCGCGGCCCGGGTCAGCCAGCTGATCGCGGTCGCCGCGCCGCCGCGCCGGGTGGCCAGCGCGGCCGCCTCCTCCAGTGCGGCGGCGACGTGGTCGTCCGGGTCGACGGTGGCGGCGGCCAGGTGCACGGCACGGCGTTCCGGGCTGGCCCGGTGCAGGTCGGCCAGGTCCGTGTGGGCGGCCCGGCGCTCGTTCGGCGTGGCGGCCTGCACCACGGCGGAGCGGACCAGCGGGTGCCGGAACACCGGTTCGCCGCTCGCCGGGTCCACCGCCAGCAGGCCCGCGTCGACGGCGCGCCCCACCTCGCGCATCCGGTACCGGGCCGCGCCGATGCGTGGTGCCGGCCCGGCCCCGGTGCCGTCCAGCGCGGCCCGCAGCAGCTCGCCGCGTTCCCGGGCGGGCAGGTCGCGCAGCCGCGCACCGTAGATCCGCTCCAGCCGCCGCGGCAGCGCCATCGTGCCGGAGGGAAGCGGCGCGGACCGGGACAGCTCGATCAGCGCCAGCGGGTTCCCGGCCGCGGTCTCCAGGATCATTTTTCGGCGGTACGGCGTGAGCCCGGCATGGTGACGGTCGAGCAGCCGGCCGGCCGCGTCCGCGGTGAGCGGCTCCACGGCCAGCTCCGGCAGCCCGGCGCCGTCCAGCGCTGACGCGATCCCGTCCCGGACCGCGACAGCCACGCGGACCGCCGTGCCGGTCAGCCGACGGGCGGTGAACGCGAGCACCTGCGCGCTGGGCGCGTCCAGCCACTGCCCGTCGTCGACGATCAGCAGCAGCGGGGTGGCCGCGGACACCAGCGTCAGCAGGTCCAGCACCGCGATGCCGAGCGCCATGACCTGCGGCGCCGCCCCGGCGGTGCCGGTGAACGCGGCGTCGATCGCGGCCCGGTTGTCCGGGTCCAGCCCGGCCGACTCCGGCATCAACGGGAAGATCAACTGGTGCAGCGCGGCGAACGTCAGATCCCGCTCCACCTCCGCGCCCGCGCAGCGCACGACACGGAACCCGGCCTCGGCCGCATCGGCGGCCAGCGCCTCCAGCAGCGCGGTCTTGCCGAGCCCGGCGTCACCACGCACCACCAGCGCGGTCCTGCCGAGCCCGGCGTCACCACGCACGACCGGCGTGGGCCTGCCGAGACCGTCGTCACCACGCACGACCGGCGTGGGCCTGCCGAGACCGTCGTCGCCGGACGGCACCGGCGACGGCCCGGCCGCGTCGCTGAGCAGCGCCGCCAGCCGGGCACGTTCGTCGTCGCGCCCGACCAGCCCGCTCTCCCGCACGCCGGAACCCTACCGGCGCACGGTTTCCGCCCGGCTACCCGGCAGCCCGAGCGCACCCCCTCCGGTGATCAGGGCGTCCCCCACCCTGTTCTGACAACATGAGGGACGCTCCGATCACCGGTGGTGGCGGCAGGCCGGTGACGGTCAGGCCTGGCGGCTCAGCCAGGTCTCGATCTCGCCCGCGACGTCCTTCCAGCCGTGGTCGAACACCAGGGAGTGGCCGCGGCCGGGCACCTGGATCAGGTCGGCGACCGCGGACGAGTCCCGGTAGAGCCCGTGGGCCGCGCGGGTCACCACGTCGGGCACGGTGTGGTCGACCTCGCCGGAGACGAACAGCAGCGGGGCACGGTCCGCGGTGCGCACGTCGACCGCCGCGGGCGAGGTGCGCCGCAGGTTCGCGGTGGCGACCTCGAACAGCGGCCGGCCCGGCCCGGGAATCGCGTAGCGCGCATGCAGCGCGTCCGACTCCGCCACGGTCAGCGCGTTGCCGAACGCGTACCGGAACTGTGCCGCGGTCAGCGCCACCGCCCGCTTGCCGTTGGCCGGGTTGCTCAGCACCGGCGCGGACGACCGTAGCTGCGCCAGCGGCAGCGGCCGGACCCCCTTGATCGGCGCGGGGTCGACGGCGACGGCCGCGTGCAGCGTGTGCGAGACGTTCAGCTTCTGCGCGACCAGCCCGCCCATCGAGTGGCCGATGACCACCGGCGGCCGGTCCAGCGACGCGATGATCTCGCCGTAGTGGGCCGCGATGTCGTCGAGGCCGACGCCGGCCAGCCGCTCGGGCGCGTTCCGGGTCTCCTCGGCAGTGGCGGCGTCGCCCGGCCAGCCGGGCGCGATCGGGTCGTACCCGGCCGCGCGGAAGACCTCGATCCACGGCTCCCACGACGAGGCGTGGATCCACAACCCGTGGATGAAGACGACCGGTGTTCCGGATGTTGTCATGACCTTTGCTCCCCATCGCGACCAGACCCTGCTCGGCCCCGGATTCAACACCGGTCCAGTGGAGGAACAGTGAAGCCGCGACAGCCTGGGGCCGGTGCGACGACCGGCGCCACCGCGAGGGCGGCCGCCGCACCGGCGGCTGTCAGGCGGACACGCAGCCGCGGAGCCTCCAGGCGAGGGTCTCGCTCGCGACCAGCCACGCGGAGTCCCGGGCCGCCTCCGCCGCATGGCCGCCGGGCGGGCCGCTGATCAGCACGCCGCCCCGGACGACCTCATATCTGATCACCGCGTTGCCGTCCGCGGCCGTGCAGGTGTGCGTGACCGTGTGGTCCCGTGGCGTGTTGCCCGGCGCGGGCACGTGCGTGCAGACCGGTTCCAGGTCCCGCACCACGTCCTGCGCGAACCGCACGTAGTCCGCGTCCGCCCCGGCCATCGTGCCGGCCAGCCCGGCGTCCGTGGCGACGAACAGCAGCGTCGCGTAGAGCCCCTGCCCGGCCAGCGCGATCCGGTCCCGGTCCGGCCGCGCCTCGGCCGCCCGGTACCGCCGGACCGCATCGCCCGCCTGCGCGGCGAGCACCGCCGGATACGACGCGCGCCACCCCGTGTCCTCGCGGAGCACCGCGTAGTCCGCCATGGTGGACGCCACGGGCACGTCCAGGAGCGACAGCAGCCGGACCAGTTCCGGCACCTGTGCGGGCGTGACGATCCGGGCCGCGAAGACCCGGTAGGCGAGCAGCGCCAGGTCGGTCACGGTCGCGTCCGCGCGGGCCGGTGGTGAGGCCGCGGAGAGCAGCACCGCGGCCGCCGCCACGATGCCCTTCCACGCGAGACCCCGCATGCCTGCGAGTCTGTCCGCATCGGACGGTCGCGGTCTTCGTCAATCGGACGCGAACGGCGGGCGCCGTTTGTCAGTCCGCGTAGTGCTCCACGGCCAGCGTGCGGGCGACCACCGCGCTCAGCAGCCGGACGCCCGCGGTCGAGCCCGGGTCCACGCCGGTCACCTCGCGCACGCGGCGCAGCCGGTAGTCCAGCGTGCGCGGGTGGATGTGCAGTGCGGCGGCCGCGGCGGCCCGGATCATGTCGTGGGCGTAGTAGGCGCGCAGCGTCGTCACCAGGTCCGGCCCGTTGGTGGCCAGCTGCCGGGCGTAGTCGCGCAGCCAGCCGTCGACGTGCGGGGCGCGGGCGACGGCCATCTCCACGAACAGGTCGGTGATGCCGGGCAGCCGGTCCGGGCGGTACTGCGGTGGCGCGACCCGGCTGGCCTCGCGCGCCCAGGCGAGCGTCTCGGCCAGGCTGCCGGCCGTGCCGTGCGCGGTGCCGATGCCGCACGGCCGGCCGATCAGCGCGGCTGCCACCCGTACCCGCTGAAGGTTGGTGGTCTGTGGCTCGTGGGCCGCGGTGAGGATGGCCAGTTCGTCGGCGGCGAGCCAGGTCACCGGGACGTGGTCGCGGGTGAACGCGGCGGTCACCTCGTCGCGGGTCTCGGCCGGCACCGGCAGCGCGGTGCACATGATCGTGACGTGGTAGCGGCCGTCCGGGCGCGGGCCGTCGAGGACCGGTTCGTCGGCCAGCAGCGCGCGGGCGGTGATCTCCAGCCGGGTGGACATCATCCGGGCCGCGCCCACGCCCCGGGTGTAGCCGCGCAGGTAGGCGCTGCGCGCGCGGACGCCCTGGGTGCCGAGCCAGCCGACGATGCGCAGCAGGTCGGTGACGTGGTCCGGGCGCGCGAGATCGTGCACCTCGCGCACCATCATCGCGGTGTGCAGACCCAGGACCTGTTGCTGCGAGGGTACGGAGAGCCCGACCTCGGCCCGCTGCCGGCCGACCGCGGCGATGCCGGCCAGGTCGTCGCCGGACAGCGGCAGCGCGGCCGCGGACCGGTCGAGCGTGCGGCGGCGGATGAAGACGGCGAAGTCGTACATTCCGATGCGTTCGTCGACGCCCGGGGGCATGGCGTGGTACTCGCCGACCTCGCTGGTGAACGTCTCCACCGCGTGCCGGGCGTTGATCTCCGCCCGCTCGTGCAGGGCGTTGAACAGTGCACTCATCCGGCTCCTCCCGCCGATCCTGCTTCGGATCGGTGACGGTTGCGGATGGTTCGATGTCAGTCATCGACCGTAACAGATTCCGGCAACCCGTTCCTCTCGGTCGAAGAGGCCCGAATTTCCGGAAGTTTTCGGAATAGACTGCGATGCAAACGCTTGCAAGGATGGTCCCGCACGGTCCCCTTTATCGAGCGTGCACCTGACCTGGGTCGATGGGTGGCATCGCCGAGGACACCATCCGGCGGCGGTTAGATTCCGAAAGTTTCGAGACCTTGACAGACGGGTTTCAGCACTTTTACGGTTGCGCCACCTCGTCCTCGGCGCGGCCCACCTCCTCTCGCGACCGCGCCAGGGCTTTCCGTGCACAAACGAACCCGGCAAGCGCAACCCAGCGTCTCGAGTACGGAGTTCCCCATGATCGGTAAAGCCTTGTCCCGACGTCACCTGCTCGGCCTCACCGCCGGTGCCGGTGTGGCCGCCGCGCTGTCGGCCTGCGGCAGCTCCGGCCCCGGTGCCGGCGCCACCGCCACCTACTGGTCGCTGAGCGGCCCGCCCGGTGAGGCGGCCCGGCAGGCCGCGATCGACCGGTTCAACGCGGCCAACCCGGACACCAAGATCGCACCGCAGTTCTTCCAGAACGACCCGTTCAAGCAGAAGATCAAGGCCGCGATCGGCGCCGGCGACGCGCCGACGATGATCTGGGGCTGGGGCGGCGGCACGCTCAAGGCCTACGCCGAGGCGGGCCAGGTCGACGACCTGACCGACTGGTTCGCACAAAACCCCGCGGTCAAGAACAAGCTGTTCCCCACCTCGTTCGGCGCGGCGACGGTGGACGGCAAGATCTGGGCGATGCCGCACGAGACCGTGCAGCCCATCTTGCTGTACTGGAACAAGAAGGTCTTCGAGCAGGTCAAGGCGGAGCCGCCGCAGTCCTGGGGCGACATCATGGACCTGGTGCCGAAGTTCAACGCGGCCGGCATCGCGCCGTTCGCGCTCGGCGGCCAGTCCCGGTGGACCAGCATGATGTGGCTGGAGCTGCTGCTCGACCGTACCGCCGGGTCGGAGGTCTTCGATCGGGTCTTCGCCGGCGAGGCGAATGCCTGGTCCGACCCCGCGGTCCTGGACATGCTCGGGAAAATTCAGCAGCTCGTCGCTGAAAACGGTTTCATTGACGGATTCTCCTCGATCACCGCCGACTCGAACGCGGACCAGGCGCTGCTCTACACCGGCAAGGCCGCGATGATGGTGCACGGCTCCTGGTCCTACGGCATCCAGGAGTCACAGGGCGGCGACTTCGTCAAGAACGACGGGCTCGGGTACATGAGCTTCCCGCCGGTCGACGGCGGCAAGGGCGACCCGTCGAACCAGGTCGGCAACCCCGGCCACTACCTGTCGATCTCGTCCAAGGCCACGCCCGAGGCCAAGGAGGTCGCGAAGAAGTTCTTCTCCACCGTCCTGCTGGACGACGCGGAGCAGAACGAGTGGATCAAGTCGGGCAACGTGCCGATCATCCAGGGCAGCGACAAGCTGTACGACACCTCGCCCAAGGGCCAGTTCCTCAAGTTCTGCTACGACACGTCGGTCAACGCCAAGATCTTCGCCCAGTCCTGGGACCAGGCGCTGTCCCCGACCGCCGCGACCACGCTGCTGGAGAACATCGCCAAGCTGTTCCAGAACCAGGTCAGCCCGCAGCAGTGGGTCGACAACATGAACGCGGTCATCGGCAAATGACCACGCTCGCTCCGCCCGCCGCGCGGATCACCGAGACCACCGCCCCCAGCGGCGGGCGGGGCGGCGCCCTGATCTGGCTGACGCTGCCCGCGCTATTGATCTTCACCGCGTTCGCCATCGTGCCGCTGTTCGGCGTGCTCGCGCTCAGCTTCACCACCTGGAACGGGCTCGGCACCATCCACCCGTCCGGCCTGGACAGCTGGAACACGGTGCTCACCGAGCCGGGCCTGCTGCACGCGCTCGGCATCACGTTCCTGATCATGGGGTTGTCCTGGCTCGTCCAGACGCCGGCCTCGGTCCTGCTGGGCGTCTTCCTGGCCGCGCACTTCCGCTACCGCGGATTCCTGGCCGTGCTCTACTTCATCCCGCTGCTGCTCAGCTCCGCCGCGATCGCGATCACCTACAAGTCGCTGCTCGACCCGAACTTCGGGATCGGCAGCGGCACCGGGCTCGGTTTCCTCAGCCAGGACTGGCTCGGCGACTCCACGCTCGCGGTCGGCATGCTGGTCTTCATCGTGTCCTGGCAGTACATCCCGTTCCACACGCTGATCTACCAGGGCGCGGTCCGGTCCATCCCCAAGACCATGTACGAGGCCGCGCTGATCGACGGCGCCGGCCGGGTCCGGCAGTTCTTCAGCATCACACTGCCGCAGCTGAAGTACACGATCATCACCTCGTCCACGCTGATGGTGGTCGGCTCGCTGACGCTCTTCGACCTGATCTACGTGCTGACCGCGGGCGGCCCCGGCGACGCGACCCGGGTGCTGGCGCTGGACATGTACGAGACCGGCTTCGGCAAGAGCCTGATGGGCCCGGCCAGCGCGATCGCGGTCATCCTGGTCCTGGTCGGCCTGCTGCTGTCCCAGCTGCTGCGGCGGCTCGGCGGTCGCGGCGACGAGAGCCAGCAGGAGGGGGTCTGAGATGCGGCGCAACTGGATCGGCGGCTCGCTCGCCTGGCTGTGGCTCATCGTCGCCATGGTGCCCATCTACTGGGTGGTGATCACCAGCTTCAAGACGCAGGCGTCGTACTTCATCACCAACACGTTCGCGCCGCCGACCGAGCCGATCCTGGACAACTACCAGGACGTGCTGGAGGCCGGCTTCGTCCGGTACTTCCTGAACAGCGTGACCGTCTCCGTCGGCGCCGTGGTCCCGGCCGTCGCGGTCTCGTTCATGGCCGCCTACGCGATCGTCCGCGGCGCCGGCAACCGGTGGCTGCGCTCGATCAACTCGGTGTTCATGCTCGGCCTGGCCATCCCGCTGCAGGCCGTGGTCATCCCGGTCTACCTGATCATCATCCGGCTGCAGATGTACGACACGCTGGCCGCGATCATCCTGCCCTCCATCGCGTTCGCCATCCCGCTCTCCGTGCTCGTCCTGGCGAACTTCATCCGGGACGTGCCGAAGGAGCTGTTCGAGTCGATGCGCGTGGACGGGGCGGGCGAGTGGGGGACGATGTGGCGGCTCGCCTTCCCACTCACCCGGCCCGCGCTGGTCACCGTGGCCATCTACAACACGCTGAGCATCTGGAACGGCTTCATCCTGCCGCTGATCCTGACCCAGAGCGAGGACCAGCGCACGATGCCGCTCGCGCTCTGGACGTTCCAGAGCGAGTACGGGGTGAACACGCCCGCGATCGCCGCCTCGGTCACGCTCACCACCGTCCCGATCGTGCTGGCCTACGCGATCGGCCGCCGCCAGCTGCTCAGCGGTCTCACGGCAGGGTTCGGTAAGTGATCAGGCGCGGACTGATCGTGGTGCCGTCACCGGTCTGACCACTCCAGTTCGCACCCCAGCACCACAGGCTCCCATCGGTACGGACGGCACAGACGTGGTAACCCGCGGCGATCCCGCTGGTCCACGTCGTGCCGGTCCCGACCCGTACCGGCGTGAACCGGTGGGTGGTCGTCCCGTCGCCCACCTGCCCGTTCGCGTTGTTGCCCCAGCACCACAGGCTTCCATCGGTACGACTCGCGCACGTGGTGTCGTTGCCGACGTTCACCCCGGCCCAGCTCGTGCCGCCCACCTCGACCGGCGCGGTCTGATAGGTGGTGCCGACGCCCAGCTGCCCGTAGCCGTTCTCACCCCAGCACCAGAGCGTCCCGTCGGCACGCGTGGCGCAGGTGAACGTGTAACCCGCGGTCACGGTCGCCCAGGTCGTCGCGGTCCCGACCTGCGTCGGCGACGTCTTGTAGAGCAGGCTGCCCACGCCGAGCTGCCCGCTGGAGTTGTCCCCCCAGCACCACAGCGTCCGGTCCGTGCGCGTGGCGCAGGTGTGCGCGAACCCGAGCGTCACACTGCGCCACGTGGTCGCGGTGCCGACCTGGAGCGGTGTCGTGGCCACGTAGACGGAGCCGTCCTGGCCGAGCTGGTTGTGCCGGTTGAAGCCCCAGCACCACAGCGTGCCGTCGGTGCGGGTGGCGCAGGTGTGGTTGCTGCCCGCGTTGACGTCCGCCCAGGTGGCGGCGGTGCCGACGCGCACCGGCGAGGTGCGGTTGGTGGTGCTGCCGTCGCCGAGCTGGCCGCGGAAGTTCCCGCCCCAGCACCACAGCGTGCCGTCGGTGCGGGTCGCGCAGGTGTGGCCGGTGCCCGCGTCCACGGTGGCCCAGTTCGTGGCGTCGCCGACGCGTACCGGCGTGGTGCGGTTGGTCGTGGTCCCGTCCCCGAGCTGGCCGCTGGTGTTCCCGCCCCAGCACCACAGCGTCGCGTCCGTGCCGATCGCGCAGGTGTGCTCGTGCCCTTCCGCCACCTTCGCCACAGCTGCGGGCGCGTCCGCCGATGCCGGGCTCGCCGGCCCACCGACCGCTCCGATGACCATCACCACTGCGATGATCGCCCTGTGCAAGATCCTCATACGTCCTCCAGGAAGCGTGCGCCGATTCGAGCCGGTGGGAGCGCTTCCACGGAGTAAACCATCGACAGATAACGATATCAATGGGGGCGGCGTGGATCTCCACGCCGCCCCCGTCTCACCGATCGGTTACCGGTTCACCTCGCTGATCATGGACTGGGCGGCGGCGCGCAGCTCGGGGAGCGGCACGATCGACGCGGCGGCCACGCGCGGGGCGGCGGAGCTGCGGACCGGGCCCGGGACCGGGAAGACCGAGGTCTCGCCGGGCAGCGGGATGCCGGGGCAGGTCACCGAACCGGGGCGGGAGTTGTGCAGCAGGAAGACGTTGACCATGCCGTCGACGCACGGGTTGCCCTCGAGCGCGTACTGCCCGTGGAACGGGCTGTCGTCCACCGACACCATGGTCACGCCGGGCGCGGCCCGGACGGCGGAGCCGGCCTGCTCGTACCCGGTCTGCGGGTCGAACTCGCCCTGCACCACCAGCACCCGGCCGGCCACCGACGCGGGCAGCTGCGGCAGCTGCTGACGCGGTGCGTCGGACCAGAAGCCGCACACCTCGCCGATGCCGTACTGCCAGCCGAACAGCGGGAACTCCGGGCCCTGCCGGTCGCTGAGCCGCTTGTACCACTCGGCCGTGCGCGTCGGCTGGTCGTTGCAGGCCACGGCGAAGCGCGTGGTCGGTGCCAGCGCGTAGTCCTCCGGGTCGTCCGCGAGCACCCGCGCCACGGCCGAGAGGGTCAGCGACGCCAGCGGCACGCCGAACCGCTCGCGCGACACCGTGTCCGCCGTCGGCGCCAGACCGGAGGCGGCAAGCGTCCCGGCCGGATCCTCGCTCACGCCCGCGACCAGGATCGACGCGGCCAGCACCCAGCTGAACGGCGAGCCCAGGGCGACGAAGACCTGGTCGTAGAGGTCCGGGCTGACGCCGAGTCCGGCGTAGACCGCGCGAGCCTTCTCCCAGTTCGCGGCCACCTCGGCCGGGGTCGCGCCGAGCTCGGCCGGGAACTGCCGGCTCGCCCAGGCCAGGAACGTGTCGTCGAACAGGCGCTGGTTGATCGGCGGCCACGCCTCGAACGCGGCCTGCAGCCGGCCCTGGAAGTTGACGCTGGAGTCGAGCACGACCTTGCCGGCGCTGTCCGGGAACAGCGAGGCGTACTTCGCGCCGAGCCAGGTCCCGTAGGAGTAGCCCAGGTAGTCCAGCTTCGGCTCGTCCAGCAGGATCCGGATGAGCTCCATGTCGTACGCGGTCTGCCAGGTGGTGATGTACGGCGCGAGCGCCTCGCTCTGGCAGGCCTCCGCGATCGCGCGCGGCTGCTTCTGGTGCTCCGCGATGCTGTCCTTGGAGCGGTCGCGCGCGTCCAGGTCGGTGCGCTGGGAGAGCCGGTCGAGCGGCACCTCACAGGTCTCCGGGTCGAAGCCGCCCTCCTGGCCGGTGCCACGCGGGTCCATGCCGATCATCGAGTACCGCTCGTGGACCTGCGGCTGGAGCGCGGCCAGGATGCCGGGCAGCGACGTGCCCTGCCCGCCCGGCCCGCCGGGGTTGATCAGCATCGAGCCGAGGTGCGCGCCGGTGGAGGCGACGCGGCTGATCGAGACCTGCATGGTCTTCCCGTTGCCGGGCGTGGCCCAGTCGCGGGGCACGGTTATCAGCGCGCACTCGCTGGGCGCCGCTTCCGGTATCGACTCGAACGCGCACGCGCCCCAGGAGACGTCCTGGTCCGCGAACGCGTCGAACGGGCCGGCGGCGGCACTGGCCGGGACCTCCGTGGTGGCCAGCACGAGCATGGTGGTGAGGACGAACGCCGTACCGGCGGTCGGTCTGCGCACGGTAGTCCTTTCGTGGCAGGAATCTGACGTCTTCGATCCCAGCACCGCGCGCCCCACTCGTCCACATTGGGAGCAATGGGGTAGTACTTTCGGCCGATGACCCCGATGCCGATCCGCGTCCTGGTAGCCGACGATCAGAGCCTGGTCCGGACCGCGTTCCGGCTCATCCTCGACGCCGAGCCGGACATCGAGGTGATCAGCGAGGCCGCCGACGGGGAGTCCGCGGTCCGTCTCGCCCGCCGACTGCGCCCCGACGTGACGCTGATGGACATCAGAATGCCCAAACTCGACGGGGTACGCGCGACAGCGCTGCTGGCCGGCCCGGACGTGATCGACCCGCTGAAGGTCGTGGTGGTCACCACCTACGACGTGGACGAGAACGTCTACGCCGCGCTGCAGGCCGGCGCGTCCGGCTTCCTGCTCAAGGATGCCGGCGCGGGCTGGCTGGCCGAGGCGATCCGCGCCGCGGCCAGGGGCCAGGCGATCGTCTCACCGTCCGTGACCGTGCGCCTGCTGCGCCACCTCCCCCGCGCCGCCGACCACCCCGCGGACCTGCCGCTGACCGCCCGGGAGCTGGACGTGGCGCTGGCCGTGGCCCGCGGCCGGACCAACGCGGAGATCGCGCTGGACCTGTCCATCTCGCTGTCCACGGTCAAGTCGCACCTGGCGAGCGTGCAGGAGAAGCTGGAGGCGCGGAACCGTACCGAGATAGCGATCTGGGCCTGGCGTCACGGGCTCATCGAGTGAGCCGCTCCCAGTTCCCGGCGCCGATCGCCACCTCCTGCTCGTGCGTGAACGGCGCGTTCTCCAGGAACGTGCGCGCCACTGCACCTGCTCGGCGAGTGGCCGGAACGGCTGGGCGCCTAGACGATGTGGCGGTACCGGAACGGGCGGTAGAGCGGGTCGACGGTCACGGTCTTGCGCGTCATCGCGCCGGCCTTGCTGCTGGCCTCGACGACGGTCGCCCGGGTCTTCGCCGCGTCGAGCCAGACCTCGAACAGCCTGACGTGGTCATTGCCGCGCCGTTTGGGGTTGACGTGGAGCAGGATGTCGCCCGGCAGCAGCTCGCTCCACTCGATCGGCGTGCAGACGCGCGGCAACTCCCAGGTGACCAGCGCCCGGCCGTACCGCGGGTCGCGGGGATCGATCGCCAAGGCCATGCAGACGAAGCCGGAGCAGTCCGGGCGGTAGCGACGGCCCCGGTTCACGTCCCACACGGGCCGGCCGTTGTCCTGCGAGTAGCGCACCCGCCGGGTCAGCCAGTCGTAGGCACGGGCCATCACCTGGGCGCGCGTGACCGTACCCCCGTAAATGATCTTCTGTTTCGGTGCGGCGAACGCCGCGCCCGGAAGGCCTGCGCCGCCCGCCAGGACCGCGCCGGCCAGGACAAAGTGTCTACGGTTCACCATTCGCCATCGTGGCACGTCAGCACGGGCGCCGGTGGCCGAACGACCGCATAACTTTGCTACCGATATATCCTCGGAGGCGATATGGTGCCGGACGTGGAGACACCACTGCGAGAACCCACGTTCCTGATCCTGACCGCGCTGGCCGGCGAACCACTGCATGGCTACGGCTTGATCGCCGAGGTGGACCGGCTGTCCGGCGGGCGCGTCGCACTGCGGCCCGGCACGCTCTACGGCGCGCTCGACCGCCTCGTCGACGCCGGCCTGGTCTCGGTCGCGCGCGAGGAGGTGGTCGACAGCCGCCTGCGCCGCTACTACCGGCTGTCCGACGACGGCACGGCGGTGCTGGCCGAGGAGACCGAACGCATGCGGCGCAACGTTGAGGCTGCCACCGCGCGACTGCGGCCGCTGCTCGGGCCCGGTCTCGCATGAACGACCTGGAACGCCGCTACCACCGCCTGATCCGCCTCTTCTACCCGGCTGCCTACCGGCACGAGCGCGCGAGCGAGATCGTCGGCACCTACCTGGACCTGACCACGCCCGGACAGCGCCGGCCCTCGCCCGCCGACGTGGCCGACCTGGCCGCCGGCGGCCTCCGCCAGCGGCTGCGCACGGCCGGGGCGGCCGGCCTGGGCGCCGCGATGCCGCTGGCCGCGATGCTGGCGCTGCCGACCGCCACGATGATCGCGGCCGCCGGGCTGATGGTGGAGTTGATCCCGGTCATCGACGACATCGGCCCGGCCCGGCGCGGCGCGATCGCCCCGCTCGGTATCGGCGTGTGGGCCGCGTGGGTGCTGGTCGCCGTCGCCCACCTCGTCGCGCCCAGCCGGTGGACCCGCCGCGCGATCGGTGCCGCGCTCGCCCTCACGGCCACGGTCATTCCGGTCTCGGCGATCATCGGCGAGCCGCGCCCGCCACTGTTCACGCTGGTGCCGCAGCTGGCGCTCGGTCTGGTCGCGCTCGGCATCCCGGCACGTCCACTGCGCCTGCTGCCGCTGGCGGGCGTGGCCGTGGGAATACCGGCCTCCGGGCTCCTTTTCCCGACCGGCTTCTACTACGGCTACGGCGCGGACGCGCTCTCCTGTGCCGCCGTGATACTGCTCGCCGCGGCCGTGCTCCTTCTTGTACTGCGCAACGACTTCCGCGCCCTGTGGGCACTGCTGACGCTGCTCGGCCCGATCGGCCTGCTGTCCCTCCACCCGCTGTCCCGCGCCGCCGGCTACCGGAACCCGACCGTCGCGAGCCTGGCAGTGACGGCGCTCGCGGTCACGCTCACCACGTCCGCCCTGCTCCTGATCACCCTCACCGCCCGCGAACGCTCCACCCGGCACCTGCACGCCGGACCGCTGCCACCCCAGCGCGCCGAAACCTGACCGCAGAAACACCGCGTGCGGGCCACGGTCACGCACCCCACCCGTTCGAGCCCGAGGGCCTGCGGGGCACAGACAGCGGCGCCGTCTCGGCCGCGTTTCTTGCAAGATCAAGATCCAGTTCATTGTCCCGCTTCCAGCGTGGCCCGGCAGCGTTGCTCCCGCGGGCAAACCTCGCGCCGGGCTCCGCCGGCGCTCCGCACGGCGCGAGGAGCCGGTCACGCCGTGGTCCGGCACACCCGTTGTGGCACACAGCATCGGCACGCGCACCGTCTGGTTGGCACGGGCCCGCCCGCCGGGAAGAGTGACGTCATGACGTGCATCGTGGGGATCACGGACGGGCGGACCGTCACCATCGGAGGCGACTCGGCCGGAAGCGACGGCTGGCACGTCGCGGTACGGTCCGACTCCAAGGTGTTCCAGGTCGGCCCGTACCTGATGGGCTTCACCACCAGCTACCGCATGGGCCAGCTCCTGCGCTACTCCCTCGACGTCGGCGAGCCCGACACCTGGGACGTCGACCGTTTCATGGTCACCACGTTCATCGAGGCCGTCCGCGAGTGCCTCTCCACCGGCGGCTACGCCCGCACCGAGAACGGCCAGGAACAGGGCGGCCAGTTCCTCGTCGGCATCCACGGCCGCCTCTACGTCGTCGGCGAGGACTACCAGATCGGCCACACCATCTCCGGCTACGCCGCCGTCGGCTCCGGCTACCTGGTCGCCCTCGGCTCCCTGCACTCCACGTCCAAAACCCCGATCAGCAGCCGCCGCCGCGCGGAAATGGCCCTTCAGGCCGCCACCGACCTCACCGAGGGCGTCCGCCCGCCCTTCACGGTGCTCCAGTCCGAGTGAGCCCCTCGGGTCTGAATGCCGGCCGGCACCGTTGCGCCACAACAACCGCCGCAGCGCAGGGCTTCGCGATCGCCGTGCCGCAGGGGCGGTGCCGGCCCGTCACGACAGCCGCTGCACCGCTTCCCGCACCGCATGATCGACCTGGCCACGGTCGTACCCTCGCAACCGCACCCGGAAGTCCGCGCCCCGCAACGCATCCCGCGCCGCAGCCCGCGCGAACGCGTCGTCCGACTGCGCCGCCGCGTCGCACCGCGCGAACGCCTCATCCACCTCCGTCATGTCGTACCCGCGCAGCACCACCACGAACGACGACGTCATCAGGGACCCCAGCGGCGCATCCGGGACCGCCACCGATCCCAGCCCTTCCAGCCGCTCCCGGACCGCATCGTCGACCTGACCCCGGTCATACCCCCGCAACACCACCGCCAGCGCCGGATTCTGCAACGCCTCCCGCGCCGACCCCCGCACCGCCTCGTCCGGCGAGGCAAGGGCCGCATCCGCCTGGCCGATGAGCCGTTCCACCTGTCCCCTGTCATAACCACGCAGCACGACAGCGAAGTCTGATGTCATGCCCCACACGGTAACGGCGCCGTCCACAAGCGCCCTGTGCCGCAGAGCTCCGGTCACGACCGTCGTTGACCGATGACATTAACGTCGATGCATGCGTCGAAACTGTGCGGTGGCCGTGGTGCTGGTGGTGGCGGGCGCGGTCGTACTCGCGGGATGTGGGTCGGAAGAGCCGGTGGTGGCGCCGGGTGAGCTGTTCGGGGAGTACGCGGCCTCGACCGAGGTGCGCAACGACCGCTTTCCCAGCATCGGCGGGTCGAGTGAGGACCGGCTGGCGAACTTCGCCTCGATGGGTACGCCCGACCAGCTGGCCGGCGCCCTGCTGCGCACGTTCGAGTGCGACGACGACGCCTCGCCGAGCCGCGCCGAGGCCAACCGGTGCGAGCTCAGCGGCGCGGTGCTCAAGGCCGCGGACGAGTTCAGCGGGACCGGCACGGCGCCCCTGGGCCGCTCCCTGCTGGTCAAGCACGACGACGGCACGCTCGCGCTGGTCACGGTCTTCGTCATACAGCGGCCGGACGGCCAGGCCCGCCTGATCGACGCCAACGGCGACACCTACGCCGACCTGCAGGACTTTCGCTCCGGCAACGACCTCCTCACCCACGACGACACGGTCCTGACGCTGGAGGACATCACCTCCGTGCCGGGCGACGGCGACGTGGTCGTGGTCAGCGGCCACACGCCACCGATCTGGCCCTGGATCCTGACCGCGGTCGCCGTCGCGCTGCTCATCGCCGCCATTGCCGGCCTCGTCGTGCGCCGCTACCGGGCTGCCCGGGACCCCCTGCTGACCCCGCTGCCGCCGCTCGCCCCCGAGGAGGACTGACACATCGCGAGCTGGTCGAGGTGGCCGGCGACGGCGTCGCGCTGCCGCGTCAGGTGACGTAACTGCACCTCAAGTTCGTCGCGCCGCTGCTCGAAGCTCCTCCGCGAGTGCTCGCACATCTCGAACTCGGGGCGATCCCCCAGCGCGCAGGGAAGAAGGGAGCGCGCCATGTCGGAATTGAAGCCCATGCGCAGGAGCGCGACGATGTGTCTCACCACGGTGGGCGCGTCGTCGGCGTAGACGCGATATCCGTTGTCCAGACGCAGCGGGACCAGCAGTTCCTGCTCCTCGTAGTAGCGCAGCGCACGCCTGCTCACGCCGGTCAGGGCGGCCAGTTCCCCGATCCTCATGTCTTGACCTTCACGCCGACGTCACCTCATACGGTCGCATCATGATCTCGACAACGCCGCCGGCGGGCCCGGTCCTTCCCCCGCGGAGGGTCTTCATCGTGCACGGCTACCGCGCACACCCCGGCGCCCACTGGTTCCCCTGGCTGCACGAGGAACTGGCTGCCGGCGGCATCGACGTGACCCCGCGGATCGCACAGACCCACGCCATCTATTCCGACAACGACCCGATCGTCCCACCGCAGGCGTCCGCCGCCCTCGCCGCCCGCCTGCACTCGACGGTCCACGTCATCCCCCACGGCGGACATTTCCTCACGACCGACGGTTTCACCACTTTTCCCGCAATCCTGCCCATCCTGAAACCAGCACCGTGACCGAGCACGCCGGCACCTGGCCGGCCGAGGCGCGGCCTTCTCGGATCGGGCGAGCAAGCCGAGTGCCTCGTCTACTGGTCGACGGTGAAGATGACGGCGAGGTGGGTGGCTGCAGTCCAGCGGCTCGCCGGCCCATTCGCCCATCTCGGGTCTGCCGACGACGTCGCGCAGCTCGGCGTCGTCGCGGGTCGCCATCAGCGCGGCTTCCTGCGCCGCCGTGAGTGCGACATACAGTCCACGACAACGCATGATCCACAGGGTACGGGCGTGCGAGCGCAAACCGGCTCGCACGCCTGAAACGCGGCGTTGCTACACGCTGATGCGCACTGTCCTATGTCAACGGCGTACCGGCGCCGCGCAAAAACGTCCGCGGTCAGCGGAGTACTGCCGACGGTGCGAGAACCCGATCGACCACGACATCTTCCTCGCAGACCATCTGCTGGACCGAGGTGAGGTCGACGAAGTTCACGTGGTCCGGGTCGACGATCTTCTGGAAGTTGTCGCTGAGGAAGAGCGCTTCGAGGTCGGACATGGAGTCGAACCACGCCTCGACGATCGAGTCGAAGTCCGGGCCGGGATGCCGGGGCGCCGGCACCGGGCAGGACACGACGAGCCGGCGAAGGTACCGCTCCGTCTCCGGGATCGACATCAGCAGCGGCCGGTGCTTCTCCCTCTGGTAGTCGACGAATTCGTCGTGGGTCAGGTGCTCGGCACGCTTGAGCGCGAGAATCATCTTGATCATGAGGTGGGTCCTTCGCGGGTTCGGCTTCGGCGAGCCCCGGCACGCCGGATGCTTCGCACGCGGTCGACTCTGCCCGGCTCGCCCGCACGTGCCCAGAGCCGCGCGATGCTGGTGGCCGGACCACCAGGCTGCACCCGGTGGTCCGTGAGAGGGTGATCGACATGGCAAACGTGCGCACGCGCGAACTCGGCGTCTACCTGCGCGCGCGCCGCGACCGCCTTTCGCCGGAGGACGTGGGCCTGCCCGGCGGTGGCGGCCGGCGACGGGTCAAAGGACTGCGCCGGGAGGAGGTGGCGGTGCTGGCGAACGTCGGGTGCACCTGGTACACGTGGCTGGAGCAGGGACGCGATGTGCAGCCGAGCCGCGAGGTCCTGCTCGGCATCGCCGCCGCCCTGCGGCTGTCCAGGGACGAGCGCCGTCATCTGTTACTGCTCGGCGGGCATCCCGGCGCCGAGCAGGCGCCTGCCTCCGAGCGGGTCGACGGTCAGGTGCAGGCGCTGCTGGACCAGCTCGCGCCGTCTCCGGCGGTCGCGATGACACCCTGGTTCGCGCCGGTGGCCTACAACGCGCAGTTCCGGTTCATGGTCGACGACATCGAGTCGATACCGGAGACGGATCGTAACTGTGCGTACCTGCATTTCACCCACCCGGACTGGATCGCCGGGGATGCCGACCACGAGCGGGAGTGCGCCGCGCTCGTGGCCAGACTCCGTGCGTACCAGGGCGAGTCGGTGACCGATCCTGCCTGGAAGCCGTTGCTGGCGCGGCTCCGGGCCGATTCGCCGCTGTTCGCGCGTCTCTGGGGTCAGGCGGACGTGGCCACCGTCTCGCAGAAGGCCAAGCGCGTCCTGTCTCTGCACGTCGGCATGCTGGCGCTCCGCCCGCTCACGATGCGGCTCCAGGACAATCCGCACACCCGGGTGGTCGTCTACCAGCCCGACGACCACCTCACCCGGGAACGGCTGGCGGAGCTCACCCGGCGGATCGCCGCCGGCCACCTCGACGGGCCGGCGAAGGTGCGACGCCTGCGGTCGGTGTCCTGAATCGCCTCACGAACGGCGGTCGCGGTGCAGAATCCCGCGGGCGGTCCTCTCGTCGGGCTCCGCTGCGGTGCTCCGGCGTGCGAGCGCGGGGTGAACGCTCGCACGCCCGGAAAGCGGCGGTGCTACAGGGATGTAAGGACGCGGATGCGGTCGGCGAGGGCGCGGCGGGCCACGTCGGAGGTGAAGGCGATCGAGTCGAACTCGTGCGGGGCACCCGGGTGGAGGTGGAATTCGACCGGGACGCCGCCGCGGCTGAGCGTGGTGGCGTAGGCGAGATCCTCGTCGCGGAAGACGTCGATCTGCCCCACCTCGATGTAGGCCGGCGGTAGCCCGGTGGCGTCGTCGAGCCGGGCGGGAGCGGCCGTGGGCGGGACGTCGGGCCCGCCGGCCGCCTCGCCGAGCAGTGCGGGCCAGGCGGTGCGGCTGTCGTCGTAGGACCACAGCGCGTACCCCTCGATGTGGGGGTCGGGTGTGACCGGCCGGTCGTCGAGCATCGGCATGATCAGCAGCTGGCGGGCGATCCTCGGGCCGCCGCGCTCGCGGGTCAGGATGGTCAGCGCGGCTGCCAGGCCGCCGCCGGCGCTGTCGCCCATCACGCCGATCCGCTCCCGGTCGACGCCCAGTTCGGGGGCGCGGTCGTGCAGCCAGCGCAGTGCGGCATAGGCGTCCTCAAGCGGTACCGGGAACGGGAATTCGGGCGCGCGTCGATACTCCACGGACAGCATGGGTACGCCGGAGGCCGACACATAACGGGCGACCGGCCCGTCGAACAGGTCGATGTGGCCGAAGATGTATCCGCCGCCGTGGAAGAAGAGCACGGCCGGGCCCGGTGTCGCGCCGTCCTTGACGTACCAGCGGACGGTGATCTGTGTGCCGTCGGCGGCGGTGACGGTGTGGTCGGTCATGGTGACGTCGGCGGGAAACGCCTGGGCGTTGCTCGCGGCGCCGATGACCGGTTCCCAGAAGGCACGACGGCCCTCGATGTCGCCGACCGCGGGTGGTGTGACGCCGGCCATCGGGGCCAGCGCCGCGGCGATCTCGGGATCCAAGGACAGTGACATGACGGTTTCTCCTAGGAAAGGACGACGACGGTCTTGCCCGGCAGCTCGCCGGCGGCGGCCTGGGCGTGGAGTGCGGGCAGGTCGGCCAGCGCGACCCGCTGGGCGATCTCGACGCGCAGCTCGCCGGTGCCGATGCGGGCGGCCAGGTCGGCGAGCTGGTCTGCGTCGCTGCGGACGAACAGGTTGATGCCCCGCACGCCGCGCGCCTCGTCGGAGGGGGCGGGCATCCAGACCGTGGTGTTGACGAGCGTGCCGCCGTCGCGGATCAGCGTGACCAGCGCGGCCAGCTGTTCCGGGGTGACCGGCGCGAGGTTGACGACGAGGTCGACCGGTGTGGTCACGTCGATGGCGCTGCCGTAGTCGAGGACCTCGTCCGCGCCCGCGGCCTCGGCCCGTGCGGTGCTGCGCGGGCCGGCGGTGGCGATCACGTGGGCGCCGGCCTCCTTGGCCAGCTGCACCGCGTATCCGCCGACCGCGCCGCCGGCGCCGTTGATCAGCACTCGCTGCCCGGCGGTCAGCTTGCCGTGGTCGAACAGCGCCTGCCACGCGGTCAGGCCCACCAGCGGGAACGCGGCCGCGTCGGCGAGCGGGAGGTTCCGGGGCGCGCCGGTGAGGATCTCGGCCGGCGCGATCACGTACTCCGCGGACGCGCCGGCGCCGGTCATCGGCAGGAAGCCGACGACCTGGTCGCCGACCGCGATCTCGTCCACGCCGTCGCCGAGCGCGTCGACCGTGCCGGCGACGTCGAGGCCGGGCGTGTGCGGCAGCACGACCGGGATCGGGCCCTGCATGAACCCGGCCCGACCTGCTTCCGTGAGCGCCGCCGTGTCTCGGCGACGTCACTGAATTTCGCAGGATCGTGCGCGGTTATCCTGGGCCGGACTGGCCCACCTTGATGATCGTCGGCTCGCCGGCGTCGTCGAGGATCTCGGCGAGGCGTGCCGCGTCGGCCGAGCCGGGCGCCGCGGTGAGCATCAGCGCGGCAAGGTCGTCGCCGGGGATGGCGAGCAGGCTGCCGACGAGCGTGACGGCGCCGGCCTCCGGGTGGATGAACGCGGCGCTGCTCTCGTAGGCCGCGACCGGCCGCGGCTCGCGCCACAGCGTGTCGAACAGGCGGCTCCGGCTGCGCATCTCGTCCACCAGCGCGGCCAGTGACGCGTCCGCGGGATAGCGCAGCACCGCACCGCGCAGGCGGGCGACGAGGACCGCCTGATGATCGGTCGCGTCGGCCGCGGACTGCTTGAAACCGTCGAACGGATCGCAGAAGGTACGCCAGGCGATGTTCCACTCCCACGGGTCACCGTTGAGGTGCCAGTGCCCGAGGGCCAGGAACGCGCTGTTCACGGCCACCAGGTTCATCGCGGCGTCGGAGACGAACATCGGCGTGTCGGTGAACCGTTCCAGCAGCCGCATCGCGCCCGGACCGACGTCGGTCGGCACCTGCCCGTCCGCGGCGGCGTACCCGGCCAGCGCGGCGAGCCGCTCGTAGTCCGCCCGGCCGACGCGCAGCGCGCGGGCGATCGCGTTGACCACGCCGGCCGACGGGTGGCTGCGTCCCTGCTCCAGCCGGCGCACGTAGTCGGCGGACATTCCGGCGAGGTCGCCGAGCTCCTCCCGCCGCAGCCCCTGCACGCGGCGGCGGCCGCCGGGCAGCCCGAGCGCGGCCGGGTCCGTACTCTCCCGCAACTGGCGCACCGCGGCGCCGAACTCGTCACGTTCCACGGGCCAAGTGTGCCTGGCACCGTGGACGACCGGTCCGGCGACGGCTCTGGCCGGCGGCCTCGCAGCTCGGGGTCAGCTGTCGGGGCGGACTACCTCCGCGCGCGTGCGGTGACGGCGGCCGGACTGAAGGAACCGCTCAACCCGCGTCCAGCGCGGCGGCGCGCGCCTCGAGGCCGGCGGCGATGCCGTCCCACTCCGGGCCGTACAGCCACAGGCTCTGGGCGGCCTCGCGCAGCAGCTGCGGGTCGTCCGGGCGCTGGAGAAGGGCCAGGCGGTAGGCGAGGTTGCGGATCCAGACCGGCAGCAGGCCGTCGACCAGGTGCGGGCTCAGCTCGTGCAGCATGGCCACGATCGCGTCCGCGTCCGCGAACGTCAGCTCCTCGACGAAGGATCGATCGTCGTGGTCCTCGGCGCAGCGCGGGGCATCGGGCTGATACTCGTCGCCGAAGCGGCACCGGGCGTGTTCCGTGAGCGTACTGTGCATGCGTTTACGATCTCAGGCGTCGCCCAGGGCCTTGCGGACCGCGGCCAGCAGCTGGCTCTCGAAGACGGCCACCTGGCCGTCGTGCAGGCCTGTCCGGTAGTCCGGGTCTCCGGTGCGGGTCTCGTCGCGGACACCGGAGAGTCCGGCGGCGCGGCCCTCGGAGTAGGCGGTCAGGGCGTCGTCCATCGGTTGTTCAGCAGACATGGGCGTGACCTTTGCACGGCGCAAAACCGCAGGCCACCGGCCGTTCGTCCATCCGGACCGTCGGCGGGTGTCATCCGGCGGCCGGTGTTCGGCATCGTTCCGAACAGTACGAGCGGTTTCCGGACACCTGCCCGAAATGTTGCGCTTGGCGGGTCAGCTGTTCACCCCTCAAGGGAGGCGTCACCGTGTCTCACAGGTCAATCCGCCACCGCGTACCGGCCGTCCTCGTCGCGCTCGTCGTGGCCGTCACCGCCGCGCTCGTGTCGCCCGGCCCGGCGCAGGCCGCGGTGCAGAACAACTACCTGCTCAACAACGGCCGCTATTCCGCGGTCGGCGTCGGGGTCTGGCACGACAACCACACCGGAGGGTACGACGGGATCCTGCCGGCGAACAGGAACACCGTGGACCAGTGGGGCTGGGACCACGTGTCGGCGTTCTACATCGGCACCGGGTACTGCGCCGACCTCTTCCGGACGCCGGCCGCGAACCCGGGCACCTGGACCTTTGTGGACACGGTCAGCCCCGGGCGCACCAACCTGAGCTACAGCTACTCCTACCAGATCCACCCGTTCACCGCGCCGTCCTGCTGAGAGGACAACCGCGCTCCCTCCACCGTTTCGCGGCGGAGGGAGCGCGGCCGGCGCGTCCTCGAATCCTGCGGTTGGGGGGTGCGGACAAGGACGCACTTGGGGGGAACCACAGTGTAGCGACGCATTGACGATTGTGAGGTCCCGCCCTCAGGCGGGCACCGGGACCGCTTCGGGTGCCGTGACCACGCCGGACCGGCGGGCCGAGCGCCAGGAACCGAGGGCGAACAGCACACCGCCCGCGGCCAGCCAGACCACCAGCACGACGATCGCGTGGGTGGCGCCGTGGCCGTCGAAGAACGCGGTGGAGCGCAGCAGGCTCGCGGCCGCGCCGGGCGGGAGCAGCTGGCCGAGCTCGCCGGACCAGCCGGGCAGCATCTGGGGCGCGCTGCCGGTGCCGGCGAGCGGGTTGCCGATCAGCATCATGGTGACGCCGCCGATCGCGAAGCCGAGGTAGCCGATCAGCGATTCCAGCCCGAGGATGACCATCGAGGTCGCGCCGATGGACAGCGCCACCGCGCCCGCGTTGACCAGGTAGTCGCCGGACAGCGAGCCGAACCAGAACTGCAGGATCGCGGTGAGCGCGAGGCCGCCGGTGATCGCGAAGAGCACCGCACCGGTCAGCCGCCGGGACGCGCCGCGCAGCATGTTGGTGAGCAGGATCGCGGCGAGCATGCCGCCCATGACCAGCGGCAGCGACGCGGCGGTGAGGCCGGTGCCGCGCGGGTCCTCCGCGGGCAGCGCGACCAGGTCACGGACCGGCACGGCGGGCGCGGGCGCGGCGGCCTGGCCGAGCGCGGTGGCCACGCCCTGGAGCGTCTGCGCGATGATCGGGCTGGCCGCGGACGCCACGATGACCTGCGGCGCGCCGGTGCTGAGGTCGATCGCGCCGTAGACCTCGCGCTCGCGGATCGCGGTCTCGGCCGCGGCGGTGTCCGCGAATCGGTGGATCTCGAACGCGCCGGGCTGGCGCTGCTCCAGCGCGGCCGCGACCTGGTCGGTGGCGGCGGCAGGGCCGGCGAGCCCGATCGGCACGTCGTGGACGGAGGAATTCGCGGCCGGCCAGGCGAACGCGGTGAGCAGGACGCTGATGATCAGCGTCAGCAGCGCCACCGCGGCGGCCACCCTGGTCCAGGGCGAGAGCTCAGAAGTCATGATGATCCCCGGTTAAGAGAACGAATGTTCGCTTTCAAGGTAGGAACCGGCCTCTCGCTTGTCAAGAATGAACGTTCGCTTTTAAAGTCTCGGCATGCCCCGCGTAACCGAGGAGTACCGCGCCACCCGTCGCGCCGAGATCGTCACCGCCGCCGCCCGGCGCTTCGCCGAGCAGGGATTCCACTCCACCTCGATGGCCGACGTGATCGCCGAGTCCGGCCTGTCCGCGGGCGCGGTCTATCGATACTTCCGCAGCAAGGAGGAGATCATCGCGGCGGTTTCCGAAATCGCCATGACCAACGCGGACGAGATCTTCGGCGGCCTGCTGGACAACGGCGCCGCCCCGTCACCGGCCGAGGCACTCACCGCACTGGTCGAGGGCGTCACCAGCCGGATGGAGAACGGCGTCTTCCTCGGCGTGGACACCACCCGCATCGCCGTGCAGGTCTGGTCCGAGGCGCTACGCAGCCCGGACGTGCTCCAGCGCGTCGGCACGGTCTACGGGCGGCTGCGCGGGCACTGCAAGGAGGTCGCCCGCCGCTGGCAGGCCGCCGGCCACCTGCCCGCCGACGCCGACCCCGACATGATCGGCGCCGCCATGCTCTCCCTGGTCCAGGGCTTCATCCTCCAGCGCCTGCTGATCGGCGACCTCACCGTCCCCGGCTACACCGCCGCGATCCACGCACTCCTGGGCGGCGGCGACAGACAGGCCTGAACACGATTGGGTACGCTTCGGGCGCTCATCGATCGTCTTCGCCGTATTTGCCCGGCGTGATGGGAGTAGCCCGATGTTGATCACCACCCGGCGCGGTGTGCGCCGATTGAGCGGCGCGGTCGCGCTGACGCTGCTCGGCGGCCTCGGCGTCGCGTTCGCCACGAACGCGTCCGCCGCGATCTCCGAACCGGCCGCGACCAGCACGGACACCGACGTGACCTACCGGTTCGCCTACACCGGCGAGCCGCAGTTCGCGCGCGTCTACATCGACACCGACCGGTCCGCTGCCACCGGGTTCGCGCAGGCCGGCGCCGGTGCCGACTACCTGCTGGAGAACGGCACGCTGTTCCGGCACGCCGGCGGCGGGTGGGCCTGGACCCAGATCGGCACGGTCACCCACGCGCACGCGAACGGCGTCGCCACCTGGACCGTGCCGCGCGCCGCCATCGGCGAGACCGCCACGCCCGGCGACGCGGACCTCGTCTTCCAGGTCGAATCGCCGGTCCAGACCTCCGCGAAGATCACCCAGGTGTACGGATCGACGCCGCCCCCGGCCGGCACGATCTCCTACGCCGGCTCCGACGAGGTCTTCGCGAACCCGGAGCGCGGCTTCTACCACCACTCCGGCGAATGCGACTCCGCCACCTACGACGAGGCGACGCTGCGCGCCTGGCGCACCAACGAGCAGGTCTCGCTGATGATGTGCGTGTTCTACCTGCGCGACTTCAAGACCACGCCGATCAGCACGGCCGCGCTCACCCACCTGCAGCAGCAGTTCACCACGGTACGCGCGGCCGGCCTGAAGATGGTGCTGCGCTTCGCCTACACCGACCTCGAGGACGGCGCGGACGCCACCAAGGACCGGGTCCTCGCGCACCTGGACCAGCTCCGGCCGTACCTCCAGGCGAACGCGGACGTCATCGAGGTCATGCAGTCCGGGTTCGTCGGCGCGTGGGGCGAGGGCTACTACACGCAGAACTTCGGCAACAACGGCGTGGTCACGGCCGCGGACTGGGCGAACCGCAAGGCCGTGCACGACAAGATCCTGTCGGTGCTGCCGGAGACGCGGATGGTGCAGCTGCGCACGCCCGCGTTCAAGCGCACCATGTACCCGTCCGGCCAGTCGCGGACCGGGCACCACAACGACTGCTTCCTGGCCAGCGACACGGACTTCGGGACGTATACGGACATCGCCGTCGACTACCCCTACCTGGAGGCGGAGACGCGTACCGTGGCGATGGGCGGTGAGACCTGCGCGCCGAACCCGCCACGCTCGCAGTGCGCGACCGCGACCGCGGAGATGTCCCGGTTCCACTGGACGTACCTGAACACCGACTACCACCCCACCGTCATCGCCGGCTTCGGCACCGAGGGCTGCCTGGCCGACATCAAACGCCAGCTCGGCTACCGGTTCTCGCTGGTCAGCGGCGCGTTCCCGGCCCAGGCCAGCCGCGGCGGCACGCTGCCGGTCAGCATCACGGTCCGCAACGACGGCTGGTCCGCGCCGATCAACCCGCGCGGCGCCGAACTGGTCCTGCGGTCCACGACCACCGGCACGGTCACCCGGCTGCCGCTGAGCGCGAACCCGCGCACCTGGGCCGCCGGCACCAGCACCACGGTCACCCAGACGCTGACCGTCCCGTCCTCGATCGCGGCCGGCAGCTACGAACTGCTGCTCAACCTGCCGGACCCGCTGCTGGCGAACCGCGCCGAATACTCGGTGCGGACCGCGAACGCGGGCACCTGGGAGGCCACGACCGGCTTCAACAAGCTCAACGCGACCGTGACGGTAAGCTGACCTCCGTACCCACGCAGGTTCTTTGAGATGACCGGCATCGGTGGCAGCGGCCAGGAAAGACCGCACAAGGGCCGGCCGCCGGGCGGCCGGCCCTTCGAAGATCGGGGCGACCCTCCAGGCTGCGGCCGCGGATCGACCGGGCGCTGCGCGCCCGAAATTTCGTGTTATTGGTTGCGTTGGGTGGGCTGGGTCAGGGCCGCCAGGTTCGAGCGGAACGTGGGTTCGTTCGGGTCTGCGTGTTGGCCGGAACCAGCGGGGTGCCTCCGCCGACCAAGACCGTACATATCGGTCCTGGGGAATGGGATGCCATGCTCACACGTACCCTCGTCGCCTCTGCTCTTGCTCTGGTTGTCGCTGCCGTGCCGGGAGGCGGGGGCACGGCGGCGACGGCGGCACCACGACATCACGATGCTCTGGAGGAGACCGCGCGGGAATGGTTGTCGATCGGGGTGCCGGGGTTCGTCGCGCGGGTGGATGACGGGCGGCGGACGGAGGTCACCGCGGCCGGGGTAGCGGACCGGCTGAGCGGGCGGCCGATGACCGGGCGGGAGCAGTTCGAGATCGGGAGCGCCACCAAGATCTTCACGTCGGTGCTGGTGCTGCAGCAGGTCGATCGTGGATCGGTCGTGCTGGACGCGCCGGTGGAACGCTATCTGCCGGGGGTCGTGCCGGGCGGTGCGGACATCACGGTGCGGATGCTGCTCAATCACACGAGCGGGCTGTTCAACTACATCGCGGACCCGGGATATTACGTGCGGATGGAGCAGGATCCGCAGCATGTCGCGACCGAGCGTGAGCTGCTGGAGCTGGCGTTCTCGCACGCGCCGGACTTCGCGCCGGGGCAGGGGTGGAACTATTCGAACACGAACTTCGTGGTGCTCGGGGCGCTTCTGCGCGCGGTCACCGGCGAGACCATGCCGGAGCTGGTGCGGGCGCGCATCGCCGGGCCGCTCGGACTGAGCCGGACCTACTACCCCGACCCCAGAGCGATCAACACCACCAGGGGGTACGCGCACGGCTACTCCGTTTCGTTCGGCACGCCGGAGCCGGCCTATGTGGACGTCTCCGACCGGCCGATCGGCGGCTGGGCCGGTGCGGGCGGCGCGATCATCTCCACGCCGGAGGAGCTGGCCCGGGTCCTGTCGGCGGTGCTGGGCGGGCGGCTGCTGTCGCGCGCGGCGCTGGCGGAGATGAAGACCGCGGTCGCGCTGCCGGCCGGTTCGGGCATCACGGGCGGTTACGGCCTGGGGCTGATCCGCATCGACTCACCGTGCGGGACGGTGTGGGGCCACGGCGGCGACACCCGCGGGCACCACACCATCGCGCTGGCCACGGAGAACGGCCGGCGGACCGTGGTCTCGGACACCACGGCACAGCCGAGCGTGACCGCCACGGCGGAGGGCGCGGCCCGCTTCGCCGAGGTCTCGGCGGCTGCGACCACGGCGCTGATCTGTGAACTGGTCGGTTAGCGCCGATCTCGACGCGGGATGCCGGGCCGTCGTGCCCTAACCGCCGATGATCGCGCGGATCGCGCGCTGGATGGCGGCGTTGTCCAGCGGCGCGTCCACGGCGCGGTAGAGCGTGTAGCCCGCGAGCAGCGCGAGGAGGGCGTCGATGCGGTCGTCGCCCTCCTCGCCGAGGTAGCCGGACGCGGCCTTCCGGGCGTGGATCAGCTGTCCGCGGACGAGGTCGGCGATGTCGGCCGAGATCCGCACCCGAGCTTCGCGGCGATGCGGGCCGCGGACCGGATCGTCCAGGTCGACGGCTGGCTGCCCGGGGGCACGCTCGCCCCGATGTGGCTGCTCACCCGGCACGATCACGTGCGCGAACTCCTGGCCCATCCGGACACCAGCACCTCGCCCGCCATGATCGGGGACGCGCAGCCCGGGTTCTTCATCTTCTCGGACCCGCCGGAGCACACCCGGCTGCGGAAGGTGCTGGCCTCGGCGTTCACCGCGCGGCGCATCGCACGGATGCGGCCGTACGTCGCACGCAGCGTCGACGGGCTGCTGGACCGGCTGGAGGCGGCCGCGCAGCCGGTGGACCTCGTCGCGCAGTTCGCCACGCCGCTGCCCACGATGGTCATCTGCGAGCTGCTCGGCGTGCCCTACGCGGACCGTGACGCGTTCCAGCAGCTGTCCGTCGAGCTGATCGCGACCTCGGACCCGCGGCGGCGCGAGGCCGGCATGGCCGAGATGAGCGGGTACATGATGGAGCTGATCGCGGGGCAACGCCGGGCTCCGGGGCCGGGCGTGATCGGCGCGCTGGTCCGCGACGAGAAGGCCGGCCTGACCGACGAGGAGATCGCCGGGATCGGGAACCTGCTGCTCACCGCCGGGCACGTCACCACGGCCAGTGCGCTCGGCTCCGGTCTGGTGCTGCTGATGACGTACCCGCGGCAGGCTGATCTTGTTCGTGAGGAACCGGACGTGACCGCCTCTGCGGTGGAGGAGATCCTCCGGTTCCTGACCGTGGAGACCGGGGGCGTGCCGCGGCGGGCCACGCGCGACATCGACCTCGGCGGCAACCTGATCCGGGCCGGTGACATCGTCCGGGTCATGCTGCCGGCGGCGAACCGGGACCCCGCGCTGACGCCGGACCCGGACCAGTTCGACGTCACGCGGGCGCCGACCCGGCACCTGGCGTTCGGGCACGGGCTGCACCACTGCCTGGGCGCGCCGCTGGCCCGGCTCGAGATGGCGGTCGCGATCCCGGCGCTGCTGCGCCGGTTCCCCGCGATGCGGCCGGCCGAGCCGCTGGACGGCCTGCCCTTCCGCAACGCGGCCGTGCTGCGGCTGCCCGTGCACCTGCGGTGATCAGTCGCGCAGCCACACGCCCAGGTCGTGGCCCCACGGGGTCTGATAGCTGATCACGACGGCCACGGCGGCCAGGGCCAGCACGCCCAGGACGACGCGGCGGCCGACGGACAGTCCGGTCCGGCGGGTCATGAACGGGAGCGTGGCCAGGGCCAGTACCGCGAGCGTGTCACCGTCCGCCGAGAAGATCAGCTGGTTCAGCGTGGGTTGCGCGCACACGAGGAGGAGGATGCCGAGCGCCGTCGCGGCGACGCCGACCCGGTGGCCGGAGTCGCGATGCCGTTCGGCGACCGCGTGCACCACCGTGACCAGGGCGGTGACGAATCCCAGGGCGGGCCCGAAGACCGCGCCCATCCCGCCCAGGCTGAACAGGCCGACAGGTATCGACAGCCACAGCTCCAGGCCGCTGAGCTCGGTGTTCACCACCTCGCCGTGCCCGCTCGCCTCGAACTGGTAGGCCACGCACAGCCAGCCGACCACGGACCAGGTCAGCATGATCGTGAGGACCCGCCAGGCGGTCAGCGCGCTCGGCCGCTCGGACATGGCGAGCACGACACTGTCGTGACCGCGCGCGGCCGCACGCAGCGCGGGCAGGCTCCGGGCGGCACCCAGCAGGTAACCGGTGCGGGCGGCCCGGTCGTGTGCCAGGGACTGCAGGTCGGCGGCCCACTCGCCGCGCTGCCGGTCGCGGAAGCCGGGCGGCAGCAGCGCGCCCAGGAGCCGGATCCACCACCGGTCGGCCGTGGACAGGCCGGCCCGCGCGCCGGTCACCATGCGAGCTTCCCCGGGACGGTGCGGCCTCGGCGTCTGCGCTCCGCGGCCGTGACCCACTGCTGTGCGGCGGCGGAGCCCTCGGCGGTGAGCAGGTAGTAGCGGCGGCGGGGGCGACCCTCGACGTGCGGGTCGATGTCGTCCTCGCGGCTGGACAGCCAGCCGGCGTTCTCGAACGCGACCAGGATCGGGTAGATGGTGCCGGGTTCCAGGCCCGCCTGCTGGGCGAGCTCCAGCCCGTACCACTCCCGGGCCGGGTCCTCGAGGAACGCCTGCACGGTCAGCAGTCGTGGCGTCGTCATTCGCAGAGCCATGGCAGAACTCTATATAGCTATGCCTAGTTCTGCATAGGGGTGGGTAGGACTTTGCGCCGTCTGGTATCTATCTAGGGCGATGGACACGTTATTGTGCTGTTTCCCGGTCCTGGCGCTGATCGGCATCGGCTTCGTCGGTGCGGCCGACCGGCACCGCAGGCACCTGCGCGCACTGCGCCGCGACGGCACCCGCACCACCGGGTGGGTCACCGGCCACGACGAGAACACCCATCAGGGCCGGACGACGTTCGTGCCGGTGGTGACGTACCGCGACACCTTCGGCGTCGAGCACCAGTTCCGGATGAAGACGGCCGCGGACAGCACGAACCCGCCGGTCGGCACGGAGGTCCCGGTGCTCTTCGTGCCGGGCCGGCCCGAGTCGGCCGACGCGGACAACGCGCTCACCCAGCAGGCCGCCTACCGGACGCCGCTGATCATCGGCGTCGTCCTCCTCGGCATCACGGCGGTCCTCGGGATCGCCGCGATCATCGACTTCGTCTCCCGCATAGAGGTGCACTGACATGGAAGCGATCCTGACCGTTCTCGCACTGTTCGCCGGCGTGCTCGGCATCAGCGCCGGCGTGCGCGAGGTGCGCAGGCAGCGCACGCTCGCCAGGGACGGCGTGCAGGTCACCGGCCATGTCTACCGGGTGGACGTGGAGCGGGACTCGGACGGCGCGACGTACCGCCCGCTCATCGCCTACCGGGACGAGAACGGCGTCGAGCAGAAGTTCCGGTCCAGCCTGTCCGGCGGCCGGGAGCGGCACCCGGTCGGATCCGAGGTGCCGCTGCGGTACGTGCCGGGCCGCCCCGGCCTGGTCGACATCGACACCACGCACAACAAGGCCTTCTCGCTCCTGCTCACGTTCGGCATCGGCGTCGTGTTCCTGTCCGTGGCCGTCTACGCCGTGGCCTCCGGCGAAGTCCTGTAGATCAGCGCGAGAAGCGCTCCCGCCGCACCGACGGGCGACGGCCCCGGATGAAGCTGCGCTGCATGGCCTCGATGACCATGTCCGCGGCCGACTCCGGGACCTCGACCAGCGAGAACCGGTCGGTGATCTGGATCGCGCCGATCTCCCGCGCGCTCAGGCCCGACTCGCCCGCGATCGCGCCGACCAGGTCCTGAGGCCGCAGCCCCACGCGCCGCCCGATGCCGAAGAACAGCCGGGCCACGCCCTCGTCGGACGACGATCCCCGGGACGAGCGCACCGGCGGGCGGTCCCGGTCCCGGCTGTTGCGCGGCGAGCGCTCGCGTGGCGGGGCCGGCGTCGGGATCTCTTCCTCGTCGTCGTCCCCGCCGGCCGCCTCGTGCAGCAGCTTCACGGCGGCCAGCGCGATGTTCTCCACGTCGAACTCGCCGGTCAGCGAGTCGAGCACGACCCGGTACCGCTCCAGATCGTCCGCCTCCAGGCTGGCCAGCAGCGACGCGCGGGTCAGCTCCAGCCGCCGGGCCCGCAGGTCCGTCACGGTCGGCAGCTTCTCCAGCGTGATCCGCTGCCCGGTGAGCCGCTCGATCGCCTTGAGCATCCGCTGCTCACGCGGCTCCGCGAGCGTGATCGCGCAGCCCTCGCGCCCGGCCCGGCCGACCCGGCCGATGCGGTGCACGTACGCCTCCGGCGCCACCGGCACGTTGAAGTTGATCACGTGGGTGAGCTGCTCCACGTCCAGGCCGCGGGCTGCCACGTCCGTCGCGACCAGCAGCTCCGTGGTGCCGGCCCGCAGCCGTCCCATGGTCCGGTCGCGCTGGTCCTGGCTCATGCCGCCGTGCAGCGCCTCCGCGCGGTAACCGCGGCCGTTCAGCGTCTCGGTGACCTGGTCGACCTCCTCGCGCGTACGGCAGAACACGATCGCGGCGGACGGCGCCTCCACGTCCAGGATCCGGCCCAGCGCGGCGGCCCGGTACGGCCTGGCCACGATGTAGGCGCTCTGCCGCACCAGCGGAAGATCACCCGGGGCGACGGGCTCGCGGCCCATCGTGATCCGGACCGGCTCGCGCAGGTGACGACGGGCGATGCTGTCGATCCGGGGCGGCATCGTGGCGGAGAACAGCACGGTCTGCCGCGTCTCCGGCGTCTCGGCCAGGATCGCCTCGATGTCGTCGGCGAAGCCCATGTCCAGCATCTCGTCGGCCTCGTCGAGCACCACGGTGCGCACGTCGCCGAGCTGGAGCGTGCCGCGGTCGATGTGGTCCAGGACCCGGCCGGGCGTGCCGACCACGACGTCCACGCCACGGCCGAGCGCCTGCAGCTGTCGCCCGATCGGCTGACCGCCGTACACGGGCAGCACGCGAACGCCCAGGTCACGGCCGTACCGGTGGACGGCCTGCGACACCTGCTCGGCCAGCTCGCGCGTCGGCACCAGCACCAGCGCGACCGGCTCGGGCTCGCGGCGGCGCGCGGTCAGGGTCTGCAGCAGGGGCAGCGCGAACGCGGCCGTCTTGCCGGTGCCGGTCGCGGCCTGACCCACCAGGTCATTGCCCTCGACCAGCGGCGGAATGGCCTCACGCTGGATCGGCGTCGGCTCCTCGTACCCGAGATTGGTCAACGCCGCGAGCAGTTCCGCCCGCAGACCCAGCTCGGCAAAGCCCGCCTCAACCTGTTCCATGGCGACAAGAATATGAGAACTGCCTGAACACGGTACGACCGGTGCGTGCACTGCCCGCTCACGCCACCTGGTACGGGAGCCCGGAATCTGTTCAAGCCCTCACCGACGCGCGCAGCGCCTCGGACAGCCAGACATACGGGAAGCGCTCCGGCTCGGTGCCGTTGACGGCGGTGACCAGCGCCAGGTAGCGGTCGGACGGCCCCTGCGGGTCCGGTGGCGTGCGGTCCCACTCCTCGCCGAGCAGCATGTGGTCGGCGGTCTGGATGCGGAACTCGGGGGTGTCCGGCATCGGAGGGCTGTCCGGTGTCGCGAAGATGCCGGTCAGCCACGCGATCCAGCGGTCGGCGATCTCCCGGGCGTGCGGCGAGTCCGGCGGGACCCCCTCCTTCGCCGCCTGCACCGCCGCCTCGCCGACCGGCATCGCCGCCTCCAGGTTGTCCAGCATCGGCGTCGAGGTCATCAGCGGCCCGGCGCCGGTGGTGCACACCTCGTGCAGCTCCTCCCGCACGGCCGCGCGGGCCTCCGGGTCACGGACCAGCTCGGCCAGCGCGATCCACGCCTCCAGCTGGGCCGCGGTGGGATGGTCCGGCAGCACGGGCCGGGCCGCACGCCACCACTCGACCATCCGCGCGGGCGGCTCCCAGCCGGTGCAGACCTCGGTCCAGAAGTCGTCGATCAGCCGGTCACGCTCCTCGTCGGTCATGCCGGCCAGCCTGTGCATCAGCGTGACCTGCTCCGCCGTGGAGTCCTGCCGCAGGATCGCGGAGAGCACCGCGCGGCGGCTGCGCAGCCGGGCCTCCTGCCGGGTGAGCAGCGCCAGGTGGGTGACGGCCAGCTCACGCAACGTCGCCTCACCGGCCAGCACGCGGCGGATCTCGTCCAGCCCCGCGTCGAGCTCACGCAGCGTGCGGACCAGCTCCAGCCGGGCGATCGCGGAGACGTCGTAGAGGCGGTGGCCGGACGGCGAGCCGGCGGACGGCACGACGACGCCGGTATCCGCGTAGTAGCGGATCGCGCTGACGCTCAGCCCGGTCCGGCGCGCGACGTCCCCGATCGCGTACAGGTCGTTCATGTCCCCCACTATGCGATCTCAAGCCGCTTGAGACGCAAGCGTCAATCCGTCATCTCTCCTCGCACCCGGCAGGTTGCACCTCGGTCGCGACCATCACGGCGCCCCGCACCCGCCTGTGGTCGGCCACCTCCGCCACCTCTTCCGCCACCCGTGCCGAGGGCCGGCTCGCTTCCGCTGATCAGATCGTCGCGCGCAGGCGAGCTGCGCGCCGGCCTCGAGGTGCGCGTCCCGGGGCACGGGACGATCCGGCCGGACGGCTATCTCGTGCGGACCGCGAGCGCGTAGAAGCGGTCCGGGTGGTCGTCGTAGCGGGTCAGGGACCAGCCGGTACGCGTGGCGGCCTCGCGGAGGACCGGTTCGGCGAGCAGTTCGTCCGGGCGCAGCGCGCGGCCGTGGCGGGCCGCGAGCGCGGCACGGCCGGACGGGTGGAAGACGATCAGCCGGCCGCGGTCGCGGGTGATCCGGGCCAGCTCGGTCAGGCCGGCCTCGGGGTCGGGCAGGTGCTGGAGGAGGCCGGCGGCGAAGACCGCGTCGACCGTGGCGTCCGCGAACGGCAGTGCCAGCACGTCGCCGACCAGCAGCGCCGCGTCGCCGGATCGGGCGTGCGCGTCCGCGGCGGCCAGCATCTGCGGGGTGTGGTCGACGCCGATGACCGTGCCGTCGGGGCCGAGCGCGTCGCGGAGCGCGGGCAGCGCCCGGCCGGTGCCGCAGCCGACGTCGACCGCGACGCCGCCCGGTGTGAGCCCGGCCTCGGCCACGGCGGACGCGTAGGCGGGCAGGTCGTCGCCGAACCGGGTGTCCCAGGTGGCTGCGCGCGCCGCGAAGAACGCGCGGGACTCGGTGCGGTACCAGGAGTCGTGCGCCAGCAGCGTGGCGTCGAGGTGCCGCAGCACCGGCCAGGCCGTGTCGTGCAGGTCGATCACGGCGTCCGCGTGGTCCGCGCCGTGCGCGCCCGCGCTGCGCACCCACACCGTGAACGCGTCGGCCCCGGCGGGCACCTCCGCGCGGTCCGTCACGACCAGCGGCGGTCGTGCCCGCGCGCGGAGCCGGTCGGTGATCCGGGCCGCCACCATCTCGGACCGGCCGGCGACGCCGTCCACCAGGATCACGTGGCGATGCGCGGGCAGCGCGCCGATCAGGTAGTCGAGCACGGTCACCCATCGGTCACGCTGTTCCTCGGTCATGCCACCATCATGCAAGTGCGCCCGGCCCGGCGCCAGCGTGACCGCATCTGCCCGGCTCTGGCCGTCATTCGCCTCGCGGATGCGCGCTCACGGTCGTACCCTCGCGAGATTGTGGATCGTGGCCTTCGCCGACGGCCGGCATGCCGGTCGCCTCGAGGTAGCCGGCCGCGTGATCCGGCGTCAGCGGCTCCAGCCGGAGGCGGTCGCTGACGAGCGCGGGCATCGCAAACCACGGATCCATGTCTTCAGAGTGCGTCGATCGCCTTGGTGAGCAGGCGGTCCAGCTGATGCTGCTCGTCGAGGGTCAGGCCGGCCAGCGGGGAGTGCCTGGCCACGGCGTCGATGAGGCGCTGGCGGACGTCCTGGCCGGCCGGGGTCAGCACGAGCGTGCGCACCCGGCCGTCCCGGGGGTGCGGGCGTCGTTCGGCGAGACCGCGCTGTTCGAGCTGGGCGCTGAGCAGCGTGATGTTGGACGGGTCGCAGTGCAGCAGCGCGGCGAGCTTCCGCAGCGGCAGCGGATCGACGTCGGGGCGCAGCAGCCACAGCAGGTTGGCGGTCGGCTCGGTGAGGCCCAGGCGGTCCAGGCCCTCCCGCATCCGGCCGGAGATCTGGCCCGAGATGGACATCATCTGGCTCAGCAGCGAGGCCGCCAACTCATCGGACATGGTGCCGAGCATAACTTGAGGACCTCAATCGAATACTTGACTTTCTCAAGGAAAAGATCAAGGGTTGTGTCGTGGACACGTTGCACACCCCATCCGGCCTGCCCCGGACCGTGTCGAACCCGGTCATGGGCGTCACCGTCACCTTCCTGACGGCCAGCGACGAGACCGGCGGCGAGTACGTCGAGGCGCAGGTCAGCATTCCGGCCGGCGACCCCGGACCGCCACGGCACTTCCACACCGGCTTCGAGGAGACGTTCACCGCGGTCGAGGGCGTGCTCTTCATGGACCTGGGCGACCGCCGCGGCCTCCGTCTGCGGCCGGGCGAGTCCGTGCACGTGGAGCGCAACGTCCGGCACCGGTACTTCAACGACGGCGACCAGACCGCCGTGTTCCGTTTCGTCGCGCGCCCCGGGACCGCCTACGAGATGGGCATCCGGGCCGGTTTCGGGCTCGCGGCCGACGGACGCACGGACGCCAGAGGGATCCCGCGCAACTGGCTGGAGACGGCGCTGGTGTTCGCGCTGTCCGGCAGCTACGTCGCGGGCGCACCGGCGCCGCCGCAGAAGGCCCTGGCCCGGGTCGGCGTGCTGCTGGCCCGGCTGCGCGGCCACGATCCGGCGTTGCGCCGGTACACCCGCCCGTGACCACGCTCCGCGCATCGCCACAAGGCTCCGGGCGTACTCCTGGACGCCTTTCTTTGATCTCTCATCGCGTTGGAGGAATCGTGTTCGTCGTAACGGTGGTGCTGAGCTGCCTTGTGGCGGCGGCGTTCATGTTCAGTGGAGCCCGCAAGGTCGCCGGCGGCAGCGATGTCGCCGGCGAAGCCGTCCACCTCGGGGTGCCGGTCGGCGGCTACCGCGCACTCGGCGTCGTCGAGTCGGCCGGCGCCGCCGGACTGCTGATCGGGCTGGCCTGGGCCGCGCTCGGCATCGCGGCCGCCGCCGGACTCGTCGTGCTGATGCTGGGTGCTGCGTTTTCCCACCTCCGCGTCGGCGACCGGGCCGCGCGGTGGACGCCGGCCGCGGGGCTGGGCGTCCTGGCCGCCGCCACGCTGGTTGCCCGGGTCGTCACCGCATGAAGACCGCCTCGGTCCTGGTGACGCTCGCGGTCGTGGTCGCCGGCCTGTACGGATATCTACTGTGGACGCCGACGCCTGCGATGCCGGCACTGTCCGGCGACAGCGTCCACGCGACGATGACCGTGGGCGGCCGGGAACGCACCTATACCGCCTATGCGCCGGCCGGTCTTGAGCCGGGCGCGCCGCTGCTGATGGTCTTCCACGGATCGTTCGAGGACGGGGACACCATTCGCCGGAACACGGGCTACGAATTCGACGCTCTCGCCGACCGGCACCGGTTCGCCGTCGCCTATCCGGACGGTTATCAGAACGGCTGGAACGACTGCCGCCGGATGGCGAGCACGCCCGCGCGCCGCGAGAACGTCGATGACGTCGGATTCGTCCAGGCGCTGGCCGGCAGCCTGCACGCGCGCTACGGCATCGACGATCGCAGGATCTATGCGGCGGGGTACTCGAACGGGGGCCAGATGGTGTTCCGGCTCGCCGCGGAGATGCCCGAGCGGCTCGCCGCCATCGCCGCGATCGCCGCCAATCTGCCCGGGGGTGACGACAATGCCTGTGCCCCAATGGGTACGCCGCTGCCGGTGCTCACGATGGCCGGGACCGCCGATCCGATCTCTCCGTATGCCGGCGGTGAGGTCACGATCTTCGGGTTCTCTCCGCGCGGGGAGGTGCTGTCCGCCGACGACACGGCGCAGACGTTCGTCCGGCTGAACGGGCTCGCCTCCGCCACCGACCGGCGCACGCTGCCGCACCAGCCCCGATCCGGCGATACCGAGGTCATCGCGACGACCTATGCCTCGACCGGGAAGCCGCCTGTCGTTCAGTACACGATCGTCGGCGGCGGGCACGTTGTCCCTACCGCTGAGCACCGCTACCGGCGGCTGGTGGGACCTTCGACGCACGACGTCGACGCGCCGCAGGTCATCTGGGACTTCTTCACCGGCCGCGCGGCCTGATCGGGCTGCTGGGCTTCCTGCGGGGGGTCATTTGGTGCTGGCTTACTGATCCGGTGCGAACGACCGCAGCATGTGCCGCACGAATCGCCGGGACGCCTCCGCCGCGTCCCGGCCGGACCCCGCGATCACACCCGCATTCCCGTGCAGCAGCAGAACAAAATCGTCACGGCCGACGTCCGCCCTGATCGCACCGGCCGCCTTCGCCCGATCCAGCAACCGCCCCACCACCCACTCCGCCTCACGCCGCTCCCGATCGAGTCCACGCCCGGAGGTAAGCGCCGCCACGTACGCCGTCGTGAAGCCCCGGTCCTTCACCTGCGAGCCACAGAGCTGCACCACCACCGACCGGAACGCGCGCCCAGGATCAGAATCCCGCAACGCCGCCCGATGAAACGCCGCACAGTCCGCATACTGATCCGCGAACGCCTCCGCCACCAGATCATCCCGACTCGGAAACCGCCGGTAGAGCGTGGCCACCCCCACCCCCGCCCGCGCCGCCACCCGGCTCATCGTCACCCCGAGCCCCGCCTCCGCGAACACCTCCCGCGCCGCCGCAAGGATCCGCTCCCGGTTCACGACCGCATCCACCCGCAGGTCATCAATCACCCACCCGATGCTAGAGACCCACCCCCGCACATGTGATCAACGCCGGCAGCCGTCCCTCTCACTTACCGCCTCCCGAGACCCTCCGTCTCCATCCGCACCCGAAATATCACCCTATGCCAGACAGCCACGGACAGTGACACAAGCCGATCAAGACGGAATGTACGTGGGAGTGGTTATTCGGGCCGAATAACCACTCCCACGTACATTCGACGGCTGACCTTGCGCCCCTCGCAGATAGATCACCCGCAGCCCCAGCCCATAAATACCGAAATTTCGGGCGCGCAGCACCCGCCCGCAGTTGCACTCGGTTACAGCCGCAGTCGCAGCCCCACCACAACGACAGCCGCGCCCGCCTTGTACCGCACTCCGAGATCACCATTCCAACATCCGGGCCCCAAGATCCTTGCGTCTCTGGTGGCCCTTTCACTGCCCAAATAAGGGCCACCAGAGACGCAAGGATCTTGAGAAGCCCTTTCGCCCGCCCGCGGCGGGTCCTTTGTCCTTTATGCGCAAGCAGTCACAGAGGTGACCGCCTGGCTGCCCCGTATGCCGTCGACCCGCCCGCAGGGGTGCAGATCATCGGCAGGGCCGCCACCAACGCAACCGCCGGCAGGCCGCGTGACGCAAGCCTGAACCCGACCACGACGCTGACCGACACCGGCCCACCCGACGCAACCCTCAAAACCGGACCACCCACGGACCGCACCTGAACAGCGGAAAGTGCCCGCCCAAACGAGAGAACCACGCCACCGCCGCACGACAGACCAAAGCTGGCGGCCCTGCCGATGATCTGCTCGGCTTGTCCCGGGTCTACGGCATACGGGGCAGACAGTCCGCGCGAAACCCAGCCACCCGAGATCTGGGGTGGCAGTTGACATTGCCTTTCCGCTGCCCCGGTGTCGGAGGCTCCCGCCGGAGGCCCGCCGGAGGCAAAAACCGCAGCCAACGCGCCCCGGCCGCTATAACACGCATTTTCGGGCGCGCAGCGCCCGGACCGCCCTGGACGTGGGCGGGCGGGGAGAGAAGCGGTCGCGGCGCAGGTGACGCCGTGGGTGGTGGCGGCGGGTGGGCGGTGACGGCGGGTGAGGCGGTGACGGCGGGTGAGGCGGTGACGGCGGGTGAGGCGGTGACGGCGGGCGGGGCGGTGGCGGGCGAAGCGGTGACGGCGGGCTGTTCGAGTCCATTCGGTTTTCCTGCGCCACGCGAAACCGGCAGGGAGGAGCGCCAGCGACGACCGGTGCCCGCGGGAGCAACGCTGCCGGACCACGCTGGAAGCGGGAAAGGAACTAGATCTTGATCTTGAAACGCCGGAAGGCGGTCAGCGGCCCCGGTCGTAAGCCTCCTGGGAGGCCGAGATGGCCGCGACGTGGTCGACGGACCACTGCTGGAGGGCGCGGAGCGGTTCCTGGAGGGTGCGGCCGGCGTCGGTCAGGGCGTATTCGACGCGGACCGGGACCTCGGGGTGGACGGTGCGGCGGACGAGGCCGTCGCGTTCGAGGGCGCGCAGCGTCTGGGTCAGCATTTTCTGGGAGACGCCCTGGACGCGGCGGCGGAGTTCGGAGAAGCGGGCGTCGCCGTCGCTGAGGATGCCGATGACCAGGACGGTCCAGCGGTCGCCGATGCGGTCGAGGATGCGGCGGGTGGGGCAGTCGGCCTGGTACGGATCGCCGCCGGACGGGGTGGTTACCACGAAGTGCCTTCTTCCCGGGAGAGAGCTGGTCTCCTACGGTAACCGATGTGGCCCGACACGCGGGTCACGAAACACCTGGGAAGAGGGCATCCCATGTCTCGCATCACCGTCATCGGCGGCACCGGCTATGCCGGATCGGCCATCGTCGCGGAGGCCACGGCGCGCGGTCACGAGGTCACCGCGTTCAGCCGCTCGGCGCCGGCCGAGCCCGTTCCGGGCGTGCGTCACGTGCAGGGGGACGCGGCGGACGAGGCGGCGCTGGCCGAGGTCGTCGCCGGCGCGGACGTGGTGGTGGGCGCGATCGCGCCGCGCGGGCCGCTGGC
Source organism: Catenuloplanes japonicus (assembly GCF_000717135.1). Classification (GTDB taxonomy): domain Bacteria; phylum Actinomycetota; class Actinomycetes; order Mycobacteriales; family Micromonosporaceae; genus Catenuloplanes; species Catenuloplanes japonicus. The sequence continues at coordinate 137,798 of NZ_JNXY01000024.1, forward strand.
GACCGGGTTCCGCGACGTCTACGCCACGATCGGGCGCCTCGCCGACGCGGAGAAGGCCCGGCTGTTCATCGTCGGCGGGTTCTCCTCGCTGCGCCCGGCGGCCGGCGCGCCGCGCTTCGCGACGGACCTCGGTCACGCGCCGGCCGAGTACCACGAGGAGCTGGTCACCGTGGCCGCGCTGATCGCGGAAGATCTGCCGGCCACCGCGGAGTCGCTCGACTACGTGTTCGTGAGCCCGGCGGGCGGGTTCGGCGCGCACGTGCCCGGTGAGCGGCGCGGTGAATATCGCGTCGGCGACGACGTGGCGCTGCAGCCGGACGGCGGGGGCGCGATCGGGGGCGCGGACTTCGCGCTCGGCGTCGTCGACCTGATCGAGCGGAATTCGCACCACCGGGCGCATGTGAACCTCGCGTACTGATCGGTTCAGGCCGGGGGCGGCCGTGCCGATCAGAGGAGAGTGAGGGGGCGGCGCTGGACCGGCGGGGCGTTGGTGGCGCTCGTGGTGCTGGGCGGTGCCGGCGTGTCCACCGGGGCGCTCGTGGCGGTCGAGACGAATGAGATGCGGTACGCGGGCCAGCTGATGGACCGGTACGCCGATCAGATCACGGACGCGGCGCAGGAGCAGATCGACCGGTACGGCGACACGCTGACCGACCTCGCGTACAGCGTCGGCGCACAACCGGACCTCACGTCGGACACGTTCGCGCGAATCACGGCCGGGCTGAGCGCGGGACGGATGCCCGGCGCGGCCACGGTCGGGTTCGTGGTGGCCTCCACCACCGCGCAGGTCCCGGCCGTGCAACGGTACTGGCGTGGCCAGGGGGTCGCCGGGCTGACGTTACGGCCCGCGCAGGGACGCACGGATCACCGGTTCCTCGTGTTCGACAAGGCGCTCGACGACCAGGACGCCGCCGGTGCGGACATCTCGGCCAGTCTGCCCGCGCTCACCGTACTGGAGACGGCCCGGCACAGCGGCAGGCTGGCGGCCAGCGCGCCGTATCGGCTCTTCCGGGACCAGCGGCTTCCGGTGGACCAGCGGCAGATGTCGGTCACGCTGGCCGCGCCGGTCTACACCGGCCCCGGCGGCACCACGTTCAGCGGATGGATGATCATGGGCCTGCGCGGGCAGGATCTGCTGGCCCGAGCGTTCCTCGACCACGGCCAGAACGCGGTACGGGTCAGCCTGGCGGACCCGGCCGGCACGGTGCTCACCAGCGTCGCGCCCGGCAGCGACATCGGCCACGCGGAGCTCGACCGGACCGGCCGGATCACGGTCGGGCAGCGCCGGTGGGAGATCACCATGCGGCCGTCCAGCCGGCTGATCGCGGCCACGGACCGGGGCATGGAGTGGCTGACCACGGCCGCGGGCTCCGCGCTGACGCTGCTGCTGGGCGTGATGACCGCGGTGCTCAGCGGCAGTCGCAACCGGGCGCTGGAGAAGGTCGACCGGGCCACCGCGGAGCTGCGCCGGGACATCCAGCGCCGGGAGCGGGTCGAGGCGGAGCTCCGCGAGCACAAGGAGCAGTTGCAGCACCTTGCGTTCCACGATCCGCTGACCGGGCTCGCGAACCGGGCGCTGTTCTACGACCGGCTCACCCGGGCGCTGGCCGCGCACACGCGGGACGCGCGGATCTTCGCGGTGATGTTCATCGACCTGGACGGGTTCAAGGAGATCAACGACGAGTGCGGGCACCACGCCGGGGACGCGGTGCTGCGGACCACCGCGGCCCGGCTGCGCGTGGGGCTGCGTCAGGGCGACACCGTGGCCCGGTTCGGCGGGGACGAGTTCGCCGTGCTGCTGGAGGATCTGTCGGGGCCGTCGGACGCGCGGCCCACGGCGGCGCGCGTGATCGCGGCGCTGCGCGAGCCGATCGACATCGTGGGCGGGCGCCGGGTACGGGTGTCCGCCAGCGTCGGGATCGCGGTCAACGACCCGGGCGGTACCGCCGACGACGTGCTCCGGCAGGCCGACCTGGCCATGTACGCGGCCAAGTCGCACGGCAAGAACCGGTACGCCGAGGCGTGGCAGGACGTGGCGTTCCATAGTGGGCGATCCCACGGCACACCTAAGGCGATCGACTGATCTAGACTCCCCCTTCTCGGGTGGCTGCCCGTACCGGACCCACGCCGCGAAGGGGCTCAGCATGTCCTCCACCCCCATACCCGGACAGCCGCGTCGCTACCGGCCCGAAGAGCTCGAGGCGCTGCGCGCGAAGTACCGGCAGGAGCGGGACCGCCGGATCCGTCCGGAGGGCCTGAGCCAGTACCGGCGCGACCGGTACGCCACGGATCCGTACACGGAGCGGACCGATCGGGCACCGGTCACCGACCTGATGGACGCGGTCGTGATCGGCGGCGGGTTCGGCGGGCTGCTGGCCGGGGCGCGGCTGCGGGAGGCCGGGCTGCAGCGCATCCGGATGATCGACGAGGCCGGTGACGTCGGCGGCACCTGGTACTGGAACCGCTACCCCGGCGTGCACTGCGACGTCGAGTCCACGGTCTACCTGCCGCTGCTGGAGGAGGTCGGCTACGTCCCGAAGTGGCGGTACGCGCCGGGCGAGGAGATCCGGCAGCACGCGGTCGCGATCGCCAAGCGGTTCGACCTGTACGCGGACGCGCTGTTCCACACCCGGGTGACGGAGCTGCGCTGGGGCGACGACGCCGCGCAGTGGCACGTGACCACGGACCGCGGCGACCGGTTCCGCACCCGCTACGCCGTGATCTCCAGCGGCACGCTCAGCCAGCCGAAACTGCCCGGCATCCCGGGCATCGAGACGTTCGCCGGGCACACGTTCCACACCAGCCGCTGGGACCACGCGTACACCGGCGACGACCTGGGCCTGCTCGCGGACAAGCGAGTCGCCGTGGTCGGCACCGGCGCCAGCGGCATCCAGGTCATCCCGGAGGTCGCCAAGGCCGCCGCGCACCTGTACGTCTTCCAGCGCACCCCGTCCACGGTCGACGTCCGGGACAACCGGCCGATCGACCCGGCCTGGGGCGAGACGCTGAAGCCGGGCTGGCAGCGGGAGCGGATGGAGAACTTCCTGACCATCGTCACCGGCGACCACGCCGACGAGGACCTGATCGACGACGGCTGGACCAGCACCGCACGCCTGCAACGGCACATGCTCACCGGCACGCTCGACCCTACGCTCACCGACGAGGAGCGGGCGTACCTCGACGAGCTCGCGGACATCCGCAAGATGGACGAGATCCGCGCCCGCGTCGACCAGGTCGTCGAGGACCCGGACACCGCGGCGAAGCTCAAGCCCTGGTACCGGTACATGTGCAAGCGGCCCGGCTTCAGCGACCTCTACCTGGAGGCGTTCAACCGGCCGGACGTCACGCTGGTCGACACCGCGGACAGCGGCGGGATCACCCGGATGACCGGGTCCACGGTCGCGGTCGGCGACGAGGAGTACGAGGTCGACTGCGTCATCTTCGCGACCGGCTTCGAGGTCGGCGTCTCCGGCGTCATCTCCGGCACGCTCCCGGTCCTCGGCCGTGGCGGCACGCCGCTGCTCGGCCACTGGGGCGAGGGCCCGCGCACGCTGCACGGCTTCTACAGCCACGGCTTCCCGAACCTGTTCCACCTCGGCTCGATGCAGAACGCCGCGTCCGTCAACTTCACGCACGTGCTGCAGGAGCAGGCCACGCACATCGGCGCCGTGGTCGCGGAGGCCACCCGGCGCGGCGCCCGCCGGATCGAGCCGACCGCGGACGCGGAGCAGGCCTGGGTGGACGTCATCCGGGAGACCGCGCCGGACAACTACGCGTTCCGGGCCGAGTGCACGCCGGGCTACTACAACAGCGAGGGCAAGCCGCGGCCGCTGAACAACTCGTTCGGCCCGGGACCGGCCGTCTTCCACGACCTGCTGCGCCGGTGGCGCGCCGAGGGTGGCATGGACGAGGTGCTCAGCGCCGACTGATGAGACGCTGCACGGATGGACATCGCGCGCCGGATGTGGACGCTGATCGAGCCGTTGCACGCCGTCACCTACTTCACGCCGCAGGCCCGCGCCGCGTTCGAGGCGGCCGGGCTGCGCGGGTTCTGGCGCGGCTACTTCGCGGGCCGGGCGGCGCCGCTGGGGGCGGTCGGTGCCGGGCCGGTCGAGGCGATGTTCTTCGGCTTCGCGCCGGCGATGGTCCGTCGCGCGCTGCCTGATGTGTGGAACCGGGCGACACCGGCGGCCGCGCTGATCGCCCGGCTGGACGGGGCCCGCGCGGCGCTGTCCGCGGTGCTGCCCGGCGGTGACCTCACGGAGGCGGCCTCACTGCTGCGCCGGGCCGCGGAGGCCGTGGAGCTGCCCGGTCGCCCGCTGGCCGCGGCGAACGCGGACCTGCCGTGGCCGGAGGATCCGCTCGGGCAGCTGTGGCACGCCGCGACGGTGCTGCGTGAGCACCGCGGCGACGGCCATGTGGCGGCGCTGCTGGTGGCCGGGCTCGACGGCGCGGAGTCGCTGGTCTGGCGGTCGTCGCTGGACAGCACGCGCGAGGTGCTGCAGCCGGCCCGCGGCTGGACCGACGCGCAGTGGGAGGCGGCGACTGACCGGCTCGCCGCGCGCGGCTGGCTCGATTCCGGTGCCGCCACCGAGGCGGCGCGTGCGGCCCGTGATGCGGTGGAACGGCAGACGGACGCGCTCGCGGCCGGGCCGTGGCACGCGCTCGGCCCGGACGGCACCGCGACGCTGGAGAAGCTGCTGGCACCGCTGTCCGCGGCGGCGCTGCGGCTGCTGCCCGAGCCCAATCCGATCGTCTTCCCGCGTGCCGCGCCGCAATAGAGCGGCGTCTACGCTGTGGCGCGCGGCTCACGGGCCGCATCCGTTGCCTTGACAGGGGAGATTCTGTGCCGGACGCCGACCGTACGACCGTCCTCCGGGCCATGGAGGCCATGGAGAAGCACACCGCGACGGTTCCGGGCTACCGACGGGCGCACCCGCGCGGGGTGCACTTCCACGCCACCTTCACCCCGGCGCCGGACCTCGCGAAGCTGACCACCGCGGAGCATTTCGCCGGGGAGCCGGTCACCGCGCTGGTGCGGCTGTCCAACGCGTCCGGCAGCCCCTACGCGCCGGACCGCAAGCCGGACGGCCGGGGTGCGACGCTCGGGCTCGGCATCCGGTTCGACCTGGCGTCCGGCGGGCACGCGACGTGGGCCGCGGCCAGCATCCCGGCTTTCCCCGCGCGTACGCCGCGCGAGTTCATCCAGGTCACGAAGCTGCAGAACCCGGCGACCGGGAAGCCCAGCCCGCTGATCCTGGCGCACATCGCCACCCACCGGCACATCCTGCCCGGGATCAAGGCGATCGCGAGCATGCCGGTGGCGGCCAGCTTCGCGACGACGCGCTTCAACGGGCTGCACGCCTACTTCCTGGTCGCGCCGGACGGGACGCGGCGGGCGTTCCGGTACCACTGGCAGCCGGACGCCGGGATCGCCACGCTCGGCAAGGACGAGCAGCGCCCGGCGCAGTACCTGGTCGACGAGATCCTGCAGCGTGAGCCGGCGTCCTGGTCGCTGGTGCTCACGATGGCCGATCCGGGCGACCCCACCGACGACGTGACCGCGCAGTGGCCGGACTCGCGGGAGACCGTGGTGGCGGGCTCGCTGCGGCTCGGCACCGCGGTCGAGGACCAGGACGCGATCGAGGCGACGGTCTTCGACCCGACCGGCGTGGTGCCCGGGATCGAGCTGTCCGACGACCCGATCCTGCGATTCCGCTCCCAGGTCTACTCCGAGTCCTTCGACCGCCGCACGCACGAGGAGCGGCCGCCTGCGCCGCCCCTGGCGTGAGCCGTCACGGCGTCGTGATGCCGGCCTCGGTGCAGGCGGTGCGGACCCGGCCGACCGCGTCCAGCAGCTCGTCCTGGGCCTTGGCCGCCGCGTCACCGAGGTCCGCCTGCAGCCACGCGGTGTAGCGGGTGTGGACCTCGGAGCCGGCGTAGACCAGGCCCGGGATGCCCGAGCTGCCGGCATTCTCCCAGATGTCGTTGATGTACCTGTCGTCGAACTCGATCGTCTCGCCGGCCTTCGGGGACGCGGCGGCGAACTCGCAGGCCGTGCGCGCCTCGGCGGTCACGGTCGTCGGGACGGCCGGGGCCGACGGTGCGGCCGAGGCCGACGGTGCGGGCGGGGCCGCGTCGTCGGGCTCGGGGTCGTCCGCACCGCAGGCGGAGACGGACAACAGGACGATCGCTGCCGTGAGGATCTCTATACGCCGCATGGGAGCACAGTAGAGCGTGTCGTCATCAGAGGTTGGCCGCGATCTCCTGCAGCCTCGCGATGTGGGCGCGCAGTGCGGTGCGGCCGTCGGTCGTGAGGTTGAGCCAGGTGCGGGGGCGCTTGCCGACGTGCCCCTTGCGGACCTCGACGAACCCGGCGTCGACGAGCTGGCTGATGCGCTTGGACAGCGTCGAGTCGGTGACGCCGGTGGAGTCGCGGACGAACGCGAACTCGGCCCATTCCAGCCCGGCGAGCGCGGCCATGATGGACAGTCGCGTCGGGTCGAGCAGCAGCGGGTCCAGCCGGGCATCGCCGCCCCCGGGGTTTCCCCCCGGGGGCGGCGCCTCGACGTCGGGGGACGTCACGACAGGGCCGGCGGGCGGCTGAGCGTGTGCCGCTGCCAGAGCGGGCCCGCGATCGCCATCAGCAGTCCACCGGCCACGCCGGCGGCCGCGACGAGGTGCGGCACCTCCCAGCGGGACGCGACCAGCGTCAGCACCGCCACCAGCGCACCGAAGGCGACCGCGACGACGATCCGCCCCGCGGTCGGGGGCCGCCGGACGCGGGCGGGGCGGCCGAACAGCGCGCTCCCCCACCGGGTCGTGCTGAGCACGGCGAGCAGGAGCAGCACACCGGTGATCCACGATCCCCAGTCCGCGGCGAAGCCGGGATTGAGGTCGTAGAGCACGCCGAGCACGGCGACGAGGATGCCGCCGCCGATCCAGGACCACAGCGGCCAGCCGGTCGCGATCGTGGCCTGCTGCCGGTGCTGCTCGAAGTCACGCAGCGTGCGTGCGGCGTCGTCGGGTGTGGGTGTCGCGGACATCGTCTGCCTCCACTTCCGTCTTTTCCTGATCGGGAAAGTACTTTCCCATGAGGAAAGTTACCCCACACTTTCCGCTCCGGCAAGTACTTGCCCGACGAGCAGCGACCCAGCGGCGGGGAACGCGGGCGTTCCCTGTCACACGGCGTACCCCAAAAGGGGTATTCGGTATATTTGTGCGTTTATGGGGGTTTAAGACACCTATGGTCGGCGCATGACGCGAAACGTGCGCCGGACGACCGTCGCCTTCCTTGCCCTGTTCCTGTTCTCCCTGACGTCCGCGCTGGTCGCCGGGCCCTCGTCGGCCGCGACGCAGCGCGGCGGCCTGAACCTCGCCGGGTACTGCGAGAGCAAGGGCTACACCGGACTGAAGCTCATCGACTCGACCGCCTACGGCTGGCGGTGCACCACGTCGTCCACAACGGACTCGATCCACGTGATCGACGCCTGCACGTGGCAGTACGGCCCCGGACAGATCGACCGGATGTCCGACTACTTCGACCCCAAGTCCTGGACGTGCTGGACCGCGTCGAAGCAGCTCGGTGGCGTCAACCTCGTCGGGTACTGCAAGAGCAAGGGGTACAACAACGCGGCGCTGGTCGACTCGACCGCCTACGGCTGGCGGTGCCTCAGCGTCAAGAAGACCGACTCGATCAACATGACGGACGCCTGCAAGTGGCAGTACAAGACCACCACGGCCATCGACCGCATGGAGAAGTACACCGACCCGAACTCCTGGAAGTGCTGGAACTGACGGTGCATCGACGTTGCCCCGCGGCCGAGTCCCGGCGGCGGGGCAACGTGCCGCCGGGCTCAGCGCACCCGGTCGGCCGTGAACTGCAGGCGGGGCGTGGCGTAGAAGTCCTGGGCCTCGATGAGCTGGAGCTCGCGTTCGCCGGAGCGGAACGTGGTCTCGATCAGGTCGAAGACGCTGGAGGCGGTGCGTTCCAGGGACGTCGCGGCGTCCTTGGTGGCCACGTAGTGGGCGGTGAACAGCGCGGCCGTCACGTCACCGGAACCGTTCGCCTTGAACGGCAGGTGCGGCGTGCTGACCACCCACGCGCCGGCGTCGTCCACGACCAGCATCTCGATCGTGCCCTCCGGCCGGTCGGGCCGCTCCACGCTGGTGACCAGCACGGTCGACGGGCCCATCGCGCGGGCCAGGTCGGCCGAGGCGAGCGTGGACTCGATGCTCGCCGGCGCGGTGCCGGTCAGGTAGCCCAGCTCGAACTGGTTCGGCGTGATGATGTCCGCCACCGGCACCACCCGGTCGCGCAGCAGGTCGGGGATCTCCGGCGCGACGAAACAGCCGGACTTGGCGTTGCCCATGACCGGGTCGCACGCGTAGACGGCGGCCGGGTTCGCGGCCTTCACCCGGCGTACCGCGTCCACGATGACGTCGGCGATGCCGGCCCCGCCCTGGTACCCGGACAGCACGGCGTCGATCTGCGGGAACACTCCGCGCTCCTCCACGCCGAGCAGCACCTCGGCCACGTCGGACGGCGCGATGAGCGGGCCACGCCACGCGCCGTACCCCGTGTGGTTGGAGAAGTTGACGGTCAGGACCGGGACGACCTCGACGCCGATGCGCTGCAGCGGGAACACCGCGGCGGAGTTGCCGACGTGGCCGTGGGCGACCGCGGACTGGATGGATAGCACCTTCATTCCCGCAGCTTAGAGACGTGCTCAGTCCGGTTCCTCCCGGACCCGGGCGACCAGCTGCGTCGGGTTGACGAAACGCAGCGCGGTGACCAGCAGGACCAGCATGGTGGCGGTGTAGATGACGGCCATCGCGTCGACGGACTGCTGGGCGCGGATGCCCGCGGCCGACATCGAGTAGTAGAGCGCCACGACCAGCGTCTGCGAGTCCGGGCCCGCGGTCAGGAACGTCAGCTCGAACATCCCGACGGTGCGCACCAGGACCAGGATCGACGCGGCGAGGATGCCGGGAATCAGCAGCGGCGCCAGGATGCGCGCGAAGATCTGCCAGGTGCGTGCCCCGCACATCCGGGCGGCGCGTTCGACGGCCGGGTCGATCTGCTCGATGAACGGCGTCATGGTCAAGATCACAAACGGGATCGAGGGTACGAGGTTCGCCAGCACCACCCCGGACAGGTGCCCGGCGAAGCCGAACTTGTAGAGCACGGTCGCCAGCGGGATGCCGTAGGTGATCGGCGGCATCAGGATCGGCAGCAGGAACAGCAGGTAGACGAGCCGGTGGCCGGGGAACGAGCGGCGGGCCAGGACGTAGGACGCGGGCACGCCGACCAGCACGGAGATCGACACGACCAGCACCGCGACCTCGAGCGTGACGATCAGCACCTGGAACAGGCCGAAGTCGGTCCAGGCGGTGGCGTACCAGCGGGTGGTCCACTCCTCCGGCAGCCACGTGTCGAACCAGCGGCTGCCGACGGAGTTGACCAGCACCGCCCCGATCACGCCGGCCAGGTTGACCAGGAAGAACGTCACCGCACCCCAGATCAGCCAGGCGCCGGGTGTAGCAACGATTCGACGTCGTCCCATCAGCCCTTGCCTCCCGTGGAACCGGTGTAGAGCAGCGATCGCAGGCCCAGCACCACGCCGACCACGACCAGCTCCGCAACCCCCATGATCACCGCGATGGCGCTGCCCAGCGGGTAGTCGTAGACCTCCCACGCCGCGTGGTAGGCCGCGATCGAGATGACCCGGGTCTCACCGGCCGGGTCGCCGACCAGGATCGCGGACGGGAACACGCTGAACGCCAGCACGAACGTCAGGCAGAACGTGGTCGCCAGCCCCGGCGCGAGCAGCGGCAGCGTGATCCGCCGGAAGCGCTGCCAGGGCCTGGCCCCGAGCGTCGCGGCCGCGCGTTCCAGCGTCGGGTCGATGCCGGACAGGTAGGACAGGATCAGCAGGAACGCGAACGGGAACCCGGTGATCACCAGCGACAGGAACACGCCGGTGTAGTTGTTGGTCAGGCGCAGCGGCGCGTCGATCAGCCCGAGCGAGGTCAGCGCCCGGTTGAACCAGCCGGCCGGCCCCAGATAGTTGAGCAGCCCCTCCGCGGTGAGCACGGTGCCCAGCGTGATCGGCACCACCAGGATCGTCGTGAGCAGCCGCTTGCCGCGGAACCGGCCGCGCATCCGGTAGGCGATCGGCACCGACGCGGCAACGTTGAGCAGCGCGGCGGGCAACGCGAGCCCGAGCGTGGTGCCGAGCGTGTCCCGCTGGTAGGCGTCGGCGAAGAACGCCCGGTACGCGCCGAACACGCCGCCCTGTTCCGGCTGGAACGACAGGCCGATGCCATACGCGAAGGGATACACGAACAGAGCAAGGACACAGGCCATCGCGGGTACGAGCAGCGCCAGGTGACGATCGATGCCACGCTCGGCCAGCCGGTGCCGCCATGCGAGGCGGGCCGGCGGCGGCACGGTCTCGATCGGCCGCGGCGTCACGATGTGCCGTCCGGGAAGACCAGCACCCGGTCCGGGGCCGCGGTCACCGTGATCGTGTCGCCGGGCTCCGGGCGCGTGACGGCCCGCAGGTGCAACACGACGCCGTCCGCGGTCCGGGCCTCCACCGCCAGCTCACGGCCCTGATACTCGACCACCTCCACGGTGGCCGGCAGACCGGCCGTACCCACGTGAAGATCTTCGGGTCTGATGCCCGCGATCACGGCGTCGCCCTCGGCCGGCGCGCCCACCGCGATGCCGGACAGGCTGATGCCCGCGCCGTTGCCGACCGTGACGCGCTCGCCGTCGACCGCGGTGACCGTCATCGGCAGCAGGTTGCGGTAGCCCATGAAGTCGGCCACGTGCCGGTTCACCGGACGATTGTGCAGCTCCTGCGGCGTGCCGATCTGCTCCACGTGCCCGTCGCGCAGCACCACCAGCCGGTCCGCGAGCGACAGCGCCTCCTCCTGGTCGTGGGTGACGTAGACCGTGGTGAGGCCGAGCGTCTGGTGCAGGCGGCGGATCTCGGTGCGCATCTCCAGCCGCAACTTCGCGTCCAGGTTGGACAGCGGCTCGTCCATCAGCACCAGCGACGGTTCCAGCACCACGGCGCGCGCGATCGCCACCCGCTGCTGCTGGCCGCCGGAGAGCTGACCGGGCAGCTTGCGGGCGTGCTCCTCCAGGCGGACCAGCCGGATCGCCTCGTCGGTGCGCCGCCGGACCTCGTCCCGCGGCAGGCGGCGCATCTGCAGCCCGAACGCGATGTTCTTGCGCACGGACAGGTGCGGGAACAGCGCGTAGTTCTGGAACACCATGCCGAAGCCGCGCCGCTCCGGCGGGAGCGTGTCCAGCCGCGCGTCGTCCTGCCAGATGCTGCCCTCGGACAGCGGCAGCAGCCCGGCCAGGCAGTTGAGCGCGGTGGACTTGCCGCAGCCGGACGGCCCGAGCAGCGCGATGAACTCGCCGCGACGGATCGTCAGGCTCAGCCCGGCCAGCGCGTCCCTACCACCGAACCGGCGGCGTACGCCGTCCAGGCGCAGCTCGGCGAAGTCGCTCACTTGCCCGCCTTCCCGCTGCCGATCTCCCGGTCCCAGCGGTCGAACGCGGCCACCAGCGACTTCGCGTCCAACGGCACCTCGATCGGGTTGCCGGCGATGAGCTGGTCGTACTCGGGGCGGCCGTACTCGGCCAGCGCCTTCTGCGAGTCCGCCGGGGCCGCGCTGAGCGGCACGTCCTTGATCGCCGGGCCCGGGTAGAAGTAGCCCTGGTCGTACGCCTTGGCCTGCTGCTGCGGGGTCAGCATGTCCCTGATCAGGTTGAGGACCGCGGCCTGCTTGTCCGCCGGGACGCCGCGCGGGATGACCGCGTAGTGCGCGTCCGTGACCCAGTGGAAGCCGTCCAGCGCGCCGACCTTCGCCTCCTTGGGCACGGTGCCGAGCACGCGCGGGTTGATGTCCCAGCCGGTCGTGGTCACAATGATCTTCGCGGAGCCGTTGGCCAGGTTCTTCATCGTCTCGCTGGTGCTGGACGGATACAGCGTGACGTACTTGTTCAGCTCGGCCAGGTACTCCCACGTCTTGGTCCAGCCGTTCGCCGGGTCCTTCGGGTCGGCGTCGCCCAGCAGATAGGGCAGGCCCATCAGGAAGGTGCGGCCGGGGCCGGAGTTGGACGGGCGGGCGTACTGCACCGCGCCCGGGTTCGCCTTCGCGTAGGCCAGCAGGTCCGCGGCGGTCTTCGGCGGGTTCGGCACGGTGCCGGGCAGGTACTCGATCAGCGGCCCGGACGGGTAGTAGGTCACGGTCACCCCGCGGTCCCCGGCCAGCTTCTGCATGGCGGCGGCGCCCGGGAGATAGTCGTTCATGCCGGGCAGCCGTGCTGCGTGCGTCGGCAGCAGCGGGGTCCACAGGTCCTGGTCGATGCCGGCCGCGAGACCGTCGACACCGGTCAGCACCAGGTCGATGTCCACCCGGCCGGCATCCTGCTGCGCCTTGATCTTGCCGACCAGCTCCGGCGCGGTGGCCTTGGAGTAGGTGACCTTGCCGATCTGGTCCGGGTTCTTCTTCGCGAACTCGTCGATCATGCCCTGGGTGAGCTGCAGGTTCCCGGCCACGTCCAGGACGTTGAGCGTGATCGCGCTGCTCGGTCTGTCCGGCACCGGGCCGGTGGGGTCCGCGGCGCCCGGACTCTCCGGGGCGCCGCAGGCGGCGGTCAGCAGGAGCGCGGTGACCACGGTGGCTCGTCCGTACCGCATTGTCGGTACCCCTTTTCGTCTTAGTGGACGCTGGTTGTGGAGCCTCGGACCATCAGGTGGGTGGGCAGCTCGCGGCGGGTGCCGGCGTGCGTGCCCATGTGCGGGGCGGGCTGGTCGCGGCGCGGGCCGGTGTGCGGCGCGGGCTGGTCCAGCAGTTGCAGGAGGAGGTCCACGCCGGCCTGCCCGGCTCGGTTCTGCGGGAGCGCGACCGTGGTCAGTGCCGGATGCACCATGGCGGCGAGCGGAATATCGTCGAAGCCGAGCACGCTCATGCCGGCCGGCACCGGCACGCCACGCGCGGCGAACCGGTGCAGCAGACCGATCGCGACCAGGTCGTTGTAGGCGATCACCGAGGTCACGGACGCGGCCAGCACCCGATCCGCCGCGGACACCCCGCCCTCGAACCGCGGCATCACGTTGCCGACCTCGACCAGGTCGACGTCGGCCGTCCGGACCACCGCGCGCAGCGAACGGAGCCGTTCCCGGTTGGCCCAGGAGGTCTTCGGCCCCGCAACATAGGCGATCCGGCGATGGCCGAGCGCGACCAGATGGCCGACCGCCTGCCGCATGCCGTCGAGGAACCCGGCCGTGACCGACGGGATCCCGGGAATCCGCCGGTAGACCAGCACCATCGGGACCTCGCCCGCGAGCCTGCGCAGCTCGGCGTCCGCCATCCGCGGCGAGCACACGACGAGGCCGTCGACCTGCTTCGCGAGCCGGCGCACCAGGGTCGCCTCCGCTGCCGGGTCCTCGTCGGTGTCGGCGAGGAAGACCGCGTGGTCGGCCTCGCGGGCGCGGGCCTGCACGCCCTTGACGATGCCGGGGAAGAACGGGTTGGCGAGATCGGGGACGAGCAGGCCGAGGTTGCCGGTGCGGCCGGTGATCAGCCCGCGGGCCGCGCGGTTGGGGTGGTAGCCGAGGCTGGCGGCGACCTCGCGGACCCGGTCGCGGGTCGCGGGACGGACCACCTCCGGTGTGGACAGCGCGCGGGTCACGGTGGCCACGGAGACGCCGGCCACCCGGGCCACGTCCTTGATGGTCACCGCCATGCCGGCCTCCGCGGGGTGCGCGTTCCCGGACAGTGTTCAATCTGTTTCAGGCGGATGTCAATGCATCGATCATGATCTTTTAATGTGGCAGGTCGAAAGGCTGAAAACCTTTACAGATCTTGATCAGGGGGTACGGACGGCGCCGCCACGAACCGGCCAAGCCGCGCTCCGAGGTTCAGCGCCACGACACGGTCGGCAGCACACGGTCGACGTCCGCCCGCGCGGCGCCCTCGACCGCGATGTCACCGGCCACCGACAGGCGCAGGTGAGCGAAGCGCGGGGCGACCTCCGCCAACGCCGCCAACGGTTCACCCTCCACATGGAACCGCTCGACGTTCAACGCCCGGACCCGCAACCGCTCCAGCTGCGGCAGCACCGACGCGTCAGCGAGCGCGGCCAGCGTCGCGAAGTCCCCCTCGTCGAACAGCGCATCGCCGAGATCAAGACTGCGCAACGCCGGATAGCCACCCGCGGTCAGCTCTGCGAGCATCTCGACCGAGCCGGTGGTCCCGTGCACGTCCGAGTCGATCTCCAACTCCAGCCGCTCCAGCGCCGGCAGCGTCACGAACCCCTCGTGCGAGCCCGGCAGCACCCCACCGTCGGAGACGACCGCCCCACGCAGCCGCAGATCGGTCACCGCCTCCCCACCGATCCAGCCGAACAGCAACGCCCCCTCGACCGTCAGCGTCCGGAGCGCCGGCAGCGCCGCCCACATCGCCGCCTCAGCCCCGCCGACCAGCCCCTTGTCATAGTGATCCATCGGCTCGATCCGCCGCCCGGTCGAGCTGGTCCCGTGCTCGTAGAGGTATTCGAAGCCGTAGCCGAAGTGCAGGCTGGTCAGGTGGTCCCACCGCCGGGCCGCCAGCGCCGCCGCCGCACTGGCCGCGGAGCGATCGAAGTCGGTGAGACGCAGCTCCAGCGTCCGCAGCCGCGCAGCAGCCGGATGGGCGAGCAGCGCATCGATCAGCACCCCCTCCCACAGCTCCGGATCCGGTTCCACCCTCCCGAGCAGCCGCTCAACAAGCGCCCCGCGCGACGCCCCCGTCTCCGGCACCAGCCGAAACGACGCCGCCTCGACAAACCCGTCCACCCACCCGAGCCGCCACGACCCGTCCCCCACAAACCCGGCCTCGTCAATCACGCCACCACTCCCCCTCGCCGAACCGGCCGTCAGAATAGCCAGCCGCCCGCCGACCAGCGGTAAAGCCGGCTTCGCATATCGATGTGAGGCTTTCCCGAGATTTCTGGTTTGCCCGGGATAGCGGTGGGGCATAGGAGCGCCGTGTTGCATGGGCGGCTGGTTGGGGAGCGGTATCTGCTGCGGGAACCGCTGGGCAGCGGGGGCATGTCCGTCGTGTGGCGGGCGGAGGATGTGCTGCTCGGGCGGGAAGTGGCGGTGAAGGTGCTGTCGGCGGACGTGTCTGCCGAGCCGGCGGCGCTCGGGCGGATGTACGCCGAGGCGCGGGCCGCGGCAGGTCTGCGGCACGACAATATCGTCGAGGTGTACGACTACGGCGAGACCGAGGTCGACGGCGTGCCCATGCCCTACGTGGTGATGGAGCTCGTCGGCGGGCGTCCGCTCAGTGACATGCTGCGGGCGGGGGCGCTGCCCTGGCAGCTCGCCGCGCTGATCGGGGCGCAGGTCGCGGCCGCGCTGGCGGCGGCGCACGACCGGGGTGTGGTGCACCGGGACGTGAAGCCGGCCAACGTCATGATTCACTCGGGTGGCGTCACGCTGGTCGACTTCGGGATCTCGGCCGCGGTCGGCGAGCTGGAGCAGGCGTCCGACGAGATCCTCGGCACGCCCGCCTATCTGGCGCCGGAGCGGCTGGCGGGTGGGATGGTCCGGCCCGCCACCGACGTGTACGCGCTGGGCCTGCTGCTCTACGTCGCGTTCGCGGGGCGGATGCCGTGGAACGCGTCCACCACCACGCAGATGCTCACCGCGCACCGCTATCGCGAGCCCGCGCCGCTCCCGCCGATCGCCGGCCTGCCGCACGATGTCGTCGACCTGGTGCGCGGCTGCCTGAGCAAGGCGCCCTCGGACCGGCCGGCGGCGATCACGGCCGCCCGCGTGCTCCGCAAGGCCGCCGGGCTGCCGCCGCTGACGTCGCTCACCAGCGCGGGCAGCGAGGACGCCGCCGCGGGCGCCCCGACCGCGCCCATGGACGTGAGCACCGTACGCGCGCGGGTCATAGGGTTGTCGACGCGCCATCGGATAGCCGTCGGCACGTTGCTCGCCGGTGCGGCGGCCACCGCGATCGTCTACTGGCCGGAGTCGCCGCAGACGCTGCCGGTCGCCACCACCACGCCGCTGACCTGCCGGGTCACCTACACCACGCAGATCAATCCGGGCGGCGAGGCGGCGACCTCGGTGACGGTGACGAACACGGGAGCCGGCCCGGTCGACGCGTGGACGCTGTCGTTCCGGCTGCCGGCGGAGCAGAAGCTGGTGCGCGGGTCCGATGCGACGTGGCGGCAGAACGGCGACCTGATCGAGGCGACCGGCGACGTCCTGGCCGCCGGGACGGCCACCTCCGCATCGTTCGACGCCACCTACGGCACGACCGTGGCGCTGCCGCAGTCCTTCACCGTCAACAACATTCCCTGCAGCGCCGAGATGTCGGTGCAGGCGCCGTCGAGCCCGCCCGCCACGGAGGCTCCCGCCAGCGAGCCGGTAAAGCAGGAGGCACCAGCGGCGCCACCGGCCGCACAACAACCAGCCGCGCAACAACCGGACGCACAGCAGCCGGCGCCCGCGCCGAGGTCCGGGTGCGGCCGTTCACGGCACTGCCCGCCGAAGCAGCCGGTCTGGCCCGGCCACGCCGACCTGCCGGCCTGGCCCGGCCCGGCTGAGCTGCCGGTCGATCGGCACTCCCGGGTCGTACCCCCGGATCTGGATTTCTGGGGTTCTTCGCGGCGGCCGTAGGTAGTTGGTCGATAGCCTTCGGGGGTGTCGCTGTCGCTTGGTGAGGCTCGGGACCGGGCCGCTGGGGTGTCCGATGTCCGGTATGAGCTTGAGCTCGACGTCCGGTCGCCGGACGGCTTCCGCAGCAGGGCGGTCGTGGAGTTCGCAAGCGGCGGCGGGGACACGTTTCTGGAGCTGCATCGGGCCGGGTCACTGGCGGTGACGGTCGACGGGCAAAAGATCACGCCGGGGTACGACGGGCGGCGCGTCGCGCTTGCCGGGCTGACGGCCGGGCGGCATACGGTGGTCGTGGACGCGCGCCTCTCCTACGTCACGGACGGCGAAGGGCTGCACACGTTCACCGACCCGGTCGACGGCGAGCGCTACGCGGGCGCCTATCTCGGCCTGGACATCGCGCAACGGCTGTTCGCCTGCTTCGACCAGCCCGACCTCAAGGCACCGGTCACGCTGACCGTGCACGCGGATCCATCGTGGACGGTCCTGGCCAACGGGCGTGCGGCCTCCGCCGAAGGATCCACGTTCCGCTTCGCCACCACGCCGCCGATTCCGTCGTCGCTGGTGACAGTGGTGGCCGGGCCGTACCACTCGATGCGGTGGGATTATCAAGGACTGCCGATGGGGTGGTACGCGCGGCGGTCGCTGGCCGGCCCGCTCGACCGCGACGCCGCCGAGCTGCGGCGGGTGACCGAGGTGTGCTTCGACCATTACGCGCGGATCTTCGACGAGCCGTTCCCGTTCGACGCCTACGACCAGGTGTTCGTGCCGGATCTCAACTGGGGCGCGATGGAGAACCCCGGCTGCGTCACCTACGCGGAGTTCCTGCTGCCGCGCGGCCGGGTCACGGACGACGACCGGCGGCGGCGCGCGATGGTGATCGCGCACGAGATGTCGCACATGTGGTTCGGCAACCTGGTCACGCCGGTGTGGTGGGAGGACGCGTGGCTCAACGAGTCGTTCGCGGACTACATGGGCTTCGAGGTGGCCGAGACCGTGGCCGGCTTCCCCGGGGTGCGGGTCGCGTTCGAGGCGGCGTTCAAGCCGGAGGCCCAGGTCGCGGACCTGCGCGGGTCCACGCACCCAGTCGCGCCGTCGTCCGCGGACGTGCCCGACGTGGACACCGGGACCACCATCTTCGACCGCATCTCGTACGGCAAGGGCAACGCCGTGCTCCGCCAGCTGGTGACGTGGCTCGGCGAGCCGGACTTCCTGGCCGGCGTGAACGCGCACCTGACCCGGCACCGCTTCGCGAACGCGACACTGGCGGATCTGCTCTCCGCGCTGGACGCGGCCTCGCCGCGGGACGTGCGCGGGTGGGCGGAGGTGTGGCTGCGGCAGGCCGGCCACGACACGATCCGGGTGGAACGGCGCGGGGACGTTCCGGTCCTGGTCAGGGACGGGATTCGGCCGCACCGGTGCACGGTGACGGCCTTCCGCCCGGACGGGGTCGCGGCCGGGTCGCGCCTGGTCGATCTCGCCGGCGAACCGGTGGAGCTGCCGGAATGGGCCGGCCTGGCGGTGCTGCCCAACGCACACGGCGAGACGTTCGCCAGGATCGCGCCGGATCCGCACTCCCTGGGCGTGCTGTCCCGGCACCTCACCACGATCCCGGATCCGCTGGTACGCGCCGTGCTGTGGGCGGCGCTGCTCGACCTCGACCTGCTCGCCGCGCACCTGCCCGCCGAGCCGTCCCCGACGCTGATCACGGCCGCGCTCGACCGGATCCTCAACAACGTCGTCCGCCGCACGCTCTCCCCCGCCGACGTCCCCGCCGCGCTCGACCTGATCGCCGGTGCGTGCGCGACCTACGACGGGCCTGATGATCAGCGGGCGCTCGCGCTGGCCCGAGGGCTGGTGTGGAGCACCCGGGACACCGCGCTGCTGCGGCGCTGGCTGGAGGCGGACGCCATCGACCGGGGTGTGACGCTCGACCCGGACCTGCGCTGGGCGGCCGTGCATCGGCTCGCGGAGCTGGGTGCGTTCGACGCGGCGGAGATCGAGGCGGAGCGGCTGCGGGACGGGACCGTGGAGGGTGAGCTGGGCGCGGCCAGTGCGCTTGCCGCCCGACCGTCCGCGTCGGCGAAGGCGGCTGCGTGGGCCGCGATGACGTCGGATCCGGACATCTCGGTCACGCGGTTCCGGGCGCTGGCGGCGGGCCTGTGGTCGCTCTCGCATCGTGAGCTGGCCGCGCCGTACCTCCCGGCCTATCTCGCGGCCGCGCCGTCGCTGGCCCGCCGCGGCTCCGCCTTCGCCGCGGCGGTCGGCCGCGCCTTTCCCACGTTCCCGCTGACCGACGGCGAACTGGACCTGGTCCGGGATGCGCTGCGCGGCGACGTACCCACGGTGTTGCGGCGTTTCTGGCTGGACGAACTGGACGATCGGACGGCCTGAGTGCTGTAGCTGAGCTTTCGGCGTCGAGGTCCGGAGCCGGCGGTGAGTCAAGGTCCGGAGCCGGCCGTAGCCGAAGTCCGGACCCGGCCGTAAGCCGAGATCCGGAGCCAGCCGTCAGCCGAAACCCGGACCCGGCCGTAAGCCGAAGTCCGGAGCCAGCCGTAAGCCTTAACCCGGACTCAGCCGTGATCAGCCGGGCACTCCGTGCCCGAAATTTTATGAAATAGCAGCCCAAAGGCTGGCTATGGCCGCACGCCGACCTCGAAAGCTCAGGCCTGAGGCACCACGAGGCGGAACCCGACGCCGCGCCGGTTCTCGATCCAGGCGGCGTCACCGAGCTTGCGGCGCAGCGCCGCCACGTGAAAATCGAGCGTCTTGCCGCGCCGGAAGACGTGCGGCGTCCAGACCGACTCCATGATGTCGCGGCGGCGCACCACCGTGCCCGGGTCCGCGGCGAGGCGCAGCAGCAGGTCGTACTCCTTCGGTGCGAGCGGAAGCACCACGCCGTGCAGGCGTGCCTCCCGGGTGCGCCGGTCGATCTCCAGCGGTCCGAGCCGTACCACCCGGGTGGCGGCGCGCTCGATGTTGGCCTGGCGGCGGCCGACCGCGCGCATGCGGGCGACCAGTTCCCGCACGCTGAACGGCTTGGCCAGGTAGTCGTCCGCGCCCAGCTCCAGACCGCGCACCCGGTCGTCCTCGTCGCCACGCGCGGTCAACATGATCAAAGGCGTGTCATCGGTACGCCGCAGCCGCCGGCACACCTCGATGCCGTCCATGTCCGGTAGTCCAAGATCGAGCAGGACCATCTCGGCGTGCCGCGTGGTCAGCTCCGCCAGTCCGGCCGCGCCGGTGGACACCCGGTGCACGCTCATCCGATAGCGGGCCAGGCCGTCGACCAGCGGCCCGGCGATCGCATCGTCGTCCTCGATCAGCAGCACCTTCACGACACGGCTCCTCAATAAACTGCGGCAGCAGGGCACCGAGGGGTACGGAATCCGCCGCGAAACGGTTGAACCGGTCGCCGTCACGTCACCATGGAGGTGACGCGGGCGTCCGGGAGCCGTCGTTCGACCGAGCTGATCACCAGCGGGTCAGAGGTGCGGCCCGCTTGGCGGCGCATCTCCAGCAGGCCAGCAGCCGCAGCCCACCTAGCCGACACACCTCCAGCAGGCCAGCAGCCGCAGCCCACCTAGCCGACACACCTCCAGCAGGCCAGCAGCCGCAGCCCACCTAGCCGACACACCTCCAGCAGTCCGTGCGCAGCTCAGGCCCGCGCCGGACCTGCTGGTCGACGAGGCCGTCAGCGCGTTCGATGCCGGAAACGGGGCCGTGCCCCGCGCACCCGGGTCGTCGTCGCACCAGCATCCGAGCCGCCGGCCGGCCTCCCCAGAATCAGCGCCCGTCCCGGGGGCCGAACGTGGCGATGGCCTCGCGGTCGCCGGCGGGCGTGCGGACGTAGTCGTCGAGCCACTGCGCCACGCCCGGGAAGCCGGACCGCTCGACAAGCTGGCGGCAGAGGGTGTCCAGGTCGAGGAGCGTGCGGGAGAGCGTGACGGCGCCCGCTGACAGGATCGCCCAATGCGCGCCGGTCCGGCCGTACAGGAGGCCGACGCTGCCGGGGTTCACGATCAGCCGGCCCTCCGCCAGTCGCACGAACGGCATGTGGGTGTGCCCGCAGACGACCGTGGTCACCTCGGGCGGCAGGTCCGCGAGCACCTCGGTCCAGCGGTCCAGGCGGCTGTCGACCAGGACGACCTCCTCGTCGTCGCGCGGCGTCGCGTGGCAGAAGCGGACCGGCCCGAACCCGTCGAGGTCGAGCGTGACCTGCTCCGGCATCGTGTCGAGCAGGCGCTGGTGGTCTCCGCTGAGCTGCGCGGCGCCCCAGACCGAGAGGGGATCGTCCGCGAGGCCGACGTCAACACCCCGGGACATCTGGAGCAGCTCACGGTCGGCGTTGCCGCGGACCAGGACGGCACGGTCGCCGAGCGAGACGAGCCGGTCCAGCACCTCGGTGGGCTGCGGCCCCCAGGTGTGATCACCGGTCACGACGATCAGCTCGGCGGCGGCCACCGCGGGCTCGGCGAGCACCCGGTCCAGCGCGGGCAGCACACCGTGAATGTCGGACAGCACCGCGACCGTGGAGATCATGGCCCCAGAGTCGCACACGGTCAGCGCGCGACCGGGCCCGCCGCAGTAGCCCTGGCCACACGGTGCGCGGTGCGGCCCGCGGACGTGCCAGGATCTGGCGATGGCCGAGAAACGCACGCGCAGCACCTACCACCACGGCGACCTGCGCGCCGCGCTGATCGCGGCAGGGATCACGCTGGCCCGCGACGGCGGTCCGGACGCGGTCGTGCTGCGGGAGGTCGCCCGCGCGGTCGGGGTCGCGCCGAACTCGGCCTACGGCCACTTCGCCACGCTGACCGCCCTGAAGAAGGCGGTCGCGCAGACCGCCCGCGCGGACATGGCCGAGGCGATGAGCCTCCGCCTCGCCGCCAGGACCACCACGGACAGCACCGACCCGCAGGACGCGGCGCGGGCGTACCTGCGAGACGTCGGCCGGGCCTACGTGCACTTCGCGCTGACCGAGCCAGGACTGTTCCGTACCGCGATGGGTGGTGATCCGACCGGCATCCGGGTGCCGGGCGGGCCCGACCGCAACCGCGCCGATGACGACGACCCCCGCCCCAAGCCGAAGGCGATGCTCGAGAAGGCGCTCACCGGGCTCATCGACGCGGGCTGCCTGCGCCCGGCGGACGTCGGCAGGGCGGTCATGGCCAGCTGGGCCACCGTCCACGGCCTGTCGATCATGCTGCTCGACCTGCTGCCGCAGCTGACCGACGGCGCCCGGGACGCCGCGATCGACGGCGCCCTCGACGTCCTGCTCGCCGGGCTGACCGGCGGGCGGGCCTAGGAAGGCCCGCATCCGGGCCGCGGCACGGGACGGCATCTACACCACCCGGCCCTGCACAATGTTCGCCCGGCCGAGGATCGGCGTCTCCATGCGGCCCACCTCGTCCTCCAGGATCTCGAGGAACCGGTCGCGGTGGTGGGTGATCGCGGCGGTGTAGTGCGGCATGATCCGGACGATCGCGTCCAGCTCGGTCACGAACGCGTCCGCGGCCGGCATCGGGCAGGGCCTCTCCACCAGCGCCGACTCCACGGCCGTGCAGCCGGCCTCGACCAGCAGCTGCTCGACCTCGCGGCGGTCCAGGTAGTCGCTCGTGATCGGGAACGTCAGACGGCCCGCCTCCGGCGCGTCGAGCCGGTTGATCGCGCGAGCCAGCGGCACGAAGAGCGGCCCGCCGCCGACCGGGCCGGCCCAGTGCACGATGCTCACCACGCCGCCCGGCCGGACCACGCGCACCATCTCGGACACGGCCTTCAGCGTGTCGGCGCCGAGATACAGCACACCGAAGACGGAGAACGCGGCGTCGAACAGGTCGTCCTCGGCGCGCAGATTCCGCGCGTCCATGACCTCGGCGTGGCAGTGCGGCAACGGGCTCAGCCGTGCGGCCAGCCGCGTGACCATGCCCTGCGCGCTGTCGATCGCGTGCACCGCGTGCCCGCGCCCGGCCGCGGCGACGGCCAGCGCGCCGGTGCCCGCGGCGACGTCCAGCACATCCGCACGCTCGGCCAGGTCGGCGCGGTCCAGCGCCGCCTCGGCGAACCGCCGGGACCCGGGCTCGGCCCACCGCTCGTAGGCGGAAACCAGCTCGTCCCAGTGGTGCTCGGTCATTCGGTCCTCCTGCTTTTGTGCTGCTGACGGCCTCCATCCTTCGGGTCGCGGCCGGGCCCGGACATGCGTGAGCGGGGTCGATCCATGCGCATCCGGGCAACTCGGCCGGTCGGTAGGATCGCGGCCGTGGATGTGCTCGCCGAGGTGATCACCAGCGTGCGCGCGGGCCGGGCCGACGCGTGCTGGGTCAGGCAGTCCGGCCCGTGGGGACTGCGGTTCTCCGGGCTCCAGGTCAGCGGCTTCCACATCATGATGCGCGGGACCGCCTGGCTGCTCACCGCGACCGGTGAACCGCGCGCGCTGGTGCCGGGCGACGTGATCCTCGCCCCCTCCGGCGCGGAGCACGGGCTCAGCCACACGCCGAGTCGCCTCGGGCACCTGCTGGCGGCCGTCCTGGGCCCGGACCCGGGCGTGGACGGGGAGTGGGACGCCGAATTCCTCTGCGGCGCCTATTGGCTGGAGCACGGACAGGTGCCGCATTATCTGCGTGCGCTCCCCGAGATCATCGTGGCCTCGACCGGCGACGACCCTGACCCGCAGCTCCGCGCGCTCGTCGATCTGCTGGCCGCGGACGTCTCCGACACCGGCCCGGGGACCGGTGCCACCCGGCCCGCGCTGCTGGACCTGGTGCTCACCCGCGTGCTGCGTCGCTGGCTGGAGCAGAACCACTCGGCCGCGCTGCCCGACACGAGCGACCCGGCGATCGCGGCCGTGCTCCACGCCGTGCACGCCGCCCCGCAGGAGCCGTGGACGCTGGACCGGCTCAGCACGATCGCGGGCTTGTCCCGCCGCACGTTCACCACGCGCTTCCACACCGTGCTCGGTCAGTCGCCGATGGCCTACGTCACCGCCTGGCGTCTCTCTCATGCCGCCCTCCTGCTCCGTGAGACCTCGGCGCCGCTGGCCGCCGTCGCCCGTCGTGTCGGCTACGGCACCGAGTTCGCGTTCGGCGCCGCGTTCCGCCGCGCCTACGGCATCTCCCCTGGTCGTTTCCGCGCAGATTAGCCAGCCGCGTATATCCGTGGCGTATCCGAATTCGGATACGCCACGGATATACGCCGCCGTCTTCACTGTGGGCATGAGATCCCGCATCGCACTCGCCGGCCTGGCCGTTCTCGGGCTGGCGGGCGCCGCCTTCGCCCTGCGAGGGCCGCTCCTGATGGCCGCGCCGCGGTGCCTGGCCGGGCACTGGCACGGCTGCCTCGACACGGAGAACGGCGTGGTGCTCATGACGCTGGCCGGCCTGCCGCTGGCCGCGCTGCTCGCGTGGGCCCTCGCGCGCGGCCGCGGTCCGGGCGGCCGGCGGCTGGCGCTGGCCGAGGTGGGGATGGTCTACGGCACCGTGCCGTTCGTGTGGATGACGCTGATGCCGGGACCGGGCGCCGGCGTCGTCCCCGGCCGGGTGAGCCTGATCCCGCTGCGCGACCTGATCGGCATGGGCGCGCTCGGCATCGGCGTGAATCTCCTGATCCTCGCCGCGCTGGGCTTCTTCGCACCGATGCGTTTCGCCGCGCTGGCCTCGGTGCCACGCGTGCTGGCGCTCGGCGCGGGCGCGTCGCTGCTGATCGAGACAGGGCAGTACGTGTTGCGCCTCGACCGGGTGTCCTCCGTGGACGACGTCCTGATCAACGCGGTCGGGGCCGCCCTGGCCGCGCTCGCCTCACGCCGCTGGTGGCGGACGGACTCCGCCGCAGCCATACCGGTGGGGAGCGCAGCCCGGTGAGGCGATGCAGCACGTGGCCGGGAACCGCCGCCACACCACCCATCCGGCCGGCCACGGCGTCACGGAGCGGGGCCACGGCCACCGCCCCGGCCTTTCCGGCTACCCGGCTGTCAGCCCTTCACCCGCACGCCCGCACGCCAGACCCCCGCGATCCGGGACGGGTCGGCCAGCAGCGAGGGGTCGGCCAGCGGGTCGCCGTCGACGATGAGCGCGTCCGCGTCGAAGCCCTCTTCGAGCCGGCCCGACCGGGGTGCCTGGCGTCCCAGCGTGGCCGGGCCGTTGGCCGTCGCGGCCTCGATCGCCTGGAGCGGGGTCATGCCGATCTCGGTGAGCAGCACGATCTCGCGGCCGTTGCGTCCCCAGCTGAGCGGCCCGTCGCCGGCGCCGCCGAGGTCCGACCCCATCGCGATCGTCACGCCCGCCTCGTGGGCGCGGGCGACGTTCTCCCGGTGGATGCGCGACACCGTCTGCATCTTCGCGATCGCATAGGGCTCCACGCCGTCGCTCTCCAGGACCTCCTGGATCACGGTGAGCGTCGGCACCAGGATCGCGCCGGCCTCCTTCATCGCGGTGCAGGCCTCGTCGTCGAGGTAGCTGCCGTGTTCGATGGTGAGCACGCCCGCCTCCAGCGCGGCCATGATGCCCGGCTTGCCGTGGCAGTGCGCCGCGACGCTGCGCTCGGCGAGCCCGGCGACCTCGACGATCGTGCGCAGCTCCCGGTTGGTGAACTGCTGGTGGATCGGGTCGTCGATCACGCTCATCACGCCGCCGGAGGCGCAGACCTTGATGATCCGGGCGTTGCGTCGCAGCTGCTCACGCACTACCTTGGCGCACTCGGCCTCGCCGTCCGCCAGGCGGAAGTCCGCGCCCATCCGGGCGGTGTCGCGCACCCACTCGACCGGGAAGTCGTGGATGTCGCCGTGGCCACCGGTCGTGGACAGCACCGACCCGGCCGCGTAGATCGCCGGCCCGTCCAGCAGCCCTTCGTCGACGACCGGCGCCATGTAGAGGCCGAGCCCGCCGAGTTCGCGAATGCTGGTGACGCCGGCGTCGAGCGCCTTCCGCAGGCTCCGCGTGCTCCGGGCCGCCCGCGTCGCCGGATGCTCCGCGAGCCCGGTGTAGCTGAAAGCTCCCGGCCGGCTGCCGAGCAGATGCGTGTGGCAGTCCCACAACCCCGGCATCACGGTACGGGCCCGCACCGTCCCCGCCGTCGTCTCCGTGGACGGTGCACCGTCCCGGGGCCCGGCATACGTCACGCGCGGACCGTCCATGATGAGCACGGCATCCCGAACGGGCTCGCCACGCCCGGGAATCAGCTGATCTGCCTCGATGCGCTGCATACGATCCCTCAATCGGTCATGATCGGACGCCGCGAACGTAACATGACGTACCTTCACCGCATTCTTGCTGGTCACGGGATGATTCCGGCGCATCGCTACGCTCCCGTCATGACCATCCCACTGTCTGCTCTGGAGCTCGCGCCGACCGAGGACGGAGGCACGACGGCCGCAGCCTTGGACGCCGCCGTGCAGACCGTGCGGCGACTCGACGAGCTCGGATACCGCCGGGCCTGGTTCGCGGAGCACCACGGTTCCGCGTTCTTCGCGAGCGTCGTCCCGTCGATCCTGATCGCGCACCTCGCCGCGCAGACCGGCAGGATCCGGCTGGGTTCCGGCGGCGTGCTGATCCCGAACCACGCGCCGATCGCGATCGCCGAACAGTTCGCCACACTCGCCGCACTGCACCCGGGCCGCATCGATCTGGGCATGGGACGCGGCGCCGGCGCACGCGACGACACCCACGCCCGCGCGCTGCGCCGCGGCGCCGACCCGGCCACCGACGCCGACTACCGGTCCGACCTGGCCGCGCTGCTCGCCTACCTCTCCGGCGAGTCCGGCACCACCCTCATCGCCGGCCGGCCTTCGGACACCGACCGGCCCTCGCACGACGGCCAGCCCTCGGACCACGACCGGCCCCCGCGCACCGGTCCCGCGCCCTGGCTACTCGCCACCAGCCCCGCCAGCGCGGAACTGGCCGCGCGGCTCGGTCTCCCGGTCGTGCTAGGCCACCAGATCCGCCCGGACAACACGGTCGCGTCGGCCCGCCGCTACCGCGAGCTGTTCACGCCGTCACGTTTCTCCGACCGTCCGTACATCATGGTCGCGCTCGAAGCGATCGTCGCCGACACGGACGAGGAGGCCGCCCGGCTCGCCCGCCCGATCGACATGGCCAAGATCGGCCTCTTCTCCGGCGAGCCGGATGCCCCGCTCCCCACCCCCGCCCAGGCCGAGTCGTTCCAGGTACCGCCCGAGCTGGCCGGCCCGATCGCGGGCCACACCGGCGCCCAGTCCCGCGGCAGCGTCGCCACGGTCACCCGCCAGTTCGCCGAGATCATCGCCCAGACCAGCGCCGACGAGCTGATGCTCACCACCGCCGTCTACGACCCCGCCGACCGCATCCGTTCCTTCGAACTGGCCGCAAAAGCAGCAGCTCAGCTCTAGAACGCCGCACACCGCACACCACAGGCAGGAGGGAAGATGACCTCAGGACTTGAGCTCATCAAGCAGGGCCGCCAGTCGCAAACCATCCTCGGCAACAACAGCTCGCAACCGCACCCGTTCCACCTCCGGAAGCTCCTCCAGCGCCTCCACCACCACCTGACGAGCCTCGTCGGCAGGAATCGCGAGCAACGTCTCCATGCCCTCCGGCGTGATGCCCTGCCACCAGACGTCCGTCAGCCCGGTCGCATGGCGGTAATCAGGGCTGGCGGTCATGACCCGCACCGCCGCGGCCGGGCCAAGCGTGTCGATCAAAGAGTCGATGGTGACCTGCGGCGTGAAGCACCAATTGCTGATCGACGTGCGAGCCGTGCGCATCGCCGCGACAAAGCGCGCATGCTGCTCCTCCGTACCGGCCGCGAACAGCAGCAACCCATGCATCCGGCTGCCCGACGTCGGCGGACAGGCCGCGAACCACTCCGGGATCGCGGCGATGTCCTCGTCCACCCATCGCGCCTGGTCCGGAACCAGGAACGACGTCGCGATGCGCTGCGGCAACGGGCCTTTGCGGTATTCACCCAGCGCCGCAACGGCCGCCGCATAATCCACATCAGACAGAGTAGCCAGGTACGCACGGACCCGCCGGGCCACCACACGCATCATGTCCTCGTCGTCGACGCACTGCCGATCCTCCGGCACCGACCCGAGCGAACGCCGGAAGAGCGTCACCTCCCGCCGGAGCGGATGGAACATCATGCCGGACAGCTCGGCCACCGCCCGCGCCGCAAAGACCACGCCACCGGTCACGATCCAGGCGTCCGCGCAGGTCTCGCCGAAGTACTCGCCCAGGAACAGCGCGCACGCCCCGGCCCCACGCGGTGTCAGCTCGTCGCCGCGCATGTACCGCCGGGCGTCCTCGCGCAGCTCCGGATGGTATTCGGCCTCGGTCGGCGTGCCCCACAGTTCGGAGTGCACCAGCAGCTCACGCATCCGGTCCGGTGCGGCCGGGTCCACGACCGGCGCGGGCATCGGGCTGCCGTCCCTGCGCGCTATGAGATTCACGGCAGCCTCGGTCCTGCCTCACGCTGCGCGGCCAGCCACGCCTCGACCTCCGGCGCCGAGGACGGCAGGCCGGCCGACAGGTTGCGGTGGCCGTCCGCCGTCACCAGCACGTCGTCCTCGATCCGGATGCCGAGACCCCGCAACTCCGCCGGGACCAGATCGTCCTCGGGCTGGAAGTACAGGCCGGGCTCGACCGTGATCACGAATCCCTCGCCGAGCGCGCCGTCCGTATACACCTCGTCGCGCGCCGCGGAGCAGTCGTGAACGTCGAGGCCGAGCATGTGACCGAAGCTGTGCAGCGTCCAGCGGCGATAGACCATGGACTCCTTCGACATCGCCTCGTCCACGCTCACCGGCAGCAGGCCCAGGTCGTGCAGCCCTTCCGCGAGCACGCGCATGCAGGTCCGGTGGATGTCGAGATACTTCGCGCCGGGCCGGACCGCGGCCAGGCCGGCCTGCTGCGACGCGTACACGATGTCGTAGACCTGGCGCTGCAACGGGGAGAAGACGCCGTTGACCGGCAGCGTACGCGTGATGTCCGCGGTGTAGAACGAGCGCGCCTCGACGCCCATGTCCATCAGCAGCAGCTCGCCGGGCCTGGTCGTGCCGGTGTTGTGGATCCAGTGCAGGATCGTGGCGTGCGCGCCGGAGCCGACGACGCTGCCGTACCCGACGTCGTTGCCGTCGTGCCGCGCCCGCAGGCCGAACACGCCCTCCAGCAGCCGCTCGCTGACGCCACGGTCGGCCGGCAGCACCCGCGCCACGTCCTCGAAGCCGCGCACGGTCGCGTCCACCGCCTCCTGCAGCTGCGCGATCTCCCACTCGTCCTTGACCAGCTTCAACTCCGAGATCGCCTGCGCGAGCGCGTGGTCCCGGTCCGGCTGCCAGGCGAGGACCGCGGCGTCCACCACCGGGTCCAGGCCGCGCAGCACCCGGGCCTGCGCGGGCGCGGCACCGGCCAGCGCGGCATCGCGCTCCCCCAGCGACCGGACCTCGATGCCCAGCTCCGTCGCGCGCTCCCCGAGCGAACGCCGCCGCCCCACCCACAGCTCGCCGTCACGGTTGCGGAAGAACGCATCCGTCTCCCGGGAACTGCGATCATGTGCATAGAGCACCGCGTCGTGCCCGGAACCGTTCGGGTGCAGGACGAGCACGCCGTCCGGGTCACCGTCGCCGGTCAGGTAGACGTAGTCGCTGCCCGGCCGGAACGGATAGTCGGTGTCGTTCGCCCGCACCTTCTCCTTGCCGGCCGGGATGACCAGCGTCTCCCCAGGAAACGCGTCGGAGAGCGCCGCCCGGCGCTTGGCATGGTGCGCGGCCTCGGGCCGGACCGCCACGTCGAGCGCGTCCTCCCGCCACCCCGACCGCATGAACTGCAGAAACGCCTCCGGCAGCCCCGGAACGCTCTCATCCTTGTCAGCCACCGCGCAGCCCTCCTCCCGACACACTCTGCCAACCTGACCCTAGGCGCGCCGCCCTCCCCCACGCGCCCCACACGCCGAACCACCCCAAGACCCGAAGAGCGACAACCCATATTCCCGCTTCCGGCGTGGTCCGGCAGCGTTGCTCCCGCGGGCAAACCTCGCGCCGGGCTCCGCTGGCGCTCCGCACGACGCGAGGAGCCGGTTCCGCCGACCGATGAAGGAGACACACCATGGCACCGAGCATCGGCGGGCTTCTGCGGCGGGTCCGGGCCGGTACCACGCACAGCGTCTGGGTGGCGCCCACGTTCGCCGGACCGGAGTCGATCGCCGTGACCAGCCCGGACTTCGCGGACCGCGGGCCGCTGCCGTCCTGGGCCGCGGCCGGCAGCGCCGGCGACAACCGCCCGCCCGCGCTGCGATGGACGGATCCGCCGGAGGGCACCGCACAGCTGCTGCTCATCCTGGAGGACACGGATGTGCCGCTGCCGCGCCCGATCGTCCACACCGTCGCCGTGCTCCCGGCGGAGCTGCGCGCGCTGGACGACTGGACGGCCCCGGCGGTGCGATTCCTGAAGGCGTCGTTCGGCCGGACCGGCTATCAGGGACCGATGCCACCACCGGGCCACGGCGCGCACCACTACGACTTCTCGCTGTTCGCCCTGGACGCGCCGCTGCCCGCCGAGGCCGCCACGATCGGCGCGGTGCGCAGGACCGTCGCCGGGCACGTGCTCGCCCGCGGCCGCACGACCGGCACCTTCGAACGCTGACGGTCGGGCTGCGGCCGACCCGCAGGCCACTATGTACCCAGACGAGCGCGACGTTACTGAGTCCTCTTGGCACCGTCGAAGTGACGCCTCGCGGGCATGAAAATTCTTCAGCTTCGGGCCGTGGCGGCGCCTGTTTTCCGGTCAGCTTTCGGCGCCAGGGTGAGGATGCCGCGGCCATCAGGCCGCTATTTCCTGAAATTTCGGGCAGAGAGTGTCCGAAGGTCGAGGCGGGTCTGGACCTCGACGCCGAAAGCTGACCGGAACAGGCCCCACCGCGAACCACGGTCGAAGGATTTTCACGCCCGCGAGGCGTCACCCGAAGGGGTCAGGTGGACTCAGTACAGACGAACGCGGCGCGCGGGTGCGCGCTACTCGTGAACGGTGATCGCAGCCGCGGGGCAGACGGCGGCGGCCTCGCGGACCTCGGCGGCCAGGCCCGCTGGTGGCTCCGGGTCGAGCAGCACTACCACGCCGTCCTCGTCGCGCTGGTCGAAGACGTCCATGGCGGCGGTGACGCACGAGCCGGCGGCCACGCACCTGTCCTGGTCGATGGAAACCTTCATGATCATCCCTTCGGTGGAACGGGTACGGGCAGCAACAACTGGCGGTGCTGGCGGGCCTGCTTCGGCATGTTCCAGCCGAGGACCGCGGCCGGCCGGTCGCCGAGGTGGTAGACGCCGACGAACCGCCCGGACTCCGGCGAGCCGTCCACCACGCCGAAGCGCATCTCCGGCGTCGGCGTGCCGTACACCTGGATCTTGACGTGGAACTGGTCGGTCCAGAAGTAGGGCACGGGCGTGTACGCCCTGTCCGCGCCGAGGATGTTCGCCGCGACCAGCATGGCCTGCTCGGTGGCGTTGGTGCGGTTCTCCAGGCGGATCGACCGGCGCAGGTGCTCGTGGTGGAAGCGGGCCACGTCGCCGACCGCCCACACCCCGTCCGCGGCCAGGCACCGGGAGTCGCAGACCACACCGTTGTCCAGGTAGAGGCCGCTGCCGGCCAGCCAGTCCGTCGCGGGCGCGGCGCCGAACGCGATCACCACCACGTCCGCCGGCAGCACCTCGCCGGTCGTCAGCCGCACACCGGAGGCCCGGCCCTCCGACACGACGAGCCCGTCCACGGCGGTGCCCAGCCGCAGGCGTACCCCCTGGTCGGTGTGCAGTTGACCCAGCAGCGCGGAAACCTCGTCGCCGAGTTGGAGACGCATCGGCGCGGCCTGCGGGCCGACGAGCGTGGTGTCGACGCCGAGACCGACCGCGGTCGCGGCGATCTCGCTGCCGAGCACGCCGTCGCCGACCACCACCAGCCTGCGTCCGGGCTCAAGATCTTCGCGGAGGCGCAGCGTGTCGTCCAGGCCGCGCAGTACGTGCACGCCCGCGACACCCTCGCTGCCGGGAAGGCGGCGCGGCGTGGCACCGGTGGCGATCACGATCGCGTCCCCCCGCACGGACATACCACCGGAGGTGGTCACGGTGCGAGTCGCCGAGTCCAGGGCGACCGCCCGCTCGCCGAGCCGCAGGTCCGCGCCGAGCAGCCCGATCGCCTCCGCGGTCCGCAGCGCCGCCCTGTCCGGGTGCCAGGCGCCGGAGAGCACCTGCTTGGACAGCGGCGGCCGGTCGTAGGGCGGGTGGATCTCGTCGCCGATCACGGTCACCGCGCCGTCGTGCCCGAGCCGCCGCAGCGCCTCCAGCGTGGTCAGCCCGCCCGCGGACGCACCGACGATGACCACATGTCCCGGGACGCTCATCGCGGCACCGCCGGCAAGGACGCCACGGACACGCCCACGACGACCACACGTGCCGGGGCGCTCATCGCGGCACCGCCGGCAAGAACGCCACGGACGTGCCCACGATGATCACGTGCTCCGGCGCGCTCATCGCGACACCGGCAGCGAGTAGGCGCCGTAGACGAACCCGTCATGCTTGAACGGGATCGCCTCAAGATCAGAGGCAAGGGCCAGCGTGGGTACGCGCCGGAGCAGCGTCTGGTAGGCGATCTGCAGTTCCAGCCGGGCGAGCGGCTGGCCGAGGCACTGGTGGACGCCGTAGCCGAACGAGGCCTGCATCCGCGCGTCCCGGGTGATGTCCAGCCGGTCCGGGTCGGTGAAGACGTCCGGGTCCCGGTTCGCGGTCTCGTTCACCACGATGATCGCCTCGCCCGCGCGGATGGCCTGCCCGGCGATCTCGATGTCCTCCAGCGCGACCCGGCGCAGCCCGCCGTGCGTGATGGTCAGGAACCGCAGCAGTTCCTCGACGGCGGACGCGATCAGCTTCGGATCGTCGGTGTCGCGCAGCAGCGCGGCCTGTTCCGGGTGCTGCAGCAGCGCCAGCGTGCCCAGCGTGATCATGTTGGCCGTGGTCTCGTGGCCGGCGAACAGCATCAGCACGCCCATGTTCGCCGCGCCCTGCCGGGTCAGCTCGCCGTTGTTCACGCGCTCGACCAGGCCGGACAGCAGATCCTCGGCCGGGTGGATCATCTTCTCCGCCAGCAGCCCGTCCAGGTACGCGGCCAGGCGCTGGTGGGCGGCCGCGCGATCCTCGGCCGTGGTCGTACGGTTGATGAGCAGTTTGCTGTTGTCCTGGAAGAACTCGTGGTCGTCGTAGGGGACGCCGAGCAGCTCGGAGATGACCAGTGACGGCAGCGGCAGCGCGTAGGCGTCGACCAGGTCCACCGTGTCCGGGCCGGCGAGCAGGTCGTCGATGAGGCGGTCCGCGATCTGCTGCACGGCCGGGCGGATCGTGTTCATCCGCTTGATCGTGAACGCCGACGTGACCATGCGGCGCAGCCGGGCGTGCTCCGGGTCGTCCATCAGGATGAAGCTGGTGTTGCTGCCGCGCTCGTCCTGGGACTGGCCGGCGTGCACCTCGGCGGCGGACATCGTGGGGGTGCCGTTGCCCGGCACGACGCTGACGGCCGGGTGCCCGAGGACCTCGCGGTGCGCGGCGTGGCCGGTGACCAGCCAGGGCGTGCTGCCGTTCCACAGCCGGACCCGGGTCAGCGGCCCTTCCTGCTGCCGGGCGCGCATGGCCGGCGCCGGGTCGAGCGGGCATTTCGCGTCGCGGGCGATGTCGTACTCGGCGATCTGCGTCAACGCTTCTCTCCTCGTTCGGGTGTGCACTGTGGACAGTCAAGGCGTGCTCGGGCGCTCGCGGCCGTTGCCGGTCAGGCGTTCTGGACGGCCGGGCCGAGCAGCTGGCAGACCGTGCCGGTGAGCAGGTCGAGCGGGTCCGGGTCACCGAGCGACAACCCGGTCGCGAGCCAGGCGAGCAGGATCGTGCGGGTGTGCAGGACCACCGTCAGTGCCCGCTGCCGCGCCTCCGACTCCGGCACCCCGGGCCACCGCTCCCGGTCGGCCGTGAGCATCGCGGTGTAGCGCTCGTGCTCGGCCACATATCGCCCCCGGGCCGCGTCCGCGGTCCGGTCGGTGACGGACAGTGCGACCGCGCCCTCGACGTGGATGACCCGCAGCACCGGGGTGATCGCCTGCCAGTCCGGCACGGTGTCGTCCAGCCAGCCGCGGATCGTCGCCGGAGTCCACGCCGGGAGCGCGCCGAGCGCGGCGAAGATGTCGCTCATCGCGTCGTACACCCGGGTGGTCAGCGCTTGAATGATCTCGGTCTTGCCGGGGAAGTGCGCGTAGACCGTCACCCGCGCGACCCCGGCGGCGCCGGCGATGTCGTCCATCGTCGCGTCCAGGAACGACTTCTCCGCGAACACGGTCAGCGCCGCGTCCAGCAGCCGCTGGCGCGTCATCCGCTTCTGCTCTTCCCGCAGACTCCCCCGAGCCCTGCGCAGCCCGACCTCCGCCACGCATTCACCGTACGCCGTGTCAGTTGGGCGTACAAGATGTACGGCTAATCGACGGTCACCGACCCCGCATGCTCCGCAGCACGCGCGACTCGCTCTCGTCCCAGGTGACGCGGGAGAGATCACGGTCGGGAAACGTCAGGTCGTTCGCGCACAGCAGCAACAGCATCCGGCGATCGCAGGCGACCGCGAACTCGGCGGCCGAATCCGCGGCCGACGTGTCCTCCGCATAGCGACGGACTCCGACCTCACCGAGCGCGCTCGGCGTGTCGATCTCGCCGTCGACGACGATCGTCCGGTCCGGCGGCGCACCCGCCACGCCGATCGACTGCCAGTCCTCGACCGCGCGAGCGGTGTGAAACGCAGACGACGTGTCGAGCGCCAGGAACACCGGATGCGTCGAGTCGACCGTGTGCGCCACCCAGTTGTCGTCGACGTACGAACCGATCGACGTGATCGAGTCGTAGGCGCCGATCGTCCACGCGCGACTGCCTGTCTCAGCGGACCGTTCCCGTTTGTCATAGAGGCCGGGGAAACCGGCCGCCGCCATGATGGTGACGAACAACTCGGCCCGGGGAAGAAGCGCTGCCCGCAACGCCTCCTCGAAGTCCAGCACCCAGGCGGTTCTCGGCGACAGGCCACGCCGCTGCAACTGCTCCCGGGCCAGACGCCGGATCTCGTCGACGTCGATCGCCGGCACCGGCCCGCTCGCGGCCGGCGGTCGCAGCCGCGCGGGATCGACCCGGTGTTTCACCGCCAGTCTCACCAGGTCGGCGAGCGCCTCGCGGTATCCGGCCGCGTTGCCGGGGACGAGCGGCGCGTCGAGGACGTTCGTGCCCCACGGCTGATCCACGTGCAGCACGGACCGGCCGTCGGCCGACCATCCGTACCCCTTCTGGAAGAACTGGTGCGCCTGGCCGTCGACCGCCAGGATCCGCCCGCTCATCGTGTGGGTCGACCGGCCGGTGTCCGGGTCGGTCCAGTCGTGCCGGGTCTCGCCGAAGAGCCAGCCGTCGAAGACGTGAAAGACCTCTTCCTCGCTGGCATACCCTCCGAAGAACTTCTTCCGCATGAACCTCCGGCGGAACTCCACCGTGACGTCCACCGGGATGTCCAGGTCGGCCAGCGCCTCGGCCAGCAGGCGCGCGGCACCGACCACCTCCGCCTCGGCGGCGGCGTTCTCGTCCGCGGTTCTCCGCTGCGCCGCCGACGAACTCTGCCGCGCGGCCTCCTCCGCTTCCTGAGCCGCACGAACCTGATCGTCGAAACTGCTCACGCCGCGAAATCCTACGCCCGTCGCGGCAGCCGGCCCTGACGCCGCCGAATGCCGACAGAGTCGCTATTCGCCGCGCGGAGGCGACCAGTTCGGCGTACCGGCGGATATCCCCGAGCAGCATCCCGCAGGACCGGAACCGGTGGCACAGCCGCAGCCACTCGACGTCGAAGGCCGAGTAGCGACGCCGGCCGTCGCTGCCGCGCGCCACCGGCCCAGGCAGCACTCCCTCACGCTCGTAGTAGCGCAGCGTATGGGATGCCGAGCCCGGTCCGTTCGCTGACCTCACCGATCGAGAGATCGTCGTCACTCACCCTGACTCCCTGTCTTGATCTAGAGCGGACTCTAGGTCATAGCGTCGCCGGCATGACCTTGTCCCTGGATCCCGAACTCGCAGCCGTCTCCGCGGGCGGCACGTCGTCCGAGCCGCTCGTGCCCGGCGACTGGAAGACCTGGCGCGACGCCGTCGCCACCGTGTACCCGCTACTCACCGCCGGCCTCGACCGGCCCGACGTCGCGCACCGGGTCCGCACCGCGACCGCGGCCGACGGCACGCGAATCGACCTGCACTGGTTCGCCCCGGCCGACACCATCGGCACCACCGCGGCCGTGGTGCACGCGCACGGTGGCGCCCTGGTCGCCGGGCAGGTCACGCACTTCGCCCCGTTCATCGCA
Organism: Catenuloplanes japonicus; assembly: GCF_000717135.1. Taxonomy (GTDB): domain Bacteria; phylum Actinomycetota; class Actinomycetes; order Mycobacteriales; family Micromonosporaceae; genus Catenuloplanes; species Catenuloplanes japonicus. Next base: position 173,857 of record NZ_JNXY01000024.1, read on the forward strand.
CGGTACGTCGCCGAGGCCGGCGTCCCGTTCCTGTCGGTCGAGTACCGGCTGGCGCCCGAGGCGAGCGGCTCGACCCCGGCCGACGACGTGTTCCTCGGCCTGACCTGGCTGCGGGAGCACGCCGGCGAACTCGGCGTCGACCCGGCCAGGATCGCGGTGATGGGCGAGAGCGCCGGTGGCACCCTCGCCGCAGCAACCGCCATCCGGGCCCGCACGGAGGGCATCCCGCTCGCCCGGCAGATCCTCGTCTACCCGGTGCTCGACAACCGCGAGGTGGCGCCGGACCCGGAACTCCTGCCGTTCTCCGCCGACCTCTACACGCTCAAGATCACCCAATGGCGGAGCCTGCTCGGCGACGCCTGGTCCGGTGACGCGCCCGCCACGATCGTCCCCGCCCGGCTGGACGACCACGCGGGCCTGGCCCCGGCCTACGTCGAGGTCGGCGAGCTCGACGCGCTGCGGGACGAGGCCGTCGCGTACGCCGGGCGGCTGTGGTCGGCCGGGGTGAGCGCGGAGCTGCACGTCCTGCCCGGCCTGACCCACGGCTGGGACCACATCGCCCCGTCCATCGGCATCCACGCGGGCGTGCACGCCCGCCGCGTCGCCGTCCTTCGCTCCCTGTAGAGAAGAGTCCACATTGAGCACCGACCTGCGCGCCCTGTACCTCGACCACATCGAGGCCATCAACGCCCGCGAGTTCGACCGGATGGCCGAGTTCGCGCACGACACCATCGTCTTCAACGGCGAGCCGGTCTCCCGCGACGATTACGTCGCCACGATGAAGCAGCACATGAGCGCCGTGGACGGCTTCGTGTGGCGCCTCGACGACCTGCTCATCGAGGGTGACCGGGTGGCCGCCCGGCTGACCGACACCGGCACCCCGGTGACGGAGTGGCTCGGACTGCAGCCCACCGGACGCAGCGTCACCTTCACCGAGTACGCGTTCTACCACTTCCGGGACGGCCGCTTCGCCCACATGTGGTACCTCCTCGACGCCCAGGCCATCGCGCGGCAGCTGGCGGGCTGACCGGACGGCCGGTGCGCACGGCGGGTGTGCCGCCCGCACCGGCCGCCGAATGGTCACCGGCGGGCGCACCACTTCTGCGGCGCGCCGCCGTTCGCGTGGTCGTAGACCTGGAAACGGAACCAGGAGCTGGTCTTCGGGCCGAAGCGGCCGTCGACCGCGAGGCCGGCGCCGTCCTCCCAGTTGAGGATGTTCTGCGCGTTGCGCACACCCTGCTCGGTCAGCGGGCCGAAGTCGGAGTCGGTGGCGAGGCTCTGCCCGTAGCACACGTTCAGGCTCTCCTGCAGGGCCAGCACGCCGACGTTGTTCGCGCCGCGCGCCAGGACGCAGTCGAAGTTCCAGGAACCCGACCCCACCGACGGTACGTGACGGTAGAGGTTCCCGGCGTAGTGGACACTCGTGAAGCTGTTGCATCCGACCTCGGCCGCGGCGGCCGGTGTCGGCGCGGCCAGCACCCCGGCGGTGGCCGCGAACGCGAACGCCGCCGCGGCGGCCCTGTTGACAATCGTCCTCATCGCACACTGCCTTCATTCGATGGTCGGCCGAGCGGGACCAGCTCGGCTCCGGTCGCGACACAGTGGGCCATCCGACCGCCACGTCCGTCGAGATCCACCGTGGATCCGGTTGCGCAGGTGCGCACCGTTGCGCATCTGCGCAAGAAATCGGCGGACGGTCTTGGCAGCGCGGCCCGGACACGATTGGGTGGTGCCAGTCATTGACTGTCACGGGGGTGCAGTGAGGATGAACGGGGTCGTGCCGTGCCTGGGCCGGTGGGGGCTGTCGGCGCACGCGGATCTGACGTACCGGGCGCTCGCGTTGCAGGGGCCGGAGACGGCGCGGGCGCTGGCCCGGCGGCTCGGCGTCGAGCCGGGCAGGATCGACCGGGCACTGGACGAGCTGGCCGCGGCCGGTGCGGTGCGGGTGCGGGCCGACGGCCGGGACCGGTTCTGGCACCCGGTCCCGGGCGACGTGGTGGTGTCGTCGCTACGGCGGCGGCGTGTCCCCGAGGCACTCGACGCGCGACTGCACCGGCACGTGGCCGCGGTGTCCGGCCTGCACCTGGACCGGCTCCCGGCGGCGTCCGTGTCCCGGCTGCCGAGCCGGGCCGCCGCCCGCGACCGGATCGCCGGGCTGGTCGCCACGGAACGCTGCGAACACCTGACGATCAACACGGAGTACGAGTTCAGCGCGGGCGCGGCCGCGGCGGCCTCGCCGCTGGACCGGTCGCTGCTGGCCCGGGGCGTCCGGCTGCGCACGCTCACCCCGACGCCGCCCACCGGTGGTCACGCCGCACCGCTCGCGGCCGGCGCCGAGCACCGGGAGGCGGCCGCACTCCCGGTGAAGCTCATGGTGTTCGACCGGCGGGCCGCGCTGCTCCCGGCGGACCCGGCCGACTTCGACGCCGGGGCCGTGCTGGTCACCGACCCGGACGCGGTGGCGGACCTGACGCGGCTGTTCTACCGGTTCTGGAGCACCGCCCGCGACATCTACCAGCCCGAGGCACCCACGATCATGCTCAGCATCCGGGAACAGGCCATCATCGCCCTGCTCAGCGACGGTCACAGCGAGGCGTCGGCCGCGGCCGAGCTCGGCCTGAGCCGGCGCACGGTCGTCTACACGCTGCGTGCCCTGATGGACCGCCTGGGTGTCGACAACCGCTTCCAGCTCGCCCTGCTCCTCGGCGCCGCCCGCGCCGTCCCCCTGCCCGAAACCCGTCCGCCGGCCGCCCGGCAGCCAGAGGAGAAATCCTGATGTTTCGCCGTCGAATAGCCCTGTTCGTCGCGGCCCTGACCGCCGTGCTCGCCGGGCCCGCGCCCGCGTCGGCGGCGGATCCGGTGCCCTGGACCATGGCGCCGTGCGCCACCGCTTACCTGGAGGGGGTGGCAAAGGACAGCGGGGTTGGCTGGTTCGTCCTCGACGGGCTGGCCGTGCCGTGCGAGCCCACGGTCGCCGGGAGCGGCATCCGGGTCGCCGTCTACCGACCGGACATGACCGTCGGAGAGTCGACGGGCTACCAGGTCCGGCTGTTCAAGAACGCGGAGCCGCGCCGTTTCGGCGTGGCGGTCATAAAGCCGGAACCCGGCGAGTACGGCGTCTGCGTCCTCGCCGGCGAGATGTCACGCATCGCCTGCACCCGCGTTGTCATCGCGGCGAACCGCAACACCGCCACGAGCACCTTGTTGGACATCGACGATCCGCTGGTCACCAAGGAGGTCGACGCCGCACCGTACTCGGGCGACATCTACCCGCCGCCGCCGAAGGGCGCCCCCACGCCGACCTGCGGCACCTGCTTCTGATGTACGCCTCCCCGGGAACAGCACAAAGCACGCCTTGATCACAGTGTGCCGGCCACCGGTCCACGAATTGTGATCAAGAATGGCGGGTATGAGCCCGGAGGATCGTGTGCGTGAGCTTGGCCTGGACATTCCCGACTACACGGACCCGCCGTACGGCGGCCGCTACGGCCAGGTGCTGCCGTACCGCCGGATCGGGAATCTGCTCCTGCTGTCCGGCCTGACACCGGAGGACCGGGCCGGGAACCGTGTGCATCCGGGCCGTTTCGGCGATGACCTGACCGTCGCGCAGGGCTACGAGGCGGCCCGGCGCACCGCGATCAACGCGCTCGGCCTGATCCGGCTCGCGGTCGGCAGCCTGGACCGGGTCGTCGCGATCGGCCGGAACCTCTGCTATCTGCGGACCACGGACGACTTCGAGGATCTGCACCTGGTGTCCGCGGGCGTGTCGGAGTTGTTCATCGACGTGTTCGGACCGGAGCGCGGGAAGGCGGCGCGGGCCAGCATCGGTGTGGCCGCGCTGTCCCGGCACAACTGTTTCGAGCTGTGCACGGACCTGGAGGTCGCGGGCTAGCGAAAGCGGCTGTCAGCGGACGCCGGCCGGCAGGGTGGCCTGGGCGACGAGTTCGCCCTTCGAAGACGGATCAGCCGCGCCCGCTCCCGACTGATATCGCTGGTGGCGGCCATGCGCTGGCTACTCATGCGCTCACCCCGCTACGGCTGGCCGGTTGCCGGCCGACCCGGGCGCCGGTGCCTGCGGTCGGGGTGGCTGCGAGCTGGGCGGGTCTCGGCGCTGGGGACCGCGTCGATGTCGCCGAGCGCACGGGCCAGAGTCTGCGGCCGGATTCCTGTGCCTGACGGCGCGCGACGCGAAGCGCCGCGGCGCCGTCAGGTGCGGGCCTACGCGACCAGCGACGACAGGACGACGAGGGCGCCGATGAGCGCGACGAGGCCGAGGATCGCGCAGAGGTTGATGGCCGCCATCGCCACGCCCTTGACCCCGTTGGTGAGCTCGCTGCGGCCGACGCTCATGTTCGCGATGAACGCCGGCACCCCGAAGATCGCACCGAGAAGGAGCCCGCTGAACGGGATGAGGAGCACCGGCAGCAGCAGAAGCGTCCTCAGGAAGCCCGGAAGTGCCGGGCCGGTCGGATAAGCCGCGTCGATGGACTGGATGGTCGGAAAGGGGTCGGCGAACCCGCGCTTGAGCTTGACGAGGATCGGCGTGCCGGTGATGCCCGGCAGCAGCCAGTCACTGCCCCTGAGCCGCTGAGCAGGCATCCCGTTGACCGTGAGGGCCGCCCGGCCGATCGGCGGCAGCGTGACGGAAACCCACCCGGCAACGCCGTGGATCATGATCGGTGTGGTGTGCACGAGCGGTGACCCTAGGGCTGTTTCCCGTTGCCACACAAGGAGATTCAGAACGGTTCCTCGCCGATCACGGGAGAGGTTACCGGGGAGCTTTCGCCCCAGACGTCCTGGGTTTCGACGAGCCATGGGGGGACGCGGCGGGACATGCCGCCGCCCTCGGCGCCGGCGCCCATCATGCCGGGGCCCATCATCGGGGGCATGAAGCCGCGGCCGGCAGCTGCGGTGCCGCCACCGGTTGCGGCGGCCACGCCGGGGGCGGCCACGGCGGCGGTGGCGGCCACGGCCGTGGCGGGCGGCGCGGCGAAGGACGGCAGGGCACCACCGCCGCCGGAGAAGCCGCCCGAAGCTCCCGCAGAGAAACCACCCGCGGAAACCCGGGACGACGGTACGGCGGCGGTGCCCTTGGCACCGGGTGGGGTGCCGGCCGGAAGGGTCCGGATCGCGGCCGCGGCGGCCGTGGCGGCGAGGCCGGCCGGCATCAGGCCGCCGAACAGTGGCGGCCGGCCCGTGACCGGTGCGCCGGTGACCGGGTCCACGTCCGCCACGGCCGGGTCCGCGGGCAGCCGGGCCAGCGCCACCCGCAGCGCGTCCGTGATGGTCTGGTACCGGGTGGCGAGCGTGGCCATGACCAGCATCGCCTGCCGGTGCGCGGCCCCGCCGCCGACCGGGGGCATCGTGGTCCACGCGGTCTGCAGCGCCTCGGCGGCCGCGTACATCAGGTCGCGCACCTGACCGGCCGCCTCCGCCACTGTGGTCGCGCCGCCGGACAGCGCGCCGGTCATCTGGCGGTGGCGGTCCGCGGCCGGGCCGGTCCAGGACTCGCCGGCCGGCGTGATGTCGTGGCCGAGCTCGTGCAGCGACGTCGCGATCACGGCCCAGGTGTCCGCGGCCGCGCGCACCACGTACGGGTTCGCGGCCGCGAGCGCCCGGATCAGCTCCTCGTGCGGCCACCGCGAGAAGTCAGGAGGCTGCTGCATCGACTCAGACCGTTCCGAGGTAGGTGTCGGCGGCGGCCTGGTCCGCGTCGCGGTAGCCGGTGGCGATCGCGCCGGTGACCTCCTCGGCGAAGCCGAGCGCGGACGCGATCGCGACCGTGAGCCCTTGCATGTGCCGGACCAGCGCGGTGTGCGCGTCGGTCAGCGCCTGGGCCTCCGCGAACGCGCCGAGCGGCGGCGGGACCGCGTCGAGTGCGGCGAGCCGGTCGGCCGGGTGGCGCAGCGCGTCGCGGGCTGAGGCCAGGCCGGCGGCGTACGCCTCGAGCGCGGCCGGTTCGACCCGATAGCCGTCGGTGGTCACGATGCCTCCCTCACAAGCACGATGCCTTCCTCACAGGATCACGGCGCCGTCCGGGACGGACGGCGCCACCGCCGTCGACGCCGTCAGGCGAACAGGTTGGCGTTGTCGTTCTCTGTCTTCCTCGCGATGTCGCCCGCCAGGGTGACCTTGCCGGAGAACGTGGTGATCACCTGGACCACCTCGTCGATCGCGCCGCGCAGCCGGGTCTCGGAGGCTTCCGCGGCGGCCCCGGCGGAACTGCCGGACGCGTACCAGGTCTCTTTGATCGGGGCCAGGGAGGCCTGGAGCTGGGTCATCGCGGTGCTGACGTCCTTCGCCTTCGCCATCAGTGCCCCGGACGCGTCGTCGAGTGCGCCGAAATCGACGCTGATGATGTCTGTGCTCGCCATTGTCGTGCTCCCTTTCGTACCGTGGGATGGGTCAGTTGCCTGAAAGGCGGTTGAGGATCGGGCTGGGGGCGGCGTCGACGCTGTTGATGTCCGAGGCCGCCTCCTCGTCGCTGGTGCTGTAGTTGGTGGCGCTGGTGCGGACCAGCGTGGACATGGTGTCCAGCTCGCGCCCGGCCAGGTCCATGCTCTCCTTGATCTGTCCCTGCACCTGCCAGAACGCCTGGGCCTGCGCGCCCTTGTAGGTGGCCAGCCGCTCGCGCAGCTCTTCCTGCAGCGCGTTGATGGCGGTGCGTACGGCGACGGCGGACTCCTCGAACCCCGCCACGCCCTTCGCCATCGCGGCGGCGTCGCTCTGGTAGCCGGTTCCGGTCATTGTCAGCTCCCTTCAGAGTGTTCGGACACTTCAGAAACCCACGCGACCTGGATGACGGACGCGCCGCCGCGCCGGGCCACGTAACTGGCCTGGCCCGGCGGGCGCGGCACGGCCTTGACGCCGCCGAGCAGCGCGCCCTCCTCGCGTGAGCCGGACAGCAGCACGCCGGGCGTGCCGAGGTCCCGCAGCCGTTGCAGCACGGGCTCGAACATCGCCCGTGAGGCGCCGCCGGTGCGGCGGGCCACGATCAGGTGCAGGCCGATGTCGCGTGATTGCGGCAGCAGGCCGGTGAGCGCCGCGAGCGGGTTCCCCTGCTGCGTGGCGATCAGGTCGTAGTCGTCGACGACCACGAACAGTTCGGGCCCGCGCCACCAGTCGCGGCGGCGCAGCTGCTCCGCGGTGACGTCCGGTCCGGGCAGGCGGGCGCGCATCGCGGTGACCACGTCCGTGATCGCGGCGGTGAGCGCGGGTTCGGTGCCGGCGTACGCGAGCAGGTGCCGCCCGCCGACCGCCTCCAGCAGGCCGCGGCGGTAGTCGGCGACCAGGATCGCGGCCTGCTCCTCCGGGTAGCGTGCGGCGATGCCCTGGCAGATCAGGCGCAGCAGCCCGGTCTTGCCGGACTCGGTGTCGCCGAACACGATCAGGTGCGGGTCGGCGTCGAAGTCCAGGCGTACCGGCTGGAGATCCTGCTCGGCCAGGCCGATCGGCACCGCGCGGCCCTCGCCGGCCGGCAGCGTCTCGGCCGGCACCAGCCGTGGCAGCAGACGCACCGGCGGCGCGGGCGGCCCGGTCCAGGCCGCGGCGACGTGCGCGACCAGCGCGGCCGGATCGCCGTCGAGCCGGGGCAGCGCGGCGAGGAAGTGCAGGCCGTCGCGGGTGAGGCCGCGCCCGGGGCGCTCCGGCACGGTCGCGGCCGCACGGCGGTTGACGACGGAGTCGGACGGGTCGCCGAGCCGCAGCTCCAGCTGGGTGCCGAGCGTGTCGCGGATCGCCGCGCGCAGCTCCATCCAGCGGTTCACGGACAGCACCACGTGGATGCCGAAGCCGAGGCCGCGGGCGGCGAGCGTCTGCACCGCCTCCTCCAGCGGCTCGAACTCCTGCCGGAACGCCATCCATCCGTCGATGACCAGGAACACGTCGCCGAACTCGCGGCCGTCCACTGTGGGCGGCGGGTGGCGCCGGAACGCGGCCACGGAGTCGATGCCGTGCCGCCGGAACGCCTCCTCGCGCTCGGCCAGCAGCCCGGTGACCTCCGCGATCACCCGACGGCAGCGCTCCTGATCCTGGCGGACGCCGATGCCGCTCACGTGCGGCAGCCCCTCCAGCGCGGACAGCGCGCCACCGCCGAGGTCGATCAGGAAGAACTGCACCTGCCGCGGGGTGCAGGTCAGGGCAAGAGCGGACACGAGGGTACGGAGAAGCGTGCTCTTCCCGCTCTGCGGCGCCCCGACCACGACCGCGTGCCCGGCCGCACCGGAGAGGTCGACCGTCAGCGGGTCCCGGCGCTGCTCGAACGGCTTGTCCACAATGGCCACCGGGACACGCAGCAGCTCCTTCTCGAAAGGGAGCTCGGCCAGCGACGGCGACTCGTCCAGCGGCGGCAGCCAGATCCGGTGCGCCTCCGGCCCGTGCGCGGCCAGCCGGGTCAGCAGCGCGTCCATCGTGGACACCTTGTGCGTGGTCACGGTCGTCCGGGCCGGTGCGGCCGGGATCGGGGCCAGGCCGAACGGCACCGGCCGGACCGCGTCCGGCGCCGTCGCCGAGCGGCTGGTCAGCGGCCCGGACACGTACGCGGCCTTGAACCGGTGCAGCGTCGTGGTGTCCGCGCGCAGATACCCGCCGCCCGGCTCGCCCGGCAGCTCGTAGGCGTCCGGCACGCCGAGCACGGTCCTGCTCTCCGCCGCGGAGAACGTACGCAGCCCGATCCGGTAGCTCAGGTGGCTGTCCAGCCCGCGCAGCCGCCCCTCCTCCAGCCGTTGCGAGGCCAGCAGCAGGTGGATGCCGAGGCTGCGGCCCAGCCGTCCGATCATCACGAACAGCTCGGTGAACTCCGGCCGGGTGGACAGCAGCTCGGAGAACTCGTCGATGATCACCAGCAGCGACGGCAGCGGCCGCAGGTCCGCGCCCGCGGCCCGCGCGGCCTCGTAGTCGCGCACCGACGCGTAGTTGCCGGCCGCGCGCAGCAACTCCTGACGGCGGACCATCTCGCCGCGCAGCGCGTCGCCCATCCGGTCGACCAGGCTCAGCTCCGCGGACAGGTTCGTGATCACCGCGCAGGTGTGCGGCAGCCCGGTCATCCCGGTGAACGTGGCGCCGCCCTTGAAGTCGACCAGCGCCAGGTTCAGCGTCTCCGACGAGTGCGTGGCGACCAGCGCGGTGACCAGCGTGCGCAGCAGCTCGCTCTTGCCGGACCCGGTCGCGCCGATGACCAGCCCGTGCGGGCCCATGCCGCCCTCGGCCGACTCCTTCAGGTCCAGCTCGATCGGCGTGCCGTCCGGCGCCAGCCCGAGCGGTGCGCGCAGCCGGTCCCGGGCACTGCGGGCCGGCAGCGCCCGCGGCCACGGCTCGACCAGTCCGAGCAGGTCCGGCAGCGTGGTCGTGGCGGCGCGGGACCCGTCCGCGGCGACCGGCGCCGGGTGGTGCCACGCGGTCATCGACCGCGCGATCGCCTCCGCCGCGACCGGTCCGAGCCGGTCCGGCGTGCCGACCAGCACGGTGTGCTCGCCGATCACGCCGAGCCGTCCGTCCGCGGACGCGACCAGCTCCAGCACGGCCGGCGACCGTGGCGGCTCGTGGCCGGACGCGTCCAGCACGGTCACGCCGGACAGCCCCTCGCCCGGCACCGGCCCGGCGGACACGTCCGTCACCACGATCACGTGGGCGAGCCCGCTCGGCGCGCCCGCACCACGCTGGAACACCGGCCGTCCGGTCAGGTCCGCGGCCAGCAGATCGCCGAGGCCGGACGCGTCCGTGGTGAAGAGCCGGGCAGGACCGGCCGCATCGGTACGGGACGGGTGCGCCGCGTGCGGCAGCCACTTCGCCCACGCCCAGTCCGTCAGCCGGTCCGGGGCCACGCACACCGCGATCCGCAGGTCGTGCGGCCCGTGCAGCACGGCGAGGCCGGCGACCATGGCCCGGACCAGGTCCCGCGCGGCGGCCGGGTCGCCGGCGACCGACACGCGGGTGAACGCGCGCAGCGACACCGCGACCGGCAGCGCGTCCACGGTGGCGTACGCGCGGATGAAGTGCCGCAGCGACGTGGAGGAGACCGGGTCCAGATCGTCCAGCGGCGCGGTCTGGGGGGCGCGCAGCGCCGCCGCGGCCCGCTGCGGCCCGGCCCCGATCCGGACCCGGCCGAACGCGGTCTCCGCCGGCCGCCGCGACCACATCCGCACGGTGCCGGCCAGCTGCGGCAGCGTCTCCGGCGCGGGCAGTGCCTCGGTCATCTCGGCCCGCTGCTGCTGCGCCGCGGCGCGCACCTGGTCACGCAGGCCGGACAGGTAGCGCAGGTAGTCGCGGCGCTCGTCGTTGATCTGCGCGCGGGCTGCGGCGCCGTGCCGGGACACGCCCATCACGATCACGCCGACGATGACGATCGCGAACAGCACGCCGAACACGATCAGCCCGTTGCCACTGGCCGACCGGCCGATGTAGACGAACGCCATCACGCCCATGCCGATCGTCATCGGCAGCATGAACAGCAGCTGCTGCATGCCGCTGCCGCCACCGGACGCCCTCGGCAGTTCCGGCGGCGCCTGGAGCACGATCTCCGACTGGGTTCCCCGCATGACCACCACGGTGCGGCATCGACGCGGTCCTCCACATGGGCAATTCCGCCGACAGCCGGTGGGTAAATACGCCGTGCCCGCCCGCCCGCGCGGTTACCTAGCCTGGCGGCATGAGCGAGCTTGCGAGCGAATCAGTGGCGCAGTGCTCTGACTCAGGCCGGCGGAGGAGCGAAGCGGAGGAGACGGCATGAGCGATCGCTACGAGGTGTCGGTCTCCGAGGTGCTGCGCGTCGTCCAGCAGCTCAGCGGCCTGACCACGGACATCGGCAACACCACGGGACAGCTGGCCGGCCTCACCCCGCCGGTGGGCAGCTACGGCGTCATCGGCGCCCAGGCGGGCGCGGCGGCCGGGACCGCGCAGGCCGAGCTCGCCGCCACGCTGAAGGCGATGGAGATGATCCTGGCGGAGATCGGCAAGCGCGTGCAGCGCACCGCGGAGAAGTACGCGGACGCGGACAAGAAGACCAGCGCGGAGTTCCTGCGGATAGTCGACGGCCTGCCCCGGATCGGGCGGTGACGACATGGTGTCGTTCCCCTCGTCCGGCGCGATGGACGCGGCCGCGGGCGGGCGCGGGCCCGGCACGACCGTGCTCCCGCTGCTGATCGGCGGCGACGCGCAGCAGATCCTCACGCACCTGACCCAGCTGCTCACGCACGTGCAGACCATCACCGGCCTGATCGGCAAGGTCAGCGGCGCGCAGACCGCGCTGCGGCAGGCCTGGCCGGTCGGCGCGGCGTCGGACGGCGCGGCCCAGAAGCTGAAGACCGTCGTGGACCTGTTCCAGCAGATGACGACGCTGGTGAGCACGCTGCAGGGCCAGACCCAGGCGGCCGCGGCCGTGGTCACGATGACGCAGCAGAGCTACGCGGCCATGGTCGGCGCCACCAACCCGACCGTCGCGGCGCTGCTCTCCCAGCCGCACGGCCATCCGGCGGCCCGCGCGCTGTCGCTGTCCACGACCGGCTCGCTGGCCTCGGCCGTGCAGGCGGGTCGTACCCAGCTCGACGTGATCGGCCTGACCCGGATCGCCGCCGTCACCGCCCAGCTGATCCAGATCGCGGACCAGCTCCGCACGCTGCTCCGCCAGACCGACTGAGGGGATTCCCGCCATGGACACCGAGATGGACCGCCTGCGTACCGAACTCGACGACGCGCTGGCCCGCGTGGAGCAGAACAACGCCCGCGTCCTCACGCTCCAGCGCGAACTGGAGGCCACCCGCCTGACCGGCCACTCCCCCAACGGCGAGGTCGTCGCGCTCCTCACCGGCAGCGGCGAGTTCACCGACATCCGCATCACCCCCGAAACCCTCCGCCGGTACGACTCCGCGACCGTCGGTTCACTGGTCACCGCCGCGGTCAACGACGGCCTCCGCCGGCTGGCGGCGACGAGCGCCGAGATGTTCGCGCCGCTGCTGGAGGAGGCGCAGTGACCGGCGGGACAACGGCGCCGCAGCCGGTAACGCCGGAGTCCGGGTGGCAGCCGCCGGCGCAGCCCGCGTTCCCGGCAGCGGCACCCGGCTACTCGGCGTTCACCGCGCCGGCCGCACAGTCGGCCGCGAGCGGCGGCTATCCGGCCGTCAGCGCCAGCGGCGCGTATCCCACCGCCAGTGCGAGCGGCGCGTATCCCACCGTCACCGCCAGCGGCGCGTATCCCACCGCCAGTGCGAGCGGCGCCTACCCGGCCCTCGCCGGGGGCGGCGGGACCGTGCCGGTGCCGGCGGTCCCCGCGATGCCGGGCTGGGCCGATCAGCGACCCGCTGCGTCGCGGCCCGCGGCGCTGCCGCAACCGCCCGCGGTTCCCGCACGCCGGCCCGCCCAGGTGCGGCGGACCAGCGCGTGGGAGGCGGTCGACCAGGCGGATCGGCCGCCGGCGCCGCCGCCGGGGATGCCGCGGCGGGTGACGGTGGCGGGCGAACGCTACCGGGTGGACCTGGCCGTGCCCGGGGAGTGCACGATCGCGGAGCTGATCCCGGTGCTGCGGCGGATGACCGGCAGCGCCGGTGACGCCCACGCGTGGACGCTGTGCCGGGTGGGCGGCGCGCCGTTGCCGGCCGAGGCGACGGTCACCGCCGTGGGCCTGCGCGACGGCGAGCTGTTGCATCTGGTGGCGGCGGCCCAGGTCGTACCCCCGATGATCTTTGATGATCCGGTGGACGCGATCGCGAGCGCGGTCGACGGCGCGCGAGGACGGTGGACTCGCGAGATCGCCGGTGGCACCGCCGCGGGCATCGGCGCGCTCGCCTTCGTCGCGGCCGGGGTGGCGTGCGCGTGGTCCGGGGTCTACGGGCCGTTCGCGGCCGTGCTGCTCGGCGCGTTGCTGCTGCTGGCCGCGTTCCTGGTGGCCCGCAAGGGTGCACCGGTCGTGGGCGCGGCACTGGCCGCCGCGGGCCCGCCGGTGCTGCTGGCCTCGATCGTCGCGCTGCCCTACCGGCTGGTGCTGCCCGGTGGTCAGGCTCCGGCGCTGGCCGGAGGACTCGCCGCGGCGGCCGGCGGCGCCGCGCTCGCGGCCGTGTTGCTGCCCCGTCACCGGCCCTGGTTCACGGTGGCGGCCGGCGCGACGGGCGTGGGTGCCGTCGCGGCCGGATCGCTGCTGGTCGACGGCGTCACGCCGGGCGCGGCCGCCGCGGTGATCATGGTGCTCGCGCTGGTTCTGGGCCCGGTGTTCCCCAGCCTGGCGCTCCGGCTGGGCGGCGTGCCCGCGCCCGAGGTTCCGGCGGACATGACCGCGTTCCGCGCGGGTGAGAGCCCGCGGACCGCCGCGGAGACCTCCGGCCTGGCCCGGCGCACCGAGCAGGCGCTGACCGCGCTGCTGGTCGCGCAGGCCGTGGCCGTCGTGACGGGCTCGCTGGTCCTGATGATCACCGGCGCGCCGTTCGGCACGCTGCTGATCGCGGCCGCCGGGATCGCGTTGCTGGTCCGCAGCCGCGGCTTCCGCTCGGTCGCTCAGTATGCCGCGCTCCTGCTCGGCGGCGCCGTGGTGCTGGCCGGGGCCGCGGTACGGACCGCCACGACCGGTGGCGCGACCGCTGTCGCCCTGATCGGCGGCGCGACCGTGCTGGCCGCGCTCGGTTGTGTGTGGTTCGCGGTGCGCGCCGGACGCCGTCCGGCGTCACCGCACTGGGCGCGCGCCCTGGACGTGGCGGACTTCGTCGCGCTCACCGCGCTGGTCCCCATCGCCGCCGCGGTCCTCGACCTCTACCGCTTGGCCGGCACGCTGGTCGGCTGAGAAGCGATCGGGCGCCAGACCGGGGCGTCCCCGACGTTGCCAGAACGACGTGGGGACGCCCCGATCACCGGCAGGTGCCGGTGAAAGCTGCCGCTGATCAAGGCGCCGACCAGCGACTCGCAGAGTAGGCCCGGACGGCTTCGTCCCCGGCCGTCCGGCGTTGGTGGTGCCGCGAAGCGCTCTGCACCAATCCGATCCTCATCGACCTGGTCCAGCGATCACGGCACCTCACGATCACGGCGTGACCAGCACCTTGATCGCCTCCCGGGCCGCCATCGCGCGATACCCGTCCGGGACGCCGTCGAGGCTGGTCGTCCGGTCGAACACGCGTCCCGGCCGGATGGTGCCGTTCAGCACATCCGGCAGGAGCTCGTCGAGGTAGGCCCGCACCGGCGCTGGGCCGCCACCGAAGTGCAGATTCTTGACCCAGGCGGCAACGGCCTGGGGCACGGCGGGATAGTGCGGGACGCCGACCCGGCCCACCCCACCCCCGGGACGGGCGATCTCGATCGCGGTGGCGGTGGACTCCTCGGTTCCCACGCACTCGAGGACGGCGTGGGCGCCGGTGCCGCCGGTCAGCTCGCGGACCCGCTCGACCGCCTCGGCACCGCGCTCGGCGACGACATCGGTGGCGCCGAGGTCACGGGCCAGGTCGGTGCGGGTGCGGTGCCGGCCGAGCACGATGACCCGCTCGGCGCCGAGGCGGCGGGCGGCGATCACCCCGCACAGACCCACGGCACCGTCACCGATGACCGCGACGGTGTGACCTGGGCGGACCCCGGCGGTCACCGCGGCATGGTGACCGGTGGCCATGACGTCGGACAGGGTGGCCAGGGACCGCAGCACCTCGTCGTCGCCGGTCTCGGCACCGGCCCGCACCAGCGTGGCGTCGGCGTACGGGACGCGTACCGCCTCGGCCTGCGCACCCGCCGCCCCGGCCCGCCCGAAGAAGCCGACGTGGGCGCAGCCCGACAGGGTGCCCTCGCGGCAGAACTCGCAGGTCCCGTCGGTCGAGAACATGGGCATGACGACCAGGTCGCCGCGCTGGACACCGTGCACGCCGGCACCGGTCTCCTCGACTACGCCGATCGCCTCGTGACCCATCGCCTGGGCGGGGCCACCGGACGGCATCTCCCGGTACGGCCACAGATCGCTGCCGCAGACGCAGGCGCGCACCACCCGGATGATCGCATCGGTGTCCGCGGCGAGGACGGGATCGGGGACCTCGACGACGCGCACATCGCCGGCCCCGTACATGTGGATCGCTCTCATGAGACCCGAGCCAAGCACCGATCGGGCCGGGCTGTGACACCTCGTCAGCCGTACCCCAGCAGGGTGCCCCACGGCCGGGTGACGCGGCCTAGGCTGGGGCGGTGATGAACGCGCGGGGCGAGATCCGGGAGTTCCTGACCTCGCGGCGCGCACGTCTGACGCCGGAGAGCGTGGGCCTTCCGTCGTACGGGCAGCGGCGTGTCCCGGGGCTGCGGCGCGAGGAGGTCGCCGTGCTGGCCGGGATCAGCGTGCCGTACTACGCGCGGCTGGAACGCGGGGACATGAGCAAGGCCTCACCGAGTGTTCTGGACGCGCTCGCCCGAGCCCTGCGGCTGGACGACGCCGAGCGGGCCCACCTGCTCGACCTGGCGCGCGCGGCCGGTCCGCGCGGCCGGCGGGCACCTGCCGCCCCCGAGGCCGGCACCGTGCGGCCGGTGATCCGGCACCTGGTCGACGCGGTCACCGGGGCGGCCGCCTTCGTCGGCAATGACCGCCTCGACGTGCTCGCCGTCAATCGCCTCGGGCGGGCGCTCTGTCCCGGGATCGTGGCGAGCGGCAACCTCGGCCGGTTCCTGCTCCTGGACCCTGCGGCGCGCACGTTCTTCCGTGACTGGGAGTCGGCGGCGGCCGCGGTCGTCGCCGATCTGCGGACCGCGGCGGCCCGGTATCCCGGCGACCGCCAGCTCACCGCTCTGATCGGCGAGCTGGCGACGCGCAGCGAGGAGTTCCGCGTGCGGTGGGCCGACCACGAGGTGATGCTGCACCACAGCGGCGTCAAACATCTCCGCCACCCGGTCGGCGGCGATCTGGAGCTCAACTACGAGCAACTCGACCTGCCGGCCGACCCGCGCCTGATCATCTTCACCTTCAGCGCGCCGCCCGGTTCCCCTTCCGCCGAGGCGCTGGCTTTCCTGGCCAGCTGGGACGGTGCCTCCTCCCCCTCCCGCTGAGGCGGCCGTCCGCCTGCAGTCGCGTCCGCGTGAGAGTGGCGATTGGACGAAGCGCTGACGGGTGACTCGCCATTTCCCCGGACATCACTCGAAACCTGACCCGAACACTCGCAGAGTCGCGCGGACGCGACGAAAGCCCACTATGCGGCGGGGAAGACCTGGACCTCGCCGCCGTCGGCGAAGAGCTGGCTGCCGGTCATGAAGCTGGATCGGGCGCTCGCCAGGAAGAGCGCGGCCTGGGCGATCTCGGCGGGATCCGCCACCCGGCGCAGCGGTGTGGTGGCGGCCATCTGGGAGAGCAGCGCGGGCACGAAGACCTCGTCCCCCGCGATGCTGCGCAGGCCCGGGGTGTCGGTCGGGCCGGGGACCAGCACGTTGACCCGGATGCTGCGCGGGGCCAGTTCCGCGGCCCAGATCCGGGCGAACTGCCGGACCGCCGCCTTGGAGGCCGAGTACGTGCCAAATCCGGGGTTTCCGCGGCTGGCCGAGGTGGAGCCGGTCACCACGATCGAGGATCCGTCCGGCATCAGCGGCAGCATCTTCTGCACGGTGAACACGGTCCCGCGCACGTTGGTGCCGAAGACGTAGTCGAAGCTGTCCGGCCGCAGCTCGGTGATCGGGGCGAGCATGTCGCCGCCGCCCGCGTTCGCGAACAGCACGTCCAGCCGTCCCGCGCTCGCCCCGATCCGGGCCGCGATCGCGTCCAGGTCGTCCAGGTCGGAGATGTCGCCGCGGATCGCGGTGGCACCGATCGACGCGGCGGCCGCGTCGAGCTCGGACTGCCGCCGGCCGGTGATGAAGACCTCGGCCCCCTCGGCCGCGAAGAGGGTGGCCGCGGCCAGGCCGATACCGGACGCACCGCCGGTCACCAGCGCCGTCTTGCCTTCGAGCTCGCTCATGAGTTGTCACTTCCCCTAGTTCCGGACCGATCGGTCAAATACAAGCACACGTTGACCGTTCGGTCCAGAACTAATATCGTCGGGGCATGGCGCGTCCACGGAAGTTCGACGAGCAGCAGGTGCTGCGTTCCGCGACCGAGACGTTCTGGACCTCGGGCTTCGCGGCGACGTCGCTCGACGACCTGATGCGGGCGACCGGCCTGGGCAAGGGCAGCCTGTACGGCGCGTTCGGCGACAAACAGGCGCTGTTCCTGCGGGTCCTCGACGGCTACTGCACGGATGCCGCGGCCGGCCTGCGCGCGCGGCTGAGCGGCCCGGAGTCCTCGTCCGCCGAGCGGCTGCGGGCCCTGTTCGACGTGATGGCCACCGTCGGCGATCCGTCCGCCCCGCCGCGCGCCTGCCTGCTCGCGAAGTCCACCGCGGAGCTGGCCGCCACGAACCCCGACGTCGCCACGCGGGCCCGGCAGACGTTCACCACGATCGCCGGCCTGCTGCAGGCCGAGGTGGAGGGCGCCCAGGCCGCGGGCGACATCCCCGCCGACCGCGACGCCCGCCGGACCGCCCACCACCTCCTGGCCGTGCTGCGCGGCATGGAGGCACTGACCGAGGCCGGCATGGACGAGTCCGTCCTGCGCGACGCCGCCGACGCCGCACTCGCCGTGGCCGGCCTGAGCCGATAGCCCGAAAGCACCGCGAAGGCCCCCTGGCTTCGGCCAGGGGGCCTTCGGCTTGCGCGCCCGGGATCCACCTGGTTATATCTGTAGCGAGCGTTAAAGATAACGTTCGCTACAGATATGGGAGAGTCATGCACTCAAGGGGAAAGACTGTCCTGATCACGGGCGCAGGCGCGCGGGGCGGGATCGGCGCCGCGACCGCGCAGGCCTTCGCGCGCGACGGGGCCACGGTGCTGATCACGGGCCGGCACCAGGAGCGCGGGGACGAGGTCGTCGCCGACATCCGCGCCGAGGGCGGCGAGGCCCGCTTCATCCTCGCCGACCTCAGCGACGCCGCCGACGTCGACCGGCTGATCGACGAGGCCGGCGACGTCGACGTGCTCGTCAACAACGCGGCGAGCTACCGGAACAGCATCGGCCCGAGCCTGGACCAGGATCTCGCCGCGAACACCGAGTCCTGGGACGTCAACATCCGGGCGGCCTTCGCGCTGACCACCGGTTTCGCCCGGGGCATGGCCGCCCGCGGTGGCGGCGCCGTCGTCAACATCAGCAGCATGGCCGGAACACGCCACATGCCCCACATGTCCACCTACGGCGCGCAGAAGGCCGCGATCGACGCGTACACCAGGTCGTGGGCGGTCGAGTGGGGCCCGGCCAACGTCCGGGTCAACGGCATCGCGCCGGGCAACGTGTCCAGCGAGAACGTCACCGAGTTCATGGGCGCCGAGCGGTTCCGGAAGATGGCCGAGAGCAGCCCGCTCGGCCGGCTCGGCACACCGGAGGAGATCGCCGAGGCCGTCGTCTTCGTCGCGAGCGACCGGGCGAGCTTCCTGACCGGCCAGACCATCCTCGTGGACGGCGGCCACCTGGCAAAGGCGATGTGACACGCGCGCGGCCACCGCCGGACGTCCGGCGGTGGCCGCCGGCCACCTAGGATCGACACCCGGTGGCCAGGCCTCCGGGAAGGTCTGCCACCCTGCTGCGGTTGTGCGGGTGAGATCAGCAGAGGAGGCCGGCATGCCGCGTGGCAGGCAGCGAGAGTTCGACGCCGACCAGGCACTGGACCGCGCGATCGACGTGTTCTGGCGCCAGGGCTACGACGGCACGTCGATCGCCGATCTGACCGCGAGCATGGGCATCGGCGCCCCCAGCCTGTACGCCGCCTTCGGGAACAAGCGCGCGCTCTTCGACAAGGTCATGAACCGTTACATGCGGACCAGGCTCGCCCGCCGGGCCGAGGCGCTCGCCGTGGACGACCCCGTCCAGGCCTCGCGCAACTACCTGGAAGGCGTCGTCCGCGACGGGACCATGCCCGACCATCCGAAGGGCTGCCTCATGGTCGGCGGCGCGCTGGTCTGCAGCGACGACAACCACGACGTGGTCGATCAACTCGCCTCGCTGCGCACGGACGTCCGGAACGATCTCGAGCACGTGTTCGCCCGCGCCATCAGGGCAGGCCGGATGCCCGCCGACGCCGACGCCGCCTCCCTCGGCGCCTACGTCGCGACCGTCGCGGGCGGAATCGCCGTCGAGGCCGCGGGCGGCGCCTCCCGGCAGAGCCTCATGAAGGTGGTGGACGTGGCCCTGTCGGCGCTGCCGACCAAGGCCTGAGAAATATCCACACCGCACGTGAACCGTTTTTGCGATTCGTACGGAGTAGCCCGTAGAACGCGGATCGGTGACGGGGAGCGCACGATGTGGACGCAACGGGATCAGCTTCAGGCCTACAGGTTCCTCCGTCGACGGGTCGTCTCGGCGGTGCAGTTCGGGGATGCGAACCACCCGATCGCGCCCGGCCGCCGCACCGTGATCGCCACCGCCTCCGGGACCGGTGCGGCGCTGCTCGCGGCCGTCGCGGTGCTCGTCTACTCCGTGTTCCGGCCCGGCACCAGCGCGGACTGGCGCCGGCCGGGCCAGATCGTCATCGAGAAGGAGTCCGGCGCCGGCTTCGTGCTCGGCGCGGACGGCCTGCTGCACCCGGTGCTCAACCACGCGTCCGCGCGACTGCTGATCGGTGGTGGCCGGACCGTCAGCATCACGGCCGCCCGGCTCGCGGACGCGCCGCGCGGCATGCCGCTGGGCATCCCGGACGCGCCCGCGACGCTGCCGGCCCGCAACCAGCTGATCACCGGCCCGTGGGCGGTCTGCACCGAGGGCACCGAGACCACGCTGATCATCGGCGGCCTGGCACCCCCGCCGGCCGGTCAGGACCGTCCGGACGACCGGCGGAGCCTCGATGACCGGGCCCTCCTCGTCACCGGCCCCGACGACGACCGCCACCTCATCACCGCCGGCCGGCGCATGGCACTGCAGGACGGCGCCGCGGTCGCGCTCGGCTACGACGCGGTCCAGCCCCGGCCGGTCACCCGCGAATGGCTCGACGCGATCCCGGAAGGCCCGCCGCTGGCCCCGCTCGCCGTCGAGGGAGCCGGCCGGCAGGGCCCGCGGCTGGGCGGCAACGGACAACGCAGCAGGTCCGGGCAGGTGCTGCGGACCGAGGACGTCGGCGGCGCATCGCGCTACTACCTGGTGACCACGACCGCGCTGCGCCCGATCACCGAGACCGAGGCCGCGCTGATCGTGGGGAACCCGGCCAACCGCGCCGCCTATCCGGACGGCGAACCGCGCGCGCTGCCGGTGCCGGCCGCGGACATCGCCGCCGACCTGGTGGAGAACGGTGACGACAACCCGGGCTACCCGGACCGGCTGCCGGACGCGGTCCCGGGCGGCGACCTGGCCGATGCGCTCTGCACCGCCGACGGGACACTGTGGACGGCCGGGGGACCGCCGCTGCCCGCGAACGCCCGCGCACTGCCCGCGCCGGAGAACCAGGCGACCGCGGCGGACGCGGTCTGGCTGCCACCCGGCACCGGCGTGCTGATCGGCGGCGATGACGACACACCGTCCTATCTGGTCGGTGACCGCGGCATCCGCTATCCGCTCGCGGACGCGGACGCGGCGAAGGCGCTCGGCTACGACGGCGTGCGCGCATCCGTACCCCCGAAAGATCTGGTGTCGTTGTTGCCTGTCGGACCTGAGCTGTCCGTGCAGGGTGCGAGACAGGAGTTCCGGCGATGACGACGACGGTGGCGGTGGTCGAGCAGCACCCGTTGTTCCGGGAGGCGCTGGCCCGGGTGATCGACGAGGCCCCGGGCCTGGTCCGGGGGCCGATGACCGGGTCCGTGGACGAGTTCCTCGCGCACCGGTCGCCGCAGGGCGTGGTCGTGCTCGAGGAGCACGGCGGCGCGAGCGCGGTGCTGGCGGTCGCGGAGGCCGGGCACAAACCGCTGGTGCTGGCCGCCCAGGCGCACGACACGGACGTGCTGGCCGCGATGGCCGCCGGCGCGCGCGGGTTCCTGACCAAGTTCGCGGACGCGCCGGAGATCGCCACCGCGATGCGCCGGGTCGCGGACGGCGGCAGCTACGTCTCGCCGTCGCTGGCGGCCCGGATGCTCGGCGGCCCGGTGGCGCGACCGCCGGCACGGACGGCGCTGACCGACCGGGAACGCCAGGTACTGTCGCTGCTGGCGCACGGCGAGCGGGACGTGGACATCGCGCGCACCCTGACGATCAGCGTCCGCACGGTCCGGTCGCACCTGGACCGGATCCGCGAGAAGACCGGCCAGCGCCGCCGTTCCGAGCTGACGCGCCTGGCTATCGGCGAGGGTCTGGTGTACCAGCGGTGAACGTGGCGGTCCGGGCGTTGACGCTCTCGGCGAACGCGCGCAGCGTACCGTCGAGGCGTTGGTGGTGGGTCTTGGCGTTGTCCACGAAACGCGTGCCGAGCTGCTGTGCCGCGGTCAGCTCCGAGTCCGGCACCGGGTTCATCGCGTTGACCCGGCCCATGATGCCGTTCGATCGCGCGATGAACGTGCGCGCGAGCAGCGTGATGATGAGCTGGGTGCGCCCGGTCTCGGTGACGACCTGGTGCAGGCCGTCACCGAGCGCGGCGCAGAGCGCGTTGGCGTCCGTGCACCGGGCCGGCAGCGTGGCCGTCCTCTCCTGGAACGTCTCGCTGCCCAGGCCGGTCCAGGCGGTGGTGAGGCCGGTGCGCGCCGTCGTCAGGTGTCCGGCCGCGGCCTCGGTGTGGGCCGCGCTCGCCGCCGCGGCCGTGGCGATGATCGTGAGCCGGCCGGTGTCGCCGGTGACGTCCCTCAGCATCGCGGCGAGCACCTGCTGGTAGCCGAGCAGCGCCGATCTGACCGCCTCTGCCGTGGTCATCCGCTTCACTCCTCTCCTGGGTTCCCGCTGCGACGCTACGGCCGCGGGCCTGCCTGCGGCAGGTGATAACTACCCAGGGGGTACGGGGTAGTTCTGACCTGCCGGTGCCGGGTGCCGCGCCGCTACCGTCACCGCATCCGGCGATCCGAACGGGAGGCACCCGTGCACTACTACGTGGAGCCCGAGGGCATGTCCAAGGGGGCGCGCGACCTGGCCTCGGCCGCGGCCGAGCTGGGGCCGGCCGACGAGAAGCAGGCCGCCGCGGGCACGGCGTCCGACGCCGACTTCGGCCGGCTGCCCGGCGCCGCCGTCGCGGGTGCGGCGGTCCGGTCCGCGCTGGCCGCGCTGCAACCGTTCCTGCACACGGAGAGCGCGCAGCTGGAGCGGCTGTCCGAGGACGTGCACGACGCCGCCCGCCGGTACCGCAGCGCGGACGCCCGCACCTCCCAGCTCTACCGCGAACTGCTGGCCGAGACGGACGGCGTGCCGCGCGACGGCCTCGGCCTCGCGGTCACCACGCTCCCGGCTCCGAACACGGACCCGCACGCGGTCAACGACTGGTGGGAGCGACGGGACGCGGACGCGCGCGAGCGGATGGTGACCACGCACCCGGAGCTGATCGGCGGCCTGGACGGCGTGCCGGTCGAGGTCCGCGACCGGGCGAACCGGGTGCTGCTCGACCGTGCGCTGGCCGAGCATCGGCTCTACCGGGAGAACCCCGAGCTCGACGTGATGCACGGATCGACCGGGAAGGTCGCGGCGATGGAGGCGATCCAGGCACGGCTGACCGCGCCCGGCGACCGGCCGCCGGCCTACCTGCTGAAGATCGACCCCGCGGACGACGGCCAGCTGATCATGTCGATCGGCAACCCGGACACCGCGCCACGGACCGTGACCTACGTGCCCGGCATGACGTCGGACCTGGCGACCACGCCGGCCATGCTGGAGCGGATGGACGCGGTGGTGGCGCAGGCGCCGCCGGGCACGGCCGCGACGCTGTGGCTCGGCTACGACGCGCCGGACGGTCTGGGCGAGGTCTTCCGCCGGTCTTTCGCGGAAGCGGCCGCGGAGCCGCTGTCCCGCTTCGCCGACGGCCTGCGCGCCACCGGCACCGTCCCCGGCGGCTCCTACAACCTGCTGCTGGCGCACAGCTACGGCACCACGACGTACGGCGTGACCTCCTCGACGCTGGGCGTCGACGCGAACGCGGCCTACCTGGTCGGCTCGATCGGCACCACCGTGCAGTCCGGCAACGCCATGCTCGGCACCGGCGACGTCAACATCTCCACCACCCGGTACGACGTCGCCCACGGCGTCGGCTACGTCGAGTACTACAACGTCGACCCGTCCCGCATCCCCTTCAACGCCGTCGTCCTGCCCGTCGGCTACATCGGCGATCCCGTCGAGAGCCACAAGATCTACCTCCGAGACCCCCAGGTCATCGCCAACATCTCCCGCCTCCTCTCGCAGCGCCCCTGACCGTTCGCACACATCGTCCGCGGGAGCGCGGCCCGTGGCATCCGCGCGGCCGCGCTCGCGGAGCTCCCCGCGACGCCGCACGGAGTCCGCACCGGACCGCGCCCGAAGGAGACCTGAAAAGCTCTCCGCCCTTGACTGCCACCGGCCGGGGTGCGATCGTCGCGGGGCGATGTTTGCGTAAACATGGCGCGGGAGGCGTGCGGATGAGGATGCCGGGCGGGCTGTTCGCGCTGGCCGCGGGCGGGTTCGGAATCGGGCTGACCGAGTTCGTCATCGCGGGACTGCTGCCGCAGGTAGCCGCGAGCTTCACCGTCTCCGAGGCGGCGGCCGGACGGCTGATCTCCGGATACGCGCTGAGCGTCGCGGTCGGCGCGATCGTGCTGACCGCCGCGACCGCCCGGAGGCCGCGCAAACAGGTGCTGACCGGCCTGGTCGCGCTGTTCGTCGCGGGAAACCTGCTGTGCGCGATCGCGCCGGGCTACGAGATCATGATGCTCGGCCGGGTGGTGGCGGCGCTCTGCCACGGCTCGTTCTTCGGGATCGGGTCACTGGTCGCGGCCGCCCTGGTCACACCGGACCGCAGGTCGCGGGCGGTCGCGGTGATGTTCGGCGGGCTGACCGTGGCGAACGTGGTCGGCGTCCCGTTCGGCGCGCTGATCGGCGAACGCTGGGGATGGCAGGCCACGTTCTGGGTGATCACCGGGGTTGGGCTGGTCGCGCTGGCCGGCATCCTCGCGCTGGTCCCGCCCGGCGCGGGTGACAGCGACGGAGCACCGGCCTCGTTACGCGATCAGGTGCGCGCGTTCCGGTCCCGGCAGGTGTGGCTGACGCTGGCGGCGACGGCGCTCGGGTACGGCGGCATGTTCGGGGCGTTCAGTTACATCGCCTATACGCTCACCGAGGTGGGTGGCTTCACCGGTGCGGACGTCGCCTGGCTGCTGGTCGTCTACGGCGCGGGGCTGGCGATCGGGAACCTGGTGGGCGGGCGCGCCGCCGATCGACACCGCGATGCCACGGTGATCGTTGCGTTCGTCGCGCTCGCACTGACGCTGATCCTGTTCGGGGTGCTGGCGGCCGGCCGCGCTGCGTCCGTGGTCCTGATGCTCCTGATGGGGATCTCCGGATTTGCCGGCGTGCCGGGGCTGATCACTCGCGTGACGGACGCGGCCGGCGGGGCGGCGCTCGCGGCCAGTGCGAACGTCTCCGCCTCCAACGTCGGGAATGCGGTCGGGGCATGGCTCGGTGGGGTTGTTATCGCGGCTGGGCTCGGCTATACCGGACCGCTGTACGCCGGCGCTGTGCTCGTCCTGCTGGCCACCGTCGTAATGATTGCCGCGGCGCGTCAGGCCCGGGAGCCGTCGCCGGTCGGACCGGCATGACCAGCCGGTTCTGATGCCGGTGGCGGGCGGGGAGCGAAGCTCGGCAACGGGCGCTGCCGCGGGCGGGAGGCGCTGATGACGCGGTGCGGCAGGGTGGGCGAGGCGCAGGACGCGGCGCCGGCGAATCCGGACGAGCAGGAGCGGGCGGCGTTCAGGCGGCTGCTCGGCAAGGCGGCCGGTGCGACCGCCGCCGAGGTCATGGCCACATAGGACGGTCAGGCGAGGTCGGCTGCGCCGAACGAGACCGAGAACCGCACGCACCAGATGGTGACGCTGGTCAGCCGGTCGAGGTCGGTGCCGGGCGGGATGACGTAGGCCTGGTCGCCGCGGTTGCCCTTGAGCCGGCCCAGCTCGACGCTGGCGCCGTCGTCGAAGACGCGCCAGCCGGCGGTGCCGGGAAGGACGGGCTGGTCGGAGAGCCAGACGCGCAGGTCCGGGCCGTCGGAGGTGTCGAGACCGGCGATCTCCAGCGTGTGGGAGCCGTCCGGGTCGCGGATCACGCGCGCGAGGCCGGTCGTGTCGTGCTCATGGCTGATGAACTCGCCCTGACGCACGAGCACCGGGCCGGCAGGCGTCGCAGAACCCAGCGGCTGAGCGTCCGGGGAGGACGACGGCACGCCCACCACCGTCAACGACTCCGCCACCTCACGATCGGTCACGATCTTCCACGGCTGGAACCAGTACAGGCCGGCCGTCACGACAACGACGAGAACCAGAGCCATCAGCGAACGACGAGGAGTAATCACCCCTTCAGTAGACCCCGGACCGCCCCGGACAGACCCTTACCGAATGATGACGGGCAGCCGCACCTCGAACCGGCACCCGTCCCCCGCATTGCGCACCGAGACCCGCCCGTCGTGCACCTCGACCAGCCCGCGCACGATCGCCAGCCCCAGCCCGCCCCCGGCAGCCCCGACCGTCTCCGCCCGATCCGGCGTCCGCGCACGCTCCCCCCGGAACGCCACATCGAACACCCGCCCCAGATCCGACTCCGCGATACCGCCGCACGTGTCCGACACCGCCAGCCACACGGCGTCCCGCTCACGCCCGCCCTCGATCCGGACCGTCCCCCCGACCGGCGTGTACCGCACCGCATTGACCAGCAGATTCCCGATCACGCGTGCCAGCTCGCGCTCCCCCGCCCGCACGACCGGCCACCCCGTCTCCGCCGCCACCAGCATGATCCCGCGGCTCTCGGCCAGCGGCGCCACGCCGGCGAGCGCATCCGACACCACGTCCCGCAGCGGTACGTCCGTGACCTCCGGCCGCAGCGCCCCCGCGTTGATCCGGGACAGCTCGAACAGGTCGTCGACCAGCCGGGTCATCCGATCCGTCTCGACCCTGATCCGGCGGTGGTACTCGGCCGCGGTCGCCGGGTCGCCGACCACGCCGTCCTCCAGCGCCTCCGCCATCGCGCGCAGCCCGGCGAGCGGCGTCCGCAGGTCGTGCGACACCCAGGCGACCAGCTCCCGGCGACCGGCCTCCAGGTGCCGCTCCCGTTCCCGCGCCGCCTGCGCCCAGACCGCGGCCGCGGCGAGCCGCCGCCCGAACAGCGCACCGAGCACCAGGCTCACCATCGCGGACGCCCCGACCGTGACCAGCACGACGCGCAGATCGTGCCCGGACAGGAACATCGCCTGCGCGACCGTGACGACACCGGCCACGACCGCGAGCACGGTGACGGCCAGCAGCAGCAGGATGTGCACCAGGATCGACCGGCCACGCAGCGCACGCAGCACGGTCGCCCCCACCACGCCGACCACGCCGCCGGCCAGCAACGCGTACACGCCGATCAGCAGCATGTCCCTCATGCGCTCACGCTACCCACGCCGTGGCCGCCCGGTCCTTGCGGATCCCTTACGGCTGCGGACCACCCCGGCGCCACAGATCATCAGGGGGTACGCCAGGCGCGCCCGCGACCCGGCCGTGCCGTCCCCACCGCGTCGAGCCCGCGGGGACGACACGGCCGCCACCGTCAGCCGGCCGGGAAGTAGTGGCCGTTGTCCAGATCGTCGCGCAGCCGCGGCTGCGCGGGCTCCCAGCCGAGCGTCCGGCGGGTGATGAGATTCGACGCCGGGTAGCTCTGCGTGACGATGTTCGCGAGGAACCCGAAGTAGCCCGGCACCATCAGCACGTCCGCCGGAATGCTCACCGCGGGCACGCCCAGCCGGGCGCCGACGGCCTCGGCGATCTCCCGGAACGGCACACCCCCGTCCTCGACCGCGTGCCAGTAGCTGCCGGCCGGCCCCTTCTCCAGCGCCAGCCGGAACAGCGACGCGACATCCCGGATGTGCACCGCGTTCCACAGATTCGCGCCGTCCCCGGGATAGCCCGCGAATCCTTTCTCCTTCGCGAGCGCGATCAGCCGCAGGAGGAAGCCGGCACGGTCGGTGGTGCTGTGCGCGATGTTCGCGATCCGCACGACCGACGACCGCACACCCCGCTCCGCGAGCCCGATGACCGTGGTCTCCACGACGTTGCGCGCGTGCAGCGTGCCCCGGTGCTCGTCGCCGGCGATCAAGGCCGAGTCCTCCTCCGTGACCGGCCGCCCCAGGGGTCCGGACGAGCCGATGCTTCCGGCCACGACCAGCGGTTTCCCTGTTCCGGCCAGTGCCTCGCCGTACGCGTGCATGATCGGGACCTCGGCCGCGGCCACGGCGTCGATCCCGCCGGTGACCAGCAGATCCTGCCGGTGCGCGACGTGAACGACGCCGTCGGCGTCCGCGGCCGCCTCCTTGAGCCCGTCGAGATCCTGCAGTTCCCCGCGGCGCACCTTCGCGCCGAGCGCGGAGATCGCCGCCGCGGCCGCCTCGGACCGGGCCAGTCCGGTGACCTCATGGCCGGCCGCGACGAGCTCGGGAATGATGTACGAACCGGAATGGCCGGTCCCGCCGGTGACAAAAACGCGCATGACACAGTCCTCGTGCAGATGAATGGAATCGCCGCTCTCATCGGGCCGCGATCCCACCGTTCCATCGACACACATGGCTGTCCAAGACCTCTTTCAGCCCTGGCGATACCCTCAGGACATCGCCGGACCGGGCGCGCCGCAGCAGCCGTCGCCCGTCATGCGCCGGTCGTCTCGTAGCGGTAGCCGACACCCCAGACCGTGAGGATGCGCCGGGGTTCGGCCGGATCGCGCTCGATCTTCTCCCGCAGCCGGCGCACGTGCACGGTCACGGTCGACTGGTCGCCGAACTGCCAGCCCCAGACCTTGCTGAGCAGGTCCGCCCGCGACCAGGACCGTCCGGGGCTGCTCAGCAGGAAGACCAGCAGGTCGAACTCGCGGACGGTCAGCCCGAGCTGCCGGCCGCCGAGCGTGACGGTCCGCCGGCCGGTGTCGACGGTCAGGTCACCGTCCGTGAGCACGGTCGGGGCGCTGTCCGCGAGCGCGTCCGCCCCGGCGCTGCGGCGCAGCACGGACCGGATGCGCAGGACCAGCTCACGCGGCGAGAACGGCTTGGTGACGTAGTCGTCCGCGCCGACCTCCAGGCCGAGCACCCGGTCCGCCTCCTCGCCGAGCGCGGTCAGCATCACGATCGGCAGCGCGGGCAACTGCCGGCGCAACACCCGGCAGACCTCGATGCCGTCGATCCCGGGCATCATCAGGTCCAGCACGACCAGGTCCGGCCGTTCCGCGGCGATCGCGGCGAGGCCGGTCGCACCGTCGGCGGCGAGCCGGACCTCGCAGCCGGCCTGTTCCAGATAGCGGCGCACGACGTCGCTGACGGTCGGGTCGTCGTCCACCACCAGCACCCGGTGTCCCATCCGGCTCACGCTACCGAGGATCGGGCCCGGGGTCGCCGACCGCCGTCCTTTCGGTTTCCTTACGCCCCCGGACCAGCGCCGGCAGGCC
Organism: Catenuloplanes japonicus; assembly: GCF_000717135.1. GTDB lineage: Bacteria > Actinomycetota > Actinomycetes > Mycobacteriales > Micromonosporaceae > Catenuloplanes > Catenuloplanes japonicus. The sequence goes on from NZ_JNXY01000024.1 coordinate 202,349, forward strand.
GGCGGTCAGGAGCACGATCACGACCATCAAGGGGTACGCCAGCGGGTGCGCCGCCGGGCCGGGCGGACGACCGGGGCTCAGCAGCAGCGGCAGCCCGACCGCGGCGAGCGCGACCGCGCAGAGCAGCAGCACCCGGATCGCGGACCGGCCCCGGCGCGGCACCCACCGGGTCACGAGCAGGCCCGCGACCAGCACGATCGGCATCCAGACCGCGTCGTGCACGACGAGCACGGCCGCGAGGAAGGCCAGTGTGCCGGCCGGACGGGCGTCCGGCGCGGTGAACAGGCCGATCATGGCGTAGCCCATGGCCGCGATCCCGGCGACGGCCGACAGCACGCGGAACGCTCTCACGATTCCTCCCGGACGGTGAGGCGGCCAACCCACTTCGTCTGCAGCACACCCGGCCGGTTCGGGGCGATCAGGCGTACCGGATAGCCGTGGTCCGGGTCCAGGATCTGGCCGTTGAGGCGCAACGCGAGCAGCGTGTCCGGGTCGTGGGTGTGCGGTGACGTGACGGTCGAGGCGCGGTAGCCGCCGTGCTCCTCCAGCGACTCGACCACCACCCGGCTGCGGCGGGGGTCGGCGCCGGCCAGCGCGACCAGGTCCGCGAGCCGGACGCCGGTCCACTCGGCGGTCACGCTCCACCCTTCCACGCACGCGATCGGCAGCCGGACCGTGTGCGGGGTGAGCGCGGTCAGCGCGGCCAGGTCGAGGTGGCGGACGCCGACCGGCCCGTCCAGGACGAGCCGGTAGCCGGGGTCCGCGATCGACGCGAGCACGCCCGCGTCGGCGGCGGTCCGGTTGACCGGCAGGCCTTGCGGCCCGGTGCCGGGGCGGCGCGGGGTCAGCACGGCCAGCCCCGCCAGCGGGCGCACCGTCTGGCCCACGGTGAACAGCGTGATCAGCCCGGCCGCCGCCCCGGCCCCGACGAGCAGCTCCCGCCGGTACGCCGACGCGGCGAGCGGCTCGGCAGGCGGCTCCGGCGGCTCGGACGACGGCCCTGACGGCGCGGCACGGACGCTGGGCGGCCCGGCCGTCGCGGGATCCGTCGCGGACGGCCCGGACGGCGCGGCATCGGTGCGGGCGGGCCCGGCCGGGACAGCGCCGAGCGGGCCGGCGCCCTCTGCCGGCCTCCGGTCCGGTGCCCGGCGCAGGGCCGCGCGAGTGATCGGCAGCTTGACCGCGAGGTGCAGCAGCAACGCGCCGATCGCCAGCCAGCCGATCCAGTAGTGCGCGGCCGTGAACAGGAACGGCATCGGCGCGTACCAGCGGGAGACGTTGAGCACGCCACTGACCAGCTGGAACAGGGCGGCGGCGACCAGTGCGCCGATGCCCGCCCGCTCGGCCGCGTGCGTGACGCTGCGCGCGGGCGGCCAGGTGAACAGCAGCGGATAGACCGCCCAGAGCTTCGCGCCGAGCAACGGCACGCAGGCGAGACCGGTCGCCACGTGCAGGCCCTGGGTGACCTGGTAGAGCCGGGCGGGACGCGACGGCCACCAGAACCATCCGGGCGGATGCTGGATGAGGTGGCTGAGCAGCCCGGTCACGAAGCAGACCGCGAACGCGGCGCCGAGCAGCACGCCGAGCCGGGCGGTGAGCGCGGTGGAGCGGCCACCGGACCGGAACGCGCCCGCTCGCAACGGCCCGCGCCGCAGATATCCCGGTGGCGGCGGGAGCGGCGTCGTCAGGTAGGTCCACAGGCGACTCAGCGGCGGGTGAGGGTGGCGAACCATCGGCCGGCCTCCGTCCGGGTGTGCAGCACGCGCAGGCCGGCCGCGGTGGCCGGGCCGCTCAGGTCGTCGATCGGGACGGCGGCCCAGGAGATCGTGGTGGCGCCGGCGCCGCTGCGCGCGATCGCCGTGCCGGACCAGGTCGGGGTGCCGGGCGGCGCGAGTTCCGCGTGCAGCAGGCCGGACGGTCCCAGCAGCGCGCGGCAGCGGCGCAGCAGCCGGACCGGGTCACCGCCGATGCCGATGTTGCCGTCCGCCAGCAGCAGGTGCTCCCAGCGGCCCGCCCCCGGCAGCGGGTCGAACACGTCCCGCAGCAGCGCCGACGCGCCCCGGCGCCGTGCCATCCGGACGGCGGCGGCACTGACGTCGATGCCGAGCGCGGGCCGTCCCGCACGGGCCAGTGCGACCGTGAGCCGGCCGGGGCCGCACCCGACGTCGAGCGTGGGGCCGGTGCACGCGTCGCGCAGGACGCTGTCGCCGGGCAGGTCGTCCCGGCACCAGAGCGCGGGCTCGAACGTGACGTCCCGGACCGTGATCGTGGCCGGCCGTCCCGCTTCCAGGCGCCGGAACGCGTCCTCGAAGACCGCGGTCACAGGCCCACCGCCGCGACGGTACGGGCGAACCGGCTGTCCCCGGCGCAGAGCGCGGCGGCCTCGGCCGCGTCGGCCGCGGTGTCCACGTCGCGCAGCACCGGCAGCAGCGCCACCCGCAGGCCCTCGCCGCGGAACAGGGCGAGCGTCCGCGCGCCGGTGTCGGACCGGGAGGTGGGAATGTCGCGCAACCCGGCGACGGCGGCGCGAGCCTTCGTGCCCCCGGGATCGCGCAGGCCGAGCGCCCACCAGCCGCCGTCCGCGGCGAGGCCGAGCACCGCGTCCGGCCCGCCCCAGCCGGTCAGCAGACGCAGCGCCGCGTCGAGCCCGGCCGTGGTCAGCTGCGGGGTGTCCATGCCGATCAGGATCGTGGCCGGGCCGGCGTGGTCGGCGAACGCGTGCGCGAGCCGCTCCCCCAGCGGCCCGCCGCGCTGCGCGGTGACCGTCCAGCCGGGCGGCGCCGGGTGGGCGCCGTCGAGGACGAGCACCCGCCGGTCCGCGGCCGACGCGGTGACGGTGTCCACGGTGTCCGCGAGCGCGGCCGCGGCGACGCCCGCGGCCTGCTCCGGGGTGCACGGCGGGCACAGCCTGGTCTTCACCCGGCCCGGCACCGGCGCCTTGGCCAGCAGCAGGATCTGGCCGGTCATCGGGCGAGCACCGCGCTCATGTCACGCACGGCGCGGGCCGTGCCGAGCACGGTGCCGGTGACCTTGGAGTGGGTGCCGGCCGCACGCGGGTGGTAGTCGACGTCGACCTCCAGCACCTCCCAGCCGGCCCGCCCGGCCGCGATCAGCAACTCCAGCGGATATCCGAAGCGGCGGTCGCGCAGGCCGAGCGAGAGCAGGTCGTCGCGTCGGACGGCCCGCATCGGGCCGATGTCGTGGACCTGCAGCCCGGTGGTGCGGCGCAGCCGGCGGGCGAGCACCGCGTTGCCGGCCCGCGCATGCAGCGGCCACACCCCGCGGGCGACCGGGCGGCGGCGGGCGGTGGCGAGCCGGGCCCGCCCGTCCCGGACCGGATCGGCCAGCAGCGGCAGCTGGGCCGGGTCGAACGAGCCGTCCGCGTCCATCACGCAGACCACGCCGTCGTCCGGGTCCGCGGCGAGGACCCCGGCGTGGACGGCGGCGCCGTAGCCGGGCTGCGGGCAGGTGATCACCTCCGCGCCGTGCGCGCGGGCCACGGCGGCGGTCGCGTCGGCCGAGCCGTTGTCGACGACGATCGGCCGGTAGCCGGCCGGCATCCTGGTCAGCAGGCCCGGCAGGGCCCGTTCCTCATCACGGCAGGGCAGCACCACATCGGTCATGCTCCGCACGCTATGAGGGATCCGGCCCGCGAATCCTTATCGAACGATGACGAACCCTTACCGTCCGGTGACGTACGCCGCCGAACCCCTGCCGCGGCCCTACGGTCGGCACCGTGACACATGTGCTTGTGACCGGCGGTGCCGGCTTCATCGGATCGCACGTGGTGGAGGCGCTGCTCAGCGCGGGCCACGACGTGACCGTCATCGACTCCGGCAGCCCGGCCGCGCACCGGGCGCCGATCCCGGCGGAGATCGCCGGCTGCCCGGTCCGGGTCGCGGACGTCCGTGACCGGACCGCGATGGACGATGCGCTCTCCGGCGTGGACGTGGTGGTGCACCAGGCCGCGATGGTCGGGCTCGGCGTCGACCTGGACGACCTGCCGGACTACGTGGGCGCGAACGACCTGGGCACCGCGGTGCTGCTGGCCGCGATGGCCCGTGCCCGGGTACGCCGCCTGGTGCTCGCCAGCTCGATGGTCGTCTACGGCGAGGGCGCCTACGAGTGCCCGCGGCACGGCCCGTCCCGCCCGGAGCCGCGTGCCGAGGCCGACCTCGCCGCCGGACGGTTCGAGGCGGTCTGCCCGGACTGCGGGGCGTCGCTCGTCCCCGGGCTGATCGGTGAGGACGCACCGCTCGACCCGCGCAGCGTCTACGCGGCCACGAAGGTCGCGCAGGAGCACCTGACCTCGGCATGGGCGCGGCAGACCGGGGGCGCGGTGGCGGCGCTGCGATACCACAACGTGTACGGGCCGCGGATGCCGAAGGACACGCCGTACAGCGGGGTGGCCGCGATCTTCCGGTCCTCGCTGGCGGCCGGCCGCCCGCCGCGGGTGTTCGAGGACGGCGGTCAGCGGCGCGACTTCGTGCACGTGCGCGACGTGGCGGCCGCGAACGTGGCCGCGCTGGTCTCGACCGCGGCACGGCCGGGCTGGCGTGCGTACAACGTCGCCTCCGGCCACCCGGCGACCATCGGTGAGATGGCTGTGGCGCTGTCCGAGGCGGCGGGCGGTCCGACGCCGGTGACCACCGGGGAATTCCGGCTCGGCGACGTGCGGCACGTGGTCGCGTCGCCGCGGCGGGCCGAGACGGAGCTGGGCTTCCGGGCCGCCGTGCTGCCGGCGGCCGGGATGGCGGAGTTCGCCGACGCTCCGCTGCGCGGATGAGCCCGGATCCGACCGGGCCGAGCCCGGACCTCGCCCGGCGGACACGGCCGAGGCCCCATCCGGACGCGGTCGCCGGCGGGCTCGCGATCGGGCTGGTCGTCGTCGCCGCGGTCGTCGGCGGGTTGCTGTGGCTCGCCGGATCGCCGGTCTACGCCCCGGCCGCGCCGCTGTTCGCGCACTGGCTCCCGCACGCCGGACCGGGCACCCCGCCGGCCGTGGCGATCGCGGTCCTGGTCTGCGTCCACGGCCCGCGCGTGGCTGCCACGCTGTCGTGGCGGTGGCTGCCGGTCGTGGCCTATCCGACCGCGGTCGCCTGGACGCTGGCGCTCGCGCTGGTCGACGGCTGGGACCGGGGCGTGGCGGGCCGGCTCACCACCACACACGAATATCTGCACGAGGTCCCGGGCGTCACCGACGTGCCTGCGATGCTGGCCGGGTTCACCGGCCGGATCCTCGACTTCCAGCCGGATTCGTGGACCACGCACGTGTCCGGGCATCCGCCGGGCGCGCTGCTGGTCTTCGTCGCGCTGGACCGGCTGGGCCTCGGCGGTGGCGGCTGGGCCGGAATGCTGTGCGTGCTGACCGGCGCGCTGATCGCGGTCGCGGTGCCCTGGACGGTGCGGTCACTCGGCACGGACGACGCCGCGCGGGCCGCCGTGCCGTTCGTGGTGCTGTTCCCCGGCGCGGTGTGGGTGGGCGTGTCCGCGGACGGGCTGTTCGCCGGCGTCACCGCCACCGGGATCGCGCTGCTGGCGTCCGGTGCGGTGCGGCGGCGCCCGGTCCGGCTGTTCACCGCGGGCGTGCTGCTCGGCTTCGGCTGCTTCCTGTCGTACGGACTGGTGCTGATGGCCCCGATCGCGCTGGCCGTGCTGGTGCTCGCCCGGACCCGGGTGCTGATCGCGGTGTGGGCACCGGTCGGCGCGGCCGTGGTCGTGGCCGCCTTCGCCGCCGCCGGATTCTGGTGGCCGACCGGATACCACCTGGTCATCGAGCGGTACTACCAGGGGATCGCCACGGACCGGCGGTACGCGTACTGGGTCTGGGCGAACCTGGCCGCGCTCACGGTCAGCGCCGGGCCGGCCGCCGCGGCGATCGTGCGCCGGGCCGCGTCGCGCGCCGTCCGGGCGGTCCGTCCGCGGATCATGCCCCGTCGGGGCCCGCACGCGACCTGGGTGCTGGTGGCGGCCGCGGTCCTGGCGATCCTGGCGGCGGACGCGTCCGGCTACAGCAAGGCCGAGGTCGAGCGGATCTGGCTGCCGTTCGCGATCTGGCTGCTCGCCGGCGCCGGCATGCTGCCCCTTCGGCACCACCGGGCCTGGCTCGGGGTCCAGGCCGCGGTGGCGCTGATCGTCAACCATCTGCTGCTGACCCACTGGTGAGCCGCTGCGGGCACGGACCGGGCCGGGCGGGCCCGGCCGTGCCGTAGCAGGCCTCGCGCATCAATTCCCGCAGGTCGTCGAGCATCGGCAGGTGCGGGTTCGCGGGCGCACCCTGTTCCGCGTGGGCGTTCAACCGCCTGATGCGGCAGCGGCCAGGAACGCGTGCTCGTCGACGCCGGCCGCCCGGAACGACGCGGGGATGCCGGCGTCCTCCCGCAGCCACCCTCTCGGCGGGCGTCGCGGGGACCTTCACCCCCACTGAGCGCTCAGACCGCGCTCTCAAGACCGCGCTCTCAGACCGCGCGCGGGACCAGACGGTCGCGGGCGGTGGCGAGGATGCGGTCGGAGACGTCCGTGCCGGCGGTGGCGCGCGCGAGGATGATCGCGCCGACCATGGTGCTCAGCGTGGCCAGGTCGCCGTCCAGCCAGTCCGCGTACATCTCGACGCCCCGGGCGTACTCCGCCCGCGCGCCCGCGTCCTGCCCGGCCCGTGCCAGGTCGCCGCCGAAGCCCGCGGACGGGCAGCCGTCGCCGGCCGCGTCCCGGTGCGCGGCGGAGAGGTAGCCCGCGATGAACGCGTCCCGCGGCACGGTGGCCAGCAGGTCCGCCCGCTGCGCGAACGCCTGCGCGACCGCCTCCGCGACCAGTGCCTCCTTGGAGGCGAAGTGCTTGTAGAAGCCGCCGTGCGTCAGACCGGCCTCGGCCATCACGTCCGCGACGCTGACGCCGGCCACCCCGCGCTCGCGGAACAGCCGCGCCGCGATCCGCACGATCTGCTTCCGGTTCTCCTGCGCCTGTGCCTGCGATACCCGTCCCATGATCCCCAGTATAGATGTGGTGTGTCATCTATTACCCTTGACCTGTTAGATGATGTGCGTAATCTAAAGCGCATGGAACTCACCCAGGCAGTCGCGCTGGTCACCGGCGCCAACCGCGGTCTCGGCCGCCACCTCGCATCCCAGCTGCTCGCCCGCGGCGCCACCGTCTACGCCGGTGCACGCGACCCGGAGACGATCGACCTGCCCGGCGTCGTACCGGTGCGGATCGACGTCACCGACCCCGCCTCCGTGCGACACGCGGTCACGGCCGCGCCGGACGTCAACCTCCTGATCAACAACGCCGGGTCCGCCACCGGGCAGGCGCTGCTCGACGGCGACACCGACCTGATCCGCCTGGAGATGGAGACGCACTACTTCGGCACGCTCACCGTCACCCGCGCGTTCGCACCGGTCATCGAGGCGGCCGGCGGCGGCGCGATCCTCAACGTGCTGTCCGTGCTCTCCTGGCACCACCCGGCGTGGGCCGGCGCCTACAGCGCGGCCAAGGCCGCGGGATGGGCCATGACCGACGCGGTACGCGAAGAGCTGGCCCCGCGCGGCATCACCGTCTCCGCACTGCACGTCGGCTTCATGGACACGGACATGGCCGCCTCCATCCCGGCCGACCAGAAGATCGACCCCGCACTGGTGGCCGCGCTCGCGCTCGACGGCATCGCCGCGGGCACGCCGCAGATCCTCGCGGACGACGTCACCCGCGGGGTCAAGGCCGGGCTCGCGGCGGCCTGACCCGTACCCCCGGCCGGCCCTTGATCTGAAAACTGCCGACCACGGGATCATCGCGGAGCGTGGCTAGGGTGGCGGCATGGGAATCGCACTGTCTGCACTGGAGCTGGCGCTGACCGAGGACGGGCGGACGGCCACGGAGGCGCTCGACGCCGCCGGGCGCGCCGTGAAGGCCGTCGACGAACTCGGATACCGGCGGGTCTGGTTCGCGGAGCACCACGGCGCCGGGATCGCGTCCAGCGTGGTCCCGGCCGTCCTGATCGCGCACTACGCGGCGCAGACCGGCCGGATCCGGCTCGGCTCCGGCGGCGTCCTCGCCCCGAACCACGCGCCGCTCGCGCTCGCCGAGCAGTTCGCCACGCTCGCCGCGCTCCACCCGGACCGCATCGATCTGGGCGTCGGCCGCGGTCCCGGCACCCACGACGAGAAGATCATCCGTGGGCTGCGCCGCGGCGGCGAGCCGTCGACCGACGCGGAGTACCAGGCGGACGTGGCGGAGCTGATCGGCTACCTGTCCGGCGAGGCGGGCGTCGCGCTGATCAACGGCTGGCCGCCGGCCGCCGGCGGGCCCGCGCCGTGGCTGCTGTCCTCCAGCCCGGCCGGCGCGGAGCTGGCCGCGCGGCTCGGGCTGCCGATCGCGCTCGCCCACCACATCCGCCCGGACAACACGGTCGCGGCCGCGGCACGCTACCGCGAGCTGTTCACGCCGTCCCGCTGGGCCGACCGGCCGTACGTGATGATCTGCGTCGAGACGATCGTCGCGGACACCGACGAGGAGGCCGCCCGCCTGGGCCGCGCCATGGACGTGGCCAAGGTCGGCGCCATGACCGGCCAGATCGCGCTCGCGCTCCCCACACCCGCACAGGCCGAGAGCCACGGGGTCCCGGAGGCCGCCCGCGACATGATCGCGGCCCACTCGGCATCACAGGCCCGCGGCAGCGTCGAGACGGTCGCGCGCCGCTTCACGGACCTGGTGGACCAGACCGGCGCGGACGAGCTGATGCTGTTCTGCGGCGTGTACGACCCGCAGGCGCGGGTCCGCAGCTACGAGCTGGCGGCAAAGGCGGCGGGACTGTCCTGATCCGTTCGTACCGGCTGTCCGTGGTCTCGAGGCTCGGCGAGACCACGGGCGGGCGGCAGCGCCTCGATGCGCCAGCCACCGATCTTCACGCCACGGCCCGGCCACAGATCTCAGGTCAGGAGAGCGGTGCAACGGCACCGTCCGGGTCACGGGCAGGACGAACATGAGCATCGACGATGAGAACGAGACCGGTGCTGCGCGGCAGCGCATCGCGGACGTCACCGGATCACGGCCTCCGCGGGACGTCGTGGATGTTCGAGGACCGGGCACCACCGGGCTGTTGGGGATGATCAACGGAATGCTGGTGGGGATCGGCGGGGTCTACGCCGTCTCGGCCTCGGTGGTGGTGACGGCGATCGCCTCGGTGTCGGCCGTGATCGTGGTCGGAGTGCTCGTCCTGACCCGGCAATGACCGCCGTCTCAAAAAAGTGCGGAGGGCACCTTCACACGGGCTCGGTCCTGCGGATCCAGGGAGGTGAGGGCGGACAGTCCGCGACGACGAACCGGAGGTTGGCCGTGATCCGAATGGAGAAGGGCTTGATTCAGGCGCCGCCTGATCACCGCGCCCGGCCCGATACCGGGATCTCCATGCCAGACCTCCTGGATTTCGACAACTTCTATGACGCGATATACCCCCGCCTCCTGAAAATGGGGATCATGGCCGGCATCGCGGTCGGCGTCTCGCACGGCAGCGCGGTCGCCGAGGCCGAGGAAGCGATCAACGAGGTGATGCTCCGCCTCTACCAGCGTTGGAACACGCCGGGGCGTCCCATCTACCCGGTCGCCTACGCCAGCCAGGCGGTCAGAAACGAACTCTCGAAGCGCCGGCAACGGGACGCCGACCGGCTGAAACGCCAGATCGCCGGAGGCCACCTCGTTCCCGAGGCTGAGATGTGCCCGGAACTGAGCGAGCACGAGAGCTGGGAATGGGTGATACAGCAGCTGGGCGCTCTTTCTCCGGCTCAGCGCGAGGTGATGGCGTGCTTCCTTGATGGGATAAGCGCGCAGGAGATCGCCCCCGTCGTCGGCAAGACGGAGGCCACTGTCCGCCAGCACCTGCACCTGGCTCGCGAACGTCTCAAGCGCCTCCTGACGGAGGAGAAGGAGAACATGACGCGCGAGGTGTGTGCGGCCGGCACCACGGGTCTGTCCGGGAAGGAGAACCGGTGAACACCTCCGACGACGGCTCCACCCCCCGCCTGCACGAGCCGACCATGCAGGAACTGGCCATCGACGTCCTCGGCCTTGTCGATCAGATCGTGGAGTCCCGCCTGGCCGGCGGTGAACTCGCCCGGCGGCGTGCCCGCCTCAAGGCCGTCGCTGCTGCGGAGGCATTGGTGTGCACCGTCCCTGACGACCTGCTGAGAGAAGCCGCCCCTCCCCCGCAGAGTCCCCTGATCGTGACCGAATTGCCGAGGTGGATGAACACCATCCCGGCTGCGGAGTCCCCGCGAACGCACGCCACGTCATCGGGAAGCACAGCGCCGGACTCAAGCGGGGTCGGAAAGCTGGTCGAGCGCGCCCAAGCCGGCGAGTCCGAGGCGTTCGGGCTGATCTACGACCGCTACGTGGACACGGTTTTCCGTTTCATCCGATCCCGGGTCGGCAACCGGCAACTCGCCGAGGACCTGACGTCGGACACGTTCCTGCACGCGCTCAAGCGGATCGGCAGCTTCACCCAGCAGGGCCGCGACCTCGGCGCCTGGCTGGTCACGATCGCCCGCGACCAGGTCGCCGACCGTCTCGCATCCAGGCAGCACCTCACCGGCGATGTGCTCAACACGGACCGCGGGCCGGACGCGGCCGTCGCCGATCACGTCACCACGGTGGGCGCGATCGAGACACCGCAGGTCCGGAAGGCACGGTTCACGTTCGTCACACAGAGGATGCGGTTGAGGAGATCGCCGACGAGCGAGCCGGCAACCCGGTTCGCCGCCCTGGCCAGGGCGGAAGCGAAGACGCCACCACATTCTCCGGGCCAGGATATCGATCAGCGGCTCGACCCGCTGGTAGCTGTCGTTCGGGCCCTCTCGGAGATGCCTGCGGGCGTCGGCATCGATCCTGGCTTCCGTGCCTCGCTCGGGACCATGCTGGCGGCAACCGCAGATCGAGAGGGCATCGGCGGCGTCGACCACAGCCATGCAACGCGGGCGCCCAGCGGCGGCGACGCCGGACGTCGACTGCGTGCCCGCGGCGCGGTCGTGGTCGGCGTCATCGCCGGCGCGGTCGCACTGTCCGGCATGTCCATGGCCGGCTCGGACGCGAATCCGGGCGACGCGCTCTACACCGTGAAGCGGCAGACCGAACGGGCCCAGCTGGCGCTCGCCGGCTCGGACGAGGACAAGGGCCGGCCCCGTGAGGGCTTAAAACTCCTCGCCGGCGCCGCAACCAGGGAACGCACCAGCGAGCCGCTGGAGCCGGTCGACTCGTTCGTCAACGGCCAGCGGCGCCAGATCGGCGGCTTCCTCGACACGCTCTCCGGGGCGGCTGCCGAACATGTGCGGCGGCGACGGCTACAACGCCGACGGCGCGCCCGTGCACGGCAACACCGGCCAGCGCGCGCAGGACTAGGTCGCCGACCGGGGGCGCCCATTGCCCGACCTGGCGCTGCCACCGACCATGATCGGTGGCAGCGCCTGACCTCAAGAGCCGGCCGTGGGTACGTCCGTGAGCGTGCCGTCCGCGAAGCCGGCCGGGACCGGGCCGTCGGCGTCGTAGGTGAGCGCCTGCCAGCGGACGTGTTCCGGGCCCTCGGCGAGGTCGTCGCGGGCCGTGGGAACGACGAGGTCCGCGGTGGTCTCGCCGGGTGGCAGCGAGACGAACAGGCGCAGGCCGGCCTCGGACAGCTGGCGGGACGGCTCCGGGTCGTCGAACGTGTGCTGGCGGTACCAGACCGGGTCGACGTCCGTGGTGGACAGCTCGGGCCCGGCCGGTGGCTTGATCTCGAACGTCACGGCCAGCCAGGCCGCGGCCGGCGCGGACAGGTGCACGGTCCAGGTGAGCGCCTCCCCCTCGGCCGCGGTGACCTCGGACGGCTCGATCGTCACGGTCGGGCGGGGGTCGTTCTCGCGGACGGTCAGGCCGCCCTCGAACGCGCCGACCAGCGTGTTCCGGACCGCCTTCGCGTACACGGCCCAGTGCTGGTCACCGCCGTACAGCGTGTCGCCGACGACCTCCATCGGCACGTCGATACGCGATGTTCCCGGCGTGACGTCCGCGACCCAGGAGCGCTGCTCGCCCGTGGCCGGGTCGCGCAGGAACAGTCTGACCTGGCCGGTCGCGCCGCCGGTGACCTCGACCGGGACCCGGTGGGTCGTCGTGCCCGCGTCACCCTCGTCCACGGTGAGCTCGCCGACGTCGACCCGGGCCGGGCTCTCCGGGGCCGGCGCCGGCAGGCCGGGCCGCCAGCCCCACGCGTCGATCAGCCAGGCGGGACCGGCCTGGCGCGGGGTCAGTTCGAGGCCGGTCACGGACGTCAGCGGCCGGGGCAGGCGGATCCGGGCCTCCTGCGCCCAGTACGACGAGGTGTACGACGTGCCGGGCAGGCCGTCCAGCGTCACCTCGCCCAGGTCGGCCCGCCGGCCGGCCGCGTCGGTGACCGCCACGCCGAACCGGTTCCCGGTCGTGTTCGGCGGCACGATCAGGCGCAGGGCCAGCTCGCTCGCGCCGGTCAGGGAGGCGGCGGCCTGCGGGCGCACGGTGGCGGCGCCGTCGAGCCGGATCGCGTACCGGCCGGGCTCCTCGGTCACGCCGGCGAACGGGACGAAGTGCGGCGCGCCCCGGTCCGGGAGGCAGCCGTCCGTGACCATCTCGCACAGCCGCGCGCCGGTCACCGTGACCGTCGTGTCCGGTATCAGCGCGGGCGTGCGCGCACCGCCGAGCGCGTGACCGAGCACGCGCGCCGGGCCGGCCGAGGGCGCCCGCACGCCGCTGCCGTCGAGCAGCGGCAGGACCCGGTCGTCGCCGGCCAGGAAGAGGCGGGCCGCGGCGGCGAGGTAGGTCGCGCCGACCGCCTGCTGCTGCGACGCGGTGAGCCGGGCCGCAGCACCGGCCGCGCACAACGCGTCGTCGCCGGACGGCGCGTCGTCCCACGACGGGGTGGCCGACTGGCCGGGCGTCCACTCGCTGTTGAAGAAGTTGTGGTTCGCGCCGATCACGTACAGCGCACTGTGCAGCGCCCTGCCCGACCCGACCCCGCGCGTACCGTCCACGTACTGCTGTCCCTGCAGGTCGGACAGGTCGCCGTCGCAGCCGGGCAGCACGGTCACGGACGGGATCTCCGGGACCGGGTTCTGCCCGAACGCGGTCGGCGCGAGGCCCACCACGCCGCGGACCGTCCACCGGACCTCGCCGTGGTAGCCGTCCCGCGCGGCCGGCGGCGGGCGGAGACTGTCCAGCGCGGCCTGGTTGACGCCCTCACCGCCGCGCGAATGACCCACCAGCATGACCTTCGACAGGTCCGCGCGCCCGGCCGCGCGCACGATCGCGGGCGCACCGGCACGGCCGGCGGCCCAGTCGGCCCAGGCGGCAAGATGCAGCCGTACCAGCGATGATCGTGCCTGGGTCTCGACGACCGACCCGGCGGAAGGCTGGCCGTCGATGCTGTTCGCCGACACCGAGACCGTCAGATAGCCCTGCGAGGCCAGCAGCTGCTGCGCGTAGAGATAGCCGCGGAAGCTGGGCGATTCGGTCGTTCCGGGCGGGCAGGGCCACTGGTCGGTCTGGCCCTCGTCGCCGTGGCACGTGTAGTGCACGCCGTGCAGCAGCACGACCAGCGGCCGAGGTCCGGGCGCGTTCTTCGGCGCGACCACCACGGCCCGCCGCTCCAGCTCGGTCTCGAAGCCCGGCACCCGCACGCCCGGCAGGCTGTACTCGCCGGTGACGGTCTCGAACGCCCCCGCCACACCCGGATCGACGGCCGCGGCGGGCCGCTGCCCCGGCAGCACGGGAGCCGCGGCACCGCGCCGCGCACTCACCGGCGGCGCGTCGAGCCGGCGGCCGGCCGCACGCACCTGGAGGTCATCAAGATCCACAGGCAGATCGAGGTGGTACGACCGCAGTTCCGCCCCCGGCCGGGCCCGCCCGAGCATCCGATCCCCGGACCAGAACTCCACCGCCGCCGCCCGCGTCGTAACAGGCTCCGGCGCGGTCCACACCAGATCCCGATCTTGCACGCTCCAACCGGCGGGCAGCGCAGCCGGTCCTGCCGGATCCGTCTCCGCCTGCGCGACCGCCACCGCGCCGGCCAGCGCCGCGACCAGCACCGCCGCGGTCCCGAACCCCCACATGGCTCTACGAGAACTCAACCTGATCTCCCGACTCGAAGGAAAACCTTGTCGCACCGATGGACGCGCGAACGCGATTCAGGTTGGCCCTCCGCGAGTGACCTGGGTCACGCTGCAGGCTTCCTTGACCACGTCTGGTTGAGTGAATATCTGCTCTGGTCCCGCTATTCAGCGACGCTGAGAGGATCATGATGGATAGGGAGATCGACGTCGTCCTGGCTTACTGGAACGAGCAACGTCAGCAGTTCCGGCAGTCCGAGAACCAGCGCGCGACAATGACCAACTTCATCCTCGTGATCATTTCGGCGCTCAGCGGACTGATCATTCAGCAGAAGTTCGCGGACACCACCATCCCACTCGGCGCACTGATCATCACACTGGGCGTCTACGGCGCCCTGATCTCGGCGAAATATCACGAGCGCGCCATTTTCCACCGCCGCAAGGCCAAGGCCCTGACCATGACGCTCAAGGATCTCGGCGCCCTCCACGACAATCCGCACCTCGAGGCGGCCACGGCCAGGCATCACAGCCTTCACCGCCGCCTGTCGCACGTCCGCCTGCACTGGTTCTGGACCGGCCTGCATATCGCGGTCGCCATCCACGGCGCGACTCTGATCATTATCGCGATCATCCGATAGCCTGCTGTTGCACCTGGCCGGTGCTTAATTAGGATGGCAGTCTGCCGGATATCGGAGACCGCATGGATCACGCCTCGGGCCGAAACTTCTTCATCAGTTACGAAACCGGGGACCGGCCCTGGGCCGAATGGATCGCGGCCCAACTGGAGGCGGCCGGCTTCTCCACGGTGTACCAGGCGGCAGACCTCCGGCCAGGCCGGAATTTCGCCTTCGAAATGCACCGGGCGCTGTCGACCTCGGAGCGGACGATCGCGATCCTCACCCCGGACTATCTGCGGTCTGATTTCGGCACCGCGGAGTGGCTCGCGACCTTCACTCACGATCCAACCGGCGAAAAAGGGCTCCTCATCCCAGTACGGGCGCAGCCCTGCGACCCGCCGGGCCTGCTCCGGCCGATCGTCTACACCGATCTGTTCGGCGTGGACGAGACGGCCGCCCGAAAGAGACTCATGGCGGCGGTCGACCGCAACAGGCCGCGCCCAACGGGGCTCCACTTTCCTGGCGGAAGCCCTGGGCAGATCCACTTCCCAGGCGGCACCGCCACCGCCGACGCTCCGGCGACCGTGCTGCCTTCCGGGCTGGAGGACATGCTTCGCGCGCTGCGGCGGCTGGCCGAGGAACAGCCCTACAGCCTGCCCGGCCAGCATCGGATTCCGCTGTCCGTGACGTACGTGCAGCAAAGTGTCGCGAGCGCGTTCGAAATCCGCCGGAACCTCGACCCTGAGCTCGACGAGGCTTCCGTAGCGGACGAGGACCGGCGCATCTTCGCCCTGGCCCGCCCGTTCGACGAGGTCTTCACGCAGCACGAGCACCTGGTGATCGAGGGTGCCGCCGGGCTCGGAAAGTCCAGTCTCGGGCAGCGCCTCGTCGCCGAACTGACCGACACCCTGCTCTCCGGCGATCCCGCCTCCACCAACGGGCTGATACCCGTGATGGTCCCGGCCCGCACGCTGGCCGCCCACCTCGCCGGTCGCAGCTGGTTCGAAGCGCTGCGCGACACCGTCGCCGCCGAGTGCGGATCGCTCGGAGTACGGGTCCCTCCGGCGGAGATCTTCGAGAACCCGGTCGACAGCCATCGCTGGCTCGTGGTGGTGGACGCGCTCGATGAGATCCCGGAGCCCGCCGACCAGGAAGCGCTCCTGACCACGCTCAGCATGCGCACGTCGACGGCCGGCCCGGCCAAGTTCCTGATCACGACCAGGCCGCTGGAGCCCGGCGAGATCGACCGGCTGAAGGACCCCGGCGTCGGATTCTTCGAACTCCAACCGTTCGACCGCACCGCCCTGGAACGATTCGCGGAACTGCGATTCAACGCCGACGGTACGCCCGAGGGCGCGATCGCACGCGCGGAGTTCCTCAAGCAGGTCGACATCGCCGGCCTCGAACGCGTGCTCGAAGTGCCCTTGCTCGCCTGGGTCGCGGCCAAGGTCTTCGACGCCCGCCGCGGACAGTCCCTCCCGTCCAGCCGCTACGAGCTGTACGAGGATTACATCGACCACTTCGCCGAAGCCCGCGACGGCTCGGCGGCGTCGGTCCTCTCCGGCGTATGCGGGCCCGAGCTGACCGGGTGGCTCGACGAGCACCGTGCCGAACTGCTGGAACGGCTCGCCGTCGAGCACATCGGCAGTGAGACGCCGCTGCTCGGCGTCGTCCAGCAGTTCCTGCGGGAGAGATCGGCGCCGTTGCCCGGCAGGTCGCCTACCGGCTGGGACAACCTGCTCGGCAGCTGGCTGTCCCGGACCGGCATCCTCAGCCGGCGCGGCGTGGGCCTGCGGTTCCTGCACCAGACCTTCGCTGAGCACCTCGCGGCCACAGCAGAGGCTCGCACGCTGCCCATCCCGTTCGATCCGCTCGCCCCGGCCTGGGCCGAGCGGATCACCAGCCTTCTGCTTGGTGATCGCCTCACGGAACAGGTGTTGTCGCACCACCTCCACCTGCCTACGGCGGGTACCGGGCTGTTGACCCATTTGCAGCGGCGCGGCACGCATGAACAGGAGTGGGCCGGGAAGCTCATCGCTCAGGGAGCACCGTGCACCGACGGTGAGCTGGACACCTTTCTCGCGCTGGTCTGGCGGCAGACGTTCGCCGGGACGTGGACGGACTTCCGGCCGCTGGCTGGGCTAGCGCGCAGGCCCGCCGTCGCCGCCGCACTCTTGAGCCTGTTCCGCGATCCTCGGGTTGATGACGGTGCCAAACCGGCGATCGTGGACGTCCTGCGCGACCACGACATCGAGGCACGGCTTGAGGGCGTCACGGTGCTGATGGCCATGGCTGAAGACGTCGAGCGACCATGTGCACATCGACGCAACGCGGCCAGCGTGCTCGCACGGCTCGGGTCCGAGCATCAGATCACCGCAGTACGAGTTCTGACCAGGCTGGCAAGCGACTCCACGAACAGTGCCGGAGAGCGACTCAGCTCAGCTCAGGCACTCGCCGAGCTCGGTGGTGAGCATCGAAACGAAGCCGGCCGACTGCTATCGGCACTGGCCACCAACCCACATTTGCAAATATGGCAGAGACTCTCCGCCTCCGAGGAGCTCGCCAAGCTCCCGGACCAGCATAGAGAACACGCCGCAGGCCTGCTGTTCAAGTTCGCGACAGATTCGACCCAAGTGGTCGGAGCACGACGATCAGCAGCACAGTCACTGGCAATGCTGGGCGGAGACTGCCGGCTGTCGGCCGCAGACGCACTGCGCCGATTGAGCGACGACGTATACGGCGTCGACGCTCCACAGCGGCTACTTGCCCGCGCCGCAGCCCACACCATGGACGTCGGCGGCAGACAGGTCGCCATCGAGTTGCTTCGACGGGTCGCGGAAAGCCCGCTCATGGAGGGACAGGCCGACGCAATCGAGGAACTCGCCAAGCTGGGCGGCGACCACCGTGCACACGCCGCCCGGCTGTACCATCGCCTAGCTTCGATGCCGACGGATGACTGGAATCTCCGCCAACTCGCCACAGAAGAACTTGCCGCCCTCGACCCTCGGCACCGCGGTCTCGCGATAGCGGCGTTGACCACCTTGGCAAACGAAGTCACGGCCCCGAACGGTATCCGGATCCAAGCGGTCGACGAACTTGCCGTACTGGGTGCCGGTCCGCGGGCAATCGCAGACCAGGTACTTCGCTCGATCGCAACGGCCTCGACCGCAGAACTCGACGACAGGCTGCGGGCGGCAACCGGGTGGGCGAAGCTCGGCGACGCTCAACGTGACGAGGCACTCGCACGGTTCGGAGCACGTTTGGCTGACCCCACCACTGCACCATCGGATCAGATATTGGCGGGTGCCGTTCTCATAGCACTCGATCCCGACAATCATCCCTTGGCCGCATCGACGCTGGCCCGCATCGCGGCCTGCCCATCGGTGGAGGACAAGGCACGGCTGCTCGCGGCACAAGCGATCACGGAACTCGGGGACGACACGCTTGAATCGGCCATGACGACAGTTGCATCAATAGCCGATGACCCAGCAAAAGAAGTTACGATTCGAATTTCCGCCGTCCAAAGGCTGATCAACTCGGGAAGCACGCATCGGGATATCGGCATCGGCGCACTACGCTCCTTGGCGGCGGATCACAGCATCGACGACCCGGGCATATGGGGCATCGTCAGTGAAGCGTGGCGACTTACTCAGACGGGCGGCGAGTCCGATCGGACCTGGGCTAGAAAAATACTGATCGATGCCACACAGAACCCAACAATAAATCCGGTATATCGATACCTAGCTGCCGAACGAACGATTGGAGCAGATACCGAAAAAACTGCTCGCACAGCAGAAATCCTCTTCGAAATCGCGCTCGACTACACAGCCGGCTCGCTTGCTCGACTGTACTCGGCCGAAGTTCTCCTCAAACGGATGGACGGCTGGTCGGAGCGAGTGACCCCGGTGCTGGAGGAACTGACCGCCGACGTGCGTAACGACGAGTATGTCCGGGCACGCAGTACGAAGGCGCTCGCGGTGAGCGGTACCGATGGGCGATCCCGGGCAGCCGTCGCACTCCGCCGCTACGCGATTACGGGCGCACCGCGCGGGCACGCCGCGAGGATGGCAATGTCTCAGGCAGACGTCATCGCCGGAGGCAACGCCGCGTCGCTGATCGCTGCAGCCGGGGCACTTGCCGCCGATCCATTCGCCGGGTGGGAGGAGCGAGTCACCGCAGCCCAGACTGCCGGAAAACTGAGTCCCGACTGTCTCGATCGAGTCATCGAGACATACCGAGATGCCGAAGCCGCACCTACGGCCCTCCCGTGGGAGCGAGCACAGGCTGCGGCAGAGCTGGCCAAGCTTGAGGCTCCTGATCGAATGCGGGCGACATCAATTCACAGAAGAATTGCACTCGACCCGTACGTACACCCAGAGCAGCGGCGTAGTTCGGCCGCGTCCTGGGCAAGGCTCGATCCTGAATCCCGGAACAGGGTGATCGACTGCTTATACGGGATGGCAGTGCAGCCGGAGGCCCCGGTAGATCAACGGATTAGGGCGGCGCTCGATCTAGCGCTGCACGACGAGGCTTCCACCATAAGCGCTTTGACGGCGATCGCCTCCGATCCGCAACTTCCCGTCCTCAACCGCGTCGAAGCCGCAGGGTGGCTCACTCGATTCAGCGATAAACAAACAACGGCCCTCGCGGCCGACGCCGACATGGCGATGCTTGACTATTGGGCTTCCACCCAGGACCGTGTCGCAGCGGTCTCCCTGTCCTCTCGGGTCCGATCGGAGAGCTGGTCAATCAGTGCCGTTGTGCTGGCCGGCCTGTTCTCTGTCGCCGACGCACCCGACCGCCCAGCCATCGCCGAGTTGCTACTCGGCTTCGGCCCGCGCATGCGCCCGACAGCTGTCGATGCGCTCGCCTCAATCGCCTCGGATCCTGCCCAGGACGACACAGTGCGGCTCAAGGCGGCACGCCGCTGGGGACAACTCGGCGCAGCGGAACGTCGGCGCGCGGTGGAAGCACTGAGCACCCTTGCCCGCGACTCAACGGTCGGCGCCAAGACACGAATCGACGCCGCTGAGGCTTTGGCCCGGCTGGATCCTGGGCGGCGCCAAGAGGCCATCGGTCTGCTGCTCGAGCTCAGCACAGCGGTGGCGACACGCGCGGAGCATCGGATGGCAGCACTCGTCGTGCTCATCCGCCTGCGGCCGCGGCTGGAACGCGACGAGCCGATCGCCCTGTTGCTCGCCATCTCGGCGGACCCCTCGGCGTCCCCGGACACCAGATGGAGCGCAGCCGCCGAAGCCTCACGGCTGGGCCCGAAGGCCGAACAGAGTGCCAGAATGATACTTCGCGAAGCCGCTGGTAACGCCTGCCTAACTCCTCTCCAACAGCAAGAAGCAACACAAAAGCTCAGTCAGTTCGGCGGCGCCGATCGCACCATCGGCGTGGAGCTTCTGGTCTCAAGGACCAGCGACTCCGGCGTTGCCGCCGACACGGGCGGGGACACGGACAAGGTCGCCTTTCTCCTGGTCGATGCCGCCACCGCAGACCCTGCTCTGCGGGAGCGAGCGATGTCGGCGCTCCATATCGCTGCGACGGACCTGACCGCGTATCCCAGGCGCCGACGGCGCGCCCTGACCACCCTCCACAGCTGGGGCGACGACCGGTCCACCCACAGCGCAGACCTGTTGGCAACGATGGCCGGCGATGCTGCAGTGAACTCAGGTCAGCACTGCTGGGCCGCCTGGGATCTTCTGCGTTACCCACATGTCACCCATGGTCAGGTAGCTGATGTGATTCACGGCTTGGCCAGCAGTCCGATGATCGACGACGACTGGCGGGTAACAGCTGCCCAGGATCTGTCCAATATCGGGCCGGATCAGACCACCAGAGCCGCCGACGTGCTGCGTGCCCTCGCAAACGACCCGGCGATGACAACCGTCGCCAGAGTCGACGCGGCACAGACGCTGGCACGATTCGGATCAGACCGACGTCAGGAGGCGATTCAAGCCTTGCCGACCGTCTCCGCCAGCGCCACCGACCCTTACGACCGGCTGGCAGCGCTCCAGCTCCTGACCCGCCTTGGCTCGGCTGCTCGGCGCAAGGCCGCCGAAGCGCTGGACAGTCTGACATCCGACGTCGCGGACGACGGACTCCCCCAGGCCCTGGCGACCGTCATGCTCGCTGGTCTCGAGCCACGCCGACTCCCCCAGGCTTTAGAGCTGCTCATCGCGTGCGCCGAGGTGCAGAGCGATCCCACCGGCTGGACTCGGCTGCAAGCCGTTCACGCGCTGCACCGTGCGGCGCCTCAGCACGCCGAGCGCGCACCGAAGCTGCTGCGCTCCATCGCCACCGATCAGCACCTGCGGGTCTGGGTGCGACGCCAAGCCGCGGAATCCCTCGCCCGGTACGGCGCAAGCAGCCGCGAGGAGGCGGCGGTACTGCTCGACGGGCTCATGGCCGAGGAGCACGCCGATCCTTGGGAACGCGCCGAGGCCGCTATGGCGCACGCCGTGCTGCACCCAGACGGGCATCGCGCCGGGGATCTGCTCCGGCACCTCGCGCAGGACCAGGCCGCACCCGCTGATCAGGCACGTTTCGCCGCACAGTTACTGATCGAGCTCGGCCCGCTGCCGCCGGACCCCATCTTCCGCGGTGCCGCGACAGCCACGCTGGTCCGTATTGCGACCGACGGCGACGCCGATCCGCACGAGCGGCGGCGAGCCGCAGGCGCGCTCATCACGTCCGGAGCGGACCACACGCCGAGCCCGCCCGACCTGCTCCAGCAGCTCGGGGTCGATCTGGCAGCCGACCCGCTCCAGCACGCGCTCGCGCTCACGGACCTCGGCCGTATCCGGCCTGCCGAGAACGCCGCAGCCGGCCGGGCGCTCACCGCACTCGCCCACCGTGAGGACGCGCCAGCCGGCCACCGACGACGGGCGGCCGTGGCGCTCGCGGAGCTCACCAATGCCACCCGTGCAGCAGGTCTCGCCGCCCTGAGCGCAATAGCCGCCGATCCCTCGACCACTCCCTACGACCGCGCTCTCGCCCTGCATTCCCTGGTCAAGTGGGATGCGACGCATCACCACGCAGCCGCCGCCGCTCTGCGCGAGGTCGACACGGCCCCGCTGACGCCGGGCCAGCGGCGCCGGATCGCCGAGGCCTTGGCAACCCGATCTCCCGGACATCGGCGCGAGGCCGTCGCCCTGCTGCGGCTGATGGTTGTCGACGCGGACAGCACCCCGGCCGAGCGCCGGCGCGCCGCCGCGTCGCTCGGCCGCGCACTCGACCGTTCCGGCCGGTACGTCGCGGCGCACACCGAGCTCTTCCCGGAACCGGACTCCGACTAGCCGGAGTCCTCGGCGCTACTGCACGAGCGGCTTGACCTGGCCGAGGCCCTTGCCCTCGTCGGCGCAGGCCTTCATGGGGGCGTCGACGAAGACGGCGGCTCTCGGCCGGCGGGTAGACGCGCAGGCCGACACGTCGGTCGGGGTGCAGGCGGCGGCGCCGGTGTCCGCGATCAGCAGCTCGGTCCAGGCGTTGCCGCGCGGGAACAGGTTGACGTAGTTCGCGGGGCCGTCGATGCGCCTGAACGGGGAGCCGACCTGCGTGCCGTCCGGGCGACCAGGGCGGCCTTCGTCGAGGCGGGGCGGCCGACGCGCGCATATCGGACACGGACACGGTCGATGTAGCCCTCGACCGTGCGCGGGGAGAGGTTGCAGCGGGCGGCGACCAGCTGTTTGGACTCGCACTGGAACCAGGCGAGCAGCACCTCACGCTCGCGGTCGGTGAGCTGGGGGCGGTCGGAGGCGGTGTCGGCGGACATGGCGCCGGCCAGCGCGGGTGGCACGTAGGGCAGGTCGCGGGCGGCGGCGTGCACGGCCGCGACCAGGTGTTCCTCGCCCTCGGCCTTGGTGAGGAACGTGGCGCAGCCGGCGTCCAGGCAGCGCAGCGCGGTCTCCCGGTCCTCGCGCATGGTGTAGACCACGACGCGCCGGCCGGCGGCGGACAGCTCGGAGAGCGTCTCCCACGTCATGGTGATGCCGTCGGCGAGCTGCAGGTCCACCACGACCACGTCGGCCCTCAGGCCATCGGGGGTCCATGGGAGGCGCGGGTCGCCGCCGGCCGCGGTGACGGTGATGCCGGCCGCGTCGAACCAGGCGCGGGCGCCGGCCAGGACCACCGGATGGTCGTCGACGATCACCACGGCCGGGTTCACTTCGGACATGTCAGCTCCACCCACAGCGTCTCCCCGATGACGGTCGTGCGGATCGCCACGGGCGCGGAAACCCCATTCCAGACAACATCCTCGTGGGTACGGGCAACGACGCTCACACACAGCTCCGTGGCCGTCGGCACGGCCGTCAGGCGGAGGCGGGACACCGGGTGACGCGCGATCGCCCGGACCACGTCGCGCGTCGCCTGGCGCAGCGCCGGCGGCAGATCCTCCACGTGCACGGCCACCTCCACCGGCGTGCCCGCGGCCTGCAGGTCGTCGAGCGCCGCCGACAGGTCGCCCCCGAGCGGATCCCCGCCCACATGCTGCCACTCGGCCAGCAACCGCCGCACCTGCGCGGCCGCCACCCGGCTCCGCTGCCGCACGGTGTCGTCCAGCAGCCCGTCCCCATGCACCTCGGCGCCACGCGGCCCGGCGCCACGCAGCCCGTCGGCACCCGGCTCCGCATCGCGGAACCCGCCACGCGGACCGGCGCCACGCAGCCGGTCCGCACCCGGCTCGGCACCAGGGAACTCGCCGTGCGGGCCGTCGCCACGCAACGGGCCGGTGCCCGCGAGGCTCGCGAGGACCGGTGCGACCGCGGCCGCGATGGCCCGGGAGCGGCGGAGGCGGTCGTCGTGCAGTGCGGCGGCCACGATCTGGTCCGTGCGGATCGCCTCCCGGGTCAGGTGCAGTGTGCTGGCGGCCGCGGCGGAGCGCTCGACCTCGCGGGCGGCCAGCGCGATCGGCACCTGCAGGCCGAGGATGCCGAGGGCGCGGGCGGTCATCATCACGGTCTCCACCTGCCCTGCCGGGAACGACGCGGCGGTGGCGAAGGCGACCGGGACGGTCAGGCAGAGCAGGAGCACGGACAGGCGGCCGCCGGAGGCGATGGTCAGGAGCAGCCAGCCGTTGACGCCGACGGCCCAGTTCGCGTTGGTGTGCTGGGCGGCCGCGGGGACGGAGAGCGTGACGGCCACGGTGGCGGCCAGCGTGATCGCGCCGAGCGCGGCGGCCAGCGTCTGCCGCAGCCGTTCGGGGTGGTGTGCGGGCCAGGCCAGCAGCCAGGCGGTCGCGCACCAGGCGCCGATGCTGGCCAGGTAGGCCGCGTGCCGGAGCGTGCCGCCCGCGAGCGCGTCGGTGCGGTAGAGGACCAGCAGCAGCACGCCGCTGATCACCCAGGTGCCCCACTGGGCGGCCCGGCGGACGCCGGTCACGTGGCGGGCCAGCGCAGCTCGACCCGGGTTCCGCGGCCGGGTGTGCTGACCACGCGCGCGCTGCCGCCGGCCCGGCGCATCCGGGCCTCGATGGACAGGCGGAGGCCGAGGCGCGGGCCGGCGGGTACGTCGGCGGGGCGGAACCCGCGCCCGACGTCGACGATGTCGAGCTCGACCGTGCCGGGCGCGGGGACCCGTACCCTCAGATGGGCTTGATCTGTGCCCGCGTGCCGCTCAACATTGCGGAAGGCTTCGTCGCGCGCGGCGAGCAGGGCGTCGATGGCGTGCGCGGGGATCGCCGGGTCGGGGCAGGCCGTGGCCAGGACGACGGTGACGCCGAGCGTGCTGTGCTCCGGAGGAGTCGTCAGGTCGGCGAACGTGGCGGTCCGGGCCGCGGGTTCCAGCCGGGACAGGTCGGCGCGGGCGCGGGCGCGCAGTTCGGGGCTGCCGGCGCCGCGTGAGGCCGCGGCCGTGAGCGTGGCCGCGACCGTGTCGTGCAGCACCGCCAGATGCTCCTCGACGTCGGTGCGGCGGGCGGCGGTCAGCTCCGCGTCGCGCCGGGCCTCGGCGGTGGCGGTGGTGAGCTCGTCGACGCGGCGCGCGCCCCGGCAGAGCAGCGTGATGAGGCAGCGGGCCAGCGCGGCCTGCCAGAGCAGCATGATCGCCTGGCCGCCGCCGAGGTCCCAGTCCGCGTCGGAGGCGAGCGAGGAGCCCAGCCACACCGCGGACGAGGTGACGACCGCGTAGATCGCGCCGTCGCGCGGGCGGGTGTAGAACTGCGCCGCGCCGACGCAGACCGAGGTCACCGGCCGGGTCCAGTCGTCCAGGTCGAGGTGGCCGTGCGCCGGGTGCAGCCACGGCAGCAGCACGCAGGCGGCGGCGAGCGGTACGACGTCCGCGAGCGCGACCGTGCGCGGCCACCGGCGGGCCAGGACGAACGCGGCCTGCCAGATCAGCATCGCGGCGACGATCGCGGCGGAGACGGCCGTGGGCGCGCCGATCGGCAGCAGCGCGCTGCAGCCGGCCACGACGAGCACACGCGCGGTCGCGGAGATCCGGGCCGCGGCGGCCTTGACCGAGGTCTCCGCCGGTCCGATGTGGCGTGTGGTGGGCACGGTTGCGCATGGTAATCGGTCGATGCGAATGAGGGTTGTTCAACGCTCGTACGGCGGCCGGCGCGTCGGTAGCGTCCTGTCTCGCAAGGACGGAAACACCTGCACAGAGAGGGTTTCGATGAACGTTTCCCGTCGTTCCCTGCTGGCTTTCGGCGCTGCCGCGTTCGTGCCGGCCGCGGCACTTCCGGTGATCGACATGGAGGCGGTACTGAAGGCGGCGCAGTGGGATCCGGCCAAGGCCGATTCCGCGATCACACCCGGTGCCGGGCCGAGCGTGCGGCTGGTGGAGACCGCGCTACGCAAACGGGGGTTGCTCGACGCCGCGTACGAGGACGGACATTTCGGCACCAGGACGGTCACCGCGTACGCGCAGTGGCAGCGGGAGCTCGGCTACAGCGGCATCGACGCGTCCGGCCTGCCGGGCCGGACATCGCTGACCAGGCTGGGCGAGGGGCAGTTCACGCTGACCCGGATCGTGTCGGCCGGGGCCCGGACCAGCCATCAGGGCTTCCCGGTCAACGAGCGCACGCTCGCGATGCTCCGGGCCGCGCAGGCACGGTCCGCGCTGACGTTCGCCGTCGAGCAGGGGTCGTACTCGCCCGGCGCGGATCCGACCTCGGCCGGCACGCACGACGGCGGCGGCGCGCTCGACCTGGACGCGGAGGCGCTGACCGCGGCACGGCGTACTGCCGCGGTCACCGCGCTGCGTCAGGTCGGCTTCGCGGCCTGGCTGCGCACACCGTCCCAGGGCGACTGGCCGCTGCACATCCACGCGGTCGCGATCAGCGACCCGGACCTGTCCGCACCGGCGCAGAAGCAGACCGGCGCCTATTACGAGGGCCGCAACGGCCTGGCGAACAACGCGGCCGACGACGGTCCGCGCGTCCCGAAGGTGACGTACGAGGAGTACATCCGTTCCACTTAGGAGCCTGTTGATGAAGAAGCTCAATGCGGTCACGCTCGCCCTGCTGCTCGGCGCCGGCATCGTCGGCATCACGCCGGGCGCGGCCCAGGCCGCGGGACGCGACGGTGTCTGCGACGCCGGCGAGTTCTGCCTGTACTACAACAGCGACCAGGAGGGCTCGGTCTCGGACTTCACCGGTTCGATACCGGACTACGGCGCCACGCAGCCGAGCTGCTACGAGTTCAAGGGCGCGGGCAACGGCAAGGGCGACTGCGTGAAGAACGACGCGGCGTCGGCGTGGAACCGCACCTCGGACCCGGTCGCGGTCTACTACAACAGCGACTACGGCGGCGCGCGGCAGGGCATCGCGGCCGGCGCCAAGGTCAACCTCAACTCGGACCTGAAGAACGAGAACGCCTCGCACCGGTTCAACGACACCAGCACCGGCAAGGAGAACCTGTCGCACGGCCTCTACAACCTCAGCGGCGGCACCATCACGTGCGGCTTCGACGGGTACGTCAACACGCCCGGCCGCCACGAGGGCATCGACATCGCGCGCGGCATCGGCTCACCGGTCCGCGCGCTGGTCGCCGGCACGGTCATCAACATCGTGCGCGGCGCGAACGGCGGTGACGGCCTGTCCACCATCGCGGTCTACAACGCCACCTACGACCGTACGGTGATCTACCTGCACAGCGCGCCGCTGTCCGGCCTGAGCGAGGGCGACACGGTGGCCCGCGACCAGCAGATCGGCACCGAGGCGTGGCGCGGCATCAGTTCCGGTTCCTCGGCCCACACCCACGTCGAGGTCCGCGTCGGCCGCCGGGAACTGGCCGCCAAGTCCGTCAACGACCCGACCCTCGACAACCCGAACCCGACCTCCTTCTGGAACGCGCGCGGCTACAACGTCCGCTGAACCACCATTGACCTCAACCTCGGTTGAAGGTCGATCCTGGGTGGCATGCGCGTGATCCAAGCGGTCCGGTTCGGTGGTCCAGAGGTACTGGTGGCGGGTGAGCTGCCGGACCCGGCCGCCGGACCGGGCCAGGTCGTGGTCGATGTGAAGGTGGCCGGCCTGACGTTCGTCGAGACGCAGATCCGGCGGGGTGCGGACCGGTGGCACGAACGACCGAGCCTGCCGTACGTGCCCGGCGGCCTGGTCGCCGGGCACGTCAGCGCGCTCGGTGCGGGTGTGGACCCGGCATGGCTGGGGCTGCGCGTCCTTGCCGGCACCGGTGAGACCGGCGGCTTCGCGGAACGGGCCGTGGCCCTCGCCGGCGCGCTGTTTCCGGTCCCGGACGGGCTGGGACTTCCGGAGGCCGTCGCGCTCTACAGTGACGGCAGCACGGCGCAGGGGCTGGTGGAGCGTGCCGGCGTCGGGCCCGGGGACCGGGTGCTGGTCGAGGCGGCCGCCGGCGGCGTCGGCCACCTGCTGGTGCAGCTCGCACTCGCCGCAGGAGCACAGGTCGTCGGTACCGCCCGCGGTTCCCGGAAACTGGCGCTGATCCGCCGGCTGGGCGCTGTCGCGGTCGACTACAGCGCGCCGGACTGGACACGGCAGGTGCGCGAGGCGACCGGCGGCGCGGGACCGACCGTGGTGTTCGACGGCGTCGGCGGCCGGATCGGGCAGGCCGCGTTCGGGACGACGGCGCGCGGTGGTCGCTTCTCCATCCACGGTGCCTCCAGCGGCGACGTCACCCACATCGACCCGGCCGCCGCCCGCGACCGGGGCGTGGAGGTCATCGGCATCGGGCAGCTGGCCGGCTTCGGACCGCATCTGACGCGCTGGGCGCGCCAGATCATGTCGCACGCGGCGGCGGGGCTCGTCCGGCCGGTCATCGGTCAGACGTTCCCCCTTGATCACGCCGCCAGGGCGCACGCCGTCGTCGAGAACCGCACCACGATCGGCAAGACCCTGCTGCTGATCGACACGCCAGCCGGGGCACCCAGACCCGATTTGCCTGGTTAGCCCCGGTCGGCCGCCTCGGGATGAGCAACCACAGTGATCGGCGACACGCCCGGCACAGCATCTGGTGTTGCATGCTGCCGGGCGTACCCATATATGGTGTCCCTCGCAGCTGGTTCGCGCGGGGCGTAAGCGACGCGCGAGACAACAGGGAACCCGGTGGAAATCCGGGACTGCCCCGCAGCGGTAAGTGGGAACGAACGCCGTCATCAAGCACTGGGACCTCGCAAAAGGCCTGGGAAGCGACGGCCGGTAGGAACAAGCGTCACGCCCACGAGTCCGAAGACCTGCCAGCGCGCCGTGCACGACGTGTGCGGCGGTCGAAGGCCTCGTGGGACGGCCGACGCCATCTGCCGGACCGTGCCGTGGCCAGTCACCGCGCGCCGTCCCCTCGTGGCGTGGTCCCGCGTGCCTTCGATCTTGAGATCGCGGGTGAAAGCAGGGGGACGGATGACGGCGACGCAGGTTGCTCAAGAACTGCCGGAACAACGGCGGCACATGCAGGTCCGCAAGCGCAACGGCGACACCGAGCCGGTGGACGTCAACCGGATCGTCGCGGCGGTCGCGCTGTGGGTGGCGGACCTGGACGAGGTCGACCCGCTGCGGGTGGCGACCAAGACGATCAGCGGGCTGTACGACGGCGCCACCACGGCCGAGCTGGACAAGCTCTCCATCCAGACCGCCGCGGAGCTGATCGGCGAGGAGCCGCAGTACTCCCGGCTGGCCGCGCGGCTGCTGGTCGAGGTCGTCGGCAAGGAGGTCCGCAACCAGGGCGTCGGCTCGTTCTCCGAGTCGATCGCGTTCGGGCACGCGCAGGGCCTGATCGGCGACGACACCGCCGCGTTCGTGGCCGCGCACCGCGAGCAGCTCGACGCCGCCATCGACACCGGCAACGACCTGCGGTTCGAGTACTTCGGCCTGCGCACGGTCGCGGACCGCTACCTGCTGCGCCACCCGGAGACGCGGCTGGTCGTGGAGACGCCGCAGTACTGGCTGCTGCGCGTCGCCTGCGGGCTGTCGCAGACGCCGGACGAGGCGGTCGGCTTCTACCGGCTGATGTCGTCGCTGGCCTACCTGCCGAGCTCGCCGACGCTGTTCAACTCCGGCACGCGGCACACCCAGATGTCGTCGTGCTTCCTGGTCGACTCGCCGCGCGACGAGCTGGACTCGATCTACGAGCGCTACCACCAGGTCGCGAAGCTGTCGAAGTTCTCCGGCGGGATCGGCATCTCCTGGTCGCGCGTGAGGGGCCGAGGAGCACTCATCCGGGGTACGAACGGGAAGTCGAACGGCATCGTCCCGTTCCTCAAGACGCTCGACGCCGGGGTGGCCGCGGTCAACCAGGGCGGGCGGCGCAAGGGCGCGGCGTGCGTGTACCTGGAGCCGTGGCACCCGGACATCGAGGAGTTCCTGGACCTGCGCGACAACACGGGCGAGGACTCCCGGCGTACCCACAACCTGAACCTGGCGAACTGGATCCCGGACGAGTTCATGCGTCGCGTCGAGGCGGACGGGGACTGGTCGCTGGTCGACCCGTCGGACGCGCCGGAGCTGCCGGACCTGTTCGGCGAGGCGTTCGACGACGCCTACCGGGCCGCGGAGAAGAAGGCCGTCAAGACCGTCAAGGCGCGTGACCTGTACGGCCGGATGATGCGCACGCTCGCGCAGACCGGCAACGGATGGATGACGTTCAAGGACCCGTCGAACAAGCTGTCCAACCAGACCGGCGCGCCCGGCAACACCATCCACCTGTCCAACCTGTGCACCGAGATCCTCGAGGTGAACTCCGACGACGAGACCGCGGTGTGCAACCTCGGCTCGATCAACCTCGGCGCGCACGTGACCGCCGCCGGTGGCGTGGACTGGGAGAAGCTGCGCGCGACCGTCCGTACCGCCGTGGTGTTCCTGGACCGGGTCATCGACATCAACTACTACCCGTCGACGCAGGCGGCCGCGTCGAACCCGCGCTGGCGGCCGGTCGGCCTCGGTCTGATGGGCCTGCAGGACGCGTTCTTCACGCTCCAGCTGCCGTTCGACTCCGCCGAGGCGCGGGAGCTGTCCACGCGGGTACAGGAGGAGATCTTCCTGACCGCGCTGGAGTCGTCCGCGACGCTGGCCGAGCGGTTCGGCGCGCACCCGTCCTTCCCGGAGACCCGGGCGGCGCGCGGCGACCTGCACCCCGACCTGTGGGGTGCGACGCCGACCCAGACCGCGCGCTGGGATGCGCTGCGGGCGCGGGTCGCCGCCACCGGGCTGCGGAACTCCCTGCTGATCGCGATCGCGCCGACCGCCACGATCGCGTCGATCGCCGGCTGCTACGAGTGCATCGAGCCGCAGGTGTCGAACCTGTTCAAGCGCGAGACGATGTCGGGTGAATTCCTGCAGATCAACACCTATCTGGTACGGGAGCTGAAGGCGCGCGGGCTGTGGACCGCGCCGATCCGGGAGCAGATCAAGCGGGCCGAAGGGTCGGTGCAGGGCATCGCGGAGCTGCCGGCGGACGTGCGGGAGCTGTTCCGCACGGCGTGGGAGCTGCCGCAGCGGGCGCTGATCGACCTGGCGGCGGCCCGTGCGCCGTACATCGACCAGTCGCAGTCGCTGAACCTGTTCATGAGCGCGCCGACGATCGGCAAGGTGTCGTCGATGTACCTGTACGCGTGGAAGGCCGGGCTGAAGACCAGCTACTACCTGCGGTCGCGGCCGGCGACGCGCATTCAGCAGGCGACGGTGGCGGTCGCTCCGGTGGCGGTTGCTCCGGTTCTCTCGGTGGCTTCTGTTGTTCCTGCCGTTTCCGCCGTTTCCGCAGAAGAGGCGCTCGCCTGCTCCCTCGAAAACCCGGAGTCCTGCGAAGCCTGCCAGTAACACCCCTCTCTCCGTACCCTCGAAGGATTTTGAAATGCTGCTTGACCCTGGAATGGATCTCACGCTCCGGCCGATGAAGTATCCGCACTTCTTCGACCGGTTCAAGGACGCGATCAAGAACACCTGGACCGTCGAGGAGGTCGACCTCCACACCGACCTCGCCGATCTGGCGAAGCTCTCCCCCGCGGAGCAGCACCTGGTGTCCCGGCTGGTCGCGTTCTTCGCCACCGGTGACACGATCGTGGCGAACAACCTGGTGCTGAACCTGTATCAGCACGTCAACTCGCCCGAGGGCCGGCTGTACCTGTCGCGGCAGCTGTTCGAGGAGGCCGTGCACGTCCAGTTCTACCTGAACCTGCTCGACACGTACGTGCCGGACGAGAAGGAGCGATTCGAAGCCTTCGCGGCGGTGGAAAACATTCCGTCGATCGCGCGCAAGGCCGAGTTCTGCTTCAAGTGGATCGATTCGATCTTCGACATGCGCTCGCTGGAGACCCGCGACGACCGGCGGAAGTTCCTGCTCAACCTGATCTGCTTCGCCGCCTGCATCGAGGGCCTGTTCTTCTACGGCGCGTTCGCGTATGTCTACTTCCTGCGCTCGCGTGGCGTCCTGCAGGGCCTGGCCTCCGGCACGAACTGGGTCTTCCGCGACGAGTCCATGCACATGGCGTTCGCGTTCGACGTGGTCGACACCGTGCGCGCGGAGGAACCTGAACTGTTCGACGCCGACATGGAGCAGCAGGTCCGCGACATGCTCGCCGAGGCGGTGGAGTGCGAGGTCCAGTTCGCCGCCGACCTGCTGGAACAGGGTGTCTCCGGCATGTCGCTCGGCGACATGCGCGAATACCTGCAGCACGTGGCGGACCGGCGGCTGGCCGTGCTCGGCATCGCGCCGATGTACGGGTCGAAGAACCCGTTCGCGTTCATGGAACTGCAGGACGTCCAGGAACTCTCGAACTTCTTCGAACGCCGGGTCTCCGCCTACCAGGTGGGCATCACCGGCTCGGTCTCCTTCGACGACGACTTCTAGGGTGTGGCGTCCCCGGCCGGCATCTCTCCGATGCCGGCCGGGCCGTCCCGGTTTCCCAGGCGTCGGCGCCACTCAGGTGTTCAGGCCGAACCGCTCGACGATCGCCGGCAGCCACTCCGCCTCGCCGAACTCCAGGCCGTAGCGTTCCGCCAGATCACCGCCCTGCCCGGCCGCGGCCGGTCCGGCCTCGATCAGCTCGACCACCTCGCGGAAGAAGTGCTCGAAGCCGGCCGGCGTGATGATCTCGATCATCCGGGCCGGGGTGGCGCCGGCGTTCCACATCGCGTGCAGCTCGCCGCGTGGCTTGGTGATGTAACCGCCCGGCCCGAGCACCACCTCCCGATCACCCGACCGGAAGCCGATCTCCCCCTCGGTGACGATCGAATACTCGTCCTCCCGGGTATGCAGATGCGGCGTCACCAGCGCCCCCACCGGGAACGGATGCTCCACGACCGCCATCGCGCCGCCGGTATCCTCACCCCACAGCTTGAACTGCACGCCGATGTCGCCGAGCTGTCCCACTCGCCCATCACCCGGCCGCACCACGGTCAACGGCGGCGGTTCCGATCTCGTCATGCCCCGTGCCTACCGCATCCCGGACGCCGCCGACCAGCGAATTCCGAACAGCGGCGCGGATGTTGCCCGTCCGCCGCGGACCGATAGCGTGGCCCTGTGCCCAGGCTGTTCCACGTCAGCGATGAAGGTCCCTTCACCACGATGAGCCCGCGTCCCTCACCTCCCGGGACGCCGTACGAGGGACGGGAATGGGTCTGGGCCGTCGACGAGCAACACCTGCCGAACTATCTACTGCCCCGGGAATGCCCACGGGTGTGCTGGGCAACGCCTGAGGCACCGCACGGCCTGCTCGGTTCCCCCGCGGGCCGCGTGATCGCGGTGGAACACGGCTGGTCGTCGCGCCTCCTGCGGGCCGGGCTGAACGTCCACCACCTCGACCCCGCGCACTTCACGCCGCTGGATCCGACCGCGGGCTACTGGGTCAGCTCGCAGGTGGCTGTGGTGCAGGATGTGCGCCGGGTCGACGATTGCCTGACGGAGCTGGGCGGGCAGGGCGTGGAGGTGCGCTTGACCTCCACGCTGTGGCCGTATGTCGACGCGGTGGTCGCCGCCGGAGGCGAGTTCAGCGCCATCCGCATGCGAAACGCCCAGCCTCGGCAGGCCTCCGACGGCACCGTGACGACGTCCGCGTCATGAGCGGCGGTCGCGAGAATCTACCGCCGTTGATCCAGATCAGGTCTCTCCAGGGCTTGCGGCCTCGCACGGCACGACGGGGCCGGATGACGAAACTGGGCGCGTGATCCACCTGCAGAGAGGCCCGAACCCTTATGATCTTGAGGTGGAAGGTTCGGCCGCGGCGTGGGCGCCGGGTGAGGTCATGGTGGATTTCGGCGCCGGTCCGGTCAGGGTTCCGCGGGGGCTTCAGGTCCTCAACCTCCACGATCCGAACATGGGCCTTCCGGCCGAGGGTGCCATCGACTGGTCACAGTTGGAGAAGCTCCCGAATGTGATCACCGTGGACTGGTCCGGTGCCCGACCAGGACGTCGATGCTTTTAGCAGGGCTAATGGTGAACTGTCGGATATCAGCGGCCTGGTGCCCCACTTTTCCCCATATAGTGACTGAGGTCGATTTAATGCGGGTGACCGTCAGAAGAAGGGGCACTCTATGGGTATCAAGAACAGGCTCATGGCAATTCTGGCCACCGGTCTGGTATCGATCGGGGGCAGTGCCATAGCGCCGACCACTCCGGCTCAGGCGGCCCTGGCCAACTGCCCGGTCGCGAACCTTCAGGCATTCTGTCTGTACCAGAGAACCGACTTCTCATCCAGTGGTGTCGTCGAGTACGTATACGCGAATGTGGAGCGCAACACGTGCCTTCCTGTGTTGCACCAGCTTCACAACGCCGTGTGGAATGCGACCGGCACGAGGTGGTACCTGTTCCGCACCACCACCTGCAACGGCTCCCACGCTGAGATCCCGCCCGGCTGGTCCGGTGTGCTCCCGTCCGGCTACGGCAACGGCGCCACCCACGCGGTGATGCGGACCAGCTCGATCACCTGACGGCACCTCGGCGGCTCGTCGTCCGCGATCAGTCCCCGGGAGCCGGCGACGCCGTGCTCCCGGGGCCGAGAATGCGGCGTCATCGCAGGATCGCCGCGAGACGGACGGCGGCCAGGCCGAGCTGGGCGTGGTGAAGTCGGACAGTTTGATCACGCGGCCCCACGGGGACGCGGCGACCGTGGTGGACAGAAGAGGGCGGCATGATGGGCGCGGCGGACCGGCTGCGACTCTCCTCGCCCGCGGTCAGCCGCTCGCCCGACCGGGTCTTCACGCTCCAGAATCCCTGTTCACAGCACCCTCGCCGGACTACGCAATGCCCCTGCGTGATGCCCCGCGGCGCCGGAGCGCCGCGGGGCAGGACGTGAGAGCTCAGCAGCCCATCCGGCCGAGCGGCTGGACGCGGTAGCGCACCCCCGCGTAGTCCACGAAGCCGGAGGCGTACACGCACCGGTTGGCCACCCCGACCACCGAGACCGGACCGGCGTACGAGGAGTACCTGGCCGGGCCGTTGTCAGTCATGCTGCTGAGGATCGTGCAGCCAGGCTGCCCTTCGCCGCTCTGCTCCCGGCAGCTCTCGATGTGCGCCTCGGTGGTGCTGGCGACACCCGCCGACCGGCCACGGTGGTACATGCACGCGGTGTTGGTGCCGCCGTTGTCGGACTTGTAGTACACGATCAGCTCACCGATCGTCCCGCCGGGTCCATTGACCGTCTGGCGGAACGTCACCGAACCGGTGCAGCTTCCCGCGGTCTGCGCCTGCGCCACCGTGGGCTGGAGAGCCAGCGAGCCGGCGAGCGCACAGACCGCCAGGACGAGCGCACCGATCGCGGATCGGATCTTCATCATGTCGTGTCCCCTTCTCGTGATCGGATAGGGCCAAGCCTGGACCGCACCGAATGATCTCGACCGGGAGACGGTCAGGCCGTTCCTCTCCCGGATTCACTAGGCCTGACCTGCGATCCTTCGTCTGGATCGCGGCCGTGACTGACGCTAACCATCACCACGGCTCGCCGTGAGCGGTGAACGACCCTCACCTGCCGGAAGCGACTCCGAGCGGCGGATCGACACCCCCGCGTGCCGCCGATGAGTCGCCCGTGCCAGACCGTGCGTGACCGATCAGGCCGCGTACAGCTACCATGTCCCGCAGTGCTGGTTCGCCCCGGCCCGTGAGGGATGGGGCGTCGTAAGAGGGAATCCGGTGTGAGACCGGGACTGCCCCGCAGCGGTGAGTGGGAACGACCGCCGTCATCAAGCACTGGGTGCCGCACAAGGCGCCTGGGAAGCGACGGCCAGTAGGGACGAGCGTTACGCCCACGAGTCCGAAGACCTGCCCGCACCGCGTGCACCGTCGGTGTGCGCCGCCGGCGGCCCCTCGGGAGGGCTGGGCGGAAGCAGGCGCCCTGTCGCGTCCTTCCACCTTCCTTCCCGTGCCCGCCGGGCGCTTCGAGGGAAGGACACCGCACCACATGAGCACCGAATTCGGCCGGAGCACCGTGCTCGGCTATCCGCGCATCGGCGCGAAGCGGGAGCTGAAGAAGGCCGTCGAGGCCTACTGGGCCGGGACGATCGACGCGGCGGCGCTGGAGCGCACGGCCGCGCGGCTGCGGGCCGAGGTGTGGCGGTCGCTGCACCACGCGCGCCTGGGGTCCGTGCCGTCGAACACGTTCTCGTACTACGACCAGGTGCTGGACACCGCGGTCGCGGTCGGCGCGATCCCGGCGCGGTTCGCGGCGCTGGGTCTGACGGAGCTGGACACCTACTTCGCGATGGCGCGTGGGGTGGATGCCGAGCCCGCGCTCGAGCTGACCAAGTGGTTCGACACGAATTATCACTACCTGGTCCCGGAGATCTCCCCCGAGACGGTCTTCACGGCCAACCCCGAGAAGCCCTTGAGGGAGTACGCCGAGGCGTCCGCGCTCGGGATCACCACCAGGCCGGTGCTGGTCGGACCGGCGACGTTCCTGCTGCTGGCGAAGGGTGCGAAGGGTGAGGACCCGTTCGCCCGGCTGGACGACCTGGTCGAGACCTACGCGGGCATCCTCACCGCGCTGGCCGAGGCCGGCGTGGCGTGGGTGCAGCTGGACGAGCCCGCCTACGTCGCGGACCGCACGCCCGAGGAGATCGACGCGCTGCACCGGGCCTACACGCGGCTCGGCGAGGTGGAGCACCGGCCGCGGATCTTCGTGGCGACCTACTTCGGCGAGCTCGGGGACGCGCTGCCCGCGCTGGTGGACACGCCGGTCGAGGCGATCGGGCTGGACCTGGTCGCGGGGCCGGGGAACCTGGACCGGCTGGCCGGCGCGGGGCCGCTCGCCGGTAAGACGATCGTCGCGGGGCTGGTGGACGGGCACAACATCTGGCGCACGGATCTGCGCGCGGCGCTGGCCGTGGCCGCCACCGTGGCCGGACTGGCCGGCAGCGTCGCGGTCAGCTCGTCGTGCTCGCTCCTACACGTACCCGTGGATCTCGCTCTTGAAATTGATCTTGATCCTGAGCTGCGGGAACGTCTCGCCTTTGCCCGGCAGAAGGTGGACGAGGTCGAGCTGCTCGGGCGCGCGGTCTCGGACGGCACGGCGCACCTGCCCGCGCCGCTGCCGGCGGCTCCGGCGTCGTGGCGGCACGAGCTGGTCCGGGAACGACTGCGCGGCCCGCAGCACCGCGCACGCGGCGCCTACGCGGAACGTGCACGCGCCCAGCAGGAGCGGCTCGGGCTGCCGGAGCTGCCGACCACCACGATCGGGTCGTTCCCGCAGACGGCCGAGCTGCGTCAGGCCCGCGCCGCGGTCCGGAACGGCACGCTCGACGGGGCCGGCTACCTGGAGCGGATGCGCGCCGAGGTGCAGCACGTGATCCGGCTGCAGGAGGAGATCGGGCTGGACGTGCTGGTGCACGGCGAGCCGGAGCGCAACGACATGGTGCAGTACTTCGGGGAGCAGCTCGACGGCTTCGCGGCCACCGAGTTCGGCTGGGTGCAGTCCTACGGTTCACGGTGCGTACGGCCGCCGATCATCTACGGCGACGTCAGCCGGCGCGGCGCGATGACCGTGGAGTGGTCGTCCTTCGCGCAGTCGCTGACGTCCAAGCCGGTCAAGGGCATGCTGACCGGACCGGTCACGATCCTGGCCTGGTCGTTCGTCCGCACGGACCAGCCGCTCGCGGACACGGCCGACCAGGTCGCGCTCGCGCTGCGTGACGAGTGCCGCGACCTGGAGGCGGCCGGGATCACGGTCATCCAGGTCGACGAGCCCGCGCTGCGCGAGACGCTGCCGCTGCGCCGCGCGGACCAGAAGGCCTACCTGGAGTGGGCGGTCGGCGCGTTCCGGCTGGCCACCAGCGGTGTCGCCGACAGCACGCAGATCCACACGCACCTGTGCTACTCAGAGTTCGGCGAGGTCATCACCGCGATCGACGCCCTGGACGCGGACGTGACCAGCATCGAGGCGTCGCGCTCCAAGATGGAGGTTCTCGACGATCTCGCCGCCATCGGGTACGGCCGCGGCGTCGGGCCGGGCGTGTGGGACATCCACTCCCCGCGCGTGCCGTCGCACGGCGAGGTGGTGGCCGCGCTGCGGCGCGCGGTCGGTGCGGTCCCGGCCCGGCGGCTGTGGGTCAACCCCGACTGCGGATTGAAGACACGAGGGTACGCCGAGGTGGAGGCCTCGCTGCGGCATCTGGTCGCGGCCGCGGCCGAGGTCCGCGCGAGCTGATGTCATCGCACGGCGGCCCGCTCCGGCGACGGGGCGGGCCGCCGCCACACCCCGAGGTCGAGAACACATGAACCCCACGATCGAGACCGGCATCACGCCCTCGCAACGCCCCGCGCCGGCCGACGGCCTGATCCTGGACGGTCCTGCGTGGCGCCCGGACCTCTCCGCCGTCGCCGTCACCGGGCGCTACACGCGCCACGAGCACCTCCGCATGCTCGAGGAGCAGGACCGCGGTGTCACCGTCTTCGTCTCCCCGGTCGTCTACGACGTCGAGGCGACGAAGAGTCTGCTCTCCGACTACGTCTACGCCTGCCGCGCGCGGCTCGTCACACCCCGGCCGGTGATCCTGACGCTGTCCGTGTGCGACTCGGCGGCCACGCTCGACACGCTCGGCGTGGACGTGCCGCGCTGGCTGACGAACGCGCTCCGCCACTCTCCCGATCCGCCGGCCGAGTCGTACCGGCACTGCCTGGCGACCGCCCTCGAACTGATCGTCTTCTGCCGCCGCCTGGGCCTCCCGTTCGGTTTCCGCATCGAGGGTGCCTCCGGCGCCGACGTCACGCTCGCCGCCGACGTCCGCCGTCTGCTCACGTCCGGACCCGATAGATCAGGGCGCCCAGCGTGATCACGGCGGCGCCGGTGAGGACGGAGGCGATCGGGAGCGTGACCGCCAGGACGAGGCAACCGGCCAGCCCGAGGAGCGGGATCAGGCGTCCCGGGAGCGTGAGCGCCGCGGCATTGGCGATGGCGTAGTAGAGAAGCACGCCGAACGAGGAGAAGCCGATCGCGTCGCGGAGGTCGACGGTGGCGGCGAGCAGTGCGACCAGCAGGCCGACCGCGAGCTCGGCGCGGTGCGGGACCTGGGAACGGGGGTGGATCGCGTCGAGCGCGGCGGGCAGGTGCCGGTCGCGGGCCATGGCCAGCGTCGTGCGGGAGACGCCGAGGATCAGCGCGAGCAGCGATCCGAGCGCGGCGGTCGCGGCACCGGCCCTGACAAGCGGGGACAGCCCACCTGCGGTGTCGGCGAGCGGGGTGGTGGAGGCGGCCAGCTGCGACGGGCCGAGCGCGTGCAGGACGGCCAGGGCGACGGCGGTGTAGACGGCCAGCGTGATGGCGAGCGCGAGCGGGATCGCCCGCGGGATGGTGCGCTGCGGGTCCTTGACCTCCTCGCCGAGCGTGGCGATCCTGGCATATCCGGCGAAGGCGAAGAACAGCAGGCCGGCGGCCTGGAGGACGCCCCACGCCGGGAAGTTGCCGCGCGGCTCGGGCGGGGCCGCCGGGGCGGTGAGGCCGGCGATCACCACGGCGGTCAGGACCGTCAGCACGACCGCGACGATGATGCGGGTGGCGAGCGCGGATCTGTGGACGCCGCGCCAGTTCAGCGCGGTCAGCGCGAGGACCGCGGCCACGGCGACCGGGCGTTCCCGGCCGGGGGCGGCGTAGGCGGCGAACGTCAGCGCCATCGCGGCGCAGGACGCGGTCTTGCCGACGACGAACGACCAGCCGGCGAGGTAGCCCCAGAACGGTCCGAGGCGTTCGCGGCCGTAGACGTAGGTGCCGCCGGAGGCCGGGTAGCGGGCGGCGAGCCGGGCGGACGAGGTCGCGTTGCAGTAGGCGACCGTGGCCGCGATCGCGAGCGCGGCGAGCAGCCGGCCTCCGGCGGCGCGGGCCGCGGGTGCGAAGGCGGCGAAGACGCCCGCGCCGACCATCGCGCCGAGGCCGATGACCACGGCGTCGGCGGTGCCCAGACGGCGGGCGAGGCCCGGTGGTGCGGTCACGGCGTCCTCCCCGTCAGGTGCTGGT
Source organism: Catenuloplanes japonicus (assembly GCF_000717135.1). Lineage (GTDB taxonomy): Bacteria > Actinomycetota > Actinomycetes > Mycobacteriales > Micromonosporaceae > Catenuloplanes > Catenuloplanes japonicus. Next base: position 241,911 of record NZ_JNXY01000024.1, read on the forward strand.
CCGCGCACACTATCGGCCGCGCGGCCCAACGGCCCGGAAACTGCGCGTGAACGCTGACCTCGGTGGCCCGTCACGGTGATCATCGGTCAGGATTGAGCCGCGGAGGAGGTGAGGACCGACATGGTGGAGGCGCTGGAGCGGCATCAGGTCGCCGTGTATCTGGGCGCGATCGCAGCAGGGTGGCTCGTGCCGGTCGGTGGCCTCGCGCCTCTGATCAACCCGGTGCTGGGCGCGCTGCTCTACGTCACGTTCCTGCAGGTCCCGGCGCGGGATCTGATCCGGTCGCTGCGGGACGGGCGGTTCCTGGCCGCCGCGCTGACGGTCAACTTCGTGGTGGTCCCGCTGGTGGTCGGCGCGATGTTCGCGTTCCTGCCCGCGGACCAGGGCGTACGACTGGGCGTGCTGCTGGTGCTGCTGGCGCCGTGCGTGGACTACGTGATCGTGTTCAGCGGGCTCGCGGGCGGCAGCAGCGACCGGCTGCTGGCCGCCACGCCGTTGCTGCTGATCGCGCAGATGCTGCTCCTCCCGGCCTTCCTGCTGATCTTCCTCGGCCGGGATCTGGCCGGCGCGGTCGAGGCCGGCCCGTTCGCGGAGGCGTTCGCGCTGCTGATCGTCGTCCCGCTCGCGCTCGCCTGGGCCACGCAGGCCTGGGCGCGGCGGCACCGGTCCGGCGCGGTGGTCGGCCGCGCCGCGACCGTGACGATGGTGCCGCTGATGGCCGCGACGCTGTTCGTGGTGGTCGCCTCGCACGCACGGGAGGCCGGTGGCGACGTGCTCCGCGTGGTGCCGTTCTTCGTGCTGTTCCTGCTGGTCATGGCGTTCGCCGGGCGGGGGGTGGCCCGGCTGTTCCGGCTGGACGTCGCCGCGGGCCGCGCCGTGGTCTTCACCGGCGCGACCCGCAACTCGCTCGTCGTACTCCCGCTGGCCCTTGCTCTTCCGGACCACCTCTCGGTGGCGGCCTCGGTCGTGGTCACCCAGACGCTGGTCGAGGTCGCAGGCATGGTCGCCTACGTGCGGCTGGTGCCCCGGCTGATGTCAGAGCAGCGTGCGCCAGTAGGTCCAGAACGCCTGGCCGATCAGCGCGGTCAGGACCAGTAGCCACGCGACCGGGATCGCGGTGTGCAGCGCCGCGACCGGCGCCCGCCAGGCATCCGGGAACGGCAGCACACCGTGACCGATATTGCGCAGCGTCGTACCACTGAACATCACGATCGTGACGATCCAGACCACCATGCAGTACGGGCAGAGCGCGCCGATCCGGTAGAGGCTCTGCACGATGAGCCAGTGCACGAACACGACGCCGAGCAGCGTGCCGGCCTGCAGACCCAGCCACCACCAGCGCGGCAGCCGGACACCGCCGAGCACGGCCACGCCGGTCGCGACGACCAGCGGGAACAGCGCCACGCCCAGCAGCGGGTTCGGGAAGCCGAACGCCGCGGCCTGCGGCGTGCTCATCACGGACCCGCAGGACAGGATCGGGTTGATGGAGCAGCTGGGCGTGTAGGAAGGGTCACGCAGCAGCGCGATCTTCTCCACGACCAGCACGAACGCGGCGACGCCACCGAGCAGACCGCCGACGGTGAGGATCCAGCCGAGGAGCCGGTCGCTGATCGTGTTCACCGGGACAGCGCCTGGTCGATGGCCTGCTTCAGCGCGTCCGGCTCGTACTCGACGCCGTTGACGAAGAACGTGGGCGTGCCCTGGACGCCGAGCCGGACACCGTCGTCCGCTTCCGCGCGCACGCGGGCGTCGACGGCCGGATCCGCCATGTCCGCGCGGAACTTCTCGGAGTCCAGGCCGAGCTCACGGGCGTACCCGATGAAGGTTTCGGTCCGGTCCTGCCGTTGACCGCCCCAGGCGCGCTGGTTGTCGAAAAGCTTGCGGTACATCGGCTCGAACGCGCCCTGGCGTGCGGCGGCCTCCGCCGCGTGGGCGGACGTGTAGGCGTTCGGGTGGCTCGCGATCGGGAAGTAGCGCACCACGTACGTGATGCTGTTTCCGTAGTCGGCCCGCAGCCGTTCCACGCCCGGATAGGCGGCGCCGCACGCGGCGCACTCGAAGTCGAGGAACTCCACCACGGTCACCCTGCCGTCCGCGGCGGTCGAGATGCGGTGGCTGTCGTCGCGGGCCGCGGCCGGCACCGGTGTCCCGTCGCCGGCCCGGCCGATCACCAGGGCCGTGGCCAGGACGACCACGGCCGCGACGACCATGCCGATCGTTATCTTCAGGTTGGTGCTGATGCCCTGCTGCCGTGCCTTGGCAACGGCCTTTCTCGCCTTGGTCCTCTGTGGATTCATAACGCATTCCCTTCAAAGCCAGAGATTCCGGGGGTACGCGGAAAGCGCCCGACGGCACGGCGATGCCGTCGGGCCTGAGCCTCAAACAGGGAAGGCGCCTATATGCGCAGCGAATCCGTCCGGATCGGCAGGACGGCGGTGAGCCACTGAAGGTGCAGGGCCGGGCCTCGGCCCCGGAACGACACGTCGGTCAGCAGCGGGCCTCGGAGCGCGCCGAGCAGCGCCACGCCGAGTGCGATGACCACGAACAGCCCGGCGTCGGTGACCGCGACGCCGTGGTCACCGACCGGTTCCGTGCGGTCCTGCCCGCCCAGCAGTGCGGCCTGCAGCACCACGTTGGGGCAGGCGGTCAGCGAGGACGGGGTGAGCTGGTCGTCGCCGCTGGACGCGCCGCCGAACAGCGTGACCGCCAGCAGCGCGCCGATCACCGTGATCCAGCGCAGGAACCGCACCCGTCCAGTGTAGGCACGGCCGTCACACCCGGACGCGCACCTCGGAGACCAGGTGGTCCGCGTACGCCTGCGGCGTGAAGAACGCGGGCAGCTCCGGGCCGAGCGCGGTGCGGGTGAAGATCCGTCGGGACGCCTCGGTGCCGGCGCCCGCGAGGAGCTTGCCGACCAGGTCGTGGCTGACCGGGCGGTCGTCGGTGAGCGTGGTCCCGTGGTGCAGCCACTGCCAGACCTGGGCGCGGGCGATCTCTGCCGTGGCCGCGTCCTCCATCAGACCGCCGATCGCGACCGCGCCGGTGCCGCCGATCCACGCGTCCAGGTAGGCCAGCGCGACCGTGATGTTGTTCCGCAGCCCGGCCTCGGTCACGGTCGCGTCACCCAGGTTCAGGAGATCCGCCGCGGTGACCGATACGTCCTCGCGGAGACGGTCACGTTGATCGGGGCGGGTGAACGCGGTCACGCAGGCCGGGACCAGCGCGGGGTGCGCGACCCAGGAGCCGTCGAAGCCGTCCGCGGCCTCGCGCTGCTTGTCCGCGCGGACCTGGTCGAAGGCGCGCGCGTTCGCGGCCGGGTCGCGGCTCGGGACGAACGCGGACATGCCACCGATCGCGTACGCCCCACGGCGGTGCGCGGTGCGGACCAGCAGGTCCGTGTAGGCGCGCATGAACGGCGCGGTCATGGTGACGGCGGCCCGGTCGGGCAGCACGAACCGCCGCTCGTGCCCGATCGTCTTGATGATGCTGAAGATGTAGTCCCAGCGGCCCGCGTTCAGCCCGGCCGCGTGCTCGCGCAGCTCGTAGAGGATCTCGTCCATCTCGAACGCGGCCGCGATCGTCTCGATGAGCACGGTCGCCCGGATCGTGCCGACCGGCAGGCCGAGCAGCGACTGCGCGTGCCGGAACACGTCGTTCCACAGCCGCGCCTCCCGGTGCCCCTCCAGCTTCGGCAGGTAGAGCAGCCGGCCGCCGTGGAACAGGTGCAGTCCGGCGTCGACGAGCGCGGCCGGGATCGGCCGGCCGTCGACCACGATGTGCTTCTCCACCAGGTGCCAGCCGCGCGGCCGGGCCACGATCGTGGCCGGCTGGTCGCCGATGCGGTATCGCTTGCCGTTCGCACCGGTGAAGTCCCGGCGGCCCTGCCCGATCTCGCGCAGCACGGTGTGCCCGTCAAGGATGTTCTCCCAGGTGGGAGCGGTCGCGTCCTCGAAGTCGGCCATCCACACGCGGGCGCCGGAGTTGAGCGCGTTGACCGCCATCGACGGCGTCGGCGGGCCGGTGATCTCCACCCGGCGGTCGGTCAGGCCGGGCGGCGGCTCCGGCACCCGCCAGGTCGTGTCCGCGCGGATCGCCGCGGTCTCCGGCAGGAAGTCCAGCGTCTCCTCACCACGGGCAAGACGCCGGCGGCGACGACGCCGGGCGTCGAGCAGGTCCGCGCGGGCGCCGGCGAACGCGCGGTCCAGCGCGACCAGGAACTCGACCGCGTCCGGTGTGAGCGCGCTCATCAGAACTGCTCGTGCTCGGTCGAGCCGGCCAGCGCGACCGTCTCCGCGGCCGGGTTGATCACGGTGCTGATCCGGTCGAAGTAGCCGGTGCCCGCCTCACGCTGGTGCCGGGTCGCGGTGTAGCCGGACGCCTCGGCCGCGAACTCGCGCTCCTGCAGGCCGACGTACGCGGTCATGCCGCTGGTCGCGTACCCCTGGGCGAGGTCGAACATCGAGTGGTTGAGCGCGTGGAACCCGGCCAGCGTGACGAACTGGAACCGGTAGCCCATGTGCCCGAGCTCGCGCTGGAACTTCGCGATCGTGGCGTCGTCCAGGTTCTTGCGCCAGTTGAACGACGGCGAGCAGTTGTACGCCAGCAGCTGGTCCGGGTGCTCCGCCTTGACCGCCTCGGCGAAGCGGCGGGCCACGTCCAGGTCCGGCGTGGACGTCTCCATCCAGAGCAGCTCCGCGTACGGCGCGTACGCCAGGCCGCGCGCGATGCACGGGTCCAGGCCGGGACGCACCCGGTGGTAGCCCTCCGCGGTCCGCTCCCCGGTCAGGAACGGCCGGTCCCGCTCGTCCACGTCCGCCGTGATCAGCGTGGCGGCCTGCGCGTCCGTACGGGCGATCACGAGCGACGGCACGCCCGCCACGTCCGCGGCCAGGCGCGCCGCGGTCAGCGTGCGGATGTGCTGGGCGGTCGGGATCAGCACCTTGCCACCGAGGTGCCCGCACTTCTTCTCGGCCGCGAGCTGGTCCTCCCAGTGCACGGCCGCGGCCCCGGCCGCGATCATGGCGCGCATCAGCTCGTACGCGTTGAGCACGCCGCCGAACCCGGCCTCCGCATCCGCCACGATCGGCGCCAGCCAGTCCGGCGCGCCGGTCTCCCCCTCGGACCAGCTGATCTGGTCCGCGCGCAGCAGCGCGTTGTTGATCCGGCGCACCACGGCCGGGACGGAGTCGGCCGGGTAGAGGCTCTGGTCCGGGTAGGTCTGACCGGCCAGGTTCGCGTCCGCCGCGACCTGCCAGCCGGAGAGGTAGATCGCCTTCAGACCGGCCCGGACCTGCTGGACCGCCTGGTTGCCGGTGAGCGCGCCGAGCGCGGCCACGTACGGCTCGTCCTGCAGCATCTCCCACAGCCGCTCCGCACCGCGGGCCGCGAGCGTGTGCTGCTCCTGGACACTGCCCCGCAGGCTCAGCACGTCCGCCGCCGTGTAGTCGCGCCGGATCCCCGCCCAGCGCGCGTCCTCCGCCCAGTGCTGTGCCAGATCCCGGGACGTCGTTGTCGCCATGTCCGTGCTCCCCTCATGCGAAGTCTGCTAACCCGTGCCTTTCACGCTCCCATCCGCATTCGCCGAGGTCGACCGGGCCATGTCGCCAACTATTGCCAATCTTTCGACGCCGCTTTGCCAACGTTGCGAACGCAGGTGGCATTAGCATCGGCGAATGGAGAAGACGTACGCCGGGCGGAGGCTGCGGCGTCTGCGCGAGGAGCGCCGGATCAGCCAGGCCGATATGGCCCGCCGGCTCGCGATCTCCGCCAGCTACCTCAACCAGATCGAGCACGACTCCCGCCCGCTGACCGTCGCCGTACTGCTGCGCCTGTCCGAGGAGTTCGGCGTCGACCCCGGCTTCTTCGCCACCAACGACACCAGCCGCCGCATCGCCGAGCTGCGCGAGGTCTTCGCGGACCAGGGCCTCACGCCGCCGTCCGCGGCCGAGGCCGCCGAGCTGGCCGAACAGCACCCGCACGCCGCCGCGCTCCTGGTCGACCTGCACCACCGCCACCGCGAGGCGTCGCTGCGGCTGACGGAGCTGACCGGCGACCCGGAGCCCGCACCGCCCGGCGCCGCCGTCCCGCACGAGGAGGTCCGCGACTACTTCTACGACCGGCAGAACCACATCGCGGAGCTGGACGAGCCGGCCGAACGCCTGGCCGCGGAGATCGACGGGGACCTGACCGGCCGGCTCGCCCGGCACGGCATCACCGTGGCCACCGGCGTGTCCGACGCCGGCGACCTGCACCGCTACGATCCGCGGACCCGCACGCTGCACCTCGCGGCACACCTGCGCCCGGGGCAGCGGCAGTTCCGGATGGCCGCACAGATCGCGTACGCCGAGCACTGGCCGCTGATCACCACGCTCGCCGACGAGGCACGGCTGGCCACGCCGGAGTCGACCACGCTGGCCCGGATCGGCCTGGCCAGCTACTTCGCGGCCGCGCTGCTCATGCCGTACCGCCAGTTCCACGCCGCCGCCGAGGAATGCCGCTACGACGTGGAACGCCTGGGCGCCCGCTACGGCCTCGGCTTCGAGACGATCTGCCACCGCCTCAGCACCATGCAGCGCCCCCGCCTGCGCGGCGTGCCGTTCTCGTTCATCCGCGTCGACCGGGCCGGCAACATGTCGAAGCGCCAGTCCGCGACCGGCTTCCACTTCTCGCGTACCGGCGGCACATGTCCTTTGTGGAACGTCTACGAGGCGTTCGCCTCGCCGGGCCGGGTACTGACCCAGATCGCGGTCATGCCGGACGGCCGCCGCTATCTGTGGATCGCACGCTCGGTCACGCGCACGCCCGGCCGCTACGGCGCGCCGGGCAAGACGTTCGCGGTCGGGCTCGGTTGCGACCTGCGCCACGCCGGCCGCCTGGTCTACTCCACCGGCCTGGACCTCGACGACACCGCCGCCGTCCCCATCGGCGCCGGCTGCCGTGTCTGCGAGCGGTCCGGCTGCCCGCAGCGCGCCTTCCCCCAGACCGGCCGCCAGCTGGCGATCAGCGAGAACCGCAGCGCCTTCACGCCCTACCCTCTGGCCTGATTCCCGAAAAATCCGCCTATTAAGCCTTCGGCGTCGAGGTCCGAACCCGTTGCGATCGGCCGGACACTGTGGTCGCCGCCGGCCACGATCGAGAAGCCGATCACCGTACCGGCGGGGATCTGCATGTCGCCGCACGAGCACGTGCGCAAGTCGCGGCGGTGGACGGAGCGGCGGTACACCGGGCTGGTCCAGTTCACCGAGCTGGCCGAGGGCGGGCATTTCACCGCGTGGGAGCAGCCGGCCGCGTTCGTGGCGGACGTCCGGTCGGCGTTCCGGAGGATCAGCCTTGGTTTTGGCGACGATCCGTCGTAATCTTTGCGACGAAATGTCGCCAAAGATGGAGCAGCTCATGGACGACCGCGCCGAAATCATCGAACTGATCAGCAAATATGCGGACATAGCGGATCGTAAGCAGTTCGACGACCTGCCCACGCAGGTGTTCACCGACCCGGTCACGGTCGACTTCTCGTCCGTGGCCGGGATACCGCCGATGACGGTGCCGCTCGCCTCCTACGTGGAGAGCCTGCGGCCGGCGTTCGCACCGTTCGCGGCCACGCACCACGCGATCACCGGCCACGTCGTCGAGATCGACGGGGACCGGGCGAGCGTGCACGCCCACGTGCGCGCCGAGCACTGGCTCCCATCAGGTGAGCCGAACCGCTGGCTGGTCGTCGGCTTCTACGACAACGAGGCGGTCCGGACCCCGGACGGATGGCGCCTGAGCAGCGTGAGGCTCACCGCGTCGTACCAGGAGAACGCGGGCCTGCTGACCGGCGGACAATGATCGGATGCCACGGATCCGGGGAGCCAGCATCGGGGAGCACCACGAGATGGTGTGGGACGGTCTCGCGCAGGCCATCCGCGAACTGCTGGGCGAGCGCGACTACGACGCGATCACCATGGGTCACATCGCGGAGCGGACCGGGCTCGCCCGCAACACGCTCTACAACTACGGCCGGGACAAGAGCGCGCTGATCCTGGCGCTCACCGAACGCGCGGGCCGGCCCACGGTCGCGCAGGTGGCAGCGACAGCACGCAGCGACAGGAACGCCGCGGACCGGATGCGGGAGATCATCGCGATCGTGCTGGAGGCGTTCCGGGACCCCGCGCTGCAGCTCATGTTCCGGCCGGGGTCGCTGCCCAACCCGTTCCACGCGATCGTGGCCGAGGTGGAGAACGTGGTCCGGGACGGCATCGCGCGCGGCGAGTTCCACCAGGTGGCGGACGTAAGCCTCGCGGTGGAGCTGCTGTCCGGCGTCATGCGCGCGGGCGCGGAACGCATCGGCCGGGACCCGTCCGCGCTCGCGGCCACGACCGGCGCGGCCCGCGAGATCATCCTCGCGGGCCTGACGCGGTAGCGCGCGGCCTCCGCCTCCTACGGAGGTCGTAAGCCGGAGTTCCGACCTGCGCGAGATGTGCCGGAGGGGGTGTGATCGGCAGGCTCTGAGGTGTCAGAAAGCACCGCATCGAGGAGTCCACAATGAGCAGCAAGCGCATCGTCGCCGGCACCGCCGTGATCGCGGCCGCACTCACGCTGGGTACCGTTCCCGCCATGCAGTCCCAGGCGGCCACGATCCCGGCCGCGTTCACGAACGACGGCACGGCCCGCGAGACGGTCCGGATCCCGATGGACGGCGGGTGGGTCGCCGAGGGCGAGCTCACCTATCCGCGGGGTGCGTCGGGGCGGCTGCCCGTGGTCGTGTTGCTGCACGGCAGCGGCAAGAACGACATGAACCAGACCCTTCCCGGGGGTACGAGCACGTTCCTGCCGATCGCACAGGCCGCCAACCGCCAGGGGTTCGCGGTGCTGCGGTTCAACAAGCGCGGCGTGACCGGCGTCGGCCCGAAGCTCAGCGACAACCCGGCGTTCCTCTACCCGGACAAGCCCTACGAGCAGGTGCTGCGCGACGCGGCCGCGGCCGTGCGGTTCGCCCAGGCGCTCCCCCGCGTCGACGGGAAGCGCGTGTTCCTGCTCGGGCACAGCGAGGGCACCGTGGTCGCGGGCAACCTGGCCGCGAACCCGCGCGGCTACGGCATCACCGCGCCGGCCGGCATCATCATGATGGGCGTGGCCGCCGGCACCGTGCGCGACACCATGTACTTCCAGGCGATCGGCTCCGCGCTCGGCCGCCTGCACGAGGAGTTCGACTTCGACGGCGACGGCCGGCTGACCAAGGCCGAGGTGACCAACGGCCTGGTCGGGCAGCCCGCCGAGGTCGCCGCACAGCTGAGCGCGGTCCTGCTCAACGACCAGGCCGACGCGGACCACGACGGCACCCTGTCCATCGACACCGAGGTCGAGGCGGTGCTGCGGGCCGCGATCGGCTTCGACGCCTACCCGACGCTGAACGGGGCGCCGAAGGGCTTCGAGGAGTACCTTGTCGACCTCGGGCGGTTCAACACCCCGGTCCAGGACCTGCCACGGTACGCCGGGCCGGTACTGCTGCTCAACGGCGAGACCGACATCCAGACGCGGGTCCGCGGCGCGATCACGACGGACGCGGCACTCACCACGGCCGGCAACCGGGACCACAAACTGATCGTCTACCCCGGCGTCGGCCACCTGATGAACGTCACGGACGAGTACGACCCGGCCGACGGCGACCCGGACCGTGCCGTGGTGAACGACATCGCCACCTGGCTCGCCGCCCACCGCTGACCCCGTTATCCACCTCGGCCGGCTCCTCCGGGAGCCGGCCCCGTCCCAGGACAGGACACCATGACCCGGCTCGGACTGACCACGCCGCTGCGGCGGGACTGTGCGCTGGCGGTGCTGGTGACCGCGGTCTCGGCCGTGTTCCTGCTGCTCGGCGACGACGACCTCTCGGCCACCGTGCTGGCGCTGCTGTCCGCGCAGACGCTCGCGCTCTGCGCGCGCCGGGCGTACCCCCTGATGTGTCTCGGGCTCGTGATCCTCCTGCAGATCGGCGTGGCCGCAGCGGTGCCGCCCGGCGACGGCCTGCGCGGTGTCGCGCTGGCCGTCGCGGTCTACACCTGCGGGACGCTGTTCACCGCGCGCCGGGCGCTGGCCATGGCCGGGGCGGCGGTGCTGGCGGAGGTCGGCGGGTTCGTGGCCTTCGGCGTGGGGGCGCTCACCCCCGCCGCGCTGGCGGCCACGGCCGGGCCGCAGCTGCTGCTGGCCGCGCTGATCTACGGCGGGGCCGCGCTGCTCGGGCAGAACACCCTCATGCGCCGGCGGTACGCCGTGCTGGTCGATCTGCGTGCGGCCGAGGCCGCGGAGGCGGCGCTGGCGGCGGAACGGGCGCACATGGCGCGTGAGCTGCACGATGTCGCCGCGCATCACCTGACGTCGCTGATCGTGCAGGCGACGCTGGTGGAGCGGCTCATCGACCGCGATCCGGAGGCCGCGCGGCGGGGGGCGGCGGCGGTGCGCGAGGAGGGGAAAAGCACGCTGCGGAATCTGCGTCTCATCGTGGGGGCGCTGCGGGGGCCGCAGGTGGCGGGCGGTGGGGGCGCCCCGGGGCTCGGTTCGGGGATCCCGCCTGGCGGCTCGCCCGCGACCGGACCGGCGTCTGCGGCCGGACTCTCGTCCGCTCCTGACATCTCGTCGGCGGCTGGCTCCTCGCCGGCGGCGGGACTCGCGTCAGCAGCGGGCTCCTCGCCGGCGACGGAACTCGCGTCAGTGGCGGGATCCGCGCCGCCGGCAGGCAACCCCTCGTCGGCAATGGGGCTCGCGTCAGCGTTCAGTTCCTCGTCAGCGGCAGGATTCGGGCCGTCGGCGGGGCTTGTGCCGGTGCCGGGGCTCGCGATGATCGATGAGCTGGCCGGCGAGATTCCGGTGGCCGTGTCCGGGGAGCCGGGTGAGCTGTCGGCCGCGGCCGATCTGACGTTCTACCGGGTGGCGCAGGAGGCGCTGTCCAATGCGCGCGATCACGCGCCGGGCGCCGCCGTTACGATCGCGATCCGGCACGGCGAGTCCGGCAGCACGCTCGAGGTCCGCAACGCCCCGCCGCTCGCCCGCGCCGTCCCGACCGACCGCAGCCACCGCGGCTTCGGCCTGACCGGCATGCGGGAACGCGCCACGCTGATCGGCGCAACGCTGACCGCGGGCCCGGACGACAACGGAGGGTGGCTGGTCACGCTGACCGTGCCGCACCTCCCGCACACGGAGGAGAGCTAGCCCATTGATCACCGTGATCCTGGTCGACGACCAGCCGGTCCTGCGCGCCGGATTCCGCTCGCTGATCGAACTCTCCGACGACGTCCGGGTCATCGGCGAGGCCTCCAGCGGCCCCGACGCCGTCCGTCTCGCCCGCAGCCTGCGCCCCGACGTAGTCTGCATGGACGTGCGCATGCCCGGCGGCAACGGCCTCGACGCCACCCGCGAGATCACCGCCTTCGACACCCCACCCGCCGTGCTGGTGCTGACCACGTTCGAACTCGACGAGTACGTCTTCGGCGCGCTCGAAGCCGGCGCCAGCGGCTTCCTGCTCAAGGACGCCGACGTCGACACCCTGGTCGACGCGATCCGCCGCCTCGCCGCCGGCCAGGGCCTCGTCGACCAGTCCGTCACCCACCGCGTCATCACCGAGTTCGCCCGCCGCCGCCCCGCCCCCGCGCCGGCCTCGCACGCCCTGACCTCGCGCGAGTCCGAGATCGTCCGTCTCCTCGCCGGCGGCCTCTCCAACGCCGAGATCGCCGCCACCCTGGTGGTCGAGGTCAGCACCGTCAAAAGCCACCTGGGCCGCGCCATGTCCAAAATCGGCGCCCGCGACCGCGTCCAAACCGCCATCTGGGCCTACCGCACCGGCCTCATCTCCTGACCCCTCATCAAGCCACCCTTCCCGTCACGCCCGAACCGCACCGCAGGCAACCCGCCCAACGCAAGCCTGAACCCGACCACGACGCTGACCGGCAGCAGCCCACCCGACGCAACCCTCAAAACCGGACCACCCACGGAACCCGGCGCCGAGCAGCGGAAAGCGACCACCCAAACGCGAGAACCACGAACCCGCCGCACGCCAGACCAAAGCTGGCGGCCCTGCCGATGATCTGCTCGGCTTGTCCCGAGTCGACGACATACGGGGCAGACAGGCCGCACGAAACCCCACCTCCCGGGATCTGGGGCCTCGCAGTTGAAATTGCCTTTCCGCCGCCCCGGTGTCGGAGGCTCCCGCCGGAGGCAAAACACCACCCAGGCCATTAAAAGACGAAATTTCGGGCGCACAGCGCCCGGACCGCTCTGGACGTGGGCGATCGCCGAGCGTGCCGCGGCAGGCGGGCTGGGGGGACGGGCCGCCGCGGGAAAGGTAACGATGGATGGCGGCGGTTGGGTGGTGGTGCCGGGCCGCCCGAGTCCATTCGGTTTTCCCGCGCCACCGCGAAACCGGCAGGGAGGAGCGCCAGCGACGACCGGTGCCCGCGGGAGCATGCGGACCGCAACCACGCTGGAAGCGGGAAGAAAGGTTTTCAGGTTTTGGGGTTTGCAAGGGCCGGAAGCAGGATCCCGTCGATGAGTGAGGCGAAGAACGCGAGGTCGACGGGCTGCTGAAGGAACAGGGCGCGATGGGCTGCCATGGACGGGATGACCTGGGCGAGCGCGTCGAGGTCGGCGGGCATCGGGAACTCGCGGCGGTTGACGGCACGCTGGATCAGATGGCGGTAGGCCGCCACCGAGGGGTCGACGATCGCGCGGGTGACGGCGGTGGCCGCGTCGGGGGTGCGGGACAGCATGGCGGTGATGCTGGTGAGGATGCGCAGGCGGCGTTCGGTGCCGCCGAGCCAGTCGGGGTCGAGCATCGCGAACAGGTCGGTACGCAGTGTGCCGGTGTCGGGGAGCCGGTCGGAGTCCAGGTCGGAGCGGTCGGTGCAGGCGATCGCGGCCAGGATCAGGTCGTCCTTGCTGGTCCACCGGCGGTAGATGGCGCCGCGGCCGGCGCCGGCGCGGGTGGCCACCTTCTCGATGGTCAGGTCGGCGTAGCTCGTCTCGACCAGGACGTCGAGGGTGGCACGCAGGATGTCGGAGTCGCGGGAGTGATCGCGTTTGCGCCCTACGGCGGGAGGGGTGTCCGGCACGGGTGTGATCGTACGCGACAGTTCCGGAACTGAGTAGTTGCGGAACTGTGGAGTTCCGCAATATGGTGGCGGCCATGCACAGTGAGATCACCGACGTCATCTACCGGGTCGCCCGCGCCATGGACAGCCGTGACTGGGCCTTGCTGGCCGACTGCTACTCCCCCGACGCCCGCGGCGACTACACGAACGCGGCCGCGGACGGACGCGACACGATCGTGGCGTCCGCCAGGGGGTTCCTCGAGCCGCTGGACGCCACCCAGCACCTGGTGGGGAACGTCGAGGTCAGCGTGGACGGGGACGTCGCGACGACGCATGCGACGTTCATCGCGCAGCACGTGCGCGCGGGCGGGCGGTTCATGATGGGCGGCAACTACGACGACACCTTCCGCCGTACGCCCGAGGGGTGGAAGATCACCAACCGCCGGATCCGGGGCATCTGGAGCGACGGCGATCCGGCGGTGCTGACTGTGCAGGTCAGCTGAGCCGGCGCAGGTGGGCGGCGACGGCGACGACACGAGCCTGAATGCGACGTCGAGGATCAGTCCGGCCGCGGTCGACGGGACCGGTGACGGAGGAGGGTGTCGTAGGCGCGGCGGAGGTCGGGCGGGCCCTGGTCGGGTGAGATCTCGCCGTGAGTCAGGGGCGGGAGGTTCCCGCCGCCGGACGCGCCGAGGGCGAACAGCGCGGCGGCCGTGCCGAAGAGGGCGACGTTGAGGCGGGACCGGAGGACGCGCACCACGTCATGGTCGCAGGCCTGACCACGCCCGGGGCGCGGTCAGGCCGTACAACCAGGGCTCAGAGGCCCCAGCCGTAGCGGAGGCGGTCGCGGCCGGAGGTGTTGCGGACGGTGAGGTTGAGGTCGGTGCCGGAGCCGGAGAAGGCGAAGAGAGAGTAGTAGTCGTAGCCGGAGGTGCCGGTGGGCTTGCCGCCGAGGGCCGGCCAGTACGTGCCGCCCATCTGGTTGTCGCGCATGACCTGGGTGATCGCGCGGATGTGGCGGACGAAGTTGTCGGTGCTGTTGGCGTCGGCGTAGTTGAGGCCGGTGGACATCGGGGCGCCGAACTCGGTGGCGACCGCGCGGGAGGCGCAGTTGCCGAGCCGGGTCTGGATGTGGGTGCGGAACGCGTCGTAGGTCATGGCGCTGTAGAAGAACGCGTAGTGGTGTAAGGACAGCAACGTACCGCTGAATCGGCTGTCGTTGCAGACGTCGCGCAGGTCCTGGCTGTAGCCGGTGCCGCCGATCAGCGTCCTGGCCGGCACGGCGGAGTAGTGGTAGCTCATCCAGTTCGCCGCGACGTCACGCCACTCGGCCGAAGAGTAGCCGTGCGGCTCGTTCATCGGCTCGAAGTACACGTTCGTGTTGGCGCCGTAAAGGTAGGTGACGTTGGACCACATGGTGTTCCAGGCGGCGATGTTGGTGATCCGGCCGCCGGAGGCCGCGCCGTCCTCCCAGTAGGCGAGGATGACCTTGAAGCCGCGTGCGGTGGCCGCGTCGATCGCGCCGCGGTAGGCGTTCCACCAGGTGGTGCCGACCGTGTGCGTGTTGATCGGCAGCCGGACCGTGTTGACGCCGATCGCGGCCATGTCGTCGTAGAGCGCGTTCGCCTTGGCGCGGACGGTGGCGTTGCTGTCGGACTGGCTCAGGCCCTGGACGACCAGCGGGCCGGTGCTGAAGTTGTCGCCGAGCACGGCCCAGTTCACGCCGCGGAACTGGTTGGTGGCGGCCTGGGCGGGAGCGGCGGCGGCGACCGTGCCCACCAGCGCGCCCACCACGGCGCCGATCAGCCACCGGCGCATTGTTTTCGACATTGTTCTCGCACCTCTCTGAACCCGTAAAGAGTCAACACGTGCGACTCAGAATGGTTAAGAGAGCGAAACATGTCTATGCGTCGTTCACGGTGGCACGGGATCGATCAGAGCCGAACAGGCGTCACCAGGAACCGTCGTCGCGCACGCGGGCCGCGCCGTGGCCCTGGATCAGCGCGATCACGGCCTGGTCGATGCCGGGCGCGATGAACCACTCGCCGGCCTGGTCGATCGCGAAAATGTAGCCGCGCTCGTCGACCGCGAGAATGCTGTCGCCCTCCTCGGTCCCGATCGGGAACAGCCGACTGCCGATCACCCGTCCGAAATCCGCGAGCGTGGCCGCGTTGTGCGCGGTCTCCCGCGGGTCGATGTCGAACTGGCGGATCCACACGTCACGGCCGGGCCGCCGACGCATGCTGACCAGCGACGGGAACGCGGTCAGCGCCGCCACCGCGGCCGGGAACGGCGTGTGCCCGCCCGCCTGCACGGCCACGTCGATCGAGGCCTGCGCGAACATCGGGTAGGAGAAGCTCGGCTCCCAGGCGGACGACTTCAGCACCTCGCACACGTCCGGCGGGAAACGGGCCGGGTCCGGATCGGCGACGCCGGGCGGGGGCGCCCACGGCTCCATCTCCTCGGCCCAGACCAGGTCGTCCGGGTGGAGCACGCCGAAGTGCACGAGCGCGCGGATCGACGACTCGGCCGGCTGGTGGGACTTGCCGCCGTTCGGGTCGCCGGGCTCACGGACCCGATGCGTCTCGAACTGGCAGCCCTGGAAGAGCAGGCGGGCGTCGTCGACCGTGAGCAGCGGCCAGCCGACGGCGGCGCGACGGCGATCGTACTCGTGCAGCGCGTCGGAGAGCACGATCAGCTCCGCGTGCCGGTCACCGCCGCGGACCACGTGGCCCCGGGGCAGCGCATTCAGGTACGCGACGACCAGCGGGTGGTGGTTCAGCGTCTGGTCGCCCTTGGCGCCGCGCGCGATGAACATCTCGTAACCGTGCTGGTCACTGCCGACCGTCAGGTGGATCGCGGTCGTCGGCACCGGCAGCCGGGAGATCAGCCGCCGCAGCTCGACCTGCGGGTCCGCGGTCAGGATCCGCTCGCCGCGGACCGCGCGCGCCTGCCGGTACTGCTGGGCGACCGCGTCCGGCGGCAGGCTCGGGTAGCTGGAGATCTCGCCGGTGACCCGGTCGATCACGGTGGTGCCGCCGTCGTCGGGCTGGACCATCACCCCGTGCGGCTGCCGCGACCAGACCAGAAACCCCTGGTCGAACTCGTGCACCATCGGCGTGCAGTCGTAGCCCCGCCGCTGCGAATCACGTGCCGCCCACACCGCCGCGACCGCGTCCGCCTCCTCGCGCGTGATCACTCCAAAACCTCCCCGTCGGTACGCGCCGACGGTACTCGACCCGCGCCATTTGTGTCGGCTCGGTATTGTCGCCCGTACTTACGTGACGGGGGAGGTCCGTGGTGGACGAGGTGGCGACGGCATGACCATTCTGCCGAGTCCGATCCCCCACCCGCTGGATCTGCTCTGGTTCGACGCGCCGCAGTGGGTCTACGACGGGCTCGAGTGGGTCGTGGGCGTGGAGTGGCCGGAGGGCAACGAGGCCGCGGTCTGGGACCTCGCCGACGAGTGGTACTCCGTGTCGAAGGCGCTGCAGGGCCCGATGCAGGAGGCGTACTCCGGCGCCGAGAACTTCATCAACGGATACGGCAACACCGGCGCCACCGGCCTGGCCTTCCGCCAGGCCTGGGAGGCGATCGCGGCCGGTGACGAGGCCGCGCTGCTGATGCTCGTCGAGGCCTCCGACGAGGTCGGCAAGATGGTCGAGGAGTGCGGCTGCGACATCGAGGCCGCCAAGATCGAGATGTGGATCGAGGTCATCCTCCTCGTCATCGAGCTGATCGCGCTGATCGTCGCGGTCGCGCTGACGCTGGGCGCCGCCTCCCCCGCCGCGGCCGCCGCGATGACGGTCAGCCGCATGGTCATCCAGCAGATCTTCAAGAAGCTGATCCAGCAGATGATCAAGAAGGGCATCAAGAAGGCGGTCAAGGAGGGCGTCCAGCAGATCACCAAGAAGTCCCTCAAGAACTTCGCCAAGGAAGCCGGCAAGGAGGGACTCAAGGAGGCGGCGCAAGAGGTCGCGATGGACGCCGGCACCCAGACCTACCAGATCGCGAACGGGCGCCGGGACGGATACGACGGGACCTCGCTGGCCGCGTCCGCGTGGGGCGGTTTCGCCGGTGGCGCGTCGGCAACGCTGGCCGGTGTCGGGAAGAACGCGCACACGCCCGGCGGGCAGTGGGCCGAGGGCGTGGCACGCAACGTCGCCGGAGAGGTACTCGGCGAGGTCGGCGGCAGCCTGGCGATGGGGCAGGCACCGGGGCTGGACGACCTGGGCATGGCGGCGACGTCGGGCGCGCGCAGCGGCGTGACGACCGGGACGACGGACGCGCTCAACAACAACCTGAACAACCGGCTCGACGGCCTGACCTCGTTCGACGGCACAGCACCAGACATTTCAACCCCACCGGTGGGTACGGGTGGGGGCGGCGATCCCGCGGCCGGGTCCGGCGGGTCGTCGGCGCCGCCGTCGTCCTCCTCGTCGGGGGACTCGGGATCGTCGTCGTCCTCGGGGTATTCGGGGTCGTCGGGTGACGGTGGGTCGTCCGGGTCTTCCTCGTCGGGATCTTCGGGCGGCTCGTCGGGATCGTCCGGTGGCTCCTCGGGGTCGTCCGGCGGGTCGTCGGGGTCGTCCGGCGGGTCGTCGGAGTCTTCTGGCGGATCGTCTGGATCGCCCAGTTCGTCTGGCTCGTCCGGGTCGCCCAGTTCTTCCGGGTCTTCCGGGTCTTCCGGGTCTTCCGGGTCTTCCGGGTCTTCCGGGGACGGCGGGTCTCCGAGTTCTACCTCGGCGGCTGCGTCGGCGCCGACGACGACCTCGGTCGCAGATACGTCCTCGCAGTCGTCCTCCGGGCACGGCGGGTCGTCGTCCTCGGATTCCGGATCGGGTGGGACGTCGGGCTCCTCGGACGGCGGGGTTCAGCAGGGCGGGACCAACCTCGCGGGGGCTACCGCGGTCGCGGATCCGGCCACGGGCGCGGGGCCGGCGTCGGAGAGCGGCGGCACCCCGGCTTCGCACAGCGGGGCGAACAGCGCGGGAGCAGGCAGCGGCGGGACCACGCCGGTGACGAGCGGTGGCTCGGGCGGCGGGCCTTCGGTGGTCGGCACGCCAGCGGCGACGTCGCCCGTCGGTGGGGCGGCGCCGGTGGCCTCGCCTACCGCGCCCGTGTCCTCGGCCGCGCCGTCTGTCTCGACGCCGTCTGTCTCGGCCCCGTCAGTGTCGACGCCCTCAGTCTCGACACCCTCGGTCTCAAGCCCGTCAGTGTCGACGCCCTCGGTGTCGACTCCTTCGGTCTCTACACCATCCGTCTCCACACCGTCGGTCTCGACGCCCTCAGTCTCGACCCCGTCAGTGTCGACACCCTCGGTCTCGACACCTTCGGTTTCGGCACCGTCTGTCTCCACGCCGTCGGTGACGACTCCCTCGGTCACCACCCCGTCCGTCACCACGCCATCGGTTACCACGCCATCGGTTACCACGCCGTCGGTTTCGACGCCGTCGGTGGAGACGCCCGCGGTCACGGTGCCGTCGGTCACGACACCGTCGGTGGAAACGCCGTCCGTCACCACGCCATCAGTCACGTCACCGTCGGTGGAAACGCCGTCCGTCACCACGCCATCAGTCACGACACCGTCGGTGGAGACACCGGCCGTCACCACACCGTCCGTGACGACGCCGTCCGTCACGACGCCATCGGTGGAGACACCGGCCGTCACCACGCCGCCGGTCACCACTCCCCCGGTCAGCACACCGACGAACACGACGCCGTCCGCGGACACGCCACCGGTCTCGACGTCGCCCTCGCCGGACGTGACGACGACACCGCCGACGAGCACGCCGGACACGGACACCACGCCGGACACCGACACGACTCCGGACACCGGGACGACGCCGGCGACCGGGCCGGTGAACGCTCCGCGGCCGTCGACGGATCCGGCGCCGGACACCTCCACGGACCCGACGACGACGCCGGCGGTGTCGCCGCAGGGTGCCGGTGTGACGCCGCGGCCGGCGAACCCGGACGGCGGGACGAGCCTGGCGGGAGCCACCGACACCGCCACCGCGCCGTCCCCGAGCGTCACGCCGACTCCGACGCCTACGCCGGACACCCGGCCGGCGGACACCACGACGAACACGCCGCCCGCCACCACCACGCCGCCGTCGACGACTGCCACGCAGCCCACGGCGACCCAGCCGGCCACGGCCACGCCGGCCTCGCGGCCCGCCACGACGCCGAACACGACACCGCCGGTCACCACGCCGCCGGTCAATCCGGCTACGCCGGCGTCGAATCCGGCTGCGCGCGTACCCTCGAATCCGCAGTTGTCCCCGGACCCCGGGACCGGGCCGGTGCACAACGGGCTGTATCCGCCGACGCGCCAGCAGATCGACGAGCACAATCAGCGGGCCGCCTACGCGGCGAACATGCAGCAGCGCCGGGCCCGGGTGGAGTTCAACCGGCGGCAGCAGCAGGCCGCGGGTCTGCAGCGGATGGCGGGTCAGCACCAGCAGCAGGCGAACGTGGCCGCGTACTGGGCGAACAACCACCCGGACCCGCAGCAGCGGGCGCTGTGGGGGCAGGACGCGGCGCGGAACCAGCACCTGGCCAACACGTACGCGCAGCAGTCCCAGCAGGCGATGGCAGGGCAGCTTCCTCCGGCGACGCACCAGGTCAGCGACGCGGAATGGGGTCCGGCCAACGCGGACCAGGGCATTGTCGCGCCCGGTCCGGTGGAGAGCGGTTACGCGTCCCGGCGTCCGGGGCCGCAGCGGCCGTCGTCGGACCAGTCCCGGCCGTACGGTCAAAGGGGTGGGCTCCGGCAGCCGTTGGCACTTCACCAGCGGGACCTCGAGCGGTCCATGCCCCGTGATCGGGACGGCGGATACACGCTCAACCCGCGGCCGAGCGAGGCTGCGGGATCGTGGTTCCAGTACCAGAACGACGGTGGCTGGAACGCGGATCCGACGCGGGCGCAGAACTGCGTCGACTGCACGCTGTCGTTCCTGGAGACATGGGCGCACGGGCGGCCACGGGTGTCGGCGCCGCGCACGTTCGACGGCTACGCGGGCGGCGATCCGAACCGGGTCTCCAGCGGTGAGTGGGGTGGTGTGCAGCGGATGCAGGCGGCCACCGGTGGGCCGTTCCAGTCGCTGACGCCGCCCTACCCGGCAAATCCGAGCCCGCAGCAGATCAAGGCGACCGTCGACCAGGCGTTCAACGACCTCGCGGCGGAGCTGGCGCGCAAGGGGCCGGGATCGTCCGCGCTGATCGTCACGAACGACGTGAGCGGCAGCTCGCACGCGTGGGCGGCGATCAACCAGGACGGGCAGATCCTGTTCGTGGATCCGCAGTCGGGGGCGGTGCGGACGTCGCCGCCGTACGGGTTCAACAATGCGCGGGGGCAGAGCAACACGTTCGCGGTCGAGGCGATCTTCCTGGACGCGAACGCGCAGCCGGAACCGATGGCGCAGCGGCCGTACGGGTACTGGAACACGCATCCGAACTTCGGGCCGCCGAATCCGTACCAGCAGCAGGGCCCGTCGACGCCGCCGGTGCAGCAGACGCCCCCGGTGCAGCAGACGCCGCAGGTCCAGCCGAACCCGCCGGTGCAGCAGACGCCGCAGAATCAGCAGACGCAGCCGCTCCAGCAGACGCCGCCGGTGCAGCAGATCCAGCCGGACCAGACGACGCAGCCGATGCAGACCACGCAACCGGTGCAGCAGGCGCAGCCCGACCAGACGACGCAGCCGGACCAGAGCACGCCACCGGTCAGCACCACGCCGCAGGACCAGACCACGCAACCGATCCAGCAGGCGCAACCGGATCAGCAGACGGCACCGGACCAGACCACCCAGCCGATCCAGGTCCAGCCTGAGCAGAGCACCGAGCCGGACCAGCAGGTCCAGCCCGATCAGAGCACCGAGCCGGACCAGACCACGCCACCGGTCGACACCACGCCGCAGGACCAGACCACGCAACCGATCCAGCAGGCGCAACCCGACCAGAACACCGAGCCGGACCAGACCACGCCACCGGTCGACACCACGCCGCAGGACCAGCAGACGCAGCCGGATCAGGACGCGCAGCCGAGCGTCGACCCCACGCCGGATCCGGACACCACGCAGGCGCAGGACCAGAGTCACACCCAGACCCAGAACGGGACCCAGCTCGCCTCCGACACCAACGGGCCCCACACCACGCCGCCCGCGACCACGCCCGACCCGGCGATCGCGCAGGCGGAGACGCACGAGCGGCAGGCGTACCAGGACAATCTGCGCGGCCGGTTCGAGAACGTGGCGCAGTCGCGGCGGGAGCAGCCGGCCACCCGGCTGCTGGACAAGGCCGCACGGGACCAGCAGCGCGCGGATCAGACCCGCGCGGCGGCGGACCGGGCGCGGCAGTCCGGCAACCAGACGCTGGCCGCGTACTACGACAACGAGACGACGAAGCACCAGGCCTGGGCCGACTACCACCGCGACCAGGCGCAGAAGGTCATCGACAGCACGCCGGCGCCGCGCCGTGTCGAGCTGCACCAGGGGGGCAGGGAGTGGCGGGCGGTCAACGCCGACGTCGGCACGCTGGCCTCGGGCGGTGTGGAGACCGGGGACGTCTCGCCGCGCACCGGCACGGACACGCCGGCGCCGATCGAGCGCGCACGGCCGTACAACCGGCATGGTGGTCTTCGGGAACCGCTCGCGTTGCACCAGCGGGACGTCGAGCGCGCGATGCCGCGCGACGCCAACGGCAACGTGGTGCTCAACCCGGCGCCGAGCACCGACCCGGACAATTGGTTCCAGCGGCTCAACGACGGGCGCGCGGCCGCGGATCCGACCCGTGGCCAGAACTGTCTGGACTGTGCGCTGTCGTTCCTGGAGTCCTGGGGCATGGGCCGGCCGCGGGTGGCCGCGCCGCGCACGTTCGACGGCTATCAGGCGGGCGACCCGACGCGGTACGCGCTCAACGGTGAGACCGGCGGCCCGCACCGCGCGGAGCGGATGACCGGCGGGTCCTTCCAGCAGCTGTCGCCGGTGTCGCCGCAGCACACGCCGCCGCAGGACGTGCGCACGAACATCGACAACGCCTACGCGTCGCTGGAGAATCAGCTGCGGAGCGGCGGTCACGGCTCGTACGCGCTGGTCATCACCGCGTGGGAGGGCGGCGGCTCGCACGCCTGGGTGGCGATCAACCAGAACGGCACGGTGCTCTACCTGGACCCGCAGTCCGGTGACATCTCGCCGACGCCGCTCTACGGCCACTCCGGGACCAGCCCGAACCCGGGCAACGCCATCTCGCTGGACGCGATGGTCCTTGACGGCAACACCAACCCCAACCCCATCAGCGGTACGCCGTTGAGCCCCTGGAGCACCGGCAACAGCAACAGCCCGGCGGCCGCCATGCCGGCGCCGGCCGGTCCGGGCGGACCGCCGATCGACACGTCGCCGCCGTCGTCGGACGGGTCGTCCTTCGACGGCTCGTCGCCCGACGGCTCGTCGCCCGACGGCTCGTCGCCCGACGACGGAGACCGCGGTGGTGACCAGGACCCGGCGACGTCTCCGGCCTCCTCGCCGACCGACCCGGCACCGGCGCGTGCGGACGGCGTGCACCGGTTCAGTCCGGAGGAGCTGGTCCCGCTCTGGCAGACCGACCCGGCGACGGGGCAGCCGCTCGTCGACGCCGAGACCGGCGAACGGGTGCCGCTGCGCGATGCGCGGTCGGGCCGCGAGCTGTTCACCTGCACGCGGGAGGACTGCGAGCCGCGGTACCGGCACGTGGAGAACGACGAGGTCGGCACGCGCCGGATCGCCGACGGGGCCGTGTTCGACAACGAGGCCCAGGTGCGGACGACCGACCGGAACCCGCCGCCGGTCGCGGAGTACCCGTACCGGGCGGTGCCCGGCCCCGCCGACGCGAATCCCGAGCCGGTCACCACGAGCGGCCACCCGTCGGACGAGAACTCCGACGAGGGCCGGGTCCAGCGCGCCGTCGAGGCACGTACCGAAGCGCACGAGGCGCACGAGAGGGTCTGGACGGGGCGGATCGCGCCGATCGCCCAGCGGATCTCCGAAGCGTTGGAGGAGCGCAACCGCGGCCTGCCCCCGGAACAGCAGACCCCGGGGCTCAACCGCAGCGCGCTCGGTCCGGCCGAGGTCGATCGGCTCAACAAGCTCGGCATCCTCGACCGCGCCGAGCGGGCGGAACTCGCCGCCGCCGTCAAGGAGTACAACGAGAAGAACGGCCCGCTGACCGCGGCGACGGACCGGCTCGGCACGCAGGGAGGCACGGTCGCGGAGCGCGAGCTTCGCACCGAACTGGAGGCGCAGCGCAACGCGCAACGCGCGCTGGACGGGCTGCCTCCGCTGCCGCCCAGCACCGCGGACGACCCGGCCGGGCCGGACGGCAACCTGCTGGAACGGCTCACCGGCGGTGTCCCGGAGCCCGGCACGTCCGGCAACCTCGACCGGGTGCTGTTCGACCACCAGAACGGCGCGCTGATCGTCTTCGAGGAGAAGGGTGTCGGTTCCGCGCTGGGCAGGCGCCTGGTGGAGGTGCCGGGCGAGCCGGACAAGCCCTGGGTCTACGGCCAGCAGGGCAGCACCGAGCAGCTCATCCACCTGATCAAACATGACAACAAGCTGGGCCCGCTGCTGGCCGGCCGGCCGGACATGGTGGCCGCGATCGCCGAGGCCGTCAACAGCGGCGACATCAGCCGGGTCAGGTATTTTGAGGTCCGTACCGACGAGAACGGCACGGTGCACCGCCACGAGTTCATCCTCGATCTGTCGGCGTTCGCGAAGCACCGCGAGCGCGGGGACATCCCGATCGCCGGTGGTGGCAGCGGATCGGGCGGCACCGGTACAGAGGAAGCGGGCGAGTAGACGATGGCTGACTGGAAGACCGCGCCGGACGATGCGGTACGGCGGTTGCTGACCGGGCTGCGTGCGGTCTCGTGGCCGATTCCCCAGTCCGAGGCCGACGCGCTGCTGGCGCGCCTGGGGTGGCAGGAGACGCAGCGACGCGCGTCGGGCGTGTTCGCCGACGCGGGCCTGGGCATCTCGCCCATGGAGGCGGCGATGATGTTCACCCAGTACGCCGACGAGCCCCGCATCCTCATGCTGGAGGTGGACGTGACCGACGAGGTGCTGGGCGACTCGCCGGCGGAGATCGCGTTCCGGCAGGACGAGTTCGTCCGGGTGGTGCGCCTGGCGACCGAGGAGCTCGGGCCGCCGACCGAGCGTCGGCAGACGGCCGTCCCCGAGGTGCGGTGGCGTGACGGGCGGTCGAGCCTCGCGGTGGTCCGCAGCGGCATCGCGGTGCAGGTGCGGATGCAGGACCACGCCCAGCAGGTGATCGACGACGAGGCCGATGCCCGTGCGCTGGAGGCCCAGGCGTGAGTCTGACCTGGGAGCGGCTCGAGGCGGAGCTGGGCGCGCGGCTGCCGTCGCTGCAGTGGGGCGACACCGTGATCCTGGCGGCCGGCGAGCCGTACCCCTATGTGCAGTTCTCGCAGTTCAGTGAGCGTCTGTGGGTGGACGCGTCGAGCCTGCGCTGGCTGCCCCCGGAGCAGCGGCTGCCGCCGGAGACCGATGCGGCGCTGGCCGAGCTCGGCTGGACCGAGCCGGACGGCTCGCCCGACGCGATGAACTGGAGCCGCCACGAGCCGTGGCCGTTCACCAGCGCGACCGGGGCCTCGATCGCCCAGCTCCTGGTCCGCACGCTGCGGGACGTGTTCGGTGCCCAGGGCGCGGACCAGCTGCTGTACCGGATCTGGCGCGATCCCGGCGGCCAGGAACTCGACTGGCCGTTCCTGCACGACCTGCGCCCCTATCCCCCGCCGAAGAACCGGTGAGCTGGCGTCGCGCGGATCCCGCGGCGGCCGGCCGGATGCTGGCGTCCTGGCACGCGGTGCGGTGGCCGCTGCACCGGCCGGAGTTCGACGCGACGGCGGGCCGTCTGGGCTGGCGGATCACCAGGGAGTCCGAGCACTCGCTGGGCGTGGACGCGGGTCTCGGCGTCGGCCCGGAGGAGGTCACGGTCATCGTCGGTGCCACCGGCGAGGCCGGTCTCGGCGAGCTGACGGCCGAACTGGTGGAGAACCCGATGGTGGACACGGCGGAGGCGCGCGCGTTCCTGCAGGACACGTTCGCCGGGATCGCCGCGGTCGCGATCGCGGCGCTGGGTGCGCCGACGCACCGCAGGCTCGGTGACCGGCCGGAACTGCGGTGGCGGGGTGAGACCGGCACGCTGACGCTGTGCCGGACCGCCCGCCGGGTGAACATGCGCGTCCAGTCGACCGTGATGCAGGATCTCGAGGACTCGCTGGAGTTCTGATGACGCTGACCTGGGAGCAGCTCGAAGCGGGTCTGGCCGTGGAGCTGCCGTATCTGGAGCACCGGGACAACGTCATCCTGGAGATCGCGCCGGCAGGTGGGTTCGTGCAGCTCTGGCAGGAGACCGAGCGGCTGGTGCTGGAGGCGTGGGGGCTGCACCTGCGGTCTCCGGAGCCGCGGCTGCCCGTGGAGATGGAGGTCCGGCTGGCGGTCTCGGGCTGGGAGCCGCCGGCGGGCGATCCGGAGGCGAACTGGTCCCGGGCCTATCCGTGGCCGGTCGCGGCGTCCACCGGTGCGGAGGCGGCGGCCGTCCTGATCGGCGCGCTGCGGGACGTCTTCGGCGCCGCCGGCCCGGAGACCCTGACCTACCGGGCCTGGAACGATCAGGACGGCACGCGGCTGGAATGGCCCGTGTTCCGGCGGTTGCGCGCTTCTGTCGTACCCCCTGGATAGCCTTTGGGCTCTTCGCGGACGAGGGGTGGCAGACGGTGGGCGACGTTCCGGCGATCGTGAAGCGGAACCGGCAGGTGCGTCGCGGCAGCGTGGACGCGCCGCCGTTCGTGATCGACGAGAAGGGCGTCGCGGCACGCCTGGCCTCCGATCGTGCGGCCGTGCTGGCGATCCTGGACGATCCGGCCACGCCCGAGCACCTCCGCACGGCAGGTCGCGCCTGGCTCGACGAGGATCCGGAGGCGACGCCGCTCGGCGCCGCGGCCGCGATCGCCGCGCTCGGCGGGTGGGTGGTCTACCCGGAGGACAACGAGATCCTCACGCCGATCGCGGACCTGTTGATCGCCCGGCACGGCCTGCTGTTCGCCGCGCGCGCCGCGGTCGAGCAGTGGCTGCTGGTGTGCCCGGAGCATCCGCGGACGGACCGGTTCCGGCGTGGAAAGGTCTATCTGTCCTCCGTGCTGCTGGGTGCGAGCGGCGCGAGCGGCCCGCAGCTGTCGATCCTGCTGCGGGTGCGGGCCGCGATCGCGGTCGCGACCGAGGAGGAGTACGCGGAGGTGGTCGCCGCGCTGCGGCCCTGGCGTGGCCGGGGCTGGGAGGCCGCGATCGCCACCGACATCCTGCTGCCCAGCGAACACGAGTGGGTGGAGCACGACGTGCGGGCGGCGCTGGCGACCGGCACGCCCGCCCAGGGCCGCGCCGATCTGCTGCTGCTCGCGGCCGGCACGGCGGAGCAGGCGACCGCGCTCGCGCCGCACGTCGGCAACCTGTGGACCTGGCTGCGGACGCTGAGCATGCCCGCCACCGTCGCGGACGGTGCCGGGCCGGGTGCGGCCGATGCGCTGCTGACCTGGTTCGACGAGCCATATGTTGCCTCGGACGCGCAGCGGCGGCTGCTGTCGATCCTGGTCGAGCTGGACGGTGATCACGTCTTCGCGGAACTGCTCGCCCGGATCGACCGGAAGTACGTGTCCGCGGCGGTCCTGGACGCGGCAGCACGGTTCCCCGCCCGCGCCATGCGCCTGTTCGCGGAGGCCGGGTCGCCGCTGCTGCGCACGCACGTGGCCGCGCATCCCGGCCTGGTCGACGAGGTGCTCCCCGCGCTCGGGCCCGCGGCCGCGGACCGGGTGCGTGAGCTGGTCGCCATCGCGGCCTCGGTGGTCTACGCGCCGGACGACGCGGTGCCGCCGGTGCTGGCGAGCCCGCCGTGGCAGCATCGGCCCGCCGCCGTGAAGCCGGCCGTGATCACGGGTCTGAGCTGCGACGACACGGAGAGCATCGAGTGGCGGGAGGGTGAGCGCGACCGGTGGCTGGGCCTGCGCTACGCCGGCCGGCCGTACGGGTCGTGGGAGTCGCTGGTCCAGGGCGGGGTGAACGACGGACACGCCGCGATGGTGTTCACCACGGGTCCGGAGGAGATCGTCCGGCCACTACTGGGCACGCATCGGGTCCGGCAGGCGTGGTATCTGGGTGACTGGGTGAAGGCGGTGGCCGCGCGGTTCGAGCTCGACGCGCTCGGGTTCGTGCGGGACGCGGCGGAGAAGTCCACCGGGCTGACGGAGGCGCTGCTGCCGTACGCGTCGCCGGCGCTCGCGGTGTTCATAGCCGATCGGTATGCGCGGTTGAAGAGTGCCCGGCCGGCCGCGCTCGCCTGGCTGCAGCGGCACGCGTCCGCGGCGGCCCGCGCGCTGATCCCGGCCGCGCTCGGCAAGCCCGGTCCCGGTCGGCGGCAGGCGGAAAACGCGCTGCTCACGCTGCCCTCGACCACGGTGCTGGCCGCGGCGGCCTCCTATGGTCCGGATGCGGCGGCCGCCGTCGCCGCGCTGCTGGACCGTGATCCGCTCACGCTGCTGCCCGCGCGGATGCCGGCGAACCCGGTGTGGGCGGTGCCGGTCATGCTGCCACCGGTGGGGCTGCGTGACGGGTCCGGGGCACTGCCACCCGCCGCCGTCGACGCGCTGGTCACGATGCTGGCCATCTCCACGATGGACGATCCGTATGCCGGGCTCGCCCCCGTTCGTGACCTCTGTTCGCCGGACGATCTGGCCTCGTTCGTGTGGGGGCTGTTCGAGGCCTGGCAGCAGGCCGGGGCGGACCCGAAACAGTCCTGGGTGCTCGACGCGCTGGCGCTGCTCGGCGGCGACGAGACGGTCCGGCGGCTCACGCCGCTGATCCTCGCGTGGCCGGGCGACGGCGGGCACGCGAAGGCCGTGGCCGGCGTGCGGGTGCTGGCCGCGATCGGCAGCGACGTGGCGCTGATGCGCCTCTACGGGATCGCGCAGCGGGCGAAGTTCAAGGGCTTGAAGTCCGCGGCCGAGGAGAAGGTGGCCGAGGTCGCCGACGCTCTCGGGCTCACGGCGGAGCAGCTCGGCGACCGGCTGGTACCGGACTTCGGGCTGGACGCGGACGGCAGCATGACGCTGGACTACGGCCCGCGCCGGTTCGTGGTCGGCTTCGACGAGCAGCTGAAGCCGACCGTCTCGGAGGCGTTCGGCGCGAAGGCCGGCGCGGAAGTGGTCGGCACGAAAGCCAGCACGGAGGCAACTAACGCGAACGACGCGAAGGCCGGCCCGGCGGCGGCCAGCCCGGCGGCGGCCAGCGCGAACGGCGCGGAGGCAGCCAGCACGACGGCCGGCGCGGCGACGGTCGGCGCGACCGGAACGAAGGCCAGCGCGGAGGCGGCCAGCCCGACCCCTGCGAAGGCCAGCGCGGAGGCGGCCAGCCCGACCGGCGCGAACGGCGCGGAGGCAGCCAGCGCGACGGTCGGCGCGGCGACGGTCGGCAAGCGCCTCAAGACGCTGCCGAAGCCGACGACGCCGCTCGCCGAGGCGGCCTGGAAACGGTTCGGCGCGCTGAAGAAGGACGTGCGGGCCGTGGCCGCCGACCAGGTGCGACGGCTGGAACAGGCGATGGTCACCGGCCGCCGCTGGACGCCGGAGGAGTTCACCCGCTACTTCGCCGGACATCCGCTGCTCTGGCACATCGTGCGCCGCCTGGTCTGGACCGTCTCCAACGGCGACTCGTTCCGTGTCAGTGAGGACCGCACGTTCGCCGACGCCGCCGACCGCCCCTACACGCTGCCCGCGGACGTCACCGTCGCCGTCGCGCACCCGCTGGACCTCGGTGCCGACCTGCCCGCCTGGTCCGAGCTGTTCGCCGACTACGAGATCCTCCAGCCGTTCCCGCAGCTCGGCCGCGACACCTACGAGCCCACGGACGCCCGCCTCGCCCGGCTGACCGGCGCCGAGGTCCCCACCACCCGCGTGCTCAGCCTGGAGCGACGCGGCTGGCGACGCGAAGCCCCGCAGGACGCCGGCGTCCAGTCCCAGATCGAACGCCCTCTCGGCCCGCTCACCGTCGTCGTCGAACTCGATCCCGGCATCGCCGTCGGCGCCCCCGACGCCCTCGGCGACCAGACCCTCAGCGCCATCTACGTCCACGACGGCACCGGCGGCCGTTGGCGCGGCGGCCAGGGCCGCACCCCTTTCACGTCCCTCTCGCCCGTAGCCGCCTCCGAAGTCCTCCGCGACCTCACCACCCTCACCGCATCCTGACCCGCTCCCGGGGGACTGTCCGCTCGACGCCCGATCGGCAACGGCGACACGGCCCGGAGCTGCGGAAATGCCAGCTGAAGCGCGGCGTTTCCGCCGTTTACCGGACAGACCCGCTCCCGGAGGGCCGTGAGAGCAGGACTTCAGGCTTGGGGGCGGGGCGGTGGGCGGCTGAGGTCGTGGCGGTGCGGGGTCGTGGGAAGGAGGACGGTGACGCCGAGACCGCCGGTGGGCTGGGGTGTGAGGGTGAGAGTGCCGTCGTGGGCGCGGATGATGCTGTGGACGATGGCCAGGCCGAGACCGACGCCCGCCACCTGGTATTCGGCGGTGCGGATGCGCTGGGTGCCGCGCTGGAACGGCTCGGTGAGCGTGGGGACGAGGTCAGGCGCGAGTGGCGGGCCGGTGTTCTCCACGTGCAGCAGGGTGAGGGCGCCGCGCGGCTCGGTATGGATCGTCACGGTGCCGTCCGCCGGGAGGTTGTGGACGATCGCGTTCTGGACCAGGTTGGTCACCATGCGCAGCAGGAGCGCGGTGGAGCCGGCGGTGCGGGTCGGGTCGCCGGTGACGTCGAGCGTGATCCGGCGCTGTTCGGCGAGCGGGAGCAGCGTTTCGGCGACCTCCTCCGCGATCAGGGACAGGTCGACGGTCTCGCGTGGGAACGTGCGGTGACCGGCGCGGCTGAGCAGCAGTAGCGCCTCCGTGAGGTCGATCGCGCGGGTGTTGACCGTGCGCAGGCGGTCGAGGAGGTCGGCCCGGTCGTGGGCGGGGTTGCTGTGGGCGACGTCGAGCAGCGTCCGCGAGATGGCCAGCGGGGTGCGCAGCTCGTGGGACGCGTTCGCGGCGAACCGCTGCTGCGCGGCGACGTGCGACTCGATCTGCGCGAGCATGGAGTCGAACACGTCGGCCAGCCTGCGGAACTCGTCGTCGCCGCCGTCCAGGCGGATCCGGTGCGACAGCGAGCCGTGCGCGGCCAGCCGTGCCGCGTCCGTGATGCGGGTGAGCGGCGCGAGCATCCTGCCGGCGAGCACCCACCCTCCCACCAGGCCGAACACCGTCATGAGGACCAGCACCGCGACGGCGGCCGTGCCGAGCGTGCGCTCCAGGGCGGAGCGGACCAGCATGCCTCCGGGCATCACCGCCACCTCGGGCAGCGCCTGCAGGAGGATCACCCACACGGTGCCGAGCAGCAGGACGCCGGCGAACAGCGCGAACCCGGCGTAGCTGACCGCGAGCCTCAGCCGGGCGCTGGGCCCGGGACGCCTATCCACCGGCACCGCTCGTGCCGAGGCGGTATCCGGCGCCACCGGTGTTGATGCGGTAGCCGGCGCCACCGGCGTCGATGCGGTAGCCGACGCCGGGGACGGTGGCGATCAGCCACGGGTCGCCGAGACGTTTGCGCAGCTTGGAGACGACGATGCGGACGGCGTTGGTGAACGGGTCGGCATTCTCGTCCCAGGCACGCTCCAGGAGGGACTCGGCGCTGACGATGCCGCCCTCTGCCGCGACGAGAACCTCCAGCACGGCGAACTGCTTGCGGGTGAGCGCGATGAGGCGCCCGTCGCGGAAGACCTCGCGGCGGAACGGGTCGAGCCGCAGGCCCGCCAGCTCGCGGATCGGGGGGCGGGCATGCCCGCGCCGGCGGTCGAGCGCGCGCAGCCGCAGGACGAGCTCCCGCAGGTCGAAGGGCTTGGTCAGGTAGTCGTCGGCGCCGAGCGCGAACCCGGACGCCTTGTCGTCGATCCGGTCGGCGGCCGTGAGCATGAGGATCGGCAGGCCGCTGCCGGACTCGACGATCCGGCGTGCGACCTCGTCACCGGTCTTGCCGGGGATGTCGCGGTCGAGGACCGCAAGGTCGTAGGTGTTGAGGCTCAGCAGTTCCAGGGCCGCGTCACCGTCACCGGCGATGTCGGCCGAGATCGCCTCCCGCCGCAACCCCTCCCGGACGGCGTCGGCCATGAAGGGCTCGTCCTCCACAAGAAGCACACGCATGCCGGGAAGCCTAGGCAGCACGATGTATCCCCGGCATGTCACGCGGACCGATCGGTCACGGAACGCACCTCGAGGTCGAGAATCTCCAGGAACGGGATCCCGTCCGAGTTGCCGAGGAGCACGCCGGTCCAGTCGCTGTGCGGGTAGATGTTCCAGCTGGCGATGCTGCCGGGGTTGACGCCGGCCCGGCCGTGCACCCATTGGCCGTTGGTGATCGCGACGGCCATCATGTACGCCCCGAACGACGTGTCGGCGGACGCCGCCCTGCCGCCCTCGCTCTGCGGGCCGTGCGGGAGTTTGGCGGCGGTGAGCACCTCGCCGAACGGCCGCTCCAGCACGGTGCCGTCGTAGATCGCGCGGGTGAACCGCAGCAGGTCGGGCGCGGTGGCGAAGCCGTCGTAGTCGATGAAGGACCGCGCCGGGTTCTTGCCGGGCTGATACGGGTCTTCGCTGCCCCTGTCCAGGTTGCGGACCGTGTCGACCCAGCTGCCGTCGGACAGCCGCATGTAGGAGTGGGCGATGTGCGGGTCGGTGAGCCACTGCGGCCTGGTGAAGAACCCGGAGCCGGTCATGCCGGCGCGCCGGAAGATGTGCGCCTCCACATAGTCCCAGTACGTCTGCCCGGTCACCGCCTCCACGATCTGCACGGGGATGGCGAAATTCGCGCCGGAGTGGCCGATGGTGCCGGTGCCGGGCTCGGCTGCCAGCGTCGCCTGCCGGGCCCACTGCGCGTGATATTCGCGCACCTCCTCGCGGCTGTGGAAGATGCGCTCCGGATCCTGCGGCGGGCTCACCAGCCCGGACGTGTCGGTGAGCATGTGGTGGACGGTCACCCGGTCCGCGATCTCCGCGGGGAATCCGGACAGGTGCGCGCCGACGGTGTCGGTCAGCTTCATCCGGCCCTGCTGCACCAGCTGCAGGATCGCCACGGCGACGAACGGTTTGGCCGCGGAGCTGAGGCTGAACGCGGTGCCCTCGTGGTTGCGGATGCGTTTCTCCCGGTCGGCCATGCCGTAGCTGCGGGACAGCACGGTGCGGCCCCGGTGCGCCAGCACGGCCACACCGGAGAACCGGCCGTCGGCGGCGAGCGCGGCCAGGAACCGGTCATAGGCCCCGCCGGGCAGCGTGGCGGGCGGAAAGTTGCCGGTCACGGTGGGTAGCGCGCTCACCAGCGGCACGCCCGCCGCCAGCCCGAGCAGCCCGCGCCGGCCGATGCCAGGTGCTGAATCGAAGGTCATGCCTCCACTCAAGACCCTCGGGTATATCCCTGGCGTATCCAAAAACGGATACGCCACGGATACACCCCAGCCCGGATGATGGTGCCCAGCGGAGGCCACCTGCTGATCAAGAAAGAACACATTGGCCACAACCGAGGCATGATCTAGCGTCCTATCCACTCGTTCATCCCCTTCGATACGTTATGGCGTCGCCGAATGAGGAGATCGTGTTGAAGCGTCTGTTCCTGTCGACTCTGCTGGTAGCGGCCACGCTCACGATCCCCTCCCCCGCGCACGCGGAGGTGCAGGCGGAGGTGCTGGCCGCGGGTAACCAGCCCTACGCCTCCTACTGGCATCCGAACACGCTGCTCAGCTGGGATCCGGCCACCGACCCGGACGCCCGGTTCAACCGGTCCCGGATCCCGCGCGCCGCCCGTGCCTCGGATCCCACGCTCAAGGCGAATCCGAACGCACGGGCCGGCGAGGGCCGGATCGCCTCGCTGGTCTCGTTCGCCCCGACGTCGAACAACCCGTCGCAGGGCGCACCGGATGCGAACTACTACGCGTTCCCCTACTGGCAGTACGTGGACACGCTGGTCTTCTGGGGCGGGTCGGCGAGCGAGGGCCTGATCCTCGCGCCGAACGCGACCGTCATCGACGCCGCACACCGCAACGGCGTGAAGGTCTACGGCACGGTGTTCTTCCCGCCTGCGGCGTACGGCGGCCAGATCCAATGGGTCCGTGACTTCGTGCAGAAGTCGGGCAGCGCCTACCCGGTGACCGACAAGCTCGTGCAGGTGGCGCAGCACTACGGCTTCGACGGATGGTTCATCAATCAGGAGACCGGCGGCGGCGACACCGCGCTCGCGACCGAGGTCCGCAACGCCCTGACCTACGCGCGGTCGCGGGGCCCGGTCGAGTTCATGTGGTACGACGCGATGACCGAGAGCGGCCCGGTGTCCTGGCAGGACGGCCTGACCTCGGCCAACGACGCATTCCTGCAGGACGGCGCGACCCGCGTCTCCGACTCGATGTTCCTCGACTTCGGCTGGTCCGCGGCCAAGCAGACCGCGTCGCGCACCAATGCACGCGGGCTCGGGCGCAGCGAGTTCGAGCTGTACGCCGGGATCGACACCGAGGCCAACGGCTACAACTCGTCCGTGCCGTGGAGCTCCGTGTTCCCGGACGGGCAGCCGCACGTGACCGGGCTCGGGCTCTACCGCCCGGAGTGGACGTGGAAGTCGTCCACGTCCCGCGCCGACTTCTACAGCCGCGACGCCCGCTACTGGGTCGGCGCGAACGGCGACCCGTCCAACACGACCACGACGTCGTCGTGGAAGGGTCTGGCCAGCTACGTCGCCGAGTCCACCGCGGTGACCACGAAACCGTTCGTGACCAGCTTCAACGCCGGGCACGGCGACTTCTACGCGGTCGGCGGCGAGCGGCTGGGCGCCGGCGGGTGGAACAACCTGTCGCTGCAGGACGTGCCGCCGACGTACCGCTGGATCGTGCAGTCGACCGGCACGAAGCTGACGCCGGCCGTCGACTTCACGGACGCCTACGAGGGCGGCAGCTCACTGCGGCTGTCCGGGCGGCTGGACGCGGCCAACACCGTGCGGCTCTACCAGTCCCGGCTGCCGGTGGCCGCCGACACCCGGCTGTCCGTCGTCGTGAAGAGTCCGGTGGCCGGCGCGACGAACCTGTCCGCGGCCGTGTCCTTCACCGACGCCCCGGCCTCGTTCACCTACCTCCCGCTCGGCGTCACCACCGGCACCGGCTGGGAGACGAAGACCCTGGACCTCTCCGGGTACGCCGGACGCACGATCGCCCAGCTCGGGCTGCGGGCGGAGGCGGCCGCGACGGTGGACGCCTACGAGATCCGCGTCGGGCGGCTCGCCGTGTACGACGGCGGGATCGACGCGGTCGCGGCGCCGACCGGCCTGTCCGTGCTCGGCGTGACCGACGTGTCCTCGACCCGCAAGACGCTCCGCCTGGGCTGGACCGCGGCGAGCGGGCCGGTGCACCACTACGACGTGTTCCGGCGCGACGCGGACGGCACCCGGGTCCACCTGGGCGGCACCACGGGCGACGCCTACTTCGTCCCGCGCCTCGATCGGGCCGGCACGTCCGCGACCAGCACCATCGAGGTGGAGGCCGTGGGCGCGGAGGGCGGCCGGTCCACCGTCGCCCGCACCGAGGTGACCTGGAGCGGCGACCCGGTCGCGTCGAACCTGGCCGTCGGCCAGCCGGCCACCGCGGACTCTCAGTGCGCCACCGCGGAGAGCCCGGCCAAGGCCGTGAACGGCAGCGTCACCGGCGGCACCACGGACAAGTGGTGCTCGCTGGGCGCGCAGAAGTGGATCGAGGTCGACCTGGGCACGACCCGCGCGCTGAGCAGGTTCGTGGTCCAGCACGCCGGCGCCGGTGGCGAGTCCGCCACCTGGAACACCAGGGCGTTCAGCATCGAGGTACGGTCCGCGGCCACCGACCCGTGGCAGACCGTCGTGACCGAGACCGCGAACACGGCCGGCACGTCCACCCACCCGGTGACGACCACGGCCCGCTACGTCCGCCTGTCCATCACCACACCGACGCAGACCACCGACCCCGCCGCCCGCATCTACGAGTTCGAGGCCTGGGGCACATAAGCCGGCCCCACCCGGACCGGCCCCACACGCAAACCGGCCCCACCCGGACCGGCCTCGCACGCAAGCTGGCCCCATCCGGACCGGCCTCACACACGCAAGCCGGCCTCACACGCAAGCCGGCCTCACCCGGACGACGACCTCACCCGGCCGCGCGCAGGCCCGGGTTGGTGTCGAGCGCGTGCTGGAGGCTGAGACGCTCGGTGTCGGTGAACGCGAGGAAGTGAATGCCGCGCAGGAGCGTGGCCGGAGTGGCGGTCAAATGATCGGCCGCCGCCGCGATGAGTTCGGCGGCGGTCTGCGCCACGGACGTGCTGGGCTGGCCGGCCCCGAGCATCGGGAAGATGATCGAGCGGATGGCGGGGTCGTCGGCGGCCAGGCGCTCCGCGTGGGACAGCGCGTTGGTGACACAGGCGCCGATGTGCCGGATCTGGCGGTATCCGGCGCCGGGCTCGCCGTGCACGGAGGCGACGTGGATGATGCGGCGGACCGCGTTCGAGCTGGTCAGCGCGCCGGCGCCGGTGACGAACGCGGCGCCCGGCGCGACCGGCCGGTGCCCGCCCACGGCGCGTGCCAGCTCGTCCGCGATGACGTCGTCGACGACGTGGCCGGCGGCGTCCTGGACGGCGCCGTTGTAGCGGATGATGCTGGAGATCGAGAACTCGTTGAACCGAGCCATCTCCATGTCGGTGTTCTCGCTGTTGACCCAGATGTCGACGTCGTGGACACGCATCAGCCGGCCCGGACGGATCGCGATCACGCACGGCGTGGACGGCGTCACCAGCGTGTACGAATCCGGCTGTTCGACGGGCCGGTCCTGCGGCGTGCCGGGCCCGTTCCACAGCCAGGCCTGGGTCTGGAACTCCTTGGTGTGCACGCCCAACGGCTGGAAGTCTTCCGCACGCAGGCCGGTGTGCCGTTCCCGGACCGAGTACGCGTAGAGCTGGTCGGACACGACAACGGCAAGATCCGTGTCCGGCGCGCCGGACAGCGCGGCCCGCAACGCCTCGCTGTCGACCATCCGGCCCGCCTCGATGATCGCGTCGCCGGAGAAGCCGATCGCGGCCGGGCCGATCGGGCCGATCACCACGGCCATCCGCAGCCGCATGCGGTCACGGTAGCGGCGGTTGTCCTCGACCAGCTCGTCCCAGGCCGACCGCAGCAGCCGGGCCAGCGCGCGGTGGACCTCCACCTCCGCGGGCAGGAAGACGACCATGCCGTCCCCGGTGCCGTGGTGGTGCGTCTCCTCGATACGCAGGCCGAGGTCACGGAGGATCTCGTCGATCAACGCGGCGACCCGCTGCTGCAGGTCGACCTTCTGCCGGGCGGAGCGGCGGCTGTAGCCGGCCACGTCCACGACGAACCCCATCCGGACGGATGCGGGAAACGGAGTGCCGGACGCGCTCATGCCATCCAATGTAAGCGGAACCGGGCAAAGATCAGCCGGAACGCGCTCGTCCACTGTGGCGGGACGACCGGCCGAACGGAGGGCGTGCCGCGTACCCCCGGGAAAATAGCATCGTCTGGTGCGTGACCAGTGGCTCGACGCTCTGCATTCCGCGATCCGGCGCGCCGCCGACGGCGATGCCGGCGCGGTGACCGGCCCGGCCGTGGCCGAGGCTGCGGCGTCACTGGCCGCCACGGTCGGGGACCCCGCGGCGGACCTCGAGGCGTCGTACGCGCTGGGCCTGTTCCACCACCATCACGGCACGGCGATCCTCGCCGCGCACGGCGACATCGGGCCGGACGTCGACGCCACCGTGCGCTACCTGACGCCGGTCGAGGCCGTCGACCGCGACCGGGTGCCGGCCGAGGTCCTGGTGCTCGTCGACCTCAACGTGATCATGGGTTTGATGCATGATCCGGACCGGCTCGGCGGTGATCCCGGCAGCGCCGGCACCTGGTACGTCTACCACCGGAAGACCGGCAGCATCCCGGCCCTGGAGCACGCGCACACGCTCTACCGGCGCGACTTCGACTCGCTGGCGGACGATTCCCCGGAGCGGCCGTTCGGCGCGGGCCGGGTCGCCGAGATCCTGCGCGAGCTCTACGACCTGACCGGCGAGGAGCACCACCTGGCGGAGGCGGAGAGCGCGGCCTGGTGGGCCTACGCGCGGGTGGACAGCGCCGACGTGCGCGCGCCCGGTGTCCACGCGGCCCTGGCCCAGATCCTCTGCCGCCGGTACGAGCGCACCGGTGACCTTACGCAGCTCGACGGCGCGCTGACCGTGCTGGCCGCGGCCGCCCCGGCCGAGGGGACGCCGCCGGAGATCGCCGCGGTGCTGCTCGGCGCGACCGGCCTCGCGCACGGGCTGCGCTTCGAGGTCCACGGTGATCACGCGACGCTGACCGCGCAGCTGGACGCGCTGCGGCGGGCCGTCGCGGTGTGCGCGACCGACGATCCGCTGCGGCCGATCTACGTCAACAACCTGGGCAACGCGTGCGTCAACGCCTACAAGGCGACCGGCGACGCGGCGCTGCTGGCCGAGGCGATCGGGTACTACCGCAAGGATCTGGAGGGGCAGCCGCCGGACGGGCCGACGGCCGTGCTCCTGGTCAGCAACCTCGGCGCCGCGCTGATCAACGAGTACGACCGCACGCAGAACCTGGAGACGCTGCACGAACTGATCACGATCATGGAGCGGGCGTCCCGGAACACGTCGGTCCTCGCGCCGTACGGCCGCACCCGCCTCGGGCTGCTCGGCATCGCCTGCGTCCTGGTCTTCCACCGCACCGGCGACCGCGGCCTGCTCGACCGGGCGACCGACGCCTGCCGACGCGCCGTGACCGGCGGCCTCAGCGCCGACCCGCACCACCTGATGCGCGTCGCGAACCTGGCCGTCGTCCTGATCGTCACCCACCAGACCAACCCCAAGATCAAGATCCAGACCGAGCGGGGGTACGCCTCCGCGCCGCTGGACGAGGCGATCACCGTGCTCGGCGAGGCGCTGCGGGACCGCGCGGCGTCGCAGTACCGCGCGGACGCGCTCAACGCGCTCGGCATCGCCTACGCGACCCGCTGGCAGCACGACGCAAGGCGCGAGGATCTTGAGGCGGCGGTGGAGCTGAAGCGGCAGGCGGTCACGGAAGGGCAGGCCGACAGCCCGTACGGGACGATTCGCCGCGCCGGCCTGGCCACGTCGCTGATCTGGCTCGGCCTGGCCCGCGACGACCGCCACCTGCTCGACGAGGCGATCACCATCGCCTCCGACGCGGCCGCCCAGACCCGCGCCCCGCTGGCCACCCGCCTGCACGCAACCCGCCAGTGGCTGTCCGCCGCCCTCCACGCGAACGACGCCCGGCAGGCCGCGTCCGCCCCCGGACCATCAGCGGGCGAGGCCGGGCAGGCGATGAGCGAGACCGGGCAGGCCGTGAACGAGACCAGCCGAGCCTCGACCGAGACCTCGCAGGCCACGGGCGAAACCGGACAAGCCGTCAACGAGACCAACCGGGCCGCGATCGGAACCCGGCAGACCACGGGCCACACCGGACAAGCTGCGAGCCAAACCGGACAAGCCACAGGCGACGCCACCGGACAAGCCACAGGCGACGCCACCGGACAAGCCGCGAGCCAGACAGGACAAGCCGCAGGCGAGGCCGCCGGACAAGCCCTGAGCCAGACCGGACAAGCCGCAGGTGGGGCCACCGGACAAGCCGCGCACGGAACCGGGTCGGCCGGGAACGAGACCGAACGCGCCGTGCACAAGATCAGGCGAGGCGGGGGCGAGGCCGGGCCTGCAGGGAACGAGGCCGCACGAGCCACGAACGAGACCGGACGAGCCGTCGACGCGACCGGACCCGCCACCGACGACGCCGGACGCGCCGGCGACGCGACCGGACCGGCCACCGACGACGCCGCGCGGGCCGTTGACGCGGCTGAGTTTGCCGTGGCGCTGTTGCCGCAGGTCACGGGGCCGCAGTTGGCGCGGGCGGATCGGGAGTACGAGGTGGATCGGCTCACCGGGCTCTCCGCCGATGTCGCCGCCGCGGCGCTGGCCGCGCACCGGCCGGAGCGAGCCGCCGAACTGCTGGAGGCCAGTCGTAGCCTGCTCGCCACCGAGTCGATCGACGCGCGCGGCGACCTGCCCCGGCTGCGCGAGCATGATCGGGCGCTGGCCGACCGGTTCGAGACGCTGCGTGACCTGCACGCCGAGGTCGACGCGCGGAGTGCGGGGCGCCAGGGACTGCGCACGGGCGAGGGCAGCCCGGCCGCGATCCGCGCGCAGGCCGCCGAGCGGGCCAGGATCGGCACCGAGCTCGGCGCGACGCTGACCCGGATCAGGACCGTGCCCGGCTTCGCCGGTTTCCTCGGCCCGCCACGCGTGGACGAGTTGACCGCACAGGCCGGCCACGGTGCGGTCGTGCTGCTCAGCACCAGCCCGCACCGCTCCGACGCGATCGTGCTCCGGGCCGGTGCCGCACCGCTGGTGGTCCCGCTCCCCGCGCTGACCCCCGACGACGCCGACCGCCACGCCGCCACCACCGCGAACATCCACCCGAGCCGGCCGGCAACGACCGTCCACGCGGACCGGCGGACCGCGGACCGGCAGACCGCGGACCGGCAGACCACGGACCGGCACTCCGCGGACCACCATTCCACGCGCAATGACTCCGCGGACCACCGCACGACAGACATGGAGAACGTCGAGGACCCGCTCGCGGAGACGCTGTCCTGGCTGTGGGAGACCATCACCGGCCCCGTCCTGGAGGCGCTCGGGCACGACCGCGAACCCGCCGACGGCCCATGGCCGCGCGTCTGGTGGTGCCCGGCCGGCGTGCTCAGCCGCCTGCCGCTGCACGCCGCCGGCACGTCCTCCGTCAACGCGATGGACCACGTGATCTCCTCCTACACCCCCACCGTCCGCGCGCTCGCCCATGCCCGGCGCTCCCGTCCCGTACCCACCGGGTCGTTGATCGTCTCGGTGCCGGAGGCACCCGGCACCGCACCGTTGCACCGGGTCACCCGGGAGGCGCAGATCGTCCGCGACCTGCTTCCCGGCGCCCGGACGCTGCACGCGGACGACGCGACCCGGCCGCGTGTGCTGGCCGCGCTGCCCCGCAGCGGTGTGGTCCACTTCGCCTGCCACGGCGTGGCCGGTCAACCCGATCCCGGCGAGGGCGCGCTCATGCTGCACGACAACCGGACCGCCCGGCTCACCGTCCGTGACCTGCTGCGACTACGGCTGACCGGTGCCGGCCTGGCGTTCCTGTCCGCCTGCGACACCGGCCGCGGCGGCGAGGAGTTGCAGGACGAGTCCGTGCACCTGGCCGGCGCCGCGCACCTGGCCGGCTTCCGGCACGTGGTCGGTACGCTGTGGCCGATCAGCGACGACGCGGCGCAGCGGGTCACGCGGAGCTTCTACCGCGCGCTGACCGACCACGGCCGGCGGGCGGCGCGCACCGAGGACACCGCGATCGCGCTGCACGGGGCGCTGCGCGCGGAGCGTCTCCGGCACCCGTCGGTGCCGCGGAAGTGGGCCGCGCACATCAGTGTCGGCCCCTGAGCACCGATCGGGTGATGAGTTCGTGACCAGACGCTACAGTTGCCGCTCATGAGGCCGGACCCGTCCGCGTTCACCAAGGATCCGGATCTGATCGACGACGCGCTCGACGCGCTCGGCGATCTCGGCCGGTGGGAGGCGCCGAGCGACGCCTGGCCGGAGATCGGTGTCCTGGTGGCGCGGATGGCCGCGGCGCTGGCCGACCACGATCCGGAGGCGCTGTCGTCGGTCACCCGCGCCCTCGAGGTCACCAGCCCGCTGCGCTACACGGAGCTGGGGACGGTGCCGGGCGTGCCGCCGCCGCGCGCGTTGCGGCTGCTGCACGACCGTCTGGTGCAGACGCTGATCGGGCTCAAGGCGCCGTCCGGCGTGCTGCGGCCGGCGCTGCCCGCACGGCAGGGTGTGCGCATCGGCGGGCTGTCCCGGCAGGATTTCATCGCGCACCTCTACCTGCCGGTGGACGCGCGGGAGCGCGCGGTCGCGCTGTGGTCCGCGTGCGCGCTCGGGTTCGGCGCGGACCGGCCGATCGACGGGCTCGGGCTGCCGATCGGCCTGCCGGAGTCGATCGACGACGGGAACGCGGGCGCCGCGATCCGTGGCGACGGGGTGCAGGCGATCGTCCGGCGCGACCACGACCATCTCGTGCTGTCGCTGGCCGCGTCCGCTCCCGGGGTCACCTGGGCGCGCTGGGCCGAGCGCTGGGAGCGCGCGGTCGGCCCCGACGGCGGTCTCACGGGCGACATCCAGATCTTCGCGGGTACGGCCAGCGCCGCCGACCGCGCCGAGACGACCGCGGGCGAGCTGCCTCCCACGCTGGACGACTACTGGCAGGACACGCACGACCTCATCGGTGACTGTGTGCTGCGGCAGCTGCCCGGCACCGGCCCGGCCACCCGGCGTCTGCTGGTGCTCGGCGCCGAGGACAGGCTGGTCAGCGCGCTGGTGTGGAGCCGGGGTGATACCGCGCTGACGCCGTTCACGCGATATCTGCTGCACGCCGCCAAGATCCACCACGCGGAACGGGTACGCGACGCGGCCGCGGACGAGATCGACGGGCGGGACCTGACCTGGCTGACCTCGCTCTCCGAGGCCGTGCGTGCCACCCGCGTCAACATGGAGCGGGCGCTGACCGTCGCCGGCACCACCGTGCAGGCCACGACCGGCCCGCTCGCGGACGACTTCGCGGCCGCGGACGCGCTCGCCGAGCAGCTGCGGCTCGACTGCGCCCGCGCCGCCGCCGCGACCTCGGCACCACCGCCGGCCCCGGTGACCGGCCCGGCGCCGACCGTCGGCATCGTGACCGCGCTGCCGGAGGAGTTCGCCGCGGTCCGCGCCGCGCTCGACGACCCGGCCCCGTGGGACGAGCGGGGTGACCGCGCCGTCTACCTCACCGGGACGATGCCGAGCAGCGACCCGGGCCTGCCCCACCGCGTGGTCGTCACGCTGCTGTCCCAGACCGGCAACGACGACGCGGCGCAGGCCACGGCGAACCTGGTCCGCAGCTTCGCCACGATCGACCAGCTGATCTTCTCCGGTGTGGCCGCGGGTGTCCCGGCGCCGGACCGGCCGGAGGCGCACGTGCGCAAGGGCGACGTGGTGCTGAGCACGTGGAACGTGGTGGACTTCGACCACATCGTGGACAATCCCGGCAGACGGCAGCGACGGATGGAGTTCCCGCGTCATTCGGCGCTGCTGGCGTACCGTGTCAAATTCTTGATCGTCGAGGCGGAATTCGGGATCCGGCCGTGGGAGGAACACCTGGGCCGGATCGTTGCCCGGCTGCCCGCCTACGCCCGCCCGCCGGACCACACGGACGTGCTGGAGGACGGCGTCACGCATCCCGACCCGTCGCAGAGCGGCCACCGCCCCGGCCTGCCGAAGATCCACGAGGGCCGGATCGGCAGCTCCAACCGCGCCGTGCGCAACGTGAGGACCCGCGACAAGGTCGCACGCGAGCACAACCTGCGCGCGTTCGACATGGAGTCCGCCGGGTTCGGACGCGCCGCCCACATCGCCGGCCGGGAGTGGTTCGTCATCCGCGGCATCAGCGACTACGCCGACCCCGGCCAGGACGGCGGCTGGCGCCGGTACGCCGCCGCGACGGCCGCCGCCTACCTCCGCGCGCTGCTCGCCGCCTGCCCGCCGCTCGCCCCACGCCGGCCGGATTCCGGCGGTCACGGGAGCCCCGGCGGGCTCGCCGCGCGCTGAGGTGGTCCGGCGCGGCTCCGGCTCGCCGTAACCCAGGTGCCGTGGTGCCCTCAGAATCGGCCGCCGGGTGCCGATCGGGACGGTGTGCCTACCTCGCCGGAGAGGAACACGGACGCCGATCCGCTGGCCGCGGTCCTCGTGGCCCGGCCCAGGATCGGGTCCAAGCGCGTGGTGCCCGCGACCACCCGTGACGGGCGGCCCGCGATGCGCAAGGACTGGCCCGCGCAGCCGGACGGGCGGCGGCTGCGGCACGAGGCCGCGGTCCTGGCGCAGCTGGCCGGCGTCGAGGGGGTGCCCCAGCTGATCGAGCCGTTCGACGGCACGTCGCTGCTGCTGGAGGCCGTGCCGTCGATCCCGCTCACCGACGTCTGGCGGGGTGAGCCGCTGGCCCCGGACACGCTGCTGCCGATCGCCGCCGGGCTGGCCCGGGTGCTGGCCGGCGTGCACGCGCGCGGGGTGGTGCACAAGAACCTGACGCCGCACGGCGTGCTGCTGTGCGAGCCCGCGCCGTACCGCGTGATGCTCACCGACTTTGATCTCTCGACCACGTTCGCGCAGGAGCGTCCCGGATTCACCCACCACGATCGGATCGCCGGTGACCTGCGCTACATCGCGCCGGAGCAGACCGGGCGCACCGGACGTCCGACCGACCACCGGGCCGACCTCTACTCGCTCGGCGCGACGCTGTACGCGCTGGCCACCGGCACGCCGCCGTTCCCCGGCGACGAGCCGCTCGCGCTGGTCCGCGCGCACCTGGCCCAGCTGCCGGTCCCGCCGCACGAGCTGAACCCCGCGCTGCGCCCGGACCTGTCCGCGGCCGTCCTGCGACTGCTGGAGAAGGAGCCGGACCGCCGCTACCAGAGCGCGACCGGGCTCGCCCACGACCTGGACCTGATCGCGGCGAGCGCCGCGGCCGGCGGGCCGCCCGTCACGCTCGGCGAACACGACTTCGCCGAACGGCTGGCCCCGCCGTCCCGGCTGGTCGGCCGCGACGGCGAGCTGCGCCTGCTGCGGGACGCGTTCGACCTGGTCGTGGACGGGCCGGCGCACGCGGTGC
The DNA here is from genome assembly GCF_000717135.1 of Catenuloplanes japonicus. GTDB lineage: Bacteria > Actinomycetota > Actinomycetes > Mycobacteriales > Micromonosporaceae > Catenuloplanes > Catenuloplanes japonicus. The sequence continues at coordinate 285,871 of NZ_JNXY01000024.1, forward strand.
TGGTCCGGGGCGCGCCCGGCGTCGGCAAGAGCGCGCTCATCGACCAGCTGCGGGCGGTCGTCACCGGCGCGGGTGGCTGGTTCGTGGCCGGGAAGTTCGACCAGTACCGGCGCGGCGAGCGGTTCGGGGCGGTCGCGCAGTCGCTGCGCTCGCTGGCCGGGCTGCTGCTGTGCGAGCCGGACGACACGCTGACCGCGCTCCGTGCCCGGTTCACCGCGGAGCTCGGCCTGACGGCCGGCGCGGTCGCCTCGTTCCTGCCCGAGCTGGCGCTGCTGACCGGCGCGCCGCCGGACCCGCCCGGCGACGAGGACCCGGACGACAGCCGGCTGGTACGCGGATGCGCGGCCCTGCTGCGGGTGGTCGCCGACCGTACCCCCGTGGTCGTCGCCCTTGACGACCTGCAGTGGGCGGACTCCTTCTCCACCGCGCTGTGCGACGCGATCCTCACCGACCCGGCTATGCGCCGCGTGCTGGTGCTCGGCTCCTACCGCGATGCGGAGGTCGACGGCACGCATCCGCTCACGCTGCGGCTGGACCGCTGGCGGCGGCTCCCCCGGCCGCCGGCCGTGCTCACGCTGGACAACCTGCCGGCCGCGGACCTGACCGAGTTCCTCGCCGGGATGATGCGGCTCGGCCGGGACCGCGCGGCAGGCCTGGCCGCGACGCTGCTGCCGCACACCGGCGGGAACCCGTTCGACACGACCGAGCTGGTCAACGCGCTGCGCCGGGCCGGGGTGCTGACGCTCACCGGCGACGGCTGGCAGTGGGACACCGGCGCGGTACGCCGCCACGTGCGCCAGAACGACGTGCTGGAACTGATCGCGGCCCGGCTCGACGCGTTCCCGCCCGACACCCGCGAGGCGCTGGCCGCGCTGGCCGGGCTCGGCGGCGAGGTCGGCCTCGGGCTGCTGCACGCCGCCACCGGCCGCACCGCCGACGCGCTGGCCGCGGCGTTGCGACCGGCGCTCGCCGACGGCCTGCTCGTGCTCGACCAGGAGCTCGAGGTGGCCCGGTTCGCGCACGACCGGGTCCAGCAGGCGGCCTGTGCGGACGGGCTGCACCTGACGCTGGCCCGCGCGCTGGCCGCGGACGGCGGCCACGACACCGAGGCCGCGCAGCAGTACCTGGCCGCGGCCGCCGAGGTCGTCGCGCCGGACGAACGCCGTGACGCGGCCCGGCTGCTGCGGACCGCCGCGGCCGGCATCCGGATCACCGACGCGCCGGCCGCCCGGCAGCTGCTGACCACCGCGCTCACGCTCGCCGACGACGACTGGGCACGGCGCGCGATCACCGCCGACCTGCACGCGGTGCTCTACACGCTGGGCCGACTCGACGAGGCCGACGTGCTCTGGGACGCGCTGTGCGCCGGTGACGCCGGGCCGGACGCGCTCGCGGACCCGGCCTGCGCGCAGATCTCCGGCCTGATCGGCCGGGGGCGGATCGGGGAGGCGCTCGATCTCGGCACGACCGTGCTCGCCCGGCTCGGCGTGACCCGGCCGTGCGACCTCGACGCCGACACCGGACCGGACCTGGCCCGGCTCGCCGCCTGGGCCGCCGGGGAGCCGATGCCGGAGGCCGCCCGTCGTGACGACGAGGACCCGAGGGTCGAGTACACGGCCCGGATCCTGCGGCGGATGTCCCCGGCCGCGTTCTACGGCGGCGAACGGATGCTGCTCTGGTTCGTGCTGGAGTGCCACGACCTGTGGCTCCGGTTCGGCCCCCGGGCCACGCTGGTCAACGGGCTCGGCGTCGGCGCGCCCATCATGATCGCGGCGGGTGACTACCGGGGCGCGTACGAGCTGGGCCGGCGGATCGAGACCGCCACCCGGGCGCACGGGTGGCCGGCCGCGCGCGCGTACGCGGGCTCGATGCTCGCCGGCTTCACCCAGCACTGGTTCGAGCCGCTGGAGGACACCGTCCGGACCCTGCACGACGCCCAGGAGACCTTTCTGGCCTACGGCGACGTGCAGGACGCCTGCTTCGCCTACCATGCGGTCCTGCCCGCGCTGATCGACTGCGCGGGCAGCCTGGACGTGGTCGCCGCCGAGGTCGAGGCGGCGCTGTCGCTGGCCCGGCGCCTCGCCGACGATCTGTCCGTCGCGACGCTCCAGCCCTTCGCCGCCTGGGTACGCGCGCTGCGCGGCGAGCCGTTCGACGAGTCCCCCGACGGGTCCCCGCCCGCGGCCCAGGTCTTCTTCCACACGCTCCGGGCGCACGCCGCCCTGCTCGAGGACGACCTCGACACGTTCGACCGGCACAGCACGATCGTGCTTCCGGTCCTGCCGGGCTTCTACATCAACACGATGACGCACCTGTTGCGCGGATTGTCCTTCGCCGGTGCCGCGGCCTCGGCGGCCTCGACGGCTTCCGCGGCCTCGGCGGCTTTCGAGGTGGAGCGGGAGTGGATGCGGGAGCGTGCGGAGGGCAATCCCGGGTCCTTCGCGCACCTGGTCTCGCTGCTGGACGCGGAGCGCCTGCTCGCCGCCGGGGACCGGGTGGCCGCGCTGCGCTGCTACGAGCGGGCGCTGACCGAGGTCCGGGGCGGGAGCAGCGTCTGGCACCGCGCGCTGATCACCGAACGCGCCGGTCTCGCGCACGCGGCGGCCGGGCACCCGCACACCGGCGCCACGCTGCTGGCCCGCGCCGCCGGCGAGTGGGACACCTGGGGCGCCACCGCACGGGCCGCGACGCTGCGTCGCCGGCACCGGCTGAGCGCCTCCTCCCCCGCGGCGGCAGAGCCCGCGGCCGGCGACCGGATCGACCTGATGGCGGTGCTCACGGCCGCGCGGGCGCTGAGCTCCGAGACCGGCCTGGACCGGTTGCGGGCCCGGGTCGCGGAGGTGCTCGGCGCGCTGACCGGGGCCACCGGGGTGCGGCTGGTGCTGCGCGACCCGGACGGCGGCGGCTGGCTGCTGTCCACCGTGGACGGCGACGTGAGCCTCACCGACCCGCGCGCCGCCGGGCTGCTGCCGGTGACCGCGGTGCGGTTCGCGGACCGTACCGGCGAGCCGCTGATCGTCGCGGACGCGGCCGGGGACGGGCGCTTCCTGCACGACCCCTACCTCGCGGACCGGGACGTGTGCTCGCTGCTGGTGATGCCGATCGTGGCCAACGGCGCCGCCCGTGCGCTGCTGGTCCTGGAGAACACGCTCAGCCGGGACGCGTTCCCAGCTGGCCGCCTCGACGTCGTCGATCTGATCGCCGGGCAGCTCGCGGTGTCCCTGGAGAACGCCCAGCTCTACGCGTCGCTGGAGCGGAAGGTGACCGCCCGTACCGCGGAGCTGGCCAGCGCCAACGCCCGGCTCGAACAGCTCAACGTCACCGACGCGCTGACCGGCGCGGCCAACCGCCGGGGCCTCGACGATCGGCTCGAGTCCGAGTGGCGCTACGCCCGCCGGGCCGAGACGCGCCTGGCCATCGCCATGATCGACATCGACTACTTCAAGGCGTACAACGACGCGTACGGCCACCTGCGCGGCGACGAGTGCCTGCGCCGGGTCGGCATCACGATCCGGGAGACCGTCCGGGCCACCGACCTGACGGCCCGCTACGGCGGCGAGGAGTTCGCGGTGGTGCTGCCGTCCACCGGCCTGGAGTACGCCCTGGTCGCGGCCGAACGGATCCGGAGCGCGGTCGAGGCCCTGGGCATCGCGCACGCGCGCAGCCCGTACGGCGTCGTCACGGTGAGCATCGGATGCGAAGCGCTGCAGCCGTCGCACGGCGGCCTGCCGGAGAAGCTGATCGAGGCCGCCGACCTCCAGTTGTACGAGGCGAAGCGCCTCCGGAACCGGGTCTTCCCCGCCGTCTGAGGCGGCCCCGGCGGAACCTGTCTCCGGCAGGGTGTGGCTGGGGTCCGCAGTGCCGCCGATACTCGACGTCATGGAAGCGAAACGGCAGCTGGGCGAGTTCCTGCAGAGCAGGCGTGCGCAGTTGCGGCCGGAGGACGTGGAGGTCGCCACGTACGGCGGGCGGCGGCGGGTGCCGGGGCTGCGCCGGGAGGAGCTGGCGCTGCTGGCCGGGGTCAGCGCCTCCTACTACTCGCGGCTGGAGCAGGGGCAGGCGGCGAACGCCTCGCCCGAGATCCTGGACGCGCTGGCTCGCGCGCTGCGGCTGAACGACGCGGAACGGCGTCATCTGCACGCGCTGGCGTCCGGGACCCGGCGGAAGCCGCGGCGGCCGGTACCGGAGCGGCTCACCCCGGCGGTACGCCAGCTGGTCGGCGCGCTGGGGGACGTGCCCGTCATCGTGCTGGGGCGGCGCACGGACGTGCTGGCCTGGAACGCGGCCGGGCACGCGCTGTTCGCCGGGCACCTCGATCCGGCCGCGCCGGAGAAGGCGAACATGGCCTGGCTGCTGTTCCTGGACGCGCACGCGCGGGACCTGTACGTGAACTGGCCCGTGAAGGCCCGCACGGTCGTGTCCACGCTGCGCCGCACGTCCGGGCAGTTCCCGGACGATCCGCTGCTCGCGGCGCTGGTCGGTGAGCTGTCCGTGAAGAGCCCGGAGTTCGCGGCCATGTGGTCCGCGCACCCGGTGAAGTCCGCCGGGGACGCCGCCTACGACATGCGGCACCCGCTGGTCGGCACGCTGACGGTGACGCAGCAGACGCTGCGTACCGAGGACGGTTTCGTGGTGGTGATCGCCACGGCCGTGCCGGACTCGCCGTCGCAGGCCGCGCTGACCCTGCTGGTGCACCACGCGCTGACCGTCTGACGCTACCGAGGGGGGCGATATGTGGACAGCGTCGTCTCCAGCCGGGACAGCTCCCGCACCGACGTACGCAGCGCCTCGTGCTCGGCCAGCAGCGCGGCGACCTCCTCGTTGCGGGCCGCGACCGCGGCGGCCCGCTGCTCGCGCAGTTCCCGTTCCGCCTCGCGGGTGGACAGCCGCGAGCCGAGGCCGAGGCTGAGCGGCAGCGCGATCGCACGGCGGCGACGGCGGCGCAGTGCGGGCACGTCCACGTCCGGGTTCTGGCCGCCGCCCTGCGTCTTGATCGTGCCCGCGGCCGCGGCCGCGACCAGCGCCGCGGTGCGCAGCTGGCGGGCCAGGTGCTCGATCGGCCGGGAGTGCTGGTCCTGCAACGCCTTGATCGCGAGGACGCTGTCGCGCAGCCGCCGTACCGTGTCCGTGTACTTCGCGTCCTTGATCACGGCGGACGCGTCCGCGCCGAGCGCGTTCTTGATCGCGTCGGTGACCGACTTCAGCGGCACGTCATCGTCGTCGCTCAGCAGCGCGTCGAGCCGGGCCGGACAGGCGATCTTCCCGCCCGAATGGCCGGGACCCGTATTTCTCCGGGACGTGCGCCCTCGCGGCGGCTCAACCATGAGAGTTGGGCGCTGATCCACAGGCGTACCACAAGGCGAAACAACCCCTCGACATGTAGTCATTTGGCCACGCTGAGCAATCAGTGCATTTACCTTCGGCACTGCCGCGCCTACTATGAGTGATCACGACACCAGACGGGGGAGGATCGTGACCGCGCCGATGTTCGCTGCCGCCTGCCCTCCGCACGCCGTTGAGATCACCGATTCCGGTGCGGTCGTCGCCTGGGACCGGGTGTCCGGCACCCGTCGCACCCTCGGCGATCCGTCACTCACCGTGACCGCGTGCGCGATCGAGCCGGACGGGTCGCACGTCTGGTGGTTCACCGAGAGTGGTGGCTGGTGGCGGCAGCCGTTCGACGGCGGGCCCGCGCTGCCGGGTGCGCCGCCGGGGCGTCAGCGCGGCATCGCGTTCGACGCGGACGGGCGTACCGTCGCGGTCTGTCTCGGGACCGGCGACCGGACCGTCTGTCACCTCGGGCCGCCCGGCGGGACCGCACGGCCGGTCGCGGCGGCGGACGGCTGCTTCACGCTCGCCGACCTGTCCGCGGACGGAGAACTGCTGGTCCTGGCCGGGACGCCGGGCACGCCCACGGCCGCGATGCTGATCACGCCGGGCACGGCGGAGCCGCCGGTCGTGCTGGGCGGGCGGATCTGGCCGCTGGAGCTGCGGCCCGGCCGCGAGGTGGAGCTGCTGCTCGCGATCGAGGAGGACGACCGCTTCGCGGTGGCGGTGTGGACGCCGGACGCCGGGCTGTCCGTGCAGAAGTGGCTGCGTTTCGACACCGAGATCACCGCGCACTGGTACGGCCGGGAGGGCCGCCGCGTGCTCGTGCAGCAGGACCGGCACGGCCGCAGCACGCTGCTGCTCGCCGACCTGGACAGTCGCACGCTCACGCCGGTCCCGACGCCGCCGGGCACGATCCTGGACCTGTCCGAGGCCCCGGACGGCGTGCTGCACTACGTCTTCAGCACGGAGGGCGTGCCACCCCACCGGCGCACGGCAGACCCCCGCCGCCCCGCGGCACCGGCCGTGCCACGCCCGGACCGCACCCGGCGCGCGCTGTGGACCGGCGAGGTCCACACGCTCCTCGCGACGCCGGACGGCGCCGGGCCGTGGCCGGCCGTCCAGCTGCTGCACGGCGGCCCGTTCCTGCACGACCGGGACTGCCACGACCCGCGCGTGGAGGCGCTGGTCCGGGCCGGGTACGCGGTCGCGCGCACCAACTACCGCGGGTCGACCGGCTACGGCGCCCGGTGGCGGCGCGCCGGCGGGCCACGGGTCGGGCACACCCAGCTCGACGACCTGGCCGCCGTACGCGCGCACCTGATCGCGGACGGCGTCGCCGAGGCCGGGCGGATCGCGCTGTGGGGACACTCGTGGGGCGGCTACCTGGCGCTGCTCGGCATGGGCGTCCGGCCGGGCGAGTGGGTGGCCGGGCTGGCCTCCTCCCCCGTCGCGGACTATCCGGCCGCGTATGCGCAGACCACGCCCGCCCTGCGCGAGCTGGACGACGAGCTGTTCGGCGGCGGTCCGGACCGTGTGCCCGAGCGCTACCGGGACGCGAGCCCGCTCACCTGGGCGTCCCGGGTGAGCGGACCGCTGTGCATCGCGGCCGCGACCGGCGACGACCGGTGCCCGCCCGGACAGATCCACTCCTACCTGGCGGTGCTGCGGCGGCACGGCGTACCCCATCGGATGCTGTGGACCGGTGGTGGCCATGACGGCGAACCGGGCCGGGACACCGCCGTCTTCACCGCGATGCTGGCGTTCGCGGACGCCGCCCTGAAGCCGCCCCGATCCGACGACCATCGAGCGGCGAGGGAGGTGAATCGATATGAAGCGACGCAGCGTACGGCACGACCCGATCAGCTCGCCGGAGCGTGACCGCGGTGCGGTCATCGTCCGGATGCTGATGGACCTGGGCGACGCCGTCCCGGCGCAGACCGCCCCGGCGGAGAAGGAGAGCACGACCGACAAGTGAGCCTTTTTCAACGTGGTCCCAGCCCGTGCGCGCCCGTCCCATGAACTCCTCCGTGGCGTGTGTCCGCTGGCCAGGTTGAAAATTGCTCATTGATCCACCGGTGGTTCCGGGGCGGGCGCGTGCCCGTTCCGGGGCCCCGCGACCGCGGAGAGGGCCCGATGAGAATCACCCTGGTGCACATGCCGTGGGGCGCGCTGGACGTGCCGTCGCTCGCGCTCGGCATCATGCGCGAGGTCGCCCGGCGGCGCGGGCACGAGGTCGAGGTCCGGTACGCGAACCTGGACTTCGCGGACTGGATCACCCGGCGGCTGCCGTTCGGTCTGCGCGACTACCAGTACTTCTCCGAGGACTCCTACTTCCAGGGCGCGGGTGACTGGGTGTTCGCGGGCGCGCTGCACGGCACGTCGCGGCCGTTCGCCCCGTTCGCGAAGCTGCTCGACGACGCCGGGGCGAGCGCGCACGAGACCGCGCTCACCCGTGAGCTGCACGCATGCGCGCCGGACTGGATCACGGAACTGGTCGGCGACATCGTGGCCGGGGATCCGGAGATGGTCGGGTTCACCAGCACGTTCCAGCAGAACTGCGCGAGCCTGGCCGCGGCCCGGCTGATCAAGCGGCTCCGGCCGGGCGTGCGTGTGGTGCTGGGCGGCGCGAACTGCGACGGCCCGCAGGGTGCGGCGCTGCACCGCAACTTCCCGTTCGTCGACTACGTGGTCCGCGGCGAGGGCGAGCCCGCGTTCCCGGCGCTGCTCGACGCGCTTTCGACCGGAGACGACCTGTCGCACGTCCCCGGCCTGTGCTGGCGGGACGCGACCGGGGCCGCGCGGGCAAACGACGTGGCGACCCGGCCGCTGGCCCCGAACGAGATCGTCGCGCCGGACTACGACGGCTTCCCGGAACGGCTGGACGCCTCGGCCGCGGCCGGCTGGGTCGCGCCACGGCTGGTCGTCGAGGGATCGCGCGGCTGCTGGTGGGGCGAGAAGCACCACTGCACGTTCTGCGGGCTGAACGGCACGCTGATGGAGTTCCGCAGCAAGAGCCCGCGGCAGTTCCACGACGAGGTGCTGGCGCTGGCCGCCCGGCACCGGCTGCTGGACTTCGTCGTGGTGGACAACATCCTGGACATGGCCTACTTCGACTCGGTGCTGGCCTGGATCGCCGAGTCCGGCTACGACCTGCGCCTGCACTTCGAGGTCAAGGCGAACCTGCGCCGCCACCACCTGCAACGGCTGGCCGACGCGGGCGCGGTGCAGGTGCAGCCCGGCGTGGAGAGCCTCAACGGGCACGTGCTGAAGCTGATGGACAAGGGCGTCACCGGCTGCCAGAACGTGCGCGCGCTGCGGGACGCGCAGAGCGTCGGCGTGACCGCGAGCTGGAACTACCTGTACGGCTTCCCGGGCGAGACCGCGGACGACTACGACTCGGTGATCCGGCAGCTGCCCCGGCTGCACCACCTCGAGCCGCCGGTCGGTGCGAACCGGATCGCGGTCGAGCGGTTCAGCCCGTACTTCAACCGGCCCGAGCTGGGGTTCTCCGCGCTGCGGCCGGCGCCGATGTACCACCAGATCTACGAACTGCCGGAGCACGAGCTGTTCGACCTGGCGTACATCTTCGCCTGCGTGCCGCAGGGCATCGGCCGGGATCGGGGCGCGGCGCTGGAGAGCGCGGTCGACGCGTGGCGCGCGGCCTATCCGGACAGCCGGCTCACCGTGCACGACCTCGACGACCGGCTCGTGCTGGTCAACCGGCGCGAGGCGTACCCCTGGACGGTCCTTGATCTTCAAGACCCCGGCGAGGTCGCGCTGTTCCGGCTGCTGGCACAGCCGCACAAGCCGGCCGCGCTCGCCGGGAAGCTGCCGGGCGTGCCGGTGGACGCGCTGATCGACCGCTGGGTGGAGCTGGGGCTGCTGTTCACGGACGCGGGACAGTACGTGCACCTGGCCGTGGACGCGGACAACCAGGTGCTGGCCCGCATCGAGCACCGGCTGGAGGCGCCCGATGTCACCGCCGTCGGCTGAGGCCGTGCTGTTCCGGGACTACCACCCCGCCGTTGCCGATATGCCAGGAATGTCGCTCGGCGCGCGCAGGCTGACCGGACCGGCCGGGCCGCTGGCCGCGAACCTGCGCCGGGACGGCGTGCGGCACGTGCGGCTGCCCGCGGCCGTGCGGCTCTGCGCGGACGCGGACCCGGACGCGGCCTGGACCGTGGCGCTGCTGCGCGAGCTGACCGCGCACGGGCTGTCCGTCGACTGGACCGCGGACTGCGGCTGCGGGCTGTGCGAGCCGCTGTTCCGGCACCTGCACCCGCCCGCGACCGACGACGGCCCCTGGCGGCAGTCGTTCTACCTGGGCAAATGTGTGTGCCGGCGCGGGCCGGGTTTCGCCGAGGTCCGTGATCGGCGCACCGGCGTCCTGGAGATGTTCACCATCGACGCGCCCGCGCACCTGGCCGCGATCGACAGGGCCCGGGACGGCGCCGACGAGGTGCCCGAGGAGCTGATCGACAGCGGGCTGGCGATCGTCCGGGCCGGCCGGGTGTGGTGGCTGCCGACCTCCGTGTACCGCTGGCCGTTCCCCGCTCTCATCATCTGACGTCAGGAGTGGCATGCAGGCACCGTTCGTCGTCGATCCGTACCCGTCGCTGGCCCGGCTGCGGGAGAACGGCCCCGTCTCGATCATCCACGGCGAGGGCGGCCTGGCCATGTACGTCCTCGCCCGCTACGACGACGTGCGGGCCGCACTCGCCGACCCGCGGTTCGGCCAGGACGCGCGCCGGGCGCAGGAGCTGGCCAGCCGGCGGGTGGAGGGCGTCACGCTCGGCGGCGACATGATCCACATGCTGAACAGTGATCCGCCGGACCACACCCGGTTCCGGCGGCTGATCACCGGCGTGTTCACCGCACGGCGCGTCGCCGCGATGCGCCCGATGGTCTCGCGGATCACCGGTGAGCTGCTGGACGCGCTGGACGGCCGGGACAAGGCGGACCTGGTCGCGGACTTCGCGTTCCCGCTGCCCATGTACGTCATCTGCGAGCTGCTCGGCTTCCCGCCCGAGGACCGTTTCGCCTACCGGTCCTGGTCCACCGCGGTGCTCACCCACGACCCCGACCCCGAGGTGTACGCGCGGGCGCTCGACGAGATGGCCGCGTACATCGCCGGTATGCTGCGCACCCGCCGTGACTCGCCGCGCGACGACATCCTCACCGTACTGGTCCGTGCTCGTGACGATGGCACGCTGACCGAGCCGGAGATCATCGGCATGGTGTTCCTGCTGCTCATCGGCGGCCATGAGACCACGGTCAACCTGCTCGGCACCGCCTGCCTGGCCCTGCTGCACCACCCCGACCAGCACGCACGCCTCCTTGAGCACCCGGACCTGATGCCGGCCGCGATCGACGAGTTCCTCCGGTTCGAGTCGCCGGTCAGCATGGCCACGCTGCGCTTCACCCGGGAGCCGGTCGACGTGGGCGGCGTGCTGATCCCGGCCGGCGAGCTGGTGCTGCTGTCGCTCGGCGGCGCGAACCGGGACCCGCGCCGGTTCACCGACCCGGACCGGCTGATCCTGGACCGCGGCGATCCCGGGCACCTCGCGTTCGGCCACGGGCTGCACCGGTGTCTCGGCTCGCTGCTCGGCAAGATGGAGGGTGAGGTGGCGCTGACCGCGCTGCTGGCCCGGCACCCGCGGTTCACGCTCGCGGTGGACGAGGCCTCGCTGCCCTGGCGGAACACGATCATGCTGCGCGGGCTGGAGTCGCTGCCGGTGGTGCTCCATGGCTGAGGCGACCGCTGTGTCCGCCCGGCGTTTCCTGCCGCGGATCGATCCGGCGCCGCTGCGCAACCGTGGCTTCCGGCTGCTGTTCTCCGCCGAGGCGATCTCGGTGTTCGGCGACGCGTTCCACGCGGTCGCGCTGCCCTGGCTGATCTATCAGCTCGGCGGTGGCGCACGGGAGCTCGGGCTGATCGTCGGCGCGTACGGCGTGCTCCGGCTGGCCGGGACGCCGCTCGGCGGCATGCTCGCGGACCGGGTCGGCCCGCGCACGGTCATGTTCGCCGCCGACACCGGCCGTGCGGTGCTGACGGCCGCGATCGTGGTGCTCGCGGCCGCGGACCGGCCCAGCTTCGTGCTGCTCGGCGTGCTGGTCGCGGGCGTCGGGCTCGGCACCGGGCTGTTCCAGCCGGCCGCGTACGCGATCACGCCCACGCTGCTGCCCGCGGAACAGCTGCGGGCCGGGAACGCGCTGCACAGCGCGGCCGCGTTCGGCGCCGGGCTGGCCGGGCCCGCGCTGGCCGGCGTGCTGGTCGCGACGCTGTCCCCGGCCGTGGCGTTCGGCATCGACGCGGCCACGTTCCTGGTCTCGGCGGCCTGCCTGTTCGGGATCAGGTCCGCTACGCCGGTGTCTTCTTCCGCTGACGCGCCGCGCGCCACGATCTGGACCGTGCTGCGCAGCTCACGACTGCTGCGGACCGTCCTGGTGGTCACCGCGATCGCGAACCTCACGGTCGCCGGCCTGGTCCGGGTCGGGCTGCCGGAGTTCGCCACCGATCTGGGCGGCGGTGCGTCCACGCTCGGCTGGCTGCTGGCCGCGTTCACCGCCGGGTCGCTGGCCGGCGGGCTGTTCTCCACCGGGCTGACCACCGTGGACCACCTGGGGCGGACCGCGATGCTGTCCGGGCTGGTGATGGCCGGGATGCTGGCGGTGATCCCGTTCGTGGGCCACGCGGGCGCGCTGGCCGCGCTCGCGGTGGCCGGCGTGGGCAGCAGCGTCACCAACATCATGATCATTACGCTGGTGCAGCAGGACACGGCCCGGCACCTGCTCGGCCGCGTGATGAGCCTGATCATGCTGGCCGCGCTCGGGCTGTTCCCGCTCTCCACGATCATCGCCGGGTTCGTGGCCGAGGCCGCGAACGTGACCGTGCTGTTCCTGGCAACCGGCGTCACGCTCTCGGCAGCGTTCCTGTTCGGACTGTCCCGCCGCGAGATGCGCGACCGTTGATGGCCCGGCCGTGCCGCCACGGCCGGGCCCCCGTTCTCTATCCCTTGTGCCACTTCTGGTTGGCGGTGCCGGCGCAGTCCCAGATCTGCAGGCGCGCGCCGTCGGCCGCGTTCCAGTCCCGGATGTCGACGCACCGGTTCGCGCCCACGTTGACCAGGTCACCGGCGCCGGACAGGACGAACTGCTGCCACACGCTGCCGTTGCAGTTCGCCAGCTGGATGACCGTGCCGCCGGCCGGGTTGCCGCCGGCCACGTCCATGCACTTGCCGCCGGCCTGCAGCGTGCTACCGCTGAACGCCCACTTCTGCGCGTTCGTGTTGTTGCAGGTCCAGGTCTGCAGCTGCACGCCGTCGGAGAAGTTGCTGTTCGGCACGTCGATGCACTTGCCGTTCCAGTCGCTGATCAGCGGCACCGCGCCGGACGTGGGCGGCGGCGTGGTGCCACCGGCGCCGAACGGCGTCAGGATGATCGAGGCTGACCGCGGGTCGCCGTCGTGCACGAGCGACTCGAAGTTGCCGACGTCGTCGAACGCGAACGCGTACGCCTTACCGTCCACCATGTTCTGGTGGATGATCCGCGCGTAGTGGTTCGGCGCGCTGTTCTGGTAGAACTGCGCCGGGTTCGTCGACGGCTGCGTGTCGATCGTGCCCAGCGTGCCCCGGTTCAGCGCGGCGCACAGCGTCCGTGCGATCGGGCCGACCACCAGGTCGTTCGGGGCGAACAGGTCCTTGTCACAACCCCACACGGACGAGGACGAGGGCTTGTTGAACGAGGCCACCGCCGCACCGGACGTGTTGGTGAAGGTCATGACGTTCCCGGAGGTACGGCCGAAGTACTTCACGTTCGGCTGGTCCAGGAACGGCGTGACCGTGAGCGTCTTGCTCGTGTACGCGTTCCACGCGGACGTGATGTAGCCGTCCAGGTAGGTGGCGCTGAACTGCCCCGCCTCCGCAGCCTTGCCGGGGGCGAGCGCGCGCAGCACCGTACCGTCGGAGCGGGTCTTGATCGTGTTGGCCCATCCGGACTGGGCGCGGATCGCGTTGAAGACCGCGTTACGGCCGTCGTTGACCAGGTCGCCCTCGCGCTTGGTCACGCCGCTCGCGCCGGTCACCGTGACCGCGTGCGGCACCGAGATCATGTCGACCTGCGTGCTGTTGAGCCACAGCCCGTCCACGTTGTACGTGAACTCGCTCCAGTCGAACAGGATGTTGTGGTTGGCGTCCCCGCTGTTCCACGGCGCCGGCTGCACGAACCCGTCCGGCGTCAGGAACAGCTTGAGCTTCTCGCCGAACGAGAAGTAGATGCGCCCGGAGAACCCGCGCGGGAACTGCACCGTGGTCGAACCACCGTTGCCCGGCCCGCCGATCGCCACGTCCGGCGCCGGCGAGGGCGGGATCGACCCGGCCGGCCACGGCGTGAACGTGCCGCCCTGGTTCACGTAGCCGAGCCGCCCCGTGCTCAGGTTCGTCCCGATCACATACAGATAGGTGGCTTCGCCACGACCGGTGTTGTTGGTGACGGTCACCGGCAGCAGGGCGGGACCGACCGCCTCGGCCGGCTGGACGGCGGCGGTCACGATGAGTGGAACGCTCACCGCAAGCGCGGCGAGCAGATGCAGAAGCCTTCTCTTGGTACGCACTGAGACTCCCTCTGACGGGCCGGCACTCCCCGCCGACAGGCTGAGAGCGCTCTCAGCTTGAAACTGTTAAGAAGGTGTGTCAATAGGCGACCATCACTTCAACATCTCGGATTTTCAGTCGGGCCGAACGTCCGCTCCAGATCAGACCTGAGGCGACGGACCCGGGTCACCCTGGGACAGCGCGACGATCGCGCGGCGAGCGGAGTCGCGGAACTGCTTCGGGGAGGCGCCGACGACACGGCGGAAGGCGGTGCTGAACGCGCTCTCGGACTCGTAGCCGGTGGCGGCGGCGAGCTCGGAGATGGACCGCGTGTTGCGGCACAGCGCGTCGCGGGCCAGGCTCATCCGCCACTGGATCAGGTACTCCAGCGGCGGCGTGCCGACCTGGTCCTTGAAGGACGTGGCGAACGCCGAGCGGGACATCCGGCTGACGCCGGCGAGCTCCCGCAGCGTCCAGCGGTGCGCCACGTCCGCGTGCATGGCGCGCAGCGCCGCGCCGACGCCGTCCTGGTGGAGCGCGCCGAGCCAGCCGGCGGGCCGGTCGGTCTGCTCGACGTGGGCGCGCAGCACGTGCACGAACAGGATCTGCACGAGGTGGTCCAGGACCAGGGACCGGCCGGCGGCGGTGTTCTCCGCCTCCGCGCTCAGCAGGTCCGTCACGTGGGAGAGCAGCCTGCTGCGCGGGCTGGCGGCCTTGACGTGCACGAGCTGCGGCAGGATGTCGATCAGGATCTGCGCGTTGTTCTCGTCGAACCGGAACGACCCGCCACACAGATAGGTGTCCTCCTCCGCCTCCGCACCGATGCGCACCACGCCGTTCACGGCGGTGTCCCACAGCGACCGGGCGTCCTGCGGCGTGGCCGTGACGGAGCTGGCCAGCCGGTACGACGGCGGGTTGCTCAGCAGGTAGAAATCACCCTCCCCGAGCCGCACGGGATCACGACCGTCGAGGATCAGCAGGCCCGCACCGCGGACGACACCACCGATCCGCACGTGCGGGAACGCGTCGAAGCGCACCGCCCACGAACCCCCGGCGTGCAGGCCGGGGTGGACCGCGGCCTGCGGTCGCAGCAGCCCGATGGCGCCCGCGATCGGGTCGTCCGGGGCGAGCGACGGCGCAACGCTGGACGATGCGTAAAGACTATCGGACTTCACGTTATGGATCGTAGCAACGACGGGCGGGATTCTTGTCCCAACGACAACCGAGGAGAAACGCCATGCACGCGTTCTACGCCCGCTACATCGAGGCGCTCAACACCCGCGAGCTGCACCGGCTCGACGAGTTCGTCAGCGACGAGGTCACCTACTTCGGCGACCGGGTCACCCGCGACCAGATCTTCGCCGCCATCTCGTCCGAGATCGAGGCGATCCCGGACCTCAGCTGGGAGGTCACCGACCTCAGCGTGCACGGCGACGACCTGGCGGCCCGGCTGGTCAACCGCGGCACCCCGGTGAAGCCGTGGCTCGGCGTGGAACCCACCGGCCGGTCGTTCGAGATCGTCGAGTTCGCCGTCTACCGCACCTCGGGCGGGCGATTCGTCCACATGGCCAACCTGCACGACGCGGAGATGCTCGCGAAGCAACTCAATGCCTGACCGCCCGATCGGCGTCGGCATCGCCGGGCTGAGTGCCACGGGCGGGTGGGCCACCGCAGCCCACCTGCCCGCGCTCGCCGCGGTCGACGGGATCGAGTTGCGCGCGCTGGCCACCGGCTCGCCCGCCTCGGCCCGCGCCGCCTCGGCCCGGTACGGCGTCCCCGGCTACACGTCCGTCGCGCACCTCGCCGCGGACGAGAACGTCGACCTGGTGGTCGTCGCCGTCAAGGTGCCCGCACACCGGGAACTCCTGCTCCCGGCGCTGTACGCGGGCATCCCGGTGCTGTCGGAGTGGCCGCTCGCCGTCGACCTGGCCGAGGCCGAGGAGCTCCAGCGCGCGGCCGGCGGCACCCGGACCTTCATCGGCCTGCAGGGACGCGCGTCGCCGGTGTTCCGCTGGGTGCGGGACCTGGTGGGCCAGGGGCACGTGGGCGAGGTGCTCTCCGCGACCGTGGTGGCGTCCTCGACCGAGTGGGGCACGCCGGTCTCCCCGCGCGCGGTCTACACGCTGGACCGCGCGCTCGGGGCCACCATGCTGACCATCGCGTTCGGGTCCGCGATCGACCTGGTGTCCATGGTCGTCGGTGAGCTGCGGGACGTGGTCGCCACGACCGCGACCCGGCGCCCCCGGGTGCCGCTGACCACCACCGGGCAGCTCGTCCCGATGAGTGCCGAGGACCAGATCGCGATCTCCGGTACGGTGGCGGGCGGCGCGATCCTGTCCGCGCACCATCGCGGCGGCGCTGCCTCCGGCGCGGGATTCTCACTGGTCATCGACGGCACCGACGGGCGGCTGGAGATCACCGGCGCCGAGTTCCCGCACATCGGCCCGGTCACCGTGCGCGGGGCGGGGCCGGCCCTCCCGGACGGCTACGACCGCTATCCCCACCTGGCCGGGACGCACATCCACACGCTGGCCCACGCGTACGCCGCCATCCGGGACGACCTGGTCCACGGCACGACGCTCGCGCCCGGCTTCGCCCACGCCGTCCGCCGCCACCAGCTCCTGGACGCGATCACCCGCTCCGCGCGCACCGGGCAGCGGGTCGTCGTGAACCCCCAGGAGCAGCTGTGATCCAGGGATCACCTAAACGAAGTAGGTGGAGTGGATTGAAAAGTGGCGGGGCCGGGAACTCATGATTTCGACCGGCACGACCGGTCGCCGGATGTAGAGCGCGGCCCGACCCCCCGAGCCGCCCCGGGACCGTCAAAGGAGACTAACGTGACCGTCACCGGTATCGTTGTCGCACTGATCGTTGGCCTTATCATCGGCGCGCTGGGCCGCCTCGTCGTGCCGGGCAAGCAGAACATCCCGCTGTGGCTGACCCTGGTCATCGGTGTCGTCGCCGCCCTGCTCGGCACCGCCCTGGCCCGCGCGTTCGGGCTCGCGGAGACCAGCGGGTTCGACTGGTGGGAGCTGATCTTCCAGGTCGCGTTCGCGGCCATCGGCGTCGCGATCGTCGCCGGTGTCGGCGGCCGTCGCGGCCGAAGCGTCCTCTGACGCAGTCCTGCTGAACGGCGCCCTCCCGCAACATTGCGGGAGGGCGCCGTTCTGTGCGGGCTCAGGAGTGCGGGCAGGTGTCCCGGTACTCCTGGATCGCGGAGCCGGACGGCGCCGGGCACAGGAACTGCTCGTAGCGGGTGTCGTCGTCGATGAACCGCTTGAGCCAGGAGATGCTGTACTTCGCCACGGTCACGTTCGTCGAGGTCGGGGCCGAGTGCGAGGCGTTGTTGAGCTCCAGGTACGCCTTGTCCAGCGTCGACGGCAGGCTCGTGTAGAACGGCTCCGAGTGCGACGAGACCGGCGCGACCGTGTCGCTCTCCGCGCCGATGATCAGCGTCGGCACGCGGTCCGACGACCAGCTCTTGGTGCCGTGCCACGGCGTGAGCGGCACCGCGGCCTGCAGCGACGGCCTGGTGACGGACGCCGACAGGCTGCCGCCGCCGCCCATCGAGTGGCCCATGACGCCGAGGCGGGTGGCGTCGATCCGGGTACGCACGGAGCTGGTCCCGGTCAGGTAGTCCAGCGCCGCCAGCAGCTGCGTCCCCCGGCTGGCCGGCTGGTCGAGCGTGGACAGCGTGTCGATCGTGATCACGACGAACCCCTGCGAGGCCAGCCGCGGCCCCAGCCAGGACACCGACGACTGGCTGGCCGTGAAGCCGGGTGAGATCGCCACCGCGCCGAACGTCCCCTGCGCCGTGCTGGTCGGGTAGTAGATCGTGCCGCCCCCGAACCCGGACACGCTGGACCGGGACACCGTCACGGTGGCCGTCGCGAACGAGCCGGTGGCGGCCTCGATGCTGGCGGTGGTGGGCGCGGGCCCGCGCTCGTAGGGGTTCGCGGCCTGCGCCTGCCCCGGGACGGCGAGGGAGACGGCGGTCGCGAGAAGGGCGGCGATGGTCAGGCGCCGGTGCTTGTGGGCCACGGCGAGCTCCTTATATCGATGGACGGGAGTGGGTGCCGCCATCGTGTCCCCTCGGAGCTACTCGTGGGTAATCCTCTTGGGGTCATAATTCGCGACCACCCCGGTCGCCTCGCACCACCACCAGGGCCGGCCGTCGATCTCGCAGAACGGCGCGCGGACGGACGTGCTCGCCGCGGTGCGGTAGTCGGCGTCGGGCAGCAGGACCCGGACGGGCGCGGTCACGCCGGACGCGTCGGTGATCTCGACCGACCAGCCGACCATCCCGCGCGGGTCGTCGGTCAGTCGCCGGTGCGTCGTGGTGATCCACTGGTTGCGGGACCGCACCTCCGCGAGGAACGCGTCGATGTTCTCCAGCGCACGCAACTCCCGAGCGAGCGACTCCGCCTTGCGCCGGACCGGCACCGCCTCGCCGTCGTCCGGCCGGTCCG
Source organism: Catenuloplanes japonicus (assembly GCF_000717135.1). Lineage (GTDB taxonomy): Bacteria > Actinomycetota > Actinomycetes > Mycobacteriales > Micromonosporaceae > Catenuloplanes > Catenuloplanes japonicus. The sequence continues at coordinate 304,262 of NZ_JNXY01000024.1, forward strand.
CCCGTCGCCGGGGCGTCAGGCCCTCCACCCAGCTGGCGCCGATCGTCGAGGTGACCGGGGTCGGATCCCTCGGGGAGCCGAGATCCGTCACGATCGCGCGCTGCGGAGTGATCTCCAGTTGGGCCAGGTCGTTGGCGGGCGCCCAGAAGTAGAAAGCAGATCTCGCCGACCTACGCTGTGTGACCGGAATCAGGTCGCGTGCGGCGGCGCGCACGATCAGGTCGTCGAAGCGGCGCAGTTGCCTCGGCTCGAACTGCGAGTTCCATCCGCTACAGGGCTCGCCGCGCTTCCGGTCGTTGCAGACCGTGCCCGGCGTGCATCGGAAGGAGATGAGCGCGCGATAGCCGCCCCGCACCGGCATCTCGAAGTCCGGGTCGGCGTAGCGCCGCCACTCCATGTGGTCGATCCGCGCCCAGGGCGCCCTGTTCATCACGGGGGTACGGATGCTGCTGGTCGCCCACAGCGGAGTGACCCCGGCCCTGTCTGCGACCGCCGAACGATTCCGGACCGTGCCGGGTGAGACGGGTGTCAGTTGTGGCTCGCAGGCGAGCGTGACGCCGTCGCCGTGGATCAGGGCCGACGTGCGCATCCGCCTGTCCGCGGCCAGGGGCACGTCGATCTCCGCTCGGAACCCATTCTTCTCGGCGGTACGGGCCATGCGTTCACGAAGCGCCTTGTGCTCGTCACTGTCGCGGTCCCATTCCGACTCGGCCGGCATGATGTGGACTGCGGTGCGGTGGCCGGTGGAGGTCTTCCGCAGGTACATCCACTGCTGGCAGTCGTCGTCGCAACCGCCGGCCCGGAACTCGGCACACTGCAGGACGCCGCGCACGATGCTGCCGTGCAGCCGCTCCCACAGCCCCGGAACGTCCGGATGCCCGAGATCCGCCCGGCGCAGATCGAGCTCGGCACCCATCGCCACATGGAAAACCGTCGACGCCATTTGCCTACATTAAGTCAGAACTTGACTACCTAGAGAGACGTGAGCGTAGTGATCTCGCGGATGACCTCGTCGAGGGTGATCGGGGCGAGTGTGGACAGCGGGAGGTGGTGGGGGCGGCGCCAGTGGAGGGTGCCGCTCTCCTCGGGGTAGGCGTCGGTGATGTGCGAGGAGGCGATGTCGAGGACGAAGATCAGGTCGGCGGGGAGGCGGCGGATCAGGCGGAACGCGCCGAACGGGAGGCCGGAGCGGACGTCCTCGTACCAGCCGTGGCGCTGGAGGGTGCGTTTGCGGCCCAGGTCGACCGGGCGGCCGATGACGCGGGTCAGCTCGGGGGCGGCCAGCTCGGCGGCGGTGAGCGGGAAGCGTTCGCGGCCGAGTTGCGGGAAGGGCTGCAGGATCTTGTAGTCGGTGAACAGCTCGCTCCAGCGGGCCAGGTCCGGGCCGATCTCGGCGGGGTGGGCCAGGGCGATCTGCGTGGACGGGTGGAGCGTGGCCGGGCGTTCGTCGAGGTCGGCGAGGCTGCCGTCCTCGCAGACGCGCAGCATGCGGGGCGGCGCGGACGGCGGGTACGAAGCCCAGAGGAGGCGGCGGGAGAGCGGGCCGAGCAGCGGGTGGCGGGTCAGGCGGGTGAGCTCGGCGGCGGGCCAGCGGGTGCCGGCGATCAGCGCCTGTTCCAGGTAGGCGACGTGGCGGGCGGTCTCGGTGCGCAGATCCTTGCGCAGGCGGGTCCAGCGGGCGCGGGCCGTGGCGACGGCGGCCGGGTCGTCGCGGGTGGTGGAGCGGGGCAGCGTGCGTGACACGGCTCCCGCAGGGACGGACAGCACGGGGGCCGGGCCGGTCGGCACACCACGGACACCGCCCACGGCGCGCGGCGTCTCGTCAGCGGCGCCGCCCACGGCGTCGCCCGGCGAGTCGGAGGCGTCTCTCGCCGGCCGAGACATCAGGCCGGAGGCATCGACCCGCGGCAGCACCTCGGCCACATAGGCCTCCAGCCCGTCGTCGACGCCCACGATCACCTGGCGCGGCCCGTAGTCGAGCGCCGTCCGCCCGTCCTCCCCCAGGCCCAGATCGACCGGTCCGGCACGGAACGGGACCTGTGCCGCGGTCAGCCCGTGCACGGCCGCGGCCTGCGCGAGACAGACCGGGACGCGGTCGCGGACCGTGGCCGCGTGCAGGCCGCTGAGCTGGTGCAGCTCCCACAGCGCGGCCCGTGCGACCGGCCCCCACTCGCGCCCGGCCAGCGCGCACAGCACCGCGATGCCCTCGCCGGCGCGCGCGAACCGTCTGCTCCCGGGCCAGGTGCGGATCTCCGCGCCGAGGCTCGCGGTCGTGTCCGCGTCGGCCAGGTGCGCCTGGGCGAGCAGGATCCACGACTCCTGCGGGGGCAGCGAGGCCGCGACCCACCGCTCCAGCAGTGCCGCGCCGAAGCGGGCCAGGTCCCGGGCGTCACAGAGCCGCCGGGCCGCCTCGATCACCGGCGTGCCGGGGGTGTCGGTGGCCGGCGGCGGCTGGGGTGCGGCGGCGGAGTCGACCGGGGTGGCGCGGCCGGTCGCGGGGTCGTAGTGGCCGGGTGCGGGCTCGGCGAGAGCGCCGAAACGGGTGTACGTCAGCGCGTCCAGCAGCGTGCGCACGTCCTCGACCGGCAGCGCGGTGCCGTCGGCGCGCAGCCGGATCGGCGGGAGCGTCTCGGCCAGGACCCACGGGATGAGCGCGCGCTGCGGCACGGAGACCTCGATGCCGAACGACGGCAGTGCGTCCACCCCGTACTCGGCGGCGGCCTTGTCGATGACCGTGCGGTGGCCGAGCCGGTCGAGCATGTGCAGCCCGGCGATCGCGTTGTCGCGGTGGGGTTTTGCGCGGGCGAGCGCGGGCGGGATGAGCGCGCGGGCGGCGGGCTCGGGGTGCCGGTCCAGCCACAGCCGGGCCCACAGGCGCGCGGACCCGGCGCGCGTGAGCCAGCCTGCCACCGTACCGGCGAGGTCTGGGGTGTGAAAAGGCAGCAGGAGCACACCCATCCTGTCGGGGTGCCGGGCCGCGATCCGCAGCGCGGAGGGCAGCACGTCCAGGCCGAATCGGGCGACGACGGACTGCTCCGGCTCGGTGCGGGCGCCGGGCGGCGGGTCCCACTCGGCGAACGTCCTCGTGTCCATCGTGTCCGGCGCGAGTGCGCGCCAACGGTCCCGCTCCCCCGGCAGCCAGGTCTCGCCGGGCGGGTCGTGGCAGACCAGGCCGGGGACGCGGATCGCCTTGGCCCGCGGCGGAGGCTCGGCCACCTCCGGCAGCAGGGGTGTGGATCGCATGCGGGGCACGCTAGCGGACCCCTCCGACAGAAAAATAGTAAAGAAACTTCAAAAATCTTTACATGTCTATGTACACCGGTGTTGCATGAACGCACCCCAGCGGAAGGACTCCCCGCATGCGCTTCCCTGAGCTTCGACGGACCCTGCTCGCCGCCGCACTGAGCTTGACCACCGCCCTCGGCCTCCTCGCGTTCACCGGCCAGCCCGCCTCGGCCGCGACCGGCACGATCACCGGGCTGGCCGGCAAGTGCATCGGCGCGGCGGGCGGCAACACCGGCAACGGCACCGCGATCGACCTCTATCCTTGCGTCGGCGACGCCACCCAGCAGTGGACGCGGCCCGGCGACGGCACCATCCGTACCGCCGGAAAATGCATGGATGTCTCCAACGCCGGCACCGCGGACGGCACCAAGGTGCAGATCTGGGACTGCAACGGCAGCGTGGCCCAGCAGTGGGTGTTCAGCGGCGCCCGCGACCTGGTCAACCCGAACGCGAACAAGTGCCTGGACCTCAACGGCAACTCCTCGGCCGACTTCACGATCGTCCACCTGTGGACCTGCACCGGCGGGGCCAACCAGAAGTGGAACGCGCCGGCCGCGGGCGGTGGCAACCCGGGCGGCTTCGTGGTCACCGAGGCGCAGTTCAACTCGATGTTCCCGGGCCGGAACAGCTTCTACACCTACAGCGGGCTGGTCGCGGCGCTGAGCGCCTACCCGGGGTTCGCCGGCACCGGCAGCGACACGGTGCGCAAGCAGGAGGCCGCCGCCTTCCTCGCGAACGTCAACCACGAAACCGGCGGCCTGGTGTACGTCGTGGAGCAGAACACCGCGAACTACCCGCACTACTGCGACTGGGGTCAGCCGTTCGGCTGTCCCGCCGGCCAGGCCGCGTACTACGGTCGCGGCCCGGTCCAGCTGTCATGGAACTACAACTACAAGGCGGCCGGCGACGCGCTCGGCATCGACCTGCTGAACAACCCGTGGCGCGTCGAGCAGGACCCGGCCGTGGCCTGGAAGACCGGCATCTGGTTCTGGATGACCTCGACCGGCGCCGGCTCGATGACCAGCCACAACGCCATGGTCAACAGCGCCGGCTTCGGCCAGACGATCCGCACGATCAACGGCGCCCTGGAATGCGACGGCAAACGCCCCGACGCGGTCCAGGCGCGCGTGTCGGCCTACCAGCGCTTCACCGGCATCCTCGGCGTCACCCCCGGCGCCAACCTCTACTGCTGAGTGTTCCGGACATCCCGCCCTCCGTCTGTTCCCGGACGGAGGGCGGGGCTGGTCGTGATCGCCTAGCATTCGCCGGGAGCGGAAGAGCGGGGGCGAGGGCGTGGGTGACTTCACGGTAGATCCGGACGATGTGCGGATTCACGGGCGCAGCCTGGGTACGACGGTGGCGGATGATTACGCGGACGCGGCCGGGGAGATCGCGCGGGACAGTGTGATCGACATGCCGGGGTTCGGGGTGGCGTTGTCGCCGCTCGAGGCGGCGTACCTTCAGCGCGTCGACTTCCTGGTCAAGGACGTGCAGGGTGCGGCGGACGTGTGCCGGCAGATCGGCGCGAAGCTGGAGACCGTCGCCGCCCAGTACGAGGCGACGGAGAATCTGCACGTGTCCGGCTTCGGCGGGACGGCGGCGGCGCCGCTGAGCTTCGGCAGTGCGTACGGGCAGACCGGCGTCGGGCGGGCCGTGCAGGATCCGGCCGTGCTGGCCGCGGGCGCGACGATCACGCTGGCGGAGATCGGCGCGATCATGGCGAGCATGTCCGCGTGCGCGGCGCTGTGCCCGACGTTCATCGTGGGCGCGGTCGGTGCGGCGCTGTTCGTGGCGAACCCGGTCGGGATCGCGCAGGCCGGTGCGGACCTGATGCGCCACGGCGACAACGTGCAGAAGGCACTGAACACGAACTTCGACAAGATCTGCGCGGCCGCGACCGGCACCTGGAAGGGCGAGGGCAAGGACGCGTTCATCATCATGGCCACGAAGATGAAGGCGCACCTGGACGAGCTGGGCGCCTATCTGCGTACCCTCGGCGAGGCCCTTCACTCGCTCAACATCGCGCTGACCGGGCTGTGGATCGCGCTGGGCGCGATGACCGTGCCGTTCCTGGTCTGGCTGATCGCGATGCGCGCGGCCCAGATGTTCCCGCCGGCCGCGCCCGCGCTGGAGGCCGTGATCGAGTCGACCGGCGCGGTCGTGGCCGGGTCCGCCCTCACCATGATCGCCGCGGTCAGCGCCGCCGGCGGGCTGGTGTTCACGCTGATCAACACGCTGACCAAGGACTTCCAGAAGCTCATGACGCTGCCGGACGACGGCGCGGCCGGCGTGCCGGACCTGACCGAGTTCCGCGTCGGCGACAACTTCGCCTGACCATCCATACCGAGAATCCGAGGCCACAGATGATCGACCCTGACGTGCAGCGCCGGATCGAGACCATGGCGGAGCAGGCCCAGCGGTTCGCCGCCGGCATGCGCGACCTCAACGGCGAGGGCGCCGACGACGCCGGCCTGGTCCGCGCCGTGTGCGCGCCCGGCGGCCGGCTCGTCGACCTGCAGTTCTCCCCCGAGGCGCACTACACGTCCACCGACGCGCTGCGGGAGGCGATCCTGGCCGCGGCCCAGCGCGCCTCCGACGCCGCCACCAGCGGACTGAACAGCATGGTCGCGGACATGGCCGCCGGCGCCGGCGGTTTCGGCGCGGACGCGCTCGCCCAGGTCCAGGACCAGGTCGTCGCCTACCAGCGCCTGGTCCGCGAGCAGCAGGAACGGGTGGAGGATCTCCAGCGCGGCCTGCACCGCCCGTGATGACGCCGGAGCTGCGCATGCGCCGTCCGCTGCTGCGCCTGGCCGGCACGCTGCGGCCGGTCCGGGCCGGCTACCAGATCTCGCCCGCGCTCATCTGGGCGCAGGTCGGGCTGTTCGTGGTGACCGTGCCGCTGACCGTGCTGCTCGCCCCCGTGCTGGCGCCGGCCGGTCTGGCCTGGCTGCCCTACGTGGCCGCGCCCGCGGTGCTGCTCGGCCCGCCGCTGCTGTACCTGCTGGTCACGTTCGCGTCCGTGGCCTGGCACGCGTCCGGGGCGGGCCGCCCGGTCCTGTCCGTCTCCGACGGCGAGGTCCGCGCCCGGCTGCGCGGCGTGTGGGCGGGCGACGCCGACGACCAGGACTGGTGGGACGTCCGCCTGCCGATACGCGACCTCACCGCCGTCCGCGTCGAGCAGCACCTGCCGTTCGCCCCCGTACTGGTCCTCGACCTGCCCGCCCCGCTCGCCGACGCGCTGCTGGCTGCCGAGCCGACCCGCGTCCTCGCCGCCCAGTGGCAACGCCAGACGTCGAGCCCCGCCGCCTGGCAGGTCGGCCTGTTCGAGGGCCGCCTCACCCGCCGGCGCCGCCTCCGGGCGCTCCTCGACGCGCTGCAGCCGGAAGATCCCTCCTAAAAGATCAAAATCTTTTCGAGGGTACGCCGCACCCGCCCCGATCCCCGCCAGTTGCTCACTGCCCGGCCGCCTTGACCGCGAGTTCGTATGACCGGATCCGCTGCTCCGGGTCGTAGATGTTGGGGTAGAGCATGAGCTCGTCCGCCCCGGTCTCCGCGACGATCTCCGCGAAGCGCCGCCGGACGGTGTCCACCGTGCCGCGAGCCTGCATCGCACCGACCGCCTCCGCATAGCCGCGCCCCTGTTCCGGCAGCTCACGACCGGCCGCCTCCGCCGGCGACCACAGCGCATCCGACCCCGGTGTGGACCTCGCGAGGTCGGTCGGCCGGGCGAGCCACGCCGCCGCCTCCGCGCTGTCCGCCACCACGGCCTCCACCGCGACCATCACGTAGGGACGGTCCGCCCACCGCGAGGCCGTGAACACCTCCCGGTACCGCGCCGCGGTCTCGGCCGACCGGTCCGGGCGTATGTGGTGCGCCAGAACGATCGGCAGGCCGAGCCGGCCCGCCAGTTCCGCACTGGCCGTGCTGGACGCCAGCAGCCAGGGCCGGGCGCCGCCCTCGTCCGGCTGCCAGCCCGCGATGAGCCGCACCCCGGCCTCGCCCGACAGGTACCGCAGCACGCTCTCCACGTCGTCGGCGTACTCCTGCTCCGTCCCCGGCTCGGCGTCGCGCCGGAGCGCGCGCACGATCGACTGGTCGAAGGTCCCCGGGCCGCGCCCGATCCCCATGTCGATCCGGTCCGGGTACAGCGTCGCCAGCGTGGCGAACTGCTCGGCGAGCGCCAGCGGCGCGTGGTTGGGGGCCAGCACGCCGCCGGAGCCGACCCGGATCCGGCTCGTCCGGGCCGCGAAGTGTGCGATCAGGACGGCCGGGACCACGCTGGCGGACAGCGCCGTGCCGTGGTGCTCGGCGAACCAGACCCGGTGATAGCCCAGGTCGTCGAGGCGCCGCACGGTACGGGCGGTCGCCTCGGTCACCTCGGCGGCGGTCCGGCCCCTCTCCGCCACCACGAGCTCCAACGCAGAGAGCACAAAAGTCATAGATCGACCGTATCAACCGGCCGATCGTCCAATTCGGAATCGGGCCTGCCGGACGGGCACCGCACGATCCGCCGGCCGGAGAGGGCTTGTCGTACCCCCTCGATAGAGTGGCGCCGCTGAAGGGGGACAACGGGATGAGCAGCGAAGACGTACTGGTGCCGCCGGCGGCGTACCGGCGGGCCATGCACCTGCGCCGCGGCGGCTGGTTCGCCGACGGCGCGCCACCGGTCAAGCCGGGCGAGTTCCTGACGGAGCATCGCGAGCGCGCCGAGATCGTGCTGCGCCACGACCGGACGCATCCGGAGCTGCGCGAGGCCGGTCTCAAGGCGCTCGCCGATCCGGCGTCCGCGAGCCCGCGGGGCACGGCCGCGCTGGTGGCGGCCGCGGTCGGCGGCGTGTTCTGGGACGACGCACCGGCGGTGGCCGGCGCCGCGGCGTCGTTCGTGGCCGCGCGGGGCGTGCCGTTCCTGGCGCACACCGCGCTGGACCTGGCCGGGATCTCGACCAGCGTGACGCTCGGCCGCGGCGGCGACGACGTCGCCGGCCAGTGGCTGCGGGTGGCGAACCCCGGCCACGTCACGTTGCAGTACTCGGACGTCAAGCGCAGCGAGCGGTTCGCCGCCGAGGCGCGGGCCCGGCTGGCGACCGCGAGCGAGGCGGACCACGCGGCGGCGGAGGCCCTGGCCGTGCCCTACCGGACCGCCGGGCATCCGGCGCAGCGGCTTGCCGCGCTGTTCCTGTTCCCGCACCGGCAGGACTGGCTGGAGGAGGATCTGTCGCTGCTGTCGGCCTGGACCTACGAGACCATGCCCTACCTGGGCGTGCCGGTGCTCGCCTCGATGCGGACCGTCGACCAGCTGGAGCGGGTCATCGCGGTGCTGCCCCCGTGGCTGCTCGACCTGTCCGGGCCGACGCTGCCCACGCTGCTGGACGGCCTCGGCAACGACCTGCTGCCGGTGCTGCTGCGCTGGTGCGACGACCACCAGCTCGGCGCGGACATCGACCGGCGCCTGGTCACCGCGATCAGCGTGCTGCCGACCGACGAGGCCTACACGGCGTTGCTGGACCGGGCCGCGGCCAAGCACGTGCTGCCCGCGCTGCGCGAGGCGACGGACCGGTTCCCGCGGCGCGCGCTGCGGATGCTGGCCCGGTCCGGCGCGCGCGTCACCGACGACCTGCTGCGCATCCAGGTCACCCGGCTCCCCGCGTTGGCGCAGGAGCTGCTGCCGGAGCTGCCGCCCGCGGCCGCGAGCCGGGTGCGCGCGATCCTCGCCGACACCGACGCCGTCGACGCGCCCGTGTCGCGGCTGCCCGCGGTGCTGGTCAGCCCGCCGTGGAGCAAGCGCAAGAGGGCTGCCAAGCCGGTCGTGATCACCGGCCTGACGCCGGATCTGCCGGACGAGGCACGCTGGGAGCCGGGCGAGCGGGAGCGGTTCGCGGAGTCCGACTACTACCAGTTCCGCAGCCGCTATCCGACGGACTTCGATGCGCTCGCGGCGCGGATCCGGACAGGTCAGGCGCGGTACAACGAGGAGATGATGCTGTTCGCGAAGGGGCCGGACGAGCTGGCCCTGCCGCTGCTCGGCACCTGGAGTCCGCGTTATGTGTGGAGTGCCGAGTCCTGGCTTCCGGTGGTCCTGGCCCGGCACGGCGCGGACGCGCTCCCGGCCGCGATCCGGATCGTGCAGAGCAGCGGCGTCGCCGTACCCTCGCTGATGCCCTTCGTCGGTGTTGATCTTGCCGTCGTGATGGCCGGCTGGTTCGCGCGGACGAAGACCATGCGGGAGCCGGCCCGCGCCTGGCTGCGGCGTCATCCGGCCGCGGCGGCCCGCGCGCTCATCCCCGCGGCGGTCGGCAAGGCAGGCGCGGCCCGGCGCGAGGCCGAGACCGCGCTGCGTGCGCTCGACAGAACCAGGATCAACACCGAGGCCCAGCGGTACGGCCCGGAGGTCGCCGCCGCGGTCGAGTCGATGCTGGACACGGACCCGCTGGACGTGCTGCCCGCCAAGATCCCCTCGGTGGACTGGGCGGATCCGGCCACGCTCCCCCGCGTCGCGCTGCGGGACGGCTCCGGCGTGCTGCCGGTCGAGTCGGCCCGGCACCTGCTCACCATGCTGGCGATCTCCCGGCCCGGCGAGGTCTACCCGGGCCTGCCGATCGCGCTGGAGCTGCTGGACCGGGCGGACCTGGCCGTGTTCGGCTGGGGGCTGTTCCGGCGCTGGCAGACCGAGGGCCTGCCGTCGAAGGACGGCTGGGCGCTGGACGCGTTGCGGTGGATCGGCGACGACGACACCGTGCGCCGGCTCGCGCCGGTCATCCGCGCCTGGCCGGGCGAGGGCGGGCACCTGCGCGCGGTGACCGGGCTGGACGTGCTGGCCGCGATCGGCACCGACGTGGCGCTGATGCACCTGCACGGCATCTCGCAGAAGGTGAAGTTCAAGGCGCTGCGGGAACGCGCGGTCGAGAAGATCGCCGAGGTCGCCGCCGCACTGGATCTGACCACCGAGCAGCTGGCCGACCGGCTGGTGCCGGACCTGGGGCTGGCAGCGGACGGGTCGCTGCGGCTGCCGCACGGCACGCGGGAGTTCGTGGTCGGCTTCGACGAGCAGCTGAAGCCCTACGTCACGGACGACGCCGGGAAGCGGCTGAAGTCGCTGCCGAAGGCCGCCACCGAGGCCGCGGCCCGGTTCTCCGCGCTGAAGAAGGACGTCCGCACGCTCGCCGGCGACCAGCTGCTGCGGCTGGAGAAGGCGATGGTCGACGGCCGTCGCTGGTCCGGCGCGGAGTTCCGGACGTATTTCGCGGAGCACCCGCTGCTGTGGCACCTGGCCCGCCGCCTGGTCTGGGCCGTCTACGACGGTGACGTGGTCGCCCACGGTTTCCGGATCGCGGAGGACCGCAGTCTCTCCGATCTGGACGACGCACCGCTCACGGTCGCGGACGACGCCGTGGTCGGCCTGCCGCACCCGCTGGAGCTCGGCGACCGGTGCGCGGCCTGGGCGGAGGTGTTCGCCGACTACGAGATCCTGCAGCCGTTCCCGCAGCTCGGCCGCGAGGTGTTCACGCCGGGCGCGGACGGTTTCGCGGTCTTCCACGACGTCGAGGTGCCGACCGGGCGCGTGCTCGGCATGGAGAAGCGCGGCTGGCGGCGCGGTGAGCCGCAGGACGCGGGCATCCAGGGCTGGATCGAGCGGGAGGTGCGCGGCGGCAGGACCGTGGTCGTCGACCTCAGCCCCGGCATCCCGATCGGCTATCCGGCGGACTTCGAGGACCAGCGGCTGGAGACGCCGTACCTGGGGGACGGGGTCGGGCAGGGCTGGTGGCCGGACGACAAGCGGATCCCGCTCGACCGGCTCGACCCGGTGACCGCGTCCGAGCTGTTCCGGGACCTGACGGAGCTGACCGGCCGGTCCTGACCCGACGGCGGGCCACTTTTGTCGGAGCACACCGAAGTTGTTGCGGCTCTGTCAAAAGTGGCCTAAGGTCGCGTTACATTCCCCCCTCCACCAAGGGGCACACATGTCCTTCAGGCATCGACTCATCTGCATCGTTGGATCACTGGCGCTGGTCGCGATCCCCGTTCCCGCGGCCGCGCACGAGATCGATCCGGCCGACTTCCAGCAGGTCACACTGGCAAAGGGTCTCGCCGAGATGGGTGAGCCGATGGCGATGGCGGTGCTGCCCGACCGCTCCGTGGTGCACACCGCACGGGACGGCACGGTGCGGCGCACGGACGCGGCCGGCACCACCCGCGTGATCGGCACGATCCCGGTCTACACGCACGACGAGGAGGGGCTGCAGGGCGTCGGCGTCGACCCCGGCTTCGCGCAGAACCGGCAGATCTTCCTCTACTACGCGCCGCCGCTGAACACCCCGGCCGGCGACGCGCCCTCGACCGGCACGGACTTCAGCGCCTGGCAGGGCGTCAACCGGCTGTCCCGCTTCACGCTGAACGCGGACTTCACGCTGAACACCGGCAGTAGGGTGGACGTGCTGGACGTCAAGGCCGACCGCGGCCTGTGCTGCCACGTCGGCGGCGACATCGACTTCGACGCGGCCGGCAACCTCTACCTGTCGACCGGCGACGACAGCAACCCGTTCGACTCGGCCGGGTTCGCGCCGCTGGACGAGCGGACCAACCGCAACCCCGCGTACGACGCGCAGCGTACCGCCGCCAACACCAACGACCTGCGCGGGAAGGTCCTGCGGATCACGGTGCAGCCCAACGGCACGTACACCGTCCCGGCCGGCAACCTGTTCCCGCCCGGGACGGCGGACACGCGCCCGGAGATCTACGCGATGGGCTTCCGCAACCCGTTCCGGATGAGCGTGGACAAGCAGACCGGCGTCGTCTACCTCGGCGACTACGCGCCGGACGCGGGCGCCACCGACCCGAACCGCGGGCCCGGCGGCCAGGTCGAGTTCAACCGGATCACCGGCCCCGGCAACTACGGCTGGCCGTACTGCACCGGCACGAACACCACGGCCGAGACCTACAACGAGTGGAACTTCGCCACCAACGCCACCGGGCCGAAGTTCGCCTGCGCGGCCGGCGCCACCAACAACTCGTTCCGCAACACCGGCCGGGCCACGCTGCCGGCCGCCCGACCGGCCTGGATCCGCTACGGCGGCGACGCCGGCGCGCCACCGGAGTTCGGCAGCGGCTCCGAGTCGCCGATGGCCGGCCCGGTCTACCACTTCGACCCGGCATTGAACTCCGCCACGAAGTTCCCGGCCGAGCTGGACAACCACTTCTTCGCCGGCGAGTTCGGCCGCGGCTGGATCAAGCCGATCCACCTCAACGGCGACGGCTCCCCCGGCGGGATCAGCAGCTTCCCGTGGACCGGCAAGCAGGTCATGGACATGGCGTTCGGGCCGGACGGCGCGCTCTACGTGCTCGACTACGGCACCGGCTTCTTCAACGGCGACGCGTTCTCCGCGCTGTACCGCTTCGACTACCTGGCCGGCGGCAACCGCGCGCCGATCCCGGTGGCCGCGGCGAACCCGGCGACCGGGCAGGCGCCGCTGACCGTGGCCTTCTCGTCCGCGGGCTCGTCCGACCCGGACGGTGACGCGCTCACCTACTCGTGGGCGTTCGGCGACGGCGGCACCTCCACGGCGGCGAACCCGACGCACACGTACACCGCGAACGGCACCTACACGGTGACGCTGACCGCGCGGGACCCGTCCGGCGCGACCGGCACCGCCAGTGTGCAGGTCGGGGTCGGCAACACCGCGCCGGTCATCACGATCACGTCGCCCGCGGCCGGGACGCTGTTCTCCTACGGCGACACGATCCCGTTCTCGTTCACGGTCACCGACCCGGAGGACGGCACGATCGACTGCGCGCGGGCCCGGATGACGTACGTGCTCGGCCACGACAGCCACGGCCACCAGATCACCTCGGCCGACGGCTGTTCCGGGCAGATCACCATCCCGGTCGACGGCGAGCACGACAGCGCGGCGAACATCTTCGCCGTGTTCGACGCCGCCTACACGGACGCGAGCGGCCTGATCGCGCACCAGCAGCACATCCTGCAGCCGCGGCACCGGCAGGCCGAGCACTACGCGACCTCGTCCGGCGTCAACACGTTCGCCAAGACCACGGCCGAGGGCGGCCGGTCCGTCGGTGACATCCACAACGGCGACTGGATCGCGTTCACGCCGTACCGGCTGGCCGGCGCCACCTCGTTCACGGCCAGGGTCTCCTCCGGCGGCGCGGGCGGCACGCTGCAGGTCCGGGCCGGTTCCCCGACCGGCACGGTGCTCGGCTCCGCGACCGTACCGGTGACCGGATCCTGGGAGACGTTCGCGGACGTGACCGGCACGCTCAGCGGCGCGTCCACGGCCACGACCACGCTGTACCTGACGTTCGCCGGGTCCGGGACCGCCGCGCTCTACGACCTGGACGCGTTCACCTTCAACAAGGGTGCCGGGCCGGTCCGCGGCCTGGCCGGCAAGTGCCTGGACGTGGCCGGCGCGAACACCGCGGACGGCACGAAGATCCAGCTCTACACGTGCAACAACAGCGCGGCGCAGAACTGGACGCTCACGGCCGGCGGCGCGCTCCAGTCGCTCGGCAAGTGCCTGGACATAGCCGGCGGCGCCACCGCGAACGGCACCAAGGTCCAGCTCTACACGTGCAACAACTCCGCCGCGCAGGTCTGGGCCCCGCAGCCGGCCGGCACGCTGCGCAACCCGCAGTCCGGCCGCTGCCTGGACGTGTCCGAGAACAACCCCGCCGACGGCCAGCAGATCCACATCTGGGACTGCCTGGACGTCGCCAACCAGAAGTGGGTGCTGCCGTGATCGGTCGAATCCTCGCCGCCGTGCTGCTGCTACCGACGGCGGTCCCTGTTCAACAGGCAGATGATCCGTTCGACGTGCTGGTCTTCTCGAAGACGGCCGGGTTCCGGCACGACTCCATCCCGGCCGGCGTGCAGGCGATCCGCGAGCTGGGCGCGGCCAACGGGTTCAGCGTGACCGCGACCGAGGACGCGGGCACGTTCACCGCGGCCGGGCTGGCCGGCTACGAGGCCGTGGTCTTCCTCAGCACCACCGGCGACGTGCTGGACGCGGGCCAGCAGACCGCGTTCGAGTCGTACATCCGCGGCGGCAAGGGCTACGTGGGGGTGCACGCGGCCGCGGACACCGAGTACGACTGGCCGTTCTACGGCGAGCTGGTCGGTGCGTACTTCGCCTCGCACCCCGCGATCCAGCCCGCCGTGATCCGCACCGAGGACCGGGCGCACGCGGCCACCGCGCACCTGCCGCAGGCGTGGAACCGGACCGACGAGTGGTACAACTACCGCACCAACCCCCGGTCCACCGCGCGCGTGCTGTCCACGCTGGACGAGTCGACGTACTCCGGCGGCGGTATGGGTGCGGACCACCCGATCGCCTGGTGCAAGACGCTCGGCGGCGGCCGCTCGTTCTACACCGGCAGCGGCCACACGCAGGAGTCGTTCGCGGACCCGGTCTTCCGGCAGCACCTGCTCGGCGGCCTCCGCTACGCGGCCGGTCAGGCGCAGGCCGACTGCCGGCCGGAGACCGGGTACACGGCGCTGACCAGCGGCTGGGCGCAGGCGGGGCCGGGCGCGTTCACGAACACGGACGGCACGCTCACCTCCACCGGCGGCATGGGGCTGTACTGGCACCAGGCGAAGCAGTTCAGCAACTACTCGCTGAAGCTGGACTGGCGGATGGCCGACGACGACAACAGCGGCGTGTTCATCGGCTTCCCGCCGTCGACCGACCCGTGGTCCGCGGTCAACAACGGCTACGAGATCCAGATCGACGCCACGGACGCGGACGACCGCACCACCGGGTCGGTCTACACGTTCAAGGCCGCGGACCTGGCCGCCCGCGACGCCGCGCTCAACCCGCCCGGCGAGTGGAACACCTACGAGCTGCTGGTCGAGGGCGAACGCCTGCAGATCTTCCTCAACGGCGTGCGGATCAACGACTTCACCAACACGGACCCGGTGCGGTCGCTGGCCGGTCACATCGGCATCCAGAACCACGGCGACGGCGACACCGTGTCGTTCCGCAACATCCGGATCAAGGAGCTCGGGGGTACGCCGCCGCCGGTGAGCGGCCCGGTCGTCGGCCTGGCCGGCAAGTGCCTGGACGTGGCCGGTGGCAACGCCGCCGACCGCACCAAGGTCCAGCTCTACACGTGCAACCAGTCCGCGGCGCAGAGCTGGACCCGGACCGGCGCCACGCTGCGCGCGCTGGGCAAGTGCCTGGACGTGGACGGTTCCGGCACCGCGGACGGCACCAAGGTGCAGCTCTACACCTGCAACAACTCCGGCGCGCAGAACTGGACGCCGCGCACGGACGGCACGATCGTCAACCCGAACTCCGGCAAGTGCCTCGACGTGAGCGAGAACAACTCCCGCGACGGCCAGCAGATCCACATCTGGACCTGCCTCGGCGCGGCCAACCAGCTCTGGCGCCTGCCCTGACCCTGTCAACCACCCCGCCCCGGCGCGGTCGCACACCAGCGGCCGCGCCGGGGCGCTTCTCTGCCTCCTTCGCAAGGAGTCGCCGGGATTTATAACGCGCTTTTCACGCGGGTCGGGACCTTCCGCAGCGTGTGGGCTGGGTACGGTCCCGCGCGAGACGACGTGATCAATACGCGCGTCCGCCCTGGGGAGGTTTTGCGGTGGTCGAGGATCAACAGCCGGCGGCGGCGCCGCACGCGGGCCCGCGCGACGCGGTACGGCTCGCCGCGGTCGTGGGCGCGATCGGTGTCGTGTTCGGTGACATCGGCACCAGTCCGATCTACACGATGCAGATCGTGTTCAACCCGGCCGACCCGCACCCGGTCCCGGTC
>NZ_JNXY01000025.1 GCF_000717135.1 Catenuloplanes japonicus
CCCGCGCCCCGCGCCCCGCGCCCCGCGCCCCGCGCCCCGCGCCCCGCGTAGGGAACCGACGTCCGAGGCACCCAGTGGACAGCGCCACGTCGCTCGCGGAGTCGGACTCAGGAGAAGGGCGGGTGCGCGGTGGCTTGCGTGTCCGAGCCGGGCCTCTCGGATTGTGCCCACGTTTCACGTGAAACATGGTCCGGAGGATCAGGGTGTTTCGTCGACTTGGGACCTGCAGTCGGCAGCAGGACGACAAAGCGGCACCTGCTGGCCGGCTAAAGCCCTGTCCGGCGGAGGCTCAAGATGAGGACAAGAAATCGTTGGTCAGCGACACGACGTTCGGCGCTCGACAGCGTCGGCAACGCTCGCCGATGACTCCGAACCACCGGACGGCTGCCTGAAGTGTTGCCACCTCCTGACCGGCGCTACCGCGGTGTGGTCGACAAGGCCAGCGCGCAGGCCGCAGGTACTGACGCCGACGATGCAGGAACAGGAACCCTCTTAGTCGTGCTTCGCGGATCGGCGGGCGTAACACCGGGCGGCACACACGATGCGAGCGGCTGATCGAGCACCGAGGCCTAGCCGACTCGTAGAGTCGCACCACCATCTCGCTCCCACCCCAACGACTGCTACATCCTTCGGGGTACCAGCGCGTGGGACCGAGTCGGAAGTGGCATGAGCTGAAGCCCGCGGGAATCAAGGTCGGCCGAGACCGGGTCGGCCAATGGAGGGAACCGCGGGCACCGGGCACCGGGCACCGGGCACCGGGCACCGGGCACCGGGCACCGGGCACCGGGCACCGGGCGATGCTGACGTCCGGATCGGCGGGTAGGGGTATACCGCCCGATCGAAGTCAACGAAGGATGCGAGAGGGCAGGTTCCCGTGAGCTCTTCCGCCTCGCTGGAACCTAGCCGATTGCGCGGACTGAAACCGGAGCAACACAGATCCCGGAGCGACACAGATCATCGCGTTCGCGGGACGGCGTCTCGGGCGTGCGGTCATGGAGCCGGGCAGGCGCGCCCACCGACCTTGGGCCGGTACCTGAATGCGCGGTGCCCGCGTGGGCGGAGGCCGAACCTCCGCCCGGACACCGCATTCATTCCGTCTCCAGGAACGGTCAACGCCGGCCAACTCGACCCCCGCCGGAACTTGCTTGTTTCACGTGAAACGCCGTTCCTCAGCCCCCACCGCGAGGAGCAAGGAATCGTCGCTCCACAACGCCCTCCGCCCGAGTGATCTCCCGGCGCTGGCACCCGCACGGGACGAGAAGACCAATCTCCCTACCGATCGACCCGCCAGATGCCAGGCGCCGGCGGGGCGGGGCGATCGACCTCACCCGGTAGACCCCGAATCGAGAGCTCGAAAGACGCCCGCCGCGCGAGGCCATCCGACAACCAGGAGGGGGCCTTGAGAGAGATCCGGCGTAGCAATGGTCGCCGCCACTGGATAGCCCGAACGCCTGAAGGCGCGATCGACACCGCCACGGATCACGCCGGTTTCACGTGAAACCGCGTGATCAACAATCGCCCGGCCCACGAAGGTCCCGCGGCTACCGCCAACGCCAACAGTCCGGCGAACTGGTTCGACCCTGCCTAAAAGCCAGAAGCAGTAGGTCGCCGCGATCCTTCAAAAGGCACGCCCGCCGCCGGTACGCCCAACCGCCGAAGCATCGCAGCGCCGGCCCAGGGATCCCGTGATGCACCCGACCTCACCGCCAACCCTTCCGCGGGATCATGGCCGCGACCCGAACCCGACGGCATCCGACTCGGCCACAGCCCGCCACACGATGCGCCCGCCAGCCCACCCAGTTCGCCAACGAGAGGAGGAGCAAGGCTAAAGGACCAGCAGCGTCCTCGAACGCAGCCGCAGAAGGCAAGCGCGCCGCACGCTCGGACCGCTCCCCAGGCCACCAGCCGGCCCGGCAAGAACGAAGCCCCCGAACCACAACACAACCGATCCCACCGACGACCCGAGAGCCGCTGTACCCAACGCCCAACACGGAGTGAGGCAACCACACCACCCACCACCGAAAAGGCCGCCAGCAACGTCCACAGGCGCCACAACGCAGGCCTCACCGTTTCACGTGAAACAACAGCAAGGCCCCCGGCGGAAGTCGAGAACAGGAGCAGCTCCCCTCCGTACCCCCGGAAAAAGAAATCGGCCCGGAGGGCCGTGAGAGCCCGCCGAGCCGATCCCGAGAGAAGCAGGCCTCAGCCTGGCTCTTCCTCGTTGCGCTCCATGCCGATTATTCCGACGATCCGCTCCAGGTCGTTGACCGTGGCGAACTCGATCGTGATCTTGCCCTTGCGCTGGCCGATGTCGACCTTGACGCGGGTGTCGAAGCGGTCAGAAAGCCGGTCCGCCAGGTCGGTCAGCGCGGGTGCGTGCGGCTTCGCCCGGCGCTGCGCGGCCTTCTTCTGGCTCGGGCCGTCGAGCTGTGCCAGGGAGACCAGTTCCTCGGTGCCGCGCACCGAGATGCCTTCCTTGACGATGCGGCTGGCGAGCTCGTCCTGGGCCTCGGCGTCCTCCAGCGCGAGGAGTGCCCGCGCGTGGCCCGCGGAGAGCACGCCGGCGGCGACGCGACGCTGGACCGCGGGCGGGAGGTTGAGGAGGCGGATGGTGTTGGTGATTTGGGGGCGGCTGCGGCCGATGCGGCGTGCGAGCTCGTCGTGGGTGGCGCCGAACTCTTCGAGCAGCTGCTGGTACGCGGCCGCCTCTTCGAGCGGGTTCAGGTTGGCGCGGTGGATGTTCTCCAGGAGCGCGTCCCGGAGCATGGCGTCGTCCTTGGTGTCGCGGACGATCGCCGGGATGGTCTCGCGGCCGATTGCCTGGGCGGCCCGCCAGCGGCGCTCGCCCATGACGAGTTCGTAGTTGCCGGACTCGTCGAGCTCGCGGACGACGATGGGCTGGAGGAAGCCGACCTCCTGGATGGAGATCTTGAGTTCCTCCAGCGCCTCCTCGTCGAAGACGTGCCGGGGCTGCTTCGGGTTGGCGATGATGTCCGACACCGAGATCTCGGCGAACCGTGCCCCGGGCACCGGCGCGAGCGGAAGACCGGGCGCCTCCGGGACTACCGGCTCCGGGGGAGCGACCGGCTCGGCGACAGGAGCCGCAACGGGCGCCTCAGCGACCGACGGAGCAGCAGCCGCCGGTGCGGGAACAGCCGCCGGCGGGGGAGCAGCCGGCGGCGCGGAGACAACCGCGGGCGGCGGCGCCTCGGCCGGGGGCGCGGTCGGGATCAGAGCTCCGAGTCCACGCCCGAGCCCGCCCTTAGGACCCTTCCTCATGTGCCCGCTTCTCCTTGCTCCCATGAACCCGCGCCCGCCGCGCCCACCGCGGCAATCCGCTACAACGCCACCGACTCAACCACACCAGGGGCCGGCATCACGCCACCCTGGAACCGACCATGCTAAAGCGCGCCGTGTCGGCTACCCGTTGCGGGCCATGTCCTCTTTGGCTCCGCGTTCGGCGATCTCGCGGGCGGCCTCGAAGTAGCTGGTGGCGCCGCGGGAGCCCGGGTCGTACGTGACGACGGACTGCCCGTAGCTGGGTGCCTCGGACACGCGGACGTTCCGGGGGATGACCGCCTGGAGCACCTTCTCGCCGAAGTGGTTCCGCACGTCCTGCTCGACCGCGTCGGCCAGGCGGGTCCGCCGGTCGTACATGGTCAGCAGGATGGTGGACACGTCGAGCAACGGGTTCAGGTGCTGCCGGACCAGGTTGATGTTGTTGATCAGCTGGTTGAGCCCCTCCAGCGCGTAGTACTCACACTGGATCGGGATCAGCACCTCCTGCGCCGCGCAGAGCGCGTTGACCGTGAGCAGGCCGAGCGACGGCGGGCAGTCGATGAAGACGTAGTCGAACTGCTCCGGGTGGCTCTTGATGGCCCGGGACAGCCGGGACTCACGAGCGACCACCGAGACCAGCTCGATCTCGGCGCCGGCCAGGTCGATGGTCGCGGGCACGCACCAGAGGTTAGGGATGCCCTCGACGCCTTGGGCGACGTCGGCCAGCGGCACGTTGTCGATCAGGCAGTCGTAGACGTCCGGCACGCCCGCGTGGTGCGGGACGTTGAGCCCGGTGGACGCGTTACCCTGCGGGTCGAGGTCGACGACCAGCACACGGTTGCCGTGCAGCGCCAGCGCGACCGCCAGGTTGACGGTGGTGGTGGTCTTACCCACGCCACCCTTCTGGTTCGCCACGCACATGATCCGTGGATGCGCCGGGCGAGGCATGGTCACCTCGCCGGTCGGGTTGAGGATCTGCACCGCGCGCAACGCCTCCATGGCCAGGGGTAGATCGTTGTCGGCGGACGCCGACGTTTCACGTGAAACATAGGATTCTTGGTCTGTCTCGGCCGGCAGCTCGGGACCGCCGTAGCCGTTTCCCACCCGCGGTTGCGGCACCGGATACTCCTCGCCCTCAAATCCACCCGGTCCTGCCGGGGCAGGATCAATCCTGCCGTACGCGGGCCCGCCCGGCGAGTTGTCATAGCGCGTTTCACGTGAAACGGGGTAAGAGGAGGAGTAGTCCTGCACCGTGTCATCCCTGCCAGAATCGGATGAGTCCACACTATCGACGCGCGGCCAGCCTACGGCCGTCGGGCGCCCATGGCCACGTCCATCCGGTCCATGTTTCACGGGAAACGAAGAAGGCTCGGACCCGAAGACCATAAAACCCGACTTCAGCCGCAGTACGCCGGAGCAGTAGACGTCACAGCCGGGCCATCCGGTGCCGTCCGCCGCCTCCAGGAGCGGATCGACGGCCACCGGCCCGGACCTCATGGTCGAGGCCAGCGCGGAGGAGAGCGGCGCGGCGAACGTCGTCGGCAACAACGGCACCGACCCCACCGGCACCACGACCGGAGCGACCGATGAGGCCGGCAACTTCCCGAACGCGAAAGAAGGCGCCGGCGAGACCGGGGAGAGCAGCGAGGCCGGCGACGCCACCTCGCGCCTGCCGTTGGGCTTCCGCTTGTTACGCCGCCGACCCCGCATGTCTAGCCCCTCCGTCGTCTCCCGCCCCCGGAGGACCGACCCGAGGACCGGCGCTCCGGGCGGGCAGCCTTCCCCGACCGTGCCGGCACGACCAGCCGTTCGCGGACGATCTCCACCACGGTCGTCGGGTCGTCGAGGAGCGTCTCCCCGCACCACCGGACGACCGGCGTGGCACCGCCCAGCCGACCCACCGCGGCCTCGTGCTCCGCGATCTCCTCGGCGGCCGACGACCCTTTGAGGGCCAAGAGTCGCCCGCCGAGCGCGGCGAGGGGCAGGCACCAGCCCGCAAGCCGGTCGAGCGGCGCTACCGCCCGCGCGGTGACGATGTCGGCGGGGGGAAGGGGTCCCCCGGCGACCTCTTCGGCGCGGCCCCGGACCACCGTCACGGTGTCGTCCAGGCCCAGCTCCGTCACCGCCTCGGAAAGGAAGGCAGTCCGTCGTGCCAGTGGCTCGACCAGCGCGATCGTGAGATCAGGACGTGCCACCGCAAGCACGATACCGGGCAAACCGGCACCAGAGCCGACGTCGACGAGCGAAGCGCCGGACGGGATTAACTCGGCGACCGCGGCGCAGTTGAGCAGGTGCCGTTCCCAGATGCGCGGCGCCTCGCGCGGGCCGATCAGCCCGCGCACCACACCCTCGGTCCCCAGCAGCGACGCGAACCGCGTCGCCAGCTCCAGCCGATCCCCGAACAGCGCCAGAGCGGCCGGCCGCAGAAGATCAGGAACACCAAGATCAAATGGGGGTACGCCCGAGAGCTCAACCGGCCCGGCGTATGCAGACTCAGCAGACAACGGCGGCCCGGAAGGCTGCACGCCCTCCGAGCCGCCGGAAGCGGTATCGCGCACGGATCAGTCGACCGGCCGCACGACGATGCGACGGCTGGGCTCGACGCCCTCCGACTCGCTCTCCACGCCGGACGCCGCGTTGATCACGTCGTGCACGCACTTGCGCTCGAACGCGGACATCGGCTCCAGCCGCACCGGCTCGCCGTGCTCGCGCACCTTCTCGATCGCGTTGCGCGCGACCGAGGCCAGCTCCTTGCGCCGGGCGTTGCGGTAGCCGCCGACGTCGAGCAGCAGCCGGCTGGGGGAGCCGGTGGCCCGGAAGATCGCCAGCCGGGTCAGCTCCTGCAGCGCCTCCAGCGTGGCGCCGCGCTGGCCGACGAGCGGCTGCAGGCGTCCGCCCACGACCTCGACCATCGGGCGCCCGGCGGAGACCAGCTCGTCGATGTCGCCGTCGTAGTCGAGGATGTCCAGCAGACCCTCGATGTAGTCGGCCGCGATCTCGCTCTGGTGGAACAGGTCGGTGTCGGACGGTCCTTCCGATTCCTTGGTCTCCTCGCTGTCCTCCGCGGCGTCCGCGGCCGCCTCCTCGATCTCGAGGTCCTGGTCAGCGTGGGGAGTGCTGGTATCGGTCACGGTGTCATCTCCGTACTCGCTGGGCCGGACCGTCACCGGTCCGCTGGTTCCCCGTCGCCCCGGCCGATGAGGGGCCGGGGCGACGGGCACGTTTGTTGGGGAGCGGGCGTCAGCCCTTCGGCCTCGCCGACGGGTTGCCCTTCTTCGCCCGGGAGGAGACCCCGCCGGTACGACCGACCGCGTTCTTGCCGGGCGTGCCGGCGGCCTTCGCGGGGGCGGCGCCGTTGGCCTGGGCTGCCTTGGCCGGGCGGACCGGCTTGGCGCCGGGCTTGGGGGCGAGCGCCTTGGTGTCGACGGACGACTTGACGGGCTCCGGCGCGGTCTTGCGACCGAACAGGCCGGTCTTGGCGGGCTCGCTCTGGCGGCCGGCGCCGGAGCCTCCCGTCTTGCCCGTGGTCGTGGCCGAGGGCGGTGGCGGGAACTTCCGGAGCACCCACTGCTGCTGAGCGAGGGTGACGAGGTTGTTCGACACCCAGTAGATGATCACACCAATCGGGAACAAATAGCCCGAAACAAGCAGAGAAAGCGGAATTCCGTACAGCATCAGACGCTGGACCATCTTCTGCTGCGGGTCCTCGGCCCAGCCGGTCTTGAGGATCATCTGACGGCTGGTGAGGAACGTCGTCGCCATCATGATCAGCACGAGGATGCCGGCCACGACCATCACGGTGCCGCGGTTCGCGCCGAGGCGGACCAGCTCGTCCGTGGTGGAGCCGAACTTGCCGGCGATCGGCACGGTGAAGAGCTTGGCGTTCGCGGCGCCGTCGAACTGCGCCGCGCTCCAGCCGTACAGCTCCTTCGCGGTCCGTCCCGGGTCGAGGCGGCGCAGCACGTGGAAGAGCCCGAAGAAGACCGGGATCTGGATGAACATGGGAAGGCAGCCCATCAGCGGGTTCGCCTTCTCCTTGCGGTAGAGCTCGACCATCTCCTTCTGGAGGGTCTCGCGATCACCCTTGTGCTTCTCCTGCAGCGCCTTGACCTGCGGCGACAGTGCTTGTATGGCCCGCTGCGACTTGATCTGCTTGACGAAGACGGGGAAGAGCACGACGCGCACCGTCAGCACGAGGAAGACGATCGCGAGGATCCAGGACCAGTTGGTCCCGAGGATGGTGGTCTCGGGGATCCCGATGGCGTCCCATGCGGCGTGCCACTTCAGCAGAATCCATGAAATCGCCCAGTAGATCGGGTCCAGGCTAAACAATTCCGGCTCCAGTCACATTCGCGCGACGGCGGTCCGGGTCAGGCACCGGGTCGTATCCGCCAGGATGGAAGGGGTGACAGCGCAGCAGCCGCCAGATCGCGAGCCGGCTCCCCCGCAAAGCTCCGTGCCGCGTCACCGCCTCCAGGGCGTATGCGCTGCACGACGGATAGAAACGACAGCGTGCCGGCAGTGCCGGGCTTATCCACTGACGGTACGCGATGACGCCGCGCGCCAGCACACGGGCCGCAAGCGAAGGCGGACGCTCGGTGCCGCTCATTCGGCGCCTCCCCGGCGCCGCTTGGCGCCGTTCCCGGATCGGCGTTCCCGCGGGGCGACAGCGGCCCGCAACGCCGCATCAAGATCTAGAGCCAGTTGGGAGTACGCCACGAGCGCCGCCCCCGGTTGCGCGCGCACCACGAGCGTGGCGCCCGGTGGCAGCGCACCGATCCGCTCCCGCACCAGATGCCGGAGCCTGCGGCGGACCAGGTTGCGCGCCACCGCGTTCCCGACCGCCTTGGAAACGACGAAGCCGGCGCGCGCCGTGTCGGCGAGCACCGGCTCGATCGTCTCGAGCTGCCCGACGCCCTCGACACCCGTGGGGGCGTCGCTGGCGTCCGTGGACAGGAGGTGGAGATGAACCACCACGGCTCCGCGGCCGGCCCGACGGCCAGCACGGATCGCTACGGCGAAGTCGCTGCTACGCCGCAGTCGCTGAGCTGCGGCCAACACGACTGACCTGCCTCCTCCTGACCGGCGAGGTCGGACCCTCAGGCAGACAGCTTGGCGCGGCCCTTGGAGCGCCGCGTGTTGAGGATCGCGCGACCCGCACGGGTGCGCATGCGCAGCCGGAAGCCATGGGTCTTCGAACGGCGGCGGTTGTTCGGCTGGAAGGTGCGCTTGCTCACGTCAAACTCCGTCTTCGTACGGCCCGGGCACGCGTCCGCGAGCCGGAGGTCGTTTACCTACGTTCCCCGAGGCCGGAGATGATCTTGCAAACGGCCCGAAGTCTCTGTCCAATGCTAACCGGCCGTGTCGGGAGTCGCCCGTCGGGCCGCTACAGAAGGCCGAATAGCCTGCCCAGAGTACGCGCGCACCCCACCGGGCGTCAAAATGCGCCGGCCGACGTACCCCCGGTGAACTGGCTCTTCGTGACCGACCAGGCCGTCCGCGCCGGTCGCCGGTTGATGCTGCAGGGCCATCGCTGTTAGCGTGCCCGTTTGCCGGTGGCGACACCGGCGGCCAGAACCGGACGAGGGGGAAAGTCGTTCGGCACGGTGGACCCTCTCATCGCGCCACCGCAGTTCGGCAGGTCTGACCAGCGACGGACGGTAAGCCACAATCGGTCGGTACACAGGGTGTGGATAACCTGTGGACGACGGTCTTGACGAACGTGGGTAGCAGCAGCGTCAGCGCTGCCGGCAGGGGGTGCCGGCGGTGATTCGGCCGCCTACCCGCGGCTCCGACGACCAGTAGACGAAAGCGGCAACCGGCCGGCAGGCGACCGGTGATGTCGGGAGCGATGGGGGTGGCGGGACGGTGGCCGACACGGTCGACCTGGCCTCGATGTGGAGCGCCGCAACCGAAGATCTCGCAGAGGAGATCGTGTCGGCGCAGCAGCGCGCCTACCTCCGCCTCACCCGGCTCCGCGCGATCGTCGAGGACACCGCGCTGCTCTCCGTCCCGGACGCACACGCCCGGGACGTGATCGAGTCGCGGCTGCGCCCGGCGATCACCGACGCGCTCTCCCGCCGGCTCGGCCGCCCGATACAGGTGGCGGTCACGGTGCGCCCGCCGGAGGACGGCACCGCCCGCCCGCCCGGCACGATCTACGGCACGCCTGCTCCGGCCCCGGAGCGCGAGGCGCTCTTCGACTCGGATCCGTTTCCGCCGCAGCCGGCCGACTACGAGCCCGCCGACCGCGCGGACGACACCCGTCGCGCGACCTTTCCCGACGACGCCCCCACCGACAGCCGATTCGACAACCGTGGCGACGCGCGTCGCGACGAGGAACCGCCGACCGCGCGCTACTACGACCCGGCGCCGCAGAACGGTGGCCGCCGGGAGAGCCCGCAGGAGCAGCAGGCCGCCCGCGACGAGGCCCAGGCCGCGCTGTTCGCCGCACCGCCCCGCGCGGAGGCGCCTCAGTCCCGCAACCAGCAGTCGCACTACGCGCAGCAGCAGCCCGTGGAGCGCGCCGAACCGCAGCGCCGCGACGAGCAGCCCCGCCCGCAGCGTGCGGACGCGTTCAACGACGACACCCCACCCCCGTTCGGCCGTGACCAGCAGCGCCAGGTCGCGCCGCAGATCGCGGACGAGCCCGCGGACACCGGCCCCGGCGACAGCGGCCCCGGTCGCGCCGTGCGTGACCTCCGTCCCGGCGTGACCGGCGGCCCCGGGGGTCTGGACCGCTCCCGCCCTGGCGGCGAGTCGGCCGGCAACCGGCTGAACCCGAAGTACATGTTCGAGACGTTCGTCATCGGCTCCTCGAACCGGTTCGCGCACGCCGCGTCCGTGGCCGTGGCCGAGTCGCCGGCGAAGGCGTACAACCCGCTTTTCATCTACGGCAGCTCCGGGCTGGGCAAGACACACCTGCTGCACGCAATCGGCCACTACGCGACCACGCTCGGCCACGCACGCTCCGTGCGCTACGTGTCGACCGAGGAGTTCACCAACGAGTTCATCAACTCGCTCCGCGACGACAAGACCAGCGCGTTCCAGCGCCGCTACCGCGACACCGACATCCTGCTGATCGACGACATCCAGTTCCTGGTGAGCCGTGAACGGACGCAGGAGGAGTTCTTCCACACGTTCAACACGCTCCACAACGCGAACAAGCAGATCGTCATCACCTCGGACCGCTCCCCGAAGCAGCTCACCACGCTCGAGGACCGCCTCCGCACCCGCTTCGAGTGGGGCCTGCTCGCCGACATCCAGCCGCCGGACCTGGAGACGCGCATCGCGATCCTCCAGAAGAAGGCCGCCCAGGAACGCCTGATGGCCCCGCCGGACGTGCTGGAGTTCATCGCGTCCCGCATCTCCTCCTCGATCCGCGAGCTCGAGGGCGCGCTGATCCGGGTCACCGCGTTCGCCAGCCTCACCCGATCCCCGGTGCAGCTCTCCCTGGCCGAGGAGGTCCTCCGCGACTTCATCCCCGGCCCCGAGGGCCCGGACATCACCGCCGACCAGATCATGGTCTCCACCTCGGAGTACTTCGGCGTCAGCCTCGAAGACCTCCGCGGCCACTCCCGTTCCCGGGTGCTGGTCAACGCCCGCCAGGTCGCCATGTACCTCTGCCGCGAGCTGACCGAGCTCTCGCTGCCCCGCATCGGCCAGGCCTTCGGCGGCCGCGACCACACCACGGTCATGCACGCGGACCGCAAGATCCGCCAGCAGATGGCCGAACGGCGCTCCCTCTACAACCAGATCGCCGAACTCACCAACCGCATCAAACAGAACTCCTAGCCCCGCCACGCAGTGAGCCGGCCTCTTCTCACGGTGGTCCGGCCCGTCTGCGCCCGCGGGCGCTTGAGCCGGCCAGGGGACGGCCACGTGCGTTCCTGCGGGCTTTCAAGCCAATACAGGAACAACCCCGAACCCTGACCTTCCCGCTCCCAACGTGGTGCAGCCCGTTTGCTCCCGCACTCAAGCCAGCCTGGAAGACGACCCAAACCCCGATCTTCCCGCTTCCAGCGTGGTCCAGGCCGTTTGCTCCCGCGGGCAAACCTCCCGGCGTTCGGAAGGCTCCGCTGGCGCTCCGCTTCCGATCGCCGGTCGGAGCCGGTCCCGCCGTGGTCGAGGAAACCCACGCGGCTCCCGTCGCTGCTCTCGTCCCTCGACGCGCCCCGGCCATCACGGCCCCGGGGACCGTTCCCTTCCCGCCCGGCTGAGTGTCGTGCGGCCTGGCTGGCCCGCCCTCGTCAAGCCGAGCGGCTCATCGGCAGGGCCGCCCAGCTCTGGTCTCACCGGCGGCGGCCACGCGGTTCTCACGTCCGGGCGGTCGGCTTGAGCTCGGCAACGGGTTCATCCGCGTCGTCTCGCAGGTAAAGCGCTGGGTCGCCACCACACCCGCCCGGCCGCCTCGGGCGACCAGTCGAGTGGTGTTGAACACTCCGCACGGCACGCATGCACCGGTAACAGCCCGCCCTTGCGCGGCAGGCCGGGGCGGCGACGGCGGCTGCGAAGACGCCGCAGGGGTTCAGAGGGGTGAATCTGGCCGTCCGGGCGGCTGTGGACGGGCCTCCAGGGGGCCGTTACCCAACTGTGACCACGCGTGTTTGGAGCGCCTCGCTATCCGACAGTGTAGGAGGGCGCTTTGGGCGGGAAAAGTTATCCCCAGAAGTTATCCACCGGTTGTCCACTGCGTGCGAGCCTCGTCCACAGGCATCCACAGGTTTTGGGGGTTCTCCACAGGCATCTATCCACAGATTGTGGAGAAGCAGGTCAGAAGTTCGCCCCGCGGAAGTTCCATATCCACAGGTCGCCGACTCTATCCACATCATCCGATTGGTTGGTTGTCCACACTGTCCACACCTCATCCACAGGCCATCCACCGGAGTTATGCACAGACGGTGGATAACTCCGGCTGAGGATCGAGGTCGGTTGTCCACAGTTGGGGATAACTCCTGGGGAAACAGCTGTGGACGATCACACGCAGTAGTCGGTTGTCCCCAGCTGTGGAAACCGTGTGCATAGCCTGTTGAAGGTTCTGGGGATAACTTTTGTGCACAGGGCGACGGGCCCGCGCCTCGTAATCCACACCTGGGGGAAAACCCCGTGGATAACCGGTGGATAACCGGTCCCACGCAGTGGATAACCAGGGGACAACAAAACGGCCTGTGGAGAACCTGCCGAGTTATACCCCGGTTATCCACTGCGTAACCACCGGTGGATAACTTCCTGACCTGCAGATACTCGGGTTATCCCCAGAATCCACAGCACCGATGATTACGACTCTCTGTATTTCTAGAAATAAAGAACTTCAATCATCACGCTGTGGAGGATCTTGAAACTCACGCTCCGCCAAGCACGATCAACTCCTCGACGAGACGGGCGGGGGCGGGGAAGTCGTGATCCTCGGGGAGACCTAAGGTGCGATAGGTCAGGGCCGGTTCGACCCGGTCCGCACAGGGTCTGGCCCGCGTACCCACCTCTTGGCGCTGGACCGGCAGAATAGGGATGCCCAACCAGTCGACGCGGAGGCATGGCCATGAAGTTCCGAGTGGAGCGCGACGCGCTCGCCGACGCCGTGGCGTGGACCGCCAAGAGCCTGCCCAGCAGGCCGTCCGTGCCGGTGCTTGCCGGTGTGATGCTGCGGGTCACCGACGGCGTCCTGCAGGTCTCGGGGTTCGACTACGAGGTCTCCAGCCAGGTGAGCGTCGAGGTGCAGGGCGACTCCGACGGCGCCGCGCTGGTCTCCGGCCGCCTGCTCGCCGAGATCACCAAGGCGCTGCCGGCCAAGCCGGTGGACATCGCCGCGGTCGGCCCGCACCTGGAGCTGGTCTGCGGCAGCGCGCGGTTCACGCTCCCGACCATGCCGGTGGAGGACTACCCGAGCCTGCCCGACATGCCGGCCAGCGCCGGCACGGTCGACGCGTCCGTGTTCGCGGCCGCGGTCAGCCAGGTGGCGATCGCCGCCGGCCGTGACGAGACGCTGCCGATGATGACCGGCGTGCGGCTAGAGCTCAACGGTTCCTCGCTGGCCATGCTGGCCACCGACCGCTACCGGCTCGCCATGCGCGAGATCGAGTGGTCGCCGGAGGATCCGGACATCAGCATCAACGCGCTCGTGCCGGCGAAGACCCTCAACGACACGGCGAAGACGCTCGGCCCGCTGGGCGGCCAGGTCACCCTGGCGCTGGCACACGGCGGCGCGGGCGAGGGAATGATCGGTTTCGCCGGCGGGACCCGCCGGACGACGAGCCGGTTGCTGGACGGCGCCAACTACCCGCCGGTCCGGTCGCTGTTCCCGGCAACGCACAACGCGCAGGCGCGGGTCTCGGTCTCCGCACTCCAGGAGGTCACCCGCCGCGTGGCGCTGGTCGCCGAGCGGACCACCCCGATCCTGCTCAGCTTCAGCGAGGACGGCCTGGTCGTCGAGGCCGGCGGCACCGAGGAGGCACGGGCCAGCGAGGCCATGGACGCCACCTTCACCGGCGAGGCACTGACCATCGGCTTCAACCCGCAGTACCTGTTGGACGGGCTCAACGGCCTCGGCGCGCCCACGGCCGTGCTGTCGTTCGTCGACGCGTTCAAACCGGCTGTGTTGTCCCCCGCGAACGATGACGGCGAGATCATTACTGGGTATCGCTACCTGATCATGCCGATCCGGGTAACCCGCTGACACGCGGGAGCAGAACACCTGCAAGGGGGACGAAATGCAACTGGGCCTGATTGGCTTAGGCCGCATGGGCGGCAACATGCGCGAGCGGATTCGCGCTGCCGGCCACGACGTGGTCGGTTACGACCCGAGGCCCGAGATCACCGACGCCGAGAGCCTGCCGGACCTGGTCGAGAAGCTCGCAGCGCCGCGAGTGGTCTGGGTGATGGTGCCGTCCGGCGTCACCGAGACCATCATCGACCAGCTGAGCGGCCTGCTCTCCGCCGGTGACATCGTCATCGACGGTGGGAACTCCAAGTTCAGCGACGACGGCCCGCGCGCGGAGAAGCTCGGCGCGCTCGGCATCGGCTACATGGACGTCGGCGTGTCCGGCGGCGTCTGGGGCATCACCAACGGCTACGCGCTGATGGTCGGCGGTTCCGCCGAGCACGTCGCGCACGCGCAGCCGATCTTCGACGCGCTCAAGCCGGAGGGCGAGTTCGGTTTCGCGCACGCCGGCCCGGTCGGCGCCGGTCACTACTCGAAGATGGTGCACAACGGCATCGAGTACGGGCTGATGCACGCGTACGCCGAGGGTTACGAGCTGCTCAAGGCGTCCGAGCTGGTCACGAACGTGCCCGAGGTGTTCAAGAGCTGGCGTGAGGGCTCGGTCGTCAAGTCCTGGCTGCTCGACCTGCTCGACCGCGCGCTCGACGAGGACCCCGAGCTGGCCGGCATCAAGGGCTACGCGGAGGACACCGGCGAGGGCCGCTGGACCGTCGAGGAGGGCATCCGTCTCGGCGTCCCGATGAACGTGATCGCCGCCTCGCTCTTCGCCCGCTTCACCTCCCGCCAGGACGACTCGCCGGCCATCAAGGCCGTCGCCGCCCTGCGGAACCAGTTCGGCGGTCACGCCGTCAAGCGGTAGGGGTCCGGGTTCGGCCGGGGGTGTGCGCGACAATCGAGCGTCACACCCCCGTCGGCTCAGCAAAGGACCCCTGGATGTATGTCCGTCGGCTCGAACTCGTCGACTTCCGCTCGTACGAGCGCGTCGGCATCGACCTCGAGCCCGGTGGCACCGTCCTGGTCGGGCCGAACGGTGTCGGAAAGACAAACCTGATCGAGGCCATGGGGTACGTCGCGACGCTCGGCAGCCACCGGGTCGCGGCCGACGCCCCGCTGGTCCGTGCCGGCGCCGCCACCGCGGTCATCCGCTGCGCGATCGTGCACGACGGCCGTGAGCTGCTCGTCGAGCTGGAGATCGTGCCCGGCCGCGCCAACCGGGCCCGCCTGGGCCGCTCGCCGGTCCGCCGCTCCCGGGACGTGCTCGGCGCGCTGCGGCTGGTGCTCTTCGCGCCGGAGGATCTGGAGCTGGTCCGCGGCGACCCGGGTGAGCGCCGCAGATACCTGGACGACCTGCTGGTCGCGCGTCAGCCGCGGTACGCGGGCGTGCGCGCCGACTACGAGCGGGTGGTGAAGCAGCGCAACGCGTTGCTGCGCACGTCCTACCAGCGGCGGAAATGGGCCGGTGGCGAGCGGGACGGCGCCGACCTGGTCACGCTCGAGGTGTGGAACGCGCAGCTGATCCGGTACGGCGCGGAGCTGCTGGCCGGCCGGCTGGAGCTGTGCGCGGCGCTCGGCCCGCACATCGCGAAGGCCTACGACGCGGTCGCGGCCGGGAAGGGCGCGGCCGCCATCGCGTACAAGATCGGCTCTTCCGGTCGTGGCACGGAGCGGCTGAGTGACCCGCCGGACCCGCTGCCGGACCGCGCCGGCCTGGAGGAGTTGCTGACCGGGCTGCTGGCCGACGCGCGCCCGGCCGAGGTCGACCGCGGCACCACGCTGGTCGGCCCGCACCGCGACGACGTGCTGCTGACGCTCGGCCACCTGCCGGCCAAGGGCTACGCGAGTCACGGCGAGTCCTGGTCGTTCGCGCTCGCGTTGCGCCTGGCCGCCTACGATCTGCTGCGCGAGGACGGCATCGAGCCGGTCCTGGTGCTGGACGACGTGTTCGCGGAGCTGGACGCGGGCCGGCGCGCGCGCCTCGCCGACCTGGTGGCCGGCGCGGCCCAGCTGCTGGTCACCTGCGCCGTGGCCGAGGACGTGCCGGAGGCGCTGCGTGGCGCCCGTTTCGCGGTCTCCGAGGGGGAGGTCCACCGTGCCGACTGAACAACCGCCTCCGGGCCCGCAGGAGCCGCTGCGGGGCCTGGAATTCCCGACGAGCCCGCAGGCCCCGAAAGGCGCGGAATTCCCGAAGGGCCGGGCGGTCCCGCCGGGCACCGAGCTCCCGAGCGGTGCCGGGGGCACAAACGGCGCCGGGGCCGCGAACGGCGTCGGGACTTCGAACGGCACCGGGGCGCCGAAGGGGCCGGAGCTGGCGCGCGCCGTGCTGGACGCGGCCAAGGCCCGCCGGGACGCCGCTCGCACGCAGCGGCGGTCACCGCAGCAGGGCGGCGGCGAGTCCGGGCGGCGGCTGCGCGGCTACTCCGGTCCCGGGCCGGACCCGCGCGATCCACAGCTGCTCGGCGCGATGCTGAACCGCCTGGTGCAGAACCGCGGCTGGCAGCGCCCCACGGCGGAGGCGTCGATCTTCGGCGGCTGGGAGAAGATCGTCGGTGCGGACGTGGCCGCGCACAGCCGCCCGGTGAAGCTGGAGGACGGCGAGCTGACCGTGGAGGCGGAGTCGACCGCGTGGGCCACGCAGCTGCGACTGCTGGCGGCCGGCCTGATCAAGCGGATCGCGGGCGAGATCGGCCACGGCGTGGTGAAGAAGCTGCACATCCACGGGCCGGCCGCGCCCAGCTGGAGCAAGGGCCCCCGCCGCGTGCGCGGCAGAGGCCCTCGTGACACCTACGGGTAGGAGCGCTCTCCTCCGTACCCCCGTGTGATCTTGATCTTTAATAGTCCGCGTAGACCGCGAATGCCCGGTCCGCGCAGCGCCGGTAGAAGCGGGCCAGCACCGCGAGCTCGGAGAGCGGGAACGCCCACTGCGGCGCCCCGCCGGACTCGTCACGCAGCGAGTCCATCCGGGTGCCGAGCCAGCGGAGCTGCTGCTCCGCGAGCCGGCTGTCCGCGATCGCGGTGCGCAGCACCGCGCCGACCGTGTCGAACGTGACCAGGTCGCCCAGCTTCTCGTGCCCGAGGACGAACTTTTCCAGGCCGCCCGCGATCCAGGCGCACCCGTCCGGGTCGATCACCGGGTCCTCGTCCTCGTTCGCCGCCTCTGTGGCGTAGAGCACACCGTTCAGGCCGAGGAGCAGGTCGACGAGCTCGGTGTACGCGGTGGCGCGCACAGTTCCGGTCTCGGCGATGTGCCCGGCCAGCGCGGCCGTGGGTGAGGCCACGTCCGGCGCGTCGGCCAGCGCGGCGAAGTCCACGAACGCGGCAGGCGCCACGGGGTCGTAGAACCTGCCCGTACGTGGCCACTGCACGGCGACGTTGTCAAGCCCCATCGAGGGTCACCTTCCCTTACCGCCTTCGACCGCAATCGGACGCCGCCGGGACAAATTACGGCACCGGGGAGAAGCGCGCGACCCCCGGCACCGATGCGTGCTTCGTCACTCATTTCTGCTATCGCAGCGTGACGGTCTGACACGCATTTTCGCGCTCACCGCGGCTTTCGTCACGTTATGCGCCAGTGACCTGGCCGCCCTTGCCTGCCCGGGGTCCGTGGGGGGATTCGAGATCGACCGGTTCTCGCGGCTACGGGGGTCTCAGGTGCCCGGAACGGGATGCCGCACCCGGAGAATGTCGTCCGGGCACAGTAGGATGGAAGCGATCGGGACGCCGTGGGCAAGTCCGTCGCGGAGACACACTCCGTGACGGGGTCGGCCACGACGTCCCGCCGATCGCGATCCGCGGGCTGCCTGCGGTGACCGTCGCGGCCCCGGCCGTGTCCGAGTCGCTGTCTGCCCGCCGAACCCGCAGCGTCCGCCCCCTCGGGTGTGTGGCGAGGCGAGAAAGTGGCCAAGGGTGGCAGCGGAAGAAAAGCAGGAGTACAACTCCGATTCACTCACCGTGCTCGAGGGCCTCGAGGCGGTGCGCAAGCGGCCCGGTATGTATATCGGTTCCACCGGCGAGCGCGGTCTGCACCACCTGGTGTGGGAGATCGTCGACAACGCGGTGGACGAGGCACTGGCCGGTTACTGCGACACGATCGACGTGACCCTGCTCAACGACGGTGGCGTGCGCGTCTCCGACAACGGCCGCGGCATCCCCGTCGACCTCCACCCGAAGCTTCAGAAGCCGGGTGTCGAGGTGGCCTACACGGTTCTGCACGCCGGCGGAAAGTTCGACGGTAAGGCGTACGCGGTCTCCGGCGGCCTGCACGGCGTCGGCGCGGCCGTCGTCAACGCGCTCTCCACCCGCGTCGTCGTGGAGATCCACAAGGACGGCACGCTGTGGCGCCAGGGGTTCAACAACGCCAAGTCGGTGCCGATCGAGCAGCTCGGTGACACCGACCGCCGCGGCACCACGGTCACGTTCTGGCCGGACCCGACGATCTTCGAGACGATCGAGTTCGACTTCCAGACGATCTACCGCCGGCTCCAGGAGATGGCCTTCCTCAACAAGGGCCTGACCATCCACATCCTGGACGAGCGGCAGCAGGACGAGGAGGGCAAGAAGCGCGAGGTGACCTTCTGCTACAAGGAGGGCATCGCCGACTTCGTCCGCCACCTCAACCAGACCAAGTCGCCGATCCACAAGTCGGTCATCCAGTTCGAGGCCGAGGGCGAGGGCATCGCGGTCGAGATCGCGATGCAGTGGAACGAGTCGTACGGCGAGTCGGTCTACACCTTCGCGAACACGATCAACACCCACGAGGGTGGCACGCACGAAGAGGGCTTCCGGTCCGCGCTGACCACACTGATCAACAAGTACGGCGCGGAGAAGAAGATCCTCAAGGGCGACGAGAAGCTCTCCGGCGAGGACATCCGCGAGGGTCTCGCCGCGATCATCTCGGTCAAGCTGGCGAACCCGCAGTTCGAGGGCCAGACCAAGACCAAGCTGGGCAACACCGAGGCCAAGGGCTTCGTGCAGAAGGTCTGCAACGAGTGGCTGGTGGACTGGCTCGACCGTAACCCGGCCGAGGCCCGCATGATCATCACCAAGGCGTCGCAGGCCGCCCGTGCCCGCATCGCCGCCGCTCAGGCGCGCAAGCTGGCCCGCCGCAAGTCGCTGCTGGAGTCCGGCTCGATGCCGGGCAAGCTGGCCGACTGCCAGTCGACGGACCCGCGCGAGTCCGAGGTGTTCATCGTCGAGGGCGACTCGGCCGGCGGCTCGGCCAAGCAGGGTCGTGACCCGCGCGTGCAGGCGATCCTGCCGATCCGCGGCAAGATCCTCAACGTGGAGAAGGCGCGCATCGACCGCGTGCTGAAGAACAACGAGGTCCAGGCGCTGATCACGGCGCTGGGCACCGGCATCCACGACGACTTCGACATCGAGAAGCTGCGGTACCACAAGGTCGTCCTGATGGCGGACGCGGACGTCGACGGTCAGCACATCCAGACGCTGCTGCTGACGCTGCTGTTCCGCTTCATGCGTCCGCTGGTCGAGCTGGGGCACGTCTACCTGGCCGCGCCGCCGCTCTACAAGATCAAGTGGAACCGCAAGGGCGACGATGCGCAGTACGCGTACTCGGACCGCGAGCGGGACGGCCTGATCGCGCTCCGCCAGGAGAAGAAGCCGAACGCGAAGCCGGACGACATCCAGCGGTTCAAGGGTCTCGGCGAGATGAACTACCCGGAGCTGTGGGAGACCACGATGAACCCGGCGACCCGCACGCTCCGCCAGGTCAGCCTGGACGACGCCGCAACCGCGGACAACCTTTTCAGCGTCTTGATGGGGGAGGACGTGGAAGCACGCCGCTCGTTCATCCAGAACAACGCCAAGGACGTGCGTTTCCTGGACATCTAGTGGCCTGCGGGCGGTGAGTGGCCGTCCGCAACCACAGAGTTATCCACAGCTTCCACGCTTTCCACAGCGGTTATCCACAGGGAAATGCCGCTTTTGATCGTAGTTAGGGTTAACTGTGACGGATACTCCCGAGTCCACGGGTAGCGAGCAGCCGGAGGCGCCGGAGGCTTCGGCCGCGACCGATGCCGCGACCGCCGCCGCGCTTGCCGCCGGCGGCCGGATCGAGCCGGTCGGCCTCGAAGTGGAGATGCAGCGGTCGTACCTCGATTACGCGATGAGCGTCATCGTCGGCCGTGCTCTCCCGGACGTGCGCGACGGCCTCAAGCCGGTGCACCGCAAGATCCTCTTCGCCATGTACGACTCCGGCTACCGCCCGGACCGCGGCTACGTGAAGTGCTCCCGTGTCGTCGGTGACGTGATGGGTCAGTTCCACCCGCACGGCGACTCGTCCATCTACGACGCGCTGGTGCGCATGGCGCAGAACTGGTCGCTGCGCTACCCGCTCGTCGACGGCAACGGCAACTTCGGCTCGCCGGGCAACGACCCCGCGGCCGCCATGCGGTACACCGAGTGCAAGCTCGACCCGCTGGCCATGGAGATGCTGCGGGACATCGACGAAGACACCGTCGACATGCAGGACAACTACGACGGCCGGGCCAAGGAGCCCACGATCCTGCCGTCGCGCATCCCCAACCTGCTGGTCAACGGCTCCGAGGGCATCGCGGTCGGCATGGCCACCAAGATCCCGCCGCACAACCTGCGCGAGATCGCGGCCGCGGTGCAGTGGTGCCTGGAGAACCCGGACGCGGACGAGGCGGAGACGCTCGAAGAGCTGATCGGCATCGTCAAGGGCCCGGACTTCCCGACCAACGGCATGATCGTCGGCACCCAGGCGATCCAGGACGCGTACCGGACCGGCCGCGGCTCGATCCGCATGCGCGCCGTGGTCGAGGTCGAGGAGGACGCCAAGGGGCGCACCTCGCTGGTCGTCACGGAGCTGCCCTACCAGGTCAACCCGGACAACCTGGCCGAGCGGATGGCCGACCTGATCAAGGAAGGCAAGCTCGCCGGCATCGCCGACATCCGGGACGAGTCCTCCGGCCGTACCGGCATGCGCCTGGTGATCGTGCTCAAGCGCGACGCCATCGCGAAGGTCGTGCTGAACAACCTCTACAAGCACACCCAGCTGCAGGAGACGTTCGGCGCGAACATGCTGGCGCTGGTCGACGGCGTGCCCCGCACGCTGAACCTGGCGCAGTTCATCCGCTTCTACGTCGACCACCAGATGGAGGTCATCCGCCGGCGGACCGCGTACCGCCTGCGTAAGGCCGAGGAGCGCGCGCACATCCTGCGCGGCCTGGTGAAGGCGCTGGACATGCTCGACGAGGTGATCGCGCTCATCCGGCGCTCGCCCACGGTCGAGGATTCCCGCCAGGGCCTCATCCAGCTGCTCGAGGTCGACGAGATCCAGGCCAACGCGATCCTCGACATGCAGCTGCGGCGTCTCGCCGCGCTGGAGCGTCAGAAGATCATCGACGAGCTCGCCAAGATCGAGATCGAGATCGCGGACCTCAAGGACATCCTGGCCAAGCCGGAGCGGCAGCGGGCGATCATCTCGGACGAGCTCCGCGAGACGGTCACGAAGTGGGGCGACGAGCGTCGTACCCAGATCATCCCGTTCGACGGCGAGGTCTCGATGGAGGACCTCATCGCCCGCGAGGACGTGGTGGTCACCATCACACGGACCGGGTACGCGAAGCGCACCAAAGTCGACCTCTACCGCTCGCAGAAGCGCGGCGGCAAGGGTGTGAGTGGTGCCACACTTCGCCAGGACGACATCGTCTCGCACTTCTTCGTGACGTCCACCCACTCGTGGATGCTGTTCTTCACGAACAAGGGCCGGGTCTACCGGGCGAAGGCGTACGAGTTGCCCGAGGCCAGCCGGACCGCGCGCGGCCAGCACGTGGCCAACCTGCTGGCGTTCCAGCCGGAGGAGCACATCGCCCAGGTGATCGTGATCCCCGGCTACGACGTCGCGCCGTACCTGGTGCTCGCGACCAGGTCCGGCCTGGTCAAGAAGACGAAGCTGGAGGAGTTCGACTCCAACCGCAGCGGTGGCATCATCGCCATCAACCTGCGCGAAGACGACGAACTGGTCGGAGCCGCCCTGGCCGGGCCGGGTGACCATCTCCTCCTTGTCTCGAAGAAGGCTCAGGCGATCCGCTTCGAGGCGACAGACGATACGCTGCGCCCGATGGGACGTGCGACCTCCGGTGTCATCGGCATGCGCTTCAGCGAGGACGACGAGCTGCTCGCGATGGAGGTCGTCCAGGAAGACATGGACGTTTTGGTGGCCACCAACGGTGGGTACGCGAAGCGGACTCCCATCGAGGAATATCCGGTGCAGGGACGTGGAGGCAAGGGCGTGCTAACCGCCAAGATCACCGAGCGACGGGGTGGTCTGGTCGGCGCTGTTGTCATCAACCCGGACGATGAACTGTTCGCGATCACGAGCAACGGCGGCGTGATCCGGACTCCGGTGAAGCCTGTACGTCGTACGCGGGACCGGAACACAATGGGGGTCAAGCTCATGGATCTCCCAGAAGGCGTGACCATCGTGGCGATTGCTCGCAATGCCGACGAGCCTGACGAACAGGACTGATGAATGACGGAGACACAGGCGACGTCGGGAGCGGGGAGCTCGGCGACACCGGCCGGCAAGGACTCCGCCGACGGCGACGCCAAGGCGAAGGGCCGTGCGGTCGTCGGCCGGGCGATGGTCGGATCCTCCACCGACGCACCGTCCCCGAAATTCACGCGCGCACCGGGGATGAAGCCGCCGCCGGACGAGGCGTCGGCCGCCACCCCCGCCGGGACCGCCAAGCCGGCGACCCCCGGCGCGGGAGCTGACAAGGACACCACGAAACCGGTGGTCGTGCCCGCGGGCAAGCCTGCTGCGGCCGGCACGGGCGCCCCGGCGTCCAAGGGCGCGGCGGCGACCGCGCCCGGCCGGACGACCACGCCGCCGATCAAGACCCCCGGCAGCCCGTCCAGTCCGCCCGGCGAGCGGACCGAGCGGATCCCGGCCGGCGTCGGCGCGGCTGCAGCCGCGGCGGCAGCGAGCGGGACCAGCACCGGCAGCCTCGGCGGCAAGCTCACCGGCGCCGTGCGGAGCGTCGGCGCGGCCCGCGTCACGGACACGATCCGGGCAGCGCGCAACGCGGTCGGCTCGGCCGCCGCGCGCGGCCCGCGCCGCGCCCGGCTGAACGTCAAGCGGATCGACCCCTGGTCCGTGATGAAGTTCTCGTTCGCGGTGTCGCTCGTGCTGTTCATCGTGGTGATCGTCGCCACCTCCGTGCTCTACCTGGCACTCGACGCGATGGGCGTCTTCCAGAGCGTCAACGAGAGCCTGAAGGAGCTCGTCTCCGCCTCCGGCGGCGACGCCGGCGGAGGCTTCAAGATCACTGCCAAGGGCGTGATCGGCACCTCGGCGCTGATCGGCCTGGTCAACGTGGTGCTGTTCACCGCGCTGGCCACCCTCGGCGCGTTCATCTACAACGTCTGCGCCGACCTCGTCGGCGGCGTCGAGCTGACGCTCGCCGAACGGGACTGATCCAGCCCGGCCCGGCGGTCAGGAGAAATTGCGTGGCCACGCCCACGGCACCCGCGCAATACTTCTCCTGGCCGCCGGACCGGCCCGGACCCCCCGATTTGGGCGGTCCGAGTCAGGTGCGGTAATCTTTCCCGGTCGCACGGGGCTATAGCTCAGTCGGTTAGAGCGCAGAGCTGATAACTCTGAGGTCGCTGGTTCGATTCCAGCTAGCCCCACTTTCGATTCTCCCGGAGTTCCAGATCTTCCCGGAGATCGCGACACCCCGGGTCGGCCGGCTCAAACAGTGAGGGGACAACCCCAATGTTTAAGAAGCTCCTGATCGTCGCGGGTGTCGTCGGCGCAGCCGTCCTCGTCGCCCGCAAGATCAAGCAGTCGAGCGACGAGCGCGCCCTCTGGCACGAGGCCACCACCGCTCCCGACCTCCGATAACTTCCACGATCTCGGGGCCCTAGCTCAATTGGCAGAGCACCGCCTTTGCAAGGCGGGGGTTAGGAGTTCGATTCTCCTGGGCTCCACGAGCTTTGGGCGCTCTCTGTCCGCGGAATGCGCGGACCGGGGGCGCTCGTCGCATTCTCCGGGGGCCGAGCCCCCGGACGCCCCGCGTTGCGGTGGGGGCGTTTGTCGCTTGGGTGCGGGTGGTGGGTGGGTTGCCTTCGCTGCGCTCGGCGAGATCATGAGCGGTCCGTTTCGGACTTTATAGGCGGATATTTCGCTTTCGGGGTGGTCCGGCGGCGTTGCTCCCGTGGGCATCGGTCGTCGCTGGCGCTCCTTCCTGCCGGTCATGCGGTGGGCTGGGAAGAGAAGCCACACCAGGAGTGCGTCGACAAGCACCCGCCACCCGCGCACCGCATTCGCCACCCGCGCACCTGCCACCGCACCCGCGCAGCTGCCCCCGCGCACTCGGCATCCGCACCCGCCCTGCGTTCGCGCGCGCAGCCGCACCCGCCCTGCGTTCGCGCGCGCAGCCGCACCCGCCCTGCGTTCGCGCGCGCAGCCGCACCCGCCCTGCGTTCGCGCGCGAACCCGCAGCTGCGCTCGCGTGCACCCGCCTCCGCGCCTCCGCCTGTCGTCTACGTTCGCCCGGCCGTCTGCGGAGGCCTGCTCGCCTTACCGTTCGCCAGTGCTGAACTGCGCATAGTTGCCTGCTCGCCAGCCGGCACAGCAGCTCGGGTGATTGCGGCCGTGATTGGCCCGCTGACCTGGGCCCGCGATTGTTGCACCCGCCGAGTGCAGCGCACCCGATTCTCTGTTTGTGTGCTGTGCACATACAGAGGTGGCCGCCTGGATGGCCCCGCCGCCTGCCGTCGACCCGGCCAAACGGGGAGCAGGTCATCGGCAGGGGCGCCGCCGAGAAGCGCACACTCCTTTCGCTTGCGGTGGCTGCCTGCGGTATCCCCGCTGTGCCGGTTGACGACAGCTTTATGACGAAATTTCGGGCGCGGAGCGCCCGTTCGCATCGCTCGTCCAGCCATGCCGACTCACGCCGGCAGGAGCGGGAGAGCAGAGTCGTTCTCGCCGGCAAGGCCCCGCGGAGTGCCGCACAGAGAGTGACCGGCGCCGAATGGCGCTGAACCGGGGGCCCGCACGAGCACGGGGACCGCGGCCGCCCAGCAGTGAGGTCTGCCCTCAGAGCTTTTACCGCCCCGCAACAGCCTGGGCCTCACCAAAGGCTTGGGCCGCGAGCCCGAGATCGGTAACCTGGGTCGAATATCCCAGCTAGACAGTGGGATATGTCGACTTTGACGCCGGTTGGAGGGACACGCATGGCGCTGCCCGACTTCTTGATCGCCGGGGTGCCGAAGGCGGGCACGACCGCGTTGCACGCCGCGCTGGCCAGGCATCCGGGGCTGTACCTGTCCGAGGTGAAGGAGCCGAAGTTCTTCCTGAGCGACGGCCCGCCCCCGACGTACGGTGGGCCGGGCGACGTGCAGACCTACCAGGAGCACATCTGGCGGCGCGAGGACTATGAGGCCCTGTTCGCCAAGGCGTCGGCAAAGGTGCTCACCGGCGAGGCCACCCCGTTCTACCTGCATGATCTGGAGGCGCAGCGCCGGATCAGGAAGCTGACCCCGGACGTCAAGATCATCCTGATGCTGCGTGACCCGGTCGATCGCGCGCACTCGAACTGGCAGCATCTCTGGACGGCCGGTCTGGAGCCGGAGGCGGACTTCGTGGCCGCGATGCGGCGGGAGCCGGAGCGGATAGCGGCGGGCTGGGCCGCGTTCTGGCACTACGCGGGGCTGGGGCAGTACGGCAGTCAGGTCCGGCATCTGTTCGAGCTGTTCGCGCGCGAGCAGGTGCTGATCATGCGTTACCGAGACCTGCGCGAGCGCCCGGCCCAGACGCTGGACCGGGTCTGCGACTTTCTCGGCGTGGAGACCGGTGTGATCGACACCGTCCCGCAGGCGAACGTGAACTTCTCGGTGGCGGACACGCGCGTCAACGCCGGCCTGCGCTACCTGCTGCGGACCGGCGGGCGGATCGGGCATCACTACCCGGTGTGGGTACGGAAGACGTTCCGCGGGCCGCTGCTGACCATGCTGCACAGCGGCCGGCCGTCGAAGCGTCCGCGCGTGACGGTGGAGCAGCGGGCGGAGGTGCTTCCGGCGTTCGTGGCGGAGATCCGGCTGTTGGAGGAGGTCACCGGGACGGCCTATGAGGACTGGACGCGGGTTACGCCCGCCGGCGCCAAAGCCGTATAACTAAATACGGAAATTTCGGGACAAGGAGATCAAAGAGTGACCACGTCGACGATGACGTTCCCCACCCCGCGCTGGGACGAGGGTACGACCGTGATCGCACCCCCGGAAGGCCGGACCGGCGCCTGGGCCGGCGCACCCAGCGCCGTGCGCGACGGCGACACGATCTACCTCGCCTACCGCCTGCGCCGCCCGATCGGTGAGGGACGCGGCTTCGTCAACGTGATCGCCCGCTCCGACGACGGCGTCAGCTTCACTCCGGTCGCGGAGCTGCGCAAGGAGGACTTCGGCGGTGAGTCGCTGGAGCGCCCCGCGCTGGTCCGCACGCCGGAGGGCCGCTGGCGCGTCTACGTCAGCGTGGCCACGCCCGGCACCAAGCACTGGCGCGTCGACCTTGTTGAGGCCGGCTCACCGGAGGAGCTGGGCGCCGCGAGCCCGATCACGGTGCTGCCGGGTGACGACACGGTCGGCGTGAAGGACCCGGTCGTGCTCTTCCACGACGGCGGCTGGCACCTGTGGGCGTCCTGCCACCCGCTGGAGACGGACGAGCACGCCGATCGCATGTCCACCTGGTACGCGACCAGCCCGGACGGCGTGACCTGGACCTGGCGTGGCACGGCGCTGAGCGGCCGCGCCGGCGAGTGGGACGCGCGCGGCGTCCGGGTCGCCGCGGTGATCGCGGACGGCGACGAGCTGACCGTGGCCTATGACGGCCGCGCCACCGCGGAGGAGAACTGGGAGGAGCGGACCGGCCTGGCGCACGGCACGTTCGGCCGGCTTACCGCGTACGAGGGTGACCCGGTCGGGTCGCCGCACGCGCCGCACGGCCTGCGCTACCTGAGCCTGATCGACCTGCCGGACGGCCGCCGCCGCATCTACTACGAGGGGACCCGGCCGGACGGCGCGCACGAGCTGCGTACCGAGGTGGTCTGACACGATGGCCCGGTGATGGGAAACCTGAAGACCGAGCCGGCGCTCGACCGGCCGGACCTGCTGGCCCCGCCGGTCGCCGCCGCGCTGCGCGACTGGCCCGGCCGGGACGAGACCGAGGTCGCCGCGATCGACGCCACGCTGGCGGACACGGCCGCGTTCTGCGCGGAGTACGGCGTGAGCCTGGAGGCGTCCGCGAACTGCGTGATCGTCTCCGGCAAGCGCGAGGGCGTCGTCCGGTACGCCGCCTGCCTGCTGCTGGCCACCACCCGCGCGGACGTGAACGGCGTGGTGCGCAAACACCTGAACGTGCGCAAGCTCAGCTTCGCCCCGATGGACGAGGCGGTCGCGCTGACCGGCATGGAGTACGGCGGCATCACCCCGATCGGGCTCCCGGCCGAGTGGCCGATCCTGGTCGACCCGCGCGTGCTGACACAGCCGGCC
Source organism: Catenuloplanes japonicus (assembly GCF_000717135.1). Classification (GTDB taxonomy): domain Bacteria; phylum Actinomycetota; class Actinomycetes; order Mycobacteriales; family Micromonosporaceae; genus Catenuloplanes; species Catenuloplanes japonicus. The sequence continues at coordinate 27,530 of NZ_JNXY01000025.1, forward strand.
GTGGTGATCGGTTCCGGCGTCCGGCACGGCAAGATTCAGATCCCGGGTGCGCTCGCCGCGCGGCTGCCGCTGGCGGAAGTCGTCGAGGGACTGGCTCGCGAGCTGCAATAACGCTCATGAGGCGGGCTCGGCACGCGAGCCCGCCTCATGAAGGTCGTCGATGTGGTTTCACGGGAAACATTAGATCTGCTCGCGGACCTGCCGCTTCAGCCGGGCCAGAATCGCGTTCCCGCCGCGCACCCGCAGCGGGCTGATCACCGACGCGAGCCCCATCCGCACGTAGAGATCGTCCGGCACGGCCAGCACCTCGTCCACGGTCGCGCCGGCCAGCCCCTCCGCCAGGATGCCGGCGAACGCGCGCGTGGTCGGTGCCTCCGGTGGCGCGTCGAAGTGCGCGGTCACCACGCGGTCCGCCCCCACCTCGGCCCGCAGGAAGAACGCGGTCTGACACTCCGGCACCTGCTCCATGCCCTCGTGCCCGCCACCCGCGAGCGACGGCGGCAACGGCGCGACCGCGTCGGAGAACTCCAGCAGCATCTCCAGCACCACGTCGCGCGGCGCGGAGGCCAGCTCTTCCACGATCTCGGCCAGTTTGTCGGGCATCTCGCTCACGATTACCACGCTACTAGCCGGACATGGCCATCACGAAAAACAAGATCAAGGGCGAGATCCAATTCATTTCCCGCTTCCGGCGTGGTGCGGCAGCGTTGCTCCCGCGGGCAAACCTCGCCGTCCGCCAAGCCTCCGCTGGCGCTCCGCTTGCCTCCCGGCATCGGAACTGAGCGCGCGGGCGGGTCTTGGTGTGAGCTCAGCCACCCGCGGCAGCGGAAGGGAGGAGCGCCAGCGACGACCGGTGCCCGCGGGAGCGTGCGGACCGCAACCACCGCGAAGTGGGACGCTCACTGACACACGCTCGCCGGTACTACGCGGCGTTCACTGAGGTAGTAGGCGGCGCTCACTACTGGGCGGCGCCACCAGGTCGCTGCGGGAGACGATGCCGACCAGTTGGCGGTCCGGGTCGCAGACGAGCAGGCGGCGGACCGCCTTCTCCGTCATCAGGCCGAGCGCCTCGTCCGCGGACGCGTCCTGCCGGATCATCACCAGATCGCGGCTGGCGATCTGGCCGAGCGTGACCTTCCGGGGATCGCGTCCGTCCGCGACCGCGCGGATCACGATGTCCCGGTCGGTGACCACGCCGGCCAGCGCCGGGCCGTCCGTCACCACCACGTCGCCGATGTCCCGCTCCCGCATGGTCTGCGCGGCGTCATCCAGCGTGGTGTCCGCGGGCAGGTACACGACCGCCCGGGTCATGAGTGCGCCGACTGTCGTCATGCCCACCACCTACCCGCGGCACACGGTGCTTAATCGCTGGTCAGGAGCCTGACCACATCGGAGAGCGCCACCTCGGAACTCTCGTGCGTGGCGCGCACGCGCAGTTCCACCACGCCGTCCGCGGCGCCGCGGCCGACCACGACCGAGTGCGGCGCGCCGATCAGCTCCGCGTCGGCGAACTTGACGCCGGTGGACACCTTCGCCGGGCGGTCGTCGAGCAGCACGCGCAGGCCGGCGGCGACCAGCTCCTCCGCGAGCGTGGTCGCGATCGCCAGCTGCTCGCCCTTGCCTGCCGGGATGACCTGCACGTCGAACGGCGCCACCGACTTCGGCCAGACCAGGCCGCGGTCGTCGCAGCGCTGCTCCGCGATGGCCGCGACCGCGCGGGAGACGCCCACGCCGTAGGAGCCCATGGTGATCCGGACCGGCTTGCCGTCCTGGCCGAGCGCGTCCAGCCCGAACGCGTCCGCGAAGCGGCGGCCGAGCTGGAAGATGTGCCCGATCTCCATGCCGCGGCGGATCTCCAGCGTGCCGTCCGCGCAGTTCGGGCAGGGGTCGCCGGCCCGGACCTCGACCGCCTCGATGGTGCCGTCCGGCGTGAAGTCGCGGCCGGAGACCACGTTGGTGGCGTGCCGGCCGGGCTCGTTCGCGCCGGTCAGCCACGCGCTGCCGGCGGCCACGCGCGGGTCGACCAGGTAACGGGCGTCGAGCTTCTGCGGGCCGATGTAGCCGCGCACCAGGTCCGGACGCGCGGCGAAGTCGTCGAAGAGCGCCACGGCGGCCGGGTGCACCTGGGCCTCGACGCGCTTCAGATCCACGTCGCGGTCGCCGGGCACGCCGATGACCAGCAGCTCCTTCTCGGCGGAGCCGGGGCGGGTCAGCTGCAGGACCACGTTCTTCAGCGTGTCGGCCGCGGTCCAGTCCGTGCGGCCGGCCAGCCCGCGCGCGTTCGCCAGGTCCACCAGCGACTGGATCGTGGGCGTCTCCGGGGTGTCGTGCACCTCGATCGCCGGGTGCTCCACTGACACGGGCTCAATAGAAGGCGTGGTTACCGCCTCGGTGTTGGCCGCGTAGGAGCAGGCCGCGCAGCCGACGAACGTGTCCTCGCCGACCTCGGCCGCGGCCAGGAACTCCTCGGAGCCGGAGCCGCCCATCGCGCCGGACTGCGCCGAGACGATCGTGAAGTCCAGACCGAGACGCTCGAAGATCCGCTGGTACGCCACGCGGTGCTTCGCGTACGACTCTTCCAACCCGGAATCGGACAGGTCGAACGAGTACGCGTCCTTCATCAGGAACTCGCGCCCGCGCAGCAGCCCGGCCCGCGGCCGCGCCTCGTCCCGGTACTTCGTCTGGATCTGGTAGAGGATCACCGGGAAGTCGCGGTACGAGCTGAACAGGTCCTGCACCAGGAGCGTGAACATCTCCTCGTGCGTGGGGGCCAGCAGGTACTCCGCGCCGCGCCGGTCCTTGAGGCGGAAGATGTCGTCGCCGTAGGCGGTCCAGCGTCCGCTCTTCTCGTACGCCTCGCGCGGCAGCAGCGCCGGGAAGTGCACCTCCTGCCCGCCGATCGCCCGCATCTCCTCGTGCACGATCGCGGCAACCCGGTCCAGCACCATCTTGCCCAGCGGCAGCCAGGTGTAGCCGCCCGGTGCGGCGCGGCGGATGTAGCCGGCACGGACGAGCAGCTTGTGGCTCGGAACCTCGGCCTCGGCGGGGTCCTCGCGGAGCGTGCGAAGGAACAGGGTCGACATGCGAAGCAGCATGCGAAAAGGGTACGACCCACCCCGGCGGCGCCCGCGACCGATATACGGGCAACCATCGTAAGAGGAATTCGCGTCTCGACGGATATGACCCTCTCCGCGGCCGTCAGGAGGACGCCGGTGGCAGAACAGCCACCCAACGACTTCGACGATTTCGTCAGAAGCCGCACGCCCGCGCTGCTCCGTGCGGCCTACCTGCTCACCGGCGACCAGCACCTGGCCGAGGATCTCGTGCAGTCCGCGCTGGCCCGCGCGCACCGGGCCTGGCACCGGCTCGAACAGGTCGGCAACGCCGAGGCGTACACCCGGAAGATCATGTATCACCTTCAGGTCTCCTGGTGGCGGCGGCGCCGGATCGCCGAGGTGCTGCCCGGTGACCTGCCGGACCGTGGACATAACGACGACTCCGCGCTGCGGATCACGCTGCGGGCCGCGCTGCTGCGGCTGCCGCCCCGGCAGCGCGCGGTGATCGTGCTGCGCTTCTTCGAGGATCGCACCGAGGCGGAGACCGCGGACCTGCTCGGCATCACGGTCGGCACCGTGAAGAGCCAGTCCTCGAAGGCGCTGGCCAAGCTCCGCACACTGACCGATCTCCACGACGGGAGCCTGGCATGAATCTCGACAACCTCCGTGCCGGCCTGCACGACCTGGCCGAGCAGGCGCAGCCCGCCGACCTGCGCGACCGCGCGGTGCACACCTCGGACCGGCTCGCCCGGACCCGGCTCGTGCTGGTCTCGGCCGCCACCGTCGTCGTTCTCGCCGTGGTCTCGGCCGGCCTTGCGACGGGCCGCGTGGATCAGGCGTTCCCGGAGGTCGCCGACACGCCGGACCCGCCGCCCTCGGCCGTGCTGCCGGCCGGGGCCACGTCCGCGGTCTACGTGGACCAGCTGATGTTCCGGTCCCCGGTCCGGGTGTGGGGCGAGGACGGCCTGCGCGACGTCCCGCAGGCGTGGACCGGCGACGCCGATCCGGGCGAGCACCTGATCCGGGACACGCTGACCGTCTCGCCGGACGGCACCCGCATGTCCTGGGCGACCGGCTCCGGCCTGCCGGTGACGTGGCTGGACGGGTCCGGCGCCGCCGCGATCACGCTGGAGAGCCCCGACCCGGCGCAGCCGTCGGTCTACGGCGGCTGTGTCTGGTCGCCCGACTCGGTCCGGCTGCTGGCGGGGCGGTGGAGTCAGGACAGCTGGACCTCGTTCACCGGGTGGTACACGCTGGCGGACGGCGCGTTCACGCCGGAGGACACCGGCGGCCTCCGCCTCGGCTGCGGCGCCGAGGTCAACGGCGAGTGGGCGGCCGCGCCGCACCAGCCACGGCCGGGCCAGGTGACGATCGAGGTCTGGAACACGCTGACCGGCGAGCGGCGGGAGGTGCTCGACGGCGTGCTCGGCGTCGAGGTCACCGGGGTCTCGCCGGACGGCGCCCGGATCACCGCGCGGATCATCGACGGCTACACGGAGGAGAACGACCTGTTGCCGGCGCGGAACCGGCGCGGCACGCACCTGATCGACACGGTGACCGGCGAGAGCCTGCCGCTCGACACCGGCGGCCGGACGATCCGCCAGCTGTTCTTCACGACGAACGGCGACCTGGTGGCCCGGGTCCTCGACGGCGACCACAACAGCCTGCTGACGTTCGCGCCGGACGGCCGGTTGACCGGCGACGACCCCGAGCCGACCGAGCTGCTGAATTCGCTGCTGCTGCGTCTGGTGCGGCCCTGACCGGAGGGCCGAGGGCCTGCACAACAACACACAAACCACCGCGTTGTTCTCCAGCTCACGTCCGGAAAGGGCTACCCATCGGTAAGGAGGCTCGGCAAGATACCTGGTAAATGCAACTACCTCCTGGGGGACGGGTATGCGCTGGAGCAACTTCGTGGCGGTCGGGGACAGCTTTTCCGAGGGTATGGACGATCCGTACCCGGACGGCACGTTCCGCGGCTGGGCCGACCTGGTCGCCACCCGGCTCGCGGCCGAGGCCGGTCCGGACTTCCGCTATGCGAACCTGGCGATCCGCGGCCGGCTGCTGCCGTCCGTCACGAACGAGCAGCTGCCGGCCGCGCTCGCGATGAGCCCGGACCTGGTCAGCTTCGCGGCCGGCGGCAACGACATCCTGCGCCCGAAGTGCGAGCCGGTCGCGGTCTGCGACAGCTTCCACGACTCGGTGACCCGGATCCGGGCCACCGGCGCGGACGTGATCGTGTTCCGGTTCGCGGACGTCACGCTGCGGCTGCCCGGCCAGCGCCTGGTCGGACCGCGGGTCGCCTACATGAACGCGCGCGTCGGCGAGACCGCGGAACAGACCGGTGCGCACCTGATCGACCTGTACGCGGACGACGAGTTCCGCAACCCGCTGCTCTGGAGCATCGACCGGCTACACCTGTCCGACATCGGCCACCGCCGAACCGCCGCCCACGTGCTCAACGCGCTCGGCGTGGCCGTGGACGAGGACTGGATGCTGGTGCCGCCGCACCCGGCGCCGGCCCCGTGGCTGCTCGCCCGCAGCGCGGACCTGCGCTGGGCCGGCCGCTACCTGGCCCCGTGGGTCAGACGGCGGCTGACCGGCCGCTCCTCCGGCGACCTGATCTCCGCCAAACGCCCGTCCCTCACGCCGATCGTCCGGGAGGACGCGTAACTTAATCACCATGCCCGCACCCACTGATCCCGCGCCGCACCTGCGGGAATACGCCCACCCCGAGCGCCTGGTCACCACGGACTGGCTGGCGGAGCACCTGCACGATCCCGGTCTCGTCGTGGTCGAGTCGGACGAGGACGTGCTGCTCTACGACACCGGGCACCTCCCCGGCGCGGTGAAGGTCGACTGGCACACCGAGCTGAACGACGACGTGACCCGGGACTACCTGTCCGCGGACGCGTTCGCGGAGCTGTGCGCGGCCAAGGGCATCGGGCGCGGTGACACGGTCGTGTTCTACGGCGACAACTTCAACTGGTGGGCGGCGTACGCGCTGTGGGTCTTCACGCTCTTCGGCCACGCCGACGTGCGCCTGCTGGACGGCGGCCGGCAGAAGTGGGCGGCGGAGGGCCGTGAGCTCACCCGCGACCGCACCACCCGCCCGCGCGCCGACTACCCGGTGCCGGTCCGCGACGACGCGCCGATCCGCGCGTTCCGCGAGCAGGTCGAGGCGCACTCCGTCGCCGGCCTGCCGATGGTCGACGTGCGCTCCCCGCAGGAGTACACGGGCGAGCTGACGCACATGCCGGCCTACCCGCAGGAGGGTGCGCTGCGCGGCGGCCACGTGCCGGGCGCGGTGAACAAGCCGTGGAAGTCGGCGGCCCGCGAGGACGGCACGTTCAAGCCGGCCGCGGAGCTGAGCACGATCTACCGCGACGAGCTGGGGCTGAGCGACACCGACGACGTGATCGCGTACTGCAGGATCGGCGAGCGGTCCAGCCACACCTGGTTCGTGCTGCGCTACCTGCTCGGCTTCCCGGCCGTCCGCAACTACGACGGTTCCTGGACAGAGTGGGGCAACCTGGTCCGCGTGCCGATCGTGAAGGGGCCGGATCCTCGTTGAGCGTCTGGCGCGAGTGGGGCGGCGTCGTCCTCGTCGCGTTCGCGCTGGTCCCGGTGGCGGCGTTGGTCGCTGCCGGGCTCGCCGCACTCCGGATGCGCCGCGGCGCGTCCCGGGAGATCGCGTGGCGGCACAGCGCGGCCGAGATCGGCATGCTGATCACCACCGCACCCTGGGTGTGGATGATCCTGACCCCGCGGGACGCACCCGGCCAGGTCTTCCTGATCCCGTTCTCCGACCTGCCGAACCAGCTCGCGGAAGGGGCCGGGTTCATCGCGTACCAGGTGGGCGGCAATCTGCTCGTCTTTGCCGGGCTGGGCGCGCTCGCCCCGATCCGCTGGGCCGTGATGCGCGGCGTCGGCCGCCTGCTGCTGCTCGGCGCGGCCTGTTCCGCCACGGTCGAGATCCTGCAGTACGCGCTGGACCTGGGCCGTGTCTCCTCCGTCGACGACGTCCTGGTGAACGCGACCGGCGTCGCCCTGGCCGCGCTCGCCTCCCGCCCGTGGTGGACGGCCGGAGACCCAGCTCGCATAAACGATCGTTCAGTTTCTGCTTGACATGGGGATAGTCTGGTCGGGTGACGGTGGATCAGCAGACCCCGAGCGTCCCGGGACAGGGCGCCAGCCAGGGCAGGCGGCGGTCGCGTAAGGACGAGATCCTCGGCATCGCCGTCCGGCTCTTCGCGTCCCGCGGCTACCACGGCGTCTCGATGGACGACATCGGCTCGGCCGCCGGCGTCACCGGTCCCGCGCTTTACCACCACTTCGCCGGCAAGGAGGCGATGCTGGTCGCGGCGCTGATACCGGTGAGCGAGAGTCTGCTGGCCGGCGGCCGCGAGCGCGTCTCCGACCACGACCGTGAGCCCCGCGCCGCGCTCGAGTCCCTGATCAACTTCCACGTCGAGTTCGCGCTGGCCAACCCGGCCGTGATCGCGCTGCACCTGCACGAGCTGGATCGGCTGCCGGAGGAGCCGCGCCGGCAGATCCGCCGCCTGCAGCGCCTCTACGTGGAGGAGTGGGTGCAGGTGCTGTCCGTCCTGCGCCCGGAGCTGAGCGCCGGCGAGGCCCGGGTGATGGCCCACGCCGCGTTCGGCCTGATGAACTCCACACCGTTCCTCGGCGGCGAGGTGGAGCGCGAGCGCCGTGCCGTGCTGCTGCGCGCCGCCACGCTGTCCGCACTTCTCCACGCGATGTAGACACCGGAAGGGCGCCGCATGATCGAGAGCCTGCTCGTCGCGAACCGGGGCGAGATCGCCCGACGGATCATCCGCACCGCCCGCCGCCTGGGCATCCGCACGATCGCGGTCCATTCGGACGTCGACGTGGACCTGCCGTTCGTGCGCGAGGCGGACGAGGCGGTCTGCATCGGCCCGGCCGATCCCGCGCTCAGCTACCGCAACGCGGAGGCGATCCTGGCGGCGGCGAAGTCGACCGGCGCGCAGGCGGTGCACCCGGGCTACGGCTTCCTCTCGGAGAATGCGGACTTCGCCCGTACCGTCGCGGGGGTGGGGTTGATCTGGGTCGGCCCCGGCGCGGACGCGATCACCGCGATGGGCGACAAGATCCAGGCGCGGAACCTGATGGAGGCCGCCGGCGTGCCGGTCGCGCCCGGCACCCGCGAACCGGTCGGCGACATCGCGTCCGCGCTGGACGCGGCCACGGTCGTGGGATATCCGGTGATGGTGAAGGCGGCCGCGGGCGGTGGCGGCATGGGCATGGCCGTCGCGGCGGACGAGACCGCGCTGCGCGCCGAGTTCGACAAGGTGCGCGCGTTCGCGGAGCGGATGTTCGGCGACGGATCCGTGCTGCTGGAGCGCTACTTCCCACGGGTACGCCACGTGGAGGTCCAGATCCTCGGCCTGGCCGACGGCCGGGTGCTGGCGCTGGGCGAGCGGGAGTGCTCCGTGCAGCGCCGCAACCAGAAGGTGGCGGAGGAGGCCCCGTCCCCGGCGGTCACGCCCGAGCTGCGGGAACGTCTGCTGGCCGCGGCGGTCCGGGCCGGCGAGGCGGTCGGCTACCGCAACGCCGGCACCGTGGAGTGCCTGCTCGACCCGGCCACCGGCGACTTCTTCTTCCTGGAGATGAACACGCGCCTTCAGGTCGAGCACCCGATCACGGAGCTGGTCTGGGGTGTGGACCTGGTCGAGGAGCAGCTACGGGTGGCGTCCGGCCTGCCACCCACGTTCACGTCAGTGGAAAAACACGGCCACGCGATCGAGCTGCGGGTCAACGCGGAGGATCCGAAACGCTTCCTGCCCGGCCCTGGCACGGTCACGGTCTGGGAGGAGCCGTCCGGCGAGGGGGTCAGGGTCGACGCCGGTTATGCCGCGGGCACCACGGTCCCGCGCTTCTACGACTCGCTGATGGCCAAGCTGATCGTCTTCGGCGACGACCGCGCGCAGGCGCTGGCCCGCGCGCGTGACGCCGTGGCCGCGTTCACCATCGCCGGCCCCAAGTCGAACCTGCCGTTCTTCGCCGAGCTGCTGGAGAACGACGAGTTCCGCTCCGGCGACTACGACACCGGCATCGTGGGCCGCATGAGGGGAAACTGACCATGGTCTCGATCCGCGAGGTCGGCCCGCGCGACGGGCTGCAGAACGAGGATCCGGTCCCGACCGACGCGAAGGTGCGGCTGCTGGACGCGCTCTCCGGCACCGGTGTGCGCCGGATCGAGGCGGTGTCCTTCGTGCACCCGAAGGCGATCCCGCAGATGGCGGACGCGGACGAGGTCTGGAAGCGGGCCCGGCGCGCCGAGGGCGTGCGCTACTCCGCGCTGGTGCCGAACCTGCGTGGTGCGGAGCGCGCGCTGGCCGCCGGTTTCACCGAGATCGAGGTGGTGGTCTCGGCCAGCGACACGCACAACCGGCGCAACATCAACCGGTCCACGTCCGACTCGCTGACCGAGATCACCGGCCTGATCGGAGCCGTGCATGCGGCCGGTGGCACGGTCGAGGTGATCGTGGCGACCAGCTTCGGCTGCCCGTACGAGGGTGACGTGCCCCCCGCCCGGGTCGCCGGCATCGTGGAGCGCGTCCTGGGCGACGGCGCGGACCGGATCGCGTTCGGCGACACCACCGGCATGGGTACGCCGCGCCGGGTCCGGGAGTTGCTGGCCGTGGTCGGCACGGTCCGTGGCGATGCACCCGTGCTGCTGCACTTCCACAACACGCGTGGCACCGGCCTGGCGAACATCCTGACCGCGCTGGACCTGGGCGTGGAGGAGTTCGACGCGAGTGTGGGCGGTCTGGGCGGTTGCCCGTACGCGCCCGGCGCCTCCGGCAACGTGGCCACCGAGGAGGTGGTCCACATGCTGCACGACATGGGCATCGACACCGGCATCGACCTGGAGAAACTTCTGGAAGCGGCCGCGCTGGCCGAGGAGATTACCGGCCGGGAGCTGCCGTCCGGCGTTCTTCGGGCCGGTCCGCGCTATCGCACGGTCGCGCAGTAAATCCGATTCGTCGCGTATCCCGCTCTTATCCGCTTCGTTACCTAATTCGGTGAGAGCGTTTCGTCCAATTTGTGAGGGATGAGACGCCCGCTGAATGACGTGCCGATGGACGAGGGGCGGACCAATGGCGAGACAACGGGCTGGGCGCGCATCATGCGCAGCACTGCCCGCGTCGGCCATCCCGCCTTTCGGCGTGTCCGCGATCCTGCGATCACAGAGCCTGCCCACCCGGGACGGCTCGGTGAGCCAGGTGATGGCGGATCGCCGGGAACGCCGGCCAGACCGGGTCGCGCTGCGGCCTGGCCTGCGCACGCTCGTCGTCGGTGGCATCGCGGAGGCGGCCCGGCCGCTCTCCGGTGCTGCCGCCCAGGCCGCAGCGCCTGAGACGCCCACCGACACCGCGTACCGCGTGTTCTCCCTCGTCAGCGACCTCGGCACCGAGGTGGTCGAGGAGAGCGCACCCTCGCTGGTCGGTGAGCTTCTGACGCCTGCGGCCGAGGTTTCCGCCGTACTGCCGCTGGACCACCTCCACGGCACCGGCATCTCGGCCCGGAAAGACACGGTGATGCCGGCGCGCCAGCCGGTGGAGGCCGATCTTCCGGCGCCCTCACGCACACAGGAACGGGAGACGGTCGCACCGCTCCGCCTCACCGGCGGAACGACCGGCTCCACGGACCCCGCCGCCTTCTTCGATCAGGCGACGGATCCGGCCCCGGTCACCCCGATCCCGGGTATTGCCGCCGCGAGCACCACGCCCACCCGGGCGTCGGCGTCGGTGGCTGTGACCGGCACGCGGCTCGGCACAGAGCCGGAGCGGGCCGTGCGCCCGGCGCCCGACGCCGAGCCGTCCCCGCTCGTGGACGCCCTCGCGGGTGTTCCCGGGCAGCCTTCCGCCGCATTGCCGGAAGGCATCGCGACGGGAGCCCCGACCGGCGGGTCGGGAAGCAATTCCACCGTCAATTCCGCCGCGGTCACGGGCACGATGGGGGCCGCGTCCCGGCTCACCGCCCCGGCCGATGTCGTGGTGCCCCCGGTGCGATTCCGAGGCCCCGACCGTTTCACCCGACTGATCCAGTGATGGTTCCGCCGGCACGATGCCTCGCGGATCTCCCCACCGTTACCCACCTGGGCGTATGTCCACGGCGGAGTCAGGGAAAACAGGAATAGGTCCAGGGCACCGCCGCGCCCGGCCGGACTTTGGATTCGGCACCACAACCTAATAGCGAAATTCCGCAAGAGACATTCTCTTTGATCTCATTTCGAAAGGTTATTGCCTTCCCATGAAGACTTGGGTTCGCAAGACTCTGAGCGTCGGTGTGCTGACCGCGGGCGCGCTCCTGCTCGCGCCGACCGCCGCCCAGGCGGCCGACATCCAGCAGCTGTCCTCCAACGACGGGGACACTGACGGCATCCTGAACAACGCGGCCATCGCGGCGCCGATCGACGTCCCGGTCAACCTGTGCAGCATCGCGGTCGGCGTGCTCGGCGACGGCTACGCCGCGTCCGAGTGCTCGAACGAGCTCGCGGGTCACTCGATCACCCAGGGTGGCGGCGGCGGCGACGTCGACGGCATCGCGAACAACCTGCAGGCCGCGATCCCGGTCAGCGTTCCGGTCAACATCAGCACCATCGCCGCGGGCATCCTCGGCGACGCGTCGGCCGAGGGCAAGGCCTGGAACGGTACCAGCGCGGACACCGAGTCGGCTCCGGTCACCGAGCACGGCAAGGCGCACGGCAAGAACTGGGGCGGCGCCGACGTCGACGGCATCGGCAACAACCTCCAGGTCTTCGCGCCGATCTCCATTCCGGTGAACGCCGGTGGCATCGCGGTGGGCGACGCCAAGTCGGCCGCTAAGCTGAGCAACGGTTCCTGGGCCAAGGGCCACGGCGCCGGCGAGGGCATCGCGATCACCCAGGGTGGCGGCGGCGACGTCGACGGCGTCCTGAACAACGCGCAGGTCGCGGTTCCGGTCAACATCCCGATCAACCTGTGCGGGGTCGCGGTCGGCCTGCTCGGCGACGGCGAGGCTGCGGCGGACTGCAAGAACGAGACCGGCGGCGGCTGGGGCGAGCACGGCATCCAGCAGGGCGTCGGCGGTGGCGACACCGACGGCATCCTGAACAACCTGCAGGTTGCGGTGCCGGTCGACGTGCCGATCAACATCTGCGGCATCGCCGCGGGCGTGCTGGGCGACGGCCAGGCCGCCGCGCAGTGCTCCAACGGTGGCCCCGGCGACGACACCGGCGTCTCCCCGGAGGGCCCGGACTCGCACTACCCGAGCGACGACGAGGCGCCGACCGACGAGTCCCCCGTGGACGAGGAGCCGGTTGACGAGGAGCCGACCGACGAGGCACCCGTCGACGAGGAGCCGATGGACGAGGAGCCCGTCGACGACGGCTCCGGCGACCCGTCGGGCGACTACGACGGTGTGAGCCCGGACGCGTACGGCGCCGACGCCGACGCTGCCGCGGGTCGTCACGCGCGCGAGTCCCTCCCGCTGGTCGGCGCCCTGTCCCAGGGTGGCGACAGCACCAACATGCTGAGCAGCCTGCCGCTGCTGGGCAACCTGACCCAGTCGCTGAACCTCGGCTGAATCAGCTAGCAACACCCGGGAAGCCCTCGCGCCTCGTGCGCGGGGGCTTCCTGCTTTCGGTAGCGTACGCCGCTTCTCTGCGTTAGCCTAACGATCGTTAAGCGAGGTTACGGGAGGGGTCCGGTGGCGCTCGACGAGGCCGATCTGGCGGAAATGCGCAAGCGCGTCGAGGCGGGCGGCGCCGAGAAGTACCACGCCGCGAACGCTTCGAAGGGCAAGCTGTTCGCCCGCGAGCGGGTGGCCCACCTGGTCGACGAGGGCTCGTTCGTCGAGGACGGCCGCTATGCGAACGCACTGGCCGAGGGCCTGCCGGCGGACGGCGTGATCACCGGGACCGCCACCGTGGCCGGCCGCCCGGTCTGCCTGATGGCGAACGACTCCACGGTCAAGGCCGGCTCCTGGGGCGCCCGCACGGTCGAGAAGATCATCAGAATCATCGAGCGGGCGTACGAGCGCGGCCACCCCATGATCTATCTGGTCGACTCCGCCGGCGCCCGCATCACCGACCAGGTCGACCTGTTCCCCGGCCGCCGGGGCGCCGGGAAGATCTTCCACACCCAGGTCCGCGCGTCCGGCGCGATCCCGCAGGTCTGCGCGCTGTTCGGGCCGTCCGCGGCCGGCGGCGCCTACATCCCCGCGTTTTGCGACGTGGTGGCCATGGTCGAGGGCAACGCCAGCATGTACCTCGGCTCCGACCGGATGGTCCGCATGGTCACCGGCGAGCAGACCACGCTGGAGGAGATGGGCGGCGCGCGCGTCCACTGCGCGGAGTCCGGCGTGGGCCACTTCCTGTGCAAGTCCGAGGCCGAGGCGCTGGACGTGGTCCGTCGCTACCTCTCCTACCTCCCGGACAACTGGACGTCCCTGCCGCCCGCTGCCGCGGCCACCGACGCGCCCGCCATCGACCTCGGCGGGCTGATCCCGGCCAGCGAGCGGCAGGCGTTCGACATGCGGCGGTTCGTGAAGGGGCTGCTCGACCGTGACTCGTTCCTGGAGATCCAGGCGCTGTGGGCGCGCGAGCTGACCATCGGGTTCGGCCGGCTCGACGGGCGTACCGTCGGCGTGCTCGGCAACAACTCGATGTTCAAGGGCGGCGTGCTCTTCGTCGACTCCGCGGACAAGGCGGCGCGGTTCGTCCAGCTCTGCGACGCGTTCAACGTGCCGCTGCTCTTCCTGGCGGACGTGCCCGGCTTCATGGTCGGCACCGCGGTGGAGAAACAGGGCATCATCCGGCACGGCGCCAAGATGATCAGCGCGGTCTCCGAGGCCACGGTGCCCAAGATCTGCGTGGTGGTCCGCAAGGCGTACGGTGCCGGCCTCTACGCCATGGCCGGCCCCGGCTTCGACCCGGACGCCACGATCGCTCTGCCCAGCGCCAAGATCGCGGTGATGGGCGCGGAGGCGGCCGTGAACGCGGTCTACGCCAACAAGATCGCCGCGATCGAGGACGAGGCCGAGCGGGACGCGTTCGTCGCCGCCCGCCGCGCGGAGTACGAGCAGGACATCGACATCACCCGCCTCGCCGGTGAGCTGGTGGTGGACACCATCGTGCCCCCGGGCGAACTGCGCGCCGAGCTGATCGCGCGGTACGCGGCCGCCGACGGCAAGGACCGCGCGTTCTCCCGCCGCCGCCACGGCGTGACACCAGTCTGAAGGAGTCGTCATGCTCACCGAGGAACACGAGGCGCTGCGGACGAGCGTGCGCGAGTTCGCCCGCGAGGTGGTCGCGCCGGTCATCGGCGAGTTCTACGAGAAGCACGCGTTCCCGTACGACATCGTCCGCCGGATGGGCACGATGGGCCTGTTCGGCCTGCCGTTCCCGGAGGACGCGGGCGGCATGGGCGGCGACTACCTGGCGCTCTGCCTGACGCTGGAGGAACTGGCCCGAGTCGACTCCAGCGTGGCCATCACGCTGGAAGCCGCGATCTCGCTCGGCGCCATGCCGATCTACCGCTTCGGCACCGAGGAGCAGAGAGCCCGCTGGCTGCCGGACCTGGTCAGCGGCGAGTCGCTGGCCGCGTTCGGGCTGACCGAGCCGGGCGCCGGGTCGGACGCGGGCGGCACCACCACGCGCGCGGTCCTGGACGGCGACGAGTGGGTGATCAACGGCACGAAGTGCTTCATCACCAACTCCGGCACGGACATCACGTCACTGGTCACGGTCACGGCCGTGACCGGCACCAACCCGGACGGATCCAAGGAGATCTCCTCGATCATCGTGCCCAGCGGCACACCCGGCTTCACCGTCCTGCCCGGCTACTCCAAGGTCGGCTGGTGCGCCTCGGACACACACGAACTGGCCTTCGACGACGTGCGCGTCCCCGCGGCGAACCTGCTCGGCCCGCGCGGCCGCGGCTTCGCCCAGTTCCTGCGCATCCTCGACGAGGGCCGCATCGCCATCGCCGCGCTCTCCACCGGCCTGGCCCAGGGCTGCGTCGACGAGTCCGTGGCCTATGCCCGTCAGCGGCACGCGTTCGGCCGCGCGATCGGCGACTTCCAGGCGATCCAATTCAAGATCTCCGACATGGAGGTCCGGGCCCACACGTCCCGCCTCGCCTACTACGACGCGGCCGCGCGGCTGCTGTCCGGCGCCGACTTCAAGCGCGCCGCCGCGATCGCGAAGCTGCATGCCAGCGAGGCCGCGGTGGACAACGCGCGGGATGCCACCCAGATCCACGGTGGATACGGCTTCATGAACGAGACGCCGGTGGCCCGTTTCTGGCGCGACGCCAAGATCCTGGAGATCGGCGAGGGCACCTCGGAGATCCAACGCATGATCATCGCCCGCGACCTGGGGATTTAGCGTTTCTAAGATCAAGATCTAGTTCATTTTCCCGCTTCCGGCGTGGTGCAGTCCGTTTGCTCCCGCGGGCAAACCTCGCTGCGCGCCAAGACTCCGCTGGCGCTCCGCTTGCCGCTTCGCGTCGGAGCCGGTTCCGCCGTGGCCGGGAAAGAGCACGCGATTCCCGCCGCACTCACGCCGACCGAGGCGCGTCCCGCGCCGCCGGGCGGGCGGGTCACCACATGGGACGCGGCCCCGGACCGGCCCCGCGCGTTGTGGAGTGTCCACCGCGCTGAGCATCGTGCCGAACCGCGCCGCGCCGCCCGCCGAGCCTTGTCCCGTTCCCTGCTGGACCGCGCCGCGCCGCGCTGTGTTGCGCCGTGCTGCGCCGCGCCGCGCCGTGTCGTGTCGTGCTGCACCGCGCCGTGTCGGACTACGCCACATGTCGCGCTGAACCGCGCCGGACCGTGCCGCGTGCTGTGCCCGGACCGCGCCGTGTGCCGCGCCGGCCGCGTGCTGTGCGGGGCTGCGCCGCGTGGCATGCCGGACCGTGCCGCGCGTCGATACCCGTCCCCCTGACCCCCGTCACTGTCGGCTATCGGCGCGGTCCGCGTCGGGCCCGCGACGATCGTCTTCCCGCGTGTGATACGCGCCCGTACTCTTCCGCCATGACCGTGGATCATGCCGCTGAGCAGGGCGGAACCGGTTTCGCCGGACTGCTCCGCGCACGCCGTGCCGCCGCGGGCATGACTCAGGCCGACCTCGCCGCCGCAGCGGGGATCGGCGTGCGCACCGTCCGTGACCTGGAGCGTGGACGCGCGTCCCGCCCGCAGCGCACCACGGTCGAGCTGCTGGCCACCGCGCTCTCGCTGTCCGGTCAGGACCGTGCCGACTTTCTCGCGTCCGCCCGTGGCCAGGCCGTCCCGTCCCCGCCGGAACAGCCCGTGGTCCGCAACGGGCTGCCGCCGGCCCACGACCTGATCGGCCGGGACACCGACGTCACCGACATCGCGGAGCTGCTCGCCACGACCGGCCCGCCCGGTCTGGTCACGCTGGTCGGGCTGGCCGGCGTCGGGAAGACCAGCCTCGGGCTCGCGGTCGCGGAGCGCGTCGCCGCCGCCCACCCCGGCGGCCTGGCCGGCATCGTGGTCACCGAGATGGCCGGCGGCAGTGACATCCTGGCGCAGGTGGCAGCCGTGCTGGGCGTCGCCCGCGCGGCCGACCTGCGCGCCCGGCTGCGTGGCGAGCGGGTGTTCGTCATGGTCGACGGCGTCGAGCGGTCGCCGGACGCGGTCGCGGAGGCGCTCGGCTGGCTCTGCGACTCCGATCCGGACCTGCGCGTGCTCGCCACCGGCCGCCACCCGATCGGTCTGCCCGGCGAGCACGTCTGGCCGGTCGGACCGCTGGAGACGCCGCCCGCGGACGCGCCCGCCCGGCTGTCCGAGATCGCCGGCTACCCCGCGGCCGCGCTGTTCCTGGCCCGGCTGCGGCAGGTGCGCCGCGACCCGGTCACGGACGCGGAGGCCGCCGCGCTCGGCGCACTGCTCCGGCGGCTCGGCGGTCTGCCGCTCGCGCTGGAGCTCGCGGCCGCGCGCGGACGGCTGCTCGACATCGACGAGATCCTCCAGCGGTACGGCGACCGGGTGCTCGACCTCTCCGGGCTCCGCGCGTCCGTCGACGTGACGCTGCGCGACGCGGCCGCGGCCAGCTATCGGCTGCTGGAGCCGGACGAGCGCGCGGGCCTGCGCCGGCTCGCCGCGTTCCGCAACCGCTGGTCCGTGCGTCTGGCCGCCGCGATCCTGGCCGACGACGACGCCGGGACCGCCGACCCGCTGCCGCTGCTGGACCGGCTGCTGGAGCTGGGCCTGCTCGGCGTGCGCGGGGCCGGCCCGTTCCGGTTCCGCCTGGTCGACGTGGTCCGGGACCTCGCGGAGGAGCGCGCGGTCGCACGCGGCGAGGCGGCCGCGATCCGCACCCGGCACGCGGCCGTCTTCGCGCGCCTGGCCGAGCGCACCGCGCCGCAGCTGGCCGGCCATGACCTGGCCGCCGGCGTGAACCGGCTGGACGAGGTGGCCGGCGACCTGTGGGCCGGCCTGGCCCACGCCGCGAACGACGACCCGCACACCGCGCTGCGCCTCGCGGCCGCGCTGCCCCGGTGGTGGCGCTTTCGCGGCCGGGACGTGGTCGGCCGGCACTGGCTGCGCCGCCTGCTCGCGGACCCGCGTACCGAGGATGCGGACCCGCGGATCCGGGCCTGGGCGCAGGTCGGGCTGGGCCGGCTGGCGCTGGAGCACGGCGCGGGCGCGGAGGAGGTGCCGGCCGTGACCGGCGCGCTCACCGAGTTCCAGCGACGGGAGGACGCGGCCGGCGAGCTGGCGGCCCGGAACCTGCTCTGCGCGCTCTGGATGACGAACGGCGGGTTCGACGAGGCGCGCCGCCACGGCGAGGTCGCGCTCGAGCTGGCCACCCGGCTGGGCCGCGCCCGGGACATGACGGTCGCGCAGAACAATCTGACCTGGCACGAGATCCGGATCGGGGACCTGCGCGCGGCCCGGCGCCGGCTGGCCGCGGTGGACCGGCTCTCCGCGCAGCAGGGCGACGAGCGGCTGCGCGCACTGGCGATGGCGAACCTGGCCGAGGTGAACCGGCTCGCCGGCCGGTACGCGGAGGCGCAGTCCCTGGGCCGCCGCGCGGTGGACGTGCTGGAGCGGCAGGGCGACCCCGGCCACCGGCGGCGCGTGCTCGGCACGATCGGCATCGCGGCCGCGCAGTCCGGCGACGCGGACACGGCTTCCCGGATCCTGGCCGACCTGCGCGGCCCGCTGAGCGTGCCGGACAACCCGGACGAGCGCCGCCCCGCCGTGGTCGGCGGCCAGATCGCGATGATCGAGGCCTACCTGGCGCTCGGGCGCGGCGAGCGGGAGCTGGCCGCGGAGTGGTTCTCCGAGGCCGCGGCGTCGCACTCCGGCGGACACGACCTGCGCGACGTGGCGGAGGCGCTGGTCGGCGTGGCGGCGAGCACGGAGGACGCGACCCACCGGACGGCCGTCCTGACCCGCCTCGCCGAGGTCTGCAAACTCGGCGGCATCACGCTCCTCCCCGCCGAGCAGGACCGCATCGGCGGCTGAGGCCGCGCCGGCACGCAGCACCCGGCCACGCCCTCGGGACGACTCTGCAGCCGGCAGGGACACTGCGGCGCTTCCGCGAACCCGGTGCCCGCGAACCGCCCACTTGCCCGCGAGCGGCCCGAAGCCTCGCGCTCGGCCGGGCGGAGGAAGCTCATCCCGTACCGTTGAATGGTTTAAAAAGGAACCGGCGCCGATCGCTTCGTGAGCGATCGGCGCCGGTTGGCGCGCATCCCCGTGTGCGCGCGACGCGACGGAAACCCCGCAGAGGCCCCCCGACCTCCGTGCGTATAACACCCCCCGGTGTGTGTCCCCGTGCGCGGGAAATCTAACCGATTACCAAGGGCCCCATGTCCCTTTAGACGGA
Organism: Catenuloplanes japonicus; assembly: GCF_000717135.1. GTDB lineage: Bacteria > Actinomycetota > Actinomycetes > Mycobacteriales > Micromonosporaceae > Catenuloplanes > Catenuloplanes japonicus. The sequence continues at coordinate 46,475 of NZ_JNXY01000025.1, forward strand.
TATGTCGGTCCTGCACGCCTCTTCTGCCGGTTGTTCTGCCGGTTACCGGTCGGAATCGAGGGCTGACGACTACTCTCCGGAGTGAGGAGAGTCCGTTGTGCCAACCGTCGCCCCGGGATTGGCGGCGTCGCGGATCACCCGCAGCGCGTCGAGCAGGCCGTCCAGTTGGCCGGGTGTCAGCAGGCCGGTGATGAACTCCTCGATCAACGCGAGGTGGCCGGGGAGGGCCTCGTTCAGCCGGGCCAGGCCGGCGTCGGTGATCACGGCGAACGAACTGCGGCGATCCGTGGGGCAGGCGCTGCGGCAGAGCAGGCCGCTGCGTTCCATCCGGTCCACCACGCGGGTGACGCCGCTGGTGGAGAGCGAGGTCTGGGCGGCGAGATCGGTCATCCGGAGCTGGCGGCCGGGGGAGCGGGCCAGGCGCATGAGCACCTCGTGCTCGACCGCGGAGAGGCCGTGCTCGTCGAACTGGGCGGCGAACCGGTTGGTCAGACCCGAGTAAGCCTCGGAGAACAAGCCGATCGCGGTGATGCGCGGGTCCTCGAACAGGTTCGTTGTCACCGGTTAACTTTAGCAATACTTGACACGCGGAACATTGCTGAGCATATAGTTGTCACGTCAGACATCATGACCGCAGACCTTGTTACTGGGAGACAGTGCGATGACCGACCTGAACGTTCGTGACTACAACGGTGTGAGCATCCCGGCCGCCGGTGTGTACGACATCGACCCGAACCACGCGCGTGTCGGCTTTGTCGCCAAGCACCTGGTGGTGAGCAAGGTCCGCGGCCAGTTCAAGACCGTCTCCGGCTCCGTCACCATCGCGGAGGACCCGCTGGAGTCCAGCGCCACCGCGGACATCGAGGCCGCCAGCATCGACACCAACGCGCCGGACCGCGACGCCCACCTGCGCAGCGGCGACTTCCTGGAGGCGGAGAAGTACCCGCAGCTCACCTTCCGCAGCACCGGCCTGGCCGAGATCAGCGGCAACGAGTTCAAGCTGCACGGTGACCTGACCATCAAGGACGTCACCCGCCAGGTCGTCCTCGACGTCGAGTTCGAGGGCATCAACCGCAGCCCGTACGGCCAGGACGTCATCGGCTTCTCCGCGAAGACCGAGATCGACCGCGAGGACTTCGGCATCACGTGGAACGTGGCGCTGGAGACCGGCGGCTTCATGGTCAGCAAGCGCATCACGATCGAGATCGAGGCCGAGGCCATCCGCCGCGCCTAGCTCTCCGCACAGCCCAAAGCCCCGGCCGCCCGTACGGCCGGGGTTTTGCTGTATCCGGGATTCCCAGCAGCGCGGGAAGTGATCTATCCGGCACTGGAGGTGTCGCGTTCCTTATGGCATGGTGGACAGAGCGTCCTTGAGTGCTTACGGGGCGTTAAATCTCTGGCTGAGCGCCGTGGCTCCTCCACATAGATCCGTCACTGCCGTGCGCCGGGAGGACAGATGGGCAAGGACGTCACCTCAGCCGCCTTCACCAGGGAAGACAGGGTTCGGTACCGGCGAAAGGTGCGCCGTTGCCTCGATGTCTTCGCCCTGATGCTGGACGACTTCGCGTTCGACGCGGAACGCCCGACCACCGGATTGGAGATCGAGCTCAATCTCATCGACGCCGAGGCCGAGCCGGCCATGCGCAACGCCGAGGTGCTCGCCACCATGGACGATCCGCTGTTCCAGGCCGAGCTGGCCCGCTTCAACCTCGAACTGAACGCGTCGCCGAGACTCATCGCCGGCAACGGGTTCGCCGACTACGAGCACGCGCTGCGCACCAGCCTGAACCACGCCGAGGACCGGGCCGGGAAGTCGGACTCACGGATCATGATGGTCGGCGTGCTGCCCACGCTCACCGAGCAGCACACGGTCGTGGAGAACCTCTCCGCCAACCACCGCTACCACCTGCTCAACGAGCAGATCATGTCCGCCCGCGGCGAGTCGCTCGACCTCGACATCCGCGGTGACGAGCGGATCCTCGCCTACGTCGACTCGATCGCGGCCGAGGGCGCCTGCACCAGCGTCCAGTTCCACCTGCAGGTCGCGCCGGACAACTTCGCCGCCTACTGGAACGCGGCCCAGGCCATCGCCGCCGCCCAGGTCGCGGTCGGTGCGAACTCGCCGTTCCTCTACGGCCGCCGCCTGTGGGCCGAGACCCGCATAGCGCTCTTCGAGCAGTCCACGGACACGCGTCCGAACGAGCTGCGAGCCCAGGGGGTACGCCCGCGGGTGTGGTTCGGCGAGCGCTGGATCACCTCGATCTTCGACCTGTTCGAGGAGAACGTGCGCTACTTCCCGCCGCTGCTGCCGATCCTCGACGAGGAGGACCCGGTCCAGGTCCTGCACGACGGCGGCGTGCCGCACCTCGGTGAGCTGCGGCTGCACAACGGCACCGTCTACCGGTGGAACCGGCCGGTCTACGACGTGATGAACGGCCGGCCGCACCTGCGGGTGGAGAACAGGGTGCTCCCGGCCGGCCCCACCGTGGTCGACATCCTGGCCAACGCCGCGTTCTACTTCGGCCTGGTCCGCGAGCTGGCCGAGGCGGACCGCCCGGTCTGGTCGCAGCTCACGTTCAGCGCGGCCGAGGAGAACTTCCACCGGGCCGCACGACGCGGGCTGGACGCGCACATCAGCTGGCCGCGCCTGGGCGAGCTGCCCGCGGACGAGCTGGTCATGAGCACGCTGCTGCCGATGGCGTACGACGGCCTGGACCGCTTCGGCGTCGAGCCGGCCGAACGCGACCGGCTGCTCGGCATCATCGAGGGCCGGTGCCGGACCGGACAGACCGGCGCCGCGTGGCAGACCGCCCGGGTCGCGGACGCGGAACGCCGCGGCAAGAACCGTGAGCAGGCGCTCCACGAGATGGTCCTCGCCTACGCCGAACTACAGCGCACCAACGAGCCCGTGCACCTCTGGCCCAGCTAGCCGGTCGTCGCTCTGCTCCTCCCGGGCTCGGCGCCACTCCCGGCGGTGGCACATTTTCCCTCGGGGCAATGTGCCACCTCTGGTCGCCTGCGGTTGAGCATGCATCTTCCTCAGGGCAGCGGGTCAGTCCTTGGAGGGAGGCGGCTTGGGCTTCACCGACGCGCGGGCCCGGCCCGTGGGTTTGGGCTGGTCGGCGTCGTTCTCATCGCCGGGCCGCTTCCGGGGTGGCTTCGCCGAGGTGTCCGGCTCCGGCTCGTCGAACGTGGGCAGCTGCGGCCGCTCCGCCTTCGGCTTCAGCCGCAGCTTCGGCGGCCCCGACTGCTCGGGCACGCTGGGCTGCGGATCCGGGGTCGGTGCCTGCTTGTCCCGGGCCGACGCGCGTGCCGTGACCGGCTCCGGCGCCGCGGTCAGCGCCGCACGTGGCGCCGGGACCGGGTCGTCGTCCACCCGAGCCGGCAGCAGCGCGCGCTCATAGGACGGACGCGGGCTGGCGGCCGCGATGATCACGGAGCCGAGCAGACCGGCGATCACCGCGTACGGCGCGACCAGGTACGCGGACACCTGCCAGGACTCGATGCCGACCGGGCGCGGCGCGGCCAGGAAGTACGCGGCCGCGACCAGGATCGGGCCGACCGCGCCGGAGACCGACACGCCGACCTTCGAATCGGTGCGGCGCCCGCCCCACCAGGCCGAGATCAGGCCCGCGACCAGTGCGGCGGAGAGCGAGATGGCGGCACCGGGCCAGTACAGGCTACGGATCCAGTAACCGTCGCTGTCGCCGGTGATCCGCCAGACGCCGAGCTGCGCGCCCGCGAAGCCCTGGCCGGCGATCGCGCCGTCGACCACCGCGACCACGGCCAGCAGCCACAGCCAGGCCGTGGTGGTGATGACGTTGGCCGCTATGGCGGCGGACGACACCGCGGCGAACGACACCACCAGCCCGACCAGCACGCCGATCACGGTGTAACCGGCCGCGATCGTCTCCGGCGCGAACGTGTAGTCCTGTGCGGCCTCACGTGCGGGCACGGCGACGAGCGCCACGGTCAGTGCCGCACCGAGCGCGGCGGCCAGGCACAGGGCCATCCGCCAGAGCACCAGCTCCAGCGTTCCGCTGATTTTGCGCGCGGTGGGATCGGCGGCCAGCGCGCTCGGCCCGCTGCGCCGGTCCGCATACACGGCACCGGCGATCACGGACGTCGCGGCGATCCAGGTCGCCCATGTGAGGCTCGCCACCCAGGTCGGCTCCGCGGTGCCGTCCGGGGACGGGACCCATGCGATGATGCCGAGCCCGTATCCGAGCCCTAACTGTGCTGCGCCGGTGCCCGCGGCCACGCCGACTGCCGACGCGATCGATCCACCCCAGCCTCGTACGGCCATGTCCGGGAGAGTAACGGTCCGAGGCCACCGGGCGCGAGGCGACGAACTGGGAGCGGGTCGTTACCGCACCGCGCTATATCGGCCGATAGGTTTAGGCGAACCGCCACAAGGACAGGCGACTGTCGGGGAGAGGACAGCGATGGCTGACGGCAGGCGTCCCGGTGACGACCGGAACCCGTCCGACGAGACGCGGCAATGGGGTGGCGACGACGCGCGCTACTGGGGCGGCGAGGAGCAGCCTCCACAGCGCCCGCCGGCCGATCCGTGGGCGGCGAACGAGGAGACTCGGCTGCAGCACCCGACGGGCGGCGGCCCGGGTTACGGCGGTCCAGGTCAGGGCCCCGGCCCCGGCGGCTTCGGCCCCGGTGGTCCGGGCGGTCCGCGTGGACAAAACGGACCGGGTGGCCCTGGCGGCCCCGGAGGCCCTGGCGGCCCCGGCCGGCCCGGTGGCCCTGGCGGCCCTGGTGGTCCCGGCGGCCCGGGTGGTCCCGGTCGGCCCGGTGGCCCCGGCGGTCCGAGCGGTCCCGGTCCCGGCCCGCGCGGTGGAGATCAGACCGCGCCCTACCGCCCCGTGAGCGGCGGCCCCGGCGGCAACGACCAGACGCGTCCCTACCGTCCGGTCCCCGGCGGCCCCGGCATGGACCAGACCGCGCCCTACCGCCCGGTCGGCAACGACGGCACCCGCCGCATGGACCCGGTCCAGGGTGGACCCGCAGGTCCCGGCGGTGCCGACCCGTGGACCGCGCGCGCCTCGGTCCGCCCCGCCGAGCCCGGCGGCGGCCAGTTCGGTGCGCAGCAGCCCGATCCGTTCTCGCGTGACGATCCCGGCTGGGGCGCGCCGGACGAGCCCACCCGGAAGTGGTGGCTGCCCATCATGTGGGGTGTGATCGCGCTGGTCGTGCTGCTGGTGCTGGGTGGCGCGCTCTACGCGGCCACGCAGTCCGGCGGCGGCGACGCGGATCCGACGCCGACCACGGCCGTGACGACGCCGTCCGCGGAGAAGACCACCGGCGAGCCGTCGGCGGAGCCGACCAGCAAGGAGCCGAGCAAGCCGCCGACCACCGCCGCGAGCCCGACCAAGGCCGCCGACGTGGAGGTCCCGCGGATGACCGGTTACACGCTGGCGGAGGCGCAGCAGTCGCTGGCCGCGCTCGACCTGCCGTTTGCGCTGGTCTACCAGACCACGGACGTCTTCGACCCGGACACCGTGATCGACACGGACCCGCCGGGCGGCGCGACCGTCCCGAAGGGCACGAAGGTCACGATCACCGTGGCGCGTGCGCCGCGGACCACCGGGCCGACCGGGCCGACGAACACGCCCACCAGCCCCGGCACGAACGGCTGACCCAGGGTCAGCGACTGCGCAACGCGACGGCCGAGGTGGTCAGGCCACCCGGTCGTCGCGGCGCGCCCGCCCTGGTGTCCGGCGAGGCGTTGATCTGCCGCAGGCCGTCCACCTGGACGAAGATCGAGCGGCGCTCCACGGCGTCGCCGCCCGCGTTGAGCTCGTATCCGTCGAGCCAGACCCAGCCGTCATAGGTCGGCCAGTCGTGGACCCGGATCACGCGGAAATAGAGCGGCTCCGCGAACTGAACGCTCGCCGAGCGGGTTACGCAGAGGATATCGCCGGACCGGGGCAACACATCGACTCCTTGATACGCGGTTTTCGCTGCATCGGGTCTTGTTCCGTGGCACGTGCGGGGGTGGCCACGAATGGCGTTTCTGATCACCTGTTTCGCTGGATGCGAATTGTTATCGAACCGGCGTGAGGGGTCACGGGTGCTCTGTGGCGCGGTGTGTCCGGCTCGCCGCCCTGCCCGTCATGTCGGACTTCGTCCTACTTGAACGGACAAGCTGGGAACTTTGAGTGACCCACGCCATACACACAGATTGCATCACGAGCCTAGTCAATGCAAGTTGCACGTTGCACCGCGCCCGTTCGGAACGGGTCCGGTTGATGCGACTCCGTCGTACCCGTCAGACTGAATGTGGTGCCGTTCAGTGGGCGCGAATTCGGGGTCCGGTCCGGCTCGATTGATCTTTCCGGCCGGGTGGTTCCGGCCGGTCCGCCCCATAGCCGGAGGTAGCGGTGACCCAGCGCCGAAGCCCTACGGTCCGGCGCCGCCGTCTCGGCGCCGAGCTGCGCAAACACCGCGAAGAAGCCGGTGTGACCATCGAAGCGGTGGCCGAGCGTCTGCACTGTTCCACCTCCAAGGTCTCACGGATCGAGACCGGCCACACGAGTGCGACGCCACGCGATGTCCGGGCGATGCTGGACATTTACGGCATTGATGGCGACGAGTCCAGCGAGTTGGTCCAGATTTCCCGCGAGGCCCGCCAGAAGGGCTGGTGGCATCCGTACAGCACGGTCCTGACCGGCGCATATGTCGGCCTTGAGGCGGAGGCTAACTCGGTTCGAGCCTACGAGCAGCAGGTTGTCCCCGGTCTCCTGCAGACGGAGGAGTACGCACGGGCGATGATTCGCTCCGCTCGGCCGGATATATCCGCCGATGAGGTGGAGCGGAGAGTGCGTGTCCGAATCGAGCGTCAATCGTTGCTGATGCAGGACGACCCGATCGACCTGTGGATGGTGCTCGATGAGGCGGTAGTAGGCCGACCGGTCGGCGGCGACGCGGTCATGCGTGCCCAGATCCAGCATCTGGTCGACCGCGCCGAGTTGCCGAACGTGACGCTGCAGGTCCTGCCGTTCTCGGCAGGGGCGCATGCCGGCATGGACGGAACGTTCACAATTCTCGACTTCCCCGAGCCCACCGACACGGATGTCGTGTACGCGGAGAACGCGACCGGCGGGTTGTTCCTGGAGAAGGCCGACGAGTTGCGGAAGTACGTCTTCATCTTCGATCACATCCGCGCTGCGGCCCTCCGACCGGAGGAGTCCGTCGCACTCTTAGCGGACCTGGCGAAGGAGCCATTGTGGGAGTGGAGACAGAGGTTGACCTGAGGCACGCGACGTGGCGTAAGAGCACTCGGAGCGGCCCCAACTGTGACAACTGTGTGGAGATCGCTTTCGTCACGCCGGCGATCGCGATTCGCGACTCCAAGGACCCGGACGGGCCGGCGCTGATCCTCGCGCCGGGCGGCTGGTCCGCTTTCCTCACCGGTACCAAGACCGGCGAGTTCATACCCACGACCGACCTCTAACCACAGTCCATCCGGTGGGCCGCGCGCTGCCGTCCGGCCCACCGGATGCCGCAAAACAGACAATTGCCGTGGCTGTTCCGCCAGGACCCTCGTTGCACTCATGAACCCGGTATGGCGCCGGGCCGAGTCGAAGCGAGCAAGGCAGGCGAGATCAGTGAGCATTGGCCCCGACAATCTCGGCAACGGGTCGGCGACGCAGGACCGGTTCACCGGGCACCTCAACGGCTACCGCCCGATGCAGCGCGACCGGGTGCACGGCGTCGACCCCGGCCCGGACGTGGAGCTGAGCCCGCGCGGCGGGCTGGACGACCCGCCGATGGACCACTCCTCCCGGCTGCCCTCGCTGGCGCTGGCCGGTCTTGAGGAGCCGATCTACCCGACCACCGGCTGGCCGGACACCTCCGACCCGGGCCCGCTCGCGGATCACCCGCTGCTGCGCGGCCTGCTGCTGGAGCTGCCGCCGAAGGGTTCGCTGCCGGAGCCGGGCTGGCTGGACCGCTGGTTCGAGGCCACTCGCGCGATCCTGGAGTTGATCTACACCCAGGGAGTCATGGAACGCCGCTGATCCACCCGAACGGGGGACAGCAGCGGAAGCGCGTTCTCGGCCAGCCGGCTGTGCCGGAGCGCATGACGGACACCGAGTGCGATGACCGCGAGCACCAGCCCGGTCACCAGCACACCGATCGCGCCGCTGCCGTCGAGCCGTAGCCATCCGGTGGCCAGCGCGCCGCCCGCGAGCGCGGCCAGGCCGGTCGCCTGCAGCGGGATCGCGAGCAGCGGATGCGCGCCGCCGGCTCGCAGCGCCGGTGGCAACGGCACGTTCGGCGCGGAGGTGAACGCCGACGCGCCGGTCCAGAGGCGGGCCACCCGGCGCAGCGCGAACCCGGCGGCCAGCGCGGCCGGCAGCAGCGGAAGCAGCAGCGCCAGTCGTTGGGGATCGATCGCGCCCGGCGTCGCCGGCGCCCACTCCGGCGCCGGGATCAGCAGCAGCGCGACCAGGACCGCGAGGCCACCGGCCGCGAGCGCGAGCACCGTGCCGGACCGTTGCCGCAGCACCCGGGCGGACGACGCACCGGGGAGACCATCGGCCAGTGCGCCGGCGGTCAGCCAGAGAGCGGCGAGCGCGAGCATGGCCCCGAGGTGCACGGCTTCGGTCATGCCACTCAGCGTTACCCACATCGACGTGCGGCGAATCGGGGATCCGCCCTGGCGGTGCCCTGGTCCGCCACCCGTAGGGGACCGCACGGCCTTTAGTGCGAAAAATTACGGCTGATCCGGATCTAGCGGGCAGCCGTCGGCGCGCCATAACCTGCCGGGACAGGTTTTCGCGCCCGACGCGAGCGGTGCGAGCAGGACCGGCCTGGGGAGGCCCGGCCGGGGTCCCGGGCGCGTCATCGAGCCCGGGACCCCGCATCACTCCTACCCCGAATGCAAAATCCACAAAAGTGGGAGTTGCATTCTTGGCTGGGGCAGGCGCAGTCTTGTCGATGTGGAGCCAGGACCCGTGGTATTTCCCGGAGACGTGCTGGTCCTCGCCGAAGGTGACTACAAATTCGGCGCGGGCGTGCTCACGCTGCTGGTCGACGACCTGATGCACACCCAGCGCATGACCGACGGCCTCTGGATCTTCGTGCGCGGCGTCCGCCTCGACGACTCCGGCCACGCCCGCGACCCCCGCCAGGTCCTGGTCCGCATGGCTGCCATTCCCGCCGCGCTTCGTTTTCCGAGCCAGATCTAGGTCAAGAGCTTCCCAAAGCGGATTTCCCGCTTCCGGCGTGGTACAGCCCGTTTGCTCCCGCGGGCAAACCTCCGGCGTTCGGAAGACTTCGCTGGCGCTCCGCTTCCGATCGCCGATCGGAGCCGGTTCCGCCGCTGGTCCCGGAAAACCTCGCGAGGGCCGCCGCTGGTCGCGTCACCCGCCGCGACCAACGGCGGCCCTCGCGGGCGCTCTGGACCGGACCAGCGCGGGACTGGAGCCCGCGGGAGCGTGCGGGCCCCGGCCACGGCGTAAGTGGGAATATCCGCTTTTGAAGGATTTAAAGGGTCTTCATGTGGAAGCCGCCGTCGACGTCGATGACCTGGCCGGTGCTGTGCGGGAAGAGGTCGGTGGCGATGGCGACGACGGCGCGGCCGACGTCGTCCGGCCGGCCCCAGCGGCGGATGGGCTGGATGCCCTTGTGGAAGATCAGGTCGTCGTACTTGGCGGTGACGGCGTCGGTCATGTCCGTGGCGATGATGCCAGGGCGGATCTCGTAGACGTTGATGCCGTGTTCGGCCAGGCGGGCCGCGAAGAGCTGCGTGGTCATGGCCAGGCCGGCCTTGGACACGCAGTAGTCGCCGCGGTTCGTGCTGGCCGTGTAGGCGCTGTTCGACGAGATGATCACGATCTTCGGGCGGGTTCCGGCCTCGTCGGAGGGCTGCGCGATCAGGCGGTTGGCCGCGGACTGGATCAGGAAGTACGGGCCCTTGAGGTTGATGCCGATCACCCGGTCGAACGACTCCTCGTCCGCCTCCAGGATGTCGGCCCGGACCTTCGGCGCCACGCCCGCGTTGCTGACCAGCAGGTCCAGCCGTCCGAACGCGGCCCAGGTCTCGTCGAGCAGGCGGGCGCGGTCCTCGGCCACGGAGACGTCCGCCTGCACCGGGAGCGCGCGGCGGCCGAGCGATTCGACCTCCGCGACCACCTCCTTCGCGGCGTCCACGTTGCCCGCGTAGTTGACTACCACGTCGTGGCCGGCGTGCGCGAGCGAGAGCACGATGCCGCGGCCGATGCCGCGCGAGCCGCCGGTGACCAGCGCGACGCGGCTCACGCGTTGCCGCCGAAGAACGTGTAGTACGGCTCGTCGCGGGCGATCCGTTGCAGGTAGAGCGCCAGCTCGCGGGCGTGGTAGTCGCCCCACATGCTGGACTCGCCGTTCGGCACGCGCTGGCCGTCCGCGATGTGGTCCCAGCCGTTCGGGCGGTGGTAGACCGAGTGCAGGATCAGGCCCTGGTGCTGCGGGTCGGTCGACAGGTACGGCTCGGTGAGGAGCGTGTTCGCCACCGTGAGACCGGCCTGCCAGTAGCGGCGGCCGTCCTCCGCGCGGCCCGCGCCGGTCAGGTAGCGGCCCAGGCGGAGCAGGCCCTGCGCGCCGATCGCGGCGGCGGAGGAGTCGACCGGCTCGTGCGCGTTGTACGGATCCGCGGGCCGGCCCAGGTAGTCGCCGAGGTGGGCCAGGCCGGGCGCGCCGGTGTCCCAGTACGGAATGCCGTCGACCGGCGTGTTCTCCAGGTAGAAGTCGCAGGTCGCGGTGGCCGCGTCGAGCATCATCGCGGTGATCTCGTCGCGCCCGCCGAACGGGTCGAGCTCCTCGTCGGACACGGTCGAGAGGAACTCCAGCTGCTCCGGGTAGCCGAGCATGGCCCAGGCCAGGCCGCGCGTCCAGGTGCTGAACGGCGAGTAGCCCTGCTGCGTGCTCGGCGCGCGGAAGTGACCGTCGTTCACGTTGAACAGCGACTCGTGCGCGGTGCGGCCGCGCAGGTCGTAGAAGTCGCGGCCGGCGCCGTACCAGATGTTGAACCGGGCGGTGTTGCGCGCGTGCTCGACGATCCGGCCGAGCAGCGAGATCCGCTCGTCGTGCTCGCCCATCAAAGCGTGCCCGAGCAGGTGCGACACGGCCAGCGCGCGGCAGGACCGGATGGTGTCCACGAACAGCGACTGCGGCCCGTTGAACGAGTAGATGTAGCCGGTGCCGTCCTGCGTGGTCTGCCAGCGGGCCGCCTGCACCGCGCCGGTGATCTTTAGGGCCAGCTCGTGGAAGTGGCGATCGTCCGCGGAGATCCGGCCCTCGTTCGCCAGGCGCCAGAGGTTGCCGTACGTGCTGACGTTGTTGAAGCCGTGGTCGTGCACGCCGATGTGGCTGACGTGGCCGGCCATCACCGCGATCGTGGCGTCCCGGCCGATCGTCAGGAAGCGCTCGTCGCCGGTCGCGTCGAACTGGAGGATCGCGGAACCGTACTGGAAGCCCTGGGTCCACTCGGTCCAGCCGCGCGCGGTGTAGCGGCCCGCGACCGTGAAGACCGGCGAGGGGGAGCCGGGCGGGCAGCTCTGCTCGATCGAGTCGATCTTCGCGGCGGAGGCCTCCCACAGCCGCGCGATGCGGGGGAGCAGGTCCGCCGGGCCGAGCCCGTCGTCGATCTTCATGCGGCACCTTCCGGGGTGATCGGAGTGGTCGGCGTGCCGCAACAGCATAGGAAAGCGCTTGCCTGAAGAAAAGCCCTCTTCAGATCGAGAACGTCGGCGGACGTTCGTTGGCCGGTTCCGGCGGTTGCGCCTCCCACAGCCGGGCCTTCTGCGCGCCGAGCCGGGCCAGGTACGCCGGGTTCAGCACGATGTACCGGCGCCACAGCCGCCGCGGTTCCAGGCCGAGCCGCCAGAACCACTCCAGGCCGACGCGCTGCATCCAGGCGGGCGGGTTCCTCAGCAGGCCGGCGTGGTAGTCGAACGCGGCGCCGACGGCCAGCAGCGGCATGTCGAGCAACGGCCGCATCGCGTACGTGAACACCTCCTGGCGCGGGCAGCCGAGTCCGACCAGGACCAGCCGCGCACCGGACGCCTTGATCCGCGCCGCGATCTCCTCGTCCTCGCCGGCCTCGACCGGCCGGAACTTCGACGACTCCACGCCCGCGATCCGGATGCCGGGGAACATGCCGGACAGCGCCGGGACCAGCAGCGCGAGCGTGTCCTCGGTCGAGCCGTAGAGGTAGACTGGCAGCTCCTCGGCCGCGCACCGGGCCAGCACCCGCAGCGTGAGCTCCGGCCCGTAGACGCGGTCGGTGAGCCCGGCCGCGTGCAGCAGGTTCAGCGCCCAGCGCACCGGCTGCCCGTCCGGCGTGACCAGGTCGAACGAGTTGAGCCGCGCGTTGTGCGCGGGGTCCAGCACGCCGGTCATCACGCCGTGCACGGCCAGCGCGGTCAGCGCGAACGGCCGGCGGTCCCGGGCCGCCCCGATGATCTGGGTGATCGCGGACTCGTAGTCGACCGCGTCGACCATCACGCCGAGTACGTTGCGTTTGCCCTGGGTGATCACGACACGAACCCCGGGATCCACTTGTCGGCGTTCGCCTCGTGGATCTCCCGCAGGATCATCGGTACGTCGTAGCGCTGCCGCCACGCCGGATAGTCGCGCTCGAACGCCGCGTTCGACCCGATCCACCAGCGGTGGTCACCGACGCGGTGATCGGGCAGGTACTCGGTCCGCATCTCCAGCCCGGTAATGGCCTGGGCCAGCGCAAAGGCCTCCAGGTGCGAGCTGTTCGACCGGCGCCCGCCACCCAGGTTGTAGACGGCGCCGGATCGAGGAGCGCGAAAGAACGCCTCGAAGGCCGTCAGTACGTCGTGACTGTGAATAGAGTCACGAACCATTTTTCCCTTGTAGCCGAAGATCTTGTAGACGCGCTGCTCCATGTTGCACCGCATCAAGTAAGCCAGATAACCGTGCAGCTCAGTGGCGGAATGCGCGGGTCCGGTCAAAGTTCCCCCGCGGAAAACCGCGGTCCGCATCCCGAAGTACCGCCCGTACTCCTGCACCATCACGTCCGCCGCCACCTTGGACGCTCCGAACACCGAGTGCAGGACCTGATCTATGGACATCTCCTCGGGTACACCCCCGGCCCAGGGATGCCCGTCCACCAGCTCGAACCGCGTCTCCAGCTCCACGAACGGCAGTCGATTGACCCCGTCGCCATACACCTTGTTGGTGGAGCAATGAATGAACGGCGCCTCTTCGCAGTGCTCCCGCACGTTCTGCAGCACGTTCAATGTCCCGACCGCATTCACATCGAAATCCGTAAACGGATCCCTGACCGCCCAGTCATGCGACGGCTGCGCTGCGGTGTGGATCACAACAGAGATATCCGAGCCGAATTTCTTGAACACCGACCCGAGCCCGTCCCGATCACGGATGTCCAGGTCAAAGTGCATGTAAGCGGAGCGGAGATCGCGGCCCAGCCGTCGTACGTTCCACGCGGTCGACGCCTCGCGCCCGAAGAACTGCGCCCGCATGTCGTTGTCGATCCCCACGACATCCAGCCCGAGCCCAGCGAAGTGCCGCACCGCCTCCGACCCAATGAGCCCACCGGCCCCGGTTACCAGCGCCACACTCACCGAACACCCCAAGTCCACGACCCGCCGAAGCTCTTCCTGCCTTCAACGACCCACAAACCATCCCGCAACCCCAAAAATCAGACCTTTAAGGGCGCAACACACCCGTACCCACAAATGGCCCTGAGTTTTTTTGGGGTTGGATCTTCGGGGTGCGGGGTTTGATCTTCGGAGGGCGAAGCCCGCCGGGTGCCACGACGCACCGCAACCGCTCGCACCGCGGGGCTTCCGGGGGCTCGGCCCCCGGAGCGGAATAACGAGAGGGCCCCGGTCCGCGCTTTCCGCGGACACAGGGCCCTGAACTCTCGTGGGGATGGGGGGAGTTGAACCCCCACGTCCTTTCGGACACACGGACCTGAACCGTGCGCGTCTGCCATTCCGCCACATCCCCGTGGCTGAGAACTACCCTAGGGCATAGGCTTGGGGGCCTTGCGCCGGGGGTTCCCGGTTTTCCGTTCCAACCTCAAGATCAACTGCAGCATCGATAACAACTCCGCTGCTGTTGTTCTTGGGGGTTGCCCGGACAGACTAGGCTGTCCAAGGCTCGCATCACGGATTTCCTTGCTGTGAGCAGCTTTCCGCCCGTGATGCCTCGGAAGAGTAGCACGGCACCCGTCGGTCGCTGTATGAAGACTGGCAACCAGCGGTCGTTTGCCACGCGAGCTGCGTGAGCGGCGGCCGGATACCATCATGTCCTCGGAACCCGAGGAGGAGCCGGTGAGCGTGCTGCAACGCTTCGAGAAGCGATTGGAAGGCCTTGTCGAAGGGGCCTTCGCCAAGGTCTTCAAGGGGGTCGTCCACCCCGTGGAGATCCTCAACGCCATGCAACGAGAGGCAGAGGCGCACAAGGCTATCCTGGCCGGCGGGCGCACTCTGGTCCCGAACCGCTACGTGATCGACCTCTCGCCCTACGACCACAGTCGTCTGGCGCCCTACGCTGCTGCCCTCGCGCAGGAGCTGGCGCAGTCCCAGGCCGAGTTCATCGGTGAGCAGGCCTGGACCGTGTACGGCGACGTCATCGTCGAGATCGAGCGTGGTGACGGCCTTGACACCGGCATGTTCCGGGTCACGGCCGAGGTCTACACCGGTGGCGAGGTCGCCCCGATGCAGGGCGGCTACGACCAGGGTGCCGGCGGTGGTTACGACCAGGGTGGCTACGGCCAGCAGGGTGGTTACGACCAGCAGGGCGGCTATGGCCAGCAGGGTGGCTACGACCAGCACGGCGGCGGTGCCCCGGGCGGTCGCAACATCCGTCTGGTCTCCGGCGACGGGCGCACCTACCCGCTGCAGATCGGTTCGACCGTCATCGGTCGTGGCGACCAGGCGAATCTTCGCCTGCCCGACGTCGGGATCTCCCGGCGGCACGCGCGCCTCGACTTCGACGGCAGCCAGGTGGTGCTGACCGATCTGGGATCGACCAACGGGACGATGGTCAACGGGCAGCGGGTCTCCGCGGTCGCGTTGAATCCCGGTGACATGGTCCAGCTCGGCACGACGACGCTGACCTTCCGCGTGGACGGTTAGGCGCCTTGCCAGAGCTTGTCCTCACTGTCGCCCGGATAGGCCTGATCGTCCTTCTGTGGATCTTCGTGTTCACGGTGGTCGGCGTGATCCGGCGAGATCTTTTCGCCGGCGCGCGGTCCAGCCGTCTGGTGGCCGCGCCGCGGGGGGTGGGCGCGGCCTTCAATCAGGCGCGCCCTGCGGCGAAGGTCAAGCGTGGCCGTTCGGCCCGCCAGATGGTGGTCACGGCCGGTCAGCTGGCCGGTACTCGCATCACCCTGGGTGAGGCGCCGATCACTATTGGACGTGCCGAGGACTCCACGTTGGTAATCACGGATGACTACGCGTCCGCCCGGCACGCGCGACTGATGCCCCGAGACGGCCAATGGTTCCTTGAGGACATGGGCTCGACGAACGGGACATATCTAGATCGCGCTAAGGTCACTGGGCCTACCCCCGTCCCCCTGGGCGTCCCGATCAAGATCGGGCGCACCTCGATCGAGTTGCGGCCATGACTCTGACCCTGCGCTACGCGGCACGCAGTGACCGCGGTCTGATTCGAGACGGTAACCAGGATTCCGTCTATGCCGGGCCGCGGCTCCTTGCCGTGGCCGATGGCATGGGCGGCATGGCCGCCGGTGACGTCGCCAGCAACATCGTGATCGGTGCGATGGCCCCGCTGGACGAGGACGTGCCGGGCAGCGCCCTGGTCGACGCGCTACGGAACGCCGTCGAGACAGCCAATCAGCAGCTCCGCGACACCGTCGACGCGAACCCGCAGATGGAGGGCATGGGCACCACGCTCACCGCCGCTCTCTTCTCGGGCACCAAGTTCGGCATGGTGCACATCGGCGACTCCCGGGCGTACCTGCTCCGGGACGGCGAGTTCTCGCAGATCACGAAGGACGACACGTACGTCCAGATGCTGGTCGACGAGGGGCGGATCAGCCCCGAGGAGGCCGGCAGCCACCCCCAGCGCTCGTTGCTCACCCGCGCGCTGGACGGCCGGGACATCGATCCTGAGTACAGCGTTCGCCAGGTGCTGCCCGGCGACCGCTACCTGATCTGCTCGGACGGCCTCTCCGCCGTGGTCAGCGCCGACACGATCGCGGACACGCTCCGGGAGTACGTCGACCCCCAGCAGTGCGTCGAGCGGCTCGTGCAGCTCGCGCTCCGCGGCGGTGGCCCGGACAACATCACGGTCGTGATCGCGGACGCCACGGACGGCGACATCGTGGAGCTCGCCCCGATGGTCGGCGGCGCCGCCGCCGGTGACCGGGGTCTGGGCACCGTGACGGACACGTCCACGCCCGCGGCCCGCGCCTCCGCGCTGAACCCGCCTCGTGCGGCCCAGCCGGAGACGGAGGAATCCTCCGAGTCCACCGGTGCGCCGGACGGTCCGCGCCGGCACCCGGTACGCACCGCCGTGCTCTCGGTCGCGCTGCTCGCGGTGCTGGCCGGTGGCGTCTGGGGCGGTTGGCAGTACACGCAGTCGCAGTACTACGTGGGTGCCACCGACGACGGCAAACTCGCGGTCTTCCAGGGCGTGCCCGGGGAGATAGCCGGGTTCGCGCTCTCCAACGTGCGGGAGACCAGTGCTGCCGCCACGCTGGAGGATCTCACCGTCACCGCACAGGAGCGGGTCAAGAAGGGGATCGTCGCCAACGATCGCACGGACGCGGAGCGCCGGCTCGACGAGCTGACCGCGGACACCCCCTCCAACCCGAACCTGAAGCCGGCCTGCCAGGTCGCGCCCACGGCGGATCCGACACCGTCCCCCACTCCGGCCGCCCCTTCGGCGTCACCGGAGGCCTCCGCCTCACCGGTCGCCGGCGCGTCCGTCACCCCGACCCCCGTGGTGACCACGCCCGCCG
This sequence comes from Catenuloplanes japonicus, assembly GCF_000717135.1. Taxonomy (GTDB): domain Bacteria; phylum Actinomycetota; class Actinomycetes; order Mycobacteriales; family Micromonosporaceae; genus Catenuloplanes; species Catenuloplanes japonicus. The sequence goes on from NZ_JNXY01000025.1 coordinate 63,459, forward strand.
CACCGGAGACCACGCCCGCCGCCGAGACGCCCGCGCCGCCGGTCGCCGATCCGGCGACCTGTCGGCCGGCCGACTGAGCCCCGGCTCCACCGACCGCAGGGAAGAACTGTGACAGCGCCAGCCGCACCGGCATCTCCGCCCGCCACCACGGGCGAGATGCCGCGACTCAAGATCGACAGCACCAAGCGCCGCAACAGCGAGCTTGCGCTGCTGGCGCTGGCGCTGCTCCTGGTGCTGGCGTACTCGGCGACCGTCGAGGCGACCATGCTCGACACGATCACCCCGGACTTCTGGGTGCCGACCGCGGCGCTCGCCGGGGTGTTCCTGGCGTTGCACGTGGTGGTGCGGTTCCTCGCGCCGTTCGCGGACCCGGTACTGATCCCGGCGGCCGCGCTGCTCAACGGCATGGGCGTCGGCTTCCTCCGCCGCCTGGACCTGGACGACGTCAGCGGCGTGGCCGAGGCTGCGGACCGGGGCGCGTTCGCCGGTGTCGGCGGCCGGCAGCTGGCCTGGACGCTGATCTCGGTGATCCTGGCCGCGGCGCTGCTGGTGCTCATCCGCGACCACCGGAACGTCTCGCGGTACTCGTACACGCTCGGCCTGGGCGCCATCATCCTGATCATGATCCCGGCCGTGCTGCCCGCGCAGTACTCCGAGGTCAACGGCGCCAAGCTGTGGATCCGGTTCGGCAGCGCGTTCGCCATCCAGCCCGGTGAGTTCGGGAAGCTGGCGCTGGTCGTCTTCTTCGCGTTCTACCTGGTGCGCAAGCGCGAGGTGCTGTCGCTGGCCAGCAAGCGGTTCCTGGGCATCGACTTCCCGCGTGGCCGCGACCTCGGCCCGGTCCTCGGCGTCTGGATGATGTCGCTGCTGCTCCTGGTGTTCGTGAAGGACCTGGGCACCGCGCTGCTGTACTTCGGCATGTTCGTCGTCACGCTCTACGTGGCCACCGAACGGTCGAGCTGGCTGATCATCGGCCTGGTGCTCTTCTTCGGCGGCGTGTTCCTCGCCTACTACCTGGGTGAGCTGGTCGGCGGCCCGTTCGCGAACTTCTACGACCGCGCGACGGTCTGGCTCGACCCGTTCGGCGACATCGACGGTGACGGCTATCAGCTGGTACAGGCGTTGTTCGCGTTCGGCACCGGCGGTCTGTTCGGCACCGGGCCCGGCGGCGGCAGCCCCGGCATCATCCCCGAGGTCCAGAACGACTTCATCTTCGCCGGCATGGGTGAGGAGATCGGGCTCTTCGGCCTGATCTCGCTGCTGACGCTCTACCTGATCATCGTCGAGCGCGGGCTGCGGGCCGCGCTCGACGTCCGGGACTCGTTCGGCAAGCTGGTCGCCGGTGGCCTCGCGTTCACCCTCGGTTTGCAGGTCTTCGTCATCATCGGTGGCATCACCGGCCTGATTCCGCTGACCGGCCAGACGACCCCGTTCCTCTCCTCCGGAGGCTCCTCCTTGATGGCCAACTGGATGCTGGTCGCGATGCTGCTCCGGATCTCGGACGCGGCACGCCGCCCGCTCGCCTCGGGCGGCGGTCTCGCGGCGGCGCCGGGCGGCAAGCCCGCTCCGCAGCAGCTGCACGGTGCCGAGACCGAGGTGATCCGCCCGTGAACGCGCCTCTGCGCAAGGCCAGCGTGGTCATCCTGGTCCTGTTCGGCCTGCTCTTCGCGAACCTCAACTGGGTGCAGGCCGCCAAGGGTGAGGAGTACCGCACCCATGAGCGGAACGCGTTCCGGCTTCGCGATGTGGAGTACGGCAAGCAGCGCGGCAACATCGAGGTCAAGGCCGCCGGCGTGAGCACGGAGGCGGTGGCGCTGAGCAAGGGCACCGACGGCCGGCTGCGCTACCAGCGTGAGTACCCGTTCAAGGACGTCTACGCGCACGTGATCGGCTACAAGCCGGTCTACAACACCGCGAGCTCGGTCGAGCGGTTCGAGAACGCGTACCTCTCCGGGCAGAGCGACGAGCTCTTCACCGACCGGGTCCGCGCGATGTTCACCGGCGAGGAGTCGGCGGGCGGCAACGTGCTGCTGTCGATCTCGAAGGCCGCGCAGGAGACGGCGTACCAGCAGCTCAAGGACAACAAGCTCGGTGTGAAGGTCGGCGCCGCGGTGGCGATCGACCCGGCCACCGGCGGCATCCAGGCGATGGTCTCGATGCCCAGCTTCGACCCGACACAGCTGGCCAGCCACACCAAGAAGGACGCGGACGCCGCGTTCGCCGCGCTGGACGGCGACAAGACGAAGCCGCTGCTGAACCGCGCGGTGGCCGACACCTGGCCGCCCGGTTCGGTGTTCAAGGTGATCGACTCGGCTGCGGCGCTGGAGGCCGGTCGTACGCCGGAGACGATGCTGAAGGCCGGTCCGTCGTACGTGGCACCCGGCACGACGCATGAGATCACGAACGCGTCGCCGAGTGTCTGCCCGCAGGATCAGATCTCGATGATCGAGGCGTTGACCGTCTCCTGCAACACGAGCTTCTCCCGGCTCGGTGTGGATCTCGGCCGGGACGTGATCAAGAAGAAGGCGGAGGCGTTCGGGTTCGAGGACGAGGCGCTGACCTGCGGGAACCTGAAGGAGAACAACGGCCTGACCGTGGCGTCCAGCCACGTCGGTGAGGTCGCGAACGCGGACGGCTCCGAGGACAAGGCCGCGATGGCCCAGACCGCGATCGGCCAGAAGGACGTGCGGATGACGCCGTTGCAGGGCGCGATGATCGCGGCCGCGGTGGCGAACGACGGTGTCCAGATGCGGCCGTACCTGGTGGAGCGGCTGCTCGGCCCGGACCGTACCTCCACGCACTACACGGTCAACCCGGAGGAACTGCGCCGTTCCGTGTCCAGCGACGTGGCCCGCGACCTGCAGAAGATGATGCAGAGCGTCGTCGTCAACGGCGGTTCCAAGTCCGCGCAGGTCCCCGGCTACGACGTCGGCGGCAAGACCGGTACCTCGCAGAACGGGATCACGGACAACCACGGCTGGTTCGTCGGTTACGCCATGAAGGACGGCAAGCCGATCTCCGCCGTCGCGGTCTTCCTGGAAGCGGCCGGCGACGGCGGCTCCGCCGAGGCGGCCCGCATCTCCGGCCAGATCCTGAAGGCCGTCACGGCCGAGCGGGCGGGTAAGTGATGATCGCCCCCGGGACCATGCTCGGCGGTCGCTACCGCCTGGAAGACCGCATCGCCAGCGGCGGCATGGGCGACGTCTGGAAGGGCACCGACGAGGTGCTCGGCCGGACCGTCGCGGTCAAGATCCTGCTGCCGGCGCTGCTGGACGAGCACGGCTTCGCCGAGCGCTTCCGCGGCGAGGCCCGCACCATGGCCACGGTCAACCACCCCGGCGTGGTGGACATCTACGACTACGGCAGCGACAGCCAGGTCGCGTTCCTGGTCATGGAGTACGTGGAGGGCGACGCGCTCTCCCGCACGCTCGGCAAGGTCGGCCGGCTGACCCCGGCCCGCACCATGGCGCTGGTCGCCCAGGCCGCGGACGCGCTGCACGCAGCCCACCAGAAGGGCATCGTGCACCGCGACGTCAAGCCCGGAAACCTGCTGGTACGGCCGAACGGCACGCTGGTCCTCACCGACTTCGGCATCGCCCGGTCGGACATGGTGGGCTCGCTGACCGTGGCCGGCTCGGTGCTGGGCACCGCGGCGTACATCTCGCCCGAGCAGGCCTCCGGCGAGGTCGCCACGCCCGCGTCGGACGTCTACGCGCTCGGCGTGGTCGCCTACCAGTGCCTCTCCGGCCGCCGCCCGTTCGAGGGCGACAACCCGCTGGACATCGCGATGCGGCACGTCCGCGACGCGCCCCGCCCGCTGCCGTCGGACATTCCGCCGCAGGTCCGGTCGATCGTCGAGCGCGCGATGTCGAAGCAGCCGGCCAGCCGTTACCCGAGCGCGGCCGCGATGGCCGTGGTCGCCCGGCAGGCCGCGTCCTCGCTGGCCAACACGCCGCGCCCGGCGAACCGTCCGAGCTCCGGCGCGCCGATCACCGGCCGGGTCTCCGCGCCGCCGGCCACCGGCACCGCGTCCCCGACCTCCCCGGCCGCGGTCGGCGCGGGCGGGCTTCCACCGGCCATGCAGCCGCCGATCAGCGGACAGCCGATGTCCGGCGGTGCGGTTCCCCCGATCGGGGGACCTCACGTGCGTGGTGCCGCCACGGTTCCGCCCCCGATCGGGGCGCCGCAGCAGCAGCACTACGCGCCGATGTACCCGCCGCCGGCCGGTGGCTCGACCAGCCGCCAGGTGCTGATCGTGCTGGCCATCGTGCTCGGCCTCCTGGTCCTGCTCTGCGCCGGCGTCATCGCCTGGCTCGCCGGGCGGAGTAACAGTAGCTTGAGTCTCGGCACGCCCCCGGGTGTGACGAGCCTCGTCAGCAACGCCGGAACTGACATTGTCTCGGCTGCGTCGTACCGTCGGGATGAGCGAATTGACCCGGACCGGGTGATCGAGAATGATCGACCGGTCCCGCATGTGTTCAGCGACCATGCCGGCGACGAGCCGGCGCCGGGGACGAACCAGCCCCCCTCGACCGAAGGACGACAGACGAGATGACTGCGCAGGCCCGCCTGCTGGGTGGCAGGTATCAGGTCGGCGAGCTGCTCGGCTATGGCGGTATGGCCGAGGTGCACCAAGGCCGCGACCTCCGGCTCGGCCGTGACGTCGCGATCAAGATGCTCCGGACCGATCTCGCCCGTGACAACACCTTCCAGATGCGTTTCAGCAGGGAGGCACAGAACGCCGCCGCCCTGAACCACCCCGCGATCGTCGCGGTCTACGACACGGGCGAGGAGATCGCCCCCACCGGCGAGAAGCTGCCCTTCATCGTCATGGAGTTCGTCAACGGGCGGACGCTGAAGGAGGTCCTCACCGAGGAGGGCCGGTTCCAGCCCCGCCGGGCCTTCGAGATCATGGCCGACATCTGCGCCGCGCTGGAGTTCAGCCACCGGCACGGCATCATCCACCGGGACATCAAGCCCGGCAACGTGATGGTGACGCAGACCGGTCAGGTCAAGGTGATGGACTTCGGCATCGCCCGCGCACTGGCCAGCGGCGCCACCACGATGACGCAGACCAGCGCGGTCATCGGCACGGCGCAGTACCTGTCGCCGGAGCAGGCGCGCGGTGAGCCGGTCGACGCCCGGTCGGACGTCTACGCGGCCGGTTGTGTGCTGTTCGAGCTGGTCGTGGGCCACCCGCCGTTCATCGGCGACAGCCCGGTCAGCGTCGCGTACCAGCACGTGCGGGAAGAGCCGCCGACGCCGAGCGACCTGAACCCCGAGGCCGGCTCCGACCTGGACGCGATCGCGCTCAAGGCGCTGTCGAAGAACCCGGCCAACCGCTACCAGAGCGCCGGCGAGATGCGCGCGGACCTGCTGCGTGCCGCCACCGGCCGCCCGGTGATGGCCACGCCGGTGATGCGCGAGGACGAGACCCAGTACATGGGCCCGGCGTCCCCGCACATGTCCGGTGCGACGCGTGCGATCCCGCAGGGCGGTGGCTACCCGCCGCCGCAGCAGCGCAAGGAGTCCTCCGCCTGGGTCGTGGCCGGCCTGAGCGCGGTCGCGGTGCTGGTGGTGATCGGCCTGATCGCCTGGATGGCACTGCGCGAAACCGATGGCAACGACACCACGGACCTGCAGGTCAGCAACGTCATCGGGATGTCCCAGCAGGAGGCGGAGGCCGCGCTCAAGAAGGACGGCTTCGTCCCCGCGTTCGCCGATCCGCAGACCGACAACTGCGAGACCGGCAAGGTGATCAAGCAGTCACCGGGCGCGGAGAGCAGGGCACCGACCAACTCCACCGTCACGCTGACCGTGTGCCAGGAGCCGGACAAGGTGACGGTGCCGGCCGGTGTCGGCCTGCAGTACGACGCCGTCAAGGCGAACCTTGAGCAGTGGGGCCTGAAGCCCGACCGCAATGAGGTGGACAATGCGGCCCCGGCGGGCCAGGTCGTCAAGGTCGAGCGTGAGGGTGAGACCGTCGCCAAGGGCACGCCGATCCAGGTCGATGTGTCGCGCGGCAACCTGGTCGAGGTGCCGAACGTGGTCGGTCAGCCCGTGGCCTCGGCGCGGGGGATCCTGGAGCAGGCCGGTTTCAAGGTGACGGAGCTCCCGGGCGAGTCGATCCCGGCGAACCAGACCCCGACGGTGACCGACCAGAACCCGAACCAGGGCCAGACCGTGAAGAAGAACAGCACGATCCAGATCACGGTGCAGAAGAACGAGGAGCCGGACCCGGGCGCCACCACGCCGGACCCGGGCGACAGCGACCCGCCGACCGGCACGCCGACGCCGACGCCGACCGCCTCCGGTGGTGGCGGCGGGCTGTTCGACTGACACAACGACACGACGAGGGCCGTGACCGCGAAGGTCACGGCCCTCGGCCGTTCAAGGGAAGACGATCAGGCGGAGACGAACGCGCCGCGGCGGCGCACCTCGGCCTCGGCGGCCAGCTCCGGCGCGCGGTCCAGCGCTGAGGTGAGGCCGCAGGCGGCCAGCCAGTTCGCCAGCATGGTGTGGCCGCCCTCGGTCAGCACCGACTCCGGGTGGAACTGCACGCCCTCGACCGCGAGCGTGCGGTGCCGCATGGCCATGACCACGCCGGACTCGGTCCGGCCGGTCACCTCGATCTCGTCCGGCAGCGTCTCCGGCACGACCGCGAGCGAGTGGTACCGCGTCGCGGTGAACGGCTCCGGCAGCCCGGCCAGCACGCCCGCACCGTTGTGCGTGACCAGCGAGGTCTTGCCGTGCAGCAGCTCCGGCGCGTGCGTGACGGTGGCACCGAACGCGGCACCGATCGCCTGGTGGCCGAGGCAGACACCGAAGAGCGGGATCTTCCCGGCGTAGGCCCGGATCACGTCCATGGTGATCCCGGCGCGCTCGGGCGTGCCCGGACCGGGGGAGAGCAGGATCCCGGCCGCGCCGAACCCGCCGGCCTCGTCCACGGAGATCTCGTCGTTGCGCCGGACCTCGCACTCGGCGCCCAGCTGGCCCAGGTACTGCACCAGGTTGAAGACGAACGAGTCGTAATTGTCGATCACGAGAATGCGCATCGTCAGCTCGCCGTCGGCTCGGGGTTGTTGGACTGGGTGTCGTACGGGATGGCGTGCTCGTCGGTGGGTGCGGGCGTGCCGTCCCCACCGAGCGGGTCGTTCTGCGTCGAGGTGCCGTAGTCGTCGCCGACCTGCACCTCGTCGGAGAACACGATCGGCTCGACCCACGGGAAGACCGCGAACCAGAGCACCGCGACCAGCACGCCGGTGATCAGCAGTGACCCGGCTATCTTGCCGGAGGTGCCGTACGGCAGCTTGCGCCAGATCCATGCGTACATGCGGTTACTCCAGCACCGAGGGCTTCGGGCCGTCGGGGGTCCGCGGCATCTGCTCGGTCAGCTCGGCGTGGATGATCAGCCGCTGGTAGTTGTCCAGCTTGGGGTGACAGGTCGTCAGCGTGAGCATGTGCTTGGTCGGCACGGCCCCCGGATAATTCGGCACCGGCGCGACCACCTCGACCTGCGTCGGCTTGACCACATGTTCCTGGGTGACCTGGTAGATGTACCAGGTGTCCCGGGTCTCGACCACGATCGGATCGCCCTCGTTCAGCTGGTCGAGCGCCCAGAACGTGGCGACGTTGCGGTGGCCCGCGACCGAGAAGTTGCCGACCTCGCCGGGCATCGCGCTGTTCGGGTAGTGGCCGGGGGCGTACCGGATGTCGTCCGGCGTGACGCCCTGGTTGACCACCCAGTTCTTCTCCAGTCGCGGGATCCAGAGCCGGCCGATCGGGCCACCGGGCGGCGCGCCGGCCGTGGGGCCGACACCGCTGGGCGTCGGGCCGACCGTGGGCGCGTTGTCCCAGGCCTGGTTGAGCTGCTCGTTCAGATCGTCCTGGTGCGCGTCGACGACCGCGCCGGCGCCCCACACCTCGTAGGCCGCGAACAGCAGCACGATCAGGCCGAAGGTGATCATGACTTCGCCGGCGCCGCGGACGCCCACCATGATCCGGGAGAAGATCGTGGGCCGGGTCAGCTCGGAGTAGACGCTCTTGTAGCCCTCATCGGTCCGCTGCGCGCGCAGCTGGACCACCTTGGCACCTCGGGGGATCTTCGGCGGTTCCGCCGGGGCCTCGTCCTCCGGATCCGGCTTGCGTCGCCGCCCGCCCGGCCCGGGGCTGAGTATCGTCCCCATCATCGACGTGGCCTCGGCGGCGGGATGCGTCGTCTGGTAGGCGGGACGTGCCGCGACCGGTGGCAGCAGGCTCGTGGCACCGTCCACGCCGGGCGCGGCCGCACGCGGGGCGGTCGGGGGCGTCACGGACGGCGTACCCGTACCGTGTGCCGGGCTTGAAGGGCTTTGAAGACCTTCAGGGCTTTTGGGGTACGGCGAGGGCCTGCGCCCATACGTCGTCGGCGGGTTCGGCGCGCTGCCGCCGTAGACGCGCGGCACTGTCGCGGTGCCGTCCACGGCCGCGCTCCCGGCGGGCCGCACCGCCGGCGGCGGGGGCGGAGGCGGCTCTTCGGACGCGGGCGTATACGTGCTGGCCGCATATGTTGCGGGCTGTGCACGACGCCGGGGAGGGGTGTCGCCGTTCATCGGGGTCACTCAGGGACCGTCGCCGTGCGCAGGGCGGTGGATCCGTCATACGCCGGCACGGTGGTGTTCCCTTCCACGGTCTCTCGGTAACCGAGTCCATAGTCGGCCACCGCCTGGCGGAAGGCCTGGACCCCGGACGAGGCGGCGAGGGACTGCCGCATCGGCTCCGGGTCACCGATCGCAATTATCTCGAAGGGCGGGGAGTAGACCCGCCCATGAAGAAGCAGCGTGTTTCCGACACAGCGTACCGCGCTGGTCGAGATGACCCGTACTCCCATAATCGACATCGCCTCGGCCCCGCCGGACCACAGACCGTTGACCACCGCCTGCACGTCGCCCTGGTGGACGACCAGGTCATCGTTGGTGGCGCCGTTCGTCGAGTCGGTGCGCGGTGCGTCGTCCAGCACCACGCGGATGCCCGGCCCGCCCAGCGCGGTGAACCCGGCCTGCTGCTGATATTTGTCCGCGCGCGTGTTCTGCTCCTGGACCGAGCTGTCCGAGGAGCCCTGGGCGAGCGTCTTGGCCCGGATCTCGTCGCGCAGCGCCGCGGCCTGCTCCTGCACGCTCTCCACCCGGTCGCGCTCGTCCTCGATCAGCTGGGTGAGTTGGGGGCGGCGGTCCTCGCGCAGCGCGGTGCCGGCCGCCGTGGTGGCGCTGGTGGTGAACAGCAGGCCCGCGGCCAGCGCGATCACGGGTGTGCCGATCGACCAGACAGTGGGTTTACGGCCGCGCTTGCCGGGCCGCAGGGCCCCGGTGGCGCGCCCGAGCACCTGCCGCCACGACCGGACGTCGTCGGTGTACTCCACGCGTGTTCCGTCCTCCCCGTCCTGCGACGGCCGACCTGTCACAGTTTCTTTGCGGCCCGTCGATGCTTTAGCGCGCCGCCTTGACTACGCTAACGAACGAACAGTATTTCGCCACGGACCACCGCCGCTGCCAACCGGTCGCCTGGTCAGCGGGCGACCCGGCGCCACGATGGCAACCACCAGGAGATGCAGTGCCTAAGTCACAGGTCCGCAAGAAGAAGGTCTACACCCCGCCCGCCGACATCCGGCCGGCGACGACCGGTGCGGCGGCTGGCAAGCCCAGCCCGGTGTGGGTGCCGGCGCTCGCCTGTGCGCTGCTCATCGCAGGCATCGCCTGGCTGGTGCTCTACTACCTGTCCAGCCAGCAGTACCCGGTCATGTCCTGGGGCTACTGGAACCTGGGCGTCGGCTTCGGCTCGATGGTCGCTTCCCTCATCGTCTTCACGCGGTGGCGGTGAGGACGCTCGCCTAGGCGAGGTCGGATCGGAGTCGCGGGCGTCGTTTCTGCTCCGGGGGCCGAGCCCCCGGACACCCCACGTTTCGGTGGTGGTGCTCGCGGCCCGGTTGCGGTTCGTGCCGTTTGAGTCCTTGCTTGGCGGCGGGAGCCGCGCGTGGTGGATCACACTGCGCGTCGCGGCTCCCGCCTGCTTGCGTACGACCTAGGGTGATCCCGTCGGCTGCGAGATGCTTCACGTTACGGCGCGCCTTGTGTTACTCATGAGTAACCACGCGCGTAGGCTCGTGTCGCCGCCGTAACATCGCCGCAGTCCCGGGAGGCCTTCGCATGGGCAGCGTCCAGATCGTGACGACGATCGTCGCCTTCGCCATCACGGCGGTCGCCGTCGTGCTGGCGGTGCGCGCGGTCCGCCGGATCGTCCAGGTGATCAGGCTCGGGCAACCCGCGCCCGACCGGCTGGCCGACCCGCTGTCGCGCACCGTGGTCATGCTGCGGGAGACCGCGCTGCACACCCGGATGTTCAAGTGGAGCCTGATCGGCGCCGCGCACTGGTTCGTGATGGTCGGCTTCATCGTGCTGTCGCTGCTGGTGCTGGAGGCGTACTTCGAGGTCGTCACGCCCACCGGTGAGCTGCCGATCATCGGCCATTGGGTGGTCTTCGGCCTCGCGACCGAGTGGATCGCGATCTTCGGCATCGCCGGCATCGTCTACCTGATGGCGGTGCGCCTGGCGAACCGGCCGAGCCGGCCCGGCGGCCGCTCCCGCTTCACCGGCTCCACGATGTGGCAGGGCTACTTCGTCGAGTGGATCGTGCTGCTGGTCCTGATCTTCGGGTTCCTGATCCGCGGCTTCAAGGTCGCCACCGGCCACTTCGCCTACCCGCTCTGGGCCGCGCCGCTCAGCCACGCGGTCGGCGCCGTGCTCCCGGACTGGGAGGCGGGCGCCAGCGTCGCGGCCATGGTCAAGATCATGATCTCGATGACCTGGCTCATCGTGATCTCGCTGAACGTCACCATGGGCGTCGCCTGGCACCGGTTCCTGGCGTTCTTCAACATCTACTTCAAGCGCGAGCCCGCGAAGCCGGCCGGCTCCGGCCTCGGTGCGCTCCGGCCGATGATGAGCGAGGGCAAGCCGCTCGACTTCGAGGAGGCGGACCCGGAGAAGGACCAGTTCGGCGTCAACCAGGTCGAGCAGTTCACCTGGAAGGGCCTGCTGGACTTCTCCACCTGCACCGAGTGCGGCCGCTGCCAGTCGCAGTGCCCGGCGTGGAACACCGGCAAGCCGCTCTCCCCGAAGCTCATGATCCTGAGCCTGCGGGACCACGCCTACGCGAAGGCGCCCTACCTGCTGGCCGGCGGCGGCAAGGATCTGATGGGCGAGGAGAAGGCCACCGAGGCCCAGCTCGCGCACATGGACGTGCTGGCCGTGGCCGAGGGCAAGCGCCCGCTGATCGGCGACGAGGCCGAGATGGGCGTCATCGACCCGGACGTGCTCTGGTCCTGCACCACCTGCGGCGCCTGCGTCGAGCAGTGCCCGGTCGACATCGAGCACGTGGACCACATCGTCGACATGCGCCGCTACCAGGTGCTGATCGAGTCGAACTTCCCCTCCGAGGCCGGCGTCATGCTGCGCAACCTGGAGAACAAGGGCAACCCCTGGGGCTCCCCGCAGAACACCCGCGAGGACTGGACCAAGGGCCTGGACTTCGAGATCAAGCGGGCCGGCGGCGACGAGGACTTCGAGTACCTGTTCTGGGTCGGCTGCGCCGGCGCGTTCGAGGACAAGGCGAAGAAGACCACGCGCGCGGTCGCGACGCTGCTCAACGAGGCCGGCGTCGACTTCGCGATCCTCGGCGAGGGCGAGACCTGCACCGGCGACCCGGCCCGCCGGATCGGCAACGAGTTCATCTACCAGATGCTCGCCCAGCAGAACGTGGAGACGCTCAAGGAGGCGAACGTCAAGAAGATCGTCGCCACCTGCCCGCACTGCTTTAACACGCTCGGCAACGAGTACCAGGATCTCGGCCTGGAGGTCGAGGTCGTGCACCACACCGAGCTGCTCAGCCACCTGGTCGCGACCGGGAAACTGACGCCGGTCAACCAGATCGACGGCGGCGTCACGTACCACGACCCGTGCTACCTCGGCCGGCACAACCGGGTCTTCACGCCGCCGCGCGAGGTGCTCGGCTCCGCGGTCAAGGACGGGCTGACCGAGATGCCGCGCAACATGGAGCGGTCCTTCTGCTGCGGCGCCGGCGGCGCGCGCATGTGGATGGAGGAGAAGATCGGCAAGCGCATCAACATCGAGCGCACCGAGGAGGCGCTGGCCACGAACGCGCAGACGATCGCGGTCGGCTGCCCGTTCTGCTTCACGATGCTCGGCGACGGTGTGAACGCGAAGGGCAAGCACGAGGAAGTCGAGGTCGTGGACGTGGCGACGGTGCTGCTCCGGTCGATCAAGGCGGGCAACGTACCCTCTGCGTAAGATTTTGAGCTTTTGATGCTTTACCGCGGCACCCGAGGCAGACAAGGATCTACCTCAGGTGCCGCGGTCGTCTGCGGACCACGGCGTCGTCCGGCAGACTAAGGCCGAGGTGAATCGATCATCGACGGGCTCCTACTCACCACACTGCTGCCGCTGGTCGCATTCGCCCTGCTCACAGCCGGAAACGCGTTCTTCGTGGCGGCCGAGTTCGGGCTGATCACGGTGGATCGCGTCGAGATCGACCGGCGGGCCGACGGCGGGGACCGCAGCGCCCGGGGCGTACGCGCGGCGCTTCATGAACTGTCTTTCCAGCTCTCCGGTGCGCAGCTCGGCATCACGATCACGGCGCTGCTCACCGGATATCTGGCCGAGCCGGCGCTGGCCAGCCTGATCGACCCGGTGCTGCGCCCGCTGCTCGGCGTCCGGGCCGAGGCGGTCGCGCCGCTGCTCGCGCTCGTGATCGCGACCCTGTTCTCCATGCTCTTCGGCGAGCTGCTGCCGAAGAACGCGGCGCTGGCCCGCCCGATGCGTGCCGCCCTGGTCACGGCCGGTCCGATGCGCGTGTTCTCGGTGATGTTCGGCTGGCTGATCCGCGCGCTCAACAACGCCGCGAACTGGGTGGTACGCCGCTTCGGCATCGAGCCGCAGGAGGAGCTGGCCAGCGCACGCTCCGCGGACGAGCTGGGCCTGCTCGCCACCATCTCCGCCCAGGCCGGCGAGGTGTCGGTGGAGACCGCCACGCTGCTGCGTCGCACGATCCGGTTCGCGGACAAGCGCGCGGCCGAGGCGATGACACCGCGGGTGGACGTGGTGGCGCTGCGGTCCACGTCCACGGTCGCGGAGCTGATCACGCTGGCCCGGGAGACCGGTCGCACCCGCTTCCCGGTCTACGAACTGACGCTGGACCAGATCACCGGCGTGGTCGGCGTGCCGGACGCGCTCGGCGTGCCGCTGCACCGCCGTGCCACCACCACGGTCGCGACGGTCGCGCGCGAGCCGGTGCTGGTCCCGGAGAGCCTGAACCTGGACGGCGTGCTCGCGGCGCTGCGGGCCGGCAACGCGGACCTGGCCATCGTGGTCGACGAGTACGGCGGCACGGACGGCGTGGTGACCGTGGAGGACCTGGTCGAGGAGCTGGTCGGCGAGATCGCGGACGAGCACGACGTCGCCGAGCTGCATCCGGACGAGCTGACCGCGCCCGGCGACGAGCGCACCAGCCTGGTCGACGGTGTGCTGCGCGAGGACGAGCTGCTGGAACAGACCGGCTTCCGATTACCGGAGGGGCCGTACGAGACGCTCGGCGGTTACCTGATGGCCAGGCTCGGCCACATCCCGGCACCGGGGGAGACGGTCGAGGACGACGGCTGGGAGTTCACCGTGATCGAGGTCGAGCGGCACCGGATCGAGCAGGTCAGGATCGTGGCGCCCGATGCTTGAGATCGGCCTCACCGTGCTCCTGTTGCTGGGTAACGCGTTCTTCGTCGGCGGCGAGTTCGCACTGATCGCGTCGCGGCCGACCGTGCTCGAGCCGATGGCCGAGACGTCCGCGCAGGCCAGGCTCGCGCTGGCCGCGATGAACCAGATCCCGCTGATGATCGCCGGCGCCCAGCTCGGCGTCACGATCTGCTCGCTCGGCCTGGGCGCGATCGCGGAACCGGCCATCGCGCACTTCCTGGAGGCGCCGTTCCACGCCGTGCACGTGCCGGAGCCGGCCGTCCACCCGATCGCGTTCACGATCGCGCTCGGCCTGGTCGTCGGCCTGCACACCGTGCTCGGCGAGATGGTGCCGAAGAACATCACGCTGGCCGGCCCGGAACCGGCCGCGCTCTGGCTCGGCCCGGCCATGCTGGCGTTCTGCACCGCCACGAAGCCGCTGCTGCTGGCCATGAAGTGGGCGTCCCGGCAGATCCTGCGGATCTGGGGGATCGAGTCCGCGGACGCGGTGAAGACCGTGTTCACCGCAGAGGAGCTGGCCGGGCTGGCCAGCCAGGCGCAGGCGGAGGGGCTGCTCGGCAGCGAGGAGCACGCACGGATCACCGGCGCGCTCGCGATGAGCCGGCAGACCGCGGCCGACGCGCTGCGCGAGTGGCTGACCGTGGTGACGGTCTCCGAGGACGTGTCGCCGGCGTCGCTGGAGGTGCTCTCCACGCGGACCGGGCGGTCGCGCTTCCCGGTCGTGCAGCGGTCGACGCGGCGGGTGCTGGGATTCATCCACGTCAAGGACATCCTGGGGTACGAGGGGGCCGCGCGCCGCCTGCCCGTGCCGCCGGAGGTCGTGCGTCCGCTGGCGGTGGTGCCGCCGGACCGTACCCTCGCGGATCTGCTCATCGGTATGCGCCGCGAGCGCCGGCACATGGTTCTGGTCAGCGACGGACGTGCGCCGCTCGGCATTCTCACTTTGGACGATGTGCTTACTGCGGTGGTTGGTGGCGATTTAGCGTAACGATTTGTGAGTGCTTGAATGCGGTACGAATTGGTAATCGCCATTGGGTTGATAACGGACGCGTAAACGTCCTAAGGTGAGTCCTCGTCCCACGCCGGTACTATGACCCGGGTCCGGCAGACCTCTCACCCCCCTCGGAGGCGAGCCCCGGTGACGCCCAGGCTCTCGTTGCGTCCCCGTCGTTTTGCGACTCGTGTTTTCCTCTCCGCCGGCGCGGCTGTGCTCTTCAGCCTCACGCTCCTGTCCGCTCCCGCTCATGCTGAGCCCACCCTCGCGCAGATCGAGGCTCAGATGGCGGAGAAGTGGGAGGAGCTGGAGCCGATGGTCGAGGAGTACAACAAGGTCCACGGCGAACTGAAGGCCAACCAGAAGAAGCGCACTGAGCTGGAAGCCAAGATGCAGCCGCTCAACGACCAGATGAAGGTCGCGGTCGACAAGGTCGGCGTGATGGCCAACCGGTCGTACCGCGCCGGTCCCGCTTCCGGCATCAACTCCATCCTGCGCACCAGCTCCCCCACCGCGCTCACCGACCAGCTCGTCTACCTGGACCGGCTGGCCGAGATCGAGCGCGCGGACATCGACGCGGTGACCGTGGCGCGCAGCGAGATGGACAAGCAGAAGGCCGACCTCGACAAGGTCGTCGCCGACGGAGAGAAGCGCGACAAGGAGCTCTCCGACAAGAAGACGCAGGTCGAGAAGGAGCTCGACGAGCTCGAGAAGATGCAGACGGAGGCGTACGGCTCGGTTGCCAACGTCCCCAGCAGCGGCGGCGGCTCCTGCTCGGCGTCCGGTGCGACCGGTGCGGCCGCCACGGCCGTGGCCACCGCGTGCGCGCAGATCGGTAAGCCGTACGTGTACGGTGCCGCCGGCCCCGGCTCGTTCGACTGCTCCGGCCTGGTCGCCTACGCCTGGGGTGCCGCCGGTGTCGGCCTCCCGCACAGCACCACCGCGCAGTGGAACATGGGCACCGCCGTCAGCGCCGCCCAGGCGCGGGCCGGTGACGTGGTCTTCTTCTACAGCGGCCTGAGCCACGACGGCATCTACCTGGGCGGCGGCAAGATGGTGCACGCGCCGCAGCCGGGCATGTCGGTCGAGGTGCTGAGCATCAGCGTGCTGCCGGTCGTCGGTTTCCGCCGATTCGGCTGACGATTCGCTTTTCCTGGCGGGAGCCCTCACCGGATGGCCGGTGGGGGCTCCCGCTTTTGCATGATTTCCATGGATGCGCTCGGTGGGTCCCCCGGTAGCACACCGACCGCTCCCCACAATGGTGGAATGTCCGAATCATGCGTTATTTGGGTGAAATTGGCGGGCCGGGTCGCTGTCGTTCTCACGCTGTTGACCGGCACGATCGCGGTCTCCTCCTCGCGGGCGTCCGCGCCCGCCCCGACGGTTCCGGTCGCCTCGGTGTCCCGCGCCGTCTCGGTGCGTTTCACCTTCGACGCCGGCGCCGGTAAGCCGGTCGTGGACGCCTCCGGCCGGTACCTGCTGCGTGCCCGGTCCGCGGTCGGTGGCGTGCTCGGCTTCTCCCGGCACGGTGCCGGCTGGGCCGCGGTCTTCCCGGCCCGCTGCGCCGCGCTGCCGCAGAACTGCCCCCGCACGATCCTGGAGGGCGGTGATCCCGCCGTGCTCAACCCCGGCGTCCGGCGGCTCCAGTACGGCGCCGCGGTGCTGATGCGGCCCACCGACACCGCGGACGGCGCGAACGTGGTGCAGAAGGGCTTCTCCGTCGGCGGCGGCACGCAGTACAAGCTTCAGGTCGACGGCATCGCCGGCCGGCCCAGCTGTGTCGTGGCGAGCCCGACGCACATCTACCGGGTGGTAGCCCCGTTGCGGGTCGCGGACGGCCGCTGGCATGCCCTGGGGTGCGTGCGGGCCGGCAGTGCGCTGTCGATCTCCGTGGACGGCGTGCGGCGCGGCTCTACGAAGCTGCCGGCCACGCTGTCCATCGTGAATGCGGAACCGCTGCGAATCGGCGGCAAGAGCGTGACCGTGAACAACGATCAATATGCTGGTCTCGTCGATGACGTATACGTGACCATCAATTAACTGACAGTTTCCTAACGTTCTGCGACCGTCTTTTTACGTACCGATTTATGAGGTTGATCCGCTTGCGGTGCCCGTTTTGCCTCTCTAGCCTTGGAGTTCGCCGGGCTCGATGAAGGACGATCACCCCCGATCGCCGCGAGCCTGACACCGCCGAATCGTCGACCTCGACGAACCGGGGACCCAGGAAGCACTGGGGTGAATCCGTCGGGCTGTTTCCCGACGGTAGGGCGATACCCTGTGGTGAGCGCTACTGCACCGGCCTCACCCGCCCGAACCCGTCAGCTAACCCGGTAGGCGGTCAGGGACACAAGGGAGCTTTGACTTCGGTGGCAGGTATTGCTGCGCTCCGAAATCGGTCCGTCATCGTCGGTGCGATTTCCGCCCTGGCCACCGTGATGGTGGTCATGCTCGGTGGAACCGCCGCCCATGCCGAACCGTCCGTGGCCGATGTGGAAAAGCAGATCGATGAGGCTTGGCACGATCTTGAGCCGACCATCGAGAAGCACAACTCGACCCGGCAGGAGCTGGACAAGAAGAAGAAGCAGGCCGAGGCGCTCAGTGTGAAGATCGCGCCGCTCAGGACGCAGGTCGACGCGGTCATGGGCCGGGTCGGCGCGATCGCGGCCGAGGAGTACAAGACCGGCCCCGCGAGCGAGCTCGGGTCCATCCTGATGACCGGCTCGCCCACCACGCTGACCAACCAGCTCGAGATCCTCGACCACTTCGCCCGCGTCCAGAGCCGGGACATCGCCGAGGTCGTCGCGCTGAAGGATCAGCTGGAGGCCGAGAAGGCCCCGCTCGACGCGCTCGTCATCGACCTCACCAAGCAGGAGGCCGAGCTCGCGGCGAAGACCAAGGAGATCAACACCAAGGTCGACGATCTGCAGAAGCTCCGCATCCAGGTGTACGGCAACGGTGGCGGCGGCGCGCTGGCCCCGGCCCCTTGCCCGTACGAGTACCCGGGCGGCAAGCGCAGCACCGTGGTCAAGTTCGCGTGCGCGCAGATCGGCAAGCCGTACGTGTGGGCCGCCGCCGGTCCGGACGCCTTCGACTGCTCCGGGCTGATGCTCGCGGCGTGGAACAAGGTGGGCATCTCGTACCCGCACAACGCGGCCGCGCAGCGCGGGATGATGAAGTCGGTGAGCCGGGCTGACCTGCAGGCAGGCGACTTCGTCTTCTACCACTCCGACCTCAGCCACGTCGGCATGTACGTGGGGAACGGGTGGGTGGTCCATGCTCCCAACCCGGCGGAACCGGTGCGGATGATGAAGATCGACGCGATGCAGATCCACAGCTTCGGTAGTCCGCTGTAGCGGAAAGGCCGCCCCTGCTCTTGCGGGGGCGGCCTCTTTTCATGCCGTCGTCGGCCAGGTGCGCCAGTTACGCCACGATCGGCTCGGCGTCGGGCCGCGCTGGCCCTGGTACCGCGAGCCGTAGACCTCGGAGCCGTACGGGTGCTCCGCCGGCGACGACAGCCGGAAGATGCACAGCTGCCCGATCTTCATGCCCGGCCAGAGCATGATCGGCAGGTTCGCCACGTTCGACAACTCCAGCGTCACGTGGCCGCTGAACCCCGGGTCGATGAACCCGGCCGTCGAGTGCGTCAGCAGGCCCAGCCGGCCCAGGCTGCTCTTGCCCTCCAGGCGTCCCGCCAGCTGATCCCCGAGCGAGATCACCTCCAACGTGGAGGCCAGCACGAACTCTCCCGGGTGAAGCACGAACGGCTGCCCCGCCGGCACGTCCACCTCGGAGGTCAGCTCGTCCTGCTGCACCGACGGGTCGATGTGCGTATACAGATGGTTGTTGAAGACGCGAAAGAGCCGGTCAAGCCGCACGTCGATGCTGGACGGCTGGACCAGCGCGGCCTCGAACGGATCGAGGGCCAGCGTGCCGGCCTTGATCTCGGCAACGAGGTCCCGGTCGGAGAGAAGCATCCGGACACCCTACCTTTCGCCGTTTCGCCCTTTTGCGCGGCGGTTTTACCTGGCCGTTCGAACGTGTGTTCGATAGGATTGCCGCATGGCTACCTGGACCGCATTCGCCTCCCAGCAACCCGGCTTGGCCGCCGCCATCCGCGCGCTCATGCAGCAGTACGGTCCCGGCCTCGGCTACCTCGCCACCGTCCGCTCCGACGGCGGCCCCCGAGTCCACCCCGTCTCCCCGGTCATCACGTCCGAGGGCCTCTTCTGCTTCATCGTCGACTCCCCGAAACGCCGCGACCTCGACCTCGACGGCCGCTACGCGCTGCACAGCTTCCCGCCCGAAGACAGCGACGACGAGGCCTACCTCGCCGGCTACGCCCACCCGGTCACCGACATCGCCCGCATCCACCGCCTCGCCGGCGACCTCCGCGCCGAGCCCCACGTCGACTGGCGCCTCTACGAATTCACCGTCGACGTCGCCATGCTCGCCCGCCACGGCCGCGGCGGCGCCACCCCCCTCGCCGCCAACGCCAACGCCCGCCCCGCCGTCCAGGTCTGGCGCGACCACGCCCCCAGCGTCGAAATTGTCATCGGCCCCGCCGCCTGACTCAGCGCTTTCACAGGCATGGCGCTCGCGCCAGGATCGGACAACCAGGTACAGTAAGTCGGCACCTCGCGGGTGTAGTTCAATGGCAGAACATCAGCTTCCCAAGCTGACAGTGCGGGTTCGATTCCCGTCACCCGCTCGAAGTCAGAAGGCCCCTGTCCGCAGAGAGCGCGGACAGGGGCCTTCTCGCATTATCCCTGGGGGCCGAGCCCCCAGACCCCGCGGTCTGGTGGTCGCGTTGGGTGGGCGGGCGCGGGTTGCTTCAGATCAAAACCATTTTGGGGGTACGGGGCCGGCGGTCGGCGGTTTCAGGCTTCGACGCTGGGAGGGCGGGGCGGGTGCAGTCGGACTAGGTGGTCAGCTAAGCGCGGGGGTGATGTGATGTCTGCTGAGGCTGTGCACTTCAACATGCATGAAGCGAAGACTCACCTGTCGCGGATCATCGAGCGGGTGGAGAACGGCGAAGAGATCATCATTGACCGGGCCGGCACGCCTGTGGCGAAGGTGATCCTCCTGGTGCGCCGGGTCAACCGCACCGCCATCGGGTCGCTGGCCGGGCAGGTCGACCTCTCGAGTGACTGGGACTCGCCGGAGACGAACGCGGCGATCGCCGATGGCTTCGGGGTCGGTGGATGAGCCTTCTCCTGGACACCCACGTGGCGCTCTGGGCCATCACCGGCGACGCGACCCTCGGTGAGGACATCCTCGATCGTCTACGCCACGACCCGGACGTCTACCTGTCGCCGGTCAGCCTGTGGGAGATCCCATCAAGCAGACCGCCGGCAAACTCGCCGGGCCGGTCGACCTGGCCGAGCAGATCCGCGATGCCGGCTTCCGCGAGTTGCCTGTCACCTTCGCGCATGCGATCGCGGCCCGTCGGCTCCCGCTGCATCACCGTGATCCGTTCGACCGGATGCTCATCGCTCAAGCCGCCGTCGAAGGGTTCACCCTCACCTCCCGCGATGCGACGATGAGCCTGTACGACGTGGATCTCCTGAAGGTCTGACCCGTACGGCCATCGGCGGGCCACGGGCCAGGCTGGGCGCTGGGTCAGAATCGGGGGATGTATCCGGTGATCCTTGCGGGTGGTGTCGTTACTCTCCGGGAGTTCCGATCTGGTGATGCGGCTGACGTGCACGCCATCATCGGAGATGACCGTGTGACTCGGTTTCTGTCCTTCGACAGCCGCACGATGCAGCAGGCCGTTGAGATGATCGGCGGCGTGATCGACCGCGCACGGTGCGAGGTCCGGAACGAGTACTACCTTGCGGCCACGCTTGCCGACGACAGGCTGATCGGCTTTGCCCGGCTCGCCCTCGGCGGTGTCGAGGCCGCGAAGCTCGGGTATGCGATCCATGCCGACCACTGGGGCAACGGCTATGCGTCCGAGGCGGCTCGTTCACTGGTGAACTTCGGGTTCGCCGAGCTGGGCCTTCATCGGATCACCGCGGCCATCGGGCCGGACAGTCTCGCGTCGGTGGCTGTTGCGGGCAAGGTCGGGATGGAGTACGAAGGCCGCCTGCGTGATCATGTCTTCACGAATGGTGGGTGGCGTGACTCGCTGCTGTATTCGATCATCAATCCTCGCCAGGCCACGGCACTCTGACGTCAGTCCAGGTGGATGTGAGGGTCCAGGCCCTTGCCGGTGATGATGGTGGTGGCGATGTGGGCGGCGGCGCGGCGGAACAGCCAGCGGCGAGGGGCTCGCAGGTCGGTCAGGGACGGGCGGGCGGCGGTGCGTAAGCGTATGGCGTTGGCGCGGATCGAGGGGCCGAACGTCTGGAAGTCGCCGTAGAGGGCGTGGGTCTCGGGGGCGCCCAGGTAGGAGAAGGGCGATGAGCCCAGCATGGGTACGAAAGGCGTGCCGATGCGGCGGAGGTTGCGGTAGGCGGGGGCGTCGATCATGGCGACGACGTGGGTGATGTGGTCGCGGGTGAAGGCACGGTAGAGGGTGCGGTAGAGCAGCGTGCTGACCAGGGCGGAGCGCGCGCCGCGATAGCCGGGCAGGACGGCCAGGGTGGCGACGTCGATGGCGCGGCGGCCGTCGGTCATGTGGTGGTGTGCGCGGATGGAAGCGACGGTGCCGCCGATGTGGGCGGGGGCGTCGTTGAGGGACTTGAGGCCGGCGGGAGACTCGTCGATCAGACGGATGACGCCGGCGGGGTGCTGCCGGGCCCGGTCGAGCACGACGATGAAGCGGCTCGCGGGCTCGTAGGGGCCGTACTCGGTCTCCATGGTGGCGGCGTCGTTGCCGAACGTCTCCGCGAAGACCGACCGTTCCACGGTGCGGGCCGCGGCGGCGAGCGGCGACGACGGGCCGACCAGCGTCGAGATGAAGCGCATGCGGGTCAGAACTCCTTCGCCACGATCGATGCGGGAGAGGTGACGGCGAAGAAGGCGGCGGTGAACGCGATGACGGCGGCCGGGTCGAAGGGCTTGCAGGTGTAGATGTCGACGCTGAAGAAGAGCAGTGGGTCGTCCCAGGCGTAGAAGTGGGCGCCGGAGGTCTCCCAGTGGATCCAGCCGGCCCAGCCGTACCGTGTGGATCGGTGTGTGACCGGCGGGATGAGCGGGACCATGCCGGTGACCTGGGACAGCTCGTGCAGGTACGTCCGGATGTGGACCTCGGAGACGGGGAAGGACGGGTAACCCTCGACGACGAGCCGCTGGCGGGTGATGCCGGGGGCGAGGTCTCTGAATTCGGACACGGTTGCTCGATTCGCGTGGATCTATAAGGATGATCAAAATGATCGTCCACAGTAGGCCCGGCGCGCAGCCGCTCTTCCAGATGACCCAACGAATGAGATAAGGCGCAAAAAGCCTAAAGCTGTTCGGCCCTCAGGAGGCTGCGGACACGCAGTGCGGTCGCGACCTCGGTCGTGCATTCGGCCACGATCGCGGCCGTGCCGATCGTGACGGCGCCGCAGGCCGCGATGATCTCGCCGAGCGCGCGGGACTGGCCGCCCGTGGTGATCCAGTCGTCGACGATCAGCGCGCGGTCGCCGGGGCGCAGCTGACGGCTGCGGACGCCGAGCGACAGCTGCCGGCCCTTGTGGTCGGAGGCCACGTTCGCCCAGGTCATCGGCTCAGCGACAGGGGAGTGGCCTCCCTTGTACGCCTCGACGAACCCCACCTCGAAGGCCACCGCGACCAGCGGTCCCACGATGAAGCCGGTGACCTCCGGCGCCACCACCACGGTCGGGGCCTCGTCGTGGAACAGAGCGGCCAGCGCCGGGCCAAGCGCGCGGACGATCGTGGGCGAGCGCCACCAGCCGGAGAGGTCACTGACCAGGTGCGGGAAGTCCCGGCCCGGGTCGTTCCAGCGAAATGCGCCAATCAATTCGGTGGTAAGGTCCGACGACACCAGATCATCTTGCTCCCGCGTCACAACGGTGCAACCCACCGCCTCCCCGAAACGCACCCCACAAGGGCGACTCGATCGGGCGACAGCCGGGCGACCCCTCCACCCCGCCGTCCGGTCAGATCGACATCAGACTAGGGGGCAAGTTGGTGCAGTCCCGTCGGTCGATCAGGCATGCTGGTCCCGGACCAATGCACAGTCTCCTCACGGGCCGTCGCCCGCTCAGCCCCGGATCCCGCGCCGGCATCGGCGCGGCCGTCGCGCTGCTCGCACTCGTGTCCGTGATCGAGATGGCCGACGGCACCGACGCCAGCTACGTGGGGCTGGTCGCGGCCGCGCCGTTCCTGGCCGCCGCGTTCGCCTCCTGGCGGGTGGTGCTGGCCGTGGGCGCGCTGGCCACCGTGGTCGGCGCCGCGTTCGTGCTCTTCGACCCCTCGTTCCCGGCCGCGGTCAATGTGGCCGGTGTGGGGCTGTCCACCGGCATCGCGGCCGGCGTCGCGACGATCCGCGATCGCCAGGCCCGCCGCATCGACGAGCTGTTCAAGCTGGCACAGGTCGCGCAGCAGGCGGTGCTGCGCCCGATCGGCCCGCACGTCGGCACGCTCGCGGTGGCCGGTCGTTACATCTCCGCGACCGCGGCCGCGGACATCGGCGGCGACCTCTACGAGGCGCTGGACACCCCTTACGGGGTACGGATGATCATCGGTGACGTGCGTGGCAAGGGGCTGGACGCGGTCCGGCTCGCCAGCATCGTGCTCGGGTCGTACCGGCATGTCGCGTTCGAGCGTGGTGACCTGCGCACCGTCCTCGCGGACCTGGACCGGGCCGTGGCCCGCAGCGTCGGTGACGAGGACTTCGTGACCGCGGTGCTGGTCGAGGAGCGCGGCGGCACGCTGACCATCGTCAACTGTGGGCACCCGTCCCCGCTGCTGCTGCGCCGGGGCAAGGTGATCACGCTTGATCCGCCCGCTCCCGTACCCCCGCTGGGTTTTCGGCCGGAGGCCCAGCCGCGAGTGGAACGGCTGGAGCCCGGCGACCGGCTACTTCTCTTCACCGACGGCCTCGGCGAGGCGCGCCGGGAAGGTGAGTTCTTCCCGACGGCCGAGCGTGCCTGGCAGTTGGTCGGGCACGGCACTGTCGGTGACGGACTGGCCTCGTTGGAGTCCGCGCTGCAGGAGTGGGTGCACGGACGGCTGGACGATGACATCGCGCTGGTGCTGATGGAGTACACCGGCCCCCGGCCCGTGGCGAACGCGGCCATGCCGAGCTGGGAAGTCGGCGCCGCCGGCTCGTAACGCTACGCCGCGGGCGCTACGTCGCTGGCGCGGGTCTCGGGGACGGCACCGGTAGCGATCCGGGGATGATCGGCGCGGTGATCGGCGGCAGTATCGTCGTCTGCGCCTCGTCCGAGTCGTCCTCCGGTGCGCGATGACGCCCGACGTAGCCCTCTTCCGGTTCCTGACGTATCTGACGCAGAGCGCCCCGGATGTTGCTGAGCAGCATGGACGTCCTCCCACACGGTGGCCCGGCCAAGCGCCGAGCGGCGTTTGTACCGTGCAAACGAGATGGACTCGGCCCAGGATGCGGTCCGTTCGGCGCGGCGGCTTGACCTCACGGCCGACATCACCCAAAAAACGCGGCAAAAAGGGTGAATCGGGGCTGTCGGCTTGCCGATCGTGCCGCGCGTGTGGTCGCGGTCACTTCGCCGGCGGCCTTGTCGGTACTTACTCGTCGGTAATACAGTTGCCATTACTGACCGGTAACGAGCGTGAAGCGGGGGCTGGCGCCCATGAGCCACTACAAGAGCAACCTGCGGGACCTCGAGTTCAATCTGTTCGAGGTGTTCGGGGCGGACCGCTCGTTCGGCGTCGCTCCCTATGGCGAGTTCGACGTCGACACGGTCCGTGACATCCTCGCCGAGATGCGGCGGCTGGCCGAGGAGGATCTCGGCGCCAGCTACACCGACGCCGACCGGAACCCGCCGGTGTTCGACCCGGTGACGCACACCGCCCCGCTGCCCGAGTCGTTCAAGAAGTCCTACGAGGCCTGGATGGGCTCGGAGTTCTGGCGGCTGGACCTGCCCGAGGCGCTCGGCGGCACGCCCGCGCCGCGCGCGGTCTGGTGGGCGATCGCGGAGATGGTGCTCGGGTCGAACGCGCCGCTCTGGATGTACTCGTCCGGTCCCTCCTTCGCGCACATAGCGCACGTCGAGGGCACGCCGCAGCAGAAGAAGTGGTCCGAGCTCTTCATCGAGAAGCAGTGGGGCTCGACCATGGTGCTGACCGAGCCGGATGCCGGCTCCGACGTCGGCGCCGGCCGTGCCCGCGCGATCCCGCAGCCGGACGGCTCGTGGCACATCGAGGGCGTCAAGCGCTTCATCACGTCCGGTGAGCACGACCTGACCGACAACATCATCCACTACGTGCTGGCGCGCCCGGTCGGCGTCGACGGCGCGGGCGGTCCGGGCACCAAGGGCCTGTCGCTGTTCATCGTGCCGAAGTTCCACTTCGACGAGGAGACCGGCGAGCTCGGCGAGCGCAACGGCGTCTACGCCACCAACATCGAGCACAAGATGGGCCTGAAGGTCTCCAACACCTGCGAGCTGACGTTCGGCGAGCACGGCACGCCGGCCAAGGGGTGGCTGCTGGGCGAGGTGCACGAGGGCATCCGGCAGATGTTCCTGATCATCGAGTACGCCCGGATGATGGTCGGCACGAAGGCGATCGCCACGCTGTCCAGCGGCTACCTCAACGCGCTGGACTACGCGAAGAGCCGCAAGCAGGGCGCGGACCTGCTCCGTCAGTCGGACAAGACCGCGCCGCGCGTCGAGATCATCAAGCATCCGGACGTGCGCCGTTCTCTCATGCTGCAGAAGTCGTACGCGGAGGGCCTGCGCGCGCTCGTCCTCTACACCGCCACCTGGCAGGACAAGGTCGCGAAGGCCGAGGCCGCCGGCGACGTGGAGAAGGCCGCGGTCGGCCGGAAGGTCAACGACCTGCTGCTCCCGCTGATCAAGGGCGTCGGCTCGGAGCGCGCCTACGAGCTGCTCGGCCACGAGTCGCTGCAGACGTTCGGCGGCTCCGGCTTCCTCCAGGACTACCCGCTCGAGCAGTACGTCCGCGACTCGAAGATCGACACGCTCTACGAGGGCACCACCGCGATCCAGGGCCTCGACCTGATCTTCCGCAAGATCGTGCGGGACAACGGCCAGGCGCTGATGCGGGTGGCCGGCGAGATCCAGGCCTTCATCGAGTCCGAGGGCGGCAACGGCCGGCTCAAGGAGGAGCGCGCCCAGCTCGGCCGCGCGCTCGGCGAGCTGCAACAGATGCTCGGCACGATCACCGGCTGGCTCGGCGCCGCGCAGGGCGGCAAGGCGGACGAGCTCTACAAGGTCGGCCTGCACTCCCGCCGCGTGCTGCTCGCCCTCGGCGACGTGGTGGTGGGCTGGCTGCTGCAGAAGCAGGCCGAGATCGCGCTGGCCGCGCTGGGCGGCGAGGTCTCCGCGACGGACAAGGCGTTCTACGAGGGCAAGGTCGCGGCCGCGCGGTTCTTCGCCCACGAGGTGCTGCCGCGGCTCGGCGCGGACCGCCGGGTGGTGCAGGGCGCGACGCTCGACCTGATGGAGGTCGAGGAGGACCAGTTCTAAAGAGCTTTCCAAAGATCAGCGGGGGTACGGCGTACCCCCGCTGATCTTTTTTCGTAGCCCACTGCGAGCCTTCTTATGCCGATATAGCCTGAGATCTCCGGCACGGGGGAGTGCACATGGGCATCGGCGGAGGAATCTTCCTCATCACGATCGGCGCCATCCTGGCCTTCGCGGTCCACGCGGAGCCGGCGTGGCTGGACCTCACCGTGGTCGGCTGGGTCCTCATGCTGGCCGGCGCATCCGCGCTGCTGATCACCATCTGGTACTGGAACGATCGCCGGAGCCGCGCGCGTGGCCTGCCGATGGACGTGGTCGACGAGACCAGGTACGCCCATCCGGCCGCACCCCTCGGCGCGGACTCCGAGATCGAGATCCGGCACCCACCGGCGCCACCGGGCTGACGCTCAGCCCCGTGCGGTGTGCGAGTCGGCCAGCGCCGCACCGCTCGTGCCCAGCGCCGCCCAGTCGCCGTCGAAACGGTGCACGGCCAGGCCACTGGTGCGCAGGCCGTCCGAGTCGCCGGAGCCGTCCGGGTCGAGCATCGCGGACAGCAGCGACACATCCGGGTTGTGGCCCACCAGCAGCACGGTCGTGGCCTCCGCCGGCACGGTCTTGAGCAGCGAGAGCAGCGCGTGGTGGCCCTCGGCGTAGAGGCCCTGCTCGTACCGGACCGTCGGCGACCCCGCCTCGGTGGCCGCCTCCGCCATCGCCACCGCCACGCCGTGCCAGGTCTGCCGGGTGCGCCGCGCGGGTGAACAGAGGACCAGCTCCGGCTGGAGGTTGTTATGGGCGATCCAGGCTCCGGCGGCGGCCGCATCCGCATGCCCGCGCTCGGTCAGCGGGCGTTCGAGGTCACCGACGCCGTCCGGGCGGTCGGCTTTGGCGTGGCGGAGCAGGACCAGGGTTCGTGACGTCACGCGATACAGCTTGCCTGATTGATGAACCGCACGGGTGGGTAAGCCATCACTCAAGCTCGGCAATGCGCCGGCCACCTCGGGTCGGCCGTCAGCCAAGGAGGGCCAGGCATGGGTTTCGGAGGAAGCATCTTCCTCATCGCGCTCGGTGCGATCTTTGCGTTCGCGGTCGAGTTCGACCTGGGGTGGATCGACATCAACGTGGTCGGCTGGGTGCTCATCCTTGCCGGCCTGGTGGGTCTCGTCACGACCATCTGGTTCTGGCAGAGCCGCCGCCGTCCGGTCACGCCGGCCGAGGGTCAGGTCATCGCGCCGCCGCACCCGGCCGCCGCACCCCCGCACACGCACGTCGCTCCCCCGGTCGCCGTGCCGGCGGAAGACCGCGTCGTGGAGGAGCAGTACCGCGTCCGTCGTCAGCAGCCGCTGTAACGAGAACACCGTAAGGAACAGGGCCCGCGATGATGCGGGCCCTTTCCTTGTGCGGTGACCGGTTCAGGCGTACAGCGCGAAGTAGATCGCGATGTGGTGGCAGATGGCGGCGACGAGCGTGCAGGCGTGGAAGAACTCGTGGTGGCCGAAGACCTTGGGCCACGGGTTCGGCCGGCGCAGCGCGTAGAAGACCGCGCCCACGCTATACATCACACCGCCCACGATCAGCAGCACCAGCGCGGCCACGCCGCCCTTGTGCAGCAGGTCGGGCAGGACCGCGACCGCGGCCCAGCCGAGCGCGATGTAGAGCGGCGCACCGGCCCAGCGCGGCAGGTGCGGCCAGACGAGCTTCAGCGCCACGCCGAGTATCGCGCCGGTCCAGACGACGCCCAGCAGGATCTCCGACTTCGGAGACGGCAGGAGCAGCGTGCAGAACGGCGTGTACGTACCGGCGATGAACACGAAGATCATCGAGTGGTCCATCCGGCGCATGATCTGGTAGCCGCGAGGGCTCCAGACCCGCCGGTGGTAGAGGGCGCTGGTGCCGAACAGGCCGCAGACGGTGAGGCTGTAAATCGCACAGCTGACCACCGGAATCCAGCCCGGCCGGGCCAGCGCGAGGGAACAGAGGACGATGCCGCAGACCAGCGCGACGAAGAACGCGTAGGCGTGCAACCATCCACGCAAGCGCGGCTTGCCGAGGTCCAGCGGCTTGAGGCGAGCAGGGGCTTCGGAGGTCACAGATCTAGGTTACGGCACCGTAAGTTACCTCGCAGTAGTGAAGCGCCTCACCGCGTTTGGAGTGTCGTGCGCGGGCGACTACCGTGCGGAACCATGGACCTCAATGCTGACCTCGGTGAGGGCTTCGGCGTCTGGAA
This sequence comes from Catenuloplanes japonicus, assembly GCF_000717135.1. GTDB lineage: Bacteria > Actinomycetota > Actinomycetes > Mycobacteriales > Micromonosporaceae > Catenuloplanes > Catenuloplanes japonicus. The sequence continues at coordinate 92,043 of NZ_JNXY01000025.1, forward strand.
ACTCGGCGACGACGAAGCACTGCTGGACCTGGTGACCTCCGCGAACGTCGCGTGCGGCTTCCACGGCGGCGACCCGTCCATCATGCGGGCGGTCTGTGCCGCCGCCGCAGACCGTGGCGTGGCGATCGGCGCCCAGGTCGGCTACCGCGACCTGGCCGGCTTCGGCCGCCGCCGCATCGACTACCGCCACGACGACCTGCGCGACGAGATCATCTACCAGATCGCCGCGCTCGACGGTTTCGCCCGCATCGCCGGCGACCGCGTCCGCTACGTCAAGCCGCACGGCGCGCTCTACAACACCGCCGCCGTCGACGAACTCCAGGCCGGCGCCGTCGTGGACGCGATAACCGACTACGACGCCGGCCTCCCCGTCCTCTGCCAGCCCGGCTCCACGCTCGCCCGCCTGGCCGCCGACGCCGGCCTCCGCGTCGTCGGCGAGGGCTTCGCCGACCGGTCCTACCTCCCCGACGGCCGCCTCACCCCACGCACCCACCCCGACGCCGTCATCCACAACTCCGCCGCCGTCGCGGACCGCGTCGTCCAGATGGCCGTCGAACACACCGTCACCGCCGTCGACGGCACCGAGGTCCCCTGCCGCGTCGACTCCATCTGCCTTCACGGCGACACGGCCGGCGCCGTCGACCTGGCCCGCCGCGTCCGCGCCTCCCTGCTGGACGCCGACCTCTCCCTGGCTTCCTTCGCCTGACCCAGATCCACATTCCAGATCCAGATCCAGATTTCCCGCTTCCGGCGTGGTGGCGGTCCGCATGCTCCCGCGGGCAAACCTCCGGCGGGCCGAAGTCTCCGCTGGCGCTCCGCTTTGGCCCGCCGGTCGGAGCCGGTCCCGCCGTTGGTCACCCCACCCCGCGCGACCCGCATCTCGCCCCGTCCCCAGCCGCGCCATACGTTCCGGATCCCGTCACCCAGCCGCTCGCGCGCGTGGTGGCGACGCGCCGGACAGCGGATTCCGGCCGGGCCATGGCGGCGGGTGCCGGGGCTGCGCCGTCTTAGCTGTCCAGCCCGCGGAGGATGAGAGGAAGGCGGGACGGGGCGCCGGGGGTGATGCTGATGGGGACGCCCCAGTCCTGGCGGGTGAGGTGGCAGGCGGCGTGCTCGACGTCGACGTCGCAGGTGGCGGCCTGGGCGACGACCTGGAGGACTCCACCGGAAATATCCGGATTCAGGTGGAGGGTCCGGGAGAGCGTCGTGGTCGTGCCGGCGCCGTCCAGCAGCAGCTCGGGTGGGGAGGCGCTGACCACCAGGCGCGTTGACGGGCCGTAGGTCTCGTCGAGCTTCTGACCGGGCGCGGGCGTGAAGATGATGTCCAGCGTGGTCTCGCCGGGCGCGAGCGGCGTCGCCGGGCGCTCGGTGCGATGGCGGGTGCCGTCGGTGGAGACGCCGGCGGCGGCGAGTGCGCCGGGCGCGAGCCGGGTCAGCCGGTGGGCGGCGGACTCGACCACCAGGACGCTGCCGTCGTCCGTCAGGATCAGGTCGCTGGGCTCGGCCAGCCCGCGGTCGACGGTGGTGACCTCGTCGGAGTCGGGCGAGTAGCGGCGGACCGCGCCGTTGTACGTGTCCGCGACCAGGACCGAGCCGTCCGGAAGCGCGCAGACGCCGAGCGGGTGCTGGAACAGTGCCTGCGCGGCCGGCCCGTCCATGTGGCCGAAGTCGAAGAGGCCCTGGCCGACCGCGGTGTGCAGCTCGCCGTCGGCGATCCAGCGGAGCGCGGACGTCTCGCTGTCGGCGATCCACAGGCGGCTGCCGTCGGGCGAGGCGGACAGGCCGGACGGCTGGGCCATCCAGACGTCCGGGACCGGGCCGTCGCGCAGCGCCTCGACCGTGGTGCCGGCGTAGACGCCGGTGGTGCGCTTGATCGGGTCGAACCACCACAGCTGGTGGATGCCGGCCATCGCAACGATGATCTTGTCGTCGTACCAGGCGACGTCCCACGGGGAGGACAGGTCGACCGCGAGCGCGTCGTGCGCGTGCCCGTCCGGCGCGGACCGCCACTGACGGCCGGAGCCGGCGATCGTGGTGACCGTGCCGTCCGCGAGACGCACACCGCGGAGCAGGTGGTTGACCGTGTCCGCCACCACCACGTCGTAGCCGGCGATCTCCGCGGTGTGTGGCGGCAGCAGACAGAGGCCCTGCGGCTCGGAGAACGTCGGGGACTCGTCGGACCGGCCGCGCGCGCCCGTGCCGATCCGCCGGACCACGTCGCCGTCCAGCGTGATCTCGGCCAGCGAGTGCCGTGCGGAGTCGGAGACCAGCAGGTTTCCGTTCGGCAGCGGCACGGCCTTGCCGGGGAAGCGCAGCGCGGTCTCGGACTCGGCCGGCGGCACGTAGGGGCTGTCGCCGCGGCGCAGCGTGCCCTTCGCGTCGTGCACCGTGATCAGCTCGTCGACCAGCCGGGCCAGGCCCTCCGCGTGGCCCTCGCCGGCCATGGACGCGACGAGGTAACCCTCCGGGTCTACGACCGCGAGCGTCGGCCAGGCCTTCGCCGCGTACTGCTGCCACATCAGCAGGTCAGGATCATCAAGGACCGGATGGGGTACGCCGTAGCGCTCCACGGCCGCGGCCAGCGCATCCGCGTCGCGCTCGTGCTCGAACTTCGGCGAGTGCACGCCGATCGTGACGAGCACGTCGCCGTACTTCTCCTCCAGCGGCCGGAGCTCGTCCAGCACGTGCAGGCAGTTGATGCAACAGAACGTCCAGAAGTCGAGGACGACGATCTTCCCGCGGAGCCCGGCCAGCGTGAGGTCAGCGCCGCCGGTGTTCAGCCAGCCGCGCCCCCGGAGCTCGGGTGCGCGGACCCGGCCCTGCGGTGTGTTGCTCATCGTTCCTTCTTCTGTGCGGTGTTTCAGCCGGTCACGGGCGCGGATGAGCCGCCCGTGACCGGTGTGCCCGTGCTGTCGGTGACGGGCGTGGTCGTGCTGCCGGAGACGGCCGGGGCCAGGCAGAGCACGTCGCCGCCGGGCCGGACCTCAAGGAACGGCTGGCTGAGGTCGGCGCACTGCTCCTTGGCCGAGACCCGGGACACCACGGTGTACGCGTCGGACTGCGTGCACTCCGTGACCACCGCGATGTTGCCGTCCTTGCGGAAGCAGCCGCCGACCGGCACGTCGAGCGAGTTCGTCGACTCCCTGGAGGACGAGATCAGCCACACGATCAGCATCGGCACGGCGACGATCAGCGTGGCCACGATGATCACCACGAGCAGGACGCCGCCGTTGCCGCCCTTCTTCGGGGCGGGCACCGGGTCCTTCGCCGGCTCCGGCTCCGCGGCCTTGAACTTGTCGAACGCGTCCTGGTCGCTGTCGCTGTAGCCACCAGCGCCGGCGGGCTGCTGCCCGGCCTGCTGGTCGAAGCCGCCGGGCTGCGGCGCGAAGCCGGGGCCGTTCTGCGCGCCGGGCGCGCTGCCGAACACGGCCGTGTTGCTGCCGAACGACGGCGGCGTGCCACCCCCGCCCGGCCCGGGGCCGAACGGGTCGTCCTGCTGGGGCTGGCCGTAATTCTGCGGCTGCCCGTAAGCCTGCGGCTCCTGCTGGTGCGGCTGCCCGTACTCCTGCTGCTGCCCGTAGTCCTGAGCCTGGCCGTACTCCTGGGCCTGGCCGAAGCCCTGCGGCTGACCGAAGTCCTGCTGCCGGCCGTACTCCTGCGGCTGGCCGAACTGCCCGCCTTCCGGCTGGCCGAACTCGGGCTGGAAGCTCTGGTGCGGCGTGCCGAACTCGTCCGGCGAGGCCGAGCCGCGCGGGTCGATCGAGCGGCCGTCCTTGACCTGTCCCGGGTACGGCAGACCGCCACCGACCGCGAAGTGCGGCGGTGCGGCCTCGGCCGGCGGCTCCTCACGCTGCTGCGGCCCGTGCGCGAAGCCGTTGACCGGCCCGTGCTCCTGCTGCGGTTGCGCGAACGAGGGGCCGGCCGCGGCGGGACCGTCGAAACCGCCGCCGCCCCATGCGGGCGCACCGCCGGAAGCGGGGGTGCCGGAGACCGGCGCGCCCGAGACCGGGGAGGACCCGTCCGGCTCCGGTGCCGCTGCCTTGCCGTACACCCGGGCCTGGCCCTTGCCGGTCGCGGGCGGGAGCGGCTGGTCCGACGGGGGAGTGATCTTGCTGGCCGTCGGCACGGTGGCGCTGCCCGCGACCGCGCGGCCGGTGGCCGGCGGCTCGACGGACGGGTCACCGGTCGGCGGCGCGGAGACCGGCGCCGGGTTGGACGGGGACGGCGGTACGACCGCGGCGCGGGCGACACCGGCCGATCCGGTCGCGGGCGGCCCGTAGGGCGACGCGGACGGCGGGAAGTCGGTGGGCGTGCGCGGCTGCGGCACCTGGGCCGGGTCGTTCTGCTGCTGCTCGGACCCGTACGGCGCGGCGTACCCGGAATCGGGCCCGAAGCCGGGGTCCGCGCCGAAGCCGCCGCCGGGCTGCACCGCGAAGCGACCGGAGCCGTCCGCGTCGTCCGGCGTGGCCGTGCCGTAGGAGCCGCCCTGCGCCGGCGCGGTGGCCTGGCCGTAGGTGCCGAAACCACCGGAACCGGCGGACTCGGGCGCCGGGGACACCGGGGTCTCCCGGTAGCCGCCGCTCTCCGAGGCCGCGTCACCGCCGAACGTGCCCCGACCGGCCGGAGCCTGCCCGAAGCCCTCGTTGGCGGCCGGAGCCTGCCCGAACCCGCCCGAGGCCGCCGGGCTCTGCCCGAACCCGCCGGAGGCCGCCGGGCTCTGCGGGAACCCGCCGGACGCCGCCGGGTTCTGCCCGAAACCGCCGGACGCGGGCGGCACCTGGCCGAAGCCACCGGACGCCGCCGGGTTGCCGCCGGACGCGGACGGGTTGCCCCCCGCGCCGAAGCCGTTGAACGAGCCGCCGAACGAGGTCGGCATGGAGGTCCGTGAGGACTCCGGGTTGTCCGGCGGGGGCGTGGACGCGAAGCTCGCGCCCGGCACCCGTACCGGCGGATTCCACGGCTCGGGCTGCGGCTCCTCGGGCACGGTCTCGTCACCCTGGTGACCCGCGGCCGCGCCACGCGTGAACGCGCCCGCACCGAAGCCGGACCCGCCGGCGTCGTCGGACTGACCGCCGCCCTGGCGCTTGGAGAGGTCGAAGCCGCTGTAGGTGGTCTCGGACGGCGGCTCGAACTGGCCGGGCGCACGCTGCGGCAGCCCGTGACGGTTGGCGGCCGGAGGCTCGGCAACCGCTTCCGGGGCGGCCGGTGCGGCGGGGGAGGACGGCGTCGCCGGGGCCCAGGCCTCCGGCGGCAGGCCGCTGCGCTCGTACGCCGGCTGCTCGGCACCCCAGGAGGGCTGCGCGGGCTGGGCCGCACCCCAGGAGGGCTGTTGCTGCGGAGCGGGAGGAGCGGCCTCCGCGCCCGGGTACGAAGCGCCCGGGTACGACGTGCTGGCCTTCCAGTGCTGGGTCGCCTCCGCGTACGCCTCGCCCTGGTCGTTCGTCTCGGGCTGGCCGTACGGGTTGTACGGCGCGGGCTCCGCACCGAACGTGGACGGCGGCGTGGCCGGAGCCGGCGGCGGCGTGGACGGCTGCGGCACCGAGGCCGCGCCGGAGACCGTGGCCCGGCCGCCGAACCCGGTGGCGGGAGCGCCGCCGAACGAGGCGGACGGGTCAGGTGCGGCCGGCGCCCAGCGCGACTGCGCGGGCGCGGAAGTCTCGGGGGCCGGTCCCCAGTTCGGCGTGGCGGGCGCCTCGGGGGTCACGTTGGGTGACCACGAGGTCTGGCTCGGCCACTCGTTGGCGCCACCGTCCGCGGGTGGCTCCGGCTGCGCGCTCGGCGCGGCGGGCCACCGGGGAACCCCGGCGGACGCGATCCCGCGCTGGGGCATGCCGGGCGCCTGCGCGGAACCCGCTGCGGGCTGCTGCGGCGGCACGTGGCCCCCGGAACGGTAGGGGTTGAAGCTCTCGGCGCCCTCCGGTGGCGGTGTGCCACCGGTGCCCGGCGCCGCCTCAGCCGGCTCGTCGCCGGCCTTGTGCAGGCCCTCGGACGTCATTTGCGCCTCCTCCATCGCGTGTCGGCCGGATCGCCTGGCCAGGGCTTTCGGAGGACCACGGGGGCCGCCCGGCCCGATCGTCGGCCACGTGGATCGCAGCTGCGCCGGGTGGGTCGCGACCCCGGTCCCGATGCCTCCCGCCGGTGGGTGCCGGAGGGATGGACACATGGGTGGCCATGGAGTGGCGACCGTGCCCAACCGTACCGGGCGCCATAGCAGGTCGGAAATACGGACCCGGATACACGACGGCCCGCCAGGGCGGTTCGCGCCGATATTTCAGGCGCGTTCACCCGGCGGGCCGAGGGGTTCTGCGGTGCCGGGCCGATCAGTCGGCCGCGCGGGTCAACGCAGTGAGGTTGGTGGCTTACCCGTAGTGACGCTGGGCGATGGCAAGGATCTCGTCACGCAGCGCCGGGGTGTTCGCGGAGCGCAGGGCGCGCTCGATCGCGCGGTTCCGACGAGCGGTCTCTCGCTTGGCCCGGATCCGGCTGATCATGCTCATGACTTTCATCACTCCTGGTGTTCCGATCGGTGGCGCCCGATCTGGTAGTGCAATTCAAACACATCAGGGGGTACGCCTGCCAACGATTTCAAGGTGATCGCGGCCACTCGCCTAAGGATCGTCGGTTGGAGATGAGATGTCCAGAAGAAAGACCGTGCCCCCGCCGAGTGTCCGGCGGGGGCACGATGGATGAACTCTGAGCAGCGAAGATCAGCTCCAGGCGAGCAGCGCGGCCTCCGGATCCGCCAGGAAACGGCCGATGTCGGCCAGGAACTTCGACCCCAGCTCGCCGTCGATGATCCGGTGGTCGAACGACAGGCTGAGCGTGGTGACCTGGCGAACCTTCACCTTGCCCTTGCAGGCCCACGGTGCCTCGCGCACGGTGCCGAACGCCAGGATCGCCGACTCGCCGGGCGGCAGGATCGGGGTGCCGGCGTCCACGCCGTACACGCCGACGTTCGTGATGGTGAACGTGCCGCCGGTCATGTCGGACGGCGTGGTCCGGCCCGCGCGGGCGGTCCTGACCAGCTCGTTCAACTCGTCCGCCAGTTGCCGCAACGGCAGCCGGGCCGCGTCCTTGATGGTCGGGACGATCAGCCCGCGTTCGGTGGCGGCCGCGATGCCGAGGTTCACGTAGTCCTTCACGACGATCGTGTCGCCGGCCCAGGTGGAGTTGATCATCGGGTGACGGGCGAGGGCGAGCAGCGCGCCTTTCGCCACCAGCAGCAACGGAGAAATCCGGACATCCCGCCACTCGCGCTGTTCGCGGAGCCGGTCCAGCGCGCGCATGCCCCGGGTCACGTCGACGGTCAGGAACTCCGTGACGTGCGGCGCGGTGAACGCGGAGGCGACCATGTTCTCCGCGGTCAGCTTGCGTACACCCTTGACCGGCACACGCTGTTCGCGGGATTCGTCAAAACGGACATCGGGCCGGGCGGGGGTGGTGGCGGCCTCGACCGCGCGCTGGACATCCTCCCGGGTGATCGAGCCGAGCGGGCCGGTGCCGGCCAGCCCGCGCAGGTCCACGCCCAGGTCGCGGGCGAGTTTCCGGACCGGTGGCTTGGCCAGCACCGGCGTGGCCACGACTGCCGGCCGTGCGGGCACCGGCGGCGCGGACACGGGCGGCGGGGTCACGGCGACCGGCGTGGCCGCGGGGGCAACGGGCTCCGGTCGTACCGTGGCGGCCTGTGCTTCTGGAACGGCGCGCCGAGGGCGCCGCTTGGCCGCGGTCGTGCGAGGTCCATAACCGACAAGCACGGGGGTACGCCCGGCGGCGGCGCCCTGTCCGCCGTCCACAGTCGCGGGTGCGGCCGGCACGTCACCCGCGCCCGGGTCCGTGTCGATGGCGATGATCGGGGAACCGACCGCGACGACCGCGCCCTCCTCGCAGAAGAGCGAGGACACCCGTCCGGCCCATTTCGCCGGGATCTCCACCGCGGCCTTCGCGGTCTCCACCTCGACGATCGGCTGGTTCAGCTCGATGTCGTCGCCGACCGCGACCAGCCACTTGAGAATCTCACCCTCGGTGAGGCCCTCGCCGAGGTCCGGCAGCGTGAACTCCTTGATCCGGGTCATGGCGCTCACCAGCCGTAGGTGCGGTCGACGGCATCGAGCACGCGGTCCAGGTCCGGCAGGTACTCCTCCTCGACCCGGGCGGCCGGGTAGGGCGTGTCGAACCCGGTCACGCGCAGGACCGGCGACTCCAGCGAGTAGAAGCACTCCTCGGTGACCCGGGCCGCGATCTCCGCGCCGAGGCCGACGTTGGACGGCGCCTCGTGCACCACCACGCACCGGCCGGTACGGCGGACCGAGTCGTAGACCGGCGAGAGGTCCAGCGGGGAGAGGCTGCGCAGGTCGATCACGTCGAGCTGGCGGCCGTCCTCGCCGGCGGCGGTGGCGGCGTCCAGCGCGGTGCGGACCATCGGGCCGTAGGCGACCACGGTCACGTCCGCGCCGGGCCGGGTCACGCGCGAGGAGTGCAGCGGGAACGCCGGGGCCTCCGCGTCGACCTCGCCCTTCTCCCAGTACCGCCGCTTCGGCTCCAGGAAGACGATCGGGTCGTCGGACGCGATCGCCTGCTGGATCATCGTGTAGCCGTCGGCCGGGTTCGAGCAGGTCACGACCTTGAGGCCGGGGGTGTGCGCGAAGTAGGCCTCGGGGGACTCGGAGTGGTGCTCGACCGCGCCGATGCCGCCGCCGAACGGGATGCGGATCACTATCGGCAGGCGGACCAGGCCGCGCGAGCGATAGTGCATCTTCGCGACCTGGCTGACGATCTGGTCGTACGCCGGGTAGACGAAGCCGTCGAACTGGATCTCGCAGACCGGGCGGTAGCCGCGCAGCGCCAGGCCGATCGCGGTGCCGATGATGCCGGACTCGGCCAGCGGGGTGTCGATCACCCGGTCCTCGCCGAAGTCCTTCTGCAGACCGTCCGTGATGCGGAAGACGCCGCCGAGCTTGCCGACGTCCTCACCCATGATGACGACCTTGGCATCCCGTTCGAGTGCGCGCCGTAGACCCAGGTTCAGCGCCTTGCCGAGGGTCAGAACCTCTGCGGCCATCAGTATGCGCTCCCCTCGAACGACTGCCGGTACTGCGCGAAGCGCGCCTGCTCCTCGTCGAGCAGCGGGGACCCGTGCGGGTAGACGTTCTCGAAGATCGAGCCCGGTGCCGGGTCCTCCATCGTGAGCACGCGCTCGCGCAGGTGCACCGCGGTCTTCCGGGCCTCCTCGTCCACCTCCGCGAGGAAGGCGTCGTCCGCGATCTGCTGCCTGCGCAGGAACGTGGCCAGCCGGGCGATCGGGTCGCGGGCCTGCCACGCCTCCGTCTCCGCCTGCGGCCGGTACCGGCTCGGGTCGTCCGACGTGGTGTGCGCGCCCATCCGGTACGTGTACGCCTCGATCAGCGTGGGTCCCTGGCCGCCGCGCGCGTGGTCCAGCGCGTGCCGGGTGACCGCGTAGGTGGCCAGCACGTCGTTGCCGTCGACGCGCACGCCGGGGAAGCCGAAGCCGGCCGCGCGCTGGTAGAGCGGCACCCGGGTCTGGCGCTCGATCGGCTCGGAGATCGCGTACTGGTTGTTCTGGCAGAAGAAGACGACCGGGGCGGTGTAGACCGCGGACCAGATGAACGCCTCGTTCACGTCGCCCTGGGAGGTGGCGCCGTCGCCGAAGTAGGCGATCACCGCCTCGCCGTCGTCGCCGCCGACCTTGCCGTCCTTGGTGATGCCCATCGCGTAGCCGGTCGCGTGCAGCGTCTGCGCGCCGATGACGATCGTGTAGAGCCCGAAGCGGTACTTGATCGGGTCCCACGCGCCCTGGTCGACGCCGCGGAACAGGCTCAGCGGCATGATCGGGTCGATGCCCCGGCAGTAGAGCACGCCGTGCTCGCGGTAGGTGGGGAAGACCATGTCCTGCGGGCGCAGCGCGCGGCCGGAACCGACCTGCGCGGCCTCCTGCCCGAGCAGGCTCGCCCAGATGCCCAGCTCACCCTGCCGCTGCAGCGCGGTCGCCTCGGCATCCAGCCGCCGGACCGTCACCAGGTCGCGGTAGAGGTCCCGGTATTCGTCGTCGGTGAAGTCGACGGAGTATTCGGTGCCGTCCGGACCGGTCGCCCGGTCGATCCGTTCACCATCGGGGGTCAGGAGCTGAACGAGCGTTTCATCCTGGGCCACAGGCTTCTCCCTTGCTACCTCGGGCATGACCGGGGGGTGTCCGCGGCACGCCTCTCGCTCCGCTCCGCCGACGGCTGCCGGGGAACGGTCCCGTCGGCCACGCCATAGCCCAGGTGAGGGTTGCCGCGTGGTGCGAAGGGGCGACGGCCAGGTGCTTCCGTGCCGAGCGGTGGTGTGCGCCCGGTCACGTCGAGGCCGACCTGCCCCCATCCTTGCAAGAAGGTGAGCTGGATTACAGATGTCCTCGATCGCAAAAATGTCGCGGAGGTTTCGCCGTGCACAACAAAACCAGAAATTCGCACTAAACGTGCCCATACTACGAACTTAGCGTTACTACTCCGGAACCGAGAGTAGAGGAGGTGGCGGGGTGTCACCAGTGCCAACGCGTCGCGCCTCCGGATTGATCGGCTCGCCACGCCGTTTCGCCGGCACGGTCGCGCTGCTCGTCGCGCTCGCCTCGCTGCCGTTCCTGGCGCTGCTCAACGCGGGCGCGGCCGCGCTCGCCCGCACCTCGGCGACGCCGTCAGGCCCGGACGTCCCGTTCCTGGCGCCGCCGTCCCCGGCCTCGATCGTGCTCGGGCCGCCCGCGGTGGTCCTGATGCCCTATCGCCTGCGCGACGGCGGCCGCTGATCCCGGCCGCTCAGCAGCCGTGGGTGTGCCGGACCACGGCGGAACCGGCTCCTCGCGTCGTGCGGAGCGCCAGCGGAGCCCGACGCGAGGTTTGCCCGCGGGAGCAACGCTGCCGGACCACTCAGTCCTCGGTGGGGGACTGGCGGCGGGATTCGAGCCAGGCTTCGAGCGCGTCGGGGTCCTGGGGGTCGATGCCCTCGGCGAGGAGCTGCGCGACGGCCGCGGTGGCGGGACTGCGCTGCTCACCGGTGGTGAAGAGGCGGACGAACTCCGGGATCACGTCCTCCAGCGCGGCGATGGAGGCGGAGATCGCGCCGTCGGGGAGCTCGCGGCGGCGGTGGGCGTAGGCGGCCCAGGCGCGGACGACGCGGGGGAGCATGGCGGCGTCGTCGACGTCCAGCACGGCGCGGCGGTGCACCCAGTCGAGCAGGAAGAAGCCGGCGACGGCGGGGCTCCAGCGCAACGGGTCCGCGTCCGGCAGCGTGGCGGCGTGGTCGATCACCAGGCCGATGCTGAACTGCAGGGACGAGCGCTCGGCCTCGGTCTCCAGCAGGTCCAGCTGCTGCGACTCGGCCTCGGGGGAACGCAGGAAGTCCGCGATCAGCGCGGAACGGGACGCGTCGGTCAGCGTCGCGGCGCCGGGCAGCTCGACGGAGTCGCCGGGCAGCACGGCCAGGCGGGCACCGGCCAGCGCGCGGTCCGTGGACAGCGACGACGCGGTGGGCAGGCTGGTCAGGTCGTCGGTGATGGCCAGGTGGCGGGCGACCTGGTCGCGCAGCCGCTCCGGCGCCTCGTCGCGGAACCAGGTCAGCTCGTCCTCGGCGCACAGCGCGCGGACCTGCGCGACGATCTTCTCGGCCGAGCCGCTGACGAACACGTCCTTGGCGATGCCGATGTTGTGGTCGACCAGCGTCACCACCGCGTGCTCCGGACCGCCGAGCGACTCGTCGTCGTAGGCGAAGGACGCGATGTACGTCGTCTGGTCGCCGTAGACGTCGCCGTAGGCCCAGGTGCCGGTGCAGTGCACGCGGCCGAGCAGCGCGGACCAGGCCGGCGCGCCGGGTGCGGGACGCATCGCGGACGCGCCGGTCGCATCCGGGACCAGCGTGGCGAAGATCTGCCGGATCGCGGCCGCGGCGGGCGTCCTCCGGTCCGCCGTGACGGTCAGGAACTCGCCGACGAACGTGCGCAGCGCATCGGCCCTGGCATTCTCCGCCAGGTCGTAGATGCTGCCCAGCAGCGCGGTGCCGAGCAGCTCGGCGTCGTAGGCGCAGTCGAGTTTCACGACGTCGCGGGCGGCCTCGAGCACGGCATCGTGCGGCGTCCGGGGAGCGGGCATGGGGTCGAGCCTACGCGTGATCGGACCGCGCGAGGGCCATGGCCTCGCGCGCTCTCGCGTAGGACTGCAGAACCTCCCGGACCGGCGCCACCACGTGCCGCCGGGCGACCGTGGTGACCTCGGCACGGAGCCTCTGGTCGGCCCGCCGCCGGGCCCGCCGGGCGGCGAACGCGATGACCGGGCGGACGAGCAGCGCCAGCAGTCCGCCGGTCAGCAGCCCGCCGAGGAACATCACGGTCGGCAGCGGGGTGGCACCGACGTCCGGGTAGTCCAGCGCGGGCAGGCCCAGCGCGCGGATCGCATAGCCGACGATCAGCCAGCCCAGGCCGATCCCGGCGGCCAGCGTGACCAGCCACTGGGTGAAGCCGGTGACGCGCTGCCAGATCGGCGTGCGCAGGCCCAGGTCCGTGCCGGCGACCGCGGTGTCCAGCGAGTCGCGCACGTCGTCCAGGCGGGAGCGGGCCGCGTCCAGCACGCCGGGGCGCCACGGCTCGGGCAGCGCCTCGGCGGCCCGGTCCGCGACCTGCCGGACCGCGAGCTTGACCGCGGACCGCTGGGACGCGTCCGGGTCCGGCACGGAGGTGGCGGCGACCGGTGCGGGTTCGTCCTCGCGCAGGCCGTCCAGCAGCCCGTCCGAGGGGCCGGCCGAGGGCAGGTCGAGGTGCAGGCGGCGCAACGGGTCCGGGCGCAGGCGGCGCAGGCCGCGCAGCAACGGCCAGCCGGTCAGCCCGGCGGCGCGGTGCCGGTAGGCGCGCTCGGTCGCCTCCACCACCGCGGGCACGCCGGCCATCACGGCGAACGCGTCGACCAGCGCGGCCACGGCGGCCCGGTCCACCGCGTCCTCGGCCGCAGCCGGGCCGACCAGTTCGCCGAGCCGGTCCGCGGTCGCGTCCACGTCCGCGGAGAGGCGCATCAGCGCGGCCTGGCGCTGCACGACGGTCTTCTCCAGCAGCATGCGCAGCGGTGACAGCGCGGGGGCGCGCAGCGCGGACGTGGCCACCACCGGCACGTCCGGCAGGCCGTCCTCGGTGAGCAGCCGGCGCAGGTCGCCGACCACGGCCTCCTGCTCGTCGCCGGCCAGCCGGTCGGCCTGGTTGAGCACGACCACGGTCACGTCCGCGTGGGACTGGAGTTTGCGCAGGTAGATGTCGTGAATGGCGCGGTCGGCGTACTTCTGCGGGTCGACCACCCAGACGATCAGGTCGACCAGGCCGAGCAGCCGGTCCACCTCGGTGGCGTGGGCGCGGCGTACCGAGTCGAAGTCGGGCAGGTCGAGCAGGACCAGGCCGTGCAGCGCGGTGTGGTCGTTGCCGTCCAGCGCGCTCTCCCGGACGAACCGGTGCCGGGGCAGCACGCCCACCCAGTCGAGCAGCGCGTTCGCCCCGTCGAGCGAGCCCCACACGCAGGCGTGCGCCTCGCCGGTGGTCGGCCGGCGTGCCCCGACCGGTGACAGCGCGAACCCGGCGAGCGCGTTGAACAGGCTGGACTTGCCGCTGCCGGTGCTGCCGGCGAGCGCCACCACGGTGTGCTCGCGGGACAGCGACAGCCGGGCGTCCGCGCGCTCGACCACGGTGTGCGCGCCGGTCAGCCGGTCCGGCGGGAGCAGGCCGTCGACCGCGCGCAGGAACCTGCGCAGCGATTCCACGCGGCGCAGCAGGCTGTCCGCGTCGAGCGTCTGGGACGGCGCGAGCGCGTCCCGCATCCGGGAGACCAGGCCGCCGGTCACGGCGTCACCAGTCCCGCGTGCGCGCGTGAGGTCTCCACGAGCAGCGCCGCCTCTCTCAGCCGGTCGGCGGAGTCCTCGACCGGTCCCACCAGCGCGGTGAACCGCGCGGACTCCTCGGCCAGCAGCGCGGCGACCCGGTCCAGCAGATCCGTGCGGGCCTTCGCGGCCAGCAGCCGGATCGCCTGGTCGCCGAAGATCGCCTCCAGCACCTTCTGCGCCGCGACCGTGGTGCCGCCCGCGACCGCGACCTCCGCACCGGTCGGGATGAACGCGGTGGACGCGAAGACCACCACCATCACCAGCAGCCCGGTGGCGTTGACCGCGTACGCGGTGCCGCGGGCGACCGCACGCTTGTCGCCGGCCTCGGTGCGGACCAGCTCCAGCACGTGCCGCTGCCAGTCGCGTATCAATCGTTCCGCCCGTTCCGACAGGTCGGGGCTCGCGTGGGCGAGCGGCGCGGAGAGCAGCGCGGCGCCGGCCGGGTGTGCCTGCCAGCCGCTGTACGCCTGCTCGGCGGCCTCGTCGGCCGCGCCCCGGATCAGCGTGACCAGGTTGCTCTCGATCGCGTTCCGCAGCGCGTGCCCGGGTGCGGGCCGGCCGGTGAGCGTGGCGACCACGCGGTCCCGCAGCCGGCCGATCTGCGCCTCCAGCGTGCGCATCAGCTCGCCGGTGCCGACGAACTCCTGCCAGCGGGCCAGCACCTCGCCGCGCAGCAGCCGCCCGTCCTCGACGCCGGCGGCCACGGCCCGGTTCGCGGCGCGGTACGCGTGCTCCACCCGCTCGGTGAGCGTCTCCACCGCGGCGAGCTGCTCCTCCGAGGCGGTGGCCAGCGATGCGGTGGTGGCGGCCGTGGCGGCGATCGCGCCGTCCAGCGTGCGGCGGACCACGGCGGCTCTCGCGCCCGCGTCCGCGCCCAGGTAGCCGAGCCAGGCGCTCAGGTCGCCGATCGCGGACGGCGGCAGCAGTCCGTCCACGGCGAGCCGGGTCTCCGGCACGATGAACAGCGGCGCGGCGCCCAGGTCGTTCTCCCGGAGCATCTCGTTCAGGTGGGCGGCGATCTCCTCCGCGGCGTCGGGCGGCACCCGGTCCAGCACCATGGCGATCACGGTGCCGCGGTGCCGGGCGGTGCGCAACAGTCCCCAGGGGACGGCATCCGCGTACCGCGCCGCGGTGGTGACGAAGACCCACAGATCCGCGGCCGCGAGCAGTTGCCCGGCGAGCGCGCGGTTCGCGTCGACGACGGAGTCGATGTCCGGCGCGTCCAGCAGCGCGAGACCGGACGTGATTGTCGGCACACCCACGAGTTGAAGGCTCTTCGGGTCGGTGCTCGGCTCCGTGGTCCGGGTGAGACCGGGCAGCAGCTCGCCGCGGCGGAACCAGTCGAGGTCGGCCGGGTTCGCGGCCAGCAGCGGCGCGCGGGTGGTCGGCCGGAGCACGCCGGCCGTGGTCACCTTGGCCGCGACCAGGCTGTTGACCAGCGTGGACTTACCCGCGCCGGTCGATCCGCCGACCACGGCCAGCAGTGGCGCGTCCAGCCGGGCGAGCCGGGGTATCAGGTAGTCGTCGAGCTGGGCGACGAGCGCCGCGGCGGCTTCCCGGGCGTCCGCCGCAGAGGGCATGACCAGGGGGTACGCCGTATCGGCGACCGCCGAGCGGAGGTGGTCGAGCGCCTCGGCCAGCGAGGCGGGGGTGAGCTCACCGCGAGTCTGCACAGTTCTCCCCGGAGACACGGTCACGCTCCCCGCGAGCGCCCGGCCAGAGTACGGATCTGAACCAACCCGGGCGAGCCCGCGTTAATCCAGGCCCTAAGGGTGCCCGATCAGGTGGGTTTCGAGGTACCCCCGACTTCTGACGGATAAACTTGCGCGTGACGCGCTCAACTCTCGGCTTGACGGTTTTGGTGATCGTGGCACTATTGAGTCCGGTCCACTCAACTTGCGGCTGTCGCCGCAGCGCGCTCGGGGGCGGGCGCGGTGGGAAGAAGCCCGCGACCTCTGTGGTCGTGCGGTTCGAGCAGTGAAGTGAGGAAGAAACATGGCACGTGCGGTCGGCATCGACCTGGGCACGACGAACTCCTGCGTGAGCGTTCTCGAAGGCGGCGAGCCGACCGTGATCGCCAACGCGGAGGGGTCGCGCACCACTCCCTCGATCGTGGCCTTCGCCCGTAACGGCGAGGTTCTGGTCGGCGAGGTCGCCAAGCGGCAGGCTGTGACCAACCCGGACCGGACGATTCGTTCGGTCAAGCGCGAGATCGGTTCGACCTGGTCGATCGATATCGACGGGAAGAAGTACAGCCCGCAGGAGATCTCCGCCCGGGTGCTCATGAAGATCAAGCGCGACGCCGAGGCGTACCTCGGGGAGCAGGTCACGGACGCGGTCATCACCGTCCCGGCCTACTTCAACGACGCGCAGCGCACCGCGACCAAGGAGGCCGGTGAGATCGCCGGCTTCAACGTCCTGCGCATCGTCAACGAGCCCACCGCGGCCGCGTTGGCGTACGGGTTGGACAAGGGCACCAAGGAGCAGACCGTCCTGGTCTTCGACCTCGGTGGCGGCACGTTCGACGTCTCGCTGCTGGAACTGGGCGAAGGCGTCATCGAGGTCAAGTCGACCTCCGGCGACAACCTGCTCGGCGGCGACGACTGGGACCAGCGGGTCATCGACCACCTGGTGAAGACGTTCCGCGGCGAGCACGGCATCGACCTCGGCCAGGACAAGATGGCCCTCCAGCGTCTCAAGGAGGCCGCGGAGAAGGCGAAGATCGAGCTCTCCGCCGCGACCACCACCAGCATCAACCTGCCGTACATCACGGCCGGCCCGGCGGGCCCGCTGCACATGGACATGACCCTCAGCCGGGCCGAGTTCCAGCGCATGTCGCAGGACCTGCTGGACCGCTGCAAGGGCCCGTTCGAGCAGGCGATCAAGGACGCCGGCATCCGCGTCGCGGACGTGGACCACGTCATCCTGGTCGGCGGCTCGACGCGTATGCCCGCGGTGACCGACCTGGTCAAGCAGCTCACCGGCCGTGACCCGAACAAGGGCGTCAACCCGGACGAGGTCGTGGCCGTCGGTGCCGCGCTGCAGGCCGGTGTGCTCAAGGGTGAGGTCAAGGACGTCCTTCTGCTCGACGTGACCCCGCTGTCGCTGGGCATCGAGACCAAGGGCGGCATCTTCACCAAGCTGATCGAGCGCAACACCACGATCCCGACCAAGCGCTCCGAGGTCTTCACCACGGCCGACGACAACCAGCCGTCCGTGCTGATCCAGGTCTTCCAGGGCGAGCGGGACATCGCGGCGTACAACAAGAAGCTCGGCACGTTCGAGCTGACCGGCCTCCCGCCGGCGCCGCGCAACGTGCCGCAGGTCGAGGTCACGTTCGACATCGACGCGAACGGCATCGTCCACGTCAACGCGAAGGACCTGGGCACCGGCAAGGAGCAGTCGATGACGATCACCGGCGGCTCCGCGCTGCCGAAGGACGACATCGAGCGCATGATGCGCGAGGCGCAGGACCACGCGGACGACGACAAGCGCCGCCGTGACGACGCCGAGGCCCGCAACGTGGCCGAGCAGCTGCAGTGGCAGACCGAGAAGTTCCTGGCGGAGAGCGGCGACAAGCTGCCGTCCGAGTCCCGGGACCAGATCGGCGAGGCGCTGGGCGAGCTGCGCGGCGCGCTGGGCGGCACCGACATCGAGGCGATCAAGACGGCGCACGAGAAGCTGGCGACCGTGTCCCAGCAGGCCGGCTCGCTGCTCTACCAGCAGCAGTCCGAGCAGGCCGGTGCCGAGGGCGCGCCGGGTGCGGCGGGTCCGGGTGCCGCGGGTGCGGGTGCTCCCGGCGCGGGTGCGGCCGGTGGCCCGAAGACCGGGCAGGACGACGTCGTGGACGCCGAGATCATCGACGAGGACAACAAGAAGTGATCCCACGGGACGCTGTGGCACGTGTGCGAGGTGAGGTGAGGGCATGACCGACGAGAAGAAGCCGGGCGACAAGGCCGGATCCTCTGCGGAGCGCGAGCGTTCCGAGGGTTCCGAGCGGGTCGTCATAAGGGACCGGCGGAAGATCGATCCTTCCGTCGCCAACCCCGGGGTCAAGAAGGCCGAGAAGCCGGTGGTGATCGAGCCCGACGAGGTGCTCGACGCCGAGGTGGTCGTCCCCGAGGAGCCCGCGGAGGCGGAGTCCGCCGCCGAGGAGACCGTGGTGGCGGTCGAGGCCGAGCCGGAGGAGCAGGAGGAGAAGGTGGAGGAGCGGGTCGGCAGGCATGCGGCCAGGCACGCTGCCAAGACGCCTCCGGTCTCCGCCAAGACGTCCTCGCTCTCCGCCGAGACCGAGGCGCTGCGCACCGACCTGGAGGAGCGCACGCGCGACCTCCAGCGGGTCACCGCGGAGTACGCGAACTACCGCAAGCGGGTCGAGCGCGACCGCGCCGCACAGGGCGAGCAGGCCACCGGTTCGGTGCTGTCCGCGCTGCTGCCGGTGCTGGACGATCTGGACCGGGCGCGCGAGCACGGCGACCTGGTCGGCCCGTTCGCCAGCGTCGCGGACCAGCTCTCGGCCGCGCTCGGCAAGTTCGGCCTGACCGCGTTCGGCGAGAAGGGCGACGCCTTCGACCCGAACAAGCACGAGGCGGTGGCGCACCTGACCTCCGCCGACGTGACGGAGCCGACCTGCATCGACGTGATGCGGCGCGGCTACGAGCTCGGCAACCGGCTGCTGCGGCCCGCTCTCGTGGCGGTCGCGGACCCGGAGTGATCTCCGACCGGTCGGGGTGGTCCGCTACGGCGGGCCACCCGGCCGGTCTCATGCGCTTGGGGATGCTGGATGGCCAGCAAAGGAGGTGGCTAGGTGAGTTCCAAGGACTGGCTGGAAAAGGACTTCTACTCCGTTCTCGGCGTGCCGAAGTCCGCCTCCCAGGACGACGTGAAGAAGTCGTACCGCAAACTCGCCCGCGAGCTGCACCCGGACCACAACCCGGGTAACAGCGAGGCGGAGGAGCGTTTCAAGTCGGTCTCCGAGGCCTACGACGTCCTGTCGGACGAGCGGAAGCGCAAGGAGTACGACGAGATGCGCGCGCTCTTCGGCTCCGGCGCGTTCCGGCGCAATGCCCGCGCGGGCGGCCCGGGTGCACCGGGCGGCGGCTCGTTCCCGTTCGACGTCTCCGACCTGTTCGGCGGCGTGAACACGGGCGGCGGTGGCGGTGCGAGCGCGGGTGACCGCCGGTTCGGCGGCGCCGGGTTCTCGGACCTGTTCGGATCGATATTCTCCGGTGGCGGCGCCGGCGGCGGTCGGCAGGGACCGAACCGCGGCCGGGACGTCGAGACCGAGGTGACCATAGATTTCACCGCGGCGGTGCAGGGCACCACGCTGCCGATCACGCTGCGGGCGCCCGGCGTCTGCGACGTCTGTCACGGCAACGGCGCGAAGCCCGGCACCCAGCCGCGCACTTGCCCGACCTGCCGCGGCTCCGGCCTGATACAGCGCAACCAGGGCTCGTTCAGCTTCTCGGAGCCGTGCAAGGAGTGCCAGGGCGTCGGCACCATCGTGGACGACAAGTGCACGGAGTGCCGGGGCACCGGCGGCGTCACCAAGACCCGCACGCTGAACGTCCGGCTTCCGTCCGGCGTCGCGGACGGGCAGCGCATCCGGCTCTCGGGCCGGGGCGAGCCCGGTGATCGCGGCGGGTCGCCCGGCGACCTCTACGTGCTGGTGAAGGTGCGCCGTGACGACCTGTTCTCGCGCAACGGCGACAACCTGACGCTGACCGTGCCGATCACGTTCGCGGAGGCGGTGCTCGGCACCGACCTGCGCGTGCCCACGATGGACGGCGCAGTGACGCTTCGTGTTCCACCAGGCACTCCGAGTGGGCGAGTGCTGCGCGCTCGCGGCAAGGGTGTGCCGAAGCGGGATGGCGAAACCGGCGATCTGCTGGTCACACTGGAGGTGCAGGTGCCGACGGAGGTCACTCCGGAGGCGCGGAAGGCACTGGAGTCGTTCGCGGATCAGACGCCGGCGGCCTCAAGGGAACACCTCGAGGCGCGGGTCCGTAAAGCGGGATAGTCGAGGCAGGAGGCGAGACCGTGGACGCACGCATCCGCATCGCGATCGAGGGTTTCTCGGACGCCAAGGTCTTGATCATCTCAGTGGCGGCCCAGATGGCCGGCATGCATCCGCAGACCCTTCGTCAGTACGACCGGCTGGGTCTCGTGCAGGCCGGCCGGGCCGCCGGCGGTGGCCGGCGATACAGCGCGCGTGACGTGGCGCTGCTTCGCGAGGTGCAGCGCCTCAGCCAGGAGGAAGGCGTCAACCTGGCCGGCATCAAGCGGATCATCGGGTTGGAGCACCTCGCCGGTGACCTGCAGCAGCAGGTGCTGGAGATGCAGGACCAGCTCGCGGCGGCCTATCGGCGGATCGCGGAGCTGGAGTCCATGTCGCCGTACCCGCGACGGGATCTGGTCCCGACCAGCCGCACGTCGACCGCGCTCGTGGTGTGGCGCCCCCGGGAGAAGCCCCAGCGATAAACCCGCAAAAACGAGATATGTCGGATTTCAGCCCGAGCCGGACGGCGAGCGGTTATGGTCACCCAGGGTGCGCGACGACGAGTCGCGAGGCCACTGGCCTGCTATGACGACTCGCGGCGCCGGCTCGGGCGGGGATCCACGGGGGGTCCCCGCCCGGACCATTGAACCCCGGCGTCAGCCCAGCCGGCGTGACTGCCGGACCAGGCCCCCTTCGCACCAGTCGTGGTAGTCGAACAGCTCCGGACTGGACAGCAGCACCCGCACGTTGTGCGACCACACCGCCATCAGCTCGTCGCCCTCGTCCTCCGCCTGCTCGACCATCTTCCGCAGCCGCCGTTTCGGGTGGGCCCGGAACTTCGTCCGGATGCCGTCGGCCGCGTAGATGTAGAGGCAGTGCAGCGCGAACCGGCGCGCCGGGCAGGTCCGGTCGATCGCCAGCTCGAAGAGGGTGCCGACCAGGCGATCCCCGGCCACGAGCAGATCCCAGTCCGCGGGCATCGACTCCAGCGGCACCGAGTCGGGCTGGTAGGCCCAGGCCCGAAGCTCGGCCGCGCTCGGATCGACCGGATTCGCGAAACCGTGGAAGCTTGACTGTTGCACGCTCACCTGCGACTCCAGCCTGTTACACCCCAATGCTCATTGCGGCGACACGGTAACGCGTAGCTACCTCGTATCGGAACCCGATGGACGTGCCATTTATAGGTGGGATTCGGGCGCGGGGATCACGGCACGGGCCGGCGGCGCGGACCGTTTGCGCAGCATCGCCTTGAACCACTCCATGTCCGGCAGGCGGGCCAGCATCGGCCCGGTCACGACCGTGATCAGCACGTACGCGGTGGCGAGCGACGCCAGCTGCGGCTCCACGCCGGCCGCCACGGCCAGCCCGGCGATGACGATGGAGAACTCGCCGCGCGGCATCAGCGCGAGACCGGCACGCACCCGGCCGGGCAGCGCGATCCCGGCCCGTTTCGCGCCGAGATAGCCGGTCAGCACCTTGGTCGACATGGTCAGCACGGCCAGCGCCATCGCGGGCAGCAGCACGTGCGGGATCTCGCCCGGGTGCGTGGAGAGCCCGAAGAAGACGAAGAAAACCGCGGCGAACAGGTCACGCAGCGGTGTGAGCAGCAGCACCGCGTGGTGCGCGACCTGGCCGGAGAGCGCGATGCCGACCAGGAACGCGCCGACCGCGGCCGAGACCTGCAGTTTGTCCGCCAGGCCGGAGACCAGCAGCGTCAGGCCGAGCACGCCCAGTAGCAGCGACTCCGCGTCCTTCGCGGAGATGAAGGCGGAGATCGCGTGACCGAACCGGATCGCGACCAGCAGCACGGCCACCACGGTGGCGACCGCGATCACCAGCGAGGTCGCGCCGGCCGCCAGCGACACGCCGGCCAGCACGGCGGTGAGCAGCGGCAGGTAGAGCGCCATCGCCAGGTCCTCGATCACCAGGACGGAGAGGACCACCGGCGTCTCGCGGTTACCGAGCCGGCCGAGGTCGCTCAGCACCTTGGCGATCACGCCGGACGAGGAGACCCAGGTGATGCCCGCCAGCACCAGCGCGGCCGTCCAGTCCCAGCCCATGAGCAGCGCGAACGCGGCGCCGGGCAGCGCGTTGAGCGCCGCGTCGATCAGCCCGGCGGGCGCGGCCGAGCGCAGGTTGCTGACCAGCTCGCCCGCGGAGTACTCCAGGCCGAGCATGACCAGCAGCAGGATGACGCCTATCTCGGCGCCGACCTCGATGAACTCCTCGCTGGCGGAGAGCGGGAGCAGCCCGCCGTGCCCGAACGCGAGCCCGGCGATCAGGTAGAGCGGGATCGGGGACAGCCCGATCCGGCGCCCGATCCGGCCGAGGAGGCTGAGCGCGAGGAGGACGGTGCCGAGTTCTATGAGAAGGATGGAGGTGTCGTGCATACGCGAACTCAGTCCGGATCCGACTCGGCCAGGATGGCCGCGACGCCGTCGAGTCCTTCCCGTGTGCCGACGACGACCACGACGTCACCGGTCTGGAAGGCGAACGACGGCACCGGTGAGGCGATCACCTCGCGGTCCCGGAGGACGGCGACGATGGACGCGCCGGTCCGGGTGCGGGCCCTGGTGTCCCCGAGCTTCTTGTGCGCCCAGGGGGAGCCGGCCGGGATCGAGATCTGCTCGGTGAGCAGCCCCGCGGCCTGCGAACGGAGCCCGGCCAGCTGGCCGAGCATCAGCGAGGCGCCGAGCAGGTCGGCCAGCGCCTCGGCCTCGTCGTCGGTGAGTGGCAGTGACGCGATGCAGGCGTCCGGATCGTCCTGGTCGTAGAGCACCAGGTCGCGGCGACCGCTGCGGTGTGACACCACGCCGATCCGGCGGCCGGAGGCCATGACGAGGTCATGGCGCACACCTATGCCGGGGAGAGCTGTCTGTTCGACCCTTACTCGCACGGGATACACGCTACCCAACCGTTTTCCGACGTCTGTGAGCCGATCACCTGCATGCCGTCTTTTCCGGGTTCCAGCCTCCCAGGCCGACGGCGGTTCAGGGCGGAAACCCATTCGACGGTACGCCGTGAGTGACGTGGGCAACCGAGAGTTGAGTGGCATAGACTCAACTTCGGTGGTGTCATAGAACCACGCCTGAAGGTAACCATCATGGGGAGCCGATGAACGCCGAACGCCTTACCACCAAGAGCCGCGAAGTCATCACCGCCGCGGTGGCCGACGCCGGCCAGCGGGGCCACGCGACGGTCGAGTCCTGGCACCTGCTCCTGGCCCTGCTCGACACCGGCGGGTCCACCGCCACCGGCCTGCTGCGCGCGGTCGGCGCCAACCCCGCCGACGTCCGCCGGGCCGCCGCCCGTTCCCTGGAGAACCTGCCCTCCGCCCGCGGCTCCAGCGTGGCCGAGCCCAGCCTGGCCCGCGAGTTCGCGAACGCGGTCGGTGCCGCCGAGCAGATCGCCCGCCCGCTCGGGGATGAGTACACGTCGACCGAGCATCTGCTGGCCGGCCTGGCCCGCGTCGGCGGCCCGGTCTCCGAGCTGCTGCGCAAGGCCGGCGCGACGGAGGAAGCGCTGGTCGCGGCGTTCCCCGCGGTGCGCGGGGGAGACCGCCGGATCACCACGGCCGACCCGGAGCAGACGTACCAGGCGCTGGAGAAGTACGGCATCGACCTGACCCAGTCCGCGCGGGACGGGAAGATCGACCCGGTCATCGGGCGTGACTCGGAGATCCGCCGGGTGATCCAGGTGCTCTCGCGACGTACCAAGAACAATCCGGTGTTGATCGGTGAGCCCGGCGTGGGCAAGACCGCGATCGTGGAAGGGCTCGCCCAGCGCATCGTCGCGGGCGACGTGCCCGAGTCGTTGCGCGACAAGAAGCTGATGTCGCTCGACCTCGGTGCCATGGTGGCCGGCGCGCAATATCGCGGCCAGTTCGAGGAGCGGCTCAAGTCCGTGCTGGAGGAGATCAAGAACTCCAACGGCCAGGTGATCACGTTCCTCGACGAGCTGCACACCGTGGTCGGCGCCGGCAAGGGCGAGGGCTCGATGGACGCGGGCAACATGCTCAAGCCGATGCTGGCCCGCGGCGAGCTGCGCATGGTCGGCGCCACCACGCTGGACGAGTACCGCGAGCACATCGAGAAGGACCCGGCGCTGGAACGGCGCTTCCAGCCGGTCGTGGTGGGCGAGCCGACCGTGGAGGACACGATCGGCATCCTGCGCGGGCTGAAGGGGCGTTACGAGGCGCACCACGGCGTGCAGATCACCGACGGCGCGCTGGTCGCGGCCGCCACGCTCTCCGACCGCTACATCGCGGACCGGTTCCTGCCGGACAAGGCGATCGACCTGATCGACGAGGCCGCGTCCCGGCTGCGCATGGAGATCGACTCGCGCCCGGTCGCGATCGACCAGCTCCAGCGCACCGTCGACCGGATGAAGATGGACGAGCTCGCGCTGGCCAAGGAGACCGACCCGGCGTCCCGTGACCGGCTGGAGCGGCTGCGCCGCGACCTGGCGGACCGGCAGGAGGAGCTGTCCGTGCTCACCACCCGGTGGGAGCGCGAGCGCGGCGGCCTCAACCGGGTCGGCGAGCTGAAGAAGAAGATCGACGAGATGCGCGTGGACCTGGAGCGGGCCCAGCGGCAGACCGACTGGGAGCTCGCCTCCCGCCTGCAGTACGAGGAGATCCCCGCGCTGGAGCGGGAGATGGAGACGCTGGCGAACGAGCCGGAGTCCGACGAGCCGCCGATGGTCAAGGAGCAGGTCAGCGCGGACGAGATCGCCGAGGTCATCGCCGCGTGGACCGGCATCCCGTCCGGCCGCCTGATGGAGGGCGAGACCGCCAAGCTGCTCCGCATGGAGGAGTCGCTGCAGGCCCGGGTGATCGGCCAGGCCGAGGCCGTGGGCGCGGTGTCGGACGCGGTCCGGCGCGCCCGCGCGGGCATCGCCGACCCGGACCGGCCGACCGGTTCGTTCCTGTTCCTCGGCCCGACCGGCGTCGGCAAGACCGAGCTGGCCAAGGCGCTGGCCGGCTTCCTCTTCGACGACGACCGCGCGATGGTCCGCATCGACATGAGTGAGTACGGCGAGAAGCACTCCGTCGCACGTCTGGTCGGTGCACCGCCCGGTTACGTGGGCTACGAGGAGGGCGGCCAGCTGACCGAGGCCGTGCGTCGCCGGCCGTACTCGGTGATCCTGCTCGACGAGGTGGAGAAGGCCCACCCGGACGTGTTCGACGTGCTGCTCCAGGTGCTCGACGACGGCCGGCTGACCGACGGCCAGGGCCGCACCGTCGACTTCCGGAACGCGATCCTGATCCTCACGTCGAACCTCGGCTCCACCATCGTGTCCGACCTCACGCTGCCGGAGGACTCACGCCGTGAGGCCGTGCTCTCCGTGGTCCGCGGGCACTTCAAGCCCGAGTTCCTCAACCGGCTGGACGACATCGTGGTGTTCCGCGCCCTCACCGGCGCGGAGCTGACCTCCATCGTCGACATCCAGCTCGGCCTGCTGCGCCGCCGGCTCAGCGACCGCCGGCTGGGCCTGGAGGTGACGGACGCGGCCCGGATCTGGCTGGCCGAGCGCGGTTACGACCCGCTCTACGGCGCCCGGCCGCTGCGCCGCCTGGTCCAGTCCGCGATCGGCGACCGCCTGGCCAAGGCGTTGCTCGCCGGCGAGGTGCTGGACGGCGACACGGTCAAGGTGGACGCCGGCCCGTTCGGCGACGGCCTGATCGTGGGCGTGGCCTGAGGCAACTTTGAGGGGCCGGGGTTCCCGGCCCCTCAGCGTTGCAATATCGACAAGGTGTTCCCACGTAGCCCCACCGGGGGTGACCGGGCTTGCTACCGTCGGCGACCGACAGCACTTGACCAGCACGGGAAGGGAGCCTCGTCGTGAACGGTGGCATGGCCAGCGTCGTACTTGGCATAGGTTGCCTCGTCGGGGTTCTCGGCATCGTGGTCGCCGTCATCGCGTGGCGTCAATCCCAGAAGAAGCCGTCACCGCCGCCCGTCACGAAGGGCGCGGACCCGTTCCACACGAAGGACGAGGACGCGCTGCGCGGCGACCCGCGCACGCTCAAGGCCGGCGACATCGTCGAGATCCGCGGCACCAGCTGGGCGGTCCGCGGCAGCCTCCGCCTCTCCGAGGGCTCCTGGGGCTGGACCGAGCACCTGCTCGACGACGCCAACGGCGCCCAGGCCTGGCTCTCCGTCGAGGAGGACCCGGACCTGGAGGTCGTGCTCTGGCACGAGGTGGCGGACGCGGCGGTGGCCCCCGGCCCGAAGAACGTCGACTTCGACGGCCGCAGCTACCGCAGCGACGAGACCGGCACGGCCCGGTTCACCTCCAGCGGCACCACCGGCCTGGACGCCAACGGCACCGTGCGGTACCACGACTACGAGGCGAAGGACGGCGCGCTGCTGTCGTTCGAGTCCTACGGCGACGCCGGCAAGTGGGAGGCCGCACGCGGCGAGTCGCTGGTCCGCGCCGAGTTCCGGATCTACCCGCAGGCGCAGTGACATGCTGGTCGACCTGACGTTGCCGTACGCGGACACCACGGCGTCGGATCTGAGCTTCGCGCTCGGTCTGCCGGCCGCGCCCGCGCTGCACGTGCTCGAGATTCCCGAGCTGGGCTTGCAGCTTCGCCTGCTCGGCGCGTCCCACCAGGTGATGATGGGTGATCTGAGCGAGACCGTGGCCTGCCTGCCCGGCCGCCGCCCCGACCTGCCCGGCGCGGTCGCGGACGACCGGTACCGCTTCGCGGCGGAGGTCCACACGCTATCCGCCGCCGAGATGTCCGCGGAGGTGAGCCGTTTGCGCGCGGAGCTGTCCGGGCATCCGCACGGGCTGGTGGGCCAGTTCCCGGGCAGCCCGGACGCGATCACCGCGCTGCTGGCCTACCGGGACGGGGCGGACGCGGTCGGGTGGCGCACCTGGCATGCGTACCCGCAGACCGGTGAGCTCGTCGAGACCAGCACTTCCGTACGTCTGGGGGCCGTATGACGCCGCACCGCAAGTGGATGATCGGGGGCATCGCGCTGGCCCTGGTCGGCGTGCTGGTGGCCGGCTGGGCCACCGTCTACGGCAACTTCTCCGTGCGCGGTTACGTGGCCGACAAGTTCTCGCGGTCCGCGACCAACGACATCGGCAACGACGCGCTCGCCTACACCTCCACCAAGGCGCCGACCACGGTGGCCGCGCAGATCCGCACCGCGTGGCAGCCCGCGGACGAGGTGGTGGACGCGAGCGGCGTCTACATGCGGTACGCGGACGATGCGGTGGTCATCCTGCCGGCCGCGATCGGCTCGCTGATCCTGGTGGAGGACATCGACTCGGCGTACCGGCGGCACAGCAGTCACGTCGGCGGCTACTGGGGCTGGGGCCGTGGCACCAGCCTGCGTGGCGGCGGACCAGGGTCGGGAAAGTGATGATCGAAACGAACGGAAGGCGCTGACAGGCGATGGCTCTGCTTACCGACCTGCTGATCACGCTCAGCTACGGCGTGATCGGCGTTGCCCTGATGTCCGTCGGCTATCTGCTGGTGGACATCGCCACGCCGGGCAAACTGCACGTGCTGATCTGGGAGAACCGGAACAGCAACGCGGCCGTGCTCCTCGTGTCGAACCTGATCGGCGTCGGCATCATCGTGGTCTCCGCGATCGTCGCCAGCCACGACGACTTCATCCAGGGCCTGATCAGCACGCTCGCCTACGGCCTCCTCGGCCTGGTGCTGATGGCCGTCGCGTTCCTGCTGCTGGACGCCGTGACGCCGGGCCGGCTCGGCGAGATCCTGGTCCAGCCGGAGCCGCACCCGGCCGTCTGGGTCACGGCCACGATCCACATCGCGGCCGGTGCGATCATCGCGGCGGCGATCAGCTGATGAGCCGGACCACCAGGTCAGTCGCCAGGGTCGCGGGCACGCTCGCGATCCTGGTCGCCGCTCTGGCCGGGTGCGCGACCGACAACAGCACGGTCATTCCGGCGCCCACCACCGACGAAGCGGCCGAGACCTCGCGGGTGCTCGCCGCGGCCACCGCGGTCCAGGGCATGTGCTACGGCTGGCACCTGCAGAGCGGGTCGTCCAGCAGCGGCGCCACGGTCAGCCGCGGTTCCGGCCTCGGCCCGTCCACGCCGGTCGACTCGGACGCCAGCGCCTGCCGGGAGTGGGTCGAGGTCGTCGCGAACGTCACCTACACGTCGGCCAGCAGCGAGATCAGCGACTCCGCGACCGTGAGCGTCAAGACGAACAGCACCCGGGTCACCAACGGGGATTTGCAGCGGCGCCTGGCCGAGATGGGCTTCGACGGCGGCGCGTTCCTCGACGAGCCGGCCTTCGTGCTGATGCACGCCGCGCTGGCGCTGCCGCTGGTCACCACGGAGGCCGGCGCCGCCACGCCGCTGCCGGTCACCGCGCCGTCCGCCGCGTCGAGCGCGCCCGTCGCGGCGCTGCCCCCGGCCGGCAACGACTTCCTGCGCAACAAGTGGGGCTTCCTGGTCGCGGCCGGCGTCATGGTGCTGCTCGGACTCGGCGCGGTCGGGTTCGGCGCGTGGCAACGTGGCAAGGTGACGAAACCGGTCCGGACCTGATGGAGGTCGAGTTCGCCGGCCGGCCGAGGATCGCCCGCGCCGCGGTGCTGGTGGCCGTCTTCGTCTGCGCCGCCTGCGGCCTGGTCTACGAGCTGGCGCTGGTCGCGTTGGGCAGCTACCTGATCGGCGACACGGTCGGGCAGGCCTCGATCGTGCTCGGCGTGATGGTCTTCGCGATGGGCGTCGGCGCGCTCGCGGCCAAGCCGTTCCAGCACGTGGCCGCGCCCGCGTTCGCCGCGATCGAGTTGCTGCTGGCGCTGCTCGGCGGCCTCTCCGTGCTCGGCCTCTACGCCGCGTTCGCCTGGCTCGACCTGTACGCGCCCGCGCTGATCGGCACCGCGTTCGTGCTCGGCATGCTGATCGGCGCCGAGATCCCGCTGCTCATGGTGCTGCTCCAGCGCATCCGCGAGCAGTCGGCCGGCAGCGCGGTGGCGGACCTGTTCGCGGCCGACTACGTGGGCGCGCTGCTCGGCGGCCTCGCGTTCCCGTTCCTGCTGCTCCCGGTCTTCGGCCAGCTGCGCGGCGCGCTCGTGGTCGGCGCCGTCAACGCGGCGGCCGGCGTGATCCTGGTCTTCACCGTCTTCCGGAGGGCGATGAGCCGCCGGGCGAAGGTCGCGCTCGGCGCCGGCACGCTCGCGGTCGGACTTTCGCTGGGCTACGCCTACGTGGTCGCGCACGATTTCGAGGTGAGCGCGCGCCAGGAGCTCTACCGCGACCCGATCGTCTACGCGGAGCGCAGCCGGTACCAGGAGATCGTGCTGACCGAGTCCGTGCCGATCGTCTCCGGCGGCGTCTCCGACATGCGCCTCTTCCTCAACGGCGACCTGCAGTTCAGCTCCGTCGACGAGTACCGCTACCACGAGGCGCTGGTCCACCCGGTCATGGCGGGCGTGCGCGGGGACGTGCTGGTGCTCGGCGGCGGTGACGGCCTGGCGTTGCGCGAGGTGCTGCGATACCCGTCCGTCACCTCGGCCACGCTGGTCGAGCTGGACCCGGCCGTGGTGCGCCTGGCCCGTACCCGCCCGGAGATCCGCGCGCTCAACACCGATTCCTTCGAGGATCCGAGGGTACGACTGGTGGAGGCGGACGCGTTCGCCTGGCTGCGCTCCGCCACCACCCGGTACGACGCCGTCATCGTGGACATGCCGGACCCGGACGAGACCGCGACCGCGAAGCTCTACTCCGTCGAGTTCTACACGCTGGTCCGCAACGTGCTGGCCGAGGGCGCGCGGATGGTCGTGCAGTCCGGCTCGCCGTACTTCGCGCCGAACTCGTTCTGGTGCATCGAGGCGACGATCCGCGAGGCGGGTTTCGGCACCACGCCGTACCACGTGGACGTGCCCTCGTTCGGTGACTGGGGATTCGTGCTGGCCTCGCCGGACGCGGCCGCGCCGTCGCTGCGCGCGGAGGCGCCGTCCCCGCCGCGCTTCCTGTCGCCGTCCGTGCTGGCCGCCGGCGCGGTGTTCCCGCCGGACCGCGGCCCGCGCGATGTGCAGGTCTCCACGTTGCTCTCACCGCACGTGCTCGAGTACGTGCGCAGCGAATGGCGAAGTTACTGACGAGCGCGTTTCATGGGTACGAGAATCCGTGAAGTTGATCGAACAGAGGGGAGCGTCGTGTCGAATCCCTACAGTCAGGACGTCCAGCCGGCTCGCAGCCGTCCGGGCGTCGTGACGGTGGCCGGATATCTGCTCTACGTGGTGGCCGCCGCGATGGTGGTCCAGGCGCTGGCGTCGCTGGTGTCGGTCGGGCCGACCCGGGACGTCTACACCGAGGTGTACGCGTCGACCGAGGCTGCGGGCCTGGAGACCGTGCTGGTCGGCGCCATGATCTTCGGCGCGATCATCAACCTGCTGATCGCCGTCGGCTTCGTGGTCCTGGCGATCTTCAACAACCGGGGGAAGAACCCGTCGCGCATCACCACCTGGGTCATCGGCGGCCTCTCCATCTGCTGCACCGGTTTCGGTCTGGCCGGTAACGCGGCGAGCAGCGCGCTGACCGGGATGGGCGGCGGCGCGTCCCAGCCGGGCATGCCGGACCCGGAGGAACTGACCCGCCGGCTGGAGGACGCGATCCCGGCCTGGACCGGGCCGCTGAGCCTGGCCACCAGCATCCTCGCGCTGCTGTGCCTGATCGTGGTGGTGGTGCTGCTGGCGCTGCCGCCGGCGAACGACTACTTCCGCAAGCCGGTCGCGGCCTGGCAGCCGCCGGGCACGCCGGGGTACCCGGGATATCCGTCGGCCTACCCGCCGCCGAGCCAGGCACCGTACCCGCCGCAGCCCGCGACACCCCAGACGAGCACGACACCGGCGGGGACGACTCCGCCCGACTACCCGCCGCCGCCCGCCACGGCACCGCCCGCCGCCACGGCACCGCCTGCCGACGCGCCGCCTGCCGACGCGCCGCCTGCCGACGCGCCGCCTGCTGACACGCCGCCGGGTGGCACGCCGCCCGACTATCCGCCGCCGGGAAACGATTCCCCGCCGCGCCCCTAGGTTCGTCCTGGAAAACCCCGCCGTGCCACGCGCCCGGCGGGGCTTTCTTTCAGGCGACCGGCGAGTAGGTTCGTGCCCGGGACACATCACTTCGAGGGGAATGCGTGGTTGTTTCGGGATCGGCGGTGTCGGCACCCGCCACGCGTCCACCGGGCACGGTGGTCTTCGCCGCGACGTTGATGATCGTGATGGGCGTGGCCGGGATACTGGCGGCCGCGCTGCACCTGTTGCTGACCGTGGACGGTCTGGGCGACTTCGCGTCGGAGGCGCGCCGGTTCGGCGGCGACCCGGCGCTGACCGAGCGGGTGGAGGCCGGCATCCGTACCACCGCGATCGCCGGTGTGGTGCTCTCCGGCGTGGCCGGCGTTCTGCTGGTGCTGCTGGCGGTCGGCGTGCGCAGCGGCGTGCCGGGCGCGCGCGTGGCCACCTGGGTCCTCTGCGCGGCGGGCCTCTGCGGTGGGTTGGGCAGCACCGCGGTCGGCGTGTTGCAGCGCGATTTCAACTCCGACGATCCGGGCGTGATCGGCGTGCTGGCCGCGTCCGCGAACGTCTACCCGGACTGGTGGGCCGCGTCCGGAATCGGGCTTGCCGTAGCGCAAGTAGTTGGTTACTTTCTGGTAGCTGTTTTTCTGACCGTCCGCGGACGGGATGTTCCGGCGACCGGCGGGCAGCCGGTAGTGCCGTTTCCGTACCCGACCATGCCCACGGTGCCGCCCAACCCCGACCCCACCCGGTCGCCCTGGGCGCCGCCCCCGCCCCCGCCGAGGTGATCTGTGCCCGACCAGGATCCGCGCCGCGTCGCGCTGATCACCGGTGCGACCTCCGGTCTCGGTGCCGCGTTCGCCCGGCGCCTGGCCGCGCAGCGGTGGGACCTGGTGCTGGTGGCGAGGGATCGTGAGCGGCTGACGGCGTCCGGGGCGGAGCTGTCCGCGCGGCACGGCGTGGCGGTGAGCGTGATCGCGGCGGACCTGGCGACCGAGTCCGGCTGTGCTGCCGTGGAGGCGCGTCTGCGGGATGCGGCCGCACCGGTCGAACTTCTGGTGAACAGCGCGGGAATCGGTCTGAACAAGGCATTCCTGCGCTCCACGCTGGAGGACGAGACGCGCATTCTGCGGCTGAACGCGGAGGCCGTCATGCGCCTGACTTTTGCGGTTTTGCCGCAAATGACGGAAAGGCGCTCGGGTAGTGTGATCAACGTCTCTTCGGTCGCCGGCTTCGGTGTCACGGCGCCCGGGTCGACGTACACCGCGACAAAGGCTTATGTCATCAATTTCAGCGAGTCCGTCGCGCAGTCGGTGCGCCGCCACGGCATTCGCGTGCTCGCGCTCTGTCCGGGGTTCGTGCGCACGGAGTTTCATCGGCGGGCGGGCATCCCGACCGCCGGATCGCCGGGCTGGATCTGGCTCGACGCCGATTCCGTTGTCGACGGGGCCTTGTCTGACCTGCGTAAAGGCCGCTACGTTAGCGTGCCGACGCTGCGTTACAAGGTCGCCGCGACCGCGCTGCGGCACACGCCGCACGCGCTCGTCCGCCGGTTCAGCGAGGCGGGCAACCGGGCCGTGGGTCGTCGGTAGCGGCGACCACGGAGCGTCGATGAGCGCGCGCGGATCGAGGAATCGTGCTCTATCAAATTTGCGCCTAGCGCGGTAGCGCCGACACGGTCTGTCCCGTTCGACGGTTGAAGCAAATATCTACCGTCATGGTTTCTTTGGGTGGCCGGTGAGTCACCCTCAGGCGACGATCGGCCTCGATGGGCTGGTCGGAGCGTTCACTCATGAGCTCTCCATCACGTCACTCACTCCCCCATCCAACCGATTTTTCCGCGTCGAGCCGGGTCGACCGTTCGCTTCTCAGCATTGAGCAGTACCCTCAACGCCATGGGTGACCGCGACGACCTGCGTAAATTCATCACTGACTTAGCCGTGGTGCACGGCAAGGTCGTGTTGTCGTCGGGGCAGGAAGCTGATTGGTATGTGGACCTGCGTCGCGTAAGCCTGCACCACGCGGCGGCTCCCATCGTTGGGCGGGTGATGCGAGACCTCACGGCGGACTGGGATTTCGACGTGGTGGGTGGCTTGACTCTGGGCGCCGATCCGGTGTCCATGTCGATGCTGCACGCCGCGAAGGATTCAGATCGACCGCTCGATGCGTGTGTGGTCCGGAAGGCCGGTAAGGCTCACGGACTGCAACGTCGCATCGAAGGCCCGGACGTTGCCGGTCGCCGAGTTCTGGCGGTCGAAGACACCTCCACCACCGGCGGCAGTGTGCTGCAGGCGGTCGAGGCGTTGCAACAGGCCGGAGCCGAGGTAGTGGGTGTTGCGGTTATTGTTGATCGTGGTGCTGGCGAGGCGGTGCGGGCCGCCGGACTGCCCTATCGAGCGGCCTATACATTGGCCGACCTCGGCCTAACGGCCTAAAAGTTTACCGATTCGGACCTGCGGATATGCAGGCGAATCGATGCTGTAGGTGGAAGGATGGATTTCGTGGGAACTGCGTTGGCCGAACTGACCATGCCTCAGATCTCGCCGCTTGCCGGCGAGCCGATTGAAAAAGCTGACGCCGAGCGTCTGGCGGGTGTCCTCAAGGCGCTTGCCGACCCGGCCCGACTTCGGCTTCTCAGCCTCATCCAGTCCGCTCCGGACGGAGAGGCGTGCGTCTGCGACCTGACCGCTCCGCTCGGTCTGTCCCAGCCGACGGTGAGCCACCACCTGCGGATCCTCACCGAGGCCGGCTTGCTGGAGCGGGAGAAGCGCGGCGTGTGGGCCTACTACCGGCTGGTGCCGTCGGCGATCGCCACGATCGCTGACCTGCTCACCCCGCCGCGGAAGCGGGCTACCAAGAAGACTCGCTGAGTCTGACGGTCTTAACCGTCGGGTGCGACGGTCCGGCCCACCGGACCGTCGCATTCGGCGCGCAGCCGGTGCGCGTCGTGGGGACGGTGCTCCGGATGTGACGACCATGAGTGCGTGAATGGCGCGGCCCCTTTCGGGACCGCGCCATTCTTCGTGTGTGCCGACCTCGCGGTCAGGCTCTATCGACGGTAGCCCTGGCCGTCGTCGTACCCCTGGCCGGGCTGCTGGGGGTTGGTGCGCCCGCCGCCGTAGACCTGGCCGGGGCGCTGGTCCGACACCGCGGGCATCTGCTGGGTGGCCGCCTCGACGACGTGCTCGACCGCCTCCACGATGTTCGCCTCGGCCTCGACGATGCGGGCCTCGGCCTCGGCCGTGCGCGCGTGTGCCGCGGCCTCCTTGGCCTTCGCGCGGCGCTCCCGGAAGAACTCCAGGAAGACCGGCAGTACCGAGATCAGAACGATCAGGACGATGACCGGCAGCAGGTAGTGGTCGATGTCCTCGGGCTTGATGACCTTGATGATCTGCGCCGCGAGCAGGTAACCGGCCAGGATGATGCCGTCGGTCCACAGGATCGCGCCGACCACGTTCCACACGAAGAACTGGCGGGCGGGCATGCCGAGCATGCCGGCGACCGGGTTCAGGAACGTGCGGACGATCGGGATGAAGCGGGCCAGCACCACGGCCTTGGCCGGGCCGTACTTCTTGAAGTAGAACTCCGCCTTGTCGACGTACTCCGTCTTGAACAGGCGGGACTCGGGTCGCTCGAACATCCGGCGGCCGTACTTCGCGCCGAGCCAGTGGCCCAGCTGCGCGCCGACGATCGCGGCGATCGGCGCGCCGATCAGCAGACCGGGCAGCGAGAGCGAGACGCCGTCACCGAAGATCTGTTCGGCGACCGAGGACGCCGCCACGCCCGCGAGGAAGAGAAGGGAGTCACCGGGGAAGAAGAAGCCGACCAGAAGTCCGGTTTCCGCGAAGAGAATGCCCCAGATACCGAACAGTCCGGCAGCGGTGATCAGTTCCTTCGGATCGAGAGGGTTGATCGCCAAAGTGTCGACGATGAAGCGTGCGTTGTCGGCGTTGTCCACGGGGAGACAGGTTACCGCCTTCACGTAAGCCGTCGAGACGCGAATCTGTTACGGAGCTGAGCGTCTCCTGAGAATATGCGTAAGAAAGCGCGACCGGCGGATTACCGGCCGCGCCATTCTCACCGTTGTGTGCCTTTACCGTTACAGACGGGGGTCGACCGGCTCGGATTCGCACGCCAGAACCGCGAAGACCAATTCATGGATCCGCCACAGCGGCGCGCCCTCGGCGACCCGGTCCAGCGCGCCCAGACCGAGACCGTGCTCGCGCAGCGCCAGACCGCGCTTGCGGCCCAGCGACCGGTTCCGCAGCCGGTCCAGCGTCTCCGGCTCGGTGTACTCCGGGCCGTAGATGATCCGCAGGTACTCCCGGCCGCGGCACTTGATGCCGGGCTGGACCGGGCGGCCCTTCGCGGACTTCACGGCCAGGCCCTCGAACGGCTTCACCACCATGCCCTCGCCACCGGCCTCGGTCAGCGTCGACCACCAGTCCGTGGCCTCCGCGACCGCGGCCTCGTCGCCGAGGTCCACCACCCGGCGCTGCGTGGACGTGAACAGCTCCGGGTCGGCCGCACAGAGCCGGTCCGCCAGCATCAGGTGCCAGCCGTGGTTGCGCGACGCGAACGACACGCCCTCGGCCGCCAGCACCGCGAACGGCGCCAGCGTGATGCCGGTCAGCCCGTCGGTCAGGCGCACGTAGCGCCGGTACGCATCCCGGTAGCGGGCCACGTCCGCACCCCGGCGGGCCATCCGGTCCCGCAGCGCGGACACCTCCAGCCCACGGCCGGCCGCGGTCGCAAGCATCGCGCGCACGGCAGGGAGCGCGGTGTTCGCGGCCGCGCCGACGCTCGCGTACTGCTCCCGGATCAGGCCGCCGGCCTTGGCGGACCAGGGCAGCAGCTCGCAGTCGAGCAGCACCCAGCCGGTGGACAACTCGTCCCACAGGCCGGCCGCCTCGGCCGCGACGCCGGCCCGGCGCAGCAGCTCCTCCGTCATCGCGGCGTCGTCGAAGAACGGCCGGCCGGTACGCGTCCACACCGCGCCCAGCGAGACGCCGAACCGCTTGCCCGCCTCCTCGTCCCGGCACAGCAGCACCACCGCGCGAGAGCCCATGTGCTTCTCCTCGCACACCACCTTCGTCACGCCGACGGACCGGTAGTCCTCGAACGCCTGCGCCGGGTGCTCCAGGAACTCGCCCTCCGGCGCGGTCGAGCACGGCGCCATCGTCGGCGGCAGCCAGAGCAGCGCGCGCGGGTCCATCGCGTAGCGGCTCATCACCTCCAGCGCGGCGGCCGAGTTCTCCGCGGCGACGGTCACGGTGCCGTAGCCGGTCTCCAGGTGGCGGCGGCCGGTCACGTCGGACAGCTCCAGCGCGTCCGCCGGGCGCTGTGCCCCGGGGAGCGTGTGCAGCGGGCGGACCGGCGCGTAGTGCACCGCCTCCGCCGGGACGCTCACCAGCTCCTTCTCCGGGTAGCGCAGCGCGGTCAGGGAGCCGCCGAACACGGCCGCGGTGTCCACGCAGATGGTGTTGTTGACCCACTCCGCGGCCAGCACCGGCGTGTGGCCGTAGACGACCATGGCCTTGCCGCGGTAATCCTGCGCCCAGGGGTAGCGGACGGGCAGGCCGTACTCGTCGGACTCGCCGGTGGTCTCGCCGTAGAGCGCGAACGAGCGGACCCGGCCGGAGGCGCGCCCGTGGTACGCCTCCTTCAGGCCCGCGTGCGCCACCACCAGCCGACCGCCGTCCAGCACGTAGTGGCTGATCAGCGAGTCCAGGAAGCGCGGCAGCCGGTCGGTGAGCTCGCGCGGCGCGGCCTCCAGCTGCGCGATCGACTCGGCGAGGCCGTGGGTGAGCTGCACGTCCCGCCCGCGGAGCTTGCGGAGCAGCTTGGCCTCGTGGTTGCCGGACACGCACAGCGCGGTCCCGGCGTCGATCATGCCCATGACCAGACGCAGCACGCCCGGCGTGTCCGGCCCGCGGTCCACGAGGTCGCCGACGAACACCGCGGTGCGCCCCTGCGGGTGGCTCGCGGACACGGCGTAGCCGGACGCGTCCCGATGCACGTCCCACCCGAGCGTGGTCAGCAGCGTCTCCAGCTCGGCGCGGCAGCCGTGCACGTCGCCGACGATGTCGAACGGGCCGGTCAGCTCGCGGCGGTCGTTGAACAGCTTCTCGTACGCCACGGTGGCGGCGTCGATCTCCTCCGGTCCGCGCAGCACGTGCACCTTCCGGAAGCCCTCGCGCTGCAGCCGGGGCAGTGACCGCCGCAGGTCACGACGCATGCGCACCAGCACCTCGCGGCCGAACGTGCGGTCCGCGCGGGCCTCGGTGCGCTCCCAGGCCAGCGTCTCCGCCACGTCCAGCACGATCGCGACCGGCAGCACGTCGTGCTCCTTCGCGACCTTGACCAGGTTGGCGCGCGCGTGCTCCTGCAGGTTGGTGGCGTCGACCACGGTCAGCCGGCCGCGGGCCAGGCGCTTGCCGGCCACGTAGTGCAGCGCGTCGAACGCGTCCGTCGAGGCGGTCTGGTCGTTCTCGTCGTCCGCGATCAGGCCGCGGAAGTAGTCGGACGAGAGCACCTGGGTCGGCGCGAAGTGCCGCCGGGCGAACGTCGACTTGCCGGAGCCGGAGATGCCGACCAGCGCGACCAGGGACAGGTCAGGAATGAGCAGCTCGGTCATGCCACCTCCTCCGCTGCGCTCGCCGACTGTGCCGGGGCTGATCCCCTCGCTGTGCCCGGTCATGCGGACACCTCACGGGTGAAGACGGCGAACTGGGTCGGGGCGCCGGACTCGGGGTCGTGCTCGCCGATGCCGTGCAGGCGCACGGTGTATCCGTAGTGCTCCGCGACGCGGGCGGACCAGGCGGCGAACTCCGCGCGCGTCCACTCGAAGCGGTGGTCGTGGTGGCGCATGCCGGCCAGCTCGTAGTGCACGTTGTATTCCGCATTCGGCGTGGTCACCAGCACGGAGACGGGGGCGGCGTGGCCGAAGACCGCGTCCTCCAGCGCGGCCAGCCGGGGCGGGTCGACGTGCTCGATCACCTCCATCAGCACGGCCGCGTCGAAGCCGCGCAGCCGGTCGTCGCGGTAGGTGAGCGCGGTCTGCCACAGCTTGATCCGGTCGCGCTGCCGCTCGGGCAGCCGGTCCAGCCGGAGCCGCCGCTCCGCGATCTCCAGCGACCGGGTCGACACATCCGCCCCGACGATCTCGGTGAACCGGCGGTCGCGGACCAGGTCGGCCAGGAGCGCGCCGGGACCGCAGCCGAGGTCCAGCACCCGGGCCGCGCCCAGCTCGCGCAGCACGGCCACCACCGACTCGCGGCGCTGCACGGCCAGCGGCTGACGGCGCTCCTCCTCGGGCTCGTCCACCGTGTCCGGCTCCGGGCGCTCGTCGAGCTCGGCCAGCCGGCGGTGCTCCTCGGCGAGCCGGGCCAGCGCGGCGCCGGTCAGCGCGCGGCGGTGCGACAGGAAACGTCGGGTGATCAGCGTGCGCTCGGGGTGGTCGGCCAGCCAGCCCTCGCCGGCCCGGATCAGCTTCTCGATCTCGTCCGGCGCGACCCAGTAGTGCTTGGCGTCGTCCAGCACCGGGAGCAGCACGTAGAGGTGGTTGAGCGCGTCGGAGAGCCGCAGCGTGCCGGTCAGCCGCAGCTCCACGTAACGACTGTCGCCCCAGCCGTCGTCGAGCGGGATCGGCGTCACGGACGTGGCCCAGCCGAGCGGGTCGAACAGGCGCGCGGCCACCTCGGCGCCGCCCCGGCAGCGCAGCACCGGCACCGCGATCTCCAGCGGGATCGGGGTGGCGGCCAGCTCCGGCCGATCCTTGGACGCGCCGCGCAGCGCGCTGCGGAAGACCTTGCCGAGCGCGGACGCGAGCATGCTGGACGCCGCATATGGCCGATCGTTGACGAACTGGCCCAGGCCGGCGGACTCGGGGGCCTTGGCGCGGTTGCGGGCCGAGGTCAGCGTGTGCGGGTCGATGTCCAGCAGCAGCGCCGCGGTGCAGCGCTCGGCCGTCGCCTCGGGGAACATCACCCACGCCTGACCTGCG
Source organism: Catenuloplanes japonicus (assembly GCF_000717135.1). Taxonomy (GTDB): domain Bacteria; phylum Actinomycetota; class Actinomycetes; order Mycobacteriales; family Micromonosporaceae; genus Catenuloplanes; species Catenuloplanes japonicus. The sequence continues at coordinate 130,963 of NZ_JNXY01000025.1, forward strand.
GGCATCTCGAACTGTTGCACCCTGTCGGGATGCTTGACGAGGAGGAACCCGAGATCGGTGGCCGGCGTATGCGTGGTCGAGACGGTCATCAGCACCCGCCCATCGTCCCAAACGATCTTGCGAATCTCGCTCAATTTTCGGGTGTACCGGCCCGATCGGTCACAAAGACACCGGACGCCCCGCCTGCCGCGAGGGGGCGAGAACGCCGGCGCCCCGCCTGCCGCGAGGGCAGACGGGGCGCCGGATGAAGCAGGAGTGCTACGCGACGAACGAGGTCCGCCGACGACGGGCCAGCAGGAACGCGCCCGCCCCCAGCGCCAGCAGCGCTACGCCGGCCGCGCCGATCAGGCCGGTCTGCACGCCGGTCACCGGCAGCGTGCCACCGCCGCCGCCCTCGCCACCGGTGCCGGGCACCGGCACCGTGCCGTCGCCGTTGGCGACGATGTAGGACACGTCGTTCGACGTGTTCCCGTCGCCCGCGCAGGCCGCGCAGAAGTCCTTGTCGTTCACGTTGATCTGGCCGGTGGCGTTGGTGATCTTCTTGTCGATCCGCAGCGTGAAGGTGAAGAACGCGTCGGTGCCGGCCGGGAACCGGGTCTCCGGGTGGGCGCAGACGTAGCCGCCGGCGGCCTCGCCGAACTCGAAGCAGTTCTCGTCGACCGTGACCGCGGTCGTGCCCTCGGGAACGCGCACCCTGAGGAACGCGGCAGGCACACCGCCCCAGCTCGTGTCGATCGTCGCGGGGCCGAGGTTGCGCATCCCGACCCGGATCTCCTCGGTGGCGCCGGCGTCGCCGTCCACCGTGGTGCCGATCGCGGCGAGGTCGGCCGGGTTCGCGCCGGTCATCTCGACCTGGATGTAGCTGTAGTTGTTCGTCTCGTCGGTGTCGGTCTGCGCGCGGCGGGCCGAGGCCGACGAGGTCAGCGTCAGCTTCTCGGAGCCGGTGCCCTTCGCGAAGGTGGTGCCGCCGAACGCCCACTGCGACTGGGTGTCGGTGAACTCGGACGGGGTGAGCCACTGGAGGAACGAGATGCGCCGGCCCGGCGACGGGACGGACGCGTCCACGTCGTAGGTCAGGCCGGTCGAGTACAGGCCGCCCGCCGTCAGCGTCTCGTCGAACTCGCAGTACGCGCCCTGGTCGTTGTCGGTCCGGTACCAGCAGTTGCTGTAGGCCCGGCTGAGGCGCATCCCGCGCTCGGTGCCGACCCACAGCACCACGCCGTCCGCGTCCTTCGCGCCCACGTTGCTGACGCCGGCGCGGGTGACCGCGGTGCCGCCGGGCGTTCCGGGCACGGTGACCGGCGCGGCGTCGTAGGCCGCCAGGTCCACGCCCTCGCCGATGGTGACCCGGCTGGTGCCGCTGCTCGACATTCCGTTCGACGTCATCGTGTACGCCAGCGTGCCGCTCGCGTCCACGACGGCGCCGGTGACCGGGGCGATGGTGTAGTTGAGCAGCCCGGAGACCCCGTCCGGACCGAACGAGGTCGGCCACTCCCGCGCGTACACGCAGGTGGTGACCGTGCCGGCGGTCGTGCAGGCGAAGTCGTCGAACCAGGGGTCGACCTCGGGCGTGAGCGTGGCGATTCCGGCCAGGCCCACGGTGTCGAAGGTCAGCGTGAGGTCGGTGGTCTCGATCTCCTGCTCGGCGTAGAGGCTCACTGAGCGGCTGACGCCGGGGGAGTCCACCGCGACGGTGACGTCGTAGAGGAAGGCGGCGACGCCGGTGACGGCGGCCGACGCGGGGGTGCCGGAGAGGGCGACCGCGCCGGCGGTCACCGCCGCTCCCAGCCCGGCGAACAGGCGCCGGGTGACAAGGTGATTCACAGAAAAGTCCTCCCGTGTGTGAATGCGAGTGGATCTTAGGTTCGGCGATGCGTGCATCGCGACCCTTGCCTGGGCAAAAGCTGGGAGTCTGGCCGAACGGATGAGTGCAGGCCTGTGGACAACCCGGCTGTGGATAACCCGCAGGCTGTGGATAACTCTGGGGATAACCGCAAAACCGCAGCTCAGGGCCGGTGGATAACTTTCTTGCCAGTGAACGCAATGATGTGGGGGCCGCTCACCGTCATTGAGGGGAGAGCACTCGGAGGTGCCCCTTGGACTATGCGGAGTTCGCCGACTCGCGGCTGGCTGCGCTGTCGCGGTACGCGGTCATGCTGACCGGGGATCCGCATCTGGCACAGGACCTGGTGCAGGAGACGATGGTGCGCGTCCAGCTGAACTGGCGTCGCGTGTCGAAGGCCGACTCGCCGGACCGGTACGTGCGGCGCATGCTCACCAACCAGTACTTCGACTGGCGCCGCGGCTCCTGGCTGCGACGCGTGCTGCTGCGCGCGGACCCGGACGAGGGCGTCGCCGCCACCGTCGACCACGCCGAGGCCACCGCGGACCGCGACCAGATCTGGGCCTGGCTGTCCCGGCTTCCACGCCGGCAGCGGGCCGCGCTGGTGCTGCGCTTCTACGAGGACCTGCCGGACGCGGAGATCGCCGAGATCCTCGGCTGCGCGGTCGGCACGGTCCGAGCGTCGATCTCGCGCGCGCTCACCACGCTCCGCGCACAGTTGGTAGAGGTCTAGGAAAATGATCGAGAACGAACTGCGGGAGACGTTCGCCCGCCACGAGCACCTCGTGCCCGACCAGGGTCCGCTGCGCCAGGCCATCGAGGTCACCACCGTGCGCCGCCGTCGCCGCCGGCTCGTCGTCCGGTCCGCCGGCGCCGCGCTCGCGGTCACCGCCGTGCTGGCCGTGCCCGCGCTCTTCAATTACACCGGCGGCTCGGCCGCCCCGGCCGTGGAGGTCGCGTCCTCGGCGTCCCCGCCGGAGACGCCGGTGACACCGGTCGCCGCGGCGCGCCCGCTGAACGTGCTGGTCATCGGCGTGGACCAGGGCCGCGCGGACACCGTGGTGATCGCGCACGTGCCCGCGGCCCGGGACGCGGTCTACCTGGTCTCGCTTCCGCGCGACGGGCACGTGGTCGTGCCGCAGTACAGTGCCGGCGAGAAACTGAGCGTCGCGTACGACGCCGGTGGTGCCGACCTGATGCGGCGTACCGTGCGGGAATTGACGGGTTTGACCTTCGACGGCACTGTGACCGTCAGTTACCCGGCGGTCAAGGCGCTTACCGACGAGGTCGGCGGCGTCCAGCTCTGTCTCGACGCGGGATGTGAGAACCTCGACGGCGCGGACGCCACCGCGTTGCTCCGCGCGCGGCACCAGGTGCGGGACGGCGACGCCAGCCCGGACCGGCCGGCCCAGCGCTGTCTCGGCGCGCTGGCGGCGAAGGCGGCGGACGCCGGGCTCCTCGCGCTGATCCAGATCGGCGGTGACGGCGTCACGCTGGACGACGCCGGGCTCAAGCTGCTCGGCGAGGTCGGCGACATCGACCTGGCCGGCGAGCCGGTCGTCGGGATCGGCGCGCCGCGTTACTCCGCGATCCCGCTGGACGACGGCGAGATCCGCGAGCAGGTCTACCCGGGCACGGCGGACGCGCTCTTCACCGCGATCGCGGACGACTCACTCGCCGCGTTCGTCGCCGCGCACCCGGACCACGTCACGGGACAGCAGCCTCAGCGGTAGTCGTCGTCGGGCAGTCCCACCTCGTGCGCCTGCTCGGCGGCGTCTGCCTCGTTGACCTCGTCACGCACGGTGACGTGCTCGGCCGGGCCGTCGTCGTACCGCACGGGGCGGGACTGCTCGGCGACGTCGCCCTCCGCCGCCTCACGATCGCGCAGGGCCGGATCGTCCAGCACCAGGTCCTCGGGGTGGGTCATGATCTCACGGTACGGCCTGCCCGGCCCTCCCGGATCGACAAGCGAAAACCCGTGCCCGTAACTCCAGGGCGATGTTTTCGACACATGAGGCGTGCGGGATACTGCCCGCGAAGGACAACGCGGTCCCGCAGGGGGTTCCGGACCCAGCGCACTGATCAAGGAGTTGCTCCGATGCCTATCGCTTCCCCAGAGGTCTACGCCGAGATGCTCGACCGCGCCAAGGCCGGCGCGTTCGCGTACCCCGCGATCAACGTGACGTCGTCCCAGACGCTGAACGCGGCGCTGCAGGGCTTCGCGGAGGCGGGCTCCGACGGCATCGTGCAGATCTCGACCGGCGGCGCGGAATACGCTTCCGGCCCGACCGTGAAGAACATGATCACGGGCGCGGTGGCGCTGGCCGAGTACGCCACCGAGGTCGCCAAGAACTACCCGATCAACATCGCGCTGCACACCGACCACTGCCCGAAGAACAAGCTGGACGCGTACGTGCGCCCGCTGCTCGCGATCTCCAAGGACCGCGTCGCGAACGGCCGCGCGCCGCTCTTCCAGTCCCACATGTGGGACGGCTCGGCCGTGCCGGTCGAGGAGAACCTGCAGATCGCCGAGGAACTGCTGGCTCTGTCCGCGGCCGCGCACATCATCCTCGAGATCGAGGTCGGCGTGGTCGGTGGCGAGGAGGACGGCGTCTCCGCCGCGATCGACGACAAGCTGTACTCGACGGTCGAGGACGGCCTGGCCACCGCCGCCGCGCTCGGCCTGGGCGAGAAGGGCCGCTACATGACGGCCCTGACCTTCGGCAACGTGCACGGCGTCTACAAGCCGGGCAACGTCAAGCTCCGCCCGGAGATCCTCAAGGAGATCCAGGAGGCGGTCGGCGCCAAGTACGGCAAGGACAAGCCGTTCGACCTGGTCTTCCACGGCGGTTCCGGCTCGCTGCTCTCCGAGATCCACGGCGCGCTGGACTACGGCGTGGTCAAGATGAACATCGACACCGACACGCAGTACGCGTTCACCCGCCCGGTCGTCGAGCACATCATGAAGAACTACGACGGCGTGCTGAAGATCGACGGCGAGGTCGGCAACAAGAAGGCGTACGACCCCCGCGCCTGGGGCAAGCTGGCCGAGAACGGCCTGGCCAAGCGCGTTGTCGAGGCCTGCGAGCACCTCCGCTCGACCGGCACCACGCTGAGCAAGTAATCCTTTTAGTTCCGTTTTCGACGCGGCCGGTCCCACGCATGGGACCGGCCGTTCGTCGTGTGGTTACGATCTAGCGACTTGAACGGAGGTCGCGGGTTGCTCGGCATCGACGGATACGAGCCGGAGTGGCAGTACAGCGCCCGTGCCCTCGCGGCCGCCCACCGCGCCCGGTTCACCCGAGTCCTCGACCGGCGGCTCGACGACGCGTGGCTGATGTGGGACCTGGAGACCGGCACCTGGTTCGCGGGCGGCCCGGTCATCCTCGGCTTCGGCGACCTCAACGTGGAGATCGCCCACCGCAAGTTCGACGAGTGCGCGATCACCTGGGGCCAGGTCGACATGACCGCGCCGCTGGACTGGCCCGGCATCCGCCTCGACTGGCGCTCCGGCACCCATCCCGACCTGGCCGGACTCCGCGGCCGCCGGCTCCGCGAGGTCAACGTCATCGAGCGGATCATGCCGTCCCACTGGCGCCCGCGCGTGCTGCACGCGGTCGAGCTGGTCCTCGACGACGTGCGCCTCGCGATCTACAACGCGCTCGACGAGAACGGCATCTCCACCGCCGACGAGGTCAACCTCCCCATCGGCTTCTGGCACCGCGTCCCGATCATCTGACGCCCGGTCCCGCCTGGCGCTCAGGTCGTCCGGCGCCCAGGTCCAAGTCCGCCTGACGGGTCAATCCCCGCCGCCACCTCCACCGCCGCCGTCCCCGCCACCTCCGCTGTCCCCGCTGCTCCCGCCGTCATAGCCGCCACCGTCTCCGCTGTCTCCACCGAAGAACCCACCGCCGCCACGCCGATTCCTGCCCTTGTTGCGCCCCCGCCGGCTCGCCAGCAGCACGATCAACAGCAGGAGCGCGAGCCCCACCAGGAAAACCTCCATGACCGTAAGTGTCGACCATGGAGCCCACCTCCGCAGCACGAGAAGATCGCCGCAAGGCCACCCAAAGCAAGGTCAAAAGCCTTTAAAAGCTGATATTCCCGCTTCTAGATTTTGATCTTGATTTAGGGGTTGGTGAGGATCGAGACGGCATCGTGGACGTCGTCGGTGAGGTGGACGGAGGTGGTGAGGTCGCCGTGCGGGGACTGGGCGAAGAGCGGGTCCAGCAGCGCGCGGACCGGCAGCGTCTCGGTCCAGAACGCGGTGTCCAGGAAGACGTAGGCGCCGCTCGGGCCGTCGGTGCCGTAGAACGTCTTGGTGGCGGCCTGGAAGACCTCCTGGACCGTGCCGGCCCGGCCGGGCGCGAAGACCAGACCGCCGCGGCACAGCCGGAGGATCGTGTCTTCTCTGATCGCGTTGCTGAAATATTTGGCCACCCTGCCCGCGAACAGGTTGGCGGGCTCGTGGCCGTAGAGCCAGGTGGGGATGGACAGGCCGCCGCGCAGCGCCCACGCGGTCGGCGACGGGTCCGGCTCGGGGGCGAACTTCGCGCGGACCGTGAGCGCGGCCTCGGTGAACGGGCGATGGTCCATGAAGTCCGGTGCGGCGGCCAGCATGTCGATCGCCTCGGCGAGATCCTCTTCGGAGCGGGTGGAGAGGTACGCCCCGAGGTTCGCCGCCTCCATCACGCCGGGGCCGCCGCCGGTGACGACCAGGCGGTTCCGCCGGGCGAGCGAGCGGCCGAGCGTGGCGGCCAGCCGGTACGCGTCCGAGCCGCGCGCCACCGCGTGCCCGCCCATCACGCCAACCACCGAGGCCGGGCCGTGCGCGGCCAGCCAGGCGTGGGTGGCGTAGGCGAGCGCGTTGTCGATGCCGTGGTCGTGCAGGCGCTGGGCGAGCGCCTCCCGGACCGCGGGCACGGCGCCGCCGTTGTCGCGGAAGTGGCGGTAGACGACCGTGTCGTACATGCCGTCGAAGCCGTGCTCCGGGAAGCCGGCGGAGATCTCCTCCGCGGTGTAGAGCCGGGCCGGGTGCGTCGGGTACGGGATCGAGGTCTGCGCCGGCACCACGGACGCGCCACGCCGGACCAGGTCCGCGACCACCTCGGCGGACGTGAACGAGCAGCCCAGGAAGTGTGCGCCGGTCAGCTCCACGCCGGACAGGTCCGGCGGGTCCACGTCGAGCGGCAGGCCGAGGACGGCGAGACCGGCGAGGGACCCGGCGGCGAGATGACGGTCCAGCTCGGCCCGCGACTCCACCTCCGACTCGGTGTGGTCGTGATGTTCGAGGACGTCGCGGGGCGGGGGAGTCGGCACCGCTCAAGTCTGCCGCACGCCTGTCACCTGCGTAAATGGGGAGAGCCCGGCGGGGTGAACGCCGGGCTCTCGACTTTCCGGTTCCTGGGGAGGCTCCGGACCTCTGTTTCTAGTCGACCGGTGGACGGGCGGACACCGGCCGGACGCATCGTGATCTGCACCGGTCGCCCGGCGGCACGCGCTGCAAGCGTGACGAAACACTCAGCCGTTCGGCCAGGCCAGGCGCGGCCGGCTGTCGTACCCGGGCGGGGTTGAATGAGGGTATGCAGAATCTGATGCCACAGCCACCGGCCACGCTGCTGCCCGCCGACGACGAGGCCGCGGCAGTGCTGGCCGCGGCCGACACCGACGAGGCGTACGCCGCGGCGGCAGCCCGTTTCCCGACCAGCAGCGCGGCCTGGGCCGCACTCGCGAAGCGCGCGATCGACGGTGGACAGACCGTCGCCGGTTACGCCTACGCCCGCACCGGGTACCACCGCGGCCTGGACGCGCTGCGTCGCAACGGCTGGAAGGGCCACGGCCCGGTGCCGTGGTCGCACGAGCCGAACCGCGGCTTCCTGAGCTGCCTGCACGAGCTGGCCCGCGCGGCCGACGCGATCGGTGAGTCGGACGAGGCGGCCCGCTGCGCCCAGTTCCTCCGCGACTGCGACCCGATGGCCGCGGACGCGCTCGCCGGCGCCTGACGCACGCTGGTCCGGGGCAGGGGACTGCCCCGGACCAGCGCCTACAACCCTTCGGCCACCGCGGCGGCGATCTTCAGCCACGCGTCGCGGGTGGCGGCGGAGAGAATGCCGTAGCGCAGCGGCTCACCGGTGTCGACGGTCCGCTCGTACGGCGCGGAGAGCACCACCCGGGTCCGGGCCGCGAAGTGCCGGAAGATCGCGTCCGTGTCCAGGTCGCGCTTTGTCGACGGCGACGACACGATCGTGACCGCCTGCCGCACCAGCCGCTGCCGCCCGGTCTGCTCCAGGTGGTCGAGCATCCGGGCCGCGGTCTCCGCGGAGTCGTTACGCGCGGACATGGTCACCACGAGCTGGTCGGTGGCGTCGATGGCCGCCTGCCAGTTCTGCGCACGGACGTTGTTTCCGGTGTCCACGAAGATCAGCTTGTAGAACCGGCTGACCACGTCCCTGATCTCGGCGAACGCGTCCGCGGTCAGGATCTCGCCCGCGGTCGCGGACTCGTCGGAGGCGAGCACGTCGAACATGCCCTCGCCCTGCGCCCGCACGTACTGCGACAGGTCGCCGACCCGGCCGCTCGCACCCTGGAAACTCACCAGATCACGAAGCAGATCCCGCACGGTACGCGCGTGGAAGTCCTGCTGCGCACGCATGCCGAGCGTGCCCTGGGTCTCGTTGTTGTCCCAGGCCAGCACGTACCCGCCACGCCGCTGCCCGAACGTCATCGCCAGCAGCAGCACCGCGATGGTCTTGCCGGCGCCGCCCTTCGGGTTGACGATCGTGACCTGACGCAGGCCGCCGAAGTTCCGGCGGACCATCTCGATGTCCTTCTTGATCTCCTGCTCGCGACGCCCCGGACCCAGCTTGACCACGCCGAACGTGGCGTTCCGCAGGATGGCGCGGCCGCCCATGGTCGCGATCGGGTCGGCCGGTTTCATGGTCCGGCGGCGTGCGAAATCGTCCGCGGTCGGCGTCGGGTCGTGCGGGTCCGGCTCCCACCCGTTGTCCGGCATCGGCGGCTGCTGGCCGTCCTGCGGCGGGTAGGGGACCGGCGCGTACGGATCCTGCTGGTAGTTCTGCTGATAGTCGGGCTGGTACTCCGGCTGCTGCGGCTGCCAGGGCGGACCCGGCTGCCCCTGGTTCTGGTCCGGGCCCGGGTAGGGCGGGCGGTCCAGCGTGGGCGGGCGCGGGAACTGCCGCGGCGGCTGCTCGTCCCCGGCCAGCGGCAGCGGCAGCTCCTGCGGAACAGGACCGGGACCAGGGGGTACGGGCGGTCCCGGGTACGGCGGCTGCTGCTGGTGGACCAGCGGCGGCAGCGGTGGCTGGGGCGCGGGACCGGGGCCGGGCGGCATCGGACCCGGGTTGTTCTGCGGGTACTGCGGCGCCGGCCCGGGGTAGGTCGGCGGGTGGGACGGACCCGGGTAGGGGCCGGGCGGCGGCTGCGGACCCGGGTACGGCGGCAGCGGGCCCTGGTTCGGAGGGCCCTGGTTCGGCGGACCGGGGTACGGCGGCTGCGGGCCCGGGTACTGCGGGCCGGGCCCGGGACCGGGGTACTGCTGGTGCGGGCCGGGCGGCACGGGGCCAGGGCCGGGCGGCATTGGTCCAGGGCCGGGCGGCATGGGGCCGGGACCCGGCGGCATCGGGCCAGGACCGGGATAAGCGGGCCCGGGACCGGGCGGCATCGGACCGGGACCAGGGGAGTCCGGTCCGGGTATGGAGACGCGGCCCTGCGCACGCGGGTCGGGGCCGGGCGGCATCGGCCCAGGCGGCATCGGCCCGGAGTGGGGACCGGGCGGGCCAGGGTGGGGACCCGGCTGCGGTCCCGGGTACGGACCGGTCATCGGTCCCGGCTGGGGCCCCGGGTACTGCGGTCCCGGATTCGGCCCGGGTGGCGGCGGCCCCGGCTGCGGCACGAACGGCGGCCCAGGCTGAGGCCCTGGTCCCGGCGGTCCCGGCTGAGGCCCTGGCGGCGGCCCGGGCACCGGCCCCGGAGGCGGCGGCCCAGGCTGCGGCGGCATCGGTGGAGGCGGCCCCGGCGCGGGCGGCGCCGGCCGTACCGCCGGATCGTGGGTTGGATCTTGGTTTTGGGGCGTGTTCGGTGGCACCGGCGCGACCGGCTTGTTCCTGTTGTCGCCCGCGGGCGACTGTTCCTGGTCGTCCGGAGCCCAGAACGGCTCCTCGTCGTCCGCGTCCGACAGGAAACTATTGACCACCGTGCGCTGCCTTCCCTGCTAGCTAACGTAAGCCGCCCACGCGCCCGCCTCGGTCCACCAGGACCTCTTGCGGTTCAGCGTGCCGGCCACCCCGTCGTCCTCGAACTGCACTTCACCGTCCCGCGGCTGCACGGACGCGGCGCGGCCACGTGCCCGCCGCACCTCGATCCGGAGGCGTGACCGGCGGAAACGGGCCTTGGTCAGCACCGGCACCGCTACCGCGACCTCCACCGTCCCGTCGCCGGGGTCGGCGCCGCTGAGCAGCGGAATGCCGTCCAGCTGTGCGTAGCCGCCGGCGTTGCCGACCGCGCAGGCCAGAATGCCCTCTTCCCCGTCGCTCAACACCGCATCGTCCACCTGCACTCTGCCGCGCCAGGGCAAGGGCTTCCCGTCCTCACCCTTCCCGGCGAGCAGCGTCCCGTCCAGCGTGACGGATCCGGCGTCGGTACGCAGCAGGTCGAAGCGCCGAATGCGGTCGCCGAGCACGGCGGCGGCGACCGCGGCGGGCTCGCGGGGCAGGCCGAGCAGCGCCACCAGGTCGTCCGGCGTGCCGGCGCGCGCCGGGTCGAGCGGGAGCACGCCGAGCGCGGGCAGGTCCGGCACGGTACGCGCGGTGGCGAGGTCGGCGGGACGCTTGCTGGGCGGCGGTGCGAAGCGGCGGACCATGCGCCGGACCACGGCACGGATCTGGGCGTCGGACGCGGCCGCGATGATCACCCGGGTCTTGCTCTCCGTGTCCGGCCAGGTGAGACCGTCCTCGCGCGGCGGGCCGTCCAGGCGGGCCAGCACCTCGTCGATCTCAGCATCCGAGCGGGCGGTGACATATTCCACCCGGGCGCCGGCGGCGGTCAGCGTGTCGCCGCAGGCCAGCACCGGCACGCGCGTGCCCGGTTCGGCGCAGGAGCGGTCCGTGACCTGCTCAGCGCCTTGATGATCAGCTCCGCCGCAGCAGGAACCGCCGATTCCGCAGGCCTCGGATCCGGCGGGCGCGCCGGAGGCGAGGCTGAGCAGCACCACGTCGTACACGGCCGGTGGCCTCCCGTGATCTTCGCGGCCATCTCCAACGTGGCCGTAACTTCTTGTTAGCCTGACACCTCGGGCTTGCCGTGTGGTCGCCACCGTGGCACCCGAGCCCTCGGAGGCGGGTTCTCAGATGCCAGCGATAGTGCTTCTCGGCGCGCAATGGGGCGACGAGGGCAAGGGCAAGGTTACCGACCTGCTGGGCGAGCGGGTCGACTACGTGGTCAGGTACTCCGGGGGTAACAACGCCGGCCACACCGTGATCACTCCCGACGGCCAGAAGTATGCCCTTCACCTCATGCCGTCCGGCGCGCTGTCTCCGAACGCGATCATTGTGATCGGTAACGGCGTCGTGGTCGACCCCAAGATCCTGCTCCAGGAGATCGACGGTCTTAACGAGCGCGGCGTCGACGTCTCCCGGCTGCGCATCTCCGGCGACGCGCATCTGATCATGCCGCACCACCGTGCGCTGGACCGCGTGGTGGAGCGTTACCTGGGCTCGTCGCGGATCGGCACCACCGGCCGCGGCATCGGCCCGGCCTACGGCGACAAGGTCGCGCGGATGGGCATCCGCGTCCAGGATCTGCTGGACCCGGGCATCCTGCGCAAGAAGCTCGAGCTGGCGCTGCGCGAGAAGAACCAGATCCTGTTCAAGGTCTACAACCGCAAGGCGATGGACGTGGACGCGGTCGTCGAGGAGTACCTCGGCTACGCGGAGCGGCTCAAGCAGTACATCGCGGAGACCCGGACGATCCTGTGGGACGCGCTGGACCGCGGCGAGACCGTGCTGCTCGAGGGCGCGCAGGCGACCATGCTGGACATGGACCACGGCACGTATCCGTTCGTCACCTCGTCGAACCCGACGGCCGGTGGCGCGTGCGTGGGCGCGGGCATCCCGCCGACCGCGATCACCAAGGTCATCGCGGTGAGCAAGGCGTACACCACGCGTGTCGGCTCCGGTCCGTTCCCGACCGAGCTGTTCGACGAGTTCGGCCAGCACCTGCGCAAGATCGGCCACGAATACGGCACGACGACCGGCCGGGAGCGCCGTTGCGGCTGGTTCGACGCGGTCGTGGCGCGGTACGCCTCCCGGCTGAACGGCGTCACCGATCTGGTGGTGACCAAGCTGGACGTCCTCTCCGGACTGGAGAAGGTGCCGATCTGCGTCGGCTACGAGATCGACGGCGAGCGCGTCGACGACATGCCGATGACGCAGACCGACTTCCACCACGCGAAGCCGGTCTACGAGGAGCTGGACGGCTGGTGGGAGGACATCTCCCAGGCCCGCACCGAGGCCGAGCTGCCGAAGAACGCGCGGCGTTACATCGCGCGGATCGAGGAGCTGTGCAACACGCGGGTCAGCGTGGTCGGCGTGGGTCCGGGCCGGGACGAGAACGTGGTCCGGCACGAGCTGATCTGAGCGTGATCCACGCACGTCGGTAGCATCACCCAGCGTGCGCGTACTTCTCATCGGTTCCGGAGGGCGTGAACACGCCCTCGCCATCGGCCTGGTTGCCGACCCCGACGTCGAGCAGTTGATCGCGGCGCCGGGCAACCCCGGCATCGCCCAGATCGCCGAGCTGCGCGAGGTGACCGCGACCGACCCGGCGTCGGTCGCGGCGCTCGCCGTGGAGACCGGCGCCGACCTGGTCGTGATCGGCCCGGAGGCGCCGCTGGTGGCCGGCGTGGCGGACGCGGTGCGGGCCGAGGGCATCGCCTGCTTCGGCCCGTCCGGCCCGGCCGCGCAGCTGGAGGGCTCCAAGACCTTCGCGAAGGACGTGATGTCCGCGGCCGGCGTGCCGACCGCGCGTGCGTTCACCTGCTCCACTCCGGAGGAGGCCGCGGCCGCGCTGGACGAGTTCGGCCCGACGTACGTGGTGAAGGACGACGGTCTAGCCGCGGGCAAGGGCGTCGTGGTCACCGACGACCGTTCCGCAGCCCTCGCGCACGCCACTGAGTGCGGCCGCGTGGTGATCGAGGAATACCTGGACGGCCCGGAGGTCTCGCTCTTCGTGGTCACCGACGGCGAGGCCGCGCTGCCGCTGATGCCGGCCCAGGACTTCAAGCGGGTCGGCGACGACGACGCCGGGCCGAACACCGGCGGCATGGGCGCCTACACGCCGCTGCCGTGGGCACCGGACGGCTTGGTCGAGCAGGTCATGGCCGAGGTGGTGCACCCGACGCTGGCCGAGATGCGCAAGCGTGGCACGCCGTTCGCCGGCCTGCTCTACGTCGGCCTCGCCATCACCGGGAAGGGCCCGCGCGTGATCGAGTTCAACGCGCGCTTCGGCGACCCGGAGACGCAGGTGGTGCTGGCCATGCTGACCACGCCGCTGGCCGGGCTGCTGCGCGCGGCCGCGACCGGCGAGCTGGCCGCGCACCCGCCGCTGACCTGGCGGGACGGCTCCGCGGTGACCGTGGTGGTGGCCTCGGAGGGATATCCGGAGGCGCCGCGGACCGGTGGCGTGCTGACCGGCGCGGAGCGGCCCGGCGTGATCCACGCGGGCACGGCGCGGCGGGCGGACGGCGCGCTGGTCTCGTCCGGCGGCCGGGTGGTCTGCGCGACCGCGACCGGCACGGACCTGGCGGCGGCCCGCGACGCGGCCTACGCGCTGGTGAGCGGCATCGATCTGGCCGGTTCGCACCACCGTTCGGACATCGCGCTCGCGGCTGCGGAACGACGCGTGCACGTCTGACCTGCGCAAATACTAAGTCCGATTCGTCGTGTGTGTCACTCTGAGAAAAGGGGTAGGGAGCGTGCGAGTTCGGCGTCCGCCGGACTCGCACACGATGTAGGGAGGTGCGCGGTGCTCGACAGAACCGGACCCACCGTTGGCGTGCTCGGCTCGTACGGGGGGCGGAACCTCGGCGACGAAGCCATCCTCACCAGCCTGCTCGACGATCTGCGCAGCCGGCGCCCGGACGCCCGGATCCTGGTCTTCTCCCGCCACCCGGAGCACACCATGGAGAAGCACCCGGGCGTCGAGGTGGTCGGCTGGGAGGGCGTCAGCCGCCAGGAGACCGCCGCGTCGCTGGGCGAGCTGGACCTGCTGATCCTCGGCGGCGGCGGAATTCTCTACAACACGGAGGCACGGCGTTACCTGCGCGTCGCGAAGGCGGCCCAGGAGCGCGGCGTCCCGGTCTTCACATATGCGCTCGGCGCCGGCCCGCTCACCGAGGAGACGGACTGCGCGATCGTGCGCGAGGTGCTCTCCGAGGCGGTCGAGGTCACGGTCCGGGACGAGGAGTCCCGCCTGGTCCTCGAAGAGGCCGGCGTCACCCGCACCATCCACGTGACCGCCGACCCGGCGCTACTGCTCGAGCCGGAGGACTTCAGCGAGGACATGCTTCGCGCCGAGGGCGTGCCGGCCGGCCGGCGCCTGGTCGGGATGAGCGTCCGCGAGCCCGGCAAGGCCGCCGAGCACCTGGACGAGGAGTCCTACCACCAGCTGCTGGCCCAGATGGGCGACTTCCTGGTGCACCGGCTCGACGCCCAGCTGCTCTTCGTGCCGATGGAGCGCGACGACATCCGCCACTCGCACGCGGTGCTCTCCCACATGACCGCGGTGCAGGACTGCCGCGTGCTCTACGGCGACTACCGCCCGCGGCAGGTGCTCGGCCTGATGCGGCACCTGGACCTGGCGGTCGGTATGCGCCTGCATTTCCTGATCTTCAACGGGCTCAGCGGCGTGCCGTTCCTGCCCCTGCCGTACGCCGGGAAGGTCTTCGACTTCGCCCAGCAGGCGGGAGCACCGGCCCTCCGCGGCGTCATGCGCGAGTCGGTCGGACCGCTGCTCGCGCAGGTCGACCGGCTGTGGGACGAGCGGCCCACCCGGGTCGCGGACACGCGCGAGCGGATGGCCGTTCTGCGCACCCGGTCGGCCGAGACCGGGGAGCGGCTCGGTGCAGTCCTTGAGAACATTCGCCCACGGACTCTGATCGCCGCGTAGAAAGGGATACAAGACCACGACCGGGGTAGGGGATTCAGCATGACGTTGTCGCCGTACGTGTCGACCGCCAGTCTGGCCCCACCCGCGAACGAGGAGAGCGTCGAGCTGCCACCCCGCCGCGCCCGTCGCGCCGGCCGCACGAACGTGCTGGTCGTGGGCGGTGGGCCGTCCGGGATCGGGGCGGCGCTCGGCGCTGCCGCGACCGGCGTCCAGGTGACGCTGGTCGAGCGGTACGGCTTCCTCGGCGGCAACGCGACCGCCGCGCTCGTCATGCCGCTGACCGCGTTCCACAACGAGATGAAACAGGCGGTCGGCGGCGACGACACCCGGCTGCTGCCCACCGACCACGGCGAGGGCGAGCCGGTCGTCGGCGGTGTGCTCTGGACGCTGCTGGACCGGCTCGACCAGATGGGCGGCGTGATCAAGCCCAGCCAGGAGACCGGCTACACGGTGCCGTTCGACCCGGAGCTGTTCAAGCTGACCGCGTACGAGCTGCTGGCCGAGGCCGGCGTGCACCTGTTGCTGCACTCGTTCGCGTCCGACCTGATCCAGTTGCCGGACGGCGTGCGCGTGGTCTTCGAGGGCAAGTCCGGCCCGGTCGTCATCGACGCGGACGTGGTCGTGGACTGCACCGGCGACGGGGACCTGGCCGCCGCGGCCGGCGCCCCCTACGAGATCGGCCGTCCCGAGGACGGGCTCACCCAGCCGATGACGCTCATGTTCCGGATGGGTCGTTTCCACCACGAAGCCTTCAACGGGTACGTCCGGGAGCACCCCGACCAGTGGCGCGGCGTCTACGGCCTGTGGGACCTGATCCGCGAGGCCACCGAGGCCGGCGAGCTCGACCTCACCCGCGAGGATCTGCTCTTCTTCGCCACGCCCTACGACGACGAGGTCGCGGTCAACTCCACGCGCGTCACCGGCGTGCTCGGCACCAGCGTCTGGGACCTGACCCGGGCCGAGCTGGTGGCCCACGAGCAGATGGCGCAGATCGTCCGGTTCCTGCAGAAGCGGGTGCCCGGCTTCGCGCAGTCCTACGCGGTGCAGAGCGGCGTGCAGGTCGGCGTGCGCGAGACCCGGCGCATCCAGGGCGAGTACACGCTGACCGGCGAAGACGTGCTGACCGCGCGCAAGTTCGACGACGTGATCGCGCGCGGCGCCTACCCGGTCGACATCCACAACCCGACCGGGCGCGGCACGGTGCTGAAGCGGCTGCCGCAGGGCGCCTCGTACGACATCCCGCTCCGCTGCCTGCTCCCGCGCGGCACGGACCGGCTGCTGGTGGCCGGTCGGGCGATCTCCGGCGACCACGTGGCGCACTCGTCGTACCGCGTGATGCCGATCTCCATGGCCACCGGCCAGGCCGCCGGCGTCGCGGCCGCGCTCGCGTCCCGCGACGGCAAACCGCCCCGCGACCTCGCCGTCGAGGCCGTCCAGCGCGAGCTGCGCGCTCAGCGCGCCAGTCTCGCCTGAGCTGGGCTTCTGGTCGTCGCTTCGTTCCTCCGGGCTCGGCGCCACTCCCGGTGGCAAATTTTCCCGGGGAGAATTTGCCACCTCTGGTCGCCTGCGCCTCACGACGTGGCCGAGTCGGCCTCGGGACAGGGGAAACTGCCGAAAGCACCGCCGGTTCAGATCCGGGACAGCACCTCGACACGGTTCCGGCCCGCGTTCTTGGCCGCGTACAGCGCGGTGTCCGCGCTCTCCAGCAACTCGTCCGGGGATTCGCCGCCGGTGAGTTCCGCGATGCCGGCGCTGAACGTGACCGTGACCGTGCGGCCGTCGCCGACCTCGATCGGCGTGGTGGCGACCAGTTCGCGCAGCGCGTCCACCCGGGGCAGCGCCTCCGGCCCGGCCAGGACCAGCACGAACTCCTCGCCGCCGTAGCGGGCGACCAGGTCGCCGGGCCGGACCGCGTCGCGCAGCGCGTCCGCCACCCGGACCAGGACCGTGTCGCCGGCCGCGTGGCCGTACCGGTCGTTGATGCGTTTGAAGTGGTCGATGTCGATCAGCGCGACGGAGAGCGGGCCGCCGGCGCCGGCCAGGCGGGCGAGCCCGGCCATCAGGTGCCGGCGGTTGTGCAGGCCGGTGAGGTGGTCGCGGAGTGCCTGCTCCGCGAGGTCCGCGCGGAGCAGCTCGATCGTGGTGAGCTGGTCGCGGAGGCGATCGTTCGCGCGGGCCAGCTCGCGTCGCTGCCGGTTCAGGTCGGTGACGTCACGGGTCACCACCGCCCAGCCGACGCAGCGCCCGCCGCGGCCGAACAGGCGGCTGGTGCGCACGTCCAGGTCGAGGCCGGAGCCGTACGCGTTCTCCAGCGTCTGGTCGCGGTCGGCGCCGGTGAGCAGCTCCCGGCCGGGCATCAGCGTGGTGGCCGGGCCGAGCAGGTCGATCATGGTGCGGCCGATCAGCCCGTCCGGCCGATCCGTCGCCAGCAGGTGGATCAGCGCCTCGAACGCCGGGTTCACGTCCAGGATGCGGCCGTCCCGGCCGACCACCACGACCGCATCACCGATCTTCTCGAAGACGTGCCGGCGGGCGACCGGCGCCTGGCCGGGCATGGACTCGCGGACCACCATCCAGTACATGACCGGCGCGGTGATCACGAAGCCGAGCGCGGTGAGATCGGTGAGCCGGCCGCTCATCGACAGCCCGACGAGGTTCAGGATCGCGGACGGCAGCGAGATGATCACGGCGAACGTGGCCGCCCGGTAGCGCGACGACGTGGCGGACCAGAGCCGGACCACGCGGTAGAACGCGAACGCCAGCACCGCGTAGCTGTAGACCGTGTGCGCCCAGAACAGCGGGCCGTACGTGGCCACCAGCCCGCCGTCGAGCCCGGCCGGCCGGAACCCGGTGACGAACAGCCCGTGCCACGGGTTGGTGAGCGCGGTGAGCACGCAGAGCGCCGGCTCGATCGAGAGCAGCAGGATCAGGCGGCGGCTCGGGTGCCAGACGCGGTCCGCGAGCGCGTAGGAGAGCAGCAGCCAGCCGACCACCACGGCGCAGACGAAGACGAACGAGACCGCCATGATGATCTCCAGCGGGCGCGGATCCCGGACCGCCAGCTCGGCCGCGTCGAGCGCGGACCAGCCGGCCAGGCCCGCGTTGAGGAACGCGATCGCGCCGAAGCCGGACGCGTCCGTGCGTCGTCGCCACGCGACCAGCGCGATGCCGGCCGAGACCGCGGCCGCCGCCAGGAAGAGCACGCACAGCACGGTGGTGACCACGCGCCTCCATCGGCGGGGGAGGGCCGCGGCCTGAGGCGATGTGAGCGGGGCTACCTGATCTGATGGCCCGAGATGGCGCGCGCGATGACCAGGCGCTGGATCTCGGACGTACCCTCGAAGATGGTGTAGATCTTGGCGTCCCGGTACCAGCGCTCGACCGGGTGCTCGCGCAGATATCCCGCGCCGCCGAGGATCTGCACGGCCTTCTCGGTCACCGCGACCGCGACCTCGCCGGCCTTGAGCTTGGACATCGAGCCCTCGCCGGCCGCGAACGGGCGGTTGTTGCGGCCCATCCACGCGGCGCGCCAGACCAGCATCCGCGCGGCGTCGATCTCCATCCGCATGTCGGCCAGCGCGAACGCGATCGCCTGGTTCTCCACGATCGGCCGGCCGAACTGCACCCGCGTCCTGGCGTAGTCGAGCGAGTACTCGTACGCGGCACGCGCCACGCCGAGCGCCTGCGCGCCGACCGTGGGCCGGGACAGCTCGAACGTGCGCATCGACGCCTGCCCGGCCGCGCGCTCGTTGTTACGCGCCTTGGCCAGCCGCGCGTCCAGCGCATCCCTGCCACCGAGCAGGCACCGCCCCGGCACGCGCACGTCGTCGAGGAAGACGTCCGCGGTGTGCGAGGCGCGCAGGCCGAGCTTGGCCAGCTTCCGGGGCGACGACAAACCCTTCGATCCCGGAGGTACGACGAAAGCCGCCTGACCGCGTGAGCCGAGCGCGGGATCGACGGAGGCGGTGACCACGTGCACCGCCGCGATGCCGCCGTTCGTGGCGTAGGCCTTCTGCCCGTTCAGCACCCATTCGTCGGTGGCCTGGTCGTAGACCGCGCGGGTGCGGATCGCGCCCACGTCGGACCCGGCCTCGGGCTCGGTGGAGCAGAACGCGCCCAGCGCGGGCGCGGACTCGTCCCCGAAGCACGGCGGCACCCACTCGGCGAGCTGGTCGGGCGTGCCGGAGCCGAAGATCGCGGCGACCGCGAGCGAGGTGCCGAAGATCGACATCGCCAGGCCGGCGTCGCCCCAGAACAGCTCCTCGTTCGCGATCGGCATGGACAGGCCGCTCGGGTCGGACCAGGCGTTGGCCAGGAACTCGAACCCGTACAGCCCGACCTTGGCCGCCTCCTTGATCACCGGCCAGGGCGTCTCCTCGCGCGCGTCCCACTCCGCGCCGGCCGGGCGCAGCACGTCCCGTGCGAACCCGTGGACCCAGTCGCGCAGCTCGGTCTGCTCGTCGTTGAGGTCGAGTGAGAACTCCACGGCGTCAGGCCTTGGGGATGTCGAACAGCGTCTGTATCTGCGCGGCCAGGCCCATGCTGCCGTCCGCCTTGAGCTTGCCCGTCATGAACATCATCACCGGGTTGCCGAGCCCGGAGATCAGCTTGACGAAGTCGACCGGCGCCAGGGTCAGTGTCAGCTTGGGCGTGCGGTCCACGCTCGGCGAGAGCGTGCAGACGCCGCCGTCGATCACGATCTCGTAGGTGTCCACGCCGCCGTCCGGCCGGCCGGTGACGGTCCAGTGGATGACCGCGCTGGTGTCACCCGCGCGCTCCGGCCGGAACTGCTTCGGCATGCGGGCGAAGACCTCGTCCAGGATGAGCTGCCGCTGCGGCCCGCCCATCACCTCGGCGATCTTCGCGTCCGGCGTCGACTTGACGATCTTCGCGAACTCCCGGGGCTCCATCGTGGCGAAGGTGTTGGGATCGAAATCGGTCATGTCCGAGCAGTCCTCTCCGCTTATCTACCAGCGCGTAACGTTACGCCCGGGTAGGTATGCTGACAAGCGTGCCCGCCTTCAAGCGCCTTCCGCGCGCCGTCCGGGAGCGGCAGATGCTGGACTCGGCCGCCCGCGTCTTCTCCCGCCGCGGATATCATGCCGCGTCGATGGACGAGATCGCCGAGGACGCCGGCGTCTCCAAGCCGATGGTGTACGCGTACCTCGGCACCAAGGAGGAGCTGTTCCTCGCCTGCCTGCGCCGCGAGGCCACCCGCCTGACCGAGGTCGTCGCCGGCGCGGTCGAGCCCGGCGCCCCCGCCGACCGCCAGCTCTGGCACGGCGTCCGCGCGTTCTTCGACGTGGTCGCCACCAACCGCGAGGGCTGGACCGTCCTCTACCGCCAGGCCCGCGGCCTCGAACCGTTCGCCGCCGAGCTGTCCGGCATGCGCGCCCGCATGGTCCAGGTGGTGACCGCACTGCTCAGCGCCGCCATGACCGGCTCCGGCGGTGAGGCCACCGACACCGAGCTGGAGGTCATGGCCCACGCCCTCGTCGGCGCCGGCGAGTCCCTCGCCGACTGGATGACCGACCACCCCGACGCCGACCCCGCCAAGACCGCCACCCAGATGATGAACGTCGCCTGGCTCGGCGCCGACCGCCTCCTCACCGGCGCCACCTGGCACCCCGGGGTCACCGAGGCGGGGTGACGGCGCCGAGGAGGTAGGGCTTGCCGGTGCGCGGGTCGGTGACGGCGAAGGTGTGCCGGTCGGTGGCGAAAGCGACGGTCGTCGAGAGCGGAACCGGGCGGCGGAATGTGGCCTCGATGACGCCGGTGGCGGGGAGGCGGCCCTCCAGCGCGGCCAGGCTGCGGGCGAGCGTCCACATGCCGTGCGCGATCGGGGACGGGAAGCCGAACGCGCGGGCGCCGAGCCAGGACGTGTGGATCGGGTTGTGGTCGCCGGAGACGGACGCGTAGGCGGGGCCGATCGACGGGTCCAGCCGCCAGCGGGACGACGGCGCGGGAAGGCCGGGTCCATCGGCGCCGGAGGGCGGCCCCGGCTTCTCGCGGCGCAGGTAGACGGATCGGGAACGCCAGGCCGGCTCGCCGTCGACCGTCACGGTCGCCTCGATGTCGAACTGGCGGCCGCGTGGGTGGTCGCGCAGGTCGACGGCGCGGACGGTCAGGTCGAGGCGGTCGTCGGCGGTCAGCGGCCGGAGCACCTCGATCCGGTTCGTGGCGTGGAGCAGGCCGATCACCGGGAACGGGAACGCGCGATCCGTCATCAGCTCCATGGCCAGATCAAAGGCGAGCACATGGGGGTACGTCGCGGGCAGCGCATCCCCGAGCCGGAAGCCGCACACCCGGTCGTACCGTGCGAGGTGCTCCCGGTCGACCGCCATGTCCGTCCTGGTCAGCGTCGTGTCCGGCAGCACGCCGGGCCGGGCGCCCAACGGCAGCAGGCCGAGCGCGGCACGCAGGTAGACGGACATCAGGCGCCCAGCAGGCTCTGCCCGCAGACGCGGACCACGTTGCCGGTCACGCCGGACGAGCCGGGCGACGCGAACCAGGCGATCGTCTCCGCCACGTCCACCGGCAGCCCGCCCTGGCTGAGGCTGTTCAACCGGCGGCTGGCCTCGCGCAGCGCGACCGGCATGCGCGCGGTCATCGCGGTTTCGATGTGGCCGGGCGCGACCGCGTTCACGGTGACGCCGCGCTCCGCCAGGATCGGTGCCAGCACCTGGACCAGCCCGATCACGCCGGCCTTGGTGGTGGCGTAGTTGGTCTGGCCCCGGTTGCCCGCGATACCGGTGACGGAGGAGACCTGGATCAGGCGGCCGCCGGACGGGAGCAGCTCCAGGATCGCGTCGTTGATCCGCTCCTGGCTGGACAGGTTGACGTCGAGCACGGCGTCCCACTGCTCCGCGCTCATCCGGCCCACCGTCTTGTCCCGGGTGATGCCCGCGTTGTGCACCACCACGTCGACCCGGCCGTGCCGGTCGCGCAGGTAGCCGGCGAGCCGGTCCGGCGCGTCCGCGGCCGTGACGTCGAGCTGCAGCGCCTCGCCGCGGATCTCGTTGGCCAGCGCGGCCAGCGGCTCACCGGCGGCCGGCACGTCCAGCGCGATCACGCGTGCGCCGTCGCGGGCCAGCACCCGGGCGATCGCCGCCCCGATGCCTCGCGCCGCGCCGGTCACCAGTGCCACCTTCCCGGCCAGCGGCTTCTCCCAGTCGACCGGCGCCCCGGCCGGGACCGAGCCCGCGGCCGAGCCGATGCGGATGACCTGGCCGGAGACGTAGGCGGAGCGCCCGGAGAGCAGGAATCGCAGCGTGGACTCGATCGGCGCGTCCGGCACGGCGTAGACCAGCTGCGCCGTGCTGCCCCGGCCGAACTCCTTGCCGATGCTGCGCACCAGCCCCTCCAGCGCGCGCTGCGCCACCGCCTCGCGCGGCGCGGCGCAGTCCTCCGGCGCGGTGCCGAGCACGATCACCCGGCCGGACGGCAGCAGCGTGCGCGCCTGCGCGTGGAAGAAGTCGTAGAGCGCCCGCAGCTGCCCGGACTCCGTGACGCCGGTCGCGTCGAAGATCAGTGCGGCGAGCCGGCCGGGCGTGGCCGAGGCGCCGGCCTCGACCGCGGCCGCGGCCGGGTCGCGCAGCGTCACACCGGCCTCGTCCAGCACCTTCCTGACCACCGGCGCCAGCCGCCCGCCGGGCGCCGCGTCGACCAGCACCGGGCCGGTCACCAGCGGATCACCGGGGGAGTAGCGGCGCAGCGGGGGCGGCGTGGGCAGGCCGAGGCGCGTGACGAGCGCCTTCCCCGCGGCGGAGTTGGCGAAGGTCGCGTACCGGTCCACCATGGGCGTAGCCTACCCGTGAGTAAGTCGGAGGGGAGAATCGTGCAGCAGAGCATTCGCCGGGTCGCGATCCTGGGCGGCAACCGCATCCCGTTCGCGCGGTCGAACGGCCGGTACGCGCAGGCGTCCAACCAGGACATGCTGACCGCCGCGCTGGACGGGCTGGTCGCCCGGTTCGGCCTGGCCGGTGAGGTGCTCGGCGAGGTGGCGGCCGGCGCCGTGCTCAAGCACTCCCGCGACTTCAACCTCACGCGCGAGGTGGTGCTCGGCTCCCAGCTGGACCCGCGCACGCCCGCCTACGACGTGCAGCAGGCCTGCGGCACCGGCCTGGAGGCCGCGATCCTGGTCGGCAACAAGATCGCGCTCGGCCAGATCGAGGTGGGCGTGGCCGGCGGCGTGGACACCACGTCGGACGCGCCGCTCGCGCTGAACGAGGACTTCCGCCGCGCGCTGCTGGAGCTGAACACCGCCCGCACGCTCGGCGCCCGGCTGAAGGCGGCCGCGAAGCTGCGCCCGGTGCAGCCGTTCAAGCCGGAGATGCCGCGCAACGCGGAGCCGCGGACCGGGCTGTCGATGGGCGAGCACCAGGCGCTCACGACCGAGACGTGGGAGATCGGCCGCGAGGAGCAGGACGAGCTGGCGCTGCAGTCGCATCTGCGGCTCGCGGAGGCGTACCGGCGGGGCTTCTTTGATGATCTTGTGACGCCCTATCTCGGGCTCAAGCAGGACCAGAACCTGCGCGCCGACACGTCGCCGGAGAAGCTGGCGCGGCTCAAGCCGGTCTTCGGCACCAAGGGCGCGCACCCGACCATGACCGCGGGCAACTCGTCGCCGCTGACGGACGGCGCGTCGACCGTGCTGCTCGCGTCCGAGGAGTGGGCGAAGGCGCACAACCTGCCCGTGCTCGCCTACCTCGGCGACAGCCTGACCGCGGGCGTGGACTTCGTGCACGGCGACGAGGGGCTGCTGATGGCGCCGGCCTACGCGGTGCCGCGGCTGCTGGCGCGCAACGGGCTCACGCTGGGTGACTTCGACTTCTTCGAGATCCACGAGGCGTTCGCGTCGCAGGTGCTGGCCACGCTGAAGGCCTGGGAGTCGCCGGAGTTCTGCAAGGAGCGGCTGGGCCTGGAGGCGCCGCTCGGCACCGTCGACCGCGCGAAGCTGAACGTGAACGGTTCGTCGCTGGCGGCCGGGCACCCCTTCGCGGCCACCGGCGGGCGGATCCTCGCCTCGCTGGCGAAGTCGCTGAGCGGTGGGCAGCAGGGTCGCGGCCTCGTCTCCATCTGCGCCGCCGGTGGCCTCGGCGTCGTCGCCATCGTCGAACGGTGAATTACTTCACCCCGTACCCCGGCTGCCGCCCCGACCACCCACCCCTGGGCGGACTAAAGGCTCCGCCTATGTCTGGTTTTGACCTTGATATAGCGGATCGTGGATCTTGTCCGTGGGCGGCCCCGGGGCGGCGCAGGGCGAACGTGAGACACTTCGGCCGTGACTTCCCTCCCCGACGCAACCGAGCGCCCGCGCATCCCGAATGTTCTCGCCGGGCGGTACGCCTCGACCGAGCTGCTCGCGATCTGGTCACCGGAAGAGAAGATCCGCATGGAGCGGCGGCTGTGGGTCGCCGTGCTCCGCGCGCAGCGTGACCTCGGGATCGCGCTGCCGGAGGGCGTGATCGAGTCCTACGAGGCCGTGCTCGACCGGGTCAACCTGGAGTCGATCGCGGCCCGCGAGCGGATCACCCGCCACGACGTGAAGGCGCGGATCGAGGAGTTCAGTGCGCTCGCCGGCCACGAGCACGTGCACAAGGGCATGACGTCCCGCGACCTGACGGAGAACGTCGAGCAGCTGCAGATCCGGGCCTCGCTGCTGCTGGTCCGCGACCGGATCGTCGCCACGCTCGCCCGCCTCTCCCGGCTCGCGATCGAGCACTCGGACCTGGTCATGACCGGCCGGTCGCACAACGTGGCCGCGCAGGCCACCACGCTCGGCAAGCGGTTCGCGTCCGCCGCGGAGGAGCTGCTCATCGCGTACGAGCGGATCGACGACCTGATCCGCCGCTACCCGCTGCGCGGCATCAAGGGCCCGGTCGGCACCGCCGCTGACCAGCTGGACCTCTTCGACGGCGACGCGGAGAAGGTCGCGGAGCTGGAGCGGCGCGTCGCCCGGCACCTCGGCTTCGAGCGCGTGCTGGACAGCGTCGGCCAGGTCTACCCGCGGTCGCTCGACTTCGACGTGGTCGCCGCGCTGGCACAGGTCGCGTCCGCGCCCTCGTCGCTGGCCACCACGATCCGCCTGATGGTCGGCCAGGAGCTGGCCACCGAGGGCTTCAAGCCGGGGCAGGTCGGCTCGTCCGCGATGCCGCACAAGATGAACACGCGGTCCAGCGAGCGGGTCAACGGCTTCGCCGTGATCATCCGCGGCTACCTGTCGATGGTCGGCGAGCTGGCCGGCGACCAGTGGAACGAGGGCGACGTCTCCTGTTCCGTGGTGCGCCGCGTCGCGCTGCCGGACGCGTTCTTCGCCGCGGACGGGCTCTTCCAGACGTTCCTGACCGTGCTCGACGAGTTCGGCGCCTACCCGGCCGTGATCGGCCGCGAGCTGGACCGGTTCCTGCCGTTCCTGGCAACGACCAAGATCCTGGTCGCGGCGGTACGGCGTGGGGTCGGCCGCGAGGTCGCGCACGAGGTGATCAAGGAGCACGCGGTCTCGGTGGCGCTCGCCATGCGGGAGAAGGGCGTCGCGGAGAACGATCTCTTCGACCGCCTCGCCGCGGACGGCCGCCTCAACCTCGGCCGCGCCGAGATCGACGCGCTCGTGGCGGACCGGGCCGCATTCGTCGGCGCCGCCCCGTCGCAGGTGCACGCGGTCGCGGACCGCATCGCGGATGTGGTCGCCGCGCACCCCGTCGCCGCTGGTTACAGCCCCGCTCCAATTCTGTAACTTTCAACCTTGATGACCGGTTTATCGATTACCCGGGGAATGATGGCGATCACTCCCCGGGTAATCGCTGGTGGTCGGGTCGGCCGGTGAGTTCGGCACACTGGCCACCAGGTAGTCTGAGGTCGCTTGCCCCTCCAGGCCGGTGCTGGTGAGCCGGGTGGTAACCACTGGCCGGCAGACAGCCAGGACAGCGCAAACAGTCAGGAGTGCCTCGTGGCTCGCGTCGTCGTCGACGTCATGCTCAAGCCGGAGATCCTCGATCCGCAAGGTCAGGCCGTCGCCAACGCTCTGCCCCGGCTCGGTGTCACGGACGTGACGTCGGTGCGCATCGGGCGGCGCATCGAGCTGGAGTTCTCCGGCGATGCCGATCTGGACCGTGCCCGGGAGATCGCCGACAAGCTCTTGGCGAACCCGGTCATCGAGGACTTCACGATCCACCTCGACGAGCGGGTCGAGGCCTGAGCATGCGGATCGGTGTGGTCACCTTCCCGGGTTCGCTGGACGACGGTGACGCCGCGCGCGCCGTCCGGCTGGCCGGCGCCGAGGCCGTGCGCCTCTGGCACGCCGACCCGGACCTGCACGGCGTGGACGCCGTGGTTCTCCCCGGCGGCTTCTCCTACGGCGATTACCTGCGCTGCGGCGCGATCGCCCGGTTCTCCGCCGCGATGGAGTCGATCATCGACGCGGCCAAGGGCGGCCTGCCGGTGCTCGGCATCTGTAACGGGTTCCAGATCCTCTGCGAGGCGCACCTGCTCCCCGGCGCGCTGACCCGCAACCAGCACCTGCACTTCCGCAACCGTGACCAGTGGCTGAAGGTCGAGTCGACCAGCACCGCCTGGACCGGCACGTTCACCGACGGCCAGGAGATCCTGATCCCGGTGAAGAACGGCGAGGGCTGCTACGTCGCGGACCAGCGCACGCTGGACGAGCTGGAGGCCGAGGGCCGGGTCGTGGCCCGCTACATCCGCGGGAACCCCAACGGCTCCCAGCGTGACATCGCCGCCATCACCAACGAGCGCGGCAACGTCGTCGGCATCATGCCGCACCCCGAGCACGCCGTCGAGGCGCTGACCGGGCCGTCGCTCGACGGTCTCGGCCTGTTCGCCTCCGTCCTCGCTCACCTGGCCGGCAAGTCCGCGGCGGTGCCCGCATGACCCAGACAGTTAAGGAGACCGCGGTGGCCTCGCCCGACACGGTCGACCGCGCCGGCTCCACCCCCGAGGAGCTCCAGCCGTTCGCCGAGCTCGGCCTCCTCGAGGATGAGTACCAGCGGATCCGCGACATCCTCGACCGCCGGCCGACTCAGTCCGAGCTGGCGATGTATTCGATCATGTGGAGCGAGCACTGCTCCTACAAGTCGAGCAAGGTCCACCTGAAGCAGTTCAGCGAGAAGGCGCCGAAGAACGAGCGCCTGCTGGCCGGCATCGGTGAGAACGCCGGCGTCATCCAGATCTCGGACGAGCTGGCGGTCACCTTCAAGGTCGAGTCGCACAACCACCCGAGCTTCGTCGAGCCGTACCAGGGCGCCGCCACCGGCGTCGGCGGCATCGTCCGCGACATCCTCGCGATGGGCGCACGCCCGATCGCGGTCATGGACCCGCTGCGCTTCGGCGACGCCGAGCACCCCGACACCAAGCGCGTCCTGCCGGGCGTCGTCGCGGGCGTCGGCGGCTACGGCAACTGCCTCGGCCTGCCCAACATCGGCGGCGAGGTCGTCTTCGACCCCTGCTACCAGGGCAACCCGCTGGTCAACGCGCTCAGCATCGGCGTGCTGCCGGTCGACCGCCTCCAGAAGAAGGAGGCGACCGGCGCCGGCAACATCGTGGTGCTGCTCGGCGCGAAGACCGGCCGGGACGGCATCGGCGGCGTCTCCGTGCTGGCCAGCGCCACGTTCGACGACGGCAGCGAGCAGCGCCGCCCGTCCGTCCAGGTCGGCGACCCGTTCATGGAGAAGCTCCTGATCGAGTCCTGCCTGGAGCTGTACGACGCCGGTCTGGTCGTCGGCATCCAGGACCTCGGCGGCGCCGGCCTCACCTGCGCGCTCACCGAGACCGCGGCCGCGGCCACCGCCGGCATGCGCGTCTGGCTGGAGCGGGTGCCGCTGCGCGAGCCGTCCATGGACCCGCACGAGATCCTGGCCAGCGAGTCCCAGGAGCGCATGCTCCTGATCGTCGCGCCGGAGAAGCTCGACGAGGTGCTGAAGATCGCCGACAAGTGGGGCGTGCTCGCCACCGCGATCGGCGAGGTTACCGACGGCGATCGCCTGGTCATCACGTGGAACGACCACACCGTGGTGGACGTGCCGCCGGGCTCGCTGGTCGACGACGGCCCGGTCTACAACCGGCCGATGCGTGAGCCGGCCGACCTGATCCTGCTCCGGGCGGACCGCGCCGAGACGCTGCCCCGCCCGGTCGGGCCGGACGCGCTCCGCGAGACCGTGCTGCGCATGATCGCCTCGCCGAACCTGTGCGACAAGACCTGGGTCACCGAGCAGTACGACCGGTACGTGCTCGGCAACACGGTCCTCGCCCAGCCGGAGGACGCGGGCGTGCTCCGCATCGACGAGCAGACCGGCCTCGGCGTCGCGCTCTCCGTCGACGGCAACGGCCGCTACGCGCGCCTCGACCCGTACAACGGGGCGAAGCTGGCGCTGGCCGAGGCGTACCGGAACGTGGCCGTGGCCGGCGGCAAGCCGATCTCGGTCACCAACTGCCTCAACTTCGGCTCGCCGGAGGACCCGACCGTCATGTGGCAGTTCGCCGAGGCCGTCCGCGGTCTCGCCGACGGCTGCCAGGAACTCGGCATCGCGGTCAGCGGCGGCAACGTCAGCTTCTACAACCAGACCGGCGCCGCCGCGATCCACCCCACGCCGGTCGTCGGCGTGCTCGGACTGATCGACGACGTGGCCACCCGGGTGCCGATCGGCTTCACGCCGTCCGCGCATCCCGAGGGCGACCTGGTCTTCCTGCTCGGCGAGACGCGCAACGAGCTCTCCGGCTCCGAGTGGGCGTGGGTCACCCACGGTCACCTCGGCGGCGAGCCCCCGCGTGTCGACCTCGGCCGGGAGAAGTCGCTGGCCGAGGTGCTGGCCGAGGCCGCGCGCGTGGGTCACCTGACCGCCGCGCACGACCTCTCGGACGGCGGCCTCATCCAGACGCTGGTCGAGTCCTCGCTGCGCCGCGGCGTCGGCGTCAAGATCGAGCTGCCGGAGGAGTTCACCGCCGGTTCGATGCCGTTCGTCTACCTCTTCAGCGAGTCCGCCGGTCGCGTCGTCGTGGCGGTGCCGCGCGGGCACGAGACCGCGTTCACCGCGCTCTGCGACGAGCACGGGCTGCCCTGGGCCGCGATCGGCACCACCGAGGCCGCCGGCGACGCGGTCGAGATCACCGGCCAGTTCAGCATCCCGCTGGACGAACTGCGCGAAGCCCACACGGGTACGCTGCCGCGCCTCTTCGGCGGCGCCGCGTCCTTCCCGGGCCCGTCCGAGGCCGCAGCGGTTGCCGCGGGTGCGTCCGAGGCGCCGGCAGCCTCCGGGGACCCGGTGGTCGTCGTGGGTGACGACTCGGCGCCCGACTCGGAGGCTCCCGCGGAGGAGGGCCTGCCGGCCGCCACCGCGGACAGCACCCAGGCGGAGCCGAGCAGCGAGGACGGCATCGCCGCCCCCGCCGCGGAGTAACGCGTCCTTCCGCAGCACAGAGCCCGTCCCGGCCGACGCCGGGGCGGGCTCTTCCGTGCCGGCCACCCGGGGACGGCATCATGGTGGCGACTGATCAGCGGTGGTGCCGGCGAGCGCGGCGCCCGACGAACGGCGGGGCGGGCACACGGTGAGCGGCGAAGCTGATCCGGTGGATGCGGTCTACGCGCAGCCGGGCGCGGGCGTGCGGTTCGACTGGGGGCTGGCCGGCGCCAGCGAGCTCGGCCGCGTCTGCGCCGCGCTGGTCGTGGTCGACGTGCTCTCCTTCACCACCGCGGTGGACGTCGCGGTCGGGCGCGGGATGCGCGTCCACCCGTTCCCGTGGAGCGCGCAGGCGGACGCGTACGCGTCCCGGATCGGCGCGGTCGCCGCCGTCCCGCGCGCGGACGTGAGCCCGGAACGCCCCTGGTCACTCTCCCCGGCCGCGCTGCGCCACGCGCCCGCCACGCCGGACCTGGTGCTGCCGTCGCCGAACGGGTCCGCGATCTCCGCCGCCGCCAGCGCCACCGGCCTGCCGGTCGTGGCCGGCTGCCTGCGCAACGCCCGCGCGGTCTCCCGCTGGCTGCTCGCCCAGGGCTACGGCACCGCGCAGTCCCCGATCGGCGTGATCGCGGCCGGCGAACGCTGGCCCGACGACACGCTGCGCCCGAGCGTGGAGGATCTGCTCGGCGCCGCCTCCGTGCTGGACGGGCTGTCCGGCGCGCGCGGTGGCCTCTCCGTCGAGGCCGCGGTGACGCTGGCCGCGCTGAACAGCGTGCCGGACGTGCCGGCCGCCGTGCGCGGCTGCGCCTCCGGGCGTTTCCTGGCCGTCCGCGGGTTCGGCGAGGACGTGGAGACCGCGGTGGCCCGCGACGCCTCCACCGTCGTCCCGCTGCTGCGCGGCGGGGTCTTCGCCAGGGCCTGAACGGGAAACGGGCCCGTGCCGTGTGGCACGAGCCCGTTTCGTCAGCCGTTCGGCCTAGTCGTCCATCCAGTCGATGCGACGGTCGCCGCGCTGGTTGTTGCCGCGGTTGGTGTTGTCGCCGCCGCGCTGGTCGTAACCACCGCGGTCGCCGCCGCTGCCCTGGGGCGGGTAGCCCGACTGGTCCGCGCCGTAACCGCCGCCGCGTCCCTGGTCGTAGCCGCCACCCTGCTGCTGGTCGTAGCCACCCTGGTCGTAACCGCCGCGCTCGCCGCCGCCGTAACCACCCTGGCCGCCGCCGTAGCCGCCCTGAGCGCCGCCACCGTAGCCTCCGCCGCCGGAGCCGCCCTGCTGCTGGTCGTAGCCGGCCTGGTCGTAACCTCCGCCGTAGCCGCCACCGGCACCCTGGGCGCCGCCGCCGTAGCCGCCGGCACCGCCGCCGTACCCGGAGCCGCCCTGGTTCTGCGTGCCGTAGTCGATCTCCTGGGCGCCGTAGCCGCCTTGGTCGGCACGCTGCCCGTACGGCCCGGCCGGGTTGGCGCCGTAGCCGCCGCCCTGACCGTTGTAGCCGTCGCCGCCGCCGCCGTTGTACCGGCCGGTGGGCTCGTCGTACTCGTTACCGGCGCCGTAACCGCCACCGCCGGAGACCGAGCCAGCACCCGCACCCGCGCCGCTGCCCGGACCGGCGTAGTCACCGCGGCCACCGCCGCCGTAGCCACCGCCGCCGGAGACGGACGCGGATCCGGCACTGCCGTACCCGCCGCGGTCGTAGCCGCCCGCGCCGTCGCCGTAGCCACCGCCGCCGGACACGGACGCGGATCCGGCGCTGCCGTAGCCGCCCCGGTCGTCGCCGTAGCCGGCGCGCGTGGCGTCACCGCCGCCGTAGTTGTCGTCGCTCCCGGCCCACTTCGGCGCGCCGGGCGCACCGGGCGGCGGAGCACCGTACGGGTCGGGGAACTCCTCCATCGCGGCCCGCGACGTGATCATCGTGGGCGCGTCGGACATCGGCGTGGTGATCCGGGTGGCGTCGTCCATGCCGCCCGCGCCCATGCCGGCGCCGCCGACGCGGGTGGCGTCGTTCGTCGCTCCGTAGGCCCCCGGCGTACCCGCCGGACGGTTCTGGTAGTTGCTGACCGCCGCTGCGTCCGCTTCCTTGTCCTGCTTACGCCGGATGAAGAGGAGCACGATGGTGCCGACGCCGATCGCGACCAGCAGCGCGCCGATCAGGATGACGAACCACGGGATGCCGCTGTCGTCGTCCGTCGAGTTCGCCGCGTTGTTCGTGTCGGCCTCGTCGTCCGTGGCCTCGGGGGTTGCCTCCCCGCCCTCGGACGCCTCCGCGGACGGCGTCTCGGACGGCTCCGCGGTGGCCGACGCGCTCGGCGTGGGCGTCGGGCTGGCGGCCTTCGTGGAGGTGAGCTTGAACGCCACCCCGGAGACCGTGGCGCCGTTGGTGCCGTTGATCGTGGCGGCACCCTGCTCGAAGTCCCGCGCGACCACGATGATGTTGATCGCGCCCGGCGTGATCGGCTGGGCCGCCGTGCCGTTGAACGTGAACGTGCCCTTGCCGTTCGTCGTGACGTCGTACCGGTGACCGGCGCCGTCCTGCATCCCCACCGAGGCGCCGGAGACGCCCTCGCCGGTCTTGCTGTCGACGACGGTGCCGCTGATCTTCTGGACGGTCTGGACCGCATCCGGGCCCTTCACCGTCATCGCCCGCTCCACGGTCTTGGTCTCGTCGTTGCCGAGGAGACCCTTGGAGGTGGCGGTGACCCGCAGCGTGCCGCTCTTCGTCTGACCGGCGGCGACGTTACCGCCCGTGATCGTCGCAGTGAACGAGCCTTCGCCGGTGACGCTCGGGGAGCAGTCGCCGGAGCAGGTGATGCCGTCGAACAACCCGATCGTCACGGTGACGTTCGTGTCGTCGTCGTCGCCCTTGACCGTATATCTCAACTGCGCGGTCTGGCCGGCGGTGAGATTCGTATTGGAGAGTGTGATGCTGAGTTCTGGTGCCGCTGCCTGGGCAGGAGCCGGAGCGACGAGAAGTACGCTGCCGGTGAGTGCCAGGACCGCTACACCCGCGCGGAACAGGCCGGCGGCACGCGCACGCCTGCCGCGGACCGTCTGACCAGCCAAATCGCGCCAGGTCCTTCGGTGTGCTGTCACGTCCACCGCCTTCCGGGGATATCGACTCCCGGCCTCGGACGTGCCGGGTTCACCCCGTGATTGAGTACACCGTGGGCCACTATGCCTTGTCGGGTGCCTTATGCGCGACCCAGGGGAGCTATGAAGTCATGAGGTGTCGGAACGTATTGTCCGGACGTGTCCTCTCCGCACGATAAGCAGGCAGTCGTAGCAGCGGTGCTGGCCTCCCTCGATGCGGGGGAGACGCCGGAACGCATTGCTCTCCGTGATGCGGTGCGTGCACTTCTGGCCGCGCTCGCGGCGCGGGTTCCCGGCCGTTCGGTGGAGGTGCGCGTTCCACCGTACGGCGCGATTCAGTGTGTCGAAGGGCCCCGTCACACACGCGGAACACCGCCCAATGTGGTCGAGATGGATCCAGAGACGTGGGTACGTCTGGCGACCGGACGACTCTCGTGGGAAGACGCGATTACGCACGGGCGTCTGCGCATCAGCGGGAACCGTGCTGATATATCTGCCTACATCCCTATCTAGTCGCCCGTGCGATAACCACTTGATCGACCTCTGGCAGCAAAAAGGTGGCTCTCTGTTAATCGCCTGGCCTCGCGTACACTGTTTCGGGGCGGACGGAACTTCCGCCGGATGCACACGGATGGAGCAGCAGGTGCCCCGAGGCGACGGGCTGTTGAGCCACGAACTCGACCCCCAAAGGCCCGGCCCGCAAGATGCTTGCGGCGTGTTCGGAGTGTGGGCTCCGGGTGAAGAAGTGGCAAAGCTCACCTACTTTGGTATTTATGCACTTCAGCACCGTGGTCAAGAGGCCGCGGGCATCGCTGTGAGCGACGGCTCCGGCGTGGTGGTCTACAAGGACGTCGGCCTGGTCTCCCAGGTCTTCGACGAGCCCACGCTGGCGAGCCTGCGCGGTCACCTGGCCGTCGGTCACGCCCGTTACTCCACCACCGGCGGTAACAACTGGGAGAACGCGCAGCCCACGATCAAGGCCACCACCGCCGGCACCACGATCGCGCTCGCCCACAACGGCAACCTGGTCAACACGGCGGAGCTGGCCCGCGAGGTCACCGCGCGCGGCCTGGAGCTCGGCTCCGACGGCGCGACCACGGACACCTCGCTGGTGACCACGCTGCTGGCCGGTTACCCCGACCTGTCGGTCGAGGAAGCCGCGATGAAGGTGCTGCCCACGCTGCGCGGTGCCTTCAGCTTCGTGTTCATGGACGAGAACACCCTGTATGCCGCGCGTGACGCCGCCGGCGTGCGCCCGCTGGTGCTCGGCCGCCTGGAGCGCGGCTGGGTCGTGGCGAGCGAGACCGCGGCGCTGGACATCTGCGGCGCCAGCGTGGTCCGCGAGATCGAGCCCGGCGAGCTGATCGCGATAGACGAGGACGGTCTGCGGTCCGTGCGTTTCGCGACGCCGGAGCCGAAGGGCTGCCTGTTCGAGTACGTCTACCTGGCCCGCCCCGACACCACGATCAACGGGCGGAACATCTACTCCGCCCGCGTGCAGATCGGCCGCGAGCTGGCCAAGGAGTCGCCGGTCGAGGCCGACCTGGTGATCCCGGTGCCGGAGTCCGGCACGCCGGCCGCGATCGGTTACGCGGAGGCGTCCGGCATCACCTACGGCCAGGGCCTCCTGAAGAACGCCTACGTCGGCCGCACCTTCATCCAGCCGTCGCAGACCATCCGTCAGCTCGGCATCCGCCTGAAGCTGAACCCGCTCCGGGAGAACGTGCGCGGTAAGCGGATCGTCGTGGTCGACGACTCGATCGTCCGCGGCAACACCCAGCGGGCCATCGTGCGCATGCTGCGCGAGTCCGGCGCGCTCGAGGTCCACGTGCGGATCTCGTCGCCGCCGGTGCGCTGGCCCTGCTTCTACGGCATCGACTTCGCCACCCGGGCCGAGTTGATCGCCAACGGTCTCGACACGGAGGGCATCCGTCGCGCGATCGGCGCGGATTCCCTCGGCTACATCTCGCTGGCGGGCCTGATCTCCGCCACCGAGCAGCCGAAGACCCGGCTCTGCCGGGCCTGCTTCGACGGTGAGTACCCGATCGCGTTGCCGGACGGCGACATGATCGGCAAGCATGTGCTCGAAGGCGTCGGTCGCCGGGTCTCCGTCGGGATGCCGGCAGTGCCCGCACAGGCCACGGAGGGCGGGGCCCCGGGCCCCGGTCCGGATCATGAGCTGGAAAACGATGCTGCGGACCTGGTCGCCTCGCCCGGTGGCGGAGACAAGCCGCATCATTCTTAGGCACGCACGCGCCGCGACCCACGAGAACCGTGACGTCGCGGCCGTACGGCCAGTCAAGCGCGCAAGGCGGCCCGCCCGGCCTGACGCGAGAGCACAAGGGGAGATACGTGACGCACGTGACCGAGCGAGCCAACGACGCGGATAACGGTGACCGGCAGCCGTGGCAGGCCGGGGCCGGCCGGAGCAGGGGAAAGCGCACGGTCACGTACGCGGACGCCGGCGTCTCCATCCACGCCGGTGAGCGCGCCGTCGAGCTCCTGAAGAACAAGGTGCGCCGCGCCTCCCGTCCCGAGGTCATGGGCGACCTGGGCGGTTTCGCGGGCCTGTTCCGGCTGGACGCCAAGAAGTACAAGAACCCGATCCTCGCCTCCTCCACGGACGGCGTGGGCACCAAGCTGGTCATCGCCCAGCAGCTGAACATCCACGACACGGTCGGCATCGACCTGGTCGCCATGGTCGTCGACGACCTGGTGGCCTGCGGCGCCGAGCCGCTCTTCCTGCTGGACTACATCGCCTGCGGCGAGGTCGAGCCGGAGAAGGTCGCGGAGATCGGTGCCGGCATCGCGGACGGCTGCCGTTACGCCGGCTGCGCGCTGCTCGGCGGCGAGACCGCGGAGCACCCCGGCGTGCTCCGCCCGGACGAATACGACCTGTCCGCCACCGGCGTCGGCGTGGTCGACGAGGAGGACATCCTCGGCCGCGAGCGCGTCGAGGTCGGCGACGTCGTGATCGCCATGCGCTCCTCCGGCCTGCACTCCAACGGATACTCGCTGGTCCGGCACGTGCTGCTCGGCGCCGGCCGCATGCGGCTGGACACCGTGGTCGAGGAGTTCGGCCGCCAGCGCACGCTCGGCGAGGAGCTGCTCACCCCCACCAAGATCTACGCCAAGGACTGCCTGGGCATGATCGCCGAGTGCGAGGTGCGCGCGCTCGCGCACGTCACCGGCGGCGGCATCCCCGGCAACCTGGTCCGCGTGCTGCCGGACCACGTGGACGCGGTCGTCAACCGCTCCACCTGGAAGCCGCAGTCGATCTTCGAGCTGGTCCAGTCCAAGGGCCGGATCGAGGACCCGGAGATGGAGTCCACGTTCAACATGGGCGTCGGCATGTTCGCGGTCGTCTCGGCCGCGGACGCGGACCGTGCGCTGGCCTTCCTGGCCGGCCGCGGCGTCGACGCCTGGCACGCGGGCGAGATCATCGAGGGCACCGGCACGGTCCAGATGATCGGCCAGCACACCCGCGGCTGACCCGTTCGGAACGAGAGCCGCGCAAGCTTCGCCGCTTGCGCGGCTTTTTTATATCCATGTCCCGCTTCCAGCGTGGTCACCGTCCGCGAGCTCCCGCGGCCTCGGATCCGTGGCCGGTTGCGAAGACCCCGGATGGTTGCACGCTGCATGGGTGATCCTCCAGATATGGGATGAGGGGTTCACCCGGCTGGACATGGACGCCTAGCCTGAAACGGCATAACCCGGCGCTCACCTGAGCGTCGGTCCTGGCCGAGGAGGTGCGGTGGGCGAGTCGGGCATGCGCGGGATCGCCACCGTACCGTCTTATGTGGTGATGCAGCCGACGACGCTGTGCAATCTCGACTGCACGTACTGCTATCTGCCGTTCCGTGCCGTCGACAAGCGCATGCCGGTCTCCGTGGCCGAGGCGGTCGCGATCCCGGTGAACAGGTGGGCCGCGGATGTCCGCTTCTCCGTGGTCTGGCACGGCGGTGAGCCGCTGGCCGCGGGCCGGGAGCACCTGGCCGCGCTGATGGCCCCGTTCGCGCCCGGCGTCGAGCACCACGTGCAGACGAACGCGACGCTGATCGACGACGCGTGGTGCGATTTCTTCACCGCGCACGACATGCGGGTCAGCGTGAGTGTGGACGGGCCGCGCGAGCGCAACGGCGAGCGGGTCACCCGGGGCGGCCGGCCCGCATACGACCGGATCGCCCGGGGCATCGAGACGTTGCGCCGGCACGGCATCGACTACTCCGCACTCTGTGTGGTCGGCGCGCCCTATCCCGGGCTCGCCACCGAGATCTACGACTACTTCCTCGCGCTCGGCTGTGACGTGCTCGGCATCAACGTCGAGGAGCAGGAGGGTGTCAACAAGCGCGACAACGACTTCCCGGCCGAGGCGGTCACCGCGTTCTGGTCGGAGCTGGTGGCGGCCTGGCGCCGTGACCCGCGCATCCACCTGCGGGAGATCGAGCTGTCGTTGCGGTACGCGGCCGCGGTGCTGGACGGCACCGCGAGCGCGCTGCTGCCGCGCCGGCTGGACCCGATCCCCACGATCGCGCACGACGGCGCGGTGGTGCTGCTCTCGCCGGAGCTGGCGGGCTTCTCCGATCCGCGGTACGGCGATTTCACCAGCGGCAACGTGCTGGAGCGGAGCCTGGAGCACATCCTGGCGGAGGCGACGTCGACCCCGTGGATCGGCGAGTTTCTGGCGGGCGTGGAGGCGTGCCGTGCCCGGTGCCCGTACTTCGAGTTCTGCGGCGGCGCGCATGCCGCCAACCGGTACTTCGAGCACGGGCGTTTCGACGGCACGGAGACGAACCACTGCCGCAACAGCAAGATCCGCTTACTGGAGGGAGTGCTGCACCATGCCCGAGATCACCAACCCTCGGCAGCCGGATAACGCCGCCGAGGAGGCTCCCGGCTCGGTGGCCGAACGGGTCCGGAGCGCCGGTACCGGGTTGGCCGCGCTGCTGGAAGTGGCCGCTGACGCACGCTCCCGCCGCACGGAGGCAGACGGCTCCAGCGCCGTGTGCGCGTGGAACCACTTCGAGAACATCCCCACCTTCTACAACTGGAACAACCGCCCCAGCCGTTGATAGGCACGGAACACCGGCGGATCGTCGCAGTTGCCCTGCAACGATCCGCCGGTCCTCTGTATGAACGCCACGAATGACGAAGACCGCTGGATGCGCGCACGCGTCATCACCGCGAGGGGTGTGGAAACACCTCAGGGTGAATGCGGACGCACATGAGCACGCGGGGGGCCCGCGTGCTCAGTGTTGCCCAGCGATCAATGACGTCGCCGCGGCGACGACCACGAATCCGTGTCGTCGTCGGCGGTATCGTCCTCGTCGTCATCGTCGACGCGCGGTTGTTGCTCGTCGTCGATGTCGTGGCCCGAATTCGGACCGCCGGTAAGCTCCCGCTGCAAGGCGGCGAGGTCGGTGTTCGGGGAGTGATACTTCAACTCCCGCGCCACCTTCGTCTGCTTGGCCTTGGCTCGGCCGCGCCCCATGGCTCGACCCCCTCGCACAGAATTCGGGGCAGCCCGAAGGCGGGCCCCGATGACGTCAGGCATCTCTCGTGGCTCTTACGGTACATGGGCGAGGCGACGTTCGGCACCTCGGGTAGCGCACGTTGCCCCTCGCGCGTCGTTAAAAGCCCCGGCGCGGCAGAAGAATCCCCCGAAGCCGCCCGACTTCGGCCATTCGGCGCTCGGCCAGCCGGTCCGCCGCGACCGCCGGCGGCACGCCGTCCGCCTCCGCGAGGCGCAGGATCTTCTTCGTCGTGTCGTAGATCTTGCTTGCCCGGAGCTTCGCGCGCTCGAAATTGAAGCCCTCGATCTCGTCGGCCACCTGGATCACGCCACCGGAGTTGACCAGGTAGTCGGGCGCGTACAGGATCCCGCGCTCCTCCAGCAGCTTCTCGACGCCCGGGTGTGCCAGCTGATTGTTCGCCGCGCCCACGACGGCCTTGGCGCGCAGTCGCGCCACCGACTCGTCGTTCAACGCGCCACCCAGCGCACAGGGCGCGTAGACGTCCAGGTCCGAGGTGATCAGCGTGTCCGTGTCAGAAACCAGATCCACCTGGGGGTACGTCGTGCGCGCCCACTCCAGCGACACCGCACTGACGTCCGTGGCGACCACCGACGCGCCGTCCTCGATCAGATGCCCCACCAGATACTTGCCGACCTACGCCCGCAGCAGCGCCTCGCTCTTCAGCTGCTCGGGGTCGCCCCAGATGACCGCCTTGCCACCGCCGAGGTCCAGTCCGGCCAGTGCGTTCTTGTAGGCCATCGCGCGTGAGAGGTTGAGCACATCCTCGACCGCGGACGCCTCGTCCGGATACGGGAAGAAGCGGGTTCCACCGAGCGCGGGGCCCAGTGCGGTCGAGTAGATGCCGATGACTGCTTTCAGTCCGGACTGCTTGTCCTGACAGAAGACGACCTGTTCATGACCGGTCAGTCCCTGGTCGTCGACGTTGGCGAAGAAGGACATCTCTGCTCCCTGACGGTAGCGGCGCCCTTGTGGGGCGGGTAGGACGTAGGCAGGTTTGTCGGTGCCTCTACAAACCCTAGGACTTCGGCGTTGGAGTGGGCGATAAGTACCGTGATCGGAGATGCTGTGGGCGAGCTCTTCACCGCGGCGTGGAAGGATCGGGCCGTGTCGTCACTGTTCGCGTCGTACCTGCGGGTCTACGAGCCCTTGACCGCTTTCGACCGGGAACGTCAGCTCTTCTGGCGGCGGTACGCGCGGGAGGGCCGGGCGATCACGACCGGCGACGGCCCCGGGCGGCAGCGCACCGCGGTCCTGGAGGCGCTCGGCGCCGGCTGGACCCGGCTGCCCGACCTCCCCGACGAGGCCTACGTGCTGGAGGACGAGGACACGATCCTGGTCTGTCCGTGGAACCTGAAGCTCCGGGTCGCCGAGGCCGCGCTCTCCGCCCGTGACGGCGTCCCTGCCGTCCTCGCGGACGCGTTCGTGCCGCCGATCCTGGCGGGCCAGGCCAAGGCCGTGGTGGACGACTGGCGCAGCGGCGCACGGGTGCTGGAGCAGGGCGTGCCGCGCGTGCACGAGCAGGCCTCCACGTGGGGCGTGCCGCTGCGCTGGTTCGTCTTCGTGGACCAGAGCGAGCGCGAGCTGGTGACCGGCCCCCGCGGCCGCCGGAGCCTGCGCTTCCGCACCGACATCTCCAAGGCCCGCCGGCGTGCCCACCGCGGCGTGTCGGTGCTGCGCAAGACCGTGGGCGACGCGCCGATCACCGAGGCGGTGGAGGAGGGCGCACGGTGGCTGGAGGAGTTCCACCCGCGCTCGGTGGTGGAGCTGGACTACGGCGGCCTGGTGAATCTGCTGCCGGACGATCAGCTGGAGGGTGACGATTCGCCGTCGCTGGTCGCGGCCGGCCTCGCCGGTCTGGCGAACGGTGATTCCGAGGGCGCCACCGAGGCGTACGAGAAGCTCGTCGCGCGGTGGCGGGCGGTCCAGCTTCTGGAGCGATGTAACTGAGAGCGACGATTTAGACGGCCGCGGGGCGTGACGACACGCCTACCCGCGGCCGTCTTCTTGTAGGGGTAGCCCTCGATCGACTGGCGCCGGATCGATATGTCATGCAAATGGTGAACATTGCGGGTCGAATCGGACCATGGACGCGCTCCCATGGAGGGCTAGACTCGTGAGTAGTCAGCTACCAAGCGTGACTTAGCGTCCAAATAAGTAGGTATTGGGCGTACAAAATCGCAATAAATCGGTCATGGCTCATCCGTCCATCCAGGGACGTTGGTCCGTTCGGCCCATGTCGGACATCGGGGACTAGCCGGACCATGAAAGACGCGTCGGCCGGCGGGACCCCGGCCGATGTCTTTAGGTATCTGTGGAGGAGTGACCGATGGCATCGCGTACGCACGAACCAGAGCCGCTACTCACGCCGGCCGAGGTCGCGTCGATGTTCCGTGTCGACCCGAAGACCGTGACCCGGTGGGCGAAGGCGGGCAAACTCAGCGCTATACGGACGCTGGGTGGCCACCGACGCTACCGTGAGTCTGAGGTTCGCGCCCTGCTGCAGGGGCAAATCCCCACGCAGCGTCAGGGTGACTGACGGACAGCTCTTCACGACCCGCCGGTAGGTAGTGCCAGGGCGGAGGGAATCACGGACTTTCCGTGTGCTCCTCCGCCTTCGCTCTGTCTGCGGGAGGGCGAAGACTCTGATCGGTTCTCTCTTCGGTTGTGGCTCGCTGACCTTACATACGCAATCGGTCTCCGAACGGCTCAACGCGCGGCGGGCGAAATCGTTGTCTCCCATCTGACAGGCTTCCGGGCGTGAACAACGAACAGATCGTGCCGAGGCCGCGTGTCGGCGACGTGTTCGGCGAGCTGCTCCGCGACGCCTACGCGATCCGGACCGGCGTCGGTCCGCGCCCGCTGGCCGGCGGCCGCGTGCCACGCCCGGTCATCGAGATCATCGAGCGCGAGGACGGCCTGATCAACGGCGCCCCCGCGGACCAGTACCTGGCCGGGCCGGACGAGTGGCAGCCGCACGACCATCGGGCGCTGAGCCGGGTGCGCGGCCGGGCGCTGGACATCGGTACCGGCGGCGGCCGGATCGCGCTGGCGCTGCAGGAGGCCGGCACGCCGGTGACCGGGCTGGACGTCTCGCCCGGCGCGATCCGGGTCTCCCGCCGTCGCGGCCTGCGCGACACGGTGCTGGCCACGGTCGACGAGCACGCGCACGAGGGCGTCCGCTACGACACGTTCCTGCTGCTCGGCAACAACCTCGGGCTGCTGGAGGGCCATCACCGGGCCACCGCGTTCCTGGACGCGCTGGCCGCCATGGCCGCGCCCGGCGCGCAGGTGATCGCGCACGGCACCGACCCCTACGGCACCACGGATCCGGTGCACGTCGGCTACCACGAGCTCAACCGGTCGCGCGGGCGTCTGGGCGGGCAGTTGCGGCTGCGGCTGCGTTACCGCGAGCTGACCACGGACTGGTTCGACTACCTGGTCTGTTCCGTCGATGAGCTGCGCACGCTGGTGGCCGGCTCGCGGTGGCGGCTCACCGATGTGGACGATGCCGACCGTCCGTACTATCTCGCCACACTGACGCTGCAAGGCTGACAGAACAGCCGGAATCGCTCGGCCACTCGGCCGCTCCGAAAGAAAAAGTCGACAAATCGGCCCACCTGCTCGGACGATCCGTGAGAAGAGCGCCACGAATCGTTACCGCAACCGCTAGCGTCTATGTGTGGGTATGTGGCGTCGGCTGCTGCGTAACGGGCTCGGCAGCGGCTCCATCGTGCTCGTGCTCGGTCTGCTCGCGTTCGGCCTGCCCGCCTTCGACCGGTCGCTGGACTCCACCCAGGCGGTGCCCGCGGGCGTCCCCTACGACGTCGGCGGTGGCGTGACCGTGATCCCGCCGCCCGGCGCGCTGCTGGACCTCACCCAGACGCGTCCGGGCGACGATCGCGGCTCCGTGCTCTTCCTGGTCGGCCCGATCCGCTACGCCGTGGTCGTCCAGCCGTTCGACGGCGGGCTGACCGACGCGGCCGACAAGCTCCGCCGGAAGATCGTCGCGAACCGGGGCTACCAGGTCGTCGGCCGGGAGGCGGACATCGACACCGCCAACGGCGAGCTGCGCGGTCTGGCCGGCGGCTACAGCGCGCCGGGCCGCGGCGGTCGTTACGCGGTCTTCCTGGCCGGCGAACGCTCCATCGAGGTCACCGTGAGCGGCACCGACCCGCAGCTGTCCGCGGCCCGCCCCGCGATCGACGCCTCCACACGATCAATAACCTTCCGGGGTACGGAGTGAGCGCGATCCCCGGCGACGGCGGCAACGAGGTGCTGCCCACGCCGGAGGGCGCGCTGAGCCGCGGCGCGCTGCTGATGCCCGCGTTCTGGGTGCTCACGCTGCTACTCGCGGTCGGCATGGTGCGGATGGCGGTGTTCCTGCGTGAGTCGATCACGGTCTACCCGGTCGCCACCGTGGTCGCGGTCGCGCTGTTCGCGCTCTACGCCGTACCCTTCTGGATCTTCGTGGGTGGTCTGGACTTCATGGAGCGGGAGCCGCCCACGCTCCTGGTCACCGCGTTCGCCTGGGGCGCGCTGGTGGCCACCGCCGTGGCGATCCCCGGCTCCGGCGCGCTGCACAACGTGCTGGCCAAGCTGATCTCGCCGGAGTTCGCCACCGCCTGGGGC
The DNA here is from genome assembly GCF_000717135.1 of Catenuloplanes japonicus. Taxonomy (GTDB): domain Bacteria; phylum Actinomycetota; class Actinomycetes; order Mycobacteriales; family Micromonosporaceae; genus Catenuloplanes; species Catenuloplanes japonicus. The sequence continues at coordinate 173,644 of NZ_JNXY01000025.1, forward strand.
GCCGCGATAGTCGGGCCGACCGTCGAGGAGACCGTCAAGGTGCTCGGCGTCTTCGCGATCGTGCTGGTCGCGGGCGCGCAGGTGAACAGCCCGCTGGACGGCGTGGTCTACGGCGCGATGGTCGGTCTCGGCTTCCAGGTCGCGGAGGACGTGGTCTTCGCCGTCAACGCGGTCGCGGTGGAGGGCCAGGGCGACCGCGTCTCGCCGGTCGTGATCACGTTCTTCCTGCGCGGCTTCCTGGCCGGGCTCTGGAGCCACACGCTCTTCGGCGCGCTGGCCGGGTTCGGCGTCGGCTACCTGGTGGTGCGCACGGACCGTCGGCTGTCGTGGCGGATCGGCGTCGCCGCGCTCGCGTTCACCGGCTCCTGGGCCTGCCACTTCCTGTGGAACACGCCGATCCTGCTGGACGGGCCGGTGGAGGGCGCGCTCGGCGTGCTGCTGATCCTGGTGGTCAAGGGCATCCCGCCGCTGCTGCTGATCGCCTACGTGGTCCGCCGCGCCCACGAACGCGAGGCCGAGTACTACGTGGCACAGCTGGCCCGCCTGAACGACCCGGAGATCGCCACCGAGGCGGAGCTGCGCGCGCTCGGCTCCGGCACCCGCCGGGCCGCCGCCCGCGAGCACGCCCACGGCCGGGCCGGCATGCGCGGCCGGCACGCCGTGCGGAAGCTGCAGCGCGCCCAGGCTCACCTGGCCGTCTCGCTGAGCCGGGCGAACGGCGACGGCGAGACCGCGGCGGTGGCCCGTTTCTCCCGCGAGGTGCGCGCACAGCGGGCGCGCCTGGTCCGCCTGGGCCATCCGGAGGCCAGGGCTCCCGAAGAGAAAGGCGGCACCGTGCGCAGCGTCTTCACGCTGGCCGGTGCCGCCGGAATCGTCATGATGGTGGTCTGGGCCGCCATCTCCGCCCTGGGCGGGCGGTAAAGCCTCAGACGGTGGGCGGGTGGCCCCCGTCGCCGTCCACGACGGCGTCGGGCGTGCCGTCCTCGTCGAGGTCGACCATGGTGATGTCGACCTTGCCGTCGCCGTCGGTGTCGAACTGGAAGAGGTCGGCCTTGCCGTCCCCGTCGGTGTCGGCCACCCAGACGTCGGGCCGGCCGTCCCCGTCGGTGTCGGCGGCGAGCAGGTCGACCCGGTCGTCACCGCGCGTCTCGACGGTTTCCTGCGGCTCGGTCATGGCGGGCATCCTTCCCGAAGGCGTTCGAGGGTGCGCTGAATCGTGAGGGTGCAGCGCTGGTTCACCGTAGGGCCGATCGCGCGCCTCGCGCGACCCGCGTGCGGAGAAAATCCTCCGTTCCCACACGGGTCGTCTACTACCCAGCGTCGGCGCCCGCCAGTCACTCGCTTACGGCCGGATTCAGCCGGCCGCGTACGGGTTGACCGGGGTGTTCGGGCCGACCGGGATCACGATCTCGTCGGCGTTGCCGTCGAAGTCGGTGTCACGGACGGAGTAGTCGACCTCGCCGTCGTAGTCCTCGTCGACCTCGACCACGTCGGGCGAGCCGTCGTGGTTCGTGTCGCTCATGAAGACGTCCGCCACGCCGTCGGCGTTGGTGTCCTGCACGCCCGCGTCGATCACGCCGTCGTCGTCGACGTCGTACAGCTCGGTGTCGATCCGGCCGTCGCCGTCGGTGTCGGCGGAGATGACGTCCGCGTTGCCGTCGCTGTCGAGGTCCGACACGACCAGGTCGGCGAAGCCGTCGCCGTCGGTGTCCATGTAGACGTTGGTCTCGCCGGTCAGCGTCTGCTCGACGAGCAGGACGCCGTCCTCACCCGAGGTGAGGTCCGAGTCGGTGTCGATCGGGGCCGCGGCGTGCGGGTCGTCCAGGCCGGTGTCGTTCAGGCCCAGGCCCTCGTCGGCCGTGGTGTCAACGTCGGTGGGGAGGTCGTCGGGGGTGAATTCGCTGCTCATGTCCGTGGTATCCCTTCGCGGCTACTCAATTTCGCTGCACCTCGCGGCTGCTGAGAAGAACTTACGAGGTCGCGCCGCGAAGGGACATCCCGGAAATGTGCCACCCCTGACCTGGCCCAACGGTCAGTGTTTGAACTCGACCCCGGCGGACATCAGCGCCTTGATCACGTCGGCGGACTCGGCGAACCCGATCAAGACCAGCGCGTCCGGTTTGAACGATTTGATCTCTTCGGCCCCGGCGGCGAAGTCGACGTTGCCGGCCTCGTCCTTCGGCTGGTCGTAGGTGAGTGCCAGCAGGTTGTCGCCGGAGACGCCGGAGCGGTCCAGCGCGGCCCGAAGGTTCTCCTCGAGGCCGCTGCCGTACTCGTCGTTGCGCGCCACGATCGCGATCCGCTTCGGCCCGTCCCGCAGGATCACGTCGCCGAGCGCAGCGCCCTGCATGACGTCGGACGGCGCGGTGCGGAAGTAGAGACCGCCGTCGTCCGCGCCGGTGAGGCTGGACGCGGTGTTGCACGGCGAGAAGAGGACCAGGCCGGCGGCCTTGACCTGCGGCAGCACGGCGGTGGAGATGCCGGACGCGCCCGCGCCCAGGATCACGTGCACGCCGTCCTTCACGTGCGACTCGACGGTCGCCTTCGCGACCTCGGCGCTGGTGCCGTCGTCGCCCTCGACGAAGACCACGTCCTCACCGAGCACGCCACCGGCCGCGTTGACCTCCTTGATGGCGAGCGCGGCGCCGGCGGCCATGGGCGGGTAGGCACCCTTCAGGTCACCGGTCTTCGGCAGCAGCCCGCCGATCTTCAGCGGCGCGCCGGTGCTGGCCGGGGTGGTGCCGCGCGTGCCGGGCTGCACGGACTTGGTGGAGGTCTGCGTCTCGTCACCGGCGCCGACGAACTCCATCTTGCCCTCGTCCAGCTGGTCCTGGCCGTCGAAGTGCAGCGTGGCGTAGCTGGCCACGGACGGCTCGCCCGCGTCGGTGAAACCGCCGCTGCGCATGGAGACGCCGCGGTACGCCAGGTCCTTGCCGGCCTTGGCCAGCGCGAGGCAGGTCTTCGCGGTGTCGCACGGGGTGCCGCCGGTGGGTATGCCGATCAACTGCTCCGCGATCGCGGTCGGCTTGGTCGACCCGGCGAGCTCGGCGGCGAACGCGCTCATCAGCACCGCGTCGTAGGTCTCTCCGGAGTAGACATAGTCCGCCAGGTCCGGGGAGACACCCTTGAGGCGGTCCTTGAAGTCGTCGGTGAGCGGGGTCATGGGCGTGGTGCCCTTCATGCCCCTCAGCGTGCCCGGCTGATCGAACTCATCACCGAAAGAACTGATCATGTTACCGTCTGTGCCGTACAGCTGAACCGGTCCGGCAGCCACGCCACTCTCCGAGGATCCCTCGGTCGAGCCGCACGCCGAGACTCCCGCAAGCAGAGCCGCGCAGGCAGCGGCGATGGCCGTGCCACGTCGGATGTGCATTTGGAGTTCCTCCTCCCAAGGGTCGCCGTGCGCACATTAGCGCGCTTTAGCCGCTTTGCCGATGACGCTGAGAGCACAATCCAACTCAGCAGTAACGTCACTGATGGTGAGGGTTGCCATGTCTGATCTTGTCGATGGATACGCCGATCAGGGCGAGCTGGTTCGCCTGATGGGGATAACGATCTCAGAGGTGTCCGCCGATCGTGTGATCGGGACCATGCGCGTCCAGGGCAACACCCAGCCGTTTGGCCTGCTCCACGGCGGGGCGTCCTGCGTGCTCGCGGAGACGCTGGGCTCTTTGGGGGCCATGCGACATGGGCTTTCGGTCGGCCGGCCCGCCGCCGTGGGCGTGGACATCAATGCCACCCACCACAAGGGGGTACGGGACGGGACCGTCACCGGCGTCGCTACCCCGATCTTCCGGGGTGTGTCCATAGCAACTTATGAGATCATTATCACTGACGAGTCCGGTGACCGTGTGTGCACGGCGCGTATCACCTGTCAGCTGCGTCGTCCCTGATCACCGTAGTTGCGCATCTTTGAGACCTCCTTAAGCAAATGTGCCGTCCTGGGGCATCTCTGTCCGAAGCCTTGACCCTTCGACATAGGCTTCCGGACGTGACGGACCTTCCCTCGGAGTCGCTTGATGACGCGGCGCAGGTGCTTCACCTGGCGCTGGCGGGTGACAGTGATGCGGTGGTCACCACGTTCGACGCGGTGGTCGACCGGGACGGTGTCGTCGGGGCGTACAACCTGGCCTGGTGCCTCGCCGCGGCCATGGTCGGCGTGGATGTCCCCGCTGGAGCATGGACATTGGACTTCCCCGGCATCGACCAGGCGAATTACGACGCCCGCTGGGTGGCCCGGTTCGTCAGTGCGTATGCGAACTCGGACATGCCCACCGGTGAGGCGCTCTTCGGCGCCGCGCTCGCGGACGGCCAGCTGCCGGACTGCCTGCTGACGCTGGCCGGCTCCGCGGTCGCCACGCTCAAGCGGCGCGCGGACTGACCGTTCCACATGTCCGACCAGATCCTGTCGAAGGTCCGCAAGCTGCTGGCGAAGGCCGAGGACCCGGCGTGCACGCCGGCCGAGGCGGAGGCGTTCACGGCCAAGGCCGCGGACCTGATCGCGAAGTACGGCGTCGACCGTGCGCTGCTGGCCGCCCGCGAGCCCGGCACCGACCTGGTGGGTGACCGCGTGGTGGTGCTGCTCGCGCCGTACGCGCTGGACAAGGCGGGTCTGCTGGCGGGCGTGGCCGGCGCGCTGCGCTGCCGTTCCGTGCGCCGTCGCGAGCGCGACACGTGGACCATGCACCTCTTCGGCTTCGGCAGCGACCTGGAGCGCGCCGAACTGCTCTACACGTCGCTGCTGGTCCAAGCCGCGCACGGGATGGCGGCCGCCCCGGTGCCGCCCTGGGAGAACGCGGCCGCGTTCCGCCGGTCCTGGCTGGCCGGGTTCGCCTCCGCGGTCTCGGGCCGGCTCCGGCAGGCGGAGGCGTCGGCGGCCGCGGCGGCGGGCACGTCGACGGACCTGGTGCTGGTGGACCGCTCGGACCGGGTCGAGGCGCGCGTGTCGGAGAGCTATCCGCAGCTGCGGACCGCGAGCCGGCGACGGCTGGCCGGTGGTGGTCTGCGTCAGGGATATGTCGCCGGGACCCGGGCGGACCTGGGCGGCGCCGCGTCGATCGCGGACTGAGCGAGCCCTACCGCAGCCAGTGCCCATATTATGGGAAATCGGGTTATTTTACCCCTTTCAGGGTCGGTCGAACGCTCACGCCTGCCTGCCGTCCGGCGCGTAGGCAAGGACGTTAATTGTCCGTTTAGATCTGTTTCCTTAGGGTCTCCGGTATGCCCGCTAGGAGAGGATTGTGGGCATAGGGGAGCGGCCGCACGCCGTACCCACGCTGGATCTTGATCTTTTGACCGGGGGAGCGGGAACGTGCCGGAGACTGGGCCTGCCAACGCGTACAAACGGCTGGTCGAGAGCCGGGTCTGGCAGGAACAACGCATGCCGGCTGTGGTGCTCGCGGCCACCGGCCTGATGGCGATCGTGGGCATGGGCAGCGTCGCGGTGGCGGCCTCGGGCTGGACCACCACCACCGAGGTGAGCGTGGACGGCGTGACCATGACGCCCAGCGCGGCCGCGCCGCAGATCGGGGTGGCCGTGCAGACCACCATCGGGCCGGACGGGCGGCCGGTCGCGACCGTGATGCTCTCGCCGGTCCCGGGCACGCCGCAGGCGGTCACGCCGGTGCCGGTCGCATCGATCAGCGGTACGCCGGTGCCGGTCGCGTTCATCAGCGGCACACCGATCGTGATCCTCCCGGCGCCCGGCACGCCCGCGCCGGTCCCGTCGCCCGTGCTCGCCCCGGTCTCGGAGACGCCGACCGCGGCCCCGTCTGTTTCGCCACCGCCGCCGGTAGAGACGACCGCGTCGCCGGCGGAGTCACCGTCGCCGGTGACCGAGGCGACGAGCGCGCCGGTCCCCACACCCGTTCCATAGAGGAGAGTCATGGGTAGCACCGACAAGCGGATGGTGCTGGTGGCGGCCGGGCTGGCGGTGTCGGCCGTGCTGACCGGTGGGATCGCGTACGCGGCGTTCAACACCACGGTGTCCAGCGGGTCGATCACCGGGTCCGCGCAGAGCCTGCGGCCGCTGGAGGTCGGCACGCCGGCCACGGACTACGCGGGTGAGGAGACCGGGCTCTGGCCGGGCGACAAGCACGCGGCCGACATCGTCATCCCGGTCCGCAACGACAACGAGATCGCGGTGCAGGTCTCGAACAACAGCATCACGAACGCGGAACTCCGGTTCGCGGACGACGGTGTGCAGGACGCGTGCGGGCGGTTCCTGATCGCGGACGTGCCGGTCTCGATCACGGACGGCGCGGAGTTCGACAGCGTGGTCATCCCGGCCGGTGCGGACCGGACGATCCGGCTGATCGGCGCGGTGGCGCTGAGCGGGGACGCGGGCGACCGCTGCCAGGGCGCGCCGTTCACGAGCAGCTGGAAGGTCAAGGCGACCACGCTCTGACCCACGGCCGGTGATCAAGGCGTCCTTCACGTCGTTCTCACGGCGTGAAGGACGCCTTGATCATGGTCAGTCCAGGAGTCCGCCGATCCGGCTGGGGACGGAGAGCACCCATTTGGCGCCGCGGTCCGCGTACTGGCCGAGCGGGCCCGGGGTGTTGCTGGCGAGCGCCCCGAGCACCGCGACCAGGACGACCGCCAGCCAGAGGCGGCCCTTCAGATTGGCGATCACCGCCAGCAGGGCAACGACGACGATCACCGCGATTGCAGAGGCCATGTCCCTTTCTACCCTTTTTTCGGTATTTAAGGGCTGATGTCCTCTACCGGGTTGCGGGGACCGGGGAGGGGGCGGCGGGCGGCGGCGACCCGGTGCTGCCGGCAGGAGCGGGTTTCGCGGGCTGGATCTCGGGGGCGACGAAGTCCGGTGGAATGGGCTGGGTCATGGCGAGCTCCCTGGATGCTGTCCGAGCGGCGATCCGTAGCACCAGTGTCCACTGCGTAGGGTCGTCCAGGGAGTGGTTTGGGCAAGAATCGCCTGATCAGGCCGGGTGCGTGTGTCCGGGAGGCCATCGCCCGCACCCGGATCGCCGGTGCCCCGGAGAATCTTTCGCCAGAGATTCCTCAGCCGCTCCGGCGGTCTACCGATACAGCAGGCACGGCAGGACGGAGCGCGACGGACGGGCAGGGCTGGTGCCCGTGACCGTCGATCCACCGCTCCCCCGGCGCTACCCGTGGAACACCCCCTTGTCCACGGGTAGCGCCCCGCCTCACCTCGGCCGGACCGTCACCGGAGCCAGACCGCCTCGTCGCCGTGGGACTCGAGCGGGGGCGGGTAACCGAGCTTCGCGAAGCCGTCCAGGCGCCAGGGCAGGTGGACCTCCGGGCCCTTGATGCCGGCAAGTTCCGGGACGTAGCGGCGGATGTAGTCGCCCTCCGAGTCGTACCGCTGCGCCTGTCTGATGGGGTTGAACTTGCGATGCGGGCGGGTGTCGTTGCCGGTGCCGGCGACCCACTGCCAGTTCCCCGAGTTGTTCGGCACGTCGCCGTCGATGAGCCACCGGAAGAACCAGGCGAGGCCGTCCCGCCAGTCCAGCCTCAGGTGCTTGGTGAGCAGCGCCGCGGTGATCAGCCGGGCCCGGTTGTGCATCCAGCCCTCGGCCTGCAGCTGCCGCATGCCCGCGTCGACGATCGGCACGCCGGTGTGCCCGCTCTGCCACGCCTCCAGCGCATGCGGGTCGTGGCGCCAGCCGGTGTCGCCGCGCTCGCGCATCGGTTTGCCGGAGATGTCCGGGAAGCCGGCCGTGACCTGGTAGTAGAAGTCGCGCCAGCAGAGCTGCCGGACGAACGCGGCGGCGCCGGGCCCGCCCTTCTTCCGGGCCGCGTTCGCCAGGGAGAGCGGGGAGAGACAACCGAAGCGGAGGTACGCGGAGAGCCGCGACGTGTCGTCGTCGGCCATCGCGTCGTGCTGGTCGTCGTACGCGTCGATGTGGGTCATCCAGGTCTTCAGCCGCCGACGCGCCTCGGTCTCGCCGCCCTCGGCCGCGTCCGGCGACTCGCCTGGCGGCGGGTCCGGCAGCTTCCCGCCGAGCGCGCCCGCATCCGGCGGCAGGCTGATCTTCCGGGGCGTGGCGACCTCGTCCCGCCACCCGGCCTGCTCCCACGCCCGGAAATACGGTGAGAAAACGCGATAGAACTCGCCGCCGCCGGGCTTGACCTCGCCGGGCGGCAGCACGGTCACGCCCGGGAGCAGGCGCAGCGACATGCGGTGCCGCTCCGCCTCCTCCCGCAGCCGGTCCTGCCGGCGCACGGCGAAGCGGCTCACGTCCGCGGAGAGCGCGATGCCCTCCGCCTCCGCCTTCTTCGCCACGGTGATCGTCTCGGCCACCGTGTCGCCGTGCCGGACGACCAGGTCCGCGCCGCGGTCCTTCAGGCTCGCCCGGAGGTCGGCGAGCGCCTGGTGGAGGAACCGGTCGCGGTTCGCGGAGCGGCCGAGCAGCGCCGGGTCCAGCACGAACAGCGGCACCACGTGCTCCGCGTTCGCGCAGGCGGCCGCGAGCGCGGGCTGATCGTGCACGCGCAGGTCGCGGGTGAAGAGCACGACGGCGGTCTTCATCGGCTGCCCGCCAGGATCGTCTCGCGGTCCAGGCGCGGGCCCGGGATCGGGACAGGCGTGCCGGACGGGGTGAGCAGCGCGCGGGCCGCCACGCCGGCCCGGCGACGGTTCGGCACGGTGGCGCGGCGGGTGAAGACGTCGTACCCGGCGGCCGCGACCTCGTCCAGGATGCCGCCGTAGAGCAGGAAGGCAGTGCGGATGCAGGCCTGGGACGCCGGGGCGAGCATGGTCACGCCGGCCGCCGCGGCCGCGTAGTGCTCCTGCGCGCGGGCGGTCTCGAACTCGATCAGCGCGGACACCTCCGGCGTGGACGAGCCGCGGGCCGCGCAGGCGTACAGGTCCGCCGCGGTCAGGCCGAACCGGGTCAGATCCTCCTCCGGCAGGTAGACGCGGCCGCGCTCCAGATCCTCGGCCACGTCCCGGATGAAGTTGGTCAGCTGGAACGCGAACCCGAGCTGCCGGGCCGGCTCGCGCGCGGCGGCCCGGTCGTCCGTGCCCAGGATCGGCAGCATCATCGTGCCGATCACGGCCGCGGAGCCCTCCATGTACGCCACCAGGTCGTCGTAGCCGGCGTACCGCGTGACGGTCAGGTCCATTGCCATGCTGCGCAGGAACGAGTCGAAGTCGGCCAGGTCCAGGTCGAAGACCGCGATCGTGTGCAGCACCGCCGGCAGCAGCGGGTCGTCGACCGGCTCGCCGCGCAGACCGGCCAGGAACCGGTCGGACCACTCGGTGAGCAGCTCGGCCCGGCGCTGCGGCGGCAGGCTCTCGGTGCGATCGACTATCTCGTCCGCGTGCCGGGTGAAGCCGTAGAGCGCGTGCACGTGGCGGCGCTTCCAGGCGGGCAGCAGCCGGGTCGCCAGGTAGTAGGTGCGGCCGTGTTCGCGGTGCAGCTCACGGCAGCGCGCGTAGCTCTCTGACAGGTCCATGCCGCTCCTGACGGTGAATCGACTCACGAATCGACGCAACTACCGATCCTAGGGTACCGTGCCTGGGGTGGCCAACGACACGCTCGCCCTGCATGCGCTCGGTATGCCGCCCGTACCCCACCAGGATCAATCACATGAACCCCCTGTGCCTGCCATGCCGCTGAACCTGATCGAGACCGTCGAGGGCACGCTCGCCGACTTCCTCGCACGGGAGATCGCGGCGCTGGATGAGATGGACCCGGCGCTCGGCGGCTTCGCCCGCACCGCGCGCGACTGCGTACTGGCCGGCGGCAAGCGCCTGCGCCCGACGTTCGCCTACTGGGGCTGGCGCGGCGCGGCCGGCCCGTCGGAGCGGAGGGTCGGCGCGGTGCTGCCCGCGTTCGCCGCGCTGGAGCTGCTGCACACGTTCGCGCTGGTGCACGACGACGTGATGGACGGCTCCGACACCCGGCGCGGCCACCCCACCGCGCACCGGCTGCTGGAGGCCCAGCACGTCGCGGCCGGACGGCGTGGCTCGCCGGCCCGGTTCGGCGAGGCCGCGGCCGTGCTGATCGGCGACCTCTGCCTGGTCTGGGCCGACCGGCTGCTCGGCGCCGCGGACGTGGGCGACGCCGTGCTGCTCGACACCCGGCGCTGCTACGACCAGATGCGAATAGAGACCATCGCCGGGCAGTACCTGGACATCCTGGGTGAGTCGGAGCCGGGCAGCTGGTCCGTGGCCCGCGCGCTGCGGGTCGCGCGGCACAAGACCGCGGCCTACACCGTGCTCCGGCCGCTCCACTTCGGACTCACGCTGGCCGGTCTCGGCCCGGCCGGGCGGTCCCGCGCGATCAAGGACGCCTACACGGGGTACGGCCTGGGCGTGGGTGAGGCGTTCCAGCTCCGCGACGACCTGCTCGGCGTCTACGGCGAGCCCGCCGTCACCGGCAAACCGGCCGGGGACGACCTGCTCGCCGGCAAACCGACCGCGCTGCTCATGCTGGCCCGCGAGATGGCCACGTCCGCGCAGCTGGCCGAGCTCGACCGCGAGCTGCGGACCGAGTCCGACGTCGCACACGCGGCGCGGGTGGTGGCGGAGACCGGCGCGCCGGAGCGGGTGGAGAAGATGATCGAGGAGCGGGTGGCCGCGGGCCTTCAGGCGTTGCGCCGCGCACCCATCGACGAGGCGACGCGCGACATGCTGACCGGGTTGGCCGTCACCGCGACCCAGCGCCAGGCATGATTGCCGTGCAGCAGAACGGAAGGACACGTATGCGTACGGTGAGCGGGGCCACGGATCACGTGGTGATCGTGGGCGCCGGGCTGGCCGGGCTCGCGACCGCGTTGCACCTGGCCGGGGCCGGTCGGCGCGTGACGATCCTGGAGCGCGAGCCGGTGCCGGGCGGGCGGGCCGGGCGGCTGGACGCCGAGGGCTACACGTTCGACACCGGGCCGACCGTGCTCACCATGCCGGAGCTGATCGCGGAACCGCTGGCCGCGGTCGGCGAGGAACTGTCCGACTGGGTCGAGCTGCACCCGCTGAACCCGGCGTACCGCGCGTTCTACCCGGACGGCTCGACCATGGACGTGATCGCGGACACGGTACGGATGGCCGGCGAGATCTCCCGCGTCTGCGGCCCGCGCGAGGCCGACGGATATCTGCGCTTCGTCGACTTCGCCCGCAACCTGTGGACGCTGGAACGCGACGACTTCATCGACCGCAACCTCGACTCCCCGCGCGACCTGGTCAACCTGGGCATGCTGAAACTGCTCGGCAGCGGCGCGATGCGGCGGCTCCAGTCGAAGGTCAACCAGTACTTCAAGGACCCGCGTACGCAGCGCGTCTTCTCGTTCCAGGCGATGTACGCCGGACTGGCCCCGCACGACGCGCTCGCGATCTACGCGGTCATCGCGTACCTGGACTCCGTGGCCGGCGTCTACTTCCCCAAGGGCGGCATCCACGCGGTGCCGCGCGGCATGGCGGCCGCGGCGGAGAAGCACGGCGTGGAGATCCGCTACAACACCACGGTGAGCCGGGTGGAGACCGCGAACGGCCGGGCCATCGCGGTGATCACCGCGGACGGGGACCGGGTCACCGCGGACGCGTTCGTGCTCAACCCGGACCTGCCGGTGGCGTACCGCGACCTGCTGCCCGGCACCGCGCCGCGCCGGAGGCTGAAGTACTCGCCGTCCTGCGTGGTGCTGCACGTCGGCTCCGACCGGGCCTACTCCAAGATCGCGCACCACAACATCCACTTCGGGCGGAGCTGGCGCGGCACGTTCGACGAGGTGATCAAGCGCGGCGAGCTGATGAGCGACCCGTCGCTGCTGGTCTGCAACCCGTCGCGGTCCGATCCGTCGGCCGCGCCCGAGGGCAGGCAGAGCTACTACATCCTGGCCCCGACGCCGAACCTGGAGACCGGCCCGCTGGACTGGCGCGGCGGCCTCGGCGGGCGGTACGCGGACCAGCTGCTGGCCACGCTGGAGGAGCGCGGATACATAGGCTTCCGGGACGGCGTGGAGGTCATGCGTACGATCACGCCCGCGGACTGGGCCGATCAGGGCATGGCCGCGGGCACACCGTTCGCGGCCGCGCACAACCTGTTCCAGACGGGACCGTTCCGGCCGGGCAACCTCCACCCCTCGATAGACAATGTCGTGTTCGCCGGCTCGGGCACCCAGCCCGGGGTCGGCGTACCGATGGTTCTGATCTCTGGAAAGCTGGCCGCCGCGCGGATCACCGGGAGCACCGCATGACCTCACGTGAGGAACACCTCGTGGAACTGGTCGGGGAGGACGGCAGTCCCCACGGCAGTGCCACGGTCGCCGACGCGCACGTCGCGCCCGGCCGGCTGCATCGCGCGTTCTCGGTGCTGCTCGTGGACGACGACGGCCGGATCCTGCTGCAGCAGCGGGCCGCCGTGAAGACGCGCTTCCCGCTGCGCTGGGCGAACGCGTGCTGCGGCCACCCGGAGCCGGGCGAGTCGCTCGCGGTCTCCGCGAACCGGCGGCTCGGCGAGGAGCTGGGCGCCGCACCGGTGGAGCTGACCGAGATCGGCGTGCACCTGTACTACGCGGAGGACCCGGCGACCGGGCGCGTCGAGCACGAGTACGACCACGTGCTGCTCGGCCGCTTCCCGGCCGGCGCCACGATCGCACCGGACCCGTCCGAGGTCGCCGCGCTGCGCTGGGTCGGCCCGGCCGAGCTGCGCGCGGAGCTGGACGGCGACGACCGCGCCTTCGCGCCGTGGTTCTCCGGCGTGGTGAAGCACCTGCTCGCGCTGGTCGAGGCCGAGACGCCGATATCAACCGCGGAGCGGTCGGGTGGGCGATGACGGCCTGACTGCAGGGGCGGTCGCGCACCGTCTGGGCATCGCGGTCACCACGCTGCGCACCTGGCATCAGCGGTACGGTCTCGGCCCGAGCCGCCACGAGAGCGGCCGGCACCGCCGCTACACCGAGGAGGATCTCGCCCGGCTGGAGGTGATGCGGCGGCTCACCGCGGACGGCATCCCCGCGGCCGAGGCGGCCCGGTTCGCGACGCGCGCGCCGGGCGTACCCCCTCAGGTTTTGGATCTTGATCCTGAGGCGCGGCACGGCGGCGGGCATGCCATTGCTCTCGGTTACGCCGCCCCCGCGGCGCGAGGCTTGGCGACCGCGGCCATGCGGCTCGACGCGCCCGCCATGCGCGAGCTGATCGCCGCCTCCATCACCGAGACCGGCGTCATCCAAACCTGGTCTGAGCTGCTGGTTCCGGTGCTCGTCGGGATAGGGGAGCGGTACGCGGCGACCGGCCGGTACGTCGAGGTCGAACACCTGCTGTCCCGCTGCGTGTCCGAGGCGCTGGGCGCGGTCACCCGGCCCGATGTCTACGGAGAGTCACCGCAGGTGCTGCTGGCCTGCGCGGACGAGGAACAGCACAGCCTGCCGCTGGAAGCGCTGGCCGCCGCACTCGCCGAGCACGGCGCGACCTGCCGGCTGCTCGGCGCGCGCGTGCCGACCATGGCGCTCACGGACGCGGTCGGCCGCACCGCGCCGGTCGCGGTGGTGATCTGGTCGCAGCTGCCCGCCACCGGCAGTGGAGATCAACTTCACAAGCTCATGTCCGGGGTACGCCACGCGATGCTGCTGATCGCGGCCGGCCCCGGCTGGGACCGCGCCGGGCTGCCGACCGGCACCGCCACGCCGCACTCGCTCGACGATGCGGTCCGCCTGGTGCTGCCGCTACTGACGCGGAGCGGAACCGGCGTAGAGCGCGTCGATCGCGTTGGTTGACCAGCCCGCCGCCGCGAGAAAATTCGTCGTCAGCACGCCCGGGTCGATCCCGGTCTCCCGGATCGACTCCAGGTCGCCGCTCTCGTAGGCGCGCACGGTCCGCAACACCCGCCCCAGCCCGCCGACCTGGTCGGACAGCGCCGCCGACACCTCCGGGGAGAGCGGCAGCTGCCCGGCCAGCTCGTCGGACGACACGTCGATCAGGTCCGCCACCCGGTCCAGCAGGCCCACGGTGAACGCGGCGTCCGTCGGCTGATGCAGCTCCGCGGCCACCAGCTGGCACATGCGGGCGCGGGAGAGCGCGGCGTCCACCGGCCCCTCGGTCGAGTCGAACACGTCGCTGAGGGCCATCAGGGCCACCCACTGGCGCACCTGCGCGATCCCGAGCATCACCACCGCCTCGTGCACGGAGGAGACCCGGTTCGTGACTCCCGACGCCACCGAGTTGCTGGCCCGCAACAGCCGGAACGAGAGCGCCGGGTCCTGGGTCACCAGCGACACGACCTCCTCGATCTCCACGTCCTGCTTGAGCAGCGCGGCCATCAGCTGGATCCGGCTGAACTTGGACGGCGAGAGCGCCTGCGCGGACAGCACCTGCGGGCGGCCCAGCAGATAACCCTGGAGGAGCTGGCAGCCCAGCTCCTCGGAGAGCGCCAGGTGCTCCTCGGTCTCGACCTTCTCACCCAGGAGCGTGATGTCCGGGTACGCCCGGCAGGCCTCGGCGATCCGGTGCAGGTCTTCCTTGCCGGTGTTGAGGATGTCGAGCTTCACGTAGTCGGCCAGGCCCATCAGGCGCTCGTGGCCGGTGCCGAGCAGGAAGTCGTCGAGCGCGATCGCGTACCCCTGCTCGACCCGTCGTTCCACGCCCGCGACCAGTTCGTCGTCGACCACGATGGTCTCCAGGACCTCCAGCACCGACTGCCCCGGACCGAACGGCAGCGGCAGCTCGTCGGTGAGAAACTCCCTGGTCATATTGATGAAGCAGAGGCGGTCGCCGGCGATCTCGGACAGGCCGAACTCGGTGAACGCGTTCACGATGACCTGGCTGGTCGCGAAGCTGCCCGTGATGCCCGCACCCCCGCGGAACAGCAGCTCGTACCCGACCAGCCGCCGGTCCGTCGACCAGATCGGCTGTCGCCCGACGTGTACGGACTGCGCGAGATCGCCGTCTGCATCGGACTCATCGCTCATAGTGAGTATTCTGCCCCCTGTGAACCCTTTTTCCGGATATTTCCGGCGAGGGCGGCGCGCGGGGATACTGATTTGGAGGCGGGCCAAGGCATGACATATGCTTCTCATGCCTCCGGCGGGGCCGGTGAGAGCAAGACACCGCAAGCCAAAGCAAGCGCTCTGCAGAGCGTGTGCAATGATTGCGGAGCCGCCCTCATCGTCTAGTGGCCCAGGACGCCGCCCTTTCAAGGCGGTAGCACGGGTTCGAATCCCGTTGGGGGCACGTGCACCGGCCGAGCCGGGGCATTGTAAGGTTAGACCAGCAAGACAGCAAGGTCCTGTGGAGCAGTTGGAGTGCTCGCCGCCCTGTCAAGGCGGAGGTCGCGGGTTCAAGTCCCGTCAGGACCGCCACGCAGCAATCGCCGTGCGAAAGCGCGGCGTTCTGCGTTACGGCCAGGTAGCTCAGTTGGTACGAGCGTCCGACTGAAAATCGGAAGGTCGGCGGTTCGACCCCGCCCCTGGCCACATAGCCTTTCGCCGGGCTATCGAACGTCGACCAGCGGAAACGCAGGTCGACGTTTTTATTTTGCCCGCGAACTCATTGCACAACCGCGGCCGTCAGCAAATCGATGCCCGAGGTAATCGCGTCGGCATGGGAGAGGCGGGCGGCCTTGCCCGGCTTGTTGGCATAGCCGATCGCGGCGATTCCGGCGGCGTGGGCGGCCTCGATGTCGCTGGTGGAGTCGCCGATGAGGATGCACTCCTCGGGCCTGACATCCAGGGCGGTGAGGGCGGCGAGGACAGGCCCGGGGTTGGGCTTCATCCGGGTCGTGTCGGCAAAGGGCCGGCCGATGACCGGATCGATGTATTGCTGCAGCCGCTGGCCGGTGAGGTAGGCGCGGCAGGCGTCGGCGGAGTTGTTGGAGACGACGGCGAGGCGCTTTCCGGCCTGGTGGGCGGCCATGATGAACTCGCGCGCGTACGGTGTCGGCTCGGCACTGCGGACCGCGGTGAGTTCTGCGGCCGTCAACGCGTGGTCGATCGTCCGGGTCAGCGGGATGCGGCCGAGTCTGCCGGTCCAGCGCAGCACCTCCATCGGGTCCGGCTCGTCCGCGATGTTGCCGGGGAGACGGACGCCCTGATCGACGAGGATTTGCCGCAGCTCGGCGGCGATCATGGGCGCTGGGTGGTGGGCGAAGACGCTGCAAACCGGGCCGTCGAAGTCCAGAAGGATGACGCGGGCCTTGGCGAGCAGCGTGGCGTACTCCCGGGCGATGGGTCCCATCTCAGATCGGGGTGTCGAGGGTAGCGAAACTGTCGCAACGAACCGTTCGAGTGCGCTCGTCGACCCAATACGCGCAGGCGACTGCCTGGCCCTTGCCATTGTTCGAGTCGGGGACCTCGCCGAACCACAAGCCTGGTAACCCGGGTTCCCGGTGCATGCCGGCGTAAGGGTTGTCGTAGCGGGTGAAGATCCATGCGGAGACGAGAAGCCGCAGGTCGTCAGGCGGGTCCTCGACGGCGACCCAGATGTCGAACTTTTCGAGGAACTTGTCGAGGTGCCACGGTGCGGGATCAGCCGGCATTCAGGCGCGCCCGAATCTCCGCTATGCGTGCCTGAATCTCCTCGGGGCTGTCCGGGTGGGAGGGCTCGTTCAGGCGATCCGTGGCCCCGGCCAGCATCGCGGCCTTCTGCGCCGGGTCGAACTGCGGCCGGTGAAGCGCATCCTCGGCCGCCGCAGCGAGCCAGGCGGACATCTTGTTGCCGGCGGCCTCGCGGATGCGGGCGGCGAGCTCGTCGGAGACCTCGAAGCTCAGCGTCATCATGCGCCCAGCGTAACGCCGACGACGGGTATCAGGCGCTGCCGAACGTGAGCGTCGATGGTGGTGACCAGCTAACGGACGTGGCATAAGGAGCACTCCAGGTGAGGATTGCATGTTCTTGATCGATTATGTTGCTTGGATTGTCGGCCGTCGACCCGCGATCACTCGTTCGGGGCACGAGCGGGTCCCAACACGGTAGGCGGCGGTCGACTTAGTCGATTATGTCACCGACGGTCGACCCCGGCGAGAATGTGTGCTTCGTTCGTGTCGGTCTGAGTAGGGCACTCAGAGACGGCTGATCAGTCGATCAGTGCGTTCAGTACGTCGACGAGGTGGTCGACGCGGGTGAAGTCGGAGAGGTGGTGGGTGGTGTAGGCGAAGGAGTAGTGGCGGGTGGGGTGGGCGAAGGCGCACCCCCCGCCGATGCCGCCCATGCCCCAGCTGCCGTCCGGTTCCCGCTGCATGCCGAGGGTCCAGGTCACGTCGCGGTCCAGGACCAGGTCGAAGCCGGTGTACTGCGCGGACGTCGCCTCCGCCACCAGTGTGGGAGGGAAGAGGCCGGCACCGCCGGACAGCAGGTTGGCGTAGAGGCGGGCCAGGGCGGTGGCGGTGGTGTGCAGGTTGACGGCGGGGATCTCGGTGGTGCGCCAGAGCGGGCCGTTGATCACGTCGAGGTCGCGGGTGCCGGGCGGGGTGGACAGCGCCTTCCAGCGCCAGCTGCCCGGCGTGCCCAGTGAGGCCAGCGGCCAGGAAGGGTCCCCGTACTCCAGGTCGGCGCAGCGGGCGATCTGGGACGGGGTAAGGCCGAAGGCCAGGTCGAGGCCCCAGGGAAGGGCGATTTCGTCGCGGAGGAAGGCACCGAGTGTGCGGCCGTCGATGCGCTGGATCAGCTCGCCGAGCGGGTGGCCGTAGGTGAGCGCGAACTCGCCGGCGACCGTGCCGGGCTCCCAGGCGGGCGGGGCGGCGGCCAGCGAGGAGGCGAGCAGGTCCCAGTCGGCCAGGTCCGCGGGCACGAGGGGGCGCTGCCCATTGGTCGCGTTCGTAAGAGCGGCCCGATCGAGGTCCGCCGTTAAAGCGCCACCGGCGGCGGCGTGTGCCGGCGCGTCTCCTGCGGAGGCCGCGCCCGCCACGGCATCGTCGGAGCCGGCGAATGGATCAGCCGCGGGCACGGCATCCGGGAACGCGACAAGCCCGGCCGTGTGGTTCAGCAGCTGTCGTACCGTGATGGCGGTTTTTCCTGCCGTGCCGAAGGCCGGCCAGTGCCGGGCCACCGGATCGTCCAGATCTAGCTGGCCACGCGCCACCAGCAGCAGCACGCAGAGCGCGGCCACCGGCTTCCCCGCCGAATAGACGCCGACCAGCGTGTCCGCAGTCCACGGCACCGTGCGTGCGGCATCGCGCCAGCCGCCGTGCAGCTCGACCTCGATCCGCCCGTCGTGGATGACGGTCAGGGCGGCGCCGGTCTCCGCGCCGGAGGCCAGCAGGGAGGCGAACGCGCTGCGTACCGGCGTGAAGGCGGAGGAGGTGTGGCCGTGCAAGGGGACCATGGTGGGGAACGCTACAAGCACGCCATCAGGACGCCACGAGACGGCGGCGATCACGGGTGGCATGCTGGCGGGCATGGGGCAGCCGGAGCAGGTCGATGTGGTCGTTGTCGGGCTCGGTGTCGGCGGTGAGGAGGCGGGTGGCCGTCTGGCCGCTGCCGGTCTCAGCGTGGTCGGCATCGAGAGTCGCCTGGTGGGCGGTGAGTGTCCGTACTACGGGTGCATCCCGACCAAGATGATGATTCGCGCGGGGAACGCGCTGGTGGAGGCGCGCCGGGTGGCGCAGCTGGCCGGGCGTGCGACCGTGACGGCGGACTGGGCGCCGGTGGCGAAGCGGATCCGCGAGGAGGCGACCGACACCTGGAACGACAAGGTGGCGGTGGACCGGTTCACCAGCAAGGGCGGGCGGTTCGAGCGTGGCACCGCGCTGATCACCGGGCCGAACCGGGTGCGGGTCGGCCACAACGAGTACATCGCGCAGCGCGGCATCATCGTGGCGACCGGGACGACGCCGGCGGTGCCGCCGATCGACGGGCTGGCCGGCACTCCCTTCTGGACGAACCGGGAGGCGGTCGAGGTCGAGCAGCTGCCGCCGTCGCTGGTGATCCTGGGCGGCGGTGCGATCGGCGTCGAGTTCGCCCAGGTGTTCGCGCGCTTCGGCGTGCAGGTGACCGTCGTGGAGGGTGCCGACCGGCTGCTGGCGGCGGAGGAGCCGGAGGCCGGTGCGGTGGTGGAGACGGCCCTGCGGGCCGACAACGTCAACATCCACACGGGGGTACGGGCAGAGCACGTCGCCCACGACGGGGCCGGCTTCACGGTGACGCTGTCCGACGGCTCCCAGGTCTCGGCCGTGAAGCTGCTGGTGGCGCTGGGCCGCCGGGCGGTGCTGGGCGGGCTGGGCCTGGAGGAGGCCGGGGTGGACACGTCCGGCCGGTTCCTGGAGGTGGACGACCGGATGCGCGCGGGCGAGAACGTGTGGGCGATCGGCGACGTCACCGGCCGGGGCGGGTTCACGCACATGGCGATGTACCAGGCGGACATCGCGGTGCGGGACATTCTGGGCGAGGGCGGTCCGGGCGCGGACTACCGGGCGTTGTCGCGGGTGACGTTCACGGATCCGGAGGTCGGCGCCGTGGGCCTGACCGAGCGTCAGGCCCGGGAGCGCGGCCTGAACGTGCGGGTCGGTGTGGCGGACGTGTCCGCGTCGTCGCGCGGGTACGTGCACGGGCCGGGCAACGCGGGCGTGATCAAGGTGGTCGAGGACGTGGACCGGGGTGTGCTGGTCGGCGCCACGTCCGCGGGTGTGACCGGCGGCGAGGTGCTGAGCGGGCTGGCGGTCGCGGTGCACGGCGAGGTGCCGGTGGCGACGCTGCGGCACATGATCTACGCGTATCCGACGTTCCACCGGGCGATTTTGGACGCTGTCAAGGCTCTTGACTGATTCTGCCGTCTTGCTGACGCCGACTTTCCGTCAGACGACATATCTCGGTTCGGTTCTTTCGTAAATGGCCACGTAGCATTGCGTGCGTGACGAGACGACTGACCGAGGTGGCGAAGAAGGCCGGCGTCAGCGAGGCCACCGTCAGCCGCGTGCTGAACGGGCGGGAGGGCGTCTCCGAGGCGACCCGCACCGCGGTGCTGACCGCGCTGGACGTGCTGGGTTACGAACGCCCGACGAAACTGCGCGGCGAGCGTGCCCGGCTGGTCGGCCTGGTGCTGCCGGAGCTGCAGAATCCGATATTTCCGGCGCTGGCCGAGGCGGTGACCGGCGCGCTGGTGCAGCGCGGGTTCTCGCCGGTGCTGTGCGCGCGCACGATCGGCGGCGTCTCCGAGGTCGAGTTCCTGGACATGCTGCTGGAGCACCAGGTCTCCGGCATCATCTTCGCCGGCGGCAACTACGCGATGGCGGACGCGTCGCACGAGCACTACAAGAAGCTGACCGACCGCGGTCTGCCGGCCGTGCTGGTCAACGCGGGCGTGGACGGGCTGGGCTTCCCGCTGGTCTCCACGGATGACGCGGAGGCGGTCGAGCAGGGCCTCGCGCACCTGGTCTCGCTGGGCCACACCCGGGTCGGCGCGCTGCTCGGGCCCGCGGACCACGTGCCGTCGCGCCGGAAGCTGGCCGCGGCCGAGTCCGCGGTCGCGGCGCACGAGGGCCGGGTCCGGCTGGACGTGGAGCGGTCGAGCTTCTCCACCGAGGGTGGGCGCGCCGCCGCGGCGAAGCTGGTCAAGCAGGGCGTCACCGGCATTCTGTGTGCGAGCGACGTGCTGGCGCTGGGTGCGGTCCGGGCCGTGCGCCGGCTGGGGCTGCGGGTGCCGCAGGACGTGTCCGTGGTCGGGTTCGACGACTCCGCGCTGATGAACAGCGTGGATCCGCCGCTCACCACGGTGCGGCAGCCGATCGAGGCGATGGGGCAGTCCGCGGTGGAGCTGCTGGTGCAGCAGATCGACGGCGCGGAGATCTCCGTGGACGAGTTGCTCTTCGAGCCGGAGCTGGTGGTCCGGAGCTCGACCGCGCCGGTGCCGCGCGCCTGACCCGCCCCCGGAGCAGCCGCGACCGGCGCTGGAACGCCTGCGGCCAGCTGCGGAGCGTCCGGGACCACTCCTGAACGTCCCTCCGCCGAGATCGGCCACGAACACCGCAAACGGCCCAAGGTCTGTCGACCTTGGGCCGTTTTGTGCGCCCTGACTCGTACCCGTCGGAAAATTTCTTGATGTTGTGCAGTTCTTGCGGTCAACGGTTGGTGTTTGTATCGTCATCGACACGAAACACGGCGTGATGGCACCACCACTTTTCGAATGACACTTCACCCCAGGAAGGGGTCCGTTCCCATGGGCACACATCGGATGCGGACGACTCTCGGGCTCCTGCTTGTCGTCGGGCTTGGCTTCGGGACCGCCGCGTGCGGCGCCGGAGACGACGACACGGAGGAGGGCGGCAAGGTCACCCTGGTGATCAATGGCCTGCCGCCGGCCACCGAGGCCGCCAACCACCAGCGTTTTCTCGACAACGTGGCCGAGTTCGAGAAGGCGAATCCCGACATCGACCTTGACCCTCGCGAGGGCAAGATGGACCCGCAGACGTTCGCCGCCAAGCTGGCCGGTGGCCAGTTGGAGGACGTCTTCTACGTCTACTTCACCGACCCGGCGAACCTGATCGCGAAGCGCCAGGTCGCGGACATCAGCAAATACCTGAGTGACGTTCCGGTCGCGGCACAGATCAAGCCGGAGGTGCTGCGGGTCTTCCAGGACGACAAGGGCGGCACGTACGGGCTGCCGTACAAGAACTACTCGATGGGCCTGCTCTACAACCGGGAGCTGTTCACCAAGGCCGGGCTGGACCCGGCGACGCCGCCGAAGACCTGGGCCGAGGTGCGTGAGGCGGCCAAGAAGATCGCCGCGCTCGGCGACGGGCACGTGGGCTACGGCGACTACTCGAAGAGCAACACCGGCGGCTGGCACTTCACCACGGAGATCTACTCGCTCGGTGGCGAGGTCGCGGTCAACGAGGGCGGCACGTGGAAGGCCGCGTTCAACGGACCGCAGGGCAAGCAGGTGCTCCAGCAGCTCAAGGACATGCGCTGGACGGACAACTCGATGGGCGAGAAGCAGCTGCTCGAGTGGGCCGACCTGCTGCAGATGATGGGCTCGGGCAAGCTCGGTATGTACGTGGCGACCGCCGACAACATCCCGACCATCGTCAACCAGTACCAGGGGAAGTACGAGACGTACGGGCTCGGCCCGATCCCCGGCGGTGCCGGCACGCTCGGCGGCGGCGAGGGCTACATGTTCAACGCCAAGGCCTCGCCCGCGAAGATCCGGGCCGGTCTGAAGTGGCTCTCGTTCTGGTTCACCAGCGCGGAGCGGTTCGAGGCGGAGAACAAGTGGAACGTCGACAACAAGCTGCCGGTCGGGCTGCCGGAGCCGGCGATCTTCACCGGTGAGGCCGCGCAGGTCCAGGCGACCGCGGACGCGAAGTACGCGAACGTGCCGCAGGAGAACTACGCGCCGTTCAAGGCCGCGATGCCGAGCATCCCGGTGAAGCTGGAGCCGCCGAACGCGCAGCAGGTCTACGCGGTGCTGGACGTGGCCATGCAGAAGGTGCTGACCGACCGCAACGCGAATGTGGACGCGCTGCTCGCGGACGCGGAGACGCAGGTCAACCAGATCCTGGCGTCGGTCAAGTAGCGGACACGGGGCCGTCGGGAGACCGGCGGCCCCGCCTCCGCGCGGCGGGAACGGCGCACCGGAACTCCGGCGCCGACCGCCTCGCACGAAGGCCGTCGCGCCACGACGGCGTACCGCTGAAGGCCTTTGATCTTTGAAAGGGTGACCACCATGGCGGTCCTGTCGGCTCCGGCCCGGACGGAGACGCCTCCCGACCCCCGGAAGCGATCGCGAAGCGGACGCCTGAGAAGGGCGATCGGCGACAATCTGCTGGCCTATGCGTTCATGGCCGGCGGGCTCGCGTGTTTCGCGCTGTTCTCCTGGTACCCGCTGGTCCGGGGCATCGTCCTGAGTTTCCAGCAGGACAACTTCGTGACCGACCCGTATTGGGTGGGCACGGAGAACTACACC
Organism: Catenuloplanes japonicus; assembly: GCF_000717135.1. Classification (GTDB taxonomy): domain Bacteria; phylum Actinomycetota; class Actinomycetes; order Mycobacteriales; family Micromonosporaceae; genus Catenuloplanes; species Catenuloplanes japonicus. The sequence goes on from NZ_JNXY01000025.1 coordinate 196,458, forward strand.
GCGCTGTTCGAGGATCCGCTGTTCTGGACCGCGTGGAAGAACACGCTGGTCTTCACCGGTTTCGCGCTGGTCTTCGGCTATCTGGTGCCGTTGTTCCTGGCGATTCTGCTGAACGAGCTGCGGCACCTGAAGGGCTTCTTCCGGGTCGCGGTCTATCTGCCGGTGATGCTGCCGCCGATCGTGGTCGTGCTGCTCTGGCGCTATTTCTACGACCCGGGCAACGGCCTGTTCAACACCGTGCTCGACGCGGTCGGGCTGCCCACCTCGCAGTGGACGCAGTCGCCGAGCACCGCGCTGTTCTCCCTGGTCCTGGTCTCGACGTGGGCGAACCTGGGCGGCGCGACGCTGATGTACCTCGCGGGTCTGCAGGGCATTCCGGGCGAGCTCTACGAGGCGGCCGAGCTGGACGGCGCGTCGCTCTGGCAGCGGCTGCGGCACGTGACGATCCCGCAGTTGCGCTTCCTGATGCTGGTGCTGCTGCTGTTGCAGGTCATCGCGACCATGCAGGTCTTCATCGAGCCCTATCAGCTGACCGGCACCACGAATCCGGACACGATCACGGTGATGGTGCTGATCTACCGGTACGCGTTCACGGTGAACAACGACTTCGGCCTGGCCGCGGCCATGAGCGTGACGCTGTTCGTGGTGCTCGCCGCGTTCTCCGCCGTCTATCTGCGACTCACCCGAAGCCAGGAGTCCTGATGCGCACGCTGATTTCGGAGACGGAGATCCGCCGCCACCGGGCGCTGTACTTCGCGGTGCTCGGCGGCGTGACGATCCTGTTCACGCTGGCGTTCGTGTTCCCCATCTACTGGATGGTGACCGGCGCGCTGAAATCGCCGGTCGAGCTGGCCCAGCCGATTCCCACGTTCATTCCGGAGAGCTTCCATCCTTCGGCATATGCGGATGCGTGGAACCGGATGGAGATCGCGCGCTACTTCGGCAACACCGTGTTCTACGCGTTCGGCGGCTGGCTGTTCGTGCTGGTCCTGGACGTGGCGGTGGCCTACGCGCTGTCCAAGCTGCGGCCGGTCCTGGGCAACGTCATCCTCGGCGGCATGCTGGCCAGCCTGATGCTGCCCGCGTCCGCGCTGCTGATCCCGGCCTACCTGACCGTGACGGACGTGCCGCTGCTCGGCGTGAACCTGCTGAACACGCCGTGGGCGCTGTGGCTGCCCGCGGTCGCGAACGCGTTCAACATCTACGTGCTCAAGCGGTTCTTCGACCAGATCCCGAACGACCTGCTGGACGCGGCCGCGATCGACGGCGCGGGCCGGCTGCGCGTGCTGTGGTCCGTGGTGCTGCCGCTGTCCCGGCCGGTGCTCGGCGTGGTCTCGATCTTCGCGATCATCGGGATCTGGAAGGACTTCCTCTGGCCGCTGCTGGTGCTCCCGGCCCCGGCCGCGCAGACGCTGAGCGTGGCGCTGTCCCGGCTGTCGCTGACCAGTCAGGTGCCGCTGAACATGATGCTCGCCGGCCTGGTGATCGCCAGTATCCCGATGGTCGTGATCTTCCTGATCTTCCAGCGCAGCATTATCGGGGGACTGTCGGCCGGCGCGATGAAGGGTTGATGGATCTTGTTTCGGAGAGGTGACCTGTGAGCACATGGTGGCGCGACGCGGTGATCTATCAGGTCTACCCGCGCAGCTTCGCGGACGGCAACGGAGACGGCATCGGTGACCTGGCGGGCGTACGCGCCCACCTGGACCACCTCGTCGACCTGGGGGTGGACGCGATCTGGTTCAGCCCCTGGTATCCGTCGCCGCAGGCCGACGCCGGTTACGACGTCGCCGACTACCGGAACATCGAGCCGATCTTCGGGACGCTCGCGGAGGCGGAGACGCTGATCTCGGAGGCGCACGCGCACGGAATCAAGATCATTATCGACATCGTGCCGAACCACGTGTCGTCCGCGCATCCGTGGTTCCAGGCGGCGCTCGCGTCTCCCGACGCGCCGGAGCGGGAGCTGTTCTGGTTCCGCACGTCGAAGGAGCGGCCGACCGACTGGGAGGGGGAGTTCGGCGGGACGACCTGGACCCAGACCGAGGACGGTGCCTGGTACCTGCACCTCTTCGACAAGGCGCAGCCGGATCTCAACTGGAACCATCCGCGGGTACGCGAGGAGCACCTGGACATCCTGCGGTTCTGGCTGGACCGCGGCGTGGACGGCTTCCGGGTCGACTCGGCCGCGCTGCTGATCAAGGATCCTGCGCTGCCGCCGGTCGTCGACGGCGAACCGCACCCGTTCCACGATCGCGACGAGGTGCACGAGGTGTACCGGGAGTGGCGCCGGGTGATCGACTCCTACGAGGGCGACCGGACGCTGATCGGCGAGGTGTGGCTGCCCTCACCGGAGCGGTTCGCCCGCTATCTGCGGCCGGACGAGATGCACTCCGCGTTCAACCTCGACTTCCTCTGCAGCCCGTGGGACCCGGCCCGGCTGCGCGAGGTCATCGAGGACACCATCCGCGTGCACGAGCCGCTCGGCGCGGTCGCGACCTGGGTGATCTCCAACCACGACGTGACCCGGCCGGTCACCCGGTACGGCCGGGAGGAAACCGGTTTCAGCTTCGCGGCCAAGCGCGAGGGCACGCCCACCGACCTGCGGCTCGGCACGGTCCGGGCGCGGGCGGCCGCGCTGCTCAGCCTGGCGCTGCCCGGCGCCGCCTACGTCTACCAGGGCGAGGAGCTGGGCCTGGAGGAGAACGAGGACATCCCGCCGGAGCTGCGGCAGGACCCGATGTGGCACCGCTCCGGGCACCGCGACCCCGGACGTGACGGCTGCCGCGTGCCGCTGCCGTGGTCCGGCGAGGAGCCGCCGTTCGGGTTCGGTGCCGGCGCGCCGTGGCTGCCGCAGCCGCGCGCGTGGAAGGACCGGACCGTGGCCGTGCAGCAGGCAGACCCGGCGTCGATGCTGTCGCTCTATCGGTCGGCGCTGTCTTATCGCAGGTCTATTCCAGCCGGGTCGCTGGCGTGGATCGACTCCGACCCGGACGTGCTGGCCTTCCAGCGCGGCGACGGATTCGCGTGCATCGCCAACCTGTCGGCGGCCGCGGTGCCCTTCACCGGCACCGTGCTGCTCGCCAGCGGGCCGCTCGACGACGGTCTCCTGCCGCCGGACACCACGGTCTGGCTCGCTCTTTAGGGGGTGCGGGCCGCGTCGCTACCCTGCGCGCGGCCCGTTTTGGATCTAGGCTCGGCCGACATGACGACCGAAGCTGTCCTCGAGGAAAGCGCCGAGCCCGGCGAGATCTACACCGCCTACTTCCACACCGTGCAGGAACTGACCGAGGCCTTGACGGCCGCGGACACGCTCGGGCTCGGCGTGCGGGTCGAGTCGTACACGGTCACCTCCGAGGAGGACCCCGACTCGCACACCACCGAGTTCAAGTTCACGCTGCTCGCGGAGCAGCCGGACCACACGGAAGCGGCAGAAGAGGCGTAATCGTCTCCTACGATCCGGGGTATGACATACGACTTCCAGGTGGCGATCGACAGCGCTGACCCGCACACCCAGGCCGACTGGTGGGCGGAGACGCTCGGCTGGACCGTCGAACCGCAGGACGCCGCATTCATCACATCCATGATCGATCAGGGGTACGCCACCGAGGCCGAGACCAGGGTCTACAGAGATTCCCTGGTCTGGGCCTCGGGGGCGGCGATCACGCACCCGACAAGCGGTCTCCGGGTGCTGTTCCAGACCGTGCCCGAGGCGAAGACCGTGAAGAACCGGATGCACTTCGACGTGCGCGTCGGCGACGAGAAGCGCGAGGCCGAGGTCGAGCGGCTCACCGCGCGCGGCGCGACCTTCCTGTGGCGTGGCAGCCAGGGCCCGCACAGCTGGGTCACGATGGCCGACCCGGAGGGCAACGAGTTCTGCGTGGCTTGACCCTCCACCAGGTCGAGGGACGAGGGTTTCCGCTCGTGGAGAGTGCATCCGTAGGCATCGGGGACATGGCGCGGGCTACCGGCCTGACCATCAGCGCGCTGCGGTTCTACGACGGGGCCGGCGTGCTGGTGCCCGTGTTCGTCGACCCGCGCAACGGCTACCGGCGGTACGCGGTCGCGCAGATCCCGGCCGCGCGCCTGGTCGCGGGCCTGCGCCGGGTCGGGATGCCGCTGCCCCAGATCACCGCCGTGCTGGACCGGCGCGACGACCGGCCGGCCGTGCACGCGCTGCTCGACGCGCACCTGGCGCGCCTCGAGGGCGGTCTGGCGGACGCCCGGCGTGAACTCTCCCGGATTCACCGTCTGATCGACGGTGCGACCCCCGTTCCGGTGGAGGCTTTCATGGCTGTTCTGACCGTTTCTTCGGTGTCGTTGCGAGACGCGGTGGCCGCCGTCCGATATGCGGCCGGGACCGATCCCGACCTGCCCGCGCTCGCCGGTGTCTTCGTCGAGATCTCCGACGGCGGGCTGCGGCTGGTCGCCACCGACCGGTACCGGATGGCCGTCGCGGACGTCCCCGTCCTCGGCCTCACCGGCCCCGACCTCGGCGTGATCGCGCCGCTGCCGCTGGTCGACGCGCTGGTCCCGCTGCTCGCCGCGGACAGCCAGGTCACGCTCACGCTGACCGCGGACACGATCGCGGTGGCGGCCGGCGGCCACGAACTGAGCGGCGTCCCGATCCCCGGCGACTACCCGGACTACCGGCGCGCGCTCGCGGTCAAGGCCGGCGAGCCGCTGCGCCTGACCGTGGACGCCACCACGCTGCGCCGCGAGGTCGCCGCCGCCCCGACCGTGCTGCACGAGAACGCCCCGATCCTGGTCCTGACCACGGACGCCTCCGGCACGCTCGGCGTCGGCGACCCGTCCGCCCCGCACCGGATCGCCGTCAACCGCGAGTTCCTGCTGGCCGCACTGGACGCCGGCACCCCCGGCCAGCTCGTCCTCGAACTCGACGGCCCCATCATGCCCCTGGCCCTCCGCAGCCCCGGCTCCTTCACCGTCCTGATGCCGGTCCGCCTCTGACACCGGCCGACCGTGGGCGGTGTGACGAGGTTCGAGGTGCTCACGGTCGTACCCGCGCGGGTTGATCAGGTTTTTGATCGATCCTCGGACGTCGGGGTGCACACGGCGTCGATGGCGCGTTCCGGAGAGCGGATCGTCGGGCGGTACCTGCGGAAGCTGATCGAGACGCGGAACGGGTTCGTTGCGGGCGGGGAGTTCTAAGGGTGGACGGGCGGGTGCCGATGGAGCAGGCGTCTCCCGTCCCCCAAGACGATTGTGACCCGCCATATGACGACCGAGCAGCCGGCCGGCGCTCCCTCGGAGAACCCGTACGAGCAGATGACCAACGCGTACTACTCCCCGGGCCGGGGCCCTGCCTCCCCGCCGCCGGCGGCCGCGTGGGCGCCGGAGCCGAGCCGTTCCGTGGCCGGGCCGATCGTGGTCGGGCTGGTCGCGGTGGTGATGCTCGGGTTCGGTCTCGCGTTCGGCGCGAACGAGTTCGCCAAGCGTGAGGTGTGCGGCGACATCGCGTCCGCGTCCGCCGGCACCCCCGCGGCCGGCACGCCGGCGGTGCAGGCGAACAATGCGAAGGCCACGGTCGCCACCACCGCCGCCACCACCGAGTCGCAGAACGTCGAGGAGCTGAAGGACGAGATCGACACCACCAGGGGGTACGCCCGGCTGCTCGTTCTCGACGGCGACCTGCGGGACGCGGTCACGAACCTGACCACGGACGCGGACAGCGCGCTGCGGCTCGGCGAGGAGTTCAAGAACCTTTCGCCGGAGGAGCGCCAGGACAACGCGCCGCGGGTGAAGGACCTCGCCTCGGACATGGAGAACCACTGGCGGGCCGTGCAGCGCGCCTGCGGCCAGACCGAGACCGGCCTACAGCCCGCCGCGTGAGATCGGCCCGGTCGTCAGCACCGGGTAGTGCGGCAGGTCGGACTCGGTCATGCCGGGCGGCCGCAGCAGAAAGATCTTCGGGGCGAGCCGCTCCATCTCACCGCCCCGCCCCACGATGAGGCCGGCCGCGAAGTCCACCAGCGGCGTGGCCTCTTCGTCGGTCAGGCTGGTCAGGTCCATCACGACCGCGATCCCCTCGCGGAAGTAATGCCCGACGTAGAACACCTCGTTGTAACTCTGCGGGCGCAGCGTCTTGACCATTTGTCCAGTCTCGCGGAGAGAATCCCCTCGTCAAGCCCAGTTAAGCGGATTGTCCACCGGCGATTCACGCGGTGTGTCTCCCCAGAATCTCCCCAGCGGGCGCCAGGAATGAAATCAGGGCCCGTCTTCCGTCTGGAAGACAGGCCCTGACCTGCACTAACTCCCGGTCGGGGTAGCCGGATTTGAACCGACGACCTCCTCGTCCCGAACGAGGCGCGCTACCAAGCTGCGCCATACCCCGGGGTGCGGATCAAATACTATCCGACCGCGCCCCCCAGGTGAAATCGGTATCCCCCTCCGCGTGTTTCCGCAGCTCAGCGCGGGATCAGCGTCAGCAGTGAAGCCTCGGGCGGGCACGCGAAACGCACGGGTGCGGTCGGGTGGGTGCCCAGGCCGGCGGAGACGTGGAGCCAGGAGTCGGAGCCGGGCCAGCGGTGGAGGCCCTTGACCATGCTGCGGGGCAGGCCGCAGTTGGTGACCAGCGCGCCGTAGAACGGGACGCAGACCTGGCCGCCGTGGGTGTGGCCGGCCAGCAGCAGGTCGAAGCCGTCCGCGGCCATCAGGTCGAGCAGCGGCGGCTCGGGGCTGTGCGTCAGCGCCACGTGCAGGTCCGCGGCGGAGGAGACGGCGCCGGCGACCAGCGGGTAGTCGTCGCGGTCGACGTGCGGGTCGTCGACGCCGACCAGCTCGATGACGCGGCCGCCGGCCTTGATGGTGGTGCGGGCGTTGTTGAGGTCGTTCCAGCCGGCGTCCACCAGGACTTGGCGGAGCTCGTCGGCGGGCAGTTCGGCGCCTTGGACGTACTCCCGATCGGGGTTGAAATAGCTGAACGGGTTCTTGAAGACGGGGCCGCGGTAGTCGTTGGAGCCGAAGACGAACGCGCCGGGCAGGTCGAGCAGCGGCTGCAGCGCGCGGAGGACTCCGGGCACGGCGGCGGGGTCGGCCATGTTGTCGCCGGTGACCACGACCAGGTCGGGGTCGGTGGCGGCGAGCGCGGCGACCCAGCGCTGCTTGCGACGCTGCTCGGGCATCATGTGCAGATCCGAGATGTGCAGGATGCGCAGCGGCTCGGCATCGGGCGCCAGGACGGGCACGTCGAACCGTCGCAGCGTGAACATGTTGCGTTCGACGAGCGAGGCGTAGGCGAGGGTGGCGGCTCCGGCGGCGACCGTGCCGGCGGCCAGACTGAAAAGGGTGCGCTTCCGCATGACACCAAGGGTAGTTTCACTGCCCATGGGTACGCTCAAGGACCGCCTTAACGATGACCTGCACACCGCCATGAAGTCCCGCGACGAGCTGACCACGTCGACGCTGCGCCTGGCGCTGGCCGCGGTGGGCACGGCCGAGGTCGCCGGCACGACGAAGCGGGATCTCGCGGACGACGAGGTGCTCGCGGTGCTGACCAAGGAGGCCAAGAAGCGTCGCGAGTCGGCGCAGGCCTTCGCGGACGCGGGCCGTGCCGACTCCGCGGCGAAGGAGCGGGCCGAGGGCGAGATCCTGGACCGCTACCTGCCGACCCAGCTCAGCGACGACGAGCTGGCCGGGATCGTCGCGGAGGCGCTGGCCGGGCTGAGCGGCAAGGCCGCGATGGGGGCCGCGATGAAGTCGGCGAAGACCGCGGTCGCGGGTCGTGCCGAGGGCGGCCGGATCGCCGCCGAGGTCCGCCGCCAGCTGGGCGTTTAAAGATCAAGAGCACAGAATCGCGCCGAGGGTACGTCCCGTCGGCGCGATTCTGTTCTCCGTGGAGCCGGTCAGCGGGCCGGTGGGGGCGCCGGAGCCGACGCTGACGGCGACGCGGTCGGCGTGACCGGGCGTGGTGCCCGGCCGGTGCTGAGTCTGAGCACGACCATGCCGCCCTCGATGGTGCTGCCGCCCGGCTCCGTGGCCGCGACCGTGCCGGCCGGGCAGTGCGAGTCGAGGCGCCCGGCCGCGATCTGCACCTCGAAGCCGCGCGCGACCAGTCGGGTGCGCGCGTCGGGTTCGGAGTTGCAGCGCACGTTCGGGATGCTGACCAGCTTGCCGGCGAGCATCTTCTGGCTCGGTGGCGTGAACTCCTTGGCCTCCACGCCGTCCATCGCGTCCGCGAGCGTCTGGTAGACGGCCGGGTTGACCGCCTGGTTGTGCGGGTCGCCCCAGCCGTCCCCGCCGCCGCGCATGGTGGTGTTGGCGTTGTCCGTGTCCGCGACCATGCCGGCCACCGTGAGCTGCTTGGTGGTGACGACGAACGTGGCGGTGCGTTCCCCGTCCGTGGTGCCGGACTTGCCGGCGACCGGCTTGCCCACGGCTCGGCGCGTGGCCGTGGACGTGCCGCCCCGGCAGCGGGACGTCTCGGACCGGTCGCCGACCGGGCACCGGGCCGCGTCGATCGCGGCGCGGGCGACCTCCCGGTCCACGGCCTGGTTGCAGCGCGGCTCGGCTGCCGGGAGCGGCTTGCCTTCCTGGCGGATCTCGATGACCGGGATCGGTTCGCAGTGACGGCCGTCCGCGGCGAGCGTGGCGTACGCGGTGGCCAGGTCCAGCGGCGTGGTGGAGGAGACGCCGAGCGAGAACGCACCCCACTGTGCGGACGCGTCCTCGTCGCCGGCGAACCGGGCGTCGTTCTCGGCGCGGAACCGGATGCCGAGCCGCTTGGCCACGTCCACCGCGTTCTGCGCGCCCACGCGTTCCTGCAGCGGGATGAAGTAGGTGTTCACGGACTGGCCGAACGCGCTCCACATGTTGTGCGTGCCGGCCATGCTCTTGACCGCGTTCTTCGGGCAGTAGAGCGCGCGCCCGGCGCAGGCCGCCGGGCTGGACGCGCTGACGATGTAGCTCGACTGGTAGGTCTCCGGCGCGTAGATCGAGTAGCTGAGCGGGTAGCCCTTCTCCAGCGCCGCGACCAGGGTGAACATCTTGAACACCGAGCCGGCCTGATATCCGGGCACGTCCTTGCTGCCGGTGATGATCGGGTTCGTGGTGCTCGGGTAGGTGCCCCGCAGCCCGGCGCGGCGCTTGGCCGGGTCGCTGTTCGGCCGGTTGTGCGCGTCGTCGTTCTTGTAGACGCGGTTGACCGCGAGCGCGCGTACACGGCCGGTCCCGGGCTGCACGGCCGCGACCATGATGGCGTTGCGGTTGTCGTCGGCCGCGCGCTTGTGGACGTTCTTCCGCGCGGCCTCCTGCGTTTTCACGTCCATCGAGGTGACGATGCGGTAGCCGCCGCTCTTCAGCCGGCGCTCGCGGTCGTACGGGCTGTCGCCGAACGCGTCCTGTTCCATCCACCAGCGGTAGACGTAGTCGCAGAAGAACGCCCAGATGTTCTCGGACGCGCTGACGCAGCCGTTCGGCGTGCGGGTGCCGTTGACGGCCAGTTCCGCGGCCTTGGCGCGGATCGCCTCGGCCGGGGTGACCGCGCCGATCTCCGCCATGTTGTCGATGACGTAGTTGCGCCGGGTGAGCGCGAGCGGGTGGCCGGTGGCCGTGGTCGGGTCGAACGCGGACGGCGCTTTCACCATGCCGGCCAGCATCGCGGCCTGTTCCGTGCTCAGATCCTTCGGCTGGCGGCTGAAGTAGACCTGGCTGGCGGCCCAGACGCCGTAGGCGCCGTTGCCGAACGGCGCGATGTTCAGGTACCGCTCGAGGATCTGGTCCTTGGACAGTTCCTTCTCGACCTGCATCGCGTAGCGCATCTCGCGCAGTTTCCGGGCGCTGGTGTCCTCTGTGGCGCGGACGACGTCGGCCGGGTGGGTGGCGGAGTAGGAGATCGCCATCCGCACGTACTGCATGGTGAGCGTGGAGGCTCCCTGTTGCGCGGCGCCGGACTTGTTGTTCACGAACGCGCGCGCGATGCCCTTCATGTCGACGCCGTTGTGCCGGTAGAAGTTGTGGTCCTCGGCCGCGATGATGGCGTTTCGCATGACGGGCGGAATGTCGTTGATCTCGACGTCTTTCCGGTTCTCGTCGTAGATCATCGCGACCAGCGTGCGGTTGTCCGACGCGTAGAGATAGGTGTTCTGCGGCGCGCGGCGGACGATCAGCTCGTTCGGCAGGCGGTCGAACGTCTCGGCGCCGGCCTTCGCGGCCAGGCCGGACATCGCCACCGCCGGGAACGCGGCCGCGGCCACGACGATGCCCGCGAGCAGGCCGCAAATGCCCAATGAGGCCGCGCCGGAAAAGACGGTGTCATCGCGTTTCCTGATCCAGCTCACCAGGACAGGCTACGACGAATAGCGCATATTGTCGGTTCTGTCCGGTATGGCTCGCGAGGCCGAAAAATGACCGATCGAGAGCACGTCTCGTTGTCGGCCGGAATCGTTGTGCAGGTCGCACGACCCGTGGCGTGCGGCTGCTCTCCCCGCATCAGTGTGCCTGCTCTCGGCCGCCGGTGACGCCGTTTGCGCAAATCCGCCCGGGGCGCATCTCAAGCCGCATAAGCAACTGATCGATAAATATCGAGATATCGGGTGAAGAGGGCGATGTGTCCGACCTGGTCGATTTAACAGACAACGTTGCGTAATCGCCTAACTACGGAGCATGATGTTCCGGAGATCGAATGTCACTCTTCGTGCCGCAAGGATAGCGCGGAGTGACCGGGGGATCTGGTGGCCGGTCGGGACGAACCGGCAAGGGGACACGTGCCGCGACCGGGGGAAACGGGTCGGCGGCGGTACAGCTTGGGGGGACGTGCACAGATGGGGATGATCAGCGACTGGCCGACCATGGCGGCGTGTCAGAACGGCGATCCCGACGCGCTCTTCGTGCAGGGCGCCGAGCAGAACGTGGCGAAGAGGATCTGCCGCGGCTGCCCGGTCCGTAACGAATGCCTGGCGGACGCGCTCGACAACCGCATCGAATTCGGCGTATGGGGAGGAATGACCGAGCGGGAACGGCGCGCGCTGCTGCGCCGGCACCCGCACGTGGCGAGCTGGCGGAAAATGTTCGAGGCCGCCCTCCGTGAACAGGACAAGAGCCGCGCCAACGTGCTCGTGCACGCGGGCTAGGCCCCACACTCACTGAGCAATTTTCAGCCTGGCGAGCGGGTCGGCGCATCGCAGGAGTCGACGGGACGGGCGCACACGGGTTGGGACCACGTTGAAAAAGGCTCACTGATCGAGGCGTCATTCCCGCCGGGGGATGGCGCCTCGACCAGGATCAGGCGAGCGCCTCGCCGATGCTGCGCAGCCCGTCGACGTCGTGCACGTCCGCCGGCTGTGCCATCACCACCACGGTCGGCACGGTCGGGAACGAGGTGGTGAACCGCGCCGCCACCCGCTGCTCCCGCTCCGCCTGCTCGGTCAGCGCCGCGTGGATGCGCAGCGCGTCCACCGTGGCCGGGCTCTCCCCGGACTCCGCCAGCGCCTCGGCCGCGGCCAGGCTGTCCGCGGCGGAGAGACCGGGCGCGGACGACGCGTGCATGCGGTTGAGCACCAGGCCGGCCAGCGGCATCCGGTCTTCGCGCAGCCGCTGCGCGAAGTAGGCCGCCTCCCGGATCGCGTCCGGTTCCGGCGCGGCCACCAGCAGGAACGCGGTCTCCTTGTCCTGCAGGATCCGGTAGGTCTGCTCGGCGCGCTGCCGGAACCCGCCGAACATCGAGTCCAGTGCCGCCACGAACCCGGACAGGTCGGTCAGCAGCTGCGCGCCCAGCACCTTCTGCACGACCCGGGAGAACACCCCGAACGAGGCCGTGACCAGGCTGAACACGCTCTTGCCGCCGGCCTTGGCCGGGGCCAGCAGCAGCCGCAGCATCTTGCCGTCCAGGAACCGGGCCAGCCGGGCCGGCGCGTCCAGGAAGTCCAGCGCGGACCTCGACGGCGGCGTGTCCACCACGATCAGGTCCCACTCGTCGCGCGCGCGCAGCTGGCCCAGCTTCTCCATCGCCATGTACTCCTGCGTGCCGGAGAACGTCGAGCTCATGGCCGCGTAGAACGGGTTCGCGAAGATCTCCTGCGCACGCTGCGGGTCCGTGTGCGCGAGCACCACGTCGTCGAACGTGCGCTTCATGTCCAGCATCATGGCGTGCAGCTCGCCGCCGGTCGCCTCGGTGTCGATGCCCTTGACCTGCCGGGGCGTGTTGTCGAGTTCGGAGAGGCCGAGCGACTGGGCCAGGCGCTTCGCCGGGTCGATGGTCAGCACGACCGTGCGGCGGCCGTGGCGCTCCGCCGCGCGCAGCGCCACCGCGGCCGCGGTCGTGGTCTTGCCGACCCCGCCGGCACCGCAGCACACGATGATGCGGGAGCCGGGATCGGCGAGAATCGCGTCGACGTCGAGATCAGCGGACACGTTTCGAGCCTAACGGCCCCGGCCTAGCGCAGCAGGGTGTCGGCGAGCACGTCCAGCCCGTGGCGCGTGATGCCGCCCGGCAGTTGCGGCAGCTCGATCAGCGGACGGTCCAGCTCGGCCAGCTCCGCGCGCAGCGAATCCTCCAGCTCGCGCCGGGCCAGGTAGCCCTTCGCCTCCGCGTGCAGCCCGGCCACGGTCGCCCGGTCCGTCGGCAGTCCGGCCGCGGCCAGCCCGCGCCGCAGCTCCGCCTGGGTGGGCCGGCCGCCGGCCAGCAGCGGCGGCCGCGCGTTGTTGACGATGACGTTGCCGACCGGGATGCCGAGCTGCTCCAGCTCCATGATCGCGTCCAGCGTCTCTTGGACCGGCATCTCCTCCAGGAGCGTCACCACGTGCACCGACGTGATCGGCGAGCGCAGCAGCGCGGCCACGCCGTCCGACTGCGTCTTGATCGGGCCCATCTTGGCCAGCCGCGCGGTCTCGGCCGTCACGTTCAGGAACCGGCCGATCCGGCCGGTGGGCGGCGCGTCCACCACCACCGCGTGGTACGCCCGGCGCCCGTTCACCGACCGGGTGGTGGCCTCCTTGGCCTTGCCGGTGAGCAGCACGTCCCGCAGGCCGGGCGCGATGGTGGTGGCGAAGTCGATCGCGCCCACCTTGCGCAGCGCCCGGCCCGCGGCACCGAGCTTGTAGAACATGTCGAGGTACTCCAGCAGCGCGGCCTCGGCGTCCACCGCCAGCGCGCGCACCTCGCCGCCGCCCGGGGCGGTGGCGATCCGGCGCTCCTCGTACGGCAACGGGTCCAGCCCGAACAGCTGCGCGATGCCCTGCCGGCCCTCCACCTCGACCAGCAGCGTGCGGTTGCCGTCCCGGGCGAGCGCGAGCGCCAGCGAGGCGGCCACGCTCGTCTTGCCGGTGCCGCCCTTGCCGGTGACCACGTGGAGGCGCGCTGACCAGTCCACCGTCACATGCTCACCCCTTGACCTCGCAGACCCACCACCCATTGTTCTCCACGACCGTGAAGGTCAGTGCCTGGTCGGCGGTCTTCTCGTCCGCGGTGACCAGTGTCACCGTGGTGGTCACCGTGGCCGTCGCGTCGTTCTGGTCCGACACCTGCGGCGCGGTCCAGTCGAACTTGGGGTCCTGGTACTGCTCCGCGTACCCCCGGACCTCGTTGATCTTGGCGTCGATGTCCGCGCTGTCCCGGCTGTCCGCGCAGACGTACTGCGCGACCTCACCGGTGTTCTTGTCCGCGTAGACCGCGGTCAGGAAGCTGTCCACCGCCTGCACCGGTTCCGGTGCGCCGGTCCCGGACTCGACGGACCGCAGCAACAGGAACGCGCCGAGACCGCCGCCGCCGCACAGCACGACCACCACGGCCAGCACGATCGAGGCGATCAGGACCGTGGGCCGGCGCCGGGCCGGCTTTTCTGGGGCGGGGCCGATCCCCTCCTGCGGAGGGGCAGGAGCAGGACCGAAACCCTCCTGAGGGTACGAACCGTCTGGCGGGGTCGTCATCTCACTTCCTCCGGTCGGAGTGCGGCGGGTCGCGCTTCACCGGGCGTCAGCGACGCCGTCGGCCAGCGTAACCGGAGCGGTCCTGCGGGGCTCGGCGACGCGGTACGGCTCAGCCTCTAGGCTGTCGACCATGCAGAAGTGGGAGTACTCGACCGTGCCACTGCTGACCCACGCCACGAAGCAGATCCTCGACAACTGGGGTGACGACGGCTGGGAGCTCGTGGCGGTCGTTCCGGGGCCGAACCCGGAGCAGCTGGTGGCCTACCTGAAGCGCCCGAAGGAGTAACGATGACCGAGCCGATCCTGGGTCCGGTCGACCCGTACGCCAATCTCGCGCAGCTCGGCCTGGTGCTGCCCGAGGTCGTGCCGCCGGTCGCCGCGTACGTGCCGGCCGTGCAGTCCGGCAACCACGTCTACGTCTCCGGCCAGCTGCCGTTCGTCGACGGCAAGCTCCCGGCGACCGGCAAGGTCGGCGCCGAGGTCTCCGCCGACGACGCGGCGCCGCTGGCCCGCCAGTGCGCGCTCAACGCGCTCGGCGCGATCGAGGCGCTGGTCGGCCTCGGCCGGGTCGGCAAGATCGTCAAGGTGACCGGCTTCGTCGCGTCCGCGCCGGGCTTCACCGGCCAGCCGGCCGTGATCAACGGCGCGTCCGAGCTGTTCGGGGCCGTGTTCGGCGAGTCGGGCCGGCACGCCCGCAGTGCGGTCGGCGTGGCCGAGCTGCCGCTGGGCGCGCCGGTCGAGGTCGAGGTCATCGTCGAACTCACGGCCTGACCCGGGCCGCGGGGCCGATCTCAGCCGGCGACGCCCTCGGACGTTTCTCCCGGCCCGCCGCGGACGTGACCACGTCGTGAGCGCAGAGCACGAGGCCAGGCATGCACGTCGCCTGGCCTCGCACCGGCTCCCCGCGGGCCGTGGCGGCGAGCCCGGAGGAGCGCAGCGACGACCAGGAACTCAGTAGGATCGGTGTCATGAGTGGGCCGGGTCACGTGACGTCCTCCGCCGGAGAACCGGCGGAGGAGTTGCCTCGTTGGGTGACGCTGCTGCGCGCACCCAACCCCGGCCCCATGACGCTGGACGGCACGAACACCTGGCTGCTGCGGGCGCCCGGCGTGGAGCAGGGCCTGGTCGTCGACCCCGGGCCGGAGATCGCGGAGCACCTGATCGCGATCGCGGAGCGGCGCCCGTTCGCGGCCATTCTCATCACGCACGGGCACGCGGACCACGTCGAGGGCGCGCGGTCGCTCTCCGAGCGGCTGGGTGGCACGCCGGTCCTGGCCAAGGACCCGCGGCACTGCGTGGGCGGCGCGCCGCTGAGCGCGGGCCCGCTCAAGGCCGAGGGCATCAACGTTGAAATTCTGAGCACGCCCGGCCACACCCGCGACTCGGTGAGCTTCGTGGCGAGCATCGGAGACGATCGGGCGGTGCTCACCGGCGACACGATCCTCGGGCGGGGCACGACCGTGGTGGCCTGGCCGGACGGGCACCTCGGGGACTATCTGGCGAGTCTGGATCGGCTCTCGTCGTACCGTGGCGTGGTTGCTCTTCCCGGTCATGGCCCTGCGCTGGCGGATGCGGGCGCGGCTGCCGCGTTCTATCACGCGCACCGGACGGCCAGGCTGGAACAGGTGCGGGACGCGGTGAAGGCCGGTGCGGCCACGGCGCAGGAGGTGGTGGCGCGCGTCTATGCCGACGTCGATCGCTCGCTGTGGTGGGCGGCCGAGTGGTCGGTGCGTGCGCAGCTCGACTACCTGCATGAACGCGACCGGGAATTCCCCAGCGGATCTGCCGGGTTGGACCCACCGTGACCTGTCCGGTGTGTGGGACGGTGGCCGTCCCGAACGCGCGGTTCTGCCACAACTGCGGCGCGGCCCTGCCCGCGGCCGCGGAGAACGCTGCCGCGCTGCCGGCGGCGGAGCGTCGCGTCGTCACGGTCCTGTTCGGGGACCTCTCCGACTTCACGTCCTGGTCCGAGGAGGTCGACCCGGAGCGGGTCGGCGCCGTCACGGACCGGGTGATGGCCGCGCTGGCCGGCGCCGTCAAGACGTTCGGCGGACACGTGGACAAGCTCACCGGCGACGGGATCATGGCGGTCTTCGGCGCGCCGGTGGCCCACGAGGACGACGCCGAGCGCGCGGTCCGGGCCGCGCTCTCCATGCAGCGCGCGGTGCGCCGCGTGCTGGACGACGAGCGTGGCGGCGGCGCCCCGCTCGGCCTGCGCGTCGGGCTCAACACCGGCGAGGTGGTCGCCGGCATCCAGGCCTCACTGGAATACACGGTCATCGGCGACACCGTGAACACCGCGGCCCGGCTGGCGGACGCGTCCGCGATCGGCGCGGTCTACGCGGGCGAGACGACCATGGCCGCGACCAGGCACATCGCGTCCTGGCGGCAGTTGCGCCCGCTCAAACTGAAAGGCAAGCGCCAGCCGGTCCCCGCGTTCGAGCTGCTGGGCCTGCGGGACGCGCCCGGCACCCGGTCCGGTCTCGGCGACGAGGCGCCGTTCGTGGGCCGCGAGGCCGAGCTCGGCCGGGTGGCCAGCCGGCTCGCCGAGGTCATCGACCGCAACGAGCCGGGCGTGCTGATCATGACGGCCGAGGCCGGGATCGGGAAGTCCCGGTTCGGCGCGGAGGCGGAACGGCTGGCCGCCGGCTTCGAGGGCACCGGCGGCGCCACCGTGCTCGCGGTCAAGTGCGCCGCGTTCGGCGAGCGGCGGCGGCTGGCCCCGCTGGCCGACCTGGTCCGGTCCGCGATCGGTCTGCCGAACGAGCCGTTCACCGGCGCCACCCGGGCCGCGGTCGAGGAGCGCGTGCGCCGCGTGGCCCAGCGCCTGGTCAAGACGTCGCCGGACGCGCCGGTGTCGGTCGAGGCGCTGATGACGCTGCTCGGCTACGGCGAGACGCAGACCGCGACCGGCGCGCCGGACTGGTCGTCGCAGGACATCCCGGCCCCGCCGGACGCGGAGATGCTGCCCGCGGCCGTCTCGGTGCTGCTCAGCGCGCTCGCCGCGGAGGCGCCACTGTTCGTGGTCGTGGACGACCTGCACGATGCCACGCCGGAGACGATCGAGGCGCTCGGCGTGACGCTGGGCCGGCTCTCCGGCCCGGCGCTGGTGCTGCTGCTCGGCCGGCCCGAGGTGGTGCGCACCGCCGGGATCATGACGCGGATGTCCGAGGCCGAGGTCTACTCGCTGCCCCCGCTGCGCGGCGCGGACGCGTCCCGGCTGCTCACCTCCTATCTGGAGGGCGGGAAGCTGCCGCCGGAGGATGCGGACCGGCTGCTCGCCACCGCGCAGGGCAACCCGTTCTACCTGGCCGAGCTGGTCACGCTGCTGATCGAGCGCGGCGCGCTGAAGGCCGCGGTCGGCGCGAACGCGGCCGGGAAGTGGCGGCTGTCCGCCGGCTCGCTCGACCGCCAGCTGCTCTCCCGCGACCTCGCGGCCGTGCTCGCCGCGCGCATCGACGCGCTGCCCGCGGACGCGCGCGTGGTGCTGCGCGACGCGTCCGTGATCGGCGACCAGGTCGCCACGGCCACGCTGCACGCGCTCTGCGGGAGGCACCCGGGCGACTTCGAGCGCGCGGTGGAGGAGCTGATGCAGCGGCGCATGCTCGTGCGTACCCGCGGCGGTTTCGCCTTCAGCACGCCGCTGATGCGGGAGGCGGCCTACGGCGGGATCGGCAAGGCCGACCTGGCCGAGCGGCACGCGTTCCTGGCGCGCTGGGCCGCGAGCGAGGACGACGAGGTCGCGCCGCTGCTCTCCAGCGGGTACACCGGCCCGAGCGGCATGACCGACGACGCGCGGGACCTGTTCATCGCGCACCACGTGGAGTGCGCGCTGCGGCTGGCGGACGCGGTCGGCCTGCGCTCCGACTCCGTCGTCCGCGACGTGGTGCCGCTGGGCGTGAGCGCGCTCGGCCGGGCCACCCGGCGCGCGCACGCGATGGGCGAGCCCGGTCTCGCGGTCGACTACGCGGAGCGGGCCATCGCGCTCTCCGAGGACGCGCTCTCCGACTCCGACCAGCTCGTCCACGCGAACGCGCTGCTGCAGAACGGGCGGATCACCGAGGCGCTGGACCTGTCCGAGAAGCTCGGGGCGAACGCGGGCGACGATGCGGCCTGCCGGTCCGGCGCGCTGCTGATCGCGGGCCAGGCGCACCGCATGCTCGGCGACGGGCACCGCGCGGCCGAGGCCTGGCAGGACGCGCTGAACGTGGCGACCGACGCGGGCCTGCCGGCCGAGCGGGCGGAGGCGATGCGCCGGCTCGGCATGAACGACTTCTTCACCGGGCGGCTCAGCCAGGCCAGCAGCCGGTTCGCGTCCGCGTTCCAGGTGACCAAGGCCGCGGGCGACCGGCACGGGCAGGCGTGGTCACTGCAGGACCTGGCCTGGGTCACCACCGCGCGCGGCGACTTCGCGGGCAGCGAGGCGGTGCTGGACCGGGCCACGAAGCTCTTCGCGGAGCTGGGCGACCCGGTCGGGCACGCCTGGGTGCGCGGCACCACCGCGTTCGCGCGGCTGCTCGCCGGCCAGCTGGGCGAGGCACGGCGGCTGGCCGGCTCGTTCCTGCCGTTCGGCGAGCGGCTGGGCGAGTCGTGGGCGGTCGGCACGCTGCGGGCCGTGGACGCGTTCGCCGCGGCCGAGCTCGGCGATCTGGTGGACGCGGATCATCAGGCGCGGGTGGCGTACCGGGACTTCGGCGAGATCTCCGACGACTGGGGCCGCGGCCTGGCGCTGTCCGTGCGCGGCGCGGTCGCCCGCGGCCTCGGCCAGTGGGACCACGCGCACGACCTGCTCACCGAGGCGCTCGGCTACGGCAGCCGCACGTCGCACCCGCTGCTGCTGGGCATCGCCGGCACCATGCGTGGTTTCGTCCGGCTGCGGCTCGGCGACGTGGCCGGCGCGGAGCAGGACGCGCAGTCCGTGCTGACCGCGGTCGAGCCGCACAACCCGCTCGCGCCGGCGCAGGTCGCGCCGCGCGTGCTGCTGGCCGCGGTCCGGCTCACGGCCGGCGACGCGCTGACCGCGGTGGGCCTGCTGGCCCCGATCGCGGCCGGGCGGGCGCCGTCGCTGCTCTTCTCCCGGCGGGACGCGGTCGCCACCTACGCGCAGGCGCTGCTGGCCGAACGGCAGACGATCCAGGCGCTGGACTGGGCACGGCGCGCGGTCGCCACGCCGGCCGAGGACGTGCGCAGCGGCGTGCGGTCGCACCGCGTGCTGGCCGCCGCGCTGCTCGCCAACGACCAGCCGGAGGAGGCGTGCCAGGCCGCGGCCGAGGCGGTGCGGCTGGCCTACGCCAGCGAGCAGGTGAGCGAGCGCGCCGAGGCGGACGCGATGTTCGACCGGCTGCGGCCGATGGAGGATGACTTCACTTTGGAGCAGCCGCTAGCATGATCCGCGCATAGACGGATCTCCCTTTGGAGCGTGACATGAGGCTGCCCCGCTCCATCGCCGGCTGGACCATGGCGGTCTTCGGCATACTGGCGATCATCATGGGCGCGACCGGCCTGATCTCGCCGGACTCCATGCTGACCAGCCTCGGTTTCGAGGTCGTGCCGGATGCCGAGCGGGCCGCGGGCGACTACACGCGGACGTTCATCATGGCGTCGTCGATGGCCTCGTTCAACATGGGCATCTACTACCTGGTCTCGGTCTGGACCGAGTGGCGGTCGTTCTACCTCTTCACCGCGATCTTCCGGGTGGTGACGTTCACGGTCTTCACGCTGCTGGTGGTGACCGGTGAGGCGCCCGGCCGGTTCTTCGGCGTGGCGCTGTGGGAGGGCACCGGCGCGCTGGCGACCGGCATCGGCCTGTGGCTCGACCAACGGCATCGCGTATTTTCTAAGCCGTGACCGGCGACTCGGATCGGCCACCGCCTCCCGCGTCCGGGTCCGGCGGCAATGAGCGCGTGCCAGTAGTGCCAGGAATGACGGATTTGCGGAAGTTTGCCCGAGGTGGTTACGCGACCATCTACCGGGCCACGCAGATCTCCGTCGACCGCGAGGTCGCCATCAAGGTGGAGAACCGCGCGCTCGGCGACGAGCGGGACCGTGCCCGGTTCCTCCGCGAGGCGCGCGCGGCCAGCCGGATGTCCTCCCACCCGCACGTGGTCGACCTCTTCGACGTGGGCGTGACCGCGGACGGGCATCCGTACCTGATCATGGAGCTGTGCGACGGCTCCTACGCCAACCGCACGCCGCTCGCCGCCGAACAGGTCCGGTCCGTCGGCATCAAGATCGCGGACGCGCTGGCCGACGCGCACAACGAGCAGGTCCTGCACCGCGACGTGAAGCCCGCGAACATCCTCTACTCCAAGTTCAACGAGGCGGTGCTGGCCGACTTCGGCCTGGCCGTGCTGGCCGAGATGCGCGACCCGAACGTGACGCTCGAGGTGCTCACGCCCGCGTACGCCCCGCCGGAGATGTTCCGCGCGTCCCGCCCGTCCGCCGCGGTCGACGTCTACGCGCTCTGCGCCACGCTCTACGCCATGCTGCGCGGCAAGCCCCCGCGGTGGAAGGACGACCGCAACCCCAGCCTGCTCACCATCATGGACATGTTCAACCAGCCCATCCCCGACCTGCCGAACGTGCCCGACGAGCTGATCGCGGTCCTCCGCCGAGGCATGACCAACGAGCCGTCCGCGCGCCCGTCCGCCGCCGACCTCCGCGACATGCTCTACGAGGTGCGGATGCCTCCCCAGGCCGGCGGCAACCCGTTCCCGAACCCGCGGCCGGACCCACCGCCCGGCCCCGGGCCGAACAAGCCGCCGCGCCAGCCGGGCCGGGTGTACCGCGGTGACACGTACACCCCGCCCCGCCCCTCCCACGGCGACCCCCACCCCACCGTGCCGAACCCTGGTTTCCGCAGCTGGTTCCGCCGGTTTATGGGTTCCTGAGCCCGTCGACCGCCTTGCCGGTCGACGGGTGGCCGTGATCCGAATGTTTCTCCGCGGCTTCGATCTGCCGATCGGATCCGCCTCCGCCGCGGTCTTTGTTATGCCTAAGCCTTGCCGCGCCGCGAGTCGCGTGATCGACAGAAGATCAATTCACAGGTAGATCGATAGCGGGAATATCTGATACACGCCTCGCCTGGTCTACTGATCTTTCCGCCGCTGGAGGCACAATTTCCCCGATCGTCCTATCCGGATGGGTGGACTGGAGTGGATATGGGTCTGTCAGACACGAGTCCAGATGGCTCTGGCGAGGAGGATGCGGGTCGCAGTCGCAGGACTGAGGTGCAGACGGCATCCGCGACTCCGGACGCGGGATCGGAATCACGGAAGGACGAGAAATCCCGGCCGGCGGACTTGGCTGACTCGGTCCATTCGCTTCTTCAAGCCACGAACGAGAACCTTGACAGGTCGGGCATGTCGATACCCGGCGGAGGCCTCGATACGACCAGGAAACCCTGGTGGCATCTCAAGCGTTCCACCTCCGATGATCAAGGACTCAGGTCTGCGGATGTCCGTGACTCGCGCGGCGTCCAGGTTGGCGACCACAACGTTCAGGTCAATGTGTTCACCGGAGAAGAGGGTGGCGCGGAGGCCGCGTACGCCGAGGCCAGGCGCATCTTCATCTCCGGACTGCGTGAACGCGATTCTTTCATTACGAAATTCCTGAATCAGGCGCTGAGCCAGGCTCAGTCCACGTTTCGCATGAGTCTGGTGTTCATGACGGCCGGTGGAGTGCTGGTCCTTGCCGCGGCTGCCCTGACGCTGTTGAGGTGGGGTGCCCCGGGGACCAGTTCGGTCGCCCTTGTCTCAGGGCTGGGCGGGTTGATCATCGGTACCTCGGGGGCGGCCTTCTGGCTCCAGGCGGACCGGGCGAGGAAGCATGTTGAATCCCAGGCCGGCCGCATGCATGAACAGCTTCTGGAGGAGCGGCGCTATGCGCAGGCCATTGATGTCCTCTCGACGATTCAGGATCCCGTCGCCAATGATCAGGCCAAGGTGGCCATGGCGGCGCGGCTGATGGGGACCGTGCCCACCCATAATGCGGTCGATGACTCCGTAACGATCGACGCTGAGGTGTCGGACGGCCCGCAGTCGACCGGGAGGGCGCACCGGTTCAAGCGCCGAGGCCGGTAGGAGGCGGTTGAAGCCGGTCCGGCTCCGCTCTCGTTCGGTCGGGGTGGGGAGGGCCTCATCGATGGTCACCGGCCCGGGTGCGCGAGAATCTGACGCGTGACGGGATGGGCGTCGATCGAGGTCCGCGGGTGTCCGGGATGAGTGACGAGGTGGCGGAGAAGCCCGAGGCGACGATTGCCGGGCGGGTCCGGAAGGGGTTCGAGGATGCCTCGCCGAGCGACGTGCAGGAGTATCTGGACCGGCTGCAGACGAGCTGGCGCGAGGCCGAGGGGTTCAACCGGCGAAACATGACGCTCGCGCTGGTGGC
Source organism: Catenuloplanes japonicus (assembly GCF_000717135.1). Classification (GTDB taxonomy): domain Bacteria; phylum Actinomycetota; class Actinomycetes; order Mycobacteriales; family Micromonosporaceae; genus Catenuloplanes; species Catenuloplanes japonicus. The sequence goes on from NZ_JNXY01000025.1 coordinate 218,730, forward strand.
GGTCGTCATCTTCGAGCTGGCGACGCGCAACGCGGTGAGCGAGGTGTCGCTGCTCACCGTGAAGATTTCCGCGATTCCGCTGCTGAAGTTTGTGCTTCCGGTGTTCGTCTCCTATCTGTATATGTCGAACATCATCCATGTCACCCACATCGAGCTGCTTGACGACATCTACTGCGCGGTCTACGAGCTGAAGCTGCCCGGTCAGTACCGTCAGGATCTGGAGATACCGCTGGAGCCCGTGGGGATGCGGTCGGAGGCCGGCCGGTTCTCGAGCCCGGAGGACCGGAAGAAGGCGTGCATCATCGGCGTGGCCACGTTCATGACGCCGTACTTTCTGTTGCCGTTGCTCGTGGCGTACATGGGGATCCGGTTCTTCTGGACCACGCCGACGCGACGCATGCGGGCCTGTGGCTCTCATGCGTCGCGTCGGCGGTCCTGATCGGCGCCGGGCTCACCTACCGGTTCCAGACGTCGGTCAGCAGGGCGGAGGGGTAGGCGCCTCAGTCCGGGTTGAGCACCGCGAGCAGGGTGCCGGCGGCGACGTGGATGCCGGGCTGGACCGGGACCGAGGCGACGACGCCGGCGGCGGGGGCGTGGACCGGGTGCTCGACCATCATGGACTCGACCGTGAGCAGCAGGTCGCCGGCCCGGACGCGCTGGCCGGGGACGACCATCACGCGGGCGATGGCGCCGGGGAGCGGCGCGGTGAGCGAGCCGTCCGCGAGCTCGGACGGGCGGGGGAAGCGGGGCAGCTCGGTGAGCGCGACCGAGCCTTCGGGGCTGTCGACGTAGGAGACGTCGCCGACGCGGTGGACGCCGAACGCGAGCCGGATGCCGTTGACGTCGAGGACGACGCGGTCGGGGGCGGCGGCGACGACCGCGACCGGCGGGTGGTCGTCGGTGAGCGGGGGCGCGCCGAGGCCGGCCAGGTCCAGTTCCTCCGGGTCGACCGCGCGGACCCACCAGCCGGCCAGCTCGCCGGTGCGTTCCAGGCGGTAGCCGACCTCGACCGGGCCCGCGGGGCCGTCGTAGACCGTAATCTGCGCGCCGCTGGGTACGTTGCGCCAGCCGGACGGGATGGTGGCCAGCACGGGGCTGGTGGCACGGCGGGCGGCGGCCCCGGCCAGCGCGGCCGCGAGGCAGGAGACCCGGACCGCGTCGACGGAGGAGAGCAGCGGTGCGAAGACCTCGGGGTGCCGGTCCAGGAAACTGATGTCGACGTTGCCGGAGCGGAACGCGGGATGCCGGAGGACACGTACCAATAAATCCCGATTTATCACGACGCCGTGCACGTGGGAGCGGGTCAGCGCGGCGGCCAGCATGCGCGCGGCCTCGTGCCGGGTCGGCGCCCAGGCGACCAGCTTGGCGAGCATCGAGTCGTAGTGGATGCCGACCACGGAACCGTCGCCGACGCCGGTGTCCAGCCGCAGGCCGGGCTGGGGGAGCGGCTTGAACGATCCGGTCACGTCCGGCACGTGGAACCGGTGCAGGCGCCCGGTGGACGGCAGCCAGGCGTAGGCCGGGTCCTCCGCGCAGAGCCGCACCTCGATCGCGTGGCCGCGAACCGGCGGCGGCGCGTTCATCGGCAGCGGCGCGCCCTCGGCGACCAGCAGTTGCAGCCGGACCAGGTCGAAGCCGGAGACGCACTCGCTGGTGGCGTGCTCGACCTGCAGCGCGGTGTTCATCTCCAGGAAGAAGAACTCGCCGGACGGCGTGAGCAGGAACTCGACCGCGCCGGCACCGACGAACCCGGACGCGCGGACCACCGCGGTGGCGGCCGTGCACAGCTCCGCGCGCAGGCCGGGCGCGACCGCGGGGGACGGCGTCTCCTCGATCAGCTTCTGGTAGCGGCGCTGGATGGAGCACTCGCGCTCGCCGAACGTGATCACGCCGCCGGCCGCGTCCACGATCACCGGGATCTCGATGTGCCGGGCCCGCTCGATGTACGGCTCGGCCAGCGCGGCGCCGTTGCCGAACAGCTGGGCGGCCTCGCGGCGGACCGCGGCGAACGCGTCGGAGAGCGTGTCCGGGTCGCGGACGATGCGCATGGCCCGGCCGCCGCTGCCGACGTCCGCCTTGACCAGCACCGGAAAGCCGGGCACGTGCTCCGGCTCGCCGAACGCGGGCAGCATCGGCACGCCGGCGTCGGCCAGCAGCGCCCGCGACTCGAGCCGCGAGGTGAGCAGCGCGATCGCCTTCGGGGGCGCGCCGACCCAGGTCAAGCCCGCGTCGATGACCGCGGCCGCGAAGTCCGCGTTGTCCGCGAGCAGCCCGTAGCCGGGGTGCACCGCGTCCGCGCCGGTCTTCCGCGCCGCGTGCAGGATCAGGTCACCACGCAGGTACGTCGCGGTCGGCGCGTTACCCGGCAGGTGCACCGCGTAGTCGGCCTCGGCCACGTGTGGCGCATCGGCGTCCGCGTCGGAGTAGACCGCGACCGTCTCGATGCCGATCAGCCGGCAGGTCGCGAAGATCCGCCTGGCGATCTCTCCGCGATTGGCGACCAGGAGTCGTCGGATCATCAAGTCCTCACATCCGGAAAACGCCGAACCGGTCGGCGCCACCGACCGGGCCACTGTGGATCGCGGAAAGACACAGGCCCAGTACGGTCCGGGTGTCCCGCGGGTCGATCACGCCGTCGTCGTGCAGCCGGCCGGAGACGAACAGCGCGGCGGTCTGCGCGTCGACCTGCCGCTCGACGTTCATCCGCAGGTTGCGGTCGAAGTCCTCCTCGTACCGCTGGCCCTTGACCTCGGCGGCCTGCCGGGCGAGCGCGGTGAGCACGCCGGTGAGCTGGGCCGGCGCGAGCGCGGCGGCGCGCGCGTTCGGCCAGCTGAACAGGAATCGGGGGTGCATGGCCCGGCCGGACATCGCGTAGGCGGCGGCGCCGTGCGCGGCGCCCATGTTCACGGCCAGGTGCGGCACGGCCGACGTGGCGACCGCGCTCATCATGGCGGACGCGTGCTTGACGATCCCGCCCTGCTCGAACTCCGCGCCGGTCATCAGCCCGGACGCGTTCTGCAGGAACACCAGCGGGGTGCCGGACGCGTTCGCCAGCTGGATGAACTGCGCGGCCTTCTGCGCCTCCGCGGAGACGAGCATGCCGCGCGCGTTCGCCAGCACGCCGACCGGGTAGCCGTGCAGCTCGGCCCAGCCGGTGACCAGCGCGGGGCCGTAGCCGGACTTGAACTCGTCGAAGTCGCTGCCGTCCACGATCCGGGCCAGCACCTCGCGCGGGTCGAACGGGCCGCGCTCGTCCGCGGACGGGATGGCCAGAAGATCTTCAGGATCATATTTCGGGGGTACGGCGAGCGCGGTGCGCGGCGGCGGGCCGAGCTTGCGCCAGTTGAGCCGGCGCAGGCATCGGCGGGCCAGGCGTACCGCGTCGCGCTCGTCCTCGGCCAGGAAGTCGGCCAGTCCGGACCGGGTGGCGTGCATGGCGGCACCGCCGAGCGCCTCACCGTCGGAGACCTCGCCGGTCGCCTCCTGGACCAGCCGCGGTCCGGCCACCGAGACCTTGGCCTGCGCGCGGACCAGCACCGTGTAGTCGGAGAGTCCGGGCAGCCAGGCGGCCATGTCGACGGCGTCGCCGAAGACCACGCAGACGGTCGGGATGCGGTCGGCGGAGAGGCGGGCCAGGTCGCGCAGCACGGAGCCGCCGGGCACGAACGCCTCGGCCTGCGCGGGCAGGTCCGCGCCGGCGGACTCGACCAGGCTGATCAGCGGCAGCCGGTTGGCCAGCGCGATCTCGCCGGCGCGTTCGATCTTGCGGAGCGCGATCGGGTTGAGCACGCCGCCGCGTACGGTCGGGTCGTGGGCGACGATCACGCACTCGACGCCCTCCACGACGCCGAGCCCGGTGACCACGCCGGCGCCGACCGGGTGGTCGGTGTGCCAGCCCGCGACCGGGGAGAGCTCCAGGAACGGCGCGTCCTGGTCGAGGAGCAGGTCGATCCGCTCGCGGGGCATCAGCCGCCCGCGGGCGTGGTGCCGCGTGACGTGCCGCTCGCCGCCGCCCGCCCGTGCCAGGTCCAGCGCGTTGCCCAGCGCCGTGAGGCGCTCCAGCATCGCGTCCCGGTTCTCCTGGTACGCCGGGTTGCGCGGATCGATGGCGGTGTCGAGGACAGCCATGCAACACCCCATTCGTACGGCCCGGCCCTGTTGCCACACGTCGTAACGAGCGACCCGCAGGGGCGAAACGCGCCGAGCCCCGGCGGATCACCCGCCGGGGCTCGAAACGATGCGGTGTTACCTAGACGCGGGCCCTGCGGGCAAGGCGTTCCGGGTCCAGAATGATCACGCTCTTACCGTCCAGACGCAGCCAGCCGCGCGACGCGAAGTCGGCGAGCGCCTTGTTGACGGTCTCCCGGGACGCGCCGACCAGCTGGGCCAGCTCCTCCTGGGTGAGGTCGTGCGTGACGCGGAGGACGCCCCCGTCGCGGGTGCCGAACCGGCCTGCCATCTGCAGGAGGTTCTTCGCAACCCGGCCGGGGACGTCGGTGAATATGAGGTCCGCCAGGTTGTCGTTCGTCCGGCGCAGTCTGCGGGCCAGCACCCGGAGCAGCTGCTCCGAGATCTCCGGCCGGTTGTGCAGCCACGGCCGCAGCGCCTGCTTGCGCAGACGGGCCAGCCGGGTGTCGGTGACCGCGGTGGCCGTCGCGGTGCGCGGCCCCGGGTCGAAGAGCGACAGCTCGCCCAGCATGTCCGACGGACCCATGATCGAGACAAGATTCTGCCGGCCGTCGGCCGCGCGCCGCCCGAGCTTGATCTTGCCGGACAGTACGATGTATAGGCTGTCTCCGGGCTCGCCCTCGTTGAAGACGACCTCGCCCTTGCGGATCTCGAGGGTCTCCATCTCCTTGGCGAGCGCTTCCGCTGCCTCGGGATCCACCCCCTGGAAGATCCCGCTGCGGGCCAACACCTCGTCCATGCGCACCTCCGCCACAAGCGCCGAGCTGTTTGATACCGGTCAGTACCTGGATGGCCGGTGAAGCCTTCGCGCGCAGTCAGTCTAGGCGCACGCGAGCCGGAATCGGGCGTGCACCCCAGGAATCTTGATCCGGGAGCGTAACCAACCAGACCTCAACGGACGGTAACATCCGGCGCTCACTTGCTCTAGAGCGAAGATCACGCTCCGCAGTTTGACTTTCGGGCCCGATAGCGGATCCTGTCGCCGCGCGTTTGATCAGTATGGCGCGCAAACCGGTCCTTGTTGTGCTTTTCGCCCTGGTCATCCTGCTTGCCACCGGCCTGTCCGGCGTCTACGCGGCCGCGACCGCCACCGGCTCCCAGCCGCTCTGGCACGCGGTGCCGCCATTCGTTCCGCTCCCGCCCTCCCCCTCGCCGACGGCCCCCGCGCCGGTGTCGATCGTCGCGACCGGAGATCTCGCGCCCGGCGTCGACATCCCGGTCGAGCTCCGGCACGCGCTCCGCGCGGACCTCGTCACCGGCAGCCTCCAGGGCCGCATCGCACCGGACGCGGCCGGGCGCCTGCGTGCCGCCGGCTTCACGATCATCAACGGGTACGGGTCCGGCATCCGACTCTCCGGCGCACGCGGCGCGGTCACCAGGTTCGAGGTCCACGGCACCCGGATCTCCGTGCTCGGCTTCTCGTTCGACGCCTGGTCGAACAGCATCACGGACCTCGCCGCCGCCCGACGGGCCGTTGCCGCGGCCGCGACCGGTGCCGACCTGGTCGTGGTGCACGCGCACATGGGTGCGCCGGGCGGTTACCGCACGACGGCGGGCCCGGAACGGCACCGCGGCGTGAACCGCGGCGACCCGGCCCGGTTCGCGCACGCGGTGGTGGACGCAGGCGCGGACCTGGTGCTCGGGCACGGGCCGGGCGTGCTGCGCGGCATGGAGTTCTACCGAGGGCGGCTGATCGCGTACAGCCTGGGCACGTTCACGGCCGCCGGTCCCCGGACCGGCCGGGCCGCGGCCGCGGGCGTGCTCCGGGTGCGGCTGAGCGCGACCGGCGGCTGGGTGGACGGCACGTTCACCGCGACCCGGACGGACCGCGCCGGCCGCCCGGGGGCGGACCGGACCGGCCTCGGCCTGCGATACGTCCGGGAACTCTCGGCCGCGGACTTCCGCACGGCCGGCCCGGCCGTCGCGCCGACAGGTCATCTGTCCGGCGGCTGATCGCGGCGCTTCCACACGCCGACGTAGGCTGGCCGGGTGCCCCGAACGACCGCCGAGACCCCGCTCGCGCTGACACGCCGCGCCCGACGGATCGGCCGGGCGCTCATCGATACCCACCCCGATGCGCACTGTGAGCTGGACCACACCAATCCGCTGGAGCTCGCGGTCGCCACCATCCTGTCCGCCCAGTGCACGGACAAGCGGGTCAACGAGGTCACGCCGAAGCTGTTCGTCCGCTACCGGACCGCGGCCGACTACGCGGGCGCGGACCGGGGCAAGCTGGAGGAGCTGATCCGGCCCACCGGCTTCTTCCGCAACAAGACGAATTCGCTGATCGGCCTCGGCCAGGCGCTCGTCACGCGCTACGACGGCGAGGTCCCCGGCACGCTGGCCGACCTGATCACGCTGCCCGGCTTCGGCCGCAAGACGGCGAACGTGATTCTCGGCAACGCGTTCGACGTCCCCGGCATCACGGTCGACACCCACTTCCAGCGCCTGGTCCGCCGCTGGCGGCTCACCGAGGAGACCGACCCGGTGAAGATCGAGCACGTGATCGGCGCGCTCTATCCGAAACGGGAGTGGACCATGCTCTCCCACCGGGTCATCTTCCACGGCCGCCGCGTCTGCCATGCCCGTAAACCGGCCTGTGGCGCCTGCACGCTGGCGAAGATCTGCCCGTCCTACGGCGAGGGGCCCACCGAGCCCGAGGTCGCGGTGAAGCTGCTCAAGGGGCCGCGCGCCGGTGAGCTCGCGGCCGCGGTCGGCCTCGACCCCTCGCTCGTCCCCTCCGCCGCCGCCACGGCGGACGTGCCGTGAGACCTGCCCTACTGACCGGCGCGGCGGCGATCGTGCTCATGTCCGCCGGCTGTGCGACCACGCCGTCGACGGTCGCGACCACCGGCGACGTGGTACGCCCCTCGCCGTTCGCGGACTGCGCCGGCCTGACCACGCCGCCCGCGCCCGAGTCACCCGAACCGCCCGGCGACGTGCTGCTCGACGCACTGCCCGACCTGAAGCTGTCCTGCCTCAACGGCGGCGACGTCGTCCGGCTGGCCGAGCTGCGCGGCCCCGCCGTGCTCAACCTCTGGGGCTCCTGGTGCGGGCCGTGCCGGGCCGAGCTGCCGGCCGTCCAGGCCTACGCCGACCGGGCCGCCGGCCGCGTCCACGTGCTCGGCATCGACACCGGCGACCGGCAGTCCACCGCCGAGGAACTGGGCCGTGAGCTTGGCTTCCGCTTCCCCTCCCTGTTCGACCCGAACAAGGAGCTGCTCACCGGGCTGAACGTGGCCCGCCTCGGCGCGCCCGGCCTGCCGACCACCGTGCTGATCGACGCGGACGGCCGGGTCCGCGGTGTCCACCAGACCACTGCGCTGGACGAGGCCGGGCTCGACCGGTTCGTGCACGATGAGCTCGGCGTGACGGTGCCGTAGATGATTGAGCGGTTCGGGCGTCACAGCCGTAGATCACCCGGGTGCGGGAAAGGGGGCACGGCGTGACCGACGAGATTCCGGACTGGCTGGCGCCGCTGGCCAAGCGGGCCGCCTCCGCGACCGCCAAGGACTTCACCCGCATGCCCACGCCCACCGGCGAGGGCCGGATCAGCGCGGTGCTGGTGCTCTTCGGCGAGGGCCCGGACGGCCCGGACGTGCTGATGCTCGAACGCGCCGCCGACATGCGCAACCACGCCGGCCAGCCCGCGTTCCCCGGCGGCGCGGCCGACCCCGGCGACGCGGACGCGGTCGCCACCGCGCTCCGCGAGGCCAACGAGGAGGTCGGGCTGGACCCGGCCAGCGTCACCGTGCTCGCGGAGCTGCCGAAACTGTGGATCCCGGTCAGCAGGTTCGTGGTCACGCCGGTGCTGGCCTGGTGGCACGCGCCGCACCCGGTGCACCCGCGGCAACCGGCCGAGGTCGCGCACGTGGCCCGGCTGCCGATCGCGGAGCTGTGCGACCCCGACCACCGGCTCCAGGTGCGGCACAGCAGCGGCTGGATCGGGCCCGCGTTCGACTCGCAGGGCATGGTCGTGTGGGGCTTCACCGCCGGTGTGCTCTCCGCGCTGCTCGACCTCGGTGGCTGGAGCCGGCCCTGGCCGCGCACCCGGGTCGCCGAACTCGACGACCAGCTCCGGCCGGTGCTCGGCGTACCCCCGGAAAGATCTTCTGGTCCGGCGGCGCCGCCGCCGGCCGACGACGTCAGCGGTCCCCTCGCATGAGGCGTCGTCGCAGCCCCCGGCACCACTTGGCCGGCATACCTACCCTAGGCGGGTGTCCGTGACCGACATCGTCCTTTTCCTGCTGGTGCTGCTGTTCGCAGCGAGTGGCTACCGGCAGGGGTTCGTGGTGGGGACGTTGTCCTTCGCCGGGTTCTTCAGCGGCGCGCTGCTCGGGCTGCAACTCGGCCCGTTCATCGCCGCGCAGTTCACCGATCCCGGCCTGCGCGTGGTGGCCTCGCTGGTCGCCATCTTCCTGCTCGCGGTCATCGCCCAGACGCTGGCCGGCTGGTTCGGCGCCCGGCTGAGGCACAACATTGTCAACCCGACCGGCCAGCGGCTGGACGAGGTCGGCGGCGCGCTGGTCTCGGTCTGCGCCGTGCTGCTGGTGGCGTGGCTGGTCGCGGTGCCGCTGGCCTCCTCGTCCGTGCCGTGGCTGGCCCGCTCGATCAAGAGCAGCTACGTGCTCGGCGCGGTCGACAGCGTGATGCCGGCCCAGGCCGAGGTGCTCTCCCAGGGCCTGCGGCAGACGCTCAACACCCGAGGCTTCCCCGAGGTCTTCGGCGGCCTCGGCAACTCGCGCGCGCCCCAGGTCGAGCCGCCGGACCCGCGCCTGGCCAACTCGCGCGTGGTCCGCGACGCGGAGGAGTCCGTGGTCAAGATCCGGGGCATCGCCGGCGACTGCAGCCGCCGCCTGGAAGGCTCCGGCTTCGTCTACGCCGACGACCGCGTGATGACGAACGCGCACGTCGTGGCCGGCACCGACTCGGTCACCATCGAGGTCAAGGGCGAGCCGATGGACGGCCGCGTCACCGTCTACGACCCCAACCGCGACCTGGCCGTCATCTACGTGCCCGGCCTCGACGCCCCCGTGATGGACTGGGCGCCGAACGTGGGCGCCCGCTCCGACGACGCGATCGTGCTCGGTTACCCGCTGGACGGCCCCTACAATGCCCAGGCCGCCCGCCTGCGCGACATCGGCAAGATCAAGGGCCCGGACATCTACAGCTCCCGCGAGGTCACCCGCGACATCTACACGATCAAGGCCCTGGTCCGGAACGGCAACTCCGGCGGCCCCCTGGTCGACTCCAACGGCGACGTCCTCGGCGTCATCTTCGCCGCCGCCTCCGACGACCCCAATCTCGGCTACGCCGTCTCCGCCGCCGAGGCTGCTCCGGTCGCCGCGGAGGGCCTCAAGCGCACCCGTGCCAACGACACCGGAGAGTGCACCGCCGGCTGATGCCGGCGGTCACTCAGGGACAGCCTGTTGGCAGGCCGGATCCCCTGACAGAACAGGTCAAATTCACGATCTAGTTCCTTTCCCGCTTCCGGCGTGGTCCGGCAGCGTTGCTCCCGCGGGCAAACCTCGCGTCGGGCTCCGCCGGCGCTCCGCACGACGCGAGGAGCCGGTCCCGTCGTGGTCCGGCACACCCGTGCGGCTGCTACCGATGGCCGCTTCCGGGCGCTACGCGCCCGAAATTTCGGTAAATAGTGTCCTACAGCCGGCTGCGGCCTGCCTCGACGTCGTGGCTCAGCAGGGGCCGGTCGGCGGCGGCCGCCGGTGCGCCATCTCCGGGGCTAAAGGATCGTCGAGTGCTGCGGAGAAGGGGGTCAAAATCGCCATTCGACCCCCTTCTCTGCAGCACTCGATGATCCTTTCCTCCGTCCTGGCCTCAGGCCGACCGTGAACCCGGCGAGGCGATCGCCATATCGTGATATGTCGGTGCAGGTGTTGGCTGTCGGGGGAGGTGCCCGCCCGCGTTGACCGCAACGGTCGACGATGGCCTCTTTGTCGCGGAATTTCGGACACGGAACGGCCGGCTGGGCCTTCGTGGCGGGTGCGGAAGTCTGGCTGGGCCTTGGCGGTGGGCGCGGAACGGCGGTGGGTAGCCCGCTGGGCGTCGCCCGGAAGAGGGCTGGCGGGCTCGGCGACGGCCGGGCGGGGTGTGTTCCGGTGCCGCGCGGAACCGGCAGGGAGGAGCGCCAGCGACGACCGGTGCCCGCGGGAGCATGCGGACCGCAACCACCCGCAAAGTGGGAAAGCAAGATTTTGATCTTGTGGTTTGCGGGGTGAAAGTGCTGCTAGAGGCGGCCCTGCCGGCGTCTGCGAGGGAGGCGGTGGAGGGTGATCAGGTAGAGGCCGGCGATGGCGATGAGGGAGATGCCGGCGCCCAGGGCGGCGCCGAGGAGGCCGCGGCCGCGCTGGTGGGGGGAGGGGAGGGCCACGGTGCCGTCGGGCTGGGCGGCGCCGCCGGGGGCGGGGTCGAGGCCCTGACCGGGGGCGCCCGCGGGACCGCCGGCGGCCACGCTGGTGTCGTCGCCGGCGCGCGGGGCGGCGCCGAAGCCGGAGTCGCCGGGCGGGGGCTCGTCGTCGAGGATGTTGGCGCGGGACTCGGGGAGGCCGTCGGCGAGCGCGGCGACCGGGTTGACGATGCCGTAGCCGTACTGGTCGTCGCGGCCGGGGATGCCGAGGTCGGTGGCGGTGGTGACCAGGCGGTTGACCACGGTCGCGGCGGACATGGCAGGCCAGCGGGAGCGGATCAGCGCGGCGGTCGCGGCGACCATCGGGGCGGCGAAGCTGGTGCCCTGGACGCGCCAGTAGCCGCCGGGGCGCGCGCCGATCAGGTCGGTGGCGGGGGCGGAGAGCACGGTCTCGGCGCCGGTGATCGCGCCGGACCAGAGGCTGGTGCCGTTCTGTTCGAGGCCGGTCACGGCGACCACGCCGGGTTCGCGGGCCGGGTACCACACCTCGGACGGCGCGGACGCGCTGGCGTTGCCGGTGCAGGCGATGACCACCACGTCCTTGACGAACGCGTAGTCGATCGCGGTGGCGAGCGCGGGGCTGCTGCCCAGGCCGCCGAGCGACAGGTTGATCACCTTGGCGCCGTTGTCCACGGCGAGGCGGACCGCCTTCGCCACGACCTGGGCGTCGTCGTAACGGTTCTGCTTGTCGAGCACGCGGATCGGCAGGATCCGCGCGTCCGGCGCCATGCCCACGATGCCGGTGTCGTCCGGCACGCCCGCGATCAGCGCGGCGATCGTGGTGCCGTGCCCGACCGGGTCGTCCGTGCCGTCGCCGGTGCTGCTGACCAGGTCGAAGCCGGGGAGCACGCGGCCGGCCAGGTCCACATGGGTGTCGTCCACACCGGAGTCGATCACCGCGACCGTGACGCCGGCGCCGGTCGAGCGCTTCCAGGCCTCGGTCATGCCGAGCTCGGTCAGCGACCACTGCTCGTCCCGTATCTCGTCACCGGTTACCGCCAGCGGCACCGCGGACGGCAGGACCGCGGCCTGCGCCGGTGTTCCGGTGGGCAGCACGGTCGCGGTGCCCACGAGCACGGCGGCGGCCGCGCGGGCCAGGCCGGCCGACGGTCTCCAACGCCTGCTCACATGGTCACCTCGTGTTGCGCGTCTCGGCTGGGTGAAGGTTACTCCCCGCCAGGGCGACGGCGGGGCGGACAACGGGTCCGGGAGATTGTCAGGAATCAGCGGGTGAGAGATAGGCGAGCTGTACCAGTCGTACCCCGTCGCGGCGGGTCTTCAACTGTCCGCGACCGGGCGGCAACGTGAACGGACGTACGTCGCCCAGCAGCGGACCGTCCTCCCGGCTGCCGGACATGACCAGGCCGGGCACGGACAGCTCGCGCAGCTGGGTCAGTACCGGGTCGTAGGCGCGGGCGGCGCCGCCGGAGCGCCGGGCCAGCACCAGGTGCAGGCCGATGTCCCGGGCCTGCGGGAGCAGTTCGGCCAGCGGCTGCAGCGGTCCGGACGGCCCGCCGGCGAGCTCGTAGTCGTCGACCAGCACGAACAGCTCCGGGCCCGTCCACCAGGAACGGTCGCGCAGCTGGCGGGGCGTCACCCCGGCGCCGGGCAGCCTCCGGTGCAGCGCCTCGGCGGCCGTCTCGATCAGCGTGCGGGCGGGCTTGGCGGCGGAGCCGTAGCCGAGCACGTGGGCGTCGTCGACGGCGCCGAGCAGCGTACGCCGGAAGTCGACCACCACCAGCCGGGCCTGCTCCGGCGTGAACCGCCCGGTGATCGTGGTGGCCAGCGCGCGCAGGAACGACGTCTTGCCGCACTCGCCGTCGCCGAAGAGCAGGAAGTGCGGGTCGGCCGCGAAGTCCAGCACGGCCGGGGAGAGGTCGGTCTCCACGATGCCGATCGGGATGCGCAGGCCGGTCTCCCGGGCGTCCCGCACCGCGGTGTAGGGCAACTCCGCGGGCAGGCGTCGTACCGGCGGCGCGGGCGGCCCGGTCCACGCGGCCGCGATCTCCTCCGGCGCGATCCCGGGCAGCGCGGTGAGCAGGTGCATCGACTCCGCGGTGATGCCGCGGCCGGGCGCGCCGGCCGGCACGTTCGCGGCGGAGCGGCGGGAGACCGTGGAGTCGGCCGGGTCGCCGAGGCGTAGTTCCAGGCGGGCGCCGAGCAGGTCGCGGATCGCCGGGCGCAGGTCCATCCAGCGGCCGGTCGTGACGACCACGTGCACGCCGTACGACAGCCCGCGCATCGCCACCTCGGTGACCAGCGGTTCCAGGTCGTCGAAGTCGTTGCGCAGCGTCACCCAGCCGTCGATCACCAGGAACACGTCGCCGTACGGATCGTCCCCTCGCCGCGCACGGTAGTCGGCCATCCCGTCCACGTGCAGCGCCGCGAACCGGGCCTCCCGCGCGGTGAGCAGCGCCCGGACCTCGCCGACCGTGCGCCGCACCCCCACCGGATCGAGCCGCCCGGCCACGCCGCCCACGTGCGGCAGCCGTTGCAGCGAGGCCAGCGCGCCGCCGCCGAAGTCCAGGCAGTAGACCTGCACCTCGGCCGGCGTGTGGGTCAGCGCCAGCGCGGTGACCAGCGTGCGCAGCGCGGTGGATCGGCCGCTGCGCGGTCCGCCGGCCACCGCCACGTGCCCGGACGCGCCGGCCAGGTCCAGCCACAGCGTCTCCCGTCGCTGGTCCAGCGGCCGGTCCACGATCGCGACCGGCACCCGCAGCGCGCCGTGCAGCGCCGGGTCGGCCGTGGTCAGGCCGCGGCCCGGCACGTGGCGGAGCGCGCCGAGCAACTCGTGGAGCGCGGGCGCGTCGCCGAGCGGCGGCAGCCAGACCCGGTGCGCGGCCGGGCCGGCGTTCTCCAGCGCGTCGACCATCAGGTCCAGCAGGCTCTTCGCGCTGGTCCGGGTGATCTGTGCGCGTGGCCGTGGCGCGCGGGGGAGCGGGGCGGTCGAGTACGGCACCACGCGCGCCGGGGCCGCCGGGCCGGGGTCGCCGTCGGCCGTGACGCGGTACGGGCCGGACGCGTACGCGGCCTTGAAGCGCACCAGCGGCTCGGTGCCGAACCGCAGGTAGCCGTGGCCCGGCTCGCGCGGCAGCTCGAACGCGTCCGGCACGCCCAGCACCGCCCGCGACTCCAGCGAGGAGAACGTGCGCAGCCCGATCCGGTACGACAGGTGCGTGTCCAGCCCGCGTAGCCGCCCCTCCTCCAGCCGCTGGCTGGCCAGCAGCAGGTGCACGCCGAGCGACCGGCCGACGCGCCCGATCTGGACGAACAGGTCGATGAAGTCCGGCTTCGCGGAGAGCAGCTCGGAGAACTCGTCGCACACGATCAGCAGCGACGGCAGCGGGGCGAGCGCGGTGCCGGCGGCGCGGGCCCGGTCGTACTCGCGCAGGCTCGCGATGTTCCCGCTGCGGCGCAGCAGCTCCTGACGCCGCAGCAGCTCGCCGTTGATCGCGTCGACCATGCGGTCCACCAGCGGCAGCTCGTCCGCGAGGTTGGTGATCACGGCGGCGGTGTGCGGCAGCCGGTCCAGCGAGGCGAACGTGGCGCCGCCCTTGAAGTCGACCAGCACGAAGTTGAGCGTCTCCGACGAGTGCTCCGCGGCCAGGCCCAGCACCAGCGTGCGCAGCAGCTCCGACTTGCCGGACCCGGTCGCGCCGATCAGCAGGCCGTGCGGGCCCATGCCGTCCTGTGCGGACTCCTTCAGGTCCAGCTCCACGGCGCTGCCGTCGAGGCCGACGCCGATCGGCACGCGCAGCCGGTCCCGCGGCGGGCGGGGCCGGGACCAGCGCTCGGCCGGGAGCAGATCGGCCGGGTCGGGCAGGCCGAGCAGGTCGGGCAGCTCCGCGCCGGTGGCCTGCCCGGCGTGCGGCGTGTCGGTCCGGGCCGGCCGGAGCGGGGCCAGGCGGCGGGCGATCGCCTCGGCCTCGGTGACGGTCAGCGCGTCCGGCACGCCGACCTCGGTCTCCGACTCGGTGGTGCGGCTGGTCAGTCGCCGGCCACCGGTGAGGACCAGCGTGGACCGCCCGGGGCTGCGCGGTGGCGGGGAGTCGAGGTCCAGCACGGTGGTGTGCGGCCCGGGTTCACAGGTGCCGCCGTCCAGCACGACTACGACATGTCCGGCCTGGTCGGTGAGTAGCGCGCTCAGCTCCGCGCCGGTCCGCGCGACCAGACGCACCGGACCCGCCGCATCGGTGCGCGTCCGGTGCAGCGCATGCGGCAGCCACTTCACCCACTCCCAGTCCGCCCGGCGCTCCGGACCCGCGCAGACCGCGATCACCAGGTCGTCCGGCGAGTGGAAGACCGCCAGCTGGGCCAGCATCGCCCGCACGGTGCCGCGCGCGTTCCGCACGTGGATGCGGGAGAACGCCCGCAGCGACACCGCGACCGGAAGATCGGGCACCACCGAGTACGCGTCCAGGAACCGGCGCAGCGCGCCCGCGCACATCGGCTCCAGCTCCGCCAGTGGCCGGGTGACCGGCGGCGCCAACGGCGTGGCCAGCGTCTGCGGGCCCAGCGCCACCCGGACGATGCCGAAGTCCGGGTCGGTCGCTCGCCGCTCCCACAGCCGATGGCTGTCCACGGTGGACCACAGCCGGTCCGGGTCCGGGTGGCGGTAACGCAGGCCGTCCCGCTGGGCCAGCGCGGTCTGCCGGGCGCGGCGGCGCAGCGCGGCCAGCCGCCGCAGGTATTCCCGCCGGGCCGTCGCGACCTCCGCCCGTTTCGGCCCGCCGGAATTGCCCCAGCTGGTCACCAGCATCGCCAGCGACGAGACGCCGAAGATCGCGCCGACCACGTACGAATACGTCCCGCCGCCCCGGCCGAACATCATCGCCATCGCGACCGATCCGCCCAGCATCGGCAGCGCGGTCATCAGCTGCTGCCACCGTCCGCCGGTCGGCTCCGGCAGCTCCGGCGGCGCGTCCACGGCCAGCTCACCGCCGGGGATCTCCGGTGCCGCGCGTCGCGGCGGACGTCGCACGATCACGGTGGCCAACGAAACTCCTCAATGGTGTGGACCGCTCATCCTAGGTAAGGTGCCCTGGTTTCCGCAGCCGCCCGAGGAAGGTGGACGTCGATGGGTGCAGGACTCGCCCGGGTCACGATCGCGGCCCCGCACCGCCGCGTCGACCTGGCCCTGCCGGACCAGATCCCGCTCGCCGAGCTGCTGCCCGACCTGCTCCGGCACGCCGGTGAGTCGCTGGCCGACGAGGGCGAGCGGCACGGCGGCTGGCTGCTGCGCCGGCCCGACGGCGCGCCGCTGCTCGGCGGCCGTCCGCTGCGCGCGCAGGGCATCCGGGACGGGGAGATCCTGCACCTGACGCCGGCCCGCGCGCACTGGCCCGAGCCCGAGTACGACGACGTGGTGGACGTGATCGCGGGCGCGCCCGGTCGCACCGGCCGGTGGTCACCGGCCGCGACCCGCGTCGCCACCCGTGCGGCCGCCACGGTGCTGCTGCTGGCCACGCTCCCGTCGTTGCTGCTCACGACGCCGTCGCCGGTCCCGGCCGCGCTGGCGCTCGCGCTGCTGCTCGCCGCGGTCACCGCGTCCCGCGCCTACGGCGACGCCGGGACCGCCGCCACGCTCGGCGCGCTGTCGCTGCCGTTCGCCGCGCTCGCCGGCGCGCAGCTCACCACGATGGAGCCCGCCGCACGCTGGGGCGCGCCGGAGGCGCTGGTCGCGGCCGTGTCGGTGCTGGCGACCGCGCTGCTGGTGGCCGTGGGCACCGCCGTCCACCTGCGGATCCCGGTCGCGGCGATGACCGCGGCGCTGCCGGTCGCCGCCACGGCCGCGGCGGCGCTGGCCTTCTCGCCGGTGCACGCGGCCGCGGTGCTGCTCACGGCCACGGCCTGCGCGCTCGGGCTGCTGCCGCTGCTCGCGATCCGGCTGGGACGGCTGCCGATCCCGCCGATCGCGCTACCCGGTGACGACGACCCGTTCCAGCAGGCCAGGCAGCGTCCGCCGCGCGACGAGGTGCTGGCCGCGCTGACACGTACCGACGAGTTCCTGACCGGGCTGCTGGCCGGGCACGCGCTGGTCGTGGCCGGGTCCGCGCTGTTCCTGACGCTGCACGGCGGCCTCGCCGCGCGACTGCTGGCCGGCGCCGCCGCGCTCGGCCTGCTGCTGCGCGCCCGCACGTTCGCCGCGGCCCACCACCGGGTGCCGCCGGTGTGCGCGGCCGTCGCCGTGCTCGCCGCGCTCGCGATCACCGTGCCCCCGCCGGTCGTGGCCGCGGTGGCGCTGGGTGTGCTGGCGGGCGGCGCCACCTGGTCACGCCGCCCGCCGTCGCTCTACCTGGCCCGGTCCGGCGAGATCCTGGAGACGCTGACGCTGGTGTCGCTCATCCCGCTGACCTGCGCGGTCCTGGACCTCTACACCAACCTCAGAAACCTCAACGGCTGATGGGGGTACGAAAAAGCGCGCCGGGCGTCCCGGCGCGCTTCTCACAGGAGGTCAGTGGTCGTAGTCGCCCTGCTCGAGTGCGCGCTGGTGACGCGCGATCGAGTTGCGGACCTCCTGCTCGGCCTCCACCCGCCCGGTCCAGGTCGCGCCCTCGACGGACTTGCCGGGCTCAAGGTCCTTATACACGGTGAAGAAGTGCTGGATCTCCATCCGGTCGAACTCGCCCAGGTGGTGAATGTCCCGCAGGTGCTCCTGACGAGGATCCTCGAACGGGACGCAGAGGACCTTGTCGTCGCCGCCCATCTCGTCCTTCATCCGGTACATGCCGATGGCGCGGCAGCGGATGAGACACCCCGGGAACGTCGGCTCCTGCACCAGCACGAGCGCGTCCAGCGGGTCGCCGTCCTCGCCCAGGGTGCCCTCGATGAAGCCGTAGTCCGCCGGGTACTGGGTGGCGGTGAAGAGCGTGCGGTCCAACCTGATGCGACCGGTTTTGTGGTCCACCTCGTACTTGTTGCGGTGACCCTTCGGGATCTCAACCGTAACGTCGAAATCCATATTCACGCTCCCTCGTTCGCCCACGCTGGCTAACGGAACTCGCACAGCTCACGCCACACCCCGGGCACGGCCTATGCAGTGTCGGACCCCGTTAGTCTCCTCTAAAGCGGCGGGCTAGGACGAGGAGGGGCTGGGGTGGGGAGGCAAGATTCACACAACGGCAACGAAACCGGTGATCAGCGCCGTGACGGACAGGCCTCGATTTCCTCCGCTTCAACGGACAGAAACGACATAACCCCCGTGACCGCTTCTCCCGAGAAACCCCAGGTGGCCACCCTGAACGCCTCGGAACAGCCCAAACCCGCCGGTACGTCGTCGTCCGCCCCCTCCGGCCCGGATTCGCCCGCCGATTCCGCCTCCGCCGATCCCTCCATCTCATCATCCGGACCATCCGTCCCGCCCAGCAAAACCCAAACCCCACCAGCCCCACCTGGGTACGCCCCGCGCTCCCACCCCACGGCCGACGACACCCCGACCGCACCGATCCCGGTCTCTCCCGCGTCCCCCGTGGACGAAGCGCCGACGGCCCGCATCCCGAGCCCGTCCCCGGCCGCTCCCACGACGCCCGCGTCCCCGCCTGCTGCTCCCGCCGGACCCGTGGCCCCCGCGAAGCCCTCGCCGCGGCCCCGGCCGGTGCTGAAGCCGCCGACCGGCGTGCGCCCGACGCTCTCCCACCCGGGCCGCCCGAGCGCGGCGCAGCCGCCCCGGCCCGAGACCGGCCGGACGGTCCCGATCCCGCAGCCGTCGGATGCCGCGGTCCCCTCTGCCGACGCGCAGCAGACGGTGATCATCCCGAAGGTGCCGGGCGGGGGAGCCGCGGGCGCGGGGAGGCCCGGGGACGCGAACCGTCCCGCGGGCGCCGCCAAGGCGTCGGTGGCCCGGGACTCGGAGGACGACCAGGCCACCGCGATCATCCCGAAGATTCCCCCGGTGGTGAAGCAGCCCCCGGCGGACGACCAGTCGACCGTGGTCATGCTGAAGGTGCCCGGTAGCGGGCCCGTCGCCGCACCGAAGAGCCCGAGCGGTGGCTCCACGGCCGTACCGAACGGTCCGGGCGGCGGACCCACGGCTGTACCGAGCGGTGGGCCTGCGGCCGCACCGAACGGTCCCGGCGGTGGGCCCGCGGTCGCATCGAAGGGTCCGAGCGGTGGGCCTACGGCCGTGCCGAAGGGTCTGAGCGTGGGGACCGCGGCCGCACCGACGGAGCCGGGTGCCGCGCCCGTCGTATCGGGGAGCGCGGGGGTGCGGAGCCGCCCGCCGCAGAGCGATCAGACGGTGGTGCTGCCGAAGACGCCGCCCGCCCCGATGACGGGTGCGCCACGTGCCGCGGGCACGGCATCGGTGCCGGTCGTCGTCCCTGCCTCGCCGGCGCGACCCACGGCGGCGGGCACGGCGCCGGTCGGTGGATCGGCGCCGGTCGGTGGAGCGGAGTCCGGGGCGCGAGGGAGCGTGGCGGCGCCGCCCGTGGTGCCGCCGACCGGGCGCGTGACCGTGGAAGCCGTGGGCACGGCCGGGGCGGGGGAGGCTTCGGGCGTACCCTCGCGTGAATTTGATCTTGGGTCTTTGTGGCGGTCGAAGAAGGTGCTGGCCGGTGCGGGGGCGGCGGTGCTGGCGCTGGTGCTGGTGGCCGTGATCGTGCTGGCCGGGCGGCCGGACGCGGTCGAGGAGCCGGTCGCGGAGCCGACCGTGGCGGAGCAGCCCGCGGAGCCGGCGCCGCAGCCGGTGCTGGTGGCGAACACGAACGGCGCGCCGATGCCGTCGCCGCAGGCGGTACAGGCCGCGATCGGCGCGCTGGTGACCAACGGTGAACTGGGGCCGGGCGTGCACGCGGCCGTGGTGGACGTGGCGACCGGGACCGAGCTGTACGGATATCAGCAGAGCGATCCGGCCACGCCCGCGTCCACGACGAAGCTGGTCACGGCCGCGGCGGCGCTGACCGCGCGCGGGACCGGGTACCGGATCCCGACGCGCGTGGTGGCCGGCTCCGCGCCCGGCGAGGTGGTGCTGATCGGCGGCGGCGACCCGACGCTGGCGATCGACGGCACCGCCACCTACCGCGGCGCCGCACGGCTCGACGAGCTGGCCGAGCAGGTCAGGACCGCGCTGGGCGGCGCGCCGGTGTCGCGCGTGCTGGTCGACTCGACGCTCTACACCGGCCCGGCGGTCAGCCCGAGCTGGGACTCGGACGTGGTGTCCGCGGGGTACGGCGCGCCGATCACCGCGCTGATGACCAACGGCGCCCGGGTGAACCCGAAGGCGGCCTCCGGCGCGCAACGCCAGACGGACCCGGACCTGTCCGCGGGCAAGGCGTTCGCGGCGCTGCTCGGCGACGGCGTGACGGTCGGCCGGGGCACCGCGACCTCGTCGGCCGCGCAGGCCACACCGCAGGTGAGCGCGTCGGCCGGGACGACCGGGATCGCACCCGGCATCGAGCTGGGCCGGGTGGAGTCGCCGACCATGCTGCGGCTGGTCGAGGTGATGCTGACGAACAGCGACAACGTGGTGGCGGAGGCGCTGGCCCGGCAGGTCGCGATCGCGGGCGGGCAGCCGGCCTCGTTCGAGGGCGGTGCGGCCGCGACCCGTGCGCTGATCACCGGGTTCGGGCTGCCGGTGGACGGGTTCGGGCTGACCGACGGCAGCGGGCTGTCCCGGGACAACCTGATCAGCCCGGCGCTGCTGACCGCGCTGGTCCGGCTGGCCGCGGACGGGTCACACCCGGAGCTCGGCGCGATGTTCTCCGGCCTGCCGGTGGGCGGCTGGTCCGGCACGCTGGACGACCGGTTCCGGGACCCGGCGCCGCCGGAGTCGCGGGCCGGCGCCGGCACGGTGCGCGCGAAGACCGGCTCGCTGGACGGCGTCAACGCGCTGGCCGGCGTGGTCACCACGGCGGACGGGCGGCTGCTGGCGTTCGCGCTGCTGGCGGACGAGGTGCCGTTCAAGACGCTGAGCAAGTGGCAGGCGGAGTGGAAACTGGACCGGATCGCGTCCGTGCTGGCCTCCTGCGGATGTCAGGGGTAATCCCGGATCTCTTCGCCGGGACGGGCCGTGCCCGTTCTCCGCGGGTACGTTGGATCGCATGACGCAGTTCGTGGACTGGGATCTGGCCGCCACCACCGCGGGTGCCCTGGGCAAGTCCGGGCCACGGGTGACCTATGACGAGGCTGCCGAGGTCGTCGCGGACCTGCGACGGCTCACCGAGGAGGCCGCCGGGCACGTGGCGGCGTACACCGGGCTGACGTCCCGGGTGGACCACCCGCCGGTGCGGATCGTGGACCGCCGGGACTGGGCCCAGGTCAACATCGACGGGCTGCGGTCCGTGGTGACGCCGCTGATCACGAAGCTGTCCGGGGACAAGGCGCCGAGCGCGATCGCGGACGCGATCGGGTCCCGGGTCACCGCGGTGCAGGCCGGCGGCGTGCTGGCGTACCTGTCGGGCCGGGTGCTCGGGCAGTACGAGGTCTTCTCCGGCGAGCACGGCCAACTGCTGCTGGTCGCGCCGAACATCGTCGAGATCGAGCGGAAGCTCGGCGCGGACCCGCGCGACTTCCGGCTCTGGGTGGCGCTGCACGAGGTCACGCACCGCACCCAGTTCACGTCCGTGCCGTGGATGCGCGACTACTTCCTCGGCCAGGTGCAGGCGTTCGTGGACGCGTCGCAGTCCGGCGAGGACCCGCTGGTGGACCGGCTGCGCCGCGCGGTCGGCACGCTCTCCGACGCGGTCCGCGACTCGGACAGCCGCTCCTCCGTGCTGGACCTGGTGCAGACGCCGGCGCAGAAGGAGGTGCTGGACCGGCTGACCGCGCTGATGACGCTGCTGGAGGGCCACGCCGAGTTCGTGATGGACGGCGTCGGCCCCGAGGTCATCCCGAGCGTGGAGACGATCCGGGCCCGGTTCAACCGCCGCCGCGAGGCGGGCAACCCGCTGGAGAAGGCGGTCCGGCGGCTGCTCGGCGTGGACGTGAAGATGCGGCAGTACGCGGAGGGCCGCAAGTTCGTGCACGGCGTGGTGGAGCGCGTCGGCATGGCCGGCTTCAACGAGATCTTCCGGTCGCCGGAGACGCTGCCGCTCGTGTCCGAGCTGGGCGATCCGGACGCCTGGGCCGACCGTGTGCGCCCCGCCTCCCGCGAGTCCGGCCCGGCCTCCCCGCCGGACGGCGACTGACCGGTTAGCGTTTTTCCATGGCTCGGATCGCGCCGCCGGTCGCGGAGATGCGGGTGGCGGTGCGTCGCGCCCTGACCGGCTTACCCACCGACGCGCTGGTCCTCGTGGCCTGCTCCGGCGGCGCGGACTCGCTCGCGCTGGCCGCCACCGTCGCGTTCGTCGCGCCCCGGCTCGGCCTGCGCGCCGGGCTGGTCACGGTCGACCACCGGCTGCAGGACGGCTCCGGCGACCGGGCCGCCGCCGTGGCCGGCTGGGCGCGTGACGCCGGGCTGGCCCCGGTCGAGGTCGAGGCCGTCACGGTCGCGGGCCGTCCCGGCGGTCCGGAGGCGGCCGCCCGCGAGGCGCGGTACACCGCGCTGGCCGAGGTCGCCCGCCGGCACGACGCCGCGGCGGTCCTGGTCGGCCATACCCGCGACGACCAGGCCGAGACCGTGCTGCTCGCGCTCGCGCGCGGCGCCGGGATAAAGGGCCTGGCCGGCATGCGGGAGCGCCGGCCGCTGCCCGGGTCGGAGGACGTGCTGCTCATGCGGCCGTTGCTGGAGATCGGCCGGGAGCAGACGCACAAGGCCTGCGTGGCGCTGGGCCTGCAGGCGTGGTCCGACCCGCACAACGCGGATCCGGCGTACGCGCGCAGCCGCGTCCGGGCCGACGCGCTCCCCGCGCTGGTCGCGGCGCTGGGGCAGCGGGTGGTCGGCAACCTGGCGCGCACGGCCGGGCTGCTGGCGGCGGACGCGGCCGCGCTGGACGGGCTGGCCAGGACCGCACTGACCGAGGCGGGCGGCGCGGACGGTGGCGCGCTGCGGGTGCGCAGCCTGTCCGGGCTGGACCCCGCGATACGCAGCCGGGTGCTGCACCTGTGGGCGCGGGAGCTGGGCGCGCCCGGCACCGCGCTGTCCCAGCGGCACGTGTCGGCGCTGGACGCGCTGGTGGTCGACTGGCACGGACAGGGGTCGGCCTACCTCCCCGGGGGCATCGCGGTACGCCGTTCCGGTGACGCGCTGGCGGTCGTGACCACCGACACAGAAGTCGATCAAATCGGGTGATCTTGGACGGGCGGACGTCGTACCCACGCCTGGTTTGTAGTTTTTAAGCGCTTTTTGTCGTTATGTCATGCGGAGAGCGTGACCGTTCGGGGTCTGTTTGCGCCCGGAAACGCCCGGGGCGGGCGGCGGCTCGTAACCTCCATGGGGCAGGCTAGGGCCATGGCTGACGGGTCCTGGTACGACGCCGACATCGAGCGCGTGATCATCTCTGAGCAGCAGATCCGCGACAAGGTCGAGGAACTGGCCAAGCAGGTCTCCGCCGACCACGCCGACGCGGCGGACGGCGTGCTGCTGGTCTGCGTGCTGAAGGGCGCCGTGATGTTCATGGCGGACTTCGCACGGGAGCTGGGCCGGCACGGCCCGTCCAGCGAGATGGAGTTCATGGCCGTGTCCTCCTACGGGCAGGGCACCACCTCGTCCGGCGTGGTCCGCATCCTCAAGGACCTGGACCGCGACATCGCCGGCCGCCACGTGATCGTGGTCGAGGACATCGTCGACTCCGGCCTGACGCTCTCCTGGCTGCTGAAGTACCTGGAGTCGCGCGGCGCCGCCTCGATCGACGTGGTCGCGCTGTTCCGCAAGCCGGAAGCGGTGAAGGTCCCGGTGAACGTGCGCTACGTCGGCTTCGACATCCCCAGCGAGTTCGTGGTCGGCTACGGCCTGGACTTCGCCGAGCGCTACCGCGAGCTGCCCTACGTCGGCGTGCTCAAGCCCGAGGTGTACGCCCGCAGCTGAGCGGCGCCGTTACGCCCTGAGCTGACAAACAACTCTCGGTGAAGCTTCAGCGCACTCTCAGAAAACCGGATTACCGTGCTGTTCGGCACGCTGGGGTGGTCGGCAACGCTCGGGCATTCACGGGGCTCGCAACCTCACCCGTCGCACCTACGGTGTACCGTCGAATGACCGATGGCGCCGCCCGCCGGCGTCCGCGGTTGTCGCAGCGTCTCCCTGGGTAGGGAGGTGGCGGGGGCAGCATTGGTGAGTTACGAGCCGGACGATCAGGAGGGTGCGGGCGCCTAGCGCTCGACAACAGTATGGAACGCACGCGTTTCTTCCGCCGCCCGGTGATCTGGATCATTCTGGTGATCGCCGCTGCGATCGCCGCCAGCTCCTTCTTCACGGGCGGCCCCAGTTACCACCGGGTCGAGACCTCGGTCATCCTCGACAAGCTCGCCTCCGGCGGCATCAAGAATGCCGTCTACGAGGACAAGGAGCAGACGCTCCAGCTCGAGCTGTCCGAGAAGGCCACCTTCGACAAGACCACCACCGACCGCATCGAGACCCAGTTCCCGTACGAGGTCAGTGACGACATCTGGGCCGCCGTGGTGCAGGCCAAGGCCGCCGGCAAGATCTCCGGCACGATCGACGCGCAGGTCACGCGGGACAACATCCTGCTGTCCCTGCTGCTCAACCTGCTGCCGATCCTGCTGCTCGTCGTGCTGCTGCTGTTCTTCATGTCGCAGATGCAGGGCGGCGGCTCGCGGGTGCTCAACTTTGGCAAGTCCAAGGCCAAGATGCTCACCAAGGACACGCCGAAGACGACGTTCGCGGACGTCGCCGGCGCGGACGAGGCCGTCGAAGAGCTGCACGAGATCAAGGACTTCCTGCAGAACCCCTCGAAGTACCAGGCCCTCGGCGCCAAGATCCCGAAGGGCGTGCTGCTCTTCGGCCCGCCCGGAACCGGTAAGACGCTGCTGGCCCGCGCGGTCGCCGGCGAGGCCGGTGTCCCGTTCTACTCGATCTCCGGTTCGGACTTCGTCGAGATGTTCGTCGGCGTCGGCGCCTCCCGCGTCCGCGACCTGTTCGAGCAGGCCAAGACGAACGCGCCGGCCATCGTCTTCGTCGACGAGATCGACGCGGTCGGCCGCCACCGCGGCGCCGGCATGGGCGGCGGGCACGACGAGCGCGAGCAGACGCTCAACCAGCTGCTCGTCGAGATGGACGGCTTCGACACCAAGGGCGGCGTCATCCTGATCGCGGCCACGAACCGGCCGGACATCCTCGACCCGGCGCTGCTGCGGCCGGGCCGATTCGACCGGCAGATCGCGGTCGACGCCCCCGACATGGAGGGCCGCAAGGCCATCCTCCGGGTGCACGGCAAGGGCAAGCCCTTCACGCCCGACGTCGACCTCGACGCGGTCGCGCGGCGCACGCCCGGCTTCTCCGGCGCGGACCTGGCCAACGTGATCAACGAGGCCGCGCTGCTGACGGCCCGGCACGAGAAGCGCGCGATCTCGAACGAGTACCTGGAAGAGTCCATCGATCGGGTGATCGCGGGACCGGAGCGCAAGACGCGCGCGATGAGCGACGGCGAGAAGAAGATCACGGCGTACCACGAGGGTGGACACGCGCTGGTCGCCTGGGCGCTGCCGCACTCCGCGCCGGTCCACAAGGTGACGATCCTGCCGCGTGGCCGCTCGCTCGGTCACACGCTCGTGCTCCCCACCGAGGACAAGTACACGCAGACCCGCGCCGAGATGATCGACACCTTGGCGTACGCGCTGGGTGGCCGTGCCGCGGAGGAGCTCGTCTTCCACGAGCCCACCACCGGCGCCGGCAACGACATCGAGAAGGCCAGCGGTCTGGCCCGCGCGATGATCACGCAGTACGGCATGAGCTCCAAGCTCGGCGCCGTCAAGTACGGCACCAGCGGCGACGAGCCGTTCCTGGGCCGCACCATGGGCCACGAGAAGGACTACTCCGACTCCGTCGCCGCCGAGATCGACGGCGAGGTGCGCGCGCTCATCGAGCTCGCACACGACGAGGCGTGGGAGATCCTGGTCGAGTACCGCGACGTCCTCGACGCCATGGTGCTGGAGCTGATGGAGAAGGAGACCATCTCCCAGGCGGACATGGCCCGGATCTGCGTCCGGGTGCAGAAGCGCCCGCCGATGGCCCCCTACAACGGCTTCGGCAAGCGCCGCCCGTCCACCGACCCGCCGGTGCTCACGCCCGCCGAGAAGGAGAAGCTCAAGGCCCAGGCCGCTTCGGACGGCGCCGCGGCCACCGTCGGCATCGGCCCGGTCGCATCCGAGCCCACGAACAACTCGGACGGCACGCACTGAGCACGAACGGTTTACGGCCCGACCCCGTCGACGAGGACGACTCGTCGGCGGGGTTGGACTATCTGGCGGCACGCCTCGTCGACGGCAAACTCACCGGCACACCGGTCGAGGACGCGGTCGACCTGCCCCGGATCGAGCGCGCGGTCCGGGAGATACTGATCGCGCTCGGCGAGGACCCGGAGCGGGACGGGCTGAAGAAGACACCCGCGCGCGTCGCCCGCGCCTACGCAGAGCTCTTCGCCGGCCTCCGCGTCGACCCCGCACAGGTGCTCACCACCACGTTCGAGGCCAACCACGAGGAACTGGTGCTGGTCCGCGACATCGACGTGATGTCGCTGTGCGAGCACCACCTGCTGCCGTTCCGCGGCGTGGCCCACATCGGCTACATCCCAGGCCCGCACGGCCGGATCACCGGCCTCTCCAAGCTCGCCCGGCTCGTCGAGGTGTTCGCCCGGCGTCCCCAGGTGCAGGAGCGGCTCACCTCGCAGATCGCCGACCTGCTGATGGACAAACTGGCGCCGCGCGGCGTCATCGCGGTCCTGGAGTGCGAGCACATGTGCATGGCCATGCGCGGCATCCAGAAGTCCGGATCCAAGACCATCACCTCGGCGGTACGCGGCGGCCTGCAGACGGACGCGAAGTCCCGCGCCGAGGCGATGAGCCTGATCCTGGCCGCCCGCTAGCCCACCAGCGTGATCGCGCCGACGGCGGCACAGGTCAGCACGCTCGGCGCCGCACAGATCAACAGACCCAGCACGGGGGTACGGTCGGCGCGCCCGTCATCGCCGCGCGGGAACGCCTGGCCGATCGCGACCCAGCCCAGCGCGAACGCCAGCGCCGGCAGCGTCACGCCGAACAACAGCGCGAACGTGGGCAGCGCCTCCGGGCTCGCGGTCGTGTAGAGCGCCAGCTGGATCACCAGCACGGCCGCGGCCAGCGCGCCGTAGACAACCAGGTTGCGCACCCACACCGGCGTCTGCGGCGTGTCCCGGCGGGCCGGCGCCGGCAGCTTCGCCTCCGCCGCCTCCACCGTGGCACGCGCCCGGTGCAGCGCGGACCGTATCGCGGCCGGGCCCTCGCCCAGGCTCACCGACACCGAGGTCACCTCGTCCAGCGTCGGGATCAGCGCGGACTCCTCCGCACCCAGCTCACGCAGCCGGGTGCGCTGGGTGACCAGGCGGGCGCGGACCACGGCCAGCTCGTCATGGGCGGCGCGGACCGGGCGGTCCAGGCCGGCGGCGACGGTGGCGTCCCGGCGGGCCACGTCGAGCTCGCGGGCGGCCTCCAGGTAAGCGGCCCAGGCGTCGTCCGTGGTCACGTCTCCCTCGCCTCCGCGGGCCGGGCCGTCCTGGGCGCGGGGAGGATGTGCTCCGCGCGCTTCTGCTCGGTTCTCGTGGTCTCCGCCTGCGCCGGTTCCGGCTCTCTGCGGGCTGCTTCGGCGCGGGCGGGCTCCGGACGGGCCTGCTCAGTGCGGGCCGGTCCCGGGAGGGACGGCTCCGTGCGGGGCGGCTCCAGACGGGCCGGTTCTGCACGGGGCAGATCCGGGCGGGCCGGTTCTGCACGGGCCTGTTCTGCGCGGGCCGGGTCCGGGCGGGGCGGTTCTGTGCGGGCTGATTCCGTGCGGAACGGGATGAACGGGGTGGTGGTGGCGGTGCGGTGGTCGTGGAAGAGCGCGCCGGAGTGCTGAGGGGTGCTGCCGAGCAGCGTCTCGACGTCGTCGTCCGGCAGGTCCAGCAGCGCCAGGCCGGCGATCTCCGACGCGGCCCTGCTCAGGTCGCCGGTCAGCCGGTGCGTGCCACGCCACCAGGAGAGCAGGTGCACGCCGCGGGCCGGGCCGGTGCGCAGCAGCCGGGTCAGCCGGTCCGGCGGCAGCGTCACCCGGTCGCCCGCGTCCAGGCCGAACACCACCAGGTAGGCCGGGTCGTCCAGCTCCAGCGCCTTGGTCAGGCCCGCCGCGTCCAGATGCTCCACCTCGTGCCGGCGGGCCAGCGCGGTCGTCAGCGCGTCCGCGTGCCGCTCCGCGTCCGGGATCAGCGTGCAGACCAGGAACCGGGCCGTGCCGGGTGCGTGGTGCGCGGAGATGCTGCGGGTGGCCGCGTGCAGCAGGTCCGGCGCCTCCGGGGCGGCCCCGATGATCGCCAGATGCCGGCCGGCCGCGGCGTCCAACGGGAACGCGACCGGAGGCTGCGGCGAATCGGGCGTCTTCCGCACGGACACCGGACGGCCGAGCAGCACCACCGGCGGCGTCTCCACCTCCTCGGTCCTCCTCGAGCGCGGCGGGGCGGCGCTGAGACGGCTGTGGAGGTCGCTGAGCGTCCGACGATCCGCGCCGGGGTCGGGGAAGCGGACGAGTCTCTCGTGGCCTCTGGTGGCATTTCGGGGCCCTCCGAGACCCCCTGCCGTGTTCACCACGGCCGTGCCGATCGGCAGGCTCTGCGCGGACTCGTTCGTCGGCTCCAGCACGTCGCCGCCGCCCGGCAGCGCGATCCGGACCGTCCACTGTGCGAAGAGACCGTCGCGCTCGTGCAACGCCGGGATCGCGCGCGGGGACCGGGTGGTCAGCACCAGGTGGACGCCGCACGAACGCGCGCCGCGGGAGATCGCGGTGAGCGGCGTCAGCAGGTCCGGATCGTCGCGCAGCATCGGCATGAACTCGTCGATCACGCAGACGATGCGGGGCAGCGGTGGCGAGACGGCCCCGCCATCGGTCCCACCACCGGTTCCGCCGCGGGGCCCGCCCGCGGTCCCGCCGCCGGTCTCGCTCAGCGCGGCGCGGAGCGCGGAGAAGCGGGTGGTGCCGTGGCGGGCCGCGAGCGCGGTGCGCCGGTCCACCTCGCCGGCGAGATGGCGCAGCACCTGCGCGGCGCTCTTCTCCGTGCTGTGCAGGTGCGGGGCGGACGTCGTACCCCGTGACGGTCTTTGATCCTGATCGTGCTTCTGCGTGTGCGGGATGAACAGGGCCAGATCGTCCGGCGAGTAGCGCGCGGTCAGGCCGGCCAGCGCGGCGACCAGGAACGCCGACTTGCCCGCCCCCTGACGCCCGCCGATCAGCCAGTGCGGCGCCAGATCGTTCAGCTGCACCGTGACCGTGCGCTCCCCGTCCCGGCCGACCACGGTGGCCAGGCCGTCGGCGGCGTCCTCCGTCCACAGCTCGGCCGGGAGCAGATCGCGCAACGACGGGCGCTCGAAGGACAGCAGACCGGTCGTCAGACGGCGGCAGACCGCCGCCAGCATCTCCGCCGGCGGATCACCGTCCAGCAGGACCGGCGAGTTCAGCCCGACATCGTTCGGCTGCGCGGCGAACGAGGCGCCGGGCGGGTCGCCGACTATGGCGTAGGCCTCGCGGAGCGTGATCGGCGTGCTGCGCGGCAGCGGCTGCGCCGGAATGCCGGTGGCCAGCGCCGGCGGCGGCCAGCCCGCGACCAGCAGATGCAGGCCCGCCGCCGGGCCGTGCTCGGCCAGATCACGGAAACGCAGCAGGTCGACCGGCTCCGCCGCGGCCGGGAACGAGGCGACGACCAGGAGAAAAAGGCGGTTCTCGTCCTTCTTCTGGTCGCGCTTGCCTTGCGCCGCCTGCGCGCGGTTGCGGGAGTCCGGGGCCTGGTCGCGTTTGCGGTCGAGTGTTCCCGTGCGGAGGCGGATCCACTGCTCGGCCTCGGCCAGGACAGTGCGGAGACCCTCCGGATCCGTGGCCGGCGGTGGCATCAGACCGGCATCCGCGAGCAGGGAGAACGGGGCGAAGACGGCGTCGTTCGCACCGTCCACCGTGCGCACCAGCAGCGAACCGGGCGCGGTCGTCGCCAGCAGACGCAACAGGACCGCACGCAGCAGCGCCGCCGTGCGCGGGTCGCGGGCATCCGCATCCACGGTCAGATGGCCGGCGCCGGCCAGCGGCACCACCGTCGGGAAACCCGCCTCCGGCAGCGGCCGCGCCGTGCCCACCCGGACGAAGGACGGCACCCCGGGCGGCGAGTCAGGCGGGACCTGGCCGGTCGCGAGATTCGCCCCGAGCCAGCCCGGGGCCAGCACAGTGGCGGCCCGTGACAGACGCTCCGCCAGACTCCGCTGCGCCTGCAGATCCGCCGGAGCCGGCGTCAGAGCGTGCAACCCCGCATCCGCCGCCGCCAGCACCGCCGCGGCCTGCCTGTGCAGGGCGGCGGCCCGGCTGACGTCCGTCTCGTCGTCGGCCATGCGCTCACCTCCCTACGGACACAGACCGTATCCCAGAAGAGGGGGAAATCCGGCATGTAGCGGTCAGCCACGTGACGAACCCGCCCCCTTCCACTCGATCGGCGCGCTTCCCAGGGTCCTGGATGGAGGGTGAGGCGATGTTGCGGGGGTGGATAGGCTCCGGGGTGTGGAGCAGAGCCAGCCGGCTGAGCCGGACAAGCCGGAACAGGTCCCGGCAGAGCCGGTCGTGCCGCAGCCGGTCGTGCCGCCGGTGGCGGGGCCACCGGGGGTGGGGCCGCCGGGGGTGGGGCCGCCGGGGGTGGGGCCGGGTGGGTCGGCGGCCGGTCCGGCGAAGGGGCGACGCTCCTGGAAGACGGTGCTCCTGGTGGTGGCGTCGGTGATGGGCGTCCTCTGCTCGGGGACGGTGGGGTATGGGTTGTGGCGCTACAACGAGGAAACCAAACCTGATCGCAGTGCGCCAGATGTAGCGGTGTCAAACTATCTGCGAGCTTTTCTAAGCGAGCGCGACGACAATCAGGCAAGCCTATATGTTTGTGGAAGCCCTGATCTGAATTCAATGTCCGATTTTAGGGACGATATTGAAAACCGCGAGATGAAGTACTCCATCGCAATCCGAGTCTCATGGTCCGGACTCGAAGTTGCGGACGCTCAGGACGGCAGACAGGTTCAGACTACGATCCGCCGTTCTATAAGCGATGGAAGTGAAAGCGATAAAAGTGTCTGGAGTTTTGCTGTTGTCGATGAAGGTGGTTGGCGGGTTTGCTCTGCCCGGCGGTTGAGCTAATTATTCAAGCCAAGCCAAATGAACTGGCACCTCCATGGTTTTGGGAAGCTTTCCGGTCCAGGCCCAGCGGTACCAATCCAGTTCCGCTGCCACCCGCAGACAGATGTCGCCTTCCGCGTTGTTGTAGAGATCGGTGACCGAACGCAGGTCGCGCCGCTCCACACCGTCGACCATCTGCACCACCCGCCGCCCCATCACGCTCGGCGAGTCGATCACCGCCACCGGATCCCGAGGCCCCGGCGCGTCCAGCGACACGAGTCGCGACAACAAATCGCGTGGCCCGTCCGACGACGGCGCCGATCCGAGCGTCTCGATCCAGACCCGCTCCTGCGGTACGAGCGGCGCGAAGACCTCGATCTGCTCCGCCTCCGCCCGGTACCACTCCTGCTCCTGCATGATCGGCACGTAGGTCCGGCTGCCCTGCACGACACGCTCGTCCGCGCGCAGGTCGGCTCGCCAGCCGAGTCCGGGCAGGCCGGTGATCACCCGTCGCCCGCGCAGATCGCCGCCGCCGGTGGCCGGCATCGGCACGATCGCGCGCGGCGGCCGTGGCGCCCAGTCGGACTGACCGGCGAACGGGTCTTCGGGCAACGGCTCGTGGCTCACTGTCCGCCGTCCAGCGATGCGCCCTGATCCTTCATGAACGGCACCGGATTGATCGCGCCGGTCGTCGACCGGTCGTTGTTCATGTGTACCTCGAAGTGCAGGTGCGGGCCGGACGAGTTGCCGCTGGTGCCGACGCGACCGATGACCTGCCCGGCCTTCACCATGTCGCCGACTCTCGCCGACGGTCGTTCCACCATGTGGCAGTACCGGGTCATGACGTTGCCGGCGTGCTGGACCTCGACGAACCAGCCGCAACCGAGCTTGCCGGGGTATCCGTCCACGTTACAGCTGGCGCCGGAGGGATCGTTGTCGCAGGCCGCTACCGTGACGATCCCGCTGGACGCGGCCCAGATCGGCGCGCCCCTGGCGACGATCAGGTCGACGCCGTCGTGGTCCGGGCGTTCCGGCGTGCGGAACCCGGATCCGACCAGCGCCTTCACCGGGATGGTCCAGCCGGAGGCCGCGATCTCACCCGCGGCCGCACAGCGCAGGTCTTTCCCGGTGCCGGTACCGCTCGCACGCGCGGCGCCGTTGGCCAGCATGTTGACCAGCTGAGTGGCGACCGGCTCGTGCTTCGCGTACGCGTCGGGATAGGCACTGATCTGCACCGCCTGCGCCGCCTGGGTGAGCGACATGCCCTCCCACCCCGGCACCTTCAACAGCTTCTCGTAGAACTTCGTGGCCGCGTACTCCACGTTCTGGAGCTGGTCCGGCGTGCCCCAGCCCATGCTGGCGCGCTGCTGGAAGATACCGAGCGAGTCGTGGTCGTTCCGGTCGCCCAGGTTGCCGAGGTTGGAGAGTCTCGACTCCTGCATCGCGGTGGCGACCGCGACGACCCAGCCGCGCGGTGGGACGTTCAGCTTCGAGCCCACGTTGATGATGACCGCCGCGTTCTGCACCTGGACCTTGCCGTACGAGCCGATGGTCGGAAGGTTTCCGGTCGCGCTGACCGGGCCGCCCTCGCCACAGCCGAACGCGCTCAACTTCATCGTGTCGTCCTCGATGCCGCCGAGGCCGCCGAGGAAGAACGCGCTGACCGTGCCGCCGCAGCAGAGCAGCGTCAGCGTGGCGGTGAGTGCGACCGCCAGCGCGACGCGCCGTATTCGCAGCTTGGGGCGGGGCGCGTCGTCGTAGCCGCTCATGCTCGCTCCCAGTCGACGCTGTCCACCAGCCAGCGGCCGTCCGGTGCCACCAGCGTGAGCCGGAGCGTGCCGGAGTCCACCGTGACGGTCACGTCCGCCACGCTGTCCGCGTAGGGCACGACAACCGGCTCACCGGTCAGCCGGTCGGCCGGGACGCTCACCGGATCGACACCGCGCAGCTTCTCCGCCAGTGATTTCGTGGCGTGCGGCAGCAGCCGCCCGTACCAGGTCGCGGCCGAGACGTTCTGGTGATCCACCCACGCGGCCGCGAACGCGTAGCCGACCGCGTCCGGCAGCGCGCCGCCCGGGCTGGTCGACGGCGTCGGCGGTGTCAGCGACGAGACCGGCCCGTCGTAGTTGTAGCTCGGATCGACCGAGGGCCCGGTGACCGTGGACTGGTCGCCGGAGGTCACGGTCGGCCCGCGATCCGTTGCGTTCCCGGAGAAGCCGCGTGCGACTCCCACTATGAGCAGCACGATCGCGAACAGCACGATCGCCACCCCGGCCCGGGACCGCAGCAGGCGCTTCGCGATCAGGTCGAGGAACCGGCCCACCCGTTCTCACCTCACCTCGCCTCGGCACGCACTCGCGGCGTCTGCGGCGCGGTGGTGGTCTTTCCGGTCTCCGGTCGATAGATCGCGTACGACGCGGGTGCGTCGGCCACGTCCGGTTCGGTCCATTGTGCGGGCCGGCGGGTCCGGCGTGGGGCGGAGCCTCCACCGCCGTCACCGGCGACGACCGGCTCGGCCTCGGGCACGTGCTCAGTCCCGTCCGAGCGGGTCCGCACCTGCGGCGCGCTCGTGGTCTCCACGCGCGGGCTGGCGTGCACCGGATCCTCGAGCCGGGCCTCCGGCCGCACGTTGATCTGTTCCACCGTGACATCACGCTGCTTGATCCGGCGACTGCCCCGGTCGTCCTCGTCCGTCCCGATCCGCGAGGCCTCACGCAGATCCCGGAAGACCCGCCTTGACCACGAATCGGCTTCCGAGTTGCTCCTGCCACCCATCTGCGTGATCCGCCGGTACGGACGCAGCAACATCCAGCCGACCACTCCACAGAGGAACACCAGCACCACCTGAAGCCATCCGGGCAGCGTCGCCGTACTCATGATCAGGTCAACCGCGAACAGGTAGATCGCTGCCCCGGTCCCGAAGATGGCGATGTTGAAAACGGCCGCGACAACCGCGTTCGCAAGCCGTCGCAATCCCTCGCCGGCAGGCCGTAGCAGCCCCACCGTGCCGAGAATCGGAGCGGCGATAACCGCCCACCGGAAGATCAAAAATCCGAGCAAGACCAGGACGGCAGCAGTGATGTCAAAAAGTGCGAACAGGACGGCGGCAAGCATTGCGATGAAGCCAGCTCCGATTCGCTCCATACCCTTGGTTCCCTGGAGATATTCGTAAGCCTCGGCGTCCTCGCCCTTGATTTGTTCTGCAACTTTCATCCACTGGCGGTTTTTGGCAGCGATAGTGGCATCTCTGTCGTTTGGATTGCTGCGGTGCCTCTCGATCTCTTCCCAGGAGAGGGATCTGGCATCGTAAAGGGCCATGCCGTATTTTTTGGCAGTATCGGTCTCGGAGGAGCCGAGAACGCCTCGAATCCAGTTTTTGTAAAGCATGGACTCGGTGACGGTGTCGCTCGCCCGTACCGCAGGTGGGCGATGATCCTTGCAGGCTTCAGGTGTGCCAAGACGGCAATCTTCTGGCGCGCGGTCTTCAGCGCGAGGGCCGACTGCGTCATGCACGACCCCCAGAGTGGCGATCAAGGTCGAGTCCGCGATGTTTGCGGACTTGACTGGCCATGCGGCTAGTGCGGTGATAACTACCATGACTAGCACTGCCCATCCGACAGTGGTCGTGAGGTTGCTCATGTCGGCCTGCCTAGACCGCCAGAGCAAGTACAAGCCAATGACCGCAAGAGTAACGATTCCGAAAACGGTGAAGACCTTTTCGTATACGGCTCGAGTGGCGTCTTGGACGAGCGGGTCCGCCCATCCCCACATCG
The DNA here is from genome assembly GCF_000717135.1 of Catenuloplanes japonicus. Classification (GTDB taxonomy): domain Bacteria; phylum Actinomycetota; class Actinomycetes; order Mycobacteriales; family Micromonosporaceae; genus Catenuloplanes; species Catenuloplanes japonicus. Next base: position 253,300 of record NZ_JNXY01000025.1, read on the forward strand.
TGCCGGGGTCCCATGCGCGTTCGCGGAGGGCATTCGATGCGCCGATGATTGCGGTGGCGACCATGAATTCGCCGTTAGCGACGGTCGTTTCGAATCTGAACTCTGGCGCAATTAACGTCGACATGCAGCCGCCGTCGATATCGTAAGTCGTATAGCTGTAGCCGGCGTAGCCGTACTCACTATAAATGCCCTGTGGTCCTGGTTCGGTCGCTGAAGTCGGGCGACCAGCAAACCAGCCTGCTAGACCGGCATCGGGGGAACCAGGCTTAGGAGCTTTTAAGCACTGTGCCCGCTGCTGGCTTACGTCCGCCAATTTGTCTACGCAAGCACGGAAGTCCGTCTGCCATTCCTCGGTACTACAGAGGTCGCCGGGCGCGGCCACTGACGATATCGGCGCAGCTTGAGCAGGTGACGTGAACGGCCAGCTCACCGTCCCCAGTGCCAGCACCATCAGTGCCAGCACCACCGCGCCAACCCGCCCGCCCCGACGCCCCATCTCAAGCCTCCACATCGCCGGCGAGGTCCAATGCGCCACTGACCGCCGGTGCCGCCGCCGCAGGAGTCGTGTCGAGGTAGTCCAGCAGTCCTTCGACATAACTCACGTCGACCCGCACCTTCTGCACCCGCCCGTCCACATCACGCATGACGAATTCGCGGAACCCCAGCCGTGTAGCCGACGACGTATCGACGTTGGACAGGGACGCCAACGTCGCCTCGTACCCGTCGTTCACCGGCACCCGGAGCAGCCGCAACGCCTCGGATGCGATCTCCTGGTCCTCCGCGATCCGCCCGACGAAGACGGTGGAGACCAGGTTCTGCACGTCGAGCCCGAGAATGTCCCGTGGGTTCTGCGACGCGACCAGCGCGGACAGGTTCCACTTACGCGAGTCGCGCGCGAGCCGGACCAGGAACGAGCGGCCGGAACGCCACCCCTCCATGAAGTGGGCCTCGTCCAGCCCGACCAGCTTGCGTGTCGACATGGACCCGCCGTAGCTGCGCCGGACCGCCAGCCGGTGCGCGGTGTGCAGCATCGGCAGTGCCAGCGACTCCTCCGCCGACCAGTACTCCCGCTCGATCTTGAGGTCCGGCAGTCGCAGCCCGGCCATGGTGATCACGGTGAGTGCGGCGTCGGCGCCGAGCGCGTCCGGCGGGGGCGAGCCGAAGAAGAGCAGCGCGAGCGGCATCTCGGCGGTGTCGAGGAGCAGGTTGGCCAGTTCTTTGCCGTCGTCGTTGTCGAGTTGGGAGAGTGTCTGGACGACGTGGTCGAGCGTGGACGTCTCCTCCGCGGGGACCTGCCGGACCGCGTGCCGCAGCAGCGTGGCGGTGGAGGCCTGGCGGGCGACCTGCGGCGGGACCAGCATGGAGCAGATGTCCTGGACCAGCATGCGACGCTCGGCGCGGGCGTTGGAGACCGCGATCTCGAATTCCCGATCGCCGGCGGCACCGGGTGCGAATTCTGCGCGACGAGGCGTCGGGATCAACGCGTACGGCGCCAGCGTCCCCTGCTCCGAACCGGTCAGGTTCAGCACCCGCGAGTACGGCCGCAGCTCCGGCATCGCGCACAGCCGGGCGAGCGGGCCGGACGGGTCGAGCAGCGTGACCTGCACACCGCGTCGCGCGGCGAGGTAGCCGAGCGCGCCCATCAGCGTCGACTTTCCACCGCCGGGCTCGGCGACGAAGACGGCGAGGCCGGAGCGTTCCCGGATCTCCATCGGGAAGTGCAGGTCGAGGAAGACCGGGCGGCGGCAGGTGCCGGCGGTGCGCCCGATCAGGTCGCCGCGTCGGTCGCCGACCGTGGATGCGGCCTGGGGCAGCGCGGCGGCCAGCAGCCGGACCGGCATGCGCCGTACGTATCCGGTGTTCGCGATCGGCTCGCCGGGGATGAACTCCCGGGCCAGCCAGTCCTGGTTCTTCGGGTGTTGCAGCGAGATCCGCAGCTCGCGTGAGTACATCTGGATCAGGCGCCGGGCCCGCTCCAGGCACTCCTCGCGGGTGCGGCCGCTGACCGCGATGCGGTGCCAGCCGTGCGCGCGGGCGGACTCGACCGGCAGCCCGGTGGTCATCTCGTCGCCGATGTGCAGCGCGCGCTTGGCGAGGCGCTCCAGCTCCGGCGGCGCGTCGATGCCGTGCTCCGCGTAGTCGAGCTGCTGGGAGCGGATCATGCGCAGCCGGTGCTCGAGGTTCCGGAACGAGTCGTTCGGCCCGAGGATGTCGATGCGCGAGGAGAGCTCCATCGGCCAGGGCAGCCGCTCGTGGAAGTGCATCCACGGCTCGTGGCGCTCCGGGATCTCCAGCGGTTCCATCCGGCCGACGGAGAGCACGGCGACGTGCCGTTCCTCGCCGGTCATCCGGTTGACGAGTTTGACGGTGGAGCCGTACGGCGTCCGGTACCGCTCGATCTGCTCGGTGAGCGCGAGCATGTCGCCGCGTTCCCACTGCCCGTTGGTCACGGGGGAGATCGGTCCGGGCGGGGCCATGCCGAGCGCGATCGACCGGTAGAGCAGCCACTCCAGCTCGCCGGGCGTGACCTGCCGCCCGCGCATGCCGAACGCGTTGAGCACCTCGTCGAACTGCTCGACCGTGCGCCCGAGTTTTTTCCGCTCACCTTCGGCGACGCCGCGGCCGAACATCCGCAGGATGCGCTCGCTGAGCGAGTCGCCGAGCGAGCGCCGGGCGAACGTGACGCCCAGGTAGGTCTGGCCCTCGGAGTGGTTGACCGCCATCAGGTGCCGCTGCGCGGAGACGAGGTGGTCGGACCAGGAGGTGCCGCCGGGCACGTCGGGCAGCGGGCGGAGCGTGTTGGTGTCCACGTTGCGCGCCCACTCGTCGGCCGGGAACGGCCGGTTCGTGCGCCGCAGGTGCAGCCGGAAGCCGGCGAGGCCCGCGTACTGCTCGGAGATCGCGCTGAGCAGCGCCTCCCGCTCCGCGTCCGGCCGGAACGCCCAGCGCACCTCGGGCAGCCAGTACCACGCGGTCACGGTGTTCGGCGTGAACGTCAGGTGCCCGGCGATCTCGGTGATCGCGAGCTCGACCGAGGGGTCCCGGTCGTTGAACTTCTTCGGCGCGCGGGCCGGGATGACGAGCTGCTTCTTCTCCTTGGCCGGTTTGCGGGCGGGCCGGCGGTCGCCCTGCCGCACGGCCGGCAGATTCGGCGCCTCCGCGGGTGCGGCGCCGAGCGCCCCGGCAGGTGTCAGCCCGGCCGGCAGCGCAGGATCAAAATCACGATCAGGGGGTACGGCGACGCGCGTACCCACGTCGCTCTGTGCCTGAGGGTGTGGTGGTCCGGCGTGCGGGCCCGGAATCGGCGGCGGCGCGGGCCGCGTCGGACGCCCGTGGGAGCCACCGCGCCCGACCGGTGGACGGCCGCCTCCGCCGCCACCTCCGGTCTGTCGTTCCCGGCCGGGTGCGGGCTGGGCCGCGGACGCACGGCGGTCGCGGGTCTGCCAGCGTCCGGCCGCGTGCTGCGGCGCGCCGGGCTTCCCGCCCTCGGGCCGTGCGGACGCGCTCGGCGAACCGACCCCGGCCGGCTCCGGCTGCGCGGTCGGCGGCGTGGCCTGCGCCGGCGGCGTCATCTTCACCGGCGGCTTGGCGATCTGCGCGGGCGGTGCGACGGCCGCGTCCGGTGCGGAAGACGCGGATGGCACGGAGGGCGCAGGTGGCACGGGAGACGCGGGCGGCGCGGAGGGTGCCGGGCCCGGCTGTGCGGCGGGCACGTGCGTGGCGGCCTCGCCGGGTGCGCCTCCGAAGAGGTCGAGGAAGGGCGAGTCGATGTCGGCGTTGTCGCCGCCGCGGTTCATGGCGGGCCGGCCTCTCACGGGTTGGGGCGCCTGGAAGCGCGCGACGGACCCGTGCCCGGGATTGGTGACGAAGCCGGACTCGGCGGCAAGATCGGGCTCATCGTAGCCGCGCGCCTGCTTACCGTTACCAGGGTTGCCGTTCTGATCTGAGGCCGGGCGCGACGAGCCCGGCTGGGACGACCGCGTCATGCGCTCGCCCCGCCCGAGGGCGTGCGTCGTGGGCCGGGGATCGGACGGTGTCGATTCGTCATACCAGCTCCTCCCGAACGCGGATGCGTGCGGCGACGAGGCGGGGATCCCGCTGCTCGACGGCCGGCTCGCGGGTACGGCGCCAGTCGGTCAGCGCGGTACGGATGACGACACGGGCCGGCCGGTCCGGGTCGACGTAGCGGAAGATGAGAGAGGTGGTGACCATGGCGAGCGCGATCTCCCACGCGGGGAACACCTCGACCTGGAACGTCACCAGCCAGTGCAGGAACATGAACAGCGGCACCAGCAGGACGAACACGCCGTACTGCGCGTAGGACAGGTGGATGGGGAGCGTGTACCCCGGCGGGCCGAGGTAGACGAGCCTCGCCCGGTAGATGTCGTCGTCGGTCCGCAGTCTCATGCTTGCCCCGGGGCCTACTCGCCGGTGAACATCAGCTTGACCAGTGCGTCGCCCAGCACGAACAGCACGCCCGCGCCCGCGATGAAGCCCAGGCCGATGATGGCGATGGCGGAGCTGGTCAGCACCTTCGAGACCTCGCCCTTGCTGGCCCGGCCGATGAAGATCACGCCGAGCACGGCGAGCAGGATCGGAGCGATCTTGCTGGCGAAGAACTTGACGATATTGTCGGTCTTGATGGGCTCCGGCTCGGCGGCGACGATGGACCAGGCGCTGCTGAGCGCGTCGGTGGCCTGCGTGACGAGCTCTATGGCGATCATTGGAGAACCTCCCCAGTCCGCGGCCGGCGTGGTGCCGCGGCACAGCAGTTTGTCAATCCTTGTGGAAGCGCCGGGCGGGCCGCGGATGGCGTCCGCTCAACGTTTCGGTGTCTCCCGTGTGGGTGACTTGGGCGTTTTAAGTATCTTGCCCCGTCTCCTCAAGATTCGACGTCTGAATGCTGCGCAATTGCAAAGCGTACGGCTCGTCACGGTCGCGAACAAGCGTCCTGGTCCGTTACCCGCGGTGCGCACGTGACTGAACGTGAGTCACCGGGATCGTACACCTGTCCGAATAAAATGCGGACAAGATCCACCTTTCCGCCCGTGACCACGCAACCCGATGGTATGACGGAACCGGGCCCGCCAGGGCGTCCGTCACCCGCTCGCTACCGTCTACCCGTGACTGATCTGCACACCCTTCCCGGCCCGGTCATCATGGGGATCTTGAACGTCACCCCGGACTCGTTCTCCGACGGCGGGCGCTACGCCGACCGGTCCGCCGCGGTGGCGCACGGCATCGAGATGCGCACGGACGGCGCGCACGTGATCGACGTCGGTGGTGAGTCCACCCGTCCGGGCGCCGGGCGTGTCGACGCGGCCGAGGAGTCGCGCCGCGTGCTGCCGGTGATCCGCGACCTGGCCGCGGCCGGCGTGCGGGTCAGCATCGACACCACGCGCGCGTCCGTGGCGGCCGCCGCGATCGAGGCCGGGGCCGTGGCGGTCAACGACGTGTCCGGCGGGCTCGCGGATCCGGATATGGCCGCGGTGGTCGCGTCGTCCGGCGTACCGTGGATCCTGATGCACTGGCGTGGGCACTCGCGCGGGATGCAGCAGCTCGCGGTCTATCAGGACGTGGTCGCGGAGGTGCGCGGGGAGCTGTCCCAGCGCGTCGACGCGGCGCTGGCCGCGGGCGTCGCCGCCGAGAAGATCATCATCGACCCCGGCCTCGGCTTCGCGAAGAGCGCGGAGCACAACTGGGCGCTGACCCGCCACCTCGGCGACCTGATCTCGCTCGGCTTCCCGCTGCTCTTCGCGACCAGTCGCAAGTCCTACCTGGGCGCCCTGCTCAGGGGCCCGGACGGCACGCCACGCCCCGCCGGTGAGCGGCGCGACGCGGCCACGGTGGCGACCAGCGTGCTCGCGGTCGCGGCCGGCGCCTGGGGAGTCCGTGTCCACCAGGTCCGGGACACCGCGGACGCCCTGGCGGTGTGGACCGCGAGCGGCGCGCCGAGACTGTCCTCATGAGCGACCTGATCACGCTGCGCGGCCTGCGGGTGCGCGGCCACCACGGCGTCTACGACTTCGAGCGCGCGGAGGGACAGGACTTCCTGATCGACGTGGTGCTGGAGCTGGACCTGTCCCGCGCGGCCGCGTCCGACGACGTCACGGACACCGTCCACTACGGCGAGCTGGCGGAGAGGCTGGTCGCGATCACGGCAGGGGAGCCGGTGAACCTGATCGAGACGCTCGCCGGCCGCCTGGTCACCGCGGCGTTGGCCGACGCGCGTGTGGCGGCCGCGACCGTCACCGTGCACAAGCCGCAGGCCCCGATCCCGCACGAGTTCGCGGACGTCGCGGTCACGCTGCGCCGGAGCCGGCCGTGACGCGCGCGCTGCTTTCGATCGGCGGCAACCTCGGCGACCGGCTGGCGCATCTGCGCGCGGCCGTGGCCGGGCTCGGCGACACCGTGCTGGTGGTCTCCGGCGTGTACGAGACGCCGCCGTGGGGGGACGCGGACCAGCCGTCCTACCTGAACGCGGCCGTGATGGCCGCGTCACCGGGCAACGGGCCGCGCGACTGGCTGGAGACCGCGTGGCGGCTGGAGGCCGCGTCGGGCAGGACCCGCGACCCGGAGCGCCGGTTCGGGCCGCGCACGCTGGACGTGGACGTCATCGCGGTGTGGGACGACGCGGGCGCGCCGATCGTGGCCGACGACCAGGAGCTGACGCTGCCGCATCCGCGCGCCCACCTGCGCGCGTTCGTGCTGCGGCCCTGGATCGACATCGACCCGTTCGGTGTCGTACCCGGTCACGGCGCTCTTGATCTGCTGCTCCGGGAAGGTCCGGCCGCGGCGGACGTCGCAGGAATCGAGCCGAGGCCCGACCTGACGCTAGAGTCGTAAAGGTGAGCGAGCGCAGCGAGCAGGCCCCCAATCCGGCGCCCACACCGCCGACGATGGGCCCGACTCGGGCCTCCACCCTGCTGGTCGCCGCGCTGGCCGCGGCCGCGGTCGGGTGGTTGTTGATCAGTGGGCTCTACTACGGCGACAACGGGCTCTCCATCCCGTGGCTGCCGACCGCCATCATCGCCGCGCTGGCGGTCCTCGAGGCCTACCTGGCGTGGAACACCCGGTCCCGGATCGAGCGGCGGCCCGGTCACGACCCGGTCGAGCCGCTGATGGTGGTCAGGTTCGTGGTGCTGGCCAAGGCGTCCTCGCTGGCGGCGGCGATCTTCGCCGGGTTCAGCGGCGCGATGCTGGTCTGGCTGGCGATCGAGACGACCAAGTCGGCGGCGGAGGATCGGCCGTCCGCGGCGGGCGGCCTGATCGCCTCGGTGGCGCTGATGGCGGCCGCGCTCTGGCTGGAGCGGGCCTGCCGGGTGCCGGAGCAGCCGGACGACGAGAAGCGACCGTGAAAACCCTTGTCCTGACCCCCTGAAGCCCGCGGCGGGGGTGACGGCTGCGCCACCACGCGGGTACGGTGCGTCCGAACGGCCCCGCCACGGCGCGGGCCTACGTGACAACGCAGGCACGGGCGCGGTGCTGCGTCACCACAGGAGGCGCGCGAGATGGCGTACGACGAGCCGGCCTACCGGCAGCGCGGCGGCGGATACAGCCAGCCCGAGCAGGTGTACCGGCCGGAGGGCAGCCACCGGCGGGAGGATCTGCCGGCGGAGGAGTACGCCACCGCCGAGGCACCGCGGGTGTCGCAGGTGGCGCTGGACGACGCGTTCGACGATCCGTACCACGGCGAGGTGGGCCGCGACCGGATGGCCGTCCACTTCCTCTGGGAGTTCGTGCTGCTGCTGGCCGCCGGCGGCCTGGCCTACCTTCTCTACACCAATCAGTCCGACGAGGTGACCGGCGCCGCGCTGGACCGGCTGCTGGTGCAGGGCGCCGCGCTCGGCCTGCTCGCGCTCGGTGCCGGCGCCACGCTGCGCACCGCCGCGCCGAACCTGGCGATCGGCCCGGTCGCGGTCGCGTCCGCGCTGCACTTCGCGGAGAACGGTGACCTCGGCGTGTTCGAGGCGGCCGGCGTGGCCGTGGTGATCGGCGTGCTCGGCGGCCTGATCCTGGCGTTCGTGGTGGTCGGCTTCCACGTGCCCGGCTGGGCCGCGAGCCTGGCCGCGGCGCTGGCCGTGATCGTCTACATCCAGATGCGCTCCGGCCCGGTGAATCTGCAGGGGGACTACGAGCCGACCCGGCACGCGATCTACCTGTTCGGCGGCTTCGCCGGGCTGGCGATCATCGGCGGGCTGCTCGGCCTGATCAAGAACGTCCGGCGGACCGTGGGCCGGTTCCGCCCGGTCGGTGACCCGGCGGCCCGGCGCGGCGTGGGCGGCGGCGTGGTGACCGGGCTCGCGATCATGTTCTCCACCGTGGCCGCGGTGGTGGCCGGTGTGCTGCTCGCGGCCGGGAACGACGCGGCGGTGCAGCCGTCCGTGGGCCTGGAGTGGACCGGCCTGGCGCTCGGCGCGGCGCTGGTCGGCGGCACGTCCGCGTACGGCCGGCGCGGTGGTGTCTTCGGCACCGTGCTCGCGGTCGTCGTCCTGGTCCTCTTCCTCCGCTACCAGGAGCTGGAGAGCTGGGACATCTCGACGTACGCGACGGCCGCGGTCGCGGTCGGCGGCGGTCTGGTGGTCACGCGCCTGGTGGAGACGTTCGGCCGCCCCGCACCCGCGCCGGACACGCAGTGGACCGAGCCCGCGTCCGCGACCACCTGGCAGGCGCCGGAGCCGGAGCCGGGCCCCGCCCCGCGCACCGACCCCTGGGACAGCAGCCGCTGGGGATCCTGAGCCGCGCGCTCACGATCCGGATAGGCTCGGCGGCATGACCGGAGCATCTGCCGAGACCGGGGCCGGCGTCGGCGCGGACCACCCCAGGTTCGCCGCACTCGACGCACTGCCGACCGAGGAACTGCGCCAGCGGGCCTTCGCGCTCGCCGGCAAGCAGCACGACCTGAAGTTCTTCTGGTCGATCGTCGAGCACCTGCCGCACGCGGACGACGCCGCGGAGCGCGACGACGGCCTCAGCTCGATCGGGCCGACGGTGGATCACGCGGTCGCGCTGTGGCGGGAGTTCACCGGCCACAGCTCGTACGGCGAGAACGAGCCGATCCTGCGCGCCGCCTTCATCGACTACCTGCTCAAGAGCGACTGACGTTCCGGCCGGGCTCGGCGAGAGCCCGGCCGGTCACGTTCTACCGCGCGTCCGTGAGCAGCCGGTCCCTGGTCAGCACGCCGACCTCGCGCCCGTCCGAGACGATCCGCACCCGGTCCGTGCCGGCGCCGAGCATCCGGGCCAGCACGTCGTAGAGCGTGGCGCCGAGATCCGCGTCGGGCAGGCCGTTCGCCGGACCGGCCGGCTCCAGCATGTCCTCGCTGACCCGGGTGACGGACAGCCGGCGGATCGCCCGGTCCGTACCCACGAATTCCTGCACGAAGTCCGACGCCGGCGTGCCGAGCAGCTCGGCCGGGGTGGCGAACTGCTCCAGGTGACCGCCCTCGGAGAGCACGGCGATCCGGTCACCGAGCCGGACCGCCTCGTCCAGGTCGTGCGTGACCAGCACGATCGTCTTGCGCACCTCGGCCTGCAGCCGGAGGAACTCCTCCTGCAACCGGGCGCGGACGATCGGGTCCACGGCGGAGAACGGCTCGTCCATCAGCAGCACCACCGGGTCCGCCGCGAGCGCGCGGGCCACGCCGACGCGCTGCCGCTGGCCGCCGGAGAGCTCCTTCGGGTACCGGCCGCCGTAGACCGACGGGTCCAGGCCGACCAGCTCCAGCAGCTCGTCCGCGCGCGCCCGCACGCGTGACCTGGACCATCCGAGCAGCGTGGGTACGGTGCCGACGTTGGTCCGGATGGTCTGGTGCGGGAAGAGGCCGACGTTCTGGATCACGTATCCGATGCGGCGCCGCAGCGGGACCGGGTCGAGTTTCAGCACGTCCTCGCCGTCGATCAGCAGCCGTCCGCCGGTCGGCTCGATCAGTCGGTTGATCATGCGTAGTACGGTCGACTTGCCGCATCCCGAGGGACCGATCAGCACCGCCAGCTCGCCGGCCCGGATCTCCAGGCTCAGCGAGCGCACCGCCTGCGTACCGTCGTCGAAGGTCTTGCTGACCTGTTCGAGCGTGATGGTGGCGGCCTTCTGTCCAGCGGTTTTCCCGCCGGTCACGGTAGGTTCCACGTATGTCCTCTCGGCAATGGATGTTATCGAGCGTGCAGTACGCCGATGCACCCGGCAACCCGTGGTTCTCCTGGCAATATCTGCGGGACAACTCCGACACGGTGGTGTCCGCGCTCGTCGAGCACGTGTCGCTGACCGCCCAGGCGGTAGTGCTCGCGGCGGCGGTCGGACTCCCGCTGGCGGTACTCGCCTACTGGTTCCGGCCGCTCACCGGCCCGATTCTTGCACTCTCCGGCGTGCTCTACACGATCCCGTCGCTGGCCCTGCTCGCCTTCGTGGCGCCGCTGGTCGGCACGACCCGTCCCGCGTCCGTGCTGATCGCGCTGGTCCTCTATGCGCTGCTGCTCATCGTGCGCAACGCGCTGGCCGGGCTGAATCAGCTGCCCACCGAGGTGCTGGACGCGGCCCAGGGGATGGGCTACGGCCGGTTCGCCCGGCTGTTCCGGGTGGATCTGCCGCTCGCGGTCCCGGCGATCCTGACCGGCCTGCGGCTGGCGACCGTCTCCACGGTGGCGCTGGTCACGGTCGGTTCGCTGATCGGGTACGGCGGCCTCGGCGACCTCATCCTCGGCGGCTTCCGGAACAACTTCTACAAGGCGGAGATCCTCACCGGCACCGTGCTCTGCGTGGCGCTCGGCCTGCTGCTGGACCTGCTGCTGGCCGGCGTCGGCCGCCTGCTCATGCCGTGGACGAGAGGAGCCCGCCGATGAACGCGATCGAGCAGGCGATCACCTGGCTCAACGACCCGCTGAACTGGACGAACCCGGGCGGCATCCTGGACCGGCTGGGCGAGCATCTCTGGATCTCGTTCGCCGCCGTGCTGATCGGGTGCGTGGTGGCCTGGCCGATCGGCCTCTGGCTGGGGCACGCCGGCCGGGGCGGCGGCGTGGTGGTGCTGATCTCCAACGTGACGCTCGCCATCCCGACCGTGGCGCTGCTGACCATCCTGCCGCTGACCGCGCTCGGCTTCGGCCGGCCGCCGGTCATCCTGGCGCTGGCCGTGTTCGCGGTGCCGCCGCTGCTGGCCAACGCGTACACCGGTGTCCGGGAGATCGACCCGGAGGCGCGGGACGCCGCACGGGGCATGGGGCTGTCCGGCTTCCAGCTGCTGACCAGGGTGGAGCTGCCGCTGGCCGTGCCGTTCCTGGCGACCGGGTTCCGTACCGCGTCCGTGCAGGTGGTGGCCACGGCCGCGCTGGCGTCGTTCGTGAACGGCGGCGGGCTCGGCCAGATCATCAGCGCCGGCTTCGGCCTGGGCATGTCGGTCGGCGGCGGGCAGATCCTGGCCGGCGCGCTGCTGGTGGCGCTGCTGGCGCTCAGCATCGAGGGCCTGCTGGCGCTCGTCGAGCGCGCGCTGACGCCCCGCCCGCTGCGCCGCGCACGCCGGAGCCGCCGCCGTCCGGCAACGTCCTGAGCACCGCGGATGTGGGCGAGATCCCGGAATAAAAACAAAGAAGTTTCAATCATTAACGGGTACGGAAATGGATCATGACGATCCGGCCACAACTGACGGTGAAAGTTGTCGTACTCGTCGGTGAGGATGTTGGGTGATACAGCGCGGGCGGTGTTGACCAGGTCATCCGCCCGTCGGACACGCGGCCGTTCCCGTCCGGGAGCGCGCCGGGACACGGGAGGCGGGCAAGGATGAGATATACGCGTCTTGCCGTCAGCGCGCTCGGCGCGCTCGCGGCGGCAACGATTCTGAGCGCCTGCGGCGAGGCCGGCTCGTCCGGCACCGAGGCTCCGGCCAGCGCGGCCGCGGGCGCCGGCTGCGCGGGCGTGGCGGGCACCTCGCTGGTGGTGCTCAAGGACGACAAGGCCCTGCAGAACACGGACAACGTGCTGCCCGCGATCAACAAGGCCGCGGCCACGCCGGAGCTGGTCGCGGCGCTGGACAAGGTGTCCGAGGCGCTGGACACCACGAAACTGATCGCGCTGAACAAGGCGGTCGACGTCGACCGCAAGACGCCCAAGGTCGCGGCGGACGAGTTCGCGGCCACCGCGGGCATCACCACCGGCATCGCGAAGGGCCCGGGGGGCGACATCAAGATCGGGGCGGCCAACTTCAGCGAGAACCAGACGCTCGCCGAGCTCTACAACATCGCGCTCACCGCGGCGGGCTACACCGTCACGGTCCAGCAGATCGGCAACCGGGAGCTGTACGAGCCCGCGCTGGAGAAGGGCGAGATCCAGGTCGTTCCGGAGTACGCGGCCACGCTCGCGGACTTCCTGAACGGCAAGGTCAACGGCAAGGACGCGGCGGCGGTCTCCTCGCCCGACCTGACCGCGACCACCACCGCGCTCGCGGGCCTGGGCGACAAGGTCGGCCTGTCCTTCGGCAAGCCCTCCGCCGCGCAGGACCAGAACGCGTTCGCGGTCACCAAGGAGTTTGCGGACAAGTACGAGCTGACCACGCTCAGCGACCTGGCCGCGAAGTGCTCCGGCACGGCGACCGTGCTCGGCGGCCCGGCGGAGTGCCCGCAGCGGCCGAAGTGCCAGGCCGGTCTGGTCAGCGTCTACAGCTTCCAGGCCGGGCAGTTCAGCTCGCTGGACGCCGGCGGCGCCCAGACGAAGAACGCGCTGAAGACCGGCACCGTCTCGGTCGGCCTGGTCTTCTCCTCCGACGGCGAACTCGCTGTGAGTTAACCGCCAGTAAATTTTTCGAACCGGCGTCATCGATCCTGCTCAGGGCATCGATGGCGCCGGATTTCGCTATCCGAGGCCGTTTCGCTATTCGGGAACTCTCGGTAGGCTTCAGCGCTATGCCAGCCCCTGAAACGGTGGAGGAGCGGGCGAACCCACGCCTGTTGCAAGGCCTGCTCTGGGCCGGTGTCGGCCTCGCGCCCCTTGCGGCGTTGCTCCTGCTCTTCGGCGACGGCACCGGCACGATGCGGGTCGCCATCCTCGTCGTCCTCGTGTCGGTCGTGCTGATCGGCGTCTCGGTCACCCTGCGTGGTGGATCGGGTGCGTCGCGAGTCGATCTCGAAGAGGCGATGGTCGAGGAGATGGTCCGGCTGCGCGCCGAGGTCCGCAGCGAGATCGCCAACGCGACCCGGGTCGGTCAGGCCGCCTCCAACCAGCGGCTGCAGGCGCTCGGCGCCGCCGTCGACGGGCTGCAGGCCCAGATCGCCGCCGCGGTGGAGAACAACAACGCGATCGACGCCGTGGTCGAGGCGCAGCCCGCCCGCGCCGCGATCGGCGCCTCCGCGTCGGTGCCGACTCCGTCGGAGCCGGTCGGCCGCGCGACGGCCTCCGCGGGTTACGCCCGCGCCTCGGTCACACCGCCCGCGGCCGAGAACCCGGTCGACTACGGCCGCCGCGGCGGTTACCCGACGCCGGCCCAGGAGAACACGTACAACGCGGACGACGAGGACACCTACACGCCGCGCCGGGCGCAGGCGGACGACGCCGGCGGCTACACCGGCCGCCGCTCCGCCGCGGTCGAGCCGGACGAGATCTACGGCGCGAACTCCTACCGCACCTCCTACGGCGACGACCGGAGCAGCCGCGACGACCGGAGCAGCCGCGACGACCGGAGTGACCGCAGCCGCCGGTCCGGGGACGACCGCCGCGACGACTACGGGCAGGACGACCGGTCCGGCTACGAGCGCTCCGGCTACGACCAGGACGGCTACGGCCGTGCCCGCCAGGACGAGGACCGCTACGACCGCCCCCGCGGCTACGACCAGGAGGAGAACCGGCGCGACCGCCGCGCCGACGAGCCCGGCCGGGCCAGCGCGTCCGCCGCCGTCGGCCGGCCCGCCGGCGGCCGTGCCCAGGTCGGTCGCGGCCAGCTGGCCGGCGGGATCGTGCGGCACACCGAGACCGTGCACGTCACCACGCGCTCGACGATCGTGGACCCGCGCGGCGACAGCGGCTCGCTCTACGGCACCGGCGAGTTCAACGGCCCGCGCGGCGACTACGGCGACGACTACGGCCGGGACGCCACGCCCGACCGCGGCCGCCGGGCCCGCAACTTCGACCCGGGCGCGCGCGACTTCGACCCGGCGTTCCGCGAGCTTCGCGGCGGTGGCTACGGCGACGACCAGGACCGCGAGGAGAACACGGCGGACGTGGGCCGGCGTGCCGCACGGCCCGGCCAGCCCAGCTGGGGCGAGCAGCCCGAGCGCGTGGAGCCGAATCCGTACGAGCGCCGTGAACAGCCCAATCCGTACGAGCGGCCCGCGCTGGAGGCATCCGCGGAGCCGAGCTGGTCGCAGGTGCGCCAGGAGGGCGACCGCTACGCCGCGGTCCGGCAGGACGAGCGCGGCCAGGAGCTGCGCATCGGCGAGCGACGGTCCAGCGTGCGCTCCGACGAGGACGGCACGGAGATGCGCGTCGAGGACCGCTGGGCCTCGGTCCGCCGCGACGACCGTGCGCCGAACCCGAACCCGAACCCGTACGACCGGGGCGAACGCGGTCAGACCGGTCAGATGCGCCGGGTCGTCGACCAGGGCCCGCGCACCGGGCAGATCCCGCGCGTTATCGATCAGGGCCCGCGGACCGGCCAGATCCCGCGCATCCCCGGCGAGGACCCGCAGCCGTGGCGCACCCAGCAGCGCGGCGGCCGGCGGGAGGAGCCGTGGCGCGTCGGCCCGGCCGAGCCCGTGCAGGACAACCGTTACGACGACGGCCGGTACGACGAGCCCCGCGGACGCTACGAGGAGCCGCGGGGCCGTTACGAGGAGCCGCGTGGCCGGTACGACGACGACTGGCGTGCCGGCCGGGGCGACTACCGCGAGCCGCCGCAGGACGACCGTGGCCGCCAGCAGCAGCCCCCGCCGCAGCGCCTCGACCCGTCCAGCCTCTACGGCGAGGTCAGCCAGTTCACCGGCGACCAGCGCGCGATCTCCGCCATCGAATGGGACCGCGAGGACTACCGCCGGAGGTAGAGAAGGCTACTTGTCGATGTCCCCCACCACGAAGAACATCGACCCGAGAATCGCGATCAGGTCCGGGACCAGGCAGCCCGGGAGCAGCGTCGACAGCGCCTGCACGTTCGCGTAGGACGCCGTCCGCAGCTTCAGCCGCCACGGGGTCTTCTCCCCGCGCGACACCAGGTAGTACCCGTTGATCCCGAGCGGATTCTCCGTCCACGCGTACGTGTGCCCCTCCGGCGCCTTCACCACCTTCGGCAGTCGCACGTTGACCGGCCCGGTGATCCGGTCGACCCGGTCCAGGCACTGCTGCGCGAGGTCCAGCGACGCGTACACCTGGTCGAGCAGCACCTCGAAGCGCGCGTGGCAGTCGCCGGTCTCCCGTGTCACCACCGGCACGGAGAGCTCGCCGTAGGCCAGGTACGGCTCGTCGCGCCGCAGGTCCAGGTCCAGCCCGGAGGCGCGCGCGACCGGCCCGGACGCGCCGAACGCGGCCGCGTCCTCCGCGCTGAGCACGCCCACGCCCACGGTCCTGGCCAGGAAGATCTCGTTGCACCGGATCAGGTGGTCCAGGTCCGGCATGCGTGTGCGCACCGCGTCGATCGCGGCCCGCGCGCGCCCGGTCCAGCCGTACGGCACCTCCTCCTTCAGGCCGCCGACCCGGTTGAACATGAAGTGCATGCGCCCGCCGGAGACCTCCTCCATCACGGCCTGCAGCACCTCCCGCTCCCGGAACGCGTAGAACATCGGCGTGATCGCGCCGATCTCCAACGGGTACGACCCCAGGAACATCAGGTGGTTGAGCACCCGGTTCAGCTCCGCGAGCGCGGTGCGCAGCCAGATCGCGCGCTCCGGCACCTCCAGGCCCATCAGCCGCTCGACCGCGAGCACCACGCCCAGCTCGTTGGAGAACGCGGAGAGCCAGTCGTGCCGGTTCGCCAGCACGATGATCTGCCGGTAGTCGCGCACCTCGAACAGCTTCTCCGCGCCGCGGTGCATGTAGCCGACGATCGGCTCGCAGGCGACCACGCGCTCGCCGTCCAGCACCAGCTTGAGTCGCAGCACGCCGTGCGTGGAGGGATGCTGCGGCCCGATGTTGAGCACCATGTCCGCGGTGTCGAGCCCGGCCTGCGTTCCGACGGTCATCTCGCGCAGCTGCGACGTCATGTGCCCATGCTGCCATCCCCGGCCCCGAACGGGTGCGCCACGCCGATCGCCTGCACCAGCCACCAGTGGCCGCCCAGCCCGGCCGGGTCGAGCAGTTCGCCCAGCTCAGAGGCGTTTGCCAGCGCGCGAACGTACCCACCGGGGTCGGTCGAGGCCAGGCCGATCGGTGGTCGCGTCCCGTCGGCCCCGAGCGCTTGCAGCGCTCTTCTCTGGACCATCAGCCGGTACGGATCCCCGTCCCTCTTCTCCCTCACGAGGGATGCGATCCCGGCCTCGGCCACGGCGTCCATGGCGACGTGTGCCGTGATGTCCGTGCTGCCGTCCGCGCGCGGTGGCACCTGACGCCCGTCGCGGTACCCGGTGAGCGTGCCGTCGCGCGGCCGCCCGTCCCGCACATGTCCATAGTCGACGGCGACCGCGACGCCTCGGGACACCGCACGCACGGCCGACGCCCACGCCAGATCCCGCGCGCGCCCGGCCTCGGCCCGCGCGCCCGGCGGCAGCGGCGGGTACCAGCGCGCCAGCCATGCCGCGTCCTCCGCGGAGACCGCCGGCCCGAGCGAGTCGTCGGTCAGCACGTACCGGAACCCGGACGACCCGGCCTCGGCCACGTCGCACGGCACGTTGTCCAGCCACTCCGTCGCGATCAGCGCGCCCACGATCCCGTCCGGCACGCTGTCCGTCCACGCGATCTCCGGTGGCAGGCCGTCCGGCCGCCCGGCCAGGTCGACGCCGGTCAGCCGCAGCCGCCCGCCGAAGTCCGCCCGATGCGGGGCGATCGCGGCCAGCAGTTCACCCCGCCCGGCGCCGACGTCGACCACCGGGAAGGGATCGGGGTGCCCGAGCGCCTCGTCCACCCGGACCAGCAGCCGCCGCATCAGGCCGGCGAACGCGGGTGACGCGTGCACGCTGGTCCGGAAGTGCCCGCGCGGGCCGCTCGCGCCCGGCCGCGTGAAGAATCCGTCCGGCCCGTAGAGCGCGGACTCCATCGCAACCGACCATCGAAGCCTGTTCATATCGAGTTCAGGAGGCGTCATCGTGGACACCCTACGGTCGCGACACATGCGATCCTCTTCTCTTCCGGCGGCGGGCGCGGCTCTCGTCGTACCCCTGATGCTCCTGACGACGACCGCGAATCCGGCGGCGGCGCACGGGCCGCGACCCATCGCGACACCGGCCGCGTCCGTGGAGACGCCGGCGCTGCACGACGACGAGGCCGGCGGCAACGCGGACGCGGACGACCCCGCGATCTGGGTCAATCCGGTCGACAGGACCAGGAGCCGCGTCATCGCCACGGCGAAGAACGGCGGCCTGCGCGTCTACGACCTGCGCGGACGTGAGCTGCAATCGATCGAGACGCCACCCGCGCCCGGCCCGGACGACGAGGCCGGCCGGTTCAACAACGTGGACATCGTCGAGGGCGTCCGGCTCGGCGGCAGGCTGGTGGACGTGGCCGCGGTCAGCGACCGGGGCCGTGACCAGCTGCGTTTCTACGCGATCGACGTGCGCACCGGCCTGCTCACGGACGTGACCGCGGCGGACGTGCCGTTCGCGTTCAACGCCACCCAGGCGGAGGTGAACGCGCAGCGCACCGCCTACGGCCTGGACGTGATCGCGGGCGGATATCTGCTGGTCAGCCGCCGCAGCACGCCCGAGGTCGGCACCTTCACGCTGGAGGTCCGCAACGGCAGGATCGGCTATCGCGCGGTGGACCGGCTGACGCTGCCGTCCACGTTCACGCTGCCGGACGGCAGCCACTGGGCGCCGTGCGCGGACCCGGGTGACGGCCCGCAGGTCGAGGGCGTGGTGGCGGACCCGGAGAACGGCGTCGCCTATCTGGCGCAGGAGGACGTGGCGCTCTGGCGGGTGCCGATCCGCGACGGCCGCTTTACCGGCCGCCCGGTCACGGTGGAGAAGGTGCGCGAGTTCGGCATCCCGGCGAGCTACGACGAGGCGACCGAGGAGTGCGTGGTCGACTACGACGCGGACCCGGGCTTCGGGGGCAGGATCGCGGCGGACGTGGAGGGACTGACCATCGCCCGGCACACGCTCGTGGTGTCCAGCCAGGGCGACAACACGTTCTACACGTACGACCGGCGCACGAACCGGCCGATCGGGCACTTCGCCGTGACAGACGGCCCGTACGCCGACGGCTCGGAGGAGTGCGACGGCGCGGCCGTGACCGGGACGCCGCTGCCCGGATTCCCCGGCGGCCTGCTGGTGGTGCACGACGGGCGGAACGCGCCGGACGGCGGCACGAACTTCAAGTTCGTCGATGCGGGCTTCCTGCGCTGAGTACGCTGCCACGACCGTCCGGGCCCGCCCGGACGGTCGTGGTGAAGGTTTTCACACACGCTTGTATCAGCTCTGAAACACTGGCGCATACTGGCCCCGACCGGTACCCACCTTTCGAGGACTGGATCGCTGACATGGCCGCATCGATGCGCCGCCCTTCCATCGCCAGGCCCGTGAAGACCGAGGCCGCCACGCTGACCGTCGGGATCATCGGCGCGGGCCGGGTGGGCGCCACGCTCGGCGCCGCGCTGGCCGCCGCCGGCCACCGCGTGATCGCCGCCTCCGGAACCTCCGACGCCACCACCGAGCGGATAGACCGGCTGCTGCCGGACACCGCCCACCTGCCACCCAACCAGGTCGCCCGCGCGGCCACGGACCTGCTGATCATCGCCGTGCCGGACGACGCGACCGCGGCCGTGACGCGCGGTCTCGCGGACGACGGCGCGCTGCGCCCCGGCCAGGTCGTCGCGCACACGTCCGGCGCGCACGGGCTCGCGCAGCTCGACCCCGCGGTCGCGCGCGGCGCACGGCCGCTCGCGCTGCACCCGGCGATGACGTTCACCGGCCGGCCGGAGGATCTGGCCCGGCTGCGCGGCATCTCCTACGGCGTCACCACGCGCGCTGACGTCCGGCCGTTCGCCGAGTGCCTGGTCGCGCAGCTCGGCGGCGCGGTCGAGTGGATCCGCGACCGCGACCGCGCGCTCTACCACGCCGCGCTCGCCCACGGCGCGAACCACCTGGTCACGCTGGTCAACGACGCGCTGGACCGGCTGCGCGACGCCGGCGTGCGGCATCCGGAACGGGTGCTGGCGCCGCTGCTCCGTGCCTCGCTGGAGAACACGCTGCTCCTCGGCGACGCGGCGCTGACCGGCCCGGTCTCGCGCGGCGACGCCGGCACCGTGGCCCGCCACCTCGCGGAGCTGACCGAGGCCGCGCCGGATTCGGTCGCGGTCTATCGGGCGCTGGCCCGCCGCACCGCCGACCGGGCGATCTCCGCCGGCCGGCTCCGACCCGTCGACGCCGAGCCGCTGCTCGGCGTCCTCGCCGACGCCCGGGAGGGCACCCCGCATGACGACCTCTGAGCTGGTCAAGACGGTTGCCGACCTCGCCGACGCGCGGGCGAAGCTGACCGGCCGCGTCGCGGTGGTGATGACCATGGGCGCGCTGCACGACGGCCACGAGGCGCTGCTGCGCGCGGCCCGGGAGCGCGCGGACCACGTGATCACCACGATCTTCGTGAACCCGCTGCAGTTCGGCCCGGCCGAGGATCTGGACCGTTACCCGCGCACGCTCGAGTCCGACCTGGAGATCTGCGCGCGGGCCGGCGCCGACCTGGTCTTCGCGCCGTCCGCCCGGGAGATGTACCCGGACGGCCCGCCGCAGGTCCGGCTCAACCCGGGCCCGCTCGGCGAGGAGCTGGAGGGCGCGAGCCGGCCCGGCTTCTTCCACGGCGTGCTCACCGTGGTGCTCAAGCTGCTCCAGCTGACCCGCCCGGACCTGACGTTCTTCGGCGAGAAGGACTACCAGCAGCTCACGCTGGTCACCCGGATGGTCCGCGACCTGAACGTGCCGGTCGAGGTGGTCGGCGTCCCGACCGTCCGAGAGCCGGACGGCCTGGCCCTGTCCAGCCGCAACCGCTACCTCTCCGCGGACGAGCGGGTGGCCGCGCTCGCGCTCTCCGCCGGCCTGCGTGCCGCCTCGGAGGCCGCCGCCGCGGGCAGCTCCGCGTCCGACGCGCTCGCGGTCGCACATGCCAAGATCACAAATGAGCCGGGGGTACGACTCGACTACCTGGTCCTGCTCGCCCCGGATCTCGGCCCCGCGCCCGAGCACGGACCGGCGCGCCTGTTGGTCGCCGCGCGGACCGGCACCACCCGGCTGATCGACAACATTCCGATAGAACTGCTCTGACCTGTATAAACGCGGTGATGCCGCGCGCCCGATCGGGGCACGCGGCATGCCGGGTTTCGCTCCGGACGTTACGTTAGGCATCCGGGTCCGTTTGCGGGCCGGCGACAGGGGAGGTTCCACGGATGCGACGCTCGGTGGCGGCGCTGGCGCTCGGCGCCCTGATGACGGCCGTGCTGGCCGGTTGCGGCATGCCGGAGGGCGTCGACGGAGACCTGACCGACGACTGGGGCGGGCTTCCGGAGCCGAAGCCCTTCGTGCCGGTCGCCGGCGTCTGTTACTCGACGGACTTCGCGCCGGTGGCGTTGCGTGCGGTGTCCACGCCGGTGGACTGCGCGGCGGACCACCGCCTGGAGACCGCGTTCGTCGGCACGTTCACCGGCGAGACCGCGGCCGCGGACAAGCCGCCGGCCCGTGACTCCGGTGGCGCGCAGGCCGCGTTCGCGGAGTGCGACAAGCAGTCCGCGACCTATCTCGGGGCGGACTGGCGGCTGGGCCGGCTAGCGCTCGGGCTCGCGGTCCCGTCCGATCAGGCCTGGGCCGGTGGCGCGCGGTGGTACCGCTGCGACGTGACCGAGCGGTCCAACGTCGAGGAGAACGGCACCACCGTGGTCCGCAAGGGCACGGCCAAGGACGGCCTGAAGGCGGAGGACGCGCCGCTGCGCCTCGGTTGCTACACGATGGACGTGCAGAGCACGCTCGAGATCACCAAGATGGCCGCGATCGACTGCGCCACGGAGCACAACGGTGAGTTCGTCGGCGTCTGGCAGGCGCCGGCCAACACGAAATACCCGCAGGTCACCGACGTGGCGGCGTGGCAG
Source organism: Catenuloplanes japonicus (assembly GCF_000717135.1). Taxonomy (GTDB): domain Bacteria; phylum Actinomycetota; class Actinomycetes; order Mycobacteriales; family Micromonosporaceae; genus Catenuloplanes; species Catenuloplanes japonicus. Next base: position 274,497 of record NZ_JNXY01000025.1, read on the forward strand.
ACGTTCTACAACAACTGCCGCCAGCGCATCGCGGACTACGTGAAGGTCCCGAAGGACGACGACCTCGCGGCCCGCAGCGGCGTCGCCCCGGTCCTGGCCAACGAGGCCGACTGGAAGACCGGCGACCGCGGCGCACGCTGCTACATCTGGCTGCAGGACATCAAAATCAACAAGTCGCTGCGGGCGGCCGGCCCGAATGCGCTCCCGGTGACCGACTGACCATTCCGGTGCTTTTACGACTGTGCGCCTATCGGCCTGTATAAGCCGAAATTTCGGGCGTAGTGTGTCGCGGATCGAGGCGCCCCGACGGCAGGCGGGCTAGCGATTAGGCCCACTTTTCGTCGGCGGCGCTCCCCAAGCGCGGGCGCGTCGAGTTGACTGGTGGGATGCGTCCACTCGATCTTCCGGCTCTGCCGACGCGTCTCGCCGCCCCGGCGCCGGGCTGGACGGAGACCACCGACGTCATCGTGGTGGGTTCCGGTATCGCCGGGCTTACCGCCGCGTTGCATCTTCGCGAAGGCGGGCTGCACGTCACCGTGGTCACCAAGGTCAACATAGATGACGGGTCGACCCGGTGGGCGCAGGGCGGCATCGCCGCGGTGCTGGATCCGCTGGACACGCCGGAGGCGCACGCGTACGACACCGAGGTCGCCGGCGTCGGCCTCTGCGACGCGGAAGCGGTCCGGGTGCTGGTGGAGGAGGGCCCGGCCCGGGTCCGCGAGCTGATCCGGATCGGCGCCGAGTTCGACCGCGACGACGAGGGCGCGCTGCTGCTGACCCGCGAGGGCGGCCACCGCGCCAACCGGATCATCCACGCCGGCGGCGACGCGACCGGCGCGGAGGTCCAGCGTGCACTGCACGCCGCGGTCGGCCGTGACCCGTGGATCCGGATGGTCGAGCACGCGCTGGTGCTGGACCTGCTCACCGACGCGAACGGCCGGGCCTGCGGCATCACGCTGCACGTGCTGGGCGAGGGCGCGGAGGACGGCGTCGGCGCGATCCTGGGCCGGGCCGTGGTGCTGGCCACCGGCGGCATGGGCCAGATCTTCGCGTCCACCACGAACCCGTCCGTGTCCACCGGCGACGGCGTGGCGCTCGCGCTGCGGGCCGGCGCCGCGGTCACGGACGTCGAGTTCGTGCAGTTCCACCCCACGTCGTTCGTGAGCGGCGCGGTCAGCTCGGTCCAGCGTCCGCTGATCAGCGAGGCGCTGCGCGGCGAGGGCGCGCACCTGGTCGACGGCGACGGCAAGCGGTTCATGGTCGGCCAGCACGAGCTGGCCGAGCTGGCCCCGCGCGACGTGGTGGCGAAGGGCATCCACCGGGTGCTGCTGGCCGAGGGCTCGGACCACGTCTACCTGGACGCGCGGCACCTCGGGCGCGAGTTCCTGGAGCACCGCTTCCCGACGATCCTGGCGTCCTGCCGCGCGGCCGGTGTGGACCCGGTGACGGACCTGATCCCGGTCGCGCCGGCCGCGCACTACGCCTCCGGCGGCGTCCGGACCGACCTGCACGGCCGCACGAGCATCCCCGGCCTGTACGCGTGCGGCGAGGTCGCCTGCACCGGCGTGCACGGCGCGAACCGGCTGGCCAGCAACTCGCTGCTGGAGGGCCTGGTCTTCTCCCGCCGGATCGCGGACGACATCCGGCGGGACCTCCCGGAGCAGTCCGAGCCGGTGATCCCGGACGCGACGCCGGGCTGGGTGGTGGACGAGAACGCGCGACCCGACCTGCAGCGCGCGATGAGCCGCGGCGCGGGCGTGCTGCGCTCGGCCGGCTCGCTGGTCGGCACCGCCGCCGCGCTCACCGCCACGGCCGGCCGCCGGGGCACGCCGCGCACCGCGAGCTGGGAGGCGACGAACCTGCTGACCGTGGCGACCGCGCTGACCGGCGCGGCCTACGCCCGGCAGGAGACCCGCGGCTGCCACTGGCGGGAGGATTTCGGCGTGGCGGAGGACGCGTGGCGCGGCCACCTGGTCACCGCGATCGCCGAGGACGGTAAGCCTGTGAACAGCTGGGAGCCGAGATCATGAGCGTTTCCGAGGGTACGAAAGCCGCGCTGGACGAGGCGGGCCTGCCGGTCGCGGAGATCGAGCGGATCGTGCGCACCGCACTGGAGGAGGATCTCGGGCCGGAACACCGGGACGTGACCAGTGAGTCCACCATCCCGGCGGATCAGACCGACACGGCCGATCTGGTGGCGCGCGCGGACGGCGTGGTGGCCGGGCTGGCCGTCGCGGCCGCGGTGTTCGAGCTGGCCTCCGGCCGTACCGTCGATGTGGTCCTGACCTCGAAGGACGGCACGCGGGTGCGCCGGGGCGACGTGCTGGCCACCGTGACCGGACCGACCCGGGCGCTGCTGACCGCGGAGCGGACCGCGCTCAACCTGCTCTGCCGGGCGTCCGGCGTGGCGACGCACACGCGCGCCTGGGCGGACGAGCTGGCCGGGACGAAGGCGACCGTGCTGGACACCCGCAAGACCACGCCGGGCCTGCGGGTGCTGGAGAAGTACGCGGTGCGGGCCGGCGGCGGCACGAACAAGCGGATGGGCCTCTACGACGTCGCCATGATCAAGGACAACCACAAGCTGGCGGCCGGCGGGTTGACCGCGGCGTACCGGCGGGTGCGGGAGACGTTCCCGGACGTGGCGGTGCAGGTGGAGGTGACCACGGTCGCGGAGGCGGTCGAGTCGGTCGAGGCCGGCGCGGACTTCCTGCTCTGCGACAACATGACGCCGGAGCTGCTGCGTGAGGTGGTGGCCGCGGTCGGCGACCGGGCCGAGCTGGAGGCGACCGGCGGGCTGACGCTGGCGGTGGCGGCCGAGTACGGCGCGACCGGCGTGGACTACCTCTCGGTCGGCGGGCTGACCCACTCGTCGCCGATCCTGGACATCGCCATGGACCTGCGGCCGGAGAGGAACGCCTGATCGTTAGGCTTCCACCGTGCTGCTCTGCATCGACATCGGAAACACGAACACCGTGCTGGCCACGTTCGACGGGGACCAGCTCCGGCACTCCTGGCGGGTGAAGACCGACGCGCGGTCCACCGCCGACGAGCTGGGGCTGATGTTCCGCGGCCTGCTGGCCGGCGACAACGTGGAGATCACCGGGGTGGCGGCCTGCTCGACCGTGCCGGCCGCGCTCCGCAACCTGCGCACGATGCTGGCGAAGTACTACGACGCGGTTCCGCACGTGGTCGTGGAGCCGGGCGTGCGGACCGGGGTGCAGCTCGCGATCGACAATCCGAAGGAGGTCGGCGCGGACCGCGTGGTCAACACGCTGGCCGCGCACAGCCTGTACGGCGGCCCGTCGATCGTGGTCGACTTCGGCACCACCACGAACTTCGACGTGATCAGCGCGCGGGGCGAGTTCCTGGGCGGCGCGTTCGCGCCCGGCATCGAGATCTCGTTCGACGCGCTCGCGGCCCGTGCGGCGCAGTTGCGGAAGGTGGAGGCCACCAAACCGCGCTCGGTGATCGGAAAGAACACCGTGGAGTGTCTGCAATCCGGTCTCTACTTCGGTTTCGCGGGTCAGGTCGACCGGATCGTGGAACGGATGGTCGAGGAGATCGGTGAGGTCAAGGCCGTGATCGCGACCGGCGGGCTGGCGTCGCTCGTGATCGCGGAGTGCCGCTCGATCACTCACCATGAACCCATGATCACGTTGATCGGCCTTCGCATGGTCTTCGAGCGGAACGCTTAATGCCGCGGAGTTCCAAAGACGCCGCGCGCCCAGTTGATATTCGGCCGCATTCCGTGACGGACAGCAATCCGCTGGACACGCAAGCGGGGTGAATCGGTGGCGGCCTTTATCCTTGCCACGACGCGGGGAACGGTACCCGCCGGGTCGTCCGCATCTCTTCGGAGTAGAGTCCGAAATGCTCCGTTCTTCGGGTCTTGGTGTGACGGGGCGTGACTGCGGACACAACATCCACCTAGCAGGTCGCCAGGTAGCACTTGAGCGCCTCGCGGATTTCCGGTCACGATCCGGCCTCGTATCGAGGGTGAATGCCTTCCAAGCGGGCAGTCGAGAATGTCGCTTCGGTTCCATGGAACCGGCTTGACCAGGTAATCCGTTCGACTTCGGCATTGTGGAAAGCCGCTGGACGGTTCCCCGCACGGCACGCCACAAGACCCTTGCCCATCCTATTGACGGGCGACGCATCTTTTGAGTTATTGTTCAGGTATTGCGGGAGAAACTTGCTCGGAAGGATAACGGCCCGTGGCCAAGCAGATCATTCACAAGCTGGTCGACGACATCGACGGCGGCGACGCGGACGAGACGGTCAAGTTCGCCCTCGACGGTGTGCAGTACGAGATCGACCTCTCGAAGAAGAACGCCGAGAAATTGCGGACGCTTTTCGAGCCGTACCTGGGCGCCGGCACTAAGGTCGGCCGGGGCGGTGTCGTTGTCGGCGGTCGCGCCGCGCGGGGCCGTGGCGGCGCGGCGGCGGACCGGGAGCAGAACAAGGCGATTCGCCTTTGGGCCAAGAACTCGGGCAAGGAGATCTCCGACCGCGGGCGCATCCCGCAGGAGATCGTGGACGAGTTTCACGCGAAGGGCCCCGGGCGCTGACCGTCCCGTAGCGCTTCACTGTCTTACGGTCGAAGGCCCGCGACGCACACCGCGTCGCGGGCCTTCGTGCGTGTATTGCCAGCTCACAGGGTTATCCACAGCCCCCTGTTGATAACCGCAGGGCTTGTGGATAACTCGGCGAGCCTGTGGATTTCGCTCTCCGCGTACTGCCGCCACCCGGGGAACAGCGGTTCTCCGTGGCAGGTTGGTAAATACGTCGCCGACCGCTGTTACTCAGGTACTTCCGGGAACGATGGGGCTGCTTCGAGGAGCGGAGAAGTCGGTCGGCGGCGATAGAGTGATGGCACGGACCCTCCTCGTGTTGGTCCGGACGTGGCGCCGCCACGTTGCTCGACTCACAAGATCGAGTGCGCACGGCACGTGAGGAGCACAAGGGATATGTTCGAGCGATTCACCGACCGAGCGCGTCGGGTTGTCGTCCTGGCTCAGGAAGAAGCCCGGATGCTCAACCACAACTACATCGGCACCGAGCACATCCTGCTGGGTCTCATCCACGAGGGTGAGGGCGTCGCCGCCAAGGCCCTGGAAAGCCTGGGCATCTCGCTCGAAGGCGTGCGCCAGCAGGTTGAGGAGATCATCGGCCAGGGCCAGCAAGCCCCCAGCGGACACATCCCCTTCACCCCCAGGGCCAAGAAGGTCCTGGAGTTGTCCCTGCGCGAGGCGCTGCAGCTCGGCCACAACTACATCGGCACGGAGCACATCCTGCTCGGCCTGATCCGTGAGGGCGAGGGTGTGGCCGCGCAGGTGCTGGTCAAGCTGGGCGCCGACCTCAACCGGGTCCGCCAGCAGGTCATTCAGCTTCTCTCCGGATATCAGGACAAGGGCGCCGCCGCGGCCACCACGGCCACCGGCGAGGCTGCCCCGTCCACCAGCCTGGTGCTCGACCAGTTCGGGCGGAACCTCACCCAGGCCGCCCGCGAGGGCAAGCTCGACCCGGTCATCGGCCGGGACAAGGAGATCGAGCGGGTCATGCAGGTGCTGTCCCGCCGCACCAAGAACAACCCGGTGCTCATCGGTGAGCCCGGCGTGGGCAAGACCGCCGTGGTCGAG